>NZ_SOMN01000001.1 GCF_004564235.1 Cohnella luojiensis
TGCGTAGGTTTACTAATTGCGTGAGTGGAGAGGATTTATGAGTGAAGAAGGGGCTATCCCAAAAGGGTAGAACCGATTAAGTAAATCCCGAAATATGAACAAGAAAACCTCCAAATCCACTATCAAACTGGGGATGAAGGTTTTACTTTGGCTTGATTATTCATCGAAAGTGGGGGCTCAAAAAACCTAAAATTGACTTTTGAGACAGCCCCTTTTTTGTGTGGCGTGCCCAGAGGCACGCATCTTCTAGCCGGTGGAAGCCAGTCGCGGGAGGGGCCGGCTTGCCAAAAGTAAGCCTAGAGGTCGGGTGGCTTTCGCTTGCCCATAATCTGCTTCAGAAAGTCGCAATTGACCGAAATAGAGAAAATGGTGGTACAGGGATAACGCTCCTGCACCACCATTTCTCGGTTTACTATGATTTTTCACTCCGAGTGAGCAATCTAATCAGTAAATTTTTGAGGGCTATTTCGGCGAAAGACACAACTGCATACAAATGAAAATAATTGGAAATGGTAACCATTATCCAATGAGTATAATACGGTCAAGGTTTATACAAATTTTTAGAGTCTTGGGGGGATAAAGATTGGGAACGGTAGATTGGAGCCGGGGCTTAACAGAAATGACGCTGGCCTTTCATATTTTGTTCGCGACAATCGGAGTAGGCGTGCCGGTTTTCATATCCGTGGCCGAATGGATGGGGATTAAGAAGAAGGATGTGCACTATTCGTTAATGGCCCGAAGATGGGCGCGGGGGTTTGTAATTACCGTGGCCGTTGGCGTCGTCACGGGGACATGCATTGGTCTTCAGCTCAGTTTGTTGTGGCCAGAATTCATGAGGGTGGCAGGTAATGTGGTTAGCTTGCCTTTGTTTTTGGAGACTTTCGCGTTTTTCTTTGAGGCAATATTTCTCGGCATCTATCTTTATACCTGGAACAGGTTCTCTAATCCATATATCCACTGGCTGTTAACCATTCCAATCATCATCGGTTCATCTGGCTCCGCGCTGTTTATTACGACCGTCAATGCTTTTATGAATACGCCGCAAGGATTCACCATTGAAAGCGGGAAACTGACGAACATCGACCCGCTCGCAGCTATGTTCAATCCGGCTACTCCTTCGAAAGTAGCGCATGTATTGTCTACCGCTTACTTGACTGCCGCATTTCTACTGGCAATGATCGCCGCATTCGCCATGATTAGAGGTCGTAAGGACGATTATTACCGAAAATCGATACGTTTGAATATGACAGCAGGTCTAATTCTGGCTTTAGTCACGATTGGAGTTGGTGATATGGCCGCTCGGTTTCTAGCCGAGGAACAGCCGGAGAAGCTGGCTGCTGCTGAGTGGCATTTCGAGACCGGCAGCAGGGCTCCATTGGTCGTCGGCGGTCGATTGAATCCGGAAACGCAGGAGATTGCCGGGGCTATCGAAATCCCTTGGGCGCTCAGTCTGCTCGCAACCCACCATCCTGACGGCATGGTCGTCGGTCTAAACGATTTTCCAAAAGACGAATGGCCTCCGCTATATGTTCATTATTTGTTTGATTCCATGGTTGGGATTGGCTTTTATTTGCTCGCCGTGCCCATTCTGTTTCTGGCGATGTTATGGCTGAAACGTTGGAATGCATACAATCGCTGGATGCTGGGAGGCATTCTGGCGGGAGGACCGCTATCCTTTCTCGCCATTGAACTCGGATGGTTTTATGCGGAGGTTGGCAGACAGCCTTGGATTATACGAGGATATTTGCGTGTGTCCGATGCAGCCACCACGAACACTCACGTAAGCATCGCTTTCTGGTTGTTTGCCGGTTTGTATGCCGTGCTTGGTATCGTATGCCTATTCGTGCTAGTTCGTCTGTTTCACAATAAACCAGCCGAGTTGGAACTGGAAACACATCGCATCATTTTGTGAGGAGGTGACAGGCATGTCGATTGAACAACTCGGAATCACTGTTCTTTGGAGCTTTTTGTATGGCTATCTTATTGTTGCCTCCATTGATTTTGGAGCGGGGTTCTATGCTTATTACGGACGGATAAGCGGAACGGAAACGATCATTGGGCCGGTGATTTCCAGGTACTTATCCCCGGTCTGGGAAGTAACCAACGTATTTCTCGTGTTTTTTTTCGTCGGGATCGTCGGCTTCTTTCCGGAGACGGCTCATTATTATGGCACAGCTCTGCTGATTCCCGGCAGCATTGCGCTTCTATTGCTTGCCATCAGGGGGTCGTTCTATGCATTCGCGAATTATGGTGTTAAGAAAAATTCCTTCTACCTGCTTGCCTACGGAACGACGGGCTTGTTAATACCGGCTGCTTTGTCAACGGTATTCACCATTTCTGAAGGAGGTTTTTTGGCAGTTCGGGGGAATGAAGTCCTATTGCTGATGGAGGAGTTGTTTTATAGCTCGTATTCCTGGGCGGTTGTACTGCTTGCCCTGTCCAGCGTGTTGTTCATCAGTTCGACCTTTTTGACCTATTATGCGGCTCGTGCGCAAGACGCGAGAGCTCTCGAACAGATGCGTCGATTTGCCTTGTGGGGCGGTATTCCAACGATCATTTCAAGCCTGTTTGTCTTTGTTGCTCTGCGGAATCATAACCTGGAGCATTTTCAGCGTGCACTGGACATATGGTGGATGTTTGGCCTCTCTCTGGTCAGCTTTGTATTTGCGGTCTGGCTCATTTGGAAACGAAAATCCTATGGAATCGCATTTGTGATAGTGATGTTGCAGTTCGCGTTCGCATTTTACGGATACGGCCTTTCTCATTTGCCCTACTTGCTGTACCCTTACTTGACGCTGTATGGCGGCGTGACAAATCCGGCAATGGGACGAGCTCTGGTCATTGCCTTTGTCGCGGGTTTCGTGCTTCTGGTTCCATCCCTTGTTCTTCTGCTTAGGCTGTTTCTATTCAACGCTCGATATGTGAAGGGAGACCTTTGATGAATATATTTGATCACCAGGATAAATTGCTGATGCGCCTCTGTTTCGTTATCGCTTTTTTGCTTTTGTTATCCCTAATAAGATATTTCATTTAGGAGTTGTACGCACAGCCACCCAGAGCAATGGAGTGGTTGGTACAGGAAGGCAGTTGAAGCCGTGAGTTTGTTGATGAACGGCTTAAAATACACGTTGGCTTTATCCGGGCTTCTGACGTTATTACGTTTTTTCTTCGCATTGCCTTTGGGGCTGTGGTCGGGGATAACGGGCAGAGGGCGCGGCTTTTTGCGTGCGATGCAATGGGTCATTTCGGCTGTTCCAGCGTTCTTATTGCTCTTCCCAACGCTTGGAGGCATGTTCTTCGGACTCGGCTTGAATGAAAAAAGTGCAGAACCGCAAGATATGATGTTATTTATGATCGTCTTTTTGTTGCTGGTGACCATCCATGGCGTCTTCCCGCTCGCTTACCAGATTTCCGAGAGAGCTCAATTTTATAACCAAAAACCTTACGTCGAAGCTTCACGTTTGATGGGTAGCTCCTTCTTTCATAGAATTGTGACACACATCCTCTCGAGTATGCGGTTAGAGTTAGTTTTTACACTCATCAGTGAATTCATCTTGATTCTCTTTCTCATGGGACAGCTTGCCATATTTAACATCATCCTGGGGCGTACGAAAACGCGTGCTTAATGTAGGTCTTTGTTTTCTCGGCCTAATCTTCTCGCTACAATTTTTCTTGCATCAGTTTAAGAAACGGTACGGAGGATTGGAAGGGGCGGAATAAGCACCTTCACAAAATCACCATCGATGTTATGTTTCGCTCAAAAAAAGCGACATAAAGTATTATTAATTGTACAATTTGGCTGTAATATTTTACATATACCTTCCATTAATCATTTTATATATGAGAAAACGAAAGAATAATAGAAAAGTTTACATAACACGTAATAATTATTGACATAAAATTATCGACTTTGTATAATTTCGTAAATAGGGTTAAAGTTCCTTTTTGATACGGGCTTTTTAACTTTGTAATTATATTATTTGGAGGGAACCGTTTTGAGAAAAGTAAAAATAGCTCTATCAATCTTCTTGGTCATTATTTTGCTTGTCGGCTGTACGAGTTCAAAGCCAGATGCAACAATACCTGCTGAGACCGATTCACCGTCAGCCAGCGCGGCTGAAGCGAAGATCATCAATCTTGGCAAGGAGGTCGAGCTTGCCTCCATGGACTCCGCCATTGCAACCGATGGTTTGTCGTTTGAGGTCATTGCCGCGACCATCGAAGGGCTGTACACGATAGACGCCGCTGGCGTACCTCAATTAGCCATGGCAGAGAAGGCTGAGCTGAGCGACGATGGCTTAAATTACACCTTCACCATTCGCGATGCCAAATGGTCAAACGGAACCCCTATAAGCGCCAAGGATTTTGAATTTGCCTGGAAACGTCTGGTCAATCCCGAAACCGCAAGCGAGTACAGTTTCATTATGGGCGTAGCCGGGGTTAAAAACGCCGATGCGATCGTGGCCGGTGAAAAAGGCATCGATGAACTGGGCGTGAAGGCTGCTGATGATAAGACGCTGGTTGTCGAGCTCGACCGTCCGGTCGCTTTCTTCAACTCGCTGCTGGCCTTCCCTTCATTTTATCCGATTAACGAAGCTTTCTATAAAGAAAAAGGTGCCCAATACGCTCTGACAGCCGACGCGCTGCTAGCCAACGGTCCTTTTAAAATGAAAACTTGGGAAGTTGGCGGCACGACTTTCTATCTTGAGAAAAACCCGGATTATTTTGACGCTGCCAACATTAAAGTGGATGGCCTGAACTACAAGGTTATCAAAGATACCCAGCAATCGATTCTGGCCTATGAGAATGGCGATGTCGACTATGTCACCCTCACCGGTGAACAGATTGTCAACTATCAGCAAAGCCCGGAGTATCACAATATTGTAGCAGGCTACCTTTGGTATCTGTCTCCCAATCAGAAGGTTCCTGGTTTAGAGAATCTGAACCTGCGCAAGGCGTTATCGCTGGCCTATGACAAAGAAGCCATTGTTAACGACATTCTGAAGGATGGCTCCATCGCAGCCAGTTTCGCCGTTCCTACGCTGCTTGCGACTGGTCCAGACGGAAAGGATTATCGAGAAACCGCCAGAACCTTTCCTTCAACAGATAAGGCCGAGGCACTGAAATATTGGGAATTGGCAAAGAAGGATCTTGGCGTTAGCTCGATCAAGCTCGAGCTGCTGTTCGAGGATACGGAATCCGCAACCTTGGTTGCGCAGTTTATTCAATCGGAAATTGAAACCGCCCTGCCGGGCGTGACCTTTGAGCTCAAGTCTCAGCCTAAGAAGAACCGGGTCGAGCTGATGCAGAACGGAGAATACCAAGTTGGACTTACAAGGTGGGGTCCCGACTATGCCGACCCAATGACCTATCTGGACATGTGGACAATCGGCAATCCGAACAACTATGGCACGTGGGAAAACAAAGAGTATGACGATTTGGTCAACAGTGCCAGCAAGGGCGAACTGGCAAGCAAGCCGAATGAAAGATGGGAGGCCTTGAAAAAAGCTGAATCCATTGTCATGGATCAAGCGGTTATTTTCCCGGTCTATCAAAAGGGGAATGCTGTATTGATCAAGCCTGAGGTAACCGGTATTGAATTCCATTCCGTAGGCGTTAACATCTTCTACAAGAATGCCGACAAGAAATAACTTGCAGCTTTGAGCTGTCATTAGAGCAGCCGGATTATAGTTGCGGACTTTCTGCGACTGTAATCCGGTATTTTTAGGAGATGAATGTATTGAGAAGGTATGTGCTCAATAGGTTGGGACTTGCAGTTGTTACCATCCTGGTTATTTTGCTGGTCCTGTTTCTTATACTAGAGTTTATGCCTGGGTCTCCTTTTAACGATGAAAAGATAACCAAGGCGCAGAGAGCCGTACTGGATGCCAAATATGGATTGAACCAACCTGCTCTTTATCGCTTTATCCATTATATCAAGGCCATGCTGAGCGGTGATTTCGGGGTTTCTTATGTAATCCAGAAGAACATGCCGATATCCACCATGCTGGAGGCTCGTCTTCCGGTCTCCATTCAGATCGGCGTCCAGGCAGTATTGCTGGGTACGCTTATCGGACTCATTCTGGGCATTGTGGCTGCCTTAAAACACAACAGCTTCGTCGATAACCTAACGACCTTTATTTCCGTTATCGGTGTCAGCTTTCCATCCTACGTGTTTGCTTTGGCTTTGTCTTATTTTCTCGGCTCAAAGCTAAAGTGGTTTCCAATCCTGTATACCTCATCAGAGCCGTTTGTTTCCTCTATATTACCGACCATAGCGCTCTCCGTGTTTACCGTGGCCACGGTTGCCCGTTTTGCCAGGTCCGAAATGATTGACGTGTTGAGCTCGGATTATATGCTGTTGTCGGAAAGCAAAGGGGTAAAATGGCAAAGATTGATTTTCATTCATGCGCTGCGCAATGCGTTAATTCCAATCATCACGGTACTCGCGCCTCTGGTCGTCGCTTTGATGACAGGAAGTCTCGTCATCGAGCAAATCTTCTCTATACCGGGAATCGGCAGCCTTCTCGTAACCGCCATACAGGTGAACGATTACAACGTCATTATTGCCGTGACCTTTGTCTACAGCATTTTGTTTATTGCCATCATGCTGCTAGTCGATATCCTATATGGGGTTATTGATCCGAGAATCCGTTTGGCAAAGGGGGAGAAGTATGAGTAACCAGGCTCCGACGTTCGATCCGGGCGACTTTGAATTTGCAGACAATAGCGAGCGGGTTCAAATCGATCGTAATTATACCAGCCAATCCTATTGGAAGGACGCTTTTATTCGATTTAAATCCAACAAAGGGGCTATCGTCGGTCTCGTCATCATCCTGATCATTTCCTTTTTTGCCGCGTTCGGTCCGATGATGAGCGAGCACACGTATAAATCGATTAATATCAAGCACAAAAGCCTGGCTCCTCGGATTGAAGGCTTTGAAAACTCGTTCATATTCAATGGCGTTGCCAATGGAATCAACTCCTATGAGCAAAAGGGACTGGACGATGTCTACTATATTTTCGGTACCGATACACTTGGCCGGGATTTGTGGACCCGTACCTGGGAGGGTACGCGCATCTCGCTATATATCGCCGTCATCGCAGTCATCATTGATATGCTGATCGGAATGATATATGGCCTTGTTTCCGGCTATTTCGGCGGCTCGATAGACAACGCAATGCAGCGATTTATCGAAATTCTGAGCAGTATTCCCAATCTGGTCATTGTGACCCTGCTGATTGTGATCCTCAAGCCGGGGCTTGTGACGATTACGCTCGCCTTGATGATTACCGGCTGGATCGGCATGAGCAAGGTAGCCCGGGCGCAGATGCTTAAATTGAAGGGACAAGAGTTTGTCCTGGCCTCCAGAACCTTGGGAGCCGGAAACTTCACGATTATCTTCAAGGACATTCTGCCTAATATTTTCGGTCAGATTATCATCATGTCGATGTTCTCGATTCCGACCGCCATTTTTACGGAGGCATTCCTTGCATTTATCGGTCTTGGCATCCCTCAGCCCATGGCTTCCCTCGGGTCCTTAATCAGTGAAAGCTTCAAGTCCATGACAATATACCCCTATATGATCGTAGCGCCGGTTGTTGTGCTCGCCCTGTTGATGCTTAGCTTCAACCTTTTGGCTGACGGACTCAGAGATGCGCTGGACCCGAAAATGAAGGAAATGTAGGAGGGCGAACAAGATGAGCGAAACCGTGCTTTCCATTCGAAATTTATCCATATCCTTTCAGACTTCAAACGGCATGGTGAATGCCATTCGAGGCTTGGATCTGGATTTGCATAAGGGTAAAACCGTGGCAATTGTCGGGGAATCCGGCAGTGGTAAATCGGTTACCGTAAAAGCCATTATGAGAATCTTAAGCGGAAATCAAAAAATCAATTCAGGCTCTATTACCTTTAACTTTGACAGCGGTGACGAGAAAATAAGTCAGGATTTGCTGAAGCTCTCCAAGAAGGAAATGCGCTCCCGGATCAACGGTAGACGAATTGCCATGGTCTTTCAAGATCCTATGACATCGCTCAACCCCACGATGACCATAGGCAAACAAATCATGGAGGGTATGATCATCCACCTGAATAAAACCCGTGCCGAAGCTCATGAGCGAGCCCTAGAGCTGCTGAGGCTGGTCGGCATCTCCGATCCGGAGAACCGAATGAAGAGCTATCCTCATCAGCTATCCGGCGGGATGCGGCAGCGGGTCGTCATTGCCATTATGCTGGCCTGCGATCCGGAGGTGCTGATATGCGACGAGCCGACTACTGCTCTGGATGTAACCATTCAGGCTAAGATCCTGGAGCTAATTAAGGAGATTCAGGCGAGAACCCATATTTCCGTCATCTACATCACGCATGATTTGGGTGTGGTTGCCAAGGTAGCCGACTATGTTGCCGTGATGTATGCCGGCAAAATTGTGGAACGGGGCACGGTCAACGAGATTTTTTACGATCCCAAGCATCCGTACACCTGGGGCCTGCTTTCCTCCATGCCGGATATCGGCTCAGAGAACGAGAAACTGTATACCATTCCCGGCAGTCCGCCCAATCTGCTCCATAAGATTGAGGGAGACGCTTTTGCTCCGAGGAATGTCCATGCCCTGAAGATTGACTTCAAACAGGAGCCGCCTATGTTTAAAATCACGGATACCCATTATGCGGCGACCTGGCTGCTGCATGAAAACGCGTCAAAGGTGGAAATGTCCGAAACGCTGCGGCGGAGGATTGACAAGGTCGTAAAGGAGGCGGGGAGAGATGGAGAGAACACCGATCTTGCAAGTTACTGATTTAAAGCAGCATTTTAAAATGAGCAAGAAGTTTACGGTAAAGGCAGTGGACGGCGTATCCTTTGAAATACGCGAGGGTGAAACCTACGGGCTTGTCGGCGAATCCGGCAGCGGAAAATCCACTATCGGCAGATCGATCATTCGTTTGTACCAGCCAACCTCAGGCACGGTTACCTTTCAAGGCGTGGACATATCCGGTCCTCTCAAGGAAAAGGAGCAAGTTCTCCTTCGCACCAAAATGCAAATGATCTTTCAGGACCCGATGGCCTGCCTGAATCCGCGGAAAAAGGTCATAGATATCATCGCACAGGGGTTGGATATTCATAAGCTATATAAAACCAAGCAGGAAAGAAAGGAAAAGGTCGACCGGATTCTGGACAAGGTCGGTCTTTCCCGGGAACACGCCAACCGCTACCCCCATCAATTCTCGGGAGGGCAGCGCCAGCGCATCGGCATTGCCCGGGCTCTGATTATGGAGCCCAAGCTGATTATTGCCGATGAAGCCATCAGTGCGCTCGACGTCTCCATTCAGGCACAGGTGGTCAATCTGATGAAGGAGATCCAGGAGGAGACCAACACCGCTTTTTTGTTCATCGCGCATGATTTGTCGATGGTCAAATATATATCGGACCGCATTGGGGTGCTGCATCTGGGTAACTTGGTTGAAACGGGAACCACCCAAGATATTTTCGATCATCCGATCCATCCGTACACCAAATCCCTTTTATCGGCAATCCCTCATGCAAATCCGATTAAGGAAAAGAAGCGGGTGGCCATTCCGTATGATTACGCAACCAGCGGAATCGACTATAGCAATGGCATCCAGCAGAAAATTTCCGATTCCCACAGCGTCCTGGCAACCGATGAGGAATATAAAGCCTGGACCGCAGGGTAGCGGGTTAGGGCATTACTTAGAAAATAAACGGAATTAAAAAAGGAGCTGTCTCAAAAGTGAAAACTTTTGAGCAGCCTCTTTTTGATTTATTGGGGACCTTGACGGAGATCGAGCCAATTGGGATCGAAGTGGGAACTAACTCCATGAAATCGTATCCCTGAAGAGTGGACTTACCCCACTCTCTCATTATGATTGTGGTTTTATAATAATAATGCTTGGCTGCTAAGTCGAGATATAAAGGGGAATAAACTGCAACCGCTTACAATCTTCAATAAAAAGGAGGAACTAAGATGTTAGTAAAAGGCTTTTTGAAATCGATGAGTTTTGTATTGGTCGCAGGAATTATTGGTTCGGGTATCGGCATTCAACCGACAACGGTTAAAGCGGCTCCGTCCCAGAACATTACGATTAATCCGATTCCCAGTCAGGTTCACCGGATCTCGCCCCGTTTTACCATGACGGTAAACGGCGTCAATGCGCCGGTGGTCGACGGCCAGTACACCACGACGATCTCGGAGAACGGCACGACCCGGACGATTAAACCGGATTACCTGGGTTACGATTACACGACGTTCACGGCTTCGACCGGGGAAACCGAAATCGTCATCCGGTGCCGGAGCGTCATCAGTTCCATCAGCGTGAGTCCGTTGAAGCTGGGTATTACGCCCGTCAAGGTCGACGACTATACGTACAAATTCACAATCGAAAGCCAGCAGTATTTGATCGTAAACATAAACGGCAGCAAGCTTGCGGTGACCCGGGATGATCCCGAAGCCTACGTCCCGACGCTTGGCGCGCCCGGCGTGTTCAACGTCGCGAGCTACCTCGGTTCCACCGATGCAACCCAGCAAGGGAACATGCTGGCGACGGCCGCCGCGTTCCAACAGGCGGTGAACGAAGCGAGCGCCTACGGGACGGCGGCCGGAGGCGGAACGAAAGGAATCGTATACGTGCCGCCAGGGCTTTATTACATGGGCAACTTGATGCTGAAGAGCAACACCGCCCTCTATCTGACACACGGATCCGTACTCCGGATGACGGACGACTACTCGAACTACCGCGTCGATTTTTTCAAGGCCTCGCTCGGCAGCAACGGCCGCAACGGCACCTGGTGGATCTACACCGAGAATAATTCGAGCAACATCAAGATTTTCGGCCGCGGAACGATTGACGGCAACGGACATTATTTGCAAAAAGACAAGCCGACGACGGATCCCGGCTTCGCCGCCCACCTGGTGACGATCATTGGTACGAGCAATTTCAAGCTGGACGGACCCGTCATCTTTCAAGCCCCGTTCTGGGGAACGATTACGGCGCGGGCGGACAACGTGAACATTTCGAACATCAAATTTTTCAATTCTATGGACGGCAACGAGAACGACAACCTGGACATCAACGAATCGCAGCATGTGCGGGTGTGGGACTGCATCGGCATCGCGCTGGACGACAACTTCTCCACCAAAACGTGGGAAGGGAAAGGGACGATGGCGAACTGGTACGGCGCGTCCGAGCCGCTCGATGACGTCATTTTCAACAATGTGTTCGGATGGACGGACCACGCCACGTTCAAGCTCGGGCACGGGGCGCACGAGAACCAGACCAACATCACGTTTAAGAACAGCGTCACCTATAGCGCCATGCGGGCGATCGGAATCGAGCATGTGTACGGAGACGGCGTGTGGTCCAACATCACATTCGACAACATCGACGTCGAGAATGTCGGCAGCGAAGGCTGGTTCAAGGCCTGGATCGATAATGGCGCCGGGCTCGGCGTCGGTCCGATCTCGAACATTACGATCAAAAACATCAACGTTCGCCACAGGGGCTCGGCTTCCTGGCTGAAGGGCTACAGCAGCTCGGCCATGATCTCGAACATCACGTTCGACAACATCAAGACGCTGGGCAATCCCGACCCGGTAACCAGCCTAGGGGAACTTAACATTACCAATACGGCCTTCTACCAGAACGTGAGTTTCGTTCCGGACCGCAGGTTTGCCTCGCAGTACCGGATCCAGGCGGAGAACAACAACGGCCTTTTCGGGGTAGATTGGAACGGCAGCAAGAGCATCAAGCATTACGCTTCCAACGATACGGACGCCGTCGGCTACCAGATCGGAGGCATTGCGGACGACAATTACGCACTGTACAAGGGCGTTGATTTCGGGGCCAATACTTCGAACGTCAACATCCGGTACGATGCGCCCAGGGCGGTTCGGATCGAACTGCGCCTGGACAGTCCGTCGGGAACGCTGGTCGGATCCACGGATCTTGCCGGAAACAACAACACGTGGCTGCAGTGGAACAATTACAATATTCCGGTATCTGGCGCATCAGGCGTGCATGATCTCTATGTCGTTTTCCGGGTATCCGGCTCTACCCAAGAAAACCAGTTGCTAGGAAGCCTGAACTGGTTCGAGCTTACTAGAAGCTTTTAATCCTTAAGCGAAAAATATTAAATCAGCCCATCTATCAAGAGACTTTGATGGGCGGGTTTTCTTGTCATTGTGCAAGCGGGAGTGTCGTGACATAATCGAATTATTCAACCTCCTATCAGGCAGGACGTGACTCCATTGACCGATTTCAACAAGCTTTCGTTTCGGAATAAGCTAAGATCGGCTTTTCTAGCTCTAACCATCCTATCGATTCTCGTAACGGGCGGTTTTTCGTATTATATAACTTCTACTATTATCGAGAACAACGCACTGAAGCTGACTCAGGACACCGTCGTCCAATCGGCGCAAATCGTGGATGAGAAGCTGGGAAAGCTGATGCTCGTCATGATGACCTTCATGATAAGCGAACCGTTTCAAAATTTAATGGACGATGTTTCGGCAGGCGAGGATAGACGATACTTCACGCATTTGTCCAATCTGGACAATGCCTTCTCCCAAGCCAGGATTGCGGAACCTTTAATTCATTCTATTTACATTTCAACGCCAATAGGAGAGTTCTACCCTCTAGCCATAAACCGAAACCGGCAGACCGTCTTTAATGAAACGCCTCTATTCGAACGTTTTAACCGGGAGAAGAGAAATGTCTGGGTGGAGGGGCATGAGGATATGCTGTTCTCGGGTAAAAACCGCGTTATTTCGCTCGTCCTGGAGCCAATAATCGATAACACGATAAACGTGAAGGATGTGTATGTCGTCGTTAATATTCGAGAGGACGGAATTCGCAAGCTTTTGGGTACGGAAACTGTGGGGGGCTCTTCCCGGTTTCTGCTTAATGCCGATGCGGCGCTTGTCGGATTAGAACGGAATCCGCTTGTAATGGAGGCTGTCAATAGTGGTCTAATGGGAGAGATTATCAAGAATGAGCCTATGGGTTACACGTCTTATGAGCTGGGAAACGATTCTCATTTGCTGAATTACGCACGTCTGGGTATTAACGACTGGACGGTGATGGCCATACAGTCTAAGGATCACGTCCTGCGGGATATGATCTATGTGAAGTGGATGATTCTATTTATAACGGTATGCTGCTTTGTGGTTACGGTGTTCGTGTCGGGAGCGTTCACCCGCTATTTGTTAAAGCCTCTGCAAGGGCTGCAGCAGGTTATGAAGCGAGTCGAAAACAATGATCTGTCAGCCCGGTTCAAGAGTAAGAACGAGGATGAGCTCGCACAGGTTGGCTTCCGCTTCAACCGGATGTTATCACAAATTGTTCTGCTAATTGAGGAGGTTAAGAAAGCCGAAGCCAACAAGCGGGCTGCTGAGATCAAGGCGCTTTCCGCGCAAATGGACCCGCATTTTCTGTATAACGCACTGAATACGATCTATTGGAAGCTCAAGCTGAAGCAAGTCGATCAATCTCAACAAATGGTTGTCTCCTTATCTCGTTTATTCCAGCTGGGACTTAATAAAGGGAATGAGATTACAACGCTGGATAAGGAGCTTCAGCATGTCCGTCAGTATTTGGAGCTTCAGACTTACTGCTATGAGAACTTGTTCGAGTATGATATTCAGGTTCGAGAGCCGTCGTTAATGGAACTGCCGGTTCCTCGCATTATGCTGCAGCCACTGGTGGAAAATAGCATTCAGCATGGGTTCCAAAACATGGAGAGCGGCGGCCGAATAACGATAGATATAGATGTCAATTTTGAATTGGGGCATTGGACTATGCGGGTACAGGACAACGGCTGCGGTATGGAAGAAGCAACGATCCACTCCTTGCGACAGCAGGACCCGGAACGGGGTTATGCGATCGGGAATTTGATCAGCCGCTTGCAGCTTTATTACGGAGATCATGCGGAACTGTACATCCAAAGCCCGAGTCCTTCGGGTAAAGGGACAATCGCTCTCATCACGATTCCGTTGAAAGGGATGAATCCAGATGTACAAGCTTGAACAAGTTAACCTGTGCGTTATCGATGATATAAAGAGTGTAGTGGACGGTCTGTTGTCCATGGAATGGGCGGGGCAAGGAATTACGATCGCAGGCGCATCGGCCAATGGGGTAGATGGATTGGAACTGGTGAGAGGCACCAAACCGGACATTATCATCACGGATATACGGATGCCCAAGATGGATGGGCTTACGATGCTGCGCGCTATTCTGGAGATGAACTATTCTTGCAAGGTCATTTTGATTAGCAGCTACACCGATTTCGATAATGCCAAGCAGGCCGTTCAGCTCGGTGCTTTTGATTTTGTCGTTAAGCCTTTTACGGAGGAAGACATTATGGAGGCTGTGCTGCGGGCAAAGGCGCAGGTCATGCAGGAAAGATCTCGGCTTATGAGCGTACGGGAAATGGAGCTCAAGCTGCGGGAAAGCATGCCTGTGCTGAGACAGGAGTATTTCTCTCTACTGATAAGCCATTCGACCTCTTGGGAGAAGGCCGCGGAGCGCTGGCAATTTCTTCAGGTCGAGCTCATTCATCGCGGCTTTGTTGTTTTGTTGCTCGAAATCGATGGTTTTCAAGAGCGGGCTGCGGATCTTTCGGTCCTTGAGGTGGAGCTGAATTGGTTTTCCTTGCAAAATATTACAGAGGAAACGATTCGGGTTTATGCAAAGTGCGTCGTGTTTCGAGGTAAGAATAATCGTTTCGTCGCCGTATTGAATGATTCCGAATCGCTCAGCACGACTCAGATCGCAGAGAAATGCTGCAAGAATATAGAACGGTACACGAAGTTTACCGTTTCCGTCGGAGTAGGAGGAAGAGTCGAGGAAATTAGCGAGCTGCCTGATTCTTATCGACAGGCTGATCGGGCACTGACGTATCACCTCTTCACCGGGGGAAACGGAGCGATCAGTTATGAAGAGCTGCCTAAGACGGATCTGCAGGCACCTATATCGCTAGAACGCAAGGATGAGTTGTTGCTTGTCCTGCGCTCCGGCAATGGAGATCGGGCTGAAGAAATATTAAATGATATTTCGAATACGCTGCAGATGAAGTCTTCTAGGCAGAATCCGAATTATTTGCTTAGCCTTTATGAGGAGCTGGCGGCTTCCGCCATTCGGATCTTTTACGAGCTGGTGCCGTTTACTGAAGTTCAACCGCTAATCGAACGATTTAAGGCAAAATGGGGAACTTCGGGTTTGACGTTGTCCGAGCTGGAGCAGCAGCTATTGGGGCTATGCCAGGAGGGGGCAGGATTGGTACGGAAAAATACGTTGTCGGAGGCGCAAGCAGTCATCTATAAGTCGCTGGATTATTTGAACAGTCATATCGATCGGGATGTGACGTTAACGGAATGCGCGGCTTATGTCCATCTGAGCGTAAGTTATTATTCGAGTCTGTTCAAGAAAGTAACGGGGACGACGTTAACCCAGTACGTAACCGCCGAGAGAATCAACAAGGCGAAGTCGATGCTGATAAGCGGATTAACCGTGCAAGAGGTGGCATCCGCCGTGGGTTACGAAGAACGTCGGTACTTCAGCGATATGTTCAAAAGAACGACCGGGATGACTCCCTCGGAATTCCGGGCGAGTTATCACCCGGAAACCATGATCGCCGAAAGACAATAAAATCGTATCCTTGGAGAGTGGACTCACCCCTCTCGCTGCTTTGTCAGAGCATCTTATAATGAAATTGCAGCAAACAATTTCGACAAAAGAGGGGCGAATATGTTGAAAAAATGGTTTAGTCTAAGCTTGAGTGTCGTCTTGGCGGTTGTTTTAACGGCCTGCGGCAGCAATAACGCCGAATCGAGTAAGGAACCAGCAACGGCATCGACAAGCAGTGAAGCTCCATCGGCTTCCGCATCCGCATCCGCATCGGCGGAGAAGAAGGTTATTAAATACTGGACGGATGACCGTCATGACCAAGAGTACATCAAAGAGCTAATCTCTCAATTTAATTCCTCGAACCCGGACAACATCGAAGTCGAGCTAACGGTTCTATCGGAGAATTTCAACCAAAGTGTAGATATAGCGTTCTCCAGTAATCAAGCGCCGGACGTTCTTAGATTGAAGAGCGCAAACACCGAACTCTTTTACAAAAAAGGATACTTAACCCCATTAGATGACTATCTAACAGGCGAGAACGAAGGAATGAAGACGAAGTTCTCCACCGGTATTATAGACAATGTTAACCGTTTCGGCGGCAAGCTATATTCTCTTCCGAATACGGGTCTGACTTTACGGCTTGTGTATAACAAAGACCTGTTCGAGAAAGCGGGCATTACCAGCCCTCCGGTCTCTCTGCAAGAAATGGTGGACGCTGCCAAGAAAATTACCGAAGCGGGCAAGAAAGACGGTATCTATGGTTTTGCCCTGAATTTCAAAAACCCGAAAAGCGCCTTCGACCGTTCCGTACGCGAGATCTTGTCTCTTAGCGGTCACCAAGGACTTGGATTCGACTTAAAAACCGGCAAGTTCGACTTTGCCCCTTATGCACGGGTTATCGAATACTTTAAACAAATGTATGACGATGGCAGCATTCTGCCTGGAGCGGAAACGCTTGATATCGATCCGCTGCGCGCCCAATTCGCAGCTGGCAAGATCGGCATGTATCTAAGCTTCTCAACTGAGCCCGGCGTGTATAAGGACCAGTTCCCGACTGACATCAATTGGGGTGGAGCCATAGCCCCGTCGATTGACGGAACGCAACTAGGAACATCGGAAATCGTATCGGCCGGCACATGGCTTGGAATAAACGAGAAGTCAGAGAACAAGGATGCGGCTTGGAAATTCATGGCTTACATGTATGGCGATGATATTCAAACTACTTATCACGAGAAAGGCTTCGGGATCGCTATCGTGCCAAGCATTGCGGCTAAGGCGAAAAATCCGGATATCAAAGGAATGGAAGGATTTCTTGTCGGCAAATCCGACTCCCTGTGGCCGGTATCCCCTACCATTACTCCAGAGGGACTTAATTACGGCGATGCTTTCTTCAAATATATGATTTCCGGTGGAGATTTACAGAAAATTACAGACGATTTGAACACCCGGTATAACGCAGCCTTAACTGCAGCAGTAGCGAAGGGCGACGTTAATGTAACCGCTCTTCCGGACTTTGATCCAAGCAAGCTGCAAGCAAAATAATATGGCGAGGGCAGGGGCTTTCGTGAGCTGTTGACGAAAGCCTCTTTCTCATTCTTGTAAGGAGGGTAAAAAATGTTCAGTTGGAGGCGGCTGCAAGAAAATTCTCTGTTTTTATTCCCGAGCGTCATCCTTACCCTGGTATTAGGTATCTATCCATTACTATGGATGCTGCGTTTTATGTTTTATGATTATCCCGGTTACGGCGACGAGCTGTTCGTCGGCTTGGACAATTTCGAGCGGTTGGCGAGAGATTCCGAGTTCTGGAAATCGGTTCAGAACACATTCGTGTTCGCGGCCGGCAAGCTGTTGATAACGATTCCGTTGTCTCTGCTTCTGGCTGTTCTATTAAACAAGAGCTTCCGAGGACGTAATCTGTTGCGGGCAGTTTATTTCATGCCAACGATCATTAGTACGGCAGTAATTTCTGTCGTCTTCTATATTATCTTCAATTCCTATAACGGCATGGTCAACCAGCTTTTGATGAAATATCATCTGATCGATCAGCCCGTTCCCTGGCTGGGACCTAAATATGCCATGCTGACCGTAATTCTTGTGGCGGCATGGGGAGCTGTCGGCAACTATATGCTGCTGTTTCTTGCCGGGCTGCAGAGCATTCCGCAGGATCTATACGAAAGTGCTTCAATCGACGGAGCGAATGCCGTACAGAGGTTTCGGTATATTACGATTCCAATGCTGGGACCCATTATGCAGATCATTATTATGCTGGCGATTATTGCTTCGCTGAAAGGGTACGAAAGTATAATGGTCATGACCGACGGAGGCCCAATCGGCAAGACTGAGGTCATGTATTTATACTTGTATAAGCTGCTTTTCCCGGTTCCGACAGGCCCGCCCGTCGAACAACAGCTGGGTTACGGGAGTGCCGTTGGTTTTGCGACGGCTATTATCGTTGGACTAATCACGGCGATCTATTATTTTATGACCAAAAAAATGAACAAGGTATTCTAGGAGGCGAGTCTGCTAATGAACGTACAATCGTTATCTATTGAAAAATCATCGGCACGGCTCGCTAGAACCGTAAGTCGCGCGGTAATTTGGTTGTTTTTACTGGCGACGGCGCTTCTGACCTTGTTTCCTGTATTAATGACGTTATCCGGTTCTTTGAAGAGCAACTCCGAACTGATGACCGGCGGCGGACTGCTGCCTAAGGTGTGGCAATTCGCCAATTATTCGCAAGCGTGGGAGCAAACTAATTTCGCCCGATTCACATGGAACAGTCTATTTCTGAGTATCTCTGTAACGATTGGCACACTTCTTGTAGCGGCCATGGCTGCGTATGTCGTCGACCGAAGGCAATTTCCGGGGAAAGCGCTCTATGTCGGAGTTCAGGCATCGACGATGTTCATTTCCGTTGGGGCAATTGTACTGCGGCCGCAATTCGATCTTATGGTCAAGCTTCATTTGAATACATCGCTGTGGGGGGTCATTCTCATTCTTGTGAGCGCCCATGCAACGACATTCTTTATTCTGATCGGCTTCTTCAAAGCGATTCCAAGGGATCTTGATGAAGCGGCTATGATTGACGGCTCAGGTTTTATTCGCACCTTCTATAAGATCATTCTTCCGTTGCTGGCGCCAGGGCTGGGGATTTCCGGACTGTTCGCGTTTCGGCATGCGTGGAATGAATATATTTTACCGCTCGTATTTACAATGACGAATCCGCAATTGCAGACGCTGACGGTAGGGTTGGCGAATCTTCGTTACGGCACATCTGCCGCTATGCAGACCCATCTTATGATGGCTGGAGCTTGCTTGTCGATTCTGCCTATGCTGCTTGTCTATATGGTTGCGAACAAATCGTTCATGCAGGTCACGGCAGGTTCTATTAAAGGTTAGAGGAGGGAAATCCCATGAACGAATTTACGATCGGCCCGCTGCATTCCAGCAAGGTTATCCACCGTCATCCTTCAAATCCGATATTGGCGCCGAAGGATGTCCCTTACGGCCCTGCGATGGTGTTTAATGCTGGAGTTACTAAATTTCAAGGAAAATACGTTATGGTATTCCGCAACGATTACGGGGATGCCGACAAACATACGATCCTACCGCATAGCACGACCAATCTGGGAGTTGCGTTTAGCGATGATGGGGTGAAATGGGATGTCAAAGCTACACCCTGCTGGACTTGGAACGATGAAGAGGTCATCCGGGTTTATGACCCGCGGCTAACCGTTATCGACGACAAATGCTACATGTGTTTCGCGGTAGACACGAAGCATGGGCTGCGCGGAGGGATCGCCGTGACCGAGAACTTCGAGAGCTTCGAGGTGCTCAGCCTATCCTTGCCCGATAATCGGAACATGGTGTTGTTTCCGGAGAAGATAGCGGGGCATTACGCGCGGTTGGAAAGACCCTTTCCGGTTTATAGCCGAGGAGGAATCGACCGCTTCGATATGTGGATGAGCGATTCCCCTGATTTGCGCTATTGGGGCAACTCCAAACTGCTGCTTGCGGTCGAACAGGTTCCCTTCGCTAACGACAAGGTTGGACCTGGAGCTCCCCCAATCAAGACGGAGAAGGGGTGGCTGACGACGTTCCATGCAGTCGATATCGACCACAGCCGAGGTAAGAACGGATGGGAGGATATATGGAAGAAGCGATATACGGCTGGGATTATGTTGCTCGATTCGGATAATCCGAGCAGAATTATCGGCTTGGCGAAAACTCCTCTGCTCGCTCCCGAGGCGGCTTACGAGATTGATGGCGGGTTCCGCAACCATGTCATTTTCCCGGGAGGCATGATTCTCGAGGAATCCGGCGAAGTGAAAATCTATTACGGTGCCGCCGATACGGTGGAATGCTTGGCAACTGCTCATGTAGATGATTTAGTGCGTCTATGTTTGGAGGAGAGATAAATATGAGCTTTGATCAAGTGACATTGCCGGCAGAAAATATACCGGTATCCCGCGATGTCGATGTCGTTGTAGCCGGCGGCGGTGCGGCGGGCATTGCTGCAGCGATAAGCGCTGCGGCTAATGGCGCGAATACGCTTCTCATCGAGCAAAGGGGATTTCTCGGTGGAATGGGAACGGTTGCCCTCGTTCCGGCGTTCTGCCCATTTACCGATAAAGAGAAACCAATCATCCGCGGCATCGGGCTGGAGCTAATGGAACGGATGAAGCAGGCTTGCAATTCGGATTACAGAAATAATTACGAGAATACGCTGGATTGGGTGCCCATTGATCCAGAGGTGCTCAAGAGGATTTATGACAACGCTGTGATAGAGAGCGGTGTTTCGCTTTTGTTTCATACCTTCGTGTATGATGTTCTGCTTTCCGAGGATAAAAGAAACATTGAAGGCGTGATTATCGTAAACAAAACGGGGCGTTCATTCGTGCGATGCCGTTATGTCATAGATGCCAGCGGAGATGCCGATATAGCAGCCTTAGCCGGGGTGCCGTTTCAGAAGGGCGGAGAGCAGGGAGAGCTGCAACCGGGAAGTATGTGTTATTTGCTTGCCAATGTGGACAAGAAGAGGTTTGAACGGTTTCTTCGGGAATCCGGAGATTCGGGCCAGCTTCACCGCGCGGTGGAACGGGCAATTGCCGACGGATCGCTGCCGGAAGGACGCAAGTCCGTTTCGGGTTTGGCATGGGTAAACGATTATCTGGTCGGCGTTAATTTCGGGCATGTATTCGGGATCGACGGCACCAAGGCGGAGGATTTAACCCGCGGGGCTATCGAAGGCCGCGCGCTGGCGGAAAGGCAGACCCGGTTTTTCCGCGAATACGTTCCAGGCTTCGAGAATGCCCATATGGTTGCCAGCGGAGAACAGGTAGGCATTCGTGAAACGAGGCGAATTCAAGGGGATTATGTACTTACGGGAGAGGACTTTATGGAGGCTCGCTCCTTCCCTGACGATATTGCGCGTAACGCTTATTATATCGATATTCATTTAGCTAACAGCAAAGGAAGCATGACCTTCACCCACCTGCCGCCTGGCCAATCTCACGGAGTCCCTTACCGCGTCCTTCTGCCGCTTGGCATAGACAACCTGTGGGTACCGGGAAGAGCGGCTTCCTCCGACAGGGCGGTTCAAGGGTCTCTTAGGGTGATGCCGAATTGCTTCGCAATGGGGCAGGCATCCGGAACGGCTGCCGCATTGGCGTTAAGCTCAACCGCCAAGTCTCGAGAAATTCCTATTGCAAGGCTTCAGCAGCTATTGCTTGAGCAGGGTGCATGGCTCGGTGAAAGCTTTGTCGGCGCTGCCGTAGAAGGACAATTGGAAGTCGATGTGGCTGACAGTTGAGAGCGATTCCTTTGGCAGACGATTTATTTTACGGAGCGGTTTCCCTCGAGCATATAGATGGGGGGATCAAGCCATGGCGAATTCCGTATCGGGATCTCGCGTTATTTCTGCCGAACGGGATCGATTCGAAAGCGGAAATCTGTGCTGGAGTAAGGCTTCGGCTGCGAACCGATTCTACATCTGTTATCATCATGTTCGCACCTCTGGAAGAAGCTGCCCGTATGGATTGCACAGTGGATGGAGCTTTGCATTCAACGGTAGCGTTGCTTAAGGGAGATAGTGCAGCTCCATTCACTATGCTGCCCGGTGAAATGGCGGATTTGGAGATTTTCTTGCCTCAAAATACCGGCATGACGATAATCGGCTTGCGAGTGATGTCTTGCGCGGAATTTGCTTTTTTCCCGGATCAAAGGCCGAAATGGGTAACCTACGGCAGCTCTATCACCCAGTGCGTCGACGCGCGGAGCCCATCTTATACTTGGCCGGCTATTGCCTCCCGGAGATCCCAATTTAACCTGACATGTCTCGGATTCTCGGGGAATTGTCACCTAGAGCCAACGGTCGCCCGGATGATCCGGGATTTGCCGGCGGATTTCATTTCCCTTTGTGTAGGGATTAATGTCTATGGAGCAGCCACGCTTAGCCCTCGAACCTTCAAGCCGGCGCTTATTGGAATGTTGGAGACGATTCGGGAGAAGCATAGCCATACCCCGCTGCTGGTCATCTCACCCATTTATGCTCCGGATCGCGAGACAACGGAGAATAAGCTGGGCTTTACGTTAATCGCAATGCGCGAAGAGATTAGCCAAACGGTAGCTCTGATGCAAAATCGGGGTGACCGCCGCATTTTTTATCTGGATGGATTAGAATTGCTTGGTTTAGCTGACGCAGATCATCTTCCGGACGGCCTTCACCCGGATGCCTCTGGCTATGAGCTAATGGCAGATCGTTTTGTGGATAGAGGGATTAACGCATTGCGTGATAAAGGTATTTTTTTATAAGTAATAAATGATATTGACATATCGACGATTGTCGATATAATAAAATGTATGAAACCCATTGAAATATTCAAGGCTCTATCCAACGAATCGCGGCTTCAAATTCTGGAATGGCTCAAGGATCCGGAACAACATTTTACGCCCCACGAAGGGATTGATATGCGCACGATCGGGGTATGCGTAAGCCAGTTCACGGACAAATTGAACATGACGCAATCAACGGCTTCGCAATATCTTGCGATGCTTCAAAGAGCCGGACTCATTAAGACGAAGCGGATCGGCAAGTTTACGTATTACCAAAGAGATGAGCAAGCCATTCGTGAAGTAGCGGATTATTTTAAGCAACAGATGTAAATCGTTGAACTGAATTTCGATAACCGGAGTTCAGTTTGATTTTTCGGAAATCATATCGACAATTCGTGATATATAATTATTAAATGAAGGAGAGGAATTTCTTTGTCAAACACATGGAAAGTTTATATTTTGGCTATCGTCAGTTTTTTAGTCGGAACGTCAGAGTATATCATATCAGGTATTTTGGATAAGATTGCAGATTCGCTTGGAACATCGCTGGCCGCAGCAGGGCAGCTCATCACCATTTTCTCGCTTGTTTATGCCATTGGTACCCCCATCTTAATGGCTTTGACTGCTGGCATGGATCGACGGAGGTTAATGATTTACGCTCTTGGACTGTTCGTACTCGGGAATATCCTTTCATTTGTTTTACCTGGCTATGGACTGTTTGTCGCCGCACGGATTATTATGGCCCTTGGCGCAGGGATGGTTGTCGTGACGGCTTTGAGCATTGCGGCCAAAATAGCTCCGCCTGGCAAGCAAGCCGGTTCGATTGCAACGGTCATAATGGGTTTCACGGCTTCGTTGATTATCGGCGTGCCCCTTGGAAGAGTGATGGCTGAAGCATTTGGGTGGAAGTCTGTTTTCGCAGGAATTGCTGTATTGGGGTTGCTCGCGATGATCGTGATTGTCCTCGCTATTCCGCACATCAGGGGAGATAAACCGATTCCGTTGGTCCGACAGCTTGGCCTTTTGAAGAAAAGAAAAGTGGCCATCGGGCTGTCCATCACTTTCTTCTGGCTAGCTGGATACTCGATTGCGTATACCTATCTGTCGCCTTATCTGCTTGCTGTTTCGGGGATAAGCGACAAGTGGATTAGCGGTGTATTGCTTATTTTCGGGATTGCCAGCTTGATCGGGTCAAAATTCGGAGGCTACAGCACGGATCGCTGGGGAATCCCGGTTACGTTAATGGGCGGTATGGTACTGCACATTGTTATGCTGATTGTGTTGTCGTTCGTGACGAACACATTGGTCGGCGTGGTGGCCATCCTTATCGTATGGTCATTCGCGGCCTGGTCATCCGGTCCGACTCAGCAATATCTATTGACGACGATCGAGCCGGAATCGACAGGAACGATGCTTGGTCTCAACCAGTCCATGATGCAATTGGCCATGGCTGCGGGAGCCGGAATCGGAGGTATTGTCGTGGAGAAGGTTTCACTTGCATCCGTATCGTGGATCGGGGCCATCGGCGTTGCCGTGGCGGTCGCATTGGCATATTCACTTACCGTTTCCGACGTATCCAAACGAAAGAAGTAATATGACACAAGTATTTAAACAATCATCGTACTCTTTGTAGTCGATTAGCCAAAGTGAAACAAACCTTTCCATTGTGATATACTGTTTATACAATAAGCAGTTTTAACCGTAGATCGGCTATGGAGGCCATGAAATGACGCAGAACGGCAGTCACGAGGAGCAAGAAGAAGTGTTGAAGAGTTTGCCTAACGGCGTGACGCTAAGTTGGGGGATCATTAAACAACCGCGAAGAGGGCCGAAGGGCGAGCTAAGCATCGAAAAGATCGTTGCGGCGGCTATCGCCATCGCCGATCAGGATGGGCTCCCCGCCGTCTCGATGAGTCGGGTTGCCCAATCTTTGGGGTACTCGACCATGTCCCTTTACAGATACATTGCGAGCAAAGAAGATCTTCTTATCCTCATGCAGGACGCCGTAAGCAATGTACCGATTCCCCCGGAAGACGCCGCCTTGGACTGGCGCGATGGCATGAGGGAATACGTGAGAGTTTGTGTCCAGGTTTTCCGGGATCATCCTTGGTACAGCGATATCCCGATCATGAGCATCCCCACTACGCCGAATACCCTTCAAATCATTGACTGGCTATTGCGTACGATGCGGGATTTCCCGTTAAACGACTACGAGAAAATATCGTTCGTTCTCTTGTTAAGTAGTTACGCGAGGGCGTGTGGAATGATACAACGGGATATGGATCGGGTGATCCAATCAGGGAGAAGCCCGGAATCCTTCAGCGGGTCCGACTATAGCGCGGCATTGAAGTATCTGGTGAAGGCGGATCGATTCCCGGACTTGTATCCGGTTATTCATTCCGGTGCCTACACGGACGATACCGACAGTCCGATCGGCAACGATCTCGATTTCGGATTGGAACGGATTCTAGACGGTATCGCGCATTACCTAGAAAATAAACGGAAATAAAAAAGAACAGCGATTCGGCGATGCCGAGTCGCTGTTCTTCATTACCGGAGTCCCGCGTTTCGTCGGAATGCGATGAAACACCAAGAGATGGAGAAGATAAGGATGACCGCACACCATCCGATTGCCCACCAGCCTTGATGTTGTATCGGGGTGCCTGTAAGCAATCCGCGAATGGTCTCGATAACCGGCGTGATAGGCTGGTGGTTCGCGAAACCTTGCAACCAGTTCGGCATCGTGCTCGTCGGGACGAACGCGCTGGATAGGTAGGGGAGGAACAGCAGCGCGAATCCGTATCCGCTGGCTGCGGACGGACTGCCGGTTACTAACCCGATGGCCGCGAAAAGCCAAGTAAACGTCAGGATGAACAAGATAATGACGCCAAGAGCCGCCAACCACTCTATGCCGTTAGCGGATGGCCGAAATCCGACGAGCAAAGCGACGCCGATGACGACGATCGAGGCAACGAGGTTGCGGGCGAGACTAGCGACCACGTGTCCAGTGACAACGCTCAAGCTTCGAATCGGCATCGTGCGGAAGCGGTCGATGATGCCGTTCGTCATGTCTTGCGCGACATCGACGGCGGTACTGGACGAACCGAATCCCGCACAGAGCAAGATAATTCCCGGTACGACGTAATTCACGTAGTTCCCGCCCGGATCGATTGCCCCTCCAAACACATAAGTGAAAAGCAACATAAGCATGATAGGGAGCATAATAGCCATAATCAGCGCCTCGGCATTGCGTAAGCTGTGACGAATGCTGCGTCCGATGAAGACGACGTTCGTCATGCCGAAAGACGCGGGTTTCCTGACGGATGGTGGTGTATTCACGCGTATGATTCCTCCCGTTCTTTGGATGTTAAAGCTAAGAACACATCGTCCATGCTCGGCTTACGGATGCTTACCTGCGTATCCGGCGGCAGGGAGTGAGCTAGCTCGTTTAGCGTGAGCATGACATCTTGGATTTTGCCGCTCGTGGGGACGACGAGGAGGAGTTCATCGTGTCCGTTGCGCAGTTCAAGTACTTCGCCGCCCAAACGAGATTTCAGTTGTACGGCAGTCCCGGCTGTAGCGACGCGACCTTGGTCGATGACCGCGATGCTGTCCGCAAGCTGATCCGCCTCCTCCAAATATTGCGTCGTGAGGAAGATGGTAATGCCTTGCTCTTTGAGCTGAATAATGTTGTCCCACAAGGCACGCCGGCTGATCGTATCGAGACCTGTCGTCGGCTCATCCAAGAACAATACGGGCCGGCTGACCACTAGGCTAATGGCAAGATCAAGCCGTCGGCGCATGCCGCCAGAGTAGGTCTTGACGCGCTTTTTCGCGGCAGCGGCCAAATCGAAGCGAATCAGCAATTCGGAGGTCCGGATACGGGACTCAGCTGTCGTCAAGCCGGAAAGCTTGCACATCATAAGCAAATTTTCCTCGCCGGTCAGCACTTCGTCGACCGCCGCGAATTGTCCCGTAAGGCTGATGGACTTTTTAACCTCGTTTTTGTCGCGTACAACGTCGTAACCGGCTACGCGCGCCGATCCCACATCCGGATTTATAAGCGTAGACAGGATGTGGATGAGCGTTGTTTTACCTGCGCCGTTAGGGCCGAGCAACGCGAAAATGGTACCCGGCATTACTGCCAGATCGATACCGTTGAGCACGACCTGGTCGCCGAATCTTTTACGTAACCCATTCACTTCGATAGCGAATTTAGGCATTGGAGTTCACCCTTTCTGTTCTCATTAACTGCGGATAACATAAACAGTATATTATGTATACAGTTTATTCGCAATATAAAATTTCCATTCTAGCGCTATAGCAGAGGAAATCGGAAAATAAGTTATTAAGGTAAAACCTCCCAAAAATACGGGACTTGCATCGCCAATAAAGAGCGGCTGTCCGAAATGTGAAATTCACATTCCGTACAGCCGCTCCTTTTCCTTACAGTACCTCATTTACCCAATGGCAACAATAGCCAAAAGATCAAAACGTTCTGGCTGACTCCTTGGCTTTGGCGATCGCTTTTTCCTTGATGGATGGGGCTTGATCCGGCATAGCCGCCATCCCCTCGACAAAGATACCTTCGAATGACGGCACGCCGATAAACTGCATGATTTTCCGAAGGTAACTATGCCCGCTCTCCATGGATGCCGCGGGCCCTTCCGTATAAACACCGCCGGAGGCTTGAATATGAATCGCTTTTTTGTCGGTCATTAATCCAACCGGACCGCTCTCGGTATATTTGAACGTTTTGCCGGCGATGCAAATCGCATCGATGTAGGCTTTCAAGATCGGCGGGAAGGAAAAATTCCACATCGGCGATACGATCACGTATTTATCCGCGCTTATGAACTGTTCGAGGATTTCATTCATCCGTCCGACCTTGGCTTTCTCCGAATCGGAAAGCTTATCGAATTCCGAACCTGAGCGAAGCTTTCCCCATCCGCTGAATACATCCACGTCAATGTGCGGAATATCCGTCCTGTACAGATCGACCTCGACAATTTGGTCTCCCGAATGGGCTTGCTTATAAGCTTCGATGAATTCTTTCCCGACTGCCATGCTGTAAGAAGCTTGATCGTCATGAGGGTGCGCAGTGATATAGAGGAGCGTTGCCATTCCGTTTCATTCATCCTTTCGGTAATCATATTTTTCTCTTGATATCCTTTAACGAGCAGGTGTAATTTATTCAGCTTTTCTCTCTTGACAGTTACTTTTTAAACAAGGCTGTCCATGGGCGGTGTCCAATGTTCAACATCGTGTTTAATATTCGCATATTATTGCAGCTAGCAGGATAATCGGAATGGGTTGCGAATCGTTTACATGAGATTACTAGCGATGAAAGAAGGTTATCGGAATGAGCGGAGAAGCGGGGATCGGGGTCATTGGACTCGGCGGAATGGCGCGATATCATATCGAGCAGCTTGGGAAAATAATCGGAGTGAGAATCGTCGCCCTGTGCGACGTTAGCAAGCAGGCACTAGAGGAAGTCGGCGACAAGTTAGGAGTTGCGGAAGACAAGCGGTATGATTCGATTGAAGCGCTTATCGGGGACGCGGAGGTAGACGGCATCGTCTCCGTAACGCCGAATGATTCTCATGCCGCTATTCTGAAAGCCTGCATAGAAACGGGCAAGCCGTTGTTCGCGGAGAAGCCTCTAACGAGGACTCTTGCGGAGGCGGAGGAAGTGCTAGCATTATACGAGAGCAAGCCGATTCCGCTGCTAATCAATTTCTCCTATCGCAACGGGCCTGCTTTTCAGTTCGCAAAGGAATTCGTTCGAGAAGGAAAGCTTGGCCGGATCAATCATTTGTTCGTGCAGTACTTGCAGGATTGGGGCTCGACGGTGAAAGATACCCCCTTTCTCTGGCGCTTCGACGAAGCCGTTACGGGAACGGGTACCCTTGGGGATTTAGGCTCGCACATGATGGATATTGCGGAGTACGTAACCGGCGGCCGCATGGTTGAATTGCAGGCGATGTTGCAGACGATCGTGCCGGAGCGCAAAGATCCGAAGACCGGGGAACCGGTTGCCGTTCGCGTGGACGATTTCGCTTGCTTCAACGCCAGGTTCGAGAACGGCGCCATCGGCGTGTTCCAGACCTCGCGTAACGCGCTAGGCAGCGGGAACCAACACGAGATCAACTTGTACGGCGAAGCGGGAACGCTTTACGTTAGTACGCTTAACGATCGCCAAGTCGTTTGGACTTATCCGAAGGAGGACGGCAGCGGAACGGTAACCGAGACGATCGAAGTTCCGGCGGATAAGGGACTAAACCCCTGGCAGGAATTTGCCCTGCGGATTCGCGGGGAGCAGCAGGCGAATCCGGAATTCGCGTCGCTGCAAGAAGGATACCGGAATCAATTGTTACTGGAGACCGTGGTACGGGCTCATCTCAGCCGGTCGGTCATTTCGGTATAAACGCAAGCTTAGGTGTCAAACCTTCCGACAGCCAATCGGAAGGTTTGACACCTTTTTTGTTTATAGCCAATTGGATGGTTTCAAGGGAGTAACGCTACACCCCATTCGCGTAATGTAAGCGGTTACGAAAATTATAGAAATCCCTCCATAATGAAGGCGTAACACAACAACAAATCGAATTGGGGGAAACAAGTCAATGAGAAAGCGGATATCTTTGTTACTATCTTTAGCGCTCTTATTTCTATTAGCGGCGTGCGGAGGAGGTAACAACAACAACGCGAGTCCGAGTGACAGCGCATCCTCGGCCAAGCCGGCCGAAAGCTCGGCGAAGGCGTCGGAACCTGCGAAGAAAGTCACCATTGAGTATTGGCATACTTATTCGGATTCCGAAGAGAAGGTATTGACGGAGAAAATCAAACCGATGTTCGAGGAGGCCTATCCGAACATAGAGCTAAAGCTGACCCGTATGCCGTACGAAGGCTTGAAGGATCAGGTCATCGCGGCCGTAGCCGGGGACGCGGCGCCGGACTTGATGCGGATGGATATTATTTGGGTGCCCGAGCTCGCGTCCAAGGGTGCTCTAAAGAAACTGAACGATCTACCGGGGTTCGACGACGTGAAAGCAAGCGTATTCGAAAGTCCAATGCAGACGAATTTCTATAAAGGCGATTATTATGGCGTGCCGCTAAACACGAACACGAAGATCGCCGTCTACAACGCGGATACCTTAAAGGAAGCCGGTCTTGACCGCGCGCCTGCCACGATGGATGAACTCGTCGAGGCGGCACGCGCGCTGAAGGGGAAGAACAAACAAGGAATCGGTATTTCCGGTATCCATGCCTGGGGCTTGCTGCCTTACTTCTGGAGCCTTGGCGGTACGGTGACGAACGAGGACTATACGAAGGTCGACGGATTCTTGAACAGTCCGGAGAGCGTCAAGGCTTTGGAAACGATCGTAAGCTGGAACAAAGAAGGCCTCGTCATCTTGGCATTGCTCGGCGGCGAGCCGGGCGCATGGGACGGCCTCAAATCGGGTCAGTACATGATGATCGACGACGGTCCGTGGTTCTTTAGCATCCTGATGGGCGACGCGGCGAATACGTTCAATCCGATCGACAAGACCGTGCGGGCATTGTTGCCTGCGGGGCCTGGCGGAAGCCGCTCCGTCGTCGGCGGCGAGGACCTTGTCACCTTCTCCAATTCCAAGCACCCTGAAGAAGCATGGACGTTCATGAAGTGGATGCTCGGCGAAGAGCCGCAGCAACTCATGGTCGAGGCGGGAATGATTCCTACCAATAAGAATGCCGCCAATGCGATAGATACGACCAAGAACCCGTATATCGCGCCGTTCATAGAGCAGTTGAACACGGCGTTGCCGCGTACTCCGATTCCGCAATGGGGCGAGATGGAGACGATCTTTAACCTAAGCTTCGAAAAAGCGATCCGCGGCGAACAAACCGCTGCCGAAGCATTGAACGAGGCGGTCAAGCAAATAAACGCGGTATTGGGCGGATAACCTATCCAGCTAATAAACCGACGACCGCACCGGTATTTCCTAGCCTGGTGCGGTCGTCTTCATCCGATAGAGGGAGGCTATAGCCGTGGCGCAATCGTTGCTGTCCGGAAACCCCAAGCCCATGAAGAAAACCCGTTTGCGAATCGGTCTCAAGCAATGGTTGACCGTGCTTCCGTTCGTCACCGTCGGGATTGTTGGCGTTCTCGTCTTCGTGGTGTACCCGATGATCCAGAACATTAAGCTCAGCTTCCAGGAATTCAACATCCTGCCGGGAACCCAAAGCCCTTGGATCGGCTGGGAAAATTACAAAAGCGTCTTCGAAGACCCGAACGACAAGTTCATGATCGCGCTTAAGAACACGTTCCTTAACGTACTGGTCACCGTGCCGATCAACTGGTTTCTCGCGGTGGTCTTCGCCGTCGTCATCAATACGCGTTTCGTCAAGATGAAGGTAACGTTCCGTACGTTATACTATTTGCCGATCGTTACCTCTTGGATCGTCGTGGCGCTTCTTTTCAAATATTTGTTCGCCGACGGAGCCGGCGGTTTCGTCAATTACTCGCTCCTTCAGCTCGGGATCCTCTCGGAGCCTATCGCCTGGAAAAGCCACTATTGGTCGGCCATGATCATGATCTGGTTGTTCCATATCTGGAAGACGGTCGGCTGGGGAGTCGTGATCTACATGGCCGCGCTTCAAGGCATCCCACGCGACCTGTACGAGGCAGCGGACATCGACGGCGCGTCGCCGGTCAGCAAGTTTCTACGCGTGACGTTGCCGATGCTGCGCCCGATTACCTTGTTCGTCCTCATCAACCTGATCAACGGGGCTTTCGGCTTTTTCCCGCAGGTATACTTCATAACGGCCGGCGGACCTATGAATCAGACCCAGGTCATCCCAAGCTTGATTTACATGGAGGCGTTTAAGCACTTCCACTTCGGGGAGGCGGCCGCGATGGGAGTCATGATGGGGCTTCTCGTATTCGCCGTCACGTTCTATCAGATGACAAAGATCGGCAAGCAAAGGCTTTTTTAACGATTAGCAATTATAAGCCGTTTTACTTGAAAGGGGATACGGAATGAAAACACCGTGGTTCACGAAGCTCGCCGTTTACGCCATTATCGTGGCCGGTGCTCTGCTGTTCGTTTTTCCGTTTATTTATATGATTCTGACTTCGTTCTTCACCGCGACGTTCTCCCTCCCGAAGCCGGAGGAAGTATTTAACGTCACTCCGAATTTCATTAACTATCAGGTCGTATGGAGCAAGAACCATTTCGCCCAATATTTCTCGAACAGCCTGCTCATCACTTCTGTTGCAATGTTCGGAGCGCTGTTGATCAGCTCTTTAACAGCTTACGGTTTTGCAAGGTTTGCTTTTCCGGGCAAGGAAGGGGTATTCCGCCTGTTCCTGCTGACGATGATGATCCCTTCGGTCATCAACATTATTCCGCAGTTCGTTATCGTGAAGAACCTAGGACTCGTGAACACGTATTCCGGGCTTTGGCTCATCTATATCGCGACGGGAGTAGTCGGCAACATGTTTTTCCTGCGCGGTTTTTTCGAGAGCATTCCGAAGGAACTGGAAGAATCGGTGCTGATCGACGGCGGGGGCAACTGGAGGATTTACTGGAATATTTATTTGCCTCTCTCGCTTCCGGCGATGGGAACGCTGGCTATTTTCATCTTCCAAGCGACTTGGGAGGAATATTTCCTTGCGCTGACCATCATCAAGAGCGAGGCGCTTCGCACGCTTCCGATCGCGATTCTCATGTTCAACGACAAGTACGCGACGAACTACGGGCAGATTTTTGCCGCTTCGATGATCGCGTTGCTGCCGGTTATTCTCATCTACGTGATTTTCCAGAAGCGGTTCGTGCAGTCCGGATTTAATGAAGGAGCCGTAAAGGGATAATCGGGAGGGCATTATGCAACGGATAAAGCAGGGTATTGGAAAAGGGTTCGCAGCTGCGGTTGCGATTCTGTTGTGGAGCGTAACAGCAGGTTGTTCGCAGGGTGATAAGGAACCGATCAGAGCCGATCGGTTACAATTGAATGAAACGACTGCCGTTCTCGGAGCCGTGTCGACAGACAAAGCTGCCTATAAGCCAGGCGAGACCGTTCGGTTCGAGATGTCGTTGAAGAGGGCTGACGCTTCCGGCGAGTTAGTCGTCCAGTACCGCCATCTTGGGGAAATGGTCGATCGCAGCGTGATCAAGCTAAAGGCAGGCTTGGATCATGCGGAATGGACATGGAATCCGCCGGAGGAAGATTATCAAGGCTATATGACGGAGATTTACTGGCGAGAGGATGGAGTCGTGCGGGAACACGCCAATATCGGGGTGGACGTCTCAAGCGATTGGGGAAAGTTTCCGAGGTACGGATATTTGGCGGATTTCGGTAAAATGACGGCCGATCAGCAGAAGGAAATCGTCGCAAGGCTTAACCGGTTTCACTTGAACGGCGTTCAATTCTACGATTGGCAGTGGAAGCACCATGTGCCCCTTAAGCTAGACCAGGACGGAAAGCCAGCAGCGGAATGGCCGGATATCGCGGGTCGCGCGACGTCCTTCAATACCGTGAAGGGATATATCGACCTGCTTCATGAAAGAGGCATAAAGGCGATGAATTATAACTTATTGTTCGGCGCTTACGACGACTATGAACAAGACGGCGTGAAGCCGGAGTGGGGGCTGTACAAGGATCGCCTGCATGCGAACCAAGACCGTCATGTCCTGCCGGATTCTTGGGAGAGCGACATCCAGCTCATGGATCCGGGCAACGGGGATTGGCTCGATTATTTGTTCGGGGAGGAGAAGAAAACGTTCGAAAGGCTGCCGTTCGACGGATGGCACGTGGATCAGCTTGGCAACCGGGGGAATCTGTTCACGTTTGACGGCAAGCCGGTCACGCTCATGCTATCGTACGGCGAGATGCTGAAGAAAGCCAAGCAAGCGATCGACGTCGACTACGTGATGAACGCGGTGGATCAATACGGGCAGGCCCTAATAGCCAAATCTCCGGTGAAGTTCTTGTATTCGGAGCTGTGGGACAGCTATCCGGGATATAAGGATCTGAAGCGAGTACTCGACGGGAACCGGGAGTTGACCGAAGGCAGGCTGAATACAGTACTCGCCGCCTATATGAACTACGGAATCGCGGATCGCGCGGGCGAGTTCAATACGCCGGGGGTGCTGCTGACGGATGCGGTAATCTTCGCTTCGGGAGGCTCGCACATCGAGGCGGGGGAGAATCTGCTGGCCAAGGAATATTTTCCGAACCGGAATTTACGCATTCCGCCGAAACTGGAAGAGAGCCTGATTTCCTATTATGACTTCATGACCGCTTACCAGAACGTATTGAGGGGTGGCGTGGAGGAAGCAGCTGGCACGAAGGTGGCGATGGCAACCGGTTCGGCAGGAGACTCGTCCCTTGCGGTTTCCGCGGAGGCGGAAGGCGGCAAAGTATGGTCGTTCGTGAAGAAGAAGGATAACCGGCTTATCGCTCATTTCATCAATTTTAGCGAAGCGACGACGATGCAGTGGAACGATACGCTCGGCTCGCAGGCAGAACCGAAGGCCAGAAATAACGTATCCGTAGTTATCCCATCGACTCAGGAAATTTCCCGTGCATGGATGGCAACCCCGGATGCTTACGGCGGTTCGCCGATCGAGCTGCCTTTCGAGTCTGTGTACGGAGGAGTGTCGGTTAGCCTCCCCACTCTCAAATACTGGAGCATGGTCGTTCTAGAGTCGAAGGGATGAATTCTGAAAGCAAATATTTCGCAAGGGTGGGGGCTGAGAAGCTTTCACCCTTTATATGGATAGAAGGACGCTAGTTTTCGCGTATCAATAGCCGTGCGAGGCACGCCTAATTTTACGTAACATAATACACTCATCCCGGAAAATACGACACCGATAATTGATTATAATGTAAGTGCTTTCAACAACTCCGCCAGGCGTTGTACAATAGGTACACGGAGGGCGACGACGATGAATCTGAACATAAAACGGAAAAACCAGCGGCTTCGATGGGGCAAACGTTTCGCGACCAAGATGATCCTCGCCCTGCTCGTGGTCATTCTAATACCGACGTTAACGAGCGTGTTATTCTATTCGGCTTCGTCGAAGCTCGTGAAGAAGAACGTTCGCGTATCCTCGCTGCAGCTTGTCAGGCAAGCCGCCGATGCGTTGTCATCGATCATTACGGCCGGAACGGATGCGTCCAACGTGCTGTACAGCGATACCAAGCTGCAGCAGGCGGTACGCAATACGAAGCCGACGCCCGAGGAAGAGAAGACGAATAACGATTATATATCGAATTTAGTCAACAACTTCGTGGGTTCGAATTCATTCGTAAAGACGTTATACATTCTGAGAGAGGAAGGAACTAGCTGGGGAAGCGGTTCGTTTAAGCTGTCCAAAATCTACCGTCAGTCCGTCCGCGACCTGGAGTGGGTTCGGCTTGCCCGCGATAAGGACGGCGAACCGGCTTGGGGACCGCTCGCATTCGATCCCTATAGCGGAATAGGGGAACGCAACGACTTGATCTTGCCGGTCACGCGCGTCATCAAGGATTTCGAGTCCCTCGAGGATATCGGTTATTTACTCGTTAATCTCGACGGGAAGAAAATCGTGGATCGGATCGGGCAAATCCATCTGGGGGAAACAGGGGGATTCTCGGTCGTGGACGATCAAGGAATCATCGTAATCGATGGTCGCCAAGAGCGTGTAGGTCAACCTCTTGCCGACGAAAGCTTGCGCCATTGGGCATCCCGCGGAAGCGAAGCGGAGTTTGAATACGAAGCAGACGGCGTTAATTACTACAATATCAAGCAACCGCTTTCCAATGGTTGGAGCGTCGTCGGTTCGGTACCTATCCATGAGATCACCGACGAATTAACCGGCATGCGCAGGATGATCTGGACATCGGCCGTTGGTTTCGCGCTCTTGGCGATCCTAATCGGCCTCTTGCTTGCCCGCCAAGTGACGAAGCCGATCCAGCAGCTAACCTCCCAGATGAAGGTAGCGGAAAGCGGTGACTTCACGGTGCGTACGGAGGTCAGATCGCAGGACGAAATCGGCCACATGAGCCGTCAATTCAACAAGATGATCAAGCGGATCGACGAGCTCGTCCAGGAAGTCCACAATGTCCAGGAGAGCAAGCGGCAAGCGGAGCTAAGGGCGGTTATCCATCGCATTCATCCCCATTTTCTATTTAATACGCTTAGTACGATCAAGTGGCTTGTCCGGTACAATCAATCTACAAAAGCGTACGAAGCATTATCGACGCTCGTTCTTTTGCTTGAGGCGAACATGGGCAAGAAAGGCAGCTTCGTGGCACTATCCGAAGAACTGGATATCGTGGGCAAGTACTTAACGATTCTGGAAATTCGCTATGATACGTTATTCCGGCTCCATCTAGATATCGATCAGGAAGCTGAATCTTTCCGGATACCGAGAATGCTTATTCAACCTCTCGTGGAAAATGCCGTCTTTCATGGTCTTGTGCCGACGGGGATCGAGGGGGATATCTGGATCAAGGCAACGAACGCGCCGGATGGGATTACGATCGAAATCCGGGATAACGGACGAGGGATCGCTCCGGAGTATTTGCTAAAGCTTGAAGATCACGAGAATGGCCAGCTTTCCGGAATGACAGGAATCGGGCTGATGCACGTCCATGAATCCATCAGGCTATATTATCCGGCGGGATCCGAGCTTCGGATTCTAAAAGGCGAGTCGGGCGGGACCATCGTGCTTATGAAACTATTGAAGCCTAAGGAAGATATTACGCAGCAAGAGGGGGCTTAACCATGTATCGTGTCGCGATCGTTGACGATGAACCGGTTATTCGCTTCGGGATAAGGGCTTCGGTAGATTGGGAACGTGAGAACGTCGGGCTTGCGGGTGACTTCGCCAACGGAGAAGAGGCATGGCGGACGATCGAGAAGGAGCCCGTCGATATTCTGATCACCGACATTAAGATGCCGGTAATGGACGGTTTGGAGCTTACGAGACGAACGTTAGACCAGCATCCGAAGACGAAGGTGATTCTGGTCAGCAGCTATAACGATTTCGAATACGTCCGGCAAGGCCTGAAGCTCGGCGTTGTGGATTATTTGTTAAAGCCGACGCTTGAGCCGGAAGGGCTTCTGGAGCTCGTCCGCAAGTGTCTGCGTCTGATCGAGGACGAACGGCGCTACGATCTTGACCGACAGCTGATTCGGACGACGAGGATGACCTATGACCGGAAGAAACACGAAACGGACGTTAAGCGGGCGCTGGCGCATGAAGACGAACGTTTGCCTCAGGGGGCTGTTCCGCCTTGGATGAACGATGGTTACGCGCTATGCACTGTTCTCGTTAACGGCTTAAGGGAGACGGAGGAGTCGTACGGCCATCTGCATGTCGGCATGCTGCTGGAAGAGATGCAGGATAATTTCTACGAAGCGGTGGAAGAAGGGATTTCCTTTCCGGCAGAGCGTGCATTAATCATCGCGTTTCCTTCGTTACGCCCCGAATCTCCAGAGGAGATTATTGGCACGATGTGCGATATCTGGTCCGCCCGTCTAGGGATTAGCGTAACGGCGGGGTGCGCTGCCGGTTCGAATGCCGAGGAGCTCCATTCGGTATATCAGGAGAGCGGACGCGCAGCCCGGAGAAGATTCTTCGAAGGCGAAGGGAAATATTACGCGCAGGAACCCGCGATCCCTCTACACTATCAAACGGCGACATCTTACAAACCTGCCAGCCAACTGCTCCAGGAGCTGCGGACGGCATCCCACTCCCGCGATGCGGTCGCAGCGGAAGCGGTCATTCGTTGTTGGATCGACCGGTGGACGGCACTGCGAACGGATCCGGATGCGATCTGCAGGGAAGCGTTCGAAATCGTGACGACGTTATTCATGAACGAGCAGGAAATGACCGTGCTTCTGGAGGGGTTCGAGGATCTGAAACGGAGTGAGACGTTGGAAGAATTGACAAGGCTGCTGCTCGCGCAAATCCGCGGATACCGTAACTCGTACGCCGTCGGATCGCATACGTCCAAAGGAAACAAGCAGCTCATAGACAAAGCAATCGAATACATTTCAACTCATTATACGAGCGAAATCACGCTCCAACAGCTGGCCGACCACGTGCACATGAGCAAGAACTATTTCTGCCTTCAGTTCAAGCACCATACGTCTTTCAATTTTATCGATTATCTCATCCGGCTTCGGATCGGCAAAGCCAAGGAACTCATCGGCGACCCGGGTCTCAAAATTTACGAGGTAGCGGAGAAAGCCGGATTTAACGACGTCAAGTATTTCAGTAAGTTGTTTAAGAAAATGACGGGATTATCGCCTGTCGAATATAGGGAACATCAGCATGAGAACGAATAGCGGAATCGAGGGGGAGAAGCCATGACGAAGCGAGGGAAGCGGGAGCGGATAAAGCACGGGAAGCTTTCGATCGTCATTGCTTTAGGGTTCGTTATCAGTTTTGCGGCGACAAGCTGCGGGTCGAGCGAAAGCATCATCGGGAACAGTGAAGTCGCGAAAGTCATGGAGCCTTCATCGAATGAGGAGATTACGGTGTGGCATACGTATAGCGACGTGGAGTCTTGGACTTTCGAGCAAGAGGTCATTCCCGCCTTCGAGAAGGAGCATCCCGAGATTCGGGTCGTATCCGTCAGAAGGCCATACGAAAATATAAAGGGAGCGCTCATCTCCGAGACGACTTCGGGGAGCGGTCCTGACGTCGTGCGGCTGGACATGGCGTGGCTCGCGGAATTCGCCAAACTCGGCCTGGTGGATCCGATCGACGGCTATCCCGAGTTCCCGAGAATAGGCAAGATGCTCCAGAAGACAGCGCTGGAAACGAATAGATACGAGGGAAGATATTACGGATTGCCGCTAAACATGAATACGAAGGCGGCGATCTATAGCCGGGAGCTGCTGAATCAAGCGGGTCTTGCACAGCCTCCGGCAACGATGGACGAGTTGGTGGCGCTCAGCGAAAGGACGGGTTATCAGCTTGGGGTAAACGGGATTAATACGTGGTCGATCCTTCCTTATTTCTCGGGGCTCGGCGGGAAGCTGACGAACGATGATTATACGAAATCGATTGGCTACTTGGACGGCGCGGCAAGCATTCGTGCCGTTCAGACGCTCAAGCGACTAATGGACAAAGGCTTAATTAGCGAGGATGCGCTTTCCGGCAAGATGGATAGATGGCTAGCGGTTCAAGACGGCAAGCTGCTCATGATCGATGAGGGGCCTTGGTATTATTCTATACTGTCGCACGTGGACGGAGATAACAACGCCAAGCTGCTGGAGAATACGGTAATCGCGCCGTTTCCTTATAATAACGGGCAGAAGGGAGCCATCATCGGCGGGGAGAATTTGGTCCTGATGAAAAGCTCTCGCCACAAGCAGGCCGCTTGGACGTTCATGAAATGGATGGCGGGCGTCCCGGCCCAGCAGCTGATGTTCAAGACCGGCCTTCTGCCGACTAACGTAGAAGCAAGCAAGTCCAAAGAGAGTCTAAGTCCGACGATCCGTCCCTACGTGGAAAGCCTTGACGCTTCTTTTCTTCGTCCGCCGGTCACGAACTGGGCGAAGATCGACAAGGAGTTTAACGAATCGTTCGAACGGATGCTGCACGGGAGAGTTCCGGTCGAGCTTGAACTCCATAAGTTGGCTGCGCAGATCGAAGAGTGGCTGAATTGAATTTAAATCGACGAAAGAGGCACCTTGGGAGGAAATAGAGCGGCAGAGCCGCTTTAAATCGACGAAAGAGGCACCTTGGGAGGAAATAGAGCGGCAGAGCCGCTTTAAATCGACGAAAGTGGCACCTTGGGAGGAAATAGAGCGGCAGAGCCGCTTTAAATCGACGAAAGAGGCACCTTGGGAGGAAATAGAGCGGCAGAACCGCTTTAAATCGACGAAAGTGGCACCTCTGGAGGAAATAGAGCTTGGAGCGGTAATGTTTCGTAATCATGCCAAATGGTTCTATTTGATTACGATCGTCGGTAACCTTTTCTTGTTCTGGAGACAGCCTGGGCTCTTGCCGCACTATCGGGATATGTTCGTATTGCCGGTAAGACGAATTCCTTGATAACTCAAGGAATTTTCTGTATTTTACAGATAAAGAGAATGACAGGAGGCGAGCTAATGAAATTCGTGATCGCTCCGGATTCATTTAAGGAAAGCTTGTCTTCATCCCAAGCGGCCCATATCATGGCGGATGCCATCCGGAGCGTACATCCCGAGGCGAACATCGAGATCGTGCCGATGGCTGACGGCGGCGAAGGAACGGTGGAATTGTTGGTGTCGGCCAGAGCGGGAAAGCTGCAGTATGCAGAAGTGACAGGACCTCTGGGAATACCGGTACAGGCGTTATACGGAATCCTAGAGAATGGAGTTGAACCTGGACGGAAGGAAAAGACGGCCGTATTGGAGGCTGCGTCCCTATTTGGCTTATCCATGATCCCAGTCTACGATCGAAATCCCTATCGGACCATCACAAGGGGTATGGGCGAGCTGTTGCTGCAGCTGCTCGACAAGGGAATCCGGAAATTCATCATCGGATTGGCGGGAGCGGGACCAATGACGGCGGCATGGGATTGTTAGCCGCGCTGGGAGTACGGTTCTACGACAGTCATGGTGAACCGTTGCTAGGGTTCGGGGAAGATTTACTGAAGCTCGGTCGGATCGATTCGGATAACCTGGACTCACGTTTATTCGAATGCGAAATCGTAATGGCTTCGGATGTGCAAAACCCTTTATGCGGGCCTAATGGGGCTTCTATTATCTATGGACCGCAGAAAGGTGCCCTTCCAGCTCAAGTTGAAGCTTTGGACGCGTCGATGAGTCATTATGCAGACTTAATGGAAGGGCAGTCAAGCCGCGACTTCAAAGATTCCCCGGGAGCCGGAGCAGCCGGAGGCGTCGGATTCGCGCTTCTCACGCTCGGAGCTAAGGTTGTTCAGGGTGCGGAGGTCGTCGCCGACGCTTCGCGGTTAAGGAGCAAGCTTAGCGGCGCGAATTGGGTGATCACGGGGGAGGGCAAGAGCGATAACCAGACCCTTAACGGGAAATTGCCGTATTACGTTGCCCGACTGGCGAAGGAATCCGGGGTTAAGACGATTCTGATATCCGGCTGCTTGGGAGAGGATACGAAGGAATTGGAGAAGGAGTTCAGTGCTTGCTTCTCTTGCGTGCCCAGGCCAATGACGTCTTCGGAATGCTTGTTGCAGGCCGAGAAAACCTTATCCGATTGCACGCGTAATGTCGTTCGATTGCTCTAGGTCAAGGTCTGATCGTAACCCTCGTTCTGACTGGGACTAATGACGAGAGCTGCAGGACGTCCTCGTTATGCATCCGAATACATCCAAGGCTGACTTCCCTTCCTATTGAAGCGGGGTCGTTCGTGCCGTGAATGCCATAGTGAGGTTTAGACAAGCCCATCCAGAAGGCGCCGAACGGCCCTCCGGGATTGGCTTGTTTATTTATGATGGTATATTCGCCGGTGGGCGTTTTCGTTACCATCTTGCCGATGCCCACGGGAAATGATCTGACCACGATATTCCCGTCGAGCAAATAGAGGCTTCGGTCGGATAAATCGACGATGATCCGATACTTGGGCATGGATATCACTCCTTGCCCTAGGTTATGTAAAGGAGGGATTGCGCGTTCACGATGGCTCTTCGCGTGTAATTCCGGGACGACGATATGGTATGATCAACTTATCTACGGTAAGGAGTTGCGACATGCGGGTTCGTGCTGGAAATGCACTGCTAAGATACGGAATTCTCTTCGCCCTCTATGCTGTCACGATCGCGGTTTACATTTGGTATACATCGCCGAATCAAGTGCCGGCTGTCTACCTCGGAACGGTCACGGATCCGTCAACTTTCTTCACGCCTAGTCAGCTTCATAATAGCGAGACGCTTAATGCGATGCGGAACTGGATTTTTTTCATGAGCGGGCCTTGGGAATGGCTCATTTACTTCATGTTGTTTGCAAGCGGTTTGTCGAGAAGGTGGAGGGATCTTCTTGAGCATTATCGCCTTCCGGCCTACATCCGTTTACCCGTCTTCGCGTTGATGGTTAATGGCGTGTCCTTCTTGCTGTATTTTCCGTTGCGGATCATCGGTTATAACCTATCGAGAGCTTACGGCATATCGACTCAGCCCGTCATGAGCTGGCTCAGGGATAAGCTTATAGCGTTCGGGATCGGTTACATAACCTTGCTTGCCGTATCCGCGGCAGCTTTCTGGATCATCTCCCGGGGTGGAAAATGGTGGCTGAAACTATGGCTAGTCTCCATCCCGTTCACCGTGTTCATGATGTACGTGCAACCTGTTATCATCGATCCTCTGTATAATCATTTCTCGACCTTGTCCGATCCTAATTTGGAGCAACAAATCCTGGAGCTTGCCGATAGAGCGGATATACCCGCGCACCGCGTCTATGAAGTGGACATGTCCGCCAAGACGAACGCGATGAATGCATACGTAAACGGAATCGGCTCATCGCTGAGGATCGTTCTTTGGGATACTACGCTTAAGCGATTGAATGATCAAGAGATCCTGCTAATCATGGCTCATGAGATGGGTCACTACGTGAAACATCACCTGGAATGGAGCGCGGTCGGCGCGGTTGGCTCGTCTTTCCTGTTGCTAACGATCGGCGGTTGGCTGTATCGGGTCGCTATTCGAAACCGGGGCGCGAAATGGGGGATTCGTTCTCCATCGGATATGACGGCTCTCCCGCTAGCGCTTCTGATTATTTCCGTTGTTTCATTTGTAACGTTACCGCTGTCGAATTACGTTTCCCGTCAAGCGGAAGCGTCCGCCGACCGGTATGCGATGGAGTTGATCGGCAGCGCGGAAGGATCCGTATCTATGAATCAGAAGATGTCAGTAACCGTGTTAAGCGACATAAACCCGCCGCTTCTCGTCAAATGGTTTCGGAATACCCATCCCTCCGACATGGAAAGAATGATAGAAGCAGTACGATTCGATCATCAAAGAGGGAAATGACATGCATATCTACTTTATGGCGGGAGTATCGACCTCGCCGATGTTCATGGAGAAGTTTCGTAACGCCATGCATCAACATTTCGAAAATTCCGGTAAAACGGTTTATTCCGAGTTGCTCTTCCCTTACGGGGACATGAGCAGACGGCTCATTCGGCAATTATGGGAAGTAAGGCACGACATGAGGCTCGGGTATCGAAAATTAAACAAAGCCCTCGGCTGCAATCGGGTGCTTGCTGCCATCGAGAGGAATTTAAACGATGGCAAGGATGACCGTGTCTTGCTGATCGGCCATAGCGGAGGAGGAGTTGCCGCAGTACACGCTGCCGCTCTATTGCTAGCAAGGCGACCGGGGATGAAATCTTCCGCGGTCGTGATGATCGGCTCTCCAAGATGCCGTATTCCGGCCGAGCTGCGGCCCTCCGTGCTTTCTTTGCATGCGGAGGGAAGAAGAAGGAAGGGGATTAGCGAGGAAATTTCCACGGACTTCGTAACGTTGTTAGGATCATTCGGAGGCTGGAACTTGGGATTGCGCAAGCTTCCTTCTTGGCAGGTGGATAAACATGCTCCCGCCCACATTCGCACCGTGCCTATTATCGGAGGACATGCGGATTATTTTCGCGACAGCACCCCTTACTTAAATCCGACGGGCAAGTCGAATCTAGAACATACTATAGAAGCGATCCTATCTTGGCACAGTATTAGTTGACGATATCGATTAACGGCTTATATACTCGAACAAACAATAGAATCGCGGAGGAAAGATGATGACGAAGCATTACGCCAAACAAGGTACATACGAGAACGAGCCGGCAATTCTGCTCAAGCACGGAAGTTATTCGGCGATTTTGCTCCCGAAGATCGGAGGAAACCTGATTTCGTTCCGGGATGACGACCGGGATTTCCGGTTTATTCGCGAGCCGGAAGGGGCGGACTGGCCTGCATTCGTCAACAAACCTATGGTTCACGGGGTCCCCGTCCTTTTTCCGCCTAACCGTTATGATGGAGGAACTTTCGAGTTTGACGGACGCACGTACCGATTTCCCGTAAACGAGCCCGAGACGGGCAACCATATTCACGGCTTCGTCTATGAGTCGGAATGGGAAGTCGTCAGTTATGGCAGCACGGAACAGGCAAGCGCGGTTACCGTTAGGCTGCACTTTGACGAGAAGCATTCGGGCTTCGCTTATTTTCCTCATCGCATCACGTTATCCCAGACGTTCACGCTGTCCAACGAGGGACTTAAACTGCATTTCGAAGCCGTGAACGAAAGCGCGGAAGCCATTCCTTTCATGCTTGGATTCCATACGAGCGTGAATGCGCCATTTGCGCAAGGGAGTACAATCGAAGATTTAGAGTGCGGAATAGCCATCGGGGAACGGTGGGAGTTAAGCGGCCGTATGCTGCCGACGGGGCGCAAACTTCCGTTAAGCGAAGGGGAATTATTGTTGGCGGAAGGAGCGGGCAATCCTTATTTCGAGTCGTTAGACAATCATTATACGGCTTCAGGAAACGTCGGCGATAATGCGATGACGATCTACGATCGTCGGGTCAATGTCCGTTTCGTATACGAAGCGGGAGATGCCTACAAGCATTGGATGGTTTACAATGCGGCTGCGAACGGCAAGTTTTTCTGTCCGGAGCCGCAAACCGGCATGGTCAATGCACCGAATGTCGGGTTGCCGGCCGAGCAAACAGGACTAATCCGATTAAATCCGGGAGAGCGGTGGACTGCGGTCAGTCGCATGTACGTGGAATAACTCATAATCTCGAAACCAACCCGATTTGTTGATTTATCCCGCTGGCAGCGGCTTAAATGCTCGAAACCAGAATGGCACCTAAGCAGTACCGAAAAAGACTACCAGGCATGCTTTAGCGCGTCCTGGTAGTCTTTTATTATTGTAATCGGCGGTTATCACTCCGAGGTAAATCCCTTTGGAGTCTCCTGCAAGTCTCGCGGCTTGTGGAGAATTGCAGGCTTATGTCTTCGAATTGCTTGAGCATCAAACTAATCTTCTCCGTCGCTTGTTTAACGGTAAGGTTGGAGACGGATTCCATCTTCTCTTCGATAATGGATTGAGACTTGTTATAAGAAACCCAGCCAACAAGGAGTACGGAAACAAACGTCGAAACAAAGAACAGAATGAATATTTTCGAGCCTACCTTAGCGTGATAATGTGTTATTCTACGAAAAATAGGCGCGCTTTTACGGGAATGCGACGTCGTTCTGCAAAATGCGGCGGACAGCATGCATAATAGGGATTCGACCAGCAGTTGGAGGGATATATAAAATGCGATCAAGGTTGATAAACCCTTTGACGAGATTAAACGTTAGGCAGCAGCTGATCCTGTTGTTCTTGGTATTGGTCAGCCCGGTGTTCCTGCTCAACTGGTACGCGAACACGAAAGCCGAGCAAATCCTGAAGGAGCACGTGACGAGCGCCTACGAGGAGCTTAACAAACAAAACCATTTTCTGATCAACAGGGATATCGACACGGTCAGCCGGCTCATGACGACGCTCATCCAAAATGCGATGACCCAAAGCATGATCAGCAACGAGTACGATACGGAGTTCGACCGCGTCGTGAAATATGGGGAGATGAACACCCTTCTCGGCAACAACACCGTCGGGCTGTTCGACGGAGAGGCCATCTATTATTTCTTGTTCGTTTACGATCCGAACAATCATTATCGATTCGCGCCTTCCGTCCCGGATATCAACCGTCAGATAAACGGATCATCCGTCTTTTTCTATTCGGATAAAACGAAGACGCCATGGATCGAAGAAGCGCTGAAAGCCAAAGGAAAAGGCGTGCTTGCGCTTATTGATAATTTCGGACCCAAGGCCAACCAGAGAACGTTGGCGTATCTGCGAACGGTGAACAGCATCACCAACGGCAGAAGCGTCGTCGGGGTTCTCGTCGCCACGAAAATGGACAAGAAGATCGAAGAATCCTTCAGCACCGTCTCCTTGCCGGAAGGCGGCGAGATGTTCTTAACCGACTGGTCTAATCGCGTTTTAGCGTCGACGACCTCGGAAATGGGCAAGACGTTAAAGATTCCGAACGGATTGGATAAAGATTCGATGGAGGAAACCGTCAGTTTGGTTTCGGAGAAGTCCATTTACGTCGTCCATACCAAATTCACCCTAAAACAAAAGCTCGTATACACGATACCCACGAAATCCCTGCTCCAGCAACAAAGCGCTTTAAAGCAAGTCATTCAGACGATATCGATCGTCTATTCCTTATTCGCCATCGTCGTGATGATGTATTTCTGGCGATCTCTCATGAATCCTCTGCGGAAGCTAGCCATGTTCGCCCGGTCGCACGAGCCCGGCAAGCCTCTGTCGAGCATTCCGTCGAGAGAACGGAACGACGAAGTAGGCGTTCTCATTTATTCCGTTCATAACATGGCTAACCGGATCAACGACATGATCCACGACCAGTATTTCATGGAAATCAAGCAGAAGGAATCGCAGCTGCAGCTTCTCTACCAGCAGATCAATCCCCATCTGTTATACAACACGCTGGAGAGCATCTACTGGAAGAGCTCGCTCGAAGGAAACACGGGATCGGCGGAGATGATCAAGGAGCTTTCCAAGCTGATGCGCATAAGCTTGAGCAGAGGCAGGGAATTGATCACGATCGAGGAGGAGCTGGAGCACGCCATGGCGTATACGAGCCTCCAGCAGAAACGGTATGAGTATGGTTTCGCCATCCATTGGAACATAAGCGACGAGGTCGTTAAGAATCTAATTCCTAAGATTACGCTGCAGCCGCTCATTGAGAACGCTATCATCCATGGAGTCATCAATATGGGCGAGGACGGGGAAATTATCGTCTCTGGTCGTTCGGTCGACGACAACATCATTATCACGGTCGAGGACAATGGGTACAAAGCGACCGATCATGACGGGATCAACAAGCTGCTCGTTAGCGAGCCATCGGATACGACGTCCGGTTACGGGATCAAGAACGTCAACAAACGTATCCAGCTGCATTTCGGCAACGGCTACGGATTACGCTACGAAGCTCGTGAAGATGAAGGTACCCGGGTTATCGCAGTCATCCCGCAACGGACAAGCTCGGAGATGAACGGAGAACAATAGGAAATGGGAGGACATCCAACATGTACAACATCCTTATCGTAGACGACGAACCGCTCATATGCCGAGGCCTGGCAAGCCTGCTCGAAACTTCGGGGCTCAACATCCAGAACATTTACACCGCGCATAACGGGTATGAAGCATTGGACTATTTGAAGATGGAGAACATCGACCTGCTCATCACGGATATCCAGATGGGCGCCATGAGCGGAATCGAGCTGATGCAACAGGCGAAGATCATAAAGCCATGGGTTCAAGTCATCGTCATCTCTGCTCACGAGACCTTCCAGTACGCGCAGCTGGCAATCCGGCTTGGTGCCAGGGACTACTTAATCAAGCCGATCAACAGCGAGCAGCTGCTCAATTCCGTTAGGCACGTCCTTCTTCATATGGATCGACCAGTGCTGAACCAAGCGGAATTGATCTCGGATTTGAGAGAACACTTCCGCATGGAGCAGCCTCTGCCGCAGCGAACGGAAATCCTGAACAAGCTTCTGAGCCCGGATCGCTCCAATCAGTCTCCGGAGACTTCAAAGCTGGAGCAACATAACGAAATTCACTTGCGCGGGCCGTATTTCGCGATGATCAAAATCCGTTTGGACTTTAACTCCGGCGCCAAGTCGCAAGTTGTCGAAGAGAAAGATACCAGGTTATTGCAATACGCCGTGCTGAACATCGTCAATGAATTGCTCGACAAGGAGTGGGATCATCATTCGTTCTATTCGCTCAATCAAGACGTCAGCATTATCGTTCAATGGGATGAAGCCGGATACGGCGATTCCAGCGTTGACAAAATCAATCAGCTCGAGATGATCGGAAGAAGCCTGCATTTCAACGTACACAAATTCCTGGGTTTCCAATGCGTTGTCGGCATCAGCCAGATTCTGAAGGGGCGCGAGTTCCTTCCCGAGCTGAACGACCAGGTGAACAAGTCGATCGTATGGAATCGCGAGCATAAAGACCATCATGTGTTCTATTTCGGCGATTTCAAATGGGGCTTGTTTACCGAGGATCCCACCGAAGAAGACCTGGCCGCGCAGAACAATTTAATCGTGGAACGAGCCCATGAATATATTCATGCCAATTACGCGCAGAAGGGACTCACCCTAAATGAGGTCGCTCAGAAAAACCACGTAAGCCCGAATTATTTAAGTTACCTGTTCAAGAAAAACACGGGCACGAATTTATGGGAATACGTCATCAAACTGCGCATGGAAGAAAGCAAGCGGTTGATCCACAATACAGACTTGCGGAGATATGAAATCTCGGAGCGGGTCGGCTATGAATCGCCGGAACATTTTAGCAAAATATTCAAAAAATACTTCGGAATCAGCCCAAGCGAAATGAAGAAGTAGGATCGCCCATGATCCGCATAGATACGCACATGTTCACATTGCGTCCCTTTTTCTACAATAAGACTTATGAGTAGAAAAAAGAAAGAGGGAGAACGAATGAGTCAACCATCAACTGTTCCAATACGTTCCTTGGATGCCCTGCCCAAGAAACCTCCCGCAAAGTGGACAAAACACCTATGGGGCTATTTGTTCCTACTGCCCGCGGTCGTTATATTCTTCCTATTCCTGTGGATGCCGATCGGCAAGGGGATCGTCTTCAGCTTCTACCATATCGACTTCGTCAAAGGGGACTCCTTCGTAGGTTGGGAGAATTACGAGAGGGTCTTTATGGATCCCGAAGTCTGGGTATCCGTGAAAAATACGCTGTACTACATGGTGCTCGGGGTTCTTATCGGTTTCTGGGTGCCGATCCTGTTCGCCATCGCCATCTCCGAGATGAGAAGATTTCAAGGATTCGCCCGAATCGCGGCTTACTTGCCGTACGTCGTTCCCTTCGTCGTTCTTTACGGCTTGTGGAGATGGTTATACGACCCGGTAGGACCGATTAACGCGCTCATTACGAAAGTGGGGCTCGATTCCGTTCTATTCTTGACGGATAAAGCGTGGTCGATGATCTCGATCGTCATTATGGAAACTTGGCAAAGCTTCGGCTCGGCTTTGCTCATCTATTTGGCCGCGGTGCTCAGCATCCCCCGCGATTGGTACGAAGCCGCGGAGATCGACGGGGCGGGCGTATGGAAGAGAATTCGCCACATCACGCTTCCGGCCATCAAGAATCAGATCGTCCTCTTGTTCTTGCTTCAGCTTATCGCCACATCCCAAGGCTTCCAAACGCATTACGCGTTATTGGACGGCGGGCCTAACAACGCAACGCTGACCTACGCATTGTTGGTCGTCAGATATGCGTTTACGCGACAGGATTACGGTTCCGCGTCCGCGCTTGGCGTACTCATGTTCCTTGTGCTTGGATTGCTGGCCGTTATCCAGTACCGGATGTCCAACAAGAAGGAGGCATAAGCTTTGAAGACCATAGACCGAGGCATATTATCGGATTACGATTTGAAGAAGCCGGGCAACAAGATTATTTATTACTTAATGATGGTCGTCGTGCTTGCCATGGTATGCACGATGCTGTACCCCATGTTCGTCATTCTCTTTAACGGACTGAAGCTCAATACGGAGGTCAACTCGTTTCCGCCGACATTCCTTCCGTCCGAGGTTCATTTCGAGAACTACCAGAAGGCATGGAGTTATATTAAGTTGCCGTTGTTCGCTAGGAATACGCTGTTTATCTTCGCAGGCAACATGGTCATGACGGTGCTCGTCGTCGGATTCGCGTCGTTCAGCCTATCGCGAATGAACGTGCCGTACAAGAAGGTCATCCAGTATTTCTTCCTGTTGACGCTATTCATCCCGCCAACGACGTACATTATTCCGAATTTCGTTAACTTGCGCGATCTCGGATTGATGAATTCGTTCTGGGCGTTATGGCTGCCCGCCGGTGCTAATGCCTTCTTCTTGCTTCTGCTCAAGTCCTTCTTCGACGGGATCAACATGGAGATGTTCGAATCGGGTCGGATCGACGGGGCTTCCGAGCCTAGATTGTTCTTCCAGATCGCGTTCCCTCTATCCGTGCCGATCTTTGCGACGCTTGCGATCTTCGTGTTCTCCTCGGCATGGAACGACTGGTACTGGCCGTCGCTGATCCTATCGAGCGACGATAAGTATCCGCTCGCAACGGCGATTTACAAATACGTGATTAACGTCAGAAGACTGGATTTGAACCTTCGTTTCGCGATCCTGTCGATGATTACTTTCCCGCCGGTTATCGTATTCCTGATTTTCCAGAAGTATATCGTTCGCGGTCTTCATTTGGGCGGAGTCAAAGGATAATGCCCATGAACAGCATGCGTAAATCTGCACATGATCGAAATAGGAATACACATCGCCTTGATGAATGCGGCTCCATTATGATGAGCGTGTAAGCAAAACAATTAAACGAAAAGGGGATTAACAACAATGCGCAAGATTTCGACGATCATCGCTTGTCTTCTGTTATTCAGCTTAGTACTGGCTGCATGCGGCGGCAATAACAACAACAATGCATCACCTTCGGCTTCGCCGTCAGCGAGCACGCCAGCTGAATCTTCACCCGCTGCCGAGAGCAGCGAAGCTCCTCCTGCCGAAGACTTTACGCAGGTCAAAGCGACGATCAGCATCTACTACCCGACTCCGGACCAAGTGGAGAAACGCGCACTGGAAGACGATAAAATCAAACGCTTTAACGAAGTTTACCCTAACGTCGAAGTCGTAAAAAGCGACTGGCAGTACAATCCGAACGAAATCGGAATCAAGATGGGAGCCAACGAAGCTCCGACGCTCTTCAACACTTACGCAACCGAAGGTAAATTCCTTGCGGAAAAAGGTTGGGCGGCAGATATTACAGAGTTGTTCAACGCTTACGACAAAAAAGACCAATTGAATCCGATCCTGCTGGATCAATTCAACATCGGCGGCAAAATCTTCGGTATTCCGCAGCAAGGATACGTTGTAGGTACAGTAGTGAACAAAAAGATGCTTACCGATAAAGGCGTAGCGGTTCCTCCGCTTGACTGGACTTGGGATGACGTTATGAACACGGCTAAAGCGGTAGCGGATCCGGGCAAAGGAATTTCCGGCATCGCTCCGATGGGTAAAGGAAACGAAGCCGGCTGGAACTGGACGAACTTCTTGTTCGAAGCGGGCGGAGAAATTCAAACGGTCGAAGGCGGCAAAGTTACGGCGGCGTTCAACTCCGAAGCCGGCCTTAAAGCCCTAGAATTCTACAGCAAGCTGAAAGAAGCAAGCGTTATTCCCGCCGACTGGGCTCTTGGATGGGGCGATGCGGTAGGCGCGTTCGCGCAAGGCAGAACGGCCATGGTTATCGCCGGTCCCGACGGCCCGCTTGATCAAGGGTTGAACCAAGGCGGATTGAAACCGGAAGATCTTATCGTATACCCAATGCCGGCAGCAGCCGCAGGCGGCAAGCACACAGGCGTTCTTGGCGGAGACTTCCTCGTTGTCAACCCGAACGCAACTCCAGATGAACAACGACTGGCGTTCGAATACGCGGTATTCCACTACTTCTCCGACAAAGGCCTAGAATCGACGGAAGCGAACATCCAAGCGCGTAAAGCAGAGAACAAATTCTTCGTACCGCCGGTTATCCAATACTTCAAGCAAGATTCAGAATACGGCGCTAAAGTGAAAGCCGTATACGACAAATACGATAACGTATATCAATACAGCAATGAGTTGATGGCACTTCTCGACGGTAAACCGGAAGCGCAATTCAACACTCAAGATTATTACGCGGCCATGACTAACGTCATTCAAGAAGTGTTCTCCAAAAAAGACGTTGACCTTAAAGCGCAACTCGACGCTGCGGCGAAAACCGTACAAGAGAAATTCTACGACCAAATCAAAGTAGAATAGTTAGAAAGAGGGTTGCCTTGGGCGAACGAAAGTTTGCAGGGGGCAACCCTCTATAATAGGGGGAAAGCGTGTGGCCAAGCGATATTGGCAATCCAGAGGAGCATGGATTTCGATTGGAATTATCGTTATTTTACTGGCGGCAGCTTATTTCTTCGTGTATTCGCCTTTTAGCGCCAATGCGAGCTTTAAGGACAAAGACGGTTTATTGATCGTTAGCAACCCGAAATACGAGATTGCCTTCCATTCGGATAATGGGGCCATTGCCTACTTGAAGAACAAGGATTCCGTGAACAAAATTACGTTAGGCAACCGCGAGAAGGCGCTATGGTGGGCTTTCATGCAGGACGACACATCTACGAACGGCAAGAAGGCCGAAGCATTCTCCTATGACTGGAATTCGCGCAAAGCTGAGCTGGTCTTTCATTACGGAGGACAGATCAAGGTAGACGTGACCGCAAGGTTTGGCGAAGAAGATAACCGGATCTATTTGAATGCTTCGGTCGACAACCAGTCGGATAAGACGATCAAGTCGTTCCGTTTCCCTTATGAGCTGAAGGTGGATTCCGCTGCGGTCCAGGATGCCATTCTGCCCATGTTGCCGGGGGCCAAGTTAAAGGACGCCTTCTTCAAGGAAAGCAATTCCTTTCAAGATCAGTACCCTGGCGTCATGTTCGCTTCTTATCTTGGGCTGCGCACGTCCGGCGGAAACTTGGCGGTGTACGATTTAAACGGAGATATCGTGGCGACTACGGATTTGGGCTTCAAGAGCCAAGTGGATGATTCCGGCAAGACCGGGATCGTTCACAACTACAAGACTTGGATCGACCCGAAGAAGCAATGGAACAGTCCGTCGATCGTTCTTGAGATCGGGGATTACGAGACTACGATCGCCGGTTATCGCGAGCTTAACAAAATGGACGATTACCGTTCTTTGGCCGACAAGCTCGGCGAGGATAAGGCAACCTATTTCCAATTGCCGTTCTATAAGACGGATATCTCGGCGATCAAGGATGGCAGTTGGAGCAATCTGACGAACAATTATTTGGATAAGATGAACTATAACGGCGTCATCCATTTGGTTGGATTCCAGAAAGGGGGCCACGACGAGAACTATCCGGATTTCATTCCTCCGGATCCGCAATGGGGCGGAGAACCGGCTTTCAAGGCTTTCGTTAAAGCGGCGAAGGACAAAGGAAATCGGGTCGTTCCCTACACGAACATGTCCTGGTGGGGCATTAACTCTCCGACGCTGTCGAACTTGCCCGCGGGCACGACCATGGAAGATTTGATCGTAGCGAAAGACAACAACGCGATCATGAAAGAAGACTATGGTAAGCATAGCGGTTACGTCGTCAACACGGGCCATCCGTTCTTCCTCCAGCGGACGGCCGAGGAGCATAAGAAGCTGACAGAGCAAGCGGGTTTCGACGGTATCTTCGAAGACCAGTGGGGTATCAGAAATTCGCCTTACGTGTTCAACAAAGAGATTCCCGAAGGCACCGATCCTTCCTCGGCTTACTTCCAAGGCGTAAGGAATTACTTTGATTCCTTGAGCCATAACATGTACATGGAGGACGGTACGGATGTTCTGGCGGACGATGCGGTCGGCTTCATGGGCTCGACCTACTTATGGGATCAGCTCGGTTACCGCAAGAATACGTCATCCTATACCGATTATTACCCGTTATCCGGAATGCTTCTCCGCGACAAGGTCATGTTATTCCATCATGACTTGGCTGCCGAGACGATGACGGACGACCAAGATATGCTGAGATGGAATTTAGCCATGGGATATAACTTAAGCGTCGACTTCTTTAACGGCGTCGCTAATCCATGGGTGGATACGGTCGGCGTATTCCAGAAATTCATTTTGTCGCAATACGCGGATTCGCTCGTGGAGAGATTCGAACAATTAAATCCAACCGTTACGCGGACGGATTTCGGCAAATATGCCGTAACTGCGAACTGGAACAAGGATGAGGCCTACGTACTGAACGACGACGTATCGCTAGCTCCTGGCGGCTATGACGTCTCGGCAGGTGACGGCAACCGAAGAGCAGGCAACTACGTTCGGTTAAACGGTTTGGATTTAGATGCGGGAGATCACAATTTGATAGAAGTTAGGGAGAAGGATGCCATCCGCATATATCAACCGATTGGCTCCGATACGACGCTTAAGATTCGGAAGGGCAAAGACTGGCCGCATGCGAGCGCGATCGCTTTCCGGGCAAATGGAACGAAGATTGCCGATCTTCCGGTGAAGGAAGAAGGGGATTTCGTTATCTTCGACTATGTCGCATTAATAAAAGAGCAAAGGGTCGCTTACGTGGAGCTCGGAAATTCCAAAGAATCCAGCAAAGCAAGCGAAACTTTCGAGAAAGTAAAAGTACAAATCAACGCGGCGTTGCTGAAGAAGGTATTCTCAACATCCAACACGGCTGAAGCTTTCCCTGCGGAGCTTGCGGTAGACGGGGATCCCTACACGTATTGGGAAAGCACGGCCAAGAAATTCCCGCAATCGTTGACGCTGGATCTTGGAGAGGCAAGGAAAATCGGCAGGCTTGTCCTGAAGCTGCCGCCTCAAGATGCTTGGGAAGCGAGAGATCAACAAATCGAAGTGCTGACTAGCTCCGATGGCGAGAACTTTACCGCTTTGCTCGCATCGAAAGCTTATACATTCGAGCCGAAAGAATCGAATGAAGTTAACATTGAACTAGGGGAGACGAACACGCGATTCGTTCGACTTACGATCTTAGGCAATACAGGTTGGCCCGCAGCGCAAGTTGCAGAGTTCGAGGCTTATTAATCAATCGATTGGAATAGAATCAATGAGGCCCCTAATGAATTTTGGTTAGGGGCCTTAAGTATGCCCCTTGTTTTTAGGGTAGATTAGTCGCGTGCCATACGGTAATAAACCGTTCCCGTCTTGTCCACACGGCATATAATAATGAAAAATCTTTTTTCCGGGGAGGGAAGGTGGATGCAATTACAGGCCGGGATAGTATGTGCTTTACTGGGAGCGGCGATTTCCTTCTCATTTGGAATTTGGAGTGAATCGTTAACGTTCTTGCTCGTTCTGATGTCGATCGATTATTTGACAGGGGTAACCGCCGCGGTAAGGGAAGGCAGCGGTTTGAACAGCAACGTCGGTTTCTGGGGCTTGCTCAAAAAAGCGCTTGTCTTACTCGTCATGATTATCGCTCACCGGCTGGACGTGCTGCTTGGGACCGAAGTCGTGATGGGAAGCGCGGTCTTCTTCTATATCGCGAACGAATTGCTATCCGTAATCGAGAATTACGGCCGTCTGGGTCTCCCATTGCCCGACCGTTTGAAGAGAATCGTTCAAGTGCTAAGGGACCGGGCTGGGGAGCCGGCGGATAATAGCGAGGACAAAGATTCAACGAACCCGCCTAAAACGTAAGCAATCAAAGCCGAATTTCAAGCGTTCGCAGAGACTTTGAAAGTCGGTTTTTTGTTTTTCGGCAAGTCAGGATATAATTGAATTCAGAAATACTTTCAAGTTTAGTCTGGGAGGATAATTGTCATGAGAATGGAAGGCGGCACTAGCGTTATACTTCGCGTTGAGATGGACAAGCACGCGGTCACGTTCGGCGAGTTAGTTTCTTTGATCGGCCAGCAAGGCGGGGACATCGTTGCGATCGACGTCATCCAGCCCGGCAGAAAGATGGAAATCAGAGACTTGACCGTAAGCGTCGCCGAGCCCTCCGTAGTCGATACGCTCTCGAAAGCAGTAAGCATCATGAAAGGCATTCACCTCGTTAACGTATCGGACCGCACCTTCCTGCTGCATCTCGGGGGCAAAATTCAGGTGCAATCGAAGGTGCCGATCAAGAACCGGGACGACCTGTCTCGCGTATATACGCCGGGAGTGGCGAAAATTTGCCTGGCCATTCGGGACGACCCGAACAAGGCTCATTCCTTAACGATTCGCCGGAATACGGTTGCTGTCGTTTCTGATGGCACAGCTGTTCTTGGGCTCGGAGATATCGGTCCGCTTGCGGCGATGCCCGTCATGGAAGGGAAGGCGATGCTGTTCAAGGAATTGGCGGGGGTAGATGCTTTCCCGATCTGCTTGGATACCAAAGATACGGAAGAAATCATCGCGATCGTTAAGGCGCTTGCGCCGACATTCGGAGGCATTAACCTCGAGGACATCTCCTCGCCAAGGTGCTTCGAGATTGAACGTCGGTTAAAGGAGCAGCTCGACATCCCGGTATTTCACGATGATCAGCACGGCACGGCGGTCGTCCTTCTTGCAGGATTGCTCAACGCTTTGAAGATCGTCGGCAAGAATATTGGGGAAATCAAGGTCATCGTATGCGGGATCGGGGCTGCGGGAGTCGCATGCTCCAGAATGCTATTGGCTGCAGGCGTCAAGCATCTCATCGGCGTAGATAAAGACGGCGCTATTCACAGGGGCGCGAACTATGATAATGAGGTATGGAACGAGTTCGCGACTTTAACGAATCCTAATAACGAAACAGGGCGACTATCGGAGGTTATTGGCGGGGCGGACGTATTCATCGGATTATCCAGGCCTAAACTATTGAATAGAGAAGATGTTCTGAAAATGAACCCGGATCCGATCGTGTTCGCCATGGCGAATCCCGATCCGGAGATTAGCCCCGAAGAAGCGGGTTCGTACGTGCGCGTCTATGCGACCGGGCGATCGGATTATCCGAATCAGTTAAACAACGTGCTCGCGTTCCCCGGAATATTCAGAGGCGCTTTGGATGCCCGGGCAAGCACGATCAGCGAATCGATGAAGCTTGCGGCGGCTAAGGCGATTGCCGCGATCGTAACGGACGAGGAGTTAAACGAAGAATATATCATTCCGAGCGTATTTAACGATAAAGTCGTTCCGGCCGTTCGGAAGGCCGTTATCCAAGAAGCGATACATAGCGGGATCGCGCGCAAGGTCCCGGGCGATTTTCGGAATCTGGAATAGGCAGGCGTGGGACAAGCCGGGACGCGTTCGCGAAGTTCATGAATTTGTCATAAGTACAAAAAGTTGCGACTCCTCTTTCAGACAAGTGCTTGAGTTCAAATGCTTGTTTTAGGTAAAATAGGAGGTAAAGACTTTGTAGGAAGCAGGGGAGCAGACAATGCATAAATGGATTTTGTCCACTTTGATTACGATCGCGTGCGCAATGGGAGTATACTTAATGGCGACCGGATTGCCGGATAAACCGGTAGACGAAGCTTCCGAACTTGCTGAAGGCCAAGAGTTGCTGAAAATCGAAGCGACTAACTTCGACTTCAACGAGAAGGAATACCGAGTCAAAGCAGGAACCAACTATAAAGTGAAATTCTCCAACACGCTGGGCACTCATGGCGTAGAATTCGTTGGACTTGATCTTGAGCTTACCAAGGACAATCCGGAAACCGTGATTACTTTCGATAAACCGGGTACCTACGAGCTGCAGTGCTCCATAATGTGCGGTCAAGGCCATGCATCGATGAAATCCGTACTAATTGTTGAATAATGAAAAAGGAGCCGAGACGGCTCCTTTTTTCCCGTTGGCGTTAGGAAACGGTTTCGGTTGTCAGAAATGTCGCCAAGTGCGGATGCGAGAGACGCCGAGGTCGCCTAAATAACCGATCAAGGCCCAGCTTAGAACCGTTAACGCATACATAAACCATATATTGACCCTATGGATATCGGTGAATACCTCGACGAACCACATCGGGACGCTAAACATCATGAGGAATAAATTATGGGGGTCGTATCCGCTGTAATTAAAGAGGCTCAGCGCAACTCCGATTAAAGTACAGGCTATCGTAATGGTATAACGCATTTGGGTTCCTGGGACTCCCTTCGCTTCATGTTGTAGGTAGTATGTACGTCGCTCAATATCCTCATGATAAGAAAGGAATGGGAAAATAATGATTACTCACATCGTATTATTCAAATTGAAAGACCGCAGTCCGGAAAGCATTGATACAACGGTACAAGTGCTAAGAAACATGGAAGGGAAAATCGAAGAGCTTCGCCACCTTGAGGTGGGTACCGACGTGCTGCATTCGGAACGCTCATACGATATCGCGTTAGTTACGAAATTCGACTCCATGGATGCTTTGCAGGCATATCAAGTGCATCCCGTACACAAGAAAGTCATCGAGCATATGGCGTCCGTTCGCGAAGCTTCGGTCAGCGTCGATTACGAGTGCTAGGATGAGAATGGTCGTAGAGAAAGATCCGACGAACATGGGCGACGTGTATCAGATGATGACTTATATTATCGTCATTCTGATAAGCGCCTTCATTATGGTGGTTTGGTTGAAGCGCAGAGGCAGGCGCAAGAAGAAATAACAAGGGGGCAATTCGCCCATGTACGATGTGAACGTAAAAATGATTCGTGCTCGTCTAGCGTGTCTTCCGGAGCTGTCTCAAGCTCTGTCGGCTTCGACGGTGTCGTGGAAAGGCGGATTAATCGAAGGCTTGGCGCAGGAACGCGCGCTTCATCTTGCGGCGGAAATCGCAACGGATGTAGGGCATGCGCTAATCGACGGATTCATTATGCGCGATGCTAGCAGTTATGAGGATATTATCGATATTATCGCCGGTGAAGGGGTTATTACCGATCAGGTAGCGGTTCCATTGCGCAGACTGGTCTTACTGCGCAAGACGCTCGTGCAAGAGTATGACCAATGGCCGAGGGCCGAGCTGCACCCGCTGACGGCCGACCTGCCGAGGGTGTTAATGGGCTTCTCCGACCAAGTGGAGGAATACCTTCGCAAAGAGTTGATTTAACTTAACTGATTTACCCTTATCCGTCCATCGAATATGGCCCGGCTGCTTATGATAGCAGCGGGCTGTTTTTTTTGACCTAACCGCCAACCGCCAACCGCCAACCGCCAACCGCCAACCGCCATGCCGGCCTCGGTCGATATAAACGTATACTGCCGTCTGAAGGACGACGAAGCCGGTTTTCTTAACCTATCAGAAAGTATAAATCCCTGCCCTATTTCATTCCAAGGCAGCAATGGCTGGGATTGCCGTTACGATTGGAGTTAGGCAAGCCGGTGGAACGGTTAACGGAAGGAATTGCCGTTACGGTTGGAGTTAGGTAAGCCGGCGGAACGGTTAACGGCAGAAATTGCCGTTACGATTGGAGTTAGGCAAGCCGGCGGAACGGTTAACGGCAGAAATTGCCGTTACGATTGGAGTTAGGCAAGCCGGTGGAATGGTTAACGGCAGAAATTGCCGTTACGGTTGGAGTTAGGCAACCGGTGAGCCGGTCACCTCTAGAACGTTGATAATACGGCATACGATGACCTAAGTTGGAACTCCCGCCAAAGGCAAACGTCTAATTTTGTATCGGATCGTTCACGAGGCATTCGTCTTGTTCGCTAAAGTTTCAAATATCCTCCACCCCAAAAGACCGTCAGGCTTTGACGGTTTTTTTTGGCTTGTTTCGTGTGTCAAGACGGGCTATTGCTACTTATAATGTCATTAACCGCATGGGCATTCGCCCGGGTTTGGTTGCTAGGGAGGGTTCGCGGATGGCATGGGATCTGGCGGCATATGGGATAACGTTTGGCGTTATGGCTATTGCCATGGCTTTCGTCATGGCCGTGTTGACTATCTCTCGGTCGCTTAGACGTCTTGATCGTGCCGTGGCTCAGGTCAGCAAGGAAGCAGAGCTTTCCATGCAACACTGCAGGCAGTTGGCCGATGAGGCTAGAGAGACCATTGCCGCATCCAAGAAGAGCCTGGAGGGCTTCGCTACGCTTGCGGAGGGGGCGCGGGCGCTTGGCGAAGCTGTGCAGACGGCAGCGCAAACGGCCGTTCATGTGACGGACCTATACCGGGAATGCCTTATCTCGCCATTCCAAGCTTCTTCCGGATTTCGCGAAGAGAAGATCGATCGGTCATCGGATCTTATGGATATGGGTCGCAAGCTGTGGTCCATGTGGAAGAATCGACCCGACGGTAAAGGCTCGCCGGCCAATAACTGCCACAACCCGGAACCGAGTGCGGATCCATCTAGAGGAGAGTGAGAGTATGAGTGAAAAAAAATCCGTAAAATCGTTTCTATGGGGAACTCTTGCGGGCGCCGTTACAGGGGCGGTTACCGCCTTGTTATTCGCTCCTAAATCCGGCCGCGAGCTTCGCGGGGACATAGCGGATACCGCACAGAAGGTCGGAGAGAAAACGGCGGATATAAGCCGTCAAGCAGGCTCCGCCGTGCAATCGCTGACGAAACGGACTTCAAGCTTAGTCGTTGATGCCAAAGAAGCTGCCGGTCGGCTCGTGACGGATATCCGTTCGCGCAAAAATACGGATTCTTCATTAAGCGACGAGGTTGCCGCCGCGGAAGAATCATACACCGAAGACAAATCGTCCGCACTTTGACCCTAATAAACTAGTCCCATAACGAATTCAAGCACCGCCCCTCCCGCAGGGCGGTGCTTTCGTGCGTTGAACCTTGTCCGAATTTAAGCTAAGATGTAGGTACCTTTTACGGATTGGTCTCATAAATTATCAAGAAACGACCTTATCATACATGAAGAAAGCGGTGTTTCCGTGCAGCAAGCGATCGCAGTCCTTGACTCCGGCGTGGGAGGGCTGACCGTCGTGAAGGAAGTCATGCGTCAGCTACCCCGTGAGAAAATATTGTATTTCGGCGACACTGCAAGAACGCCTTATGGTCCAAGAGATGCAGAAGAGGTCATCGCATTCACGCGCGAGATCGTGGATTATCTCGTACAATACAAACCCAAAATGATCGTCATTGCCTGTAACACGGCAACAGCAGTTGCGCTGGATGAAATCCGGCACATGATCGATATGCCGATCATCGGCGTAATTAATCCAGGTGCCAGGGCAGCGATCAGCCGAACTAAGACCGGAATCGTTGGCGTCATCGGTACGGAAGGCACGATTAAGAGCGGTGCATACGATCTGGCGCTAAAACGGCTATCTCCGCGCGTAAAGGTTATCAGCCGTGCTTGCCCGTCCTTCGTGCCATTGGTCGAAGACGGCAATTTTCGCTCTCACGAAACGTTCCGAACCGTATCGGAATCCTTATTCGCTCTGAGAGATTCGGCAATGGATTGCTTGATTCTCGGCTGTACGCATTATCCTTTCCTGGCGGACAGCATATCGGAGGCGATGGGTCCGGAGGTTATCCTCATTAATTCGGCCGAAGAAACCGCTCGGGAAATCAGCGCTATCCTGCATGAAAATAATAGTCTGGCGGGAAGGGACGAAGTTCCCGTTCACCAGTTTTTCTGCAGCGGCGATCCAAGAAAGTTTCAGGACATCGCCCAAGCCTGGCTGGGAGAACAGATTCGGATAAATCCCGTCGTATGGCAGGTTCCCCATATTGGGGCTTAATGCTCTATCCAGCTCGAGAGAGTCGAACGCTTAAGAAGCGGTTGGCTATCCCGGGCTTTTTTTTGCCGGCGGCGGGTCATATGTCGAAGATGTTGCTCATACACCAATAGAACCTAAACGGAAGAGGAGGAATTACGATGACAATTAAAGCGGATTATGGACCGGAATTGATGATGAAGGACCTAAAACGGCTGGTTCGCAAACATCCATTCGTAAGCACAGGCTCGATAGGCAAGAGCGCGCTTGGGAAACCGATTCCTTACCTGAGAATAGGGGCCGGTCCGTTTCGTTGGCACTTTAACGGGGCTTGCCATGCCAATGAATGGATTACGACTCTTCTATTGATGAGGTTTGCGGAGGATTATGCTCACGCTTGCTCTAGGCGGCACCCCTTCTGGGGGAAGTCGGCTAAGGATTTGTTTTCACGCTGCAGCCTATGGATTGTTCCAATGGTTAATCCGGACGGAGTGGAGCTCGTTCAGCGGGGGATGACCGCCAAGCACCCTTACCATAAGGAATTGCAAGAATGGAACCGGGGCTCCAATCGGTTCCATAGGTGGAAAGCCAACGCGAGGGGAGTCGACTTGAACGATCAATTCCCCGCGCATTGGGAAGAGGAACGTAAGCGCCGGGGAATCCATGGACCGGGACCTCGCGATTATAGCGGGGAGAAGCCGTTGTCGGAGCCTGAAGCAGCGGCGCTTGCGCAGTTTACGGAACAAACGGACTTTCAAGCGGTTATCGCGCTTCATACGCAGGGAGAGGAGATCTATTGGAATTACAGAGACTGCGAACCGTCCGAATCACGGGCGTGGGCGGATCGCCTTGCCCTAGCGGCAGGTTATCGGGCCGTATATCTCGAAGGCAGCGATGCAGGCTACAAGGATTGGTTTATCTCCCGATTTCGCAGACCCGGCTTTACGGTGGAAGTCGGTTGGGGCCGCAATCCGCTTCCTTTAGCCGATTTTGATTACATTTACGACGATGTAGCAAGGCTGCTAGCCGAAGCGCTTGATTGCGCGCCCGTATGATTCGTTCAGGGGTTAGAGGGGTAAACTTGATAAAGCTCATGCTACAAGAGTAAGGAGGTACCCTCGCATGGCCCGTAGATCTTGGTTGGCATTATGGAGACATCTCCCCGGACGAGTGTGGTATATTCTGCGTTCCGAACGAGTAACGCTGCGGGACAAGCTGATCTTTATCATTCCGGTGGCGTTATATTGGGTATTGCCTGATTTCATGCCTTTCCTGCCGATCGACGACGCCGCATTTACCGCGTTAGCGGCTGGTTGGTATGCGCACGCGATGGAGCGCAAGTACGCAATCGGCAAGTAACGCGATCTTGCATGAATCCGGAGGTTTCATTACAATAGAACGAGAAACCGACGGGAGTGAAGCGCGATATGAATTGCAAAATAACCCGGAACGCAGCTAACGTTCTGCGCCGTGAATTGGACAAGCCGGAAAACGCGGACAAAAAATTAAAAGTATTCATCACCCATAGTCACGGAGACCATGCGCACTATGGTATGGATTTGGGCCAGCCGACGGATAAGGATGAGGTCGTCTCGACAGACAAGGAGATCGATGTCATTCTGACTAAAGGGGAAGAACTTCTCGACGGCGTCAAGATCGACTACCTGTATTTCCCTAAGGAAGGGTTTGTCATTACGAATCCAAGCAAGGGCAATCATGGAGACCACTGATAAAGAGCAACTCGCTCCGCTTAACGATATCCGGATCTGCGACAAATGTAAGCATATGCGGGTAAAGACGATGCTGTCCAAGTTGCAGAAGCTTGCGCCGGAAGCCGAGATCAAGGTAGCTTGCAAGTCTTATTGCGGTCCATGCTCCCGATATGCCTTCATCTTCATTAACGGTCGATATGTCACCGCTCCGACTGAGGATGAAGCGATTGAGAAAGCGCGCAAATACGTAAAGGTTTAATTTTGGCGAAAAAAGAACGCGGAAAGGGAAGACCTCCGCGTTCTTTGTTTGTGCGATTTTTACTTCTCGTTCTCGTCCTCGTCGTGGAACGTAGATATAAGGTCGTTCTCGATGACTCTGTCGGATATATTAAGATCCTGTTTGGCCGACTCCGCACCGGCGGCGCAGCTCGCTGAATCCGTAACGGCGGCGTCCCCGCCGTTAATGGAGTAGCAAGTGCCGCTTCCGGTGATACCATTGCCGCTCGGGACGAAATAGAATTTGCCGTCCGTATAGCCGCCATTGCGGAATACAACGGACTTCGGCGCTTCGGATAACATGCTGACTCCCATGAGGTATCGTCCGTCCATCGGAATTCCCAGCAGGTGCATGACGGTCGGCGTCGTATCGATCTGACCGACTGCTTTTTCCACTACGCCCGTATGCTCGTCATTAGGAAGATGGATGAAAAACGGAACTTTACGGACGATTCTGTCCTTGTCGATATCAGACACGGGGGCTCCGAAAAATTGCTCGTACAGCGTCCAATCGTATACGGAATTATCGTGGTCCCCGTAGAACATCAGGATAGTATCCTCCCATAATCCTGCATCCTTGAGGTATTCGATCAACGAACCTACGGCAGAATCCACGTAATGGGTTGACTGCAAATAATCGCCCATAATCGTGCCTTGCAGCTCGCCGACATGCAGCTCCTGGTTGGAATAGGGCAACTTGTAGGGGTGATGGCTTGACAAGGTGATCGTAAGGGCATAGAAGGGCGATTTGTTCCGCTCTTTCAGCTGTTCTACCGTCTGGCGGAAGAAGGACTCGTCGCCAAGCGACCAGCCGATCGGCTCATCGATCGTATAGTCCTTGATGTTGTAAAATTGGTCGTAATCCATGTTGCGATACATGTTATTCCGATTCCAGAAGCTTCCGTCATACGCGTGATGGACGGTTGCGTCATAGCCATCGCCCTTCACGATAGACGGGGCGCAATCGAATTCGTTGGCCGCGAAGCGAATGAAGGCGGATCCGGTTGGCAGCGGATGCATGGAGCAGCTTGTCAGTAAATCCGCATCCGACGTTCTTCCTTGTGCCGTCTGGTGATAGAAGTTAGGGAAATAAACGCTTTGCCCGATGAGCTTGTTCAGGTTGGGGGTGATTTCCTCTTCTCCTATCGACCGTCCGATAACGAATTCCTGGAATGCTTCCATTTGGACGATCAGCACGTTCTTCCCTTTGTATTGCCCGAAAAGAGGTTCATTCTCCATTTGCTTCTGAAGCTTAAGCCGATCTGCAAACCATTCCTTGGTTTCTTGGACCTCAGAGTCGGATATTTTCTCTCCGAACCAATGCTCTTTGGCGTATCGATAAGTATCATAACCATGAAAACCAAGCAAACCGGTTACATTGTAAATGGGGATGTTCCACCAGTTGCCGACGAACAGGCCTCTTGCCCAGCCATTCTTTTGCTCTACGACCGGGAAATAGATAAGAGCCCAACCGATTGCGAATACGAGGGTAGCGGGAATGAACTTTCGCCATAGGGTTTTACGAGGTGACAAGTAAGCGGTTCGGATAGCATGGGGATTGCGTTTGGCTGCATGCCGCCGCAAAACCCATCCCGCAAGGGCAAACGCTACAGGGATATCGGCAAAGAGGAGGAGGTCCTCCGCCCGGATCAGGCTCCATATGCTCGCTTGTAATTCGCCGACTTGACCGGCTTGAAGAAGAACCGGCACGGAAATGAAATCTTTGAAGTATCGGAAGTAAATCAGATCCGCGAATAGAAGAATAGATAAGATGAGCCCAAGCAAAGCGAGCGAAACCGCTCTTGCGCGGCGTCCAAGGAAGATGGTCCAGAAAGAAGCCAGCAGAACGGCGCCGAGATTCACGGCCCACTTCCAGTAGTTCATGCCGCCAACGTTGAATTGATGATCCAGCTCATTCAATTTAAACAACATTGAAGCCACGAGCAGGGTGATACCCCATAGAGGCCAAAACTGGAGCCCTTTAATTGACCATTGAAGGCCGCTGAGGGCAACGGTGCGTAACCGCGCTAACATGACAAAACTTCCTTTCCGCGAACGGCGATTTCTTAAGAATCGCCTAACCTAATGATTAACGCAATGTAAATAGTAAATAAAAAACAGTATAGCTCTTATGAAGGGGGATATTCAAACATTGTGGTAAAATGAAAGGATAAAGCCCAAAAGCGGAGGTATGTATTCTTATGAGCGTTTCGCCTGATCAATATTTCGACCGTCTATACGATAAAGATGAGGATTTGGAGAGAGTTATCGCAAGCATTCGAAAAGCCGGGATGCCGGAAATTTCAGTGGCGCAAGGCTATGGCAGGTTACTAACCTTCTTGATTTCGCTATCCCATTCGAGTTCCGTCTTGGAAATCGGTGCCTTAGGCGGATATAGCGGTATATGCTTGGCGAGAGCGCTGCCGGTAGGAGGGAGACTCGTTTCATTAGAGCTTAAGCAGGAATATGCGGACCTGGCACGGTCGAATATGGAGGACGCTGGATTAGGGGAGAAAGCAGAATATCTCGTTGGGGATGCATCGGATAGTCTTGCCGAGCTGATCCGACAAGAAGCTCGCTTTGACTTTTTCTTCATTGATGCGGATAAGGAAAGTTACCCTCATTATTTGGAGGAGTGCATAAAGCTTGCTAACGATGGGGCAATCATTGCGGCTGATAATACGCTCTTGCGAGGAAAGACGATCGATGATCTTAAGCAAGGACCTTCCGTGCTCGCCATGCGGCGATTCAACGAGATGATTGCACGGGACCCAAGGCTGATGGGAGTTCATTTGCCAGCCTACGATGGATTGGCATTAGCGAGAATTAAGCCAAAATAAGACACTTTGGGATCGGGAAACCCATCAAAAGCGAATTTTAAGTAAATTTTCGATACTTTTTCGCAAATGTATAAAGTATTCATGAGATTAATTTAAATTTAGTTAGGATTATACTAATTTTTTACCCATCCACATGCTATAAATGCAATAAAAAGGAATTAATATGAACAATTTTTCATAAAGCAAAAATCACTTTTTACAATTTAATCAAATGCGGTGAATGAATATACGAAAAAAATGATTATTAAACAAAAAAGTAAGCGTTTTCTGTTATTTTAATGTCATTTTCAGTTACTTTTGATGTAATGTAAAATTACACTGCCATAAACTCTCATTGCATAAACCGAACAATAATAGTACTATTTCTAATGTTCCAGCAAATTTCAATAACTATGAGATGGGTAAAATCATTGGATAGAATGAAGTTTGTTTGAGCGATGCATAGCATTAAATGCAATGATAGTCAAAAAAATCGGGGAGGCAACAGAATGAATTTTAAGAAGATTTTCTCGACTGCGATGGCAGTCACGTTAGCAGGATCGTTGCTTGCGGCTTGCAGCAACAACAATAACAAAGGCGGGTCCGAAGCGAGCTCTTCGCCATCTGCAAGTCAAGCGTCCCAGACGCCGGCTGAAACCAAAACGCCTGCAGAAATTCGTTTCACGCTTGCAAGCGAGCCGCCTAGCTTGGATCCGGCTTTGATGGTTGACGCTCAGTCCTCGATCGTAGCTTCCGGATTGTTCGACGGGCTTACGCGCCTTAACTCTGCAGGCGAGCCTGAGCCTGCAATCGCTAAAGATTGGAAAGCTTCCGACGATGGATTAACGTACACCTTCAATCTCCGCGATGACGCAAAATGGAGCAATGGAGATCCGGTAACCGCACATGATTTCGAATATTCTTGGAAACGAGCTCTGGCTCAAGAGACGGCTTCCGATTATGCTTACATGCTGTTCTATCTCGTGAATGGCGAGAAATACAACTCTGGCGAAGCTACTGCCGATCAAGTCGGTGTCAAAGCGACGGGAGATTATACTCTGGAAGTGAAATTGAATACGGCTACTCCGTACTTCAATAGCCTTGTCGCTCACTACACGTACTGGCCAGTAAACAAATCCGCTGTCGACGGCAAGCCGGAATGGGCTGCGGATGCTTCTACGATGGTTACAAACGGACCTTTCCTTCTGAAAGAATGGAAACACGGTGACAAGCTCGTACTCGAGAAAAACCCGAACTTCTACGACGCGGCTAAAGTCGGCTTCGACATGGCGACGATTACCCTTGTAGAAGACGCGTCCACCGTATTCAGCCTGTTCAACACAGACAAAATCGACTGGATCGGTGCCCAAGCGGGTGAAGTGCCGAGCGACCAAGTTCCGGGCATGGTTAAAGAAGGCAAAGCCGAAATCAAAACGATCGCTTCGACGTACTACTACTTGTTTAATACAAAACAAAAACCATTCAGCAATGTGAAAATCCGTAAAGCTTTCTCGATGGCGATTGAACGTCAATCGATCATCGACAACGTAACGAAAGCAAACCAAACACCTGCATTCGCTCTCGTACCGCCAAGTATCGCGGGTTCTGAAGGAAAATCTTTCCGCGAAATGTATCCGGACCAATCGTTCTCTTCCGAGAATGTGGAAGAAGCTAAGAAATTGCTCGCTGAAGGCCTGAAAGAAGAAGGTCTCGACAAGTTTCCTGAAACGACGTTGCTGTACAACACGAGCGAAGGCCACAAAGCAATCGCTGAAGCGGCAATCGACATGTGGCGTAAAAACCTCGGCATCGAGTTGAAGCTGTCCAACCAAGAGTGGGGTACGTTCCTCGAAACGAGAAAAGCAGGTCAATTCGGTATCGCTCGCGCAGGCTGGGGAGCTGACTTCAACCACGCGATCAACTTCACGTACGACTTGATCCACTCGAAATCCGGCAACAACGACGGTAAGTACAACAATCCGGAAGTTGACAAGCTGCTTGACGGTTCTTTCAGCGCAACGGATGACGCGTCTCGCCTTGACATGATTTCCAAAGCAGAGAAAATCGCTTTGTCTGATGACATGGCCGTAATGCCGATCTACTACTACACGACGGTAACGATGCAAAAACCAGGATTCAAAGACGTTGTATCCGACTACGCCGGTCACTTGGATTGGGCATTCGGAAGCAAAGAATAAGAATAAACCAATTCAATTTAAGCACCTCGGTAACTCATGACTTTGAAAGGTATATATAGATGCCTATATATACCTTTCATCGTTATATATCATTGGTAGAACGGGCGGGTGGGATCAATTGATTCGCTATGTATTAAAAAAATTCATGTTCATGCTGATGTCGTTGTTTTTCTTGATAACAGCGACATTTGTGCTTATGAACGCCGTGCCAGGAAGTCCGTTGCAATCCGAAAAAGCAACTAGCGAACAAATCCAGAAAAATCTAGAAGCTTATTATGGCTTGGATAAGCCGTTAATCGTACAATACGGAGTTTATTTGAAAAACCTCGTGCAAGGAGATCTTGGGATCTCCATGAAAAAGAAATTTCAAGCAGTGGACAAAATCATCGGTGATTCTTTCAAATATTCACTTAAACTTGGCCTCGTGTCCATAGTTACTTCGGTAGTTGTGGGTTGCATTCTGGGCATTATCTCAGCGATGTATCATCGCAAGTTTCTGGATAATTTCTCGATGATTTTAGCCGTTATCGGTTTATCTATTCCAAGTTTGGTCATTGCTCCGGTATTACAGTATTTATTGGCCGTGAAAATTGAGGCGTTTGAAGTGGCTGGCTTGAATCGTCCAATGGATTACGTACTTCCGACGATCGCACTATCTGCCGCTTCAATCGCTTTTATCGCCAGGTTGATCCGTTCAACCATGATAGAAGTTTTAAATTCCGATTTTATTAAAACCGCGAAGTCCAAAGGTCTTGCCGGACATCTGATCGTATGGCGGCACGCGCTGCGTAATTCGATGTTGCCCGTCGTGACGTTTCTTGGCTTCCTGATGGCTAACGTTATTACCGGTTCCGTCGTCATCGAGAAAATTTTCGCGATCCCGGGACTAGGCAAGTTCTTCGTCGAAAGTGTCTCGAACAGGGACTATCCGCTCATTATGGGCATTACGATTTTCTACGCCGTTATTCTTATGATAAGCCGACTATTGGCCGATATCGCCTATGTTCTGGTGGATCCACGCATAAGAATTTCCGGCGGAAAGGCAGGGAAGTAAACCGTGCAATCCGAATCCAAATCGGGCGCGATTCGTCCAGACATGTTTACGCCCGTTAACCGCGACTCCAAACAATCGGAAAAAATCGAAAGGCCAAGACTAACCGCTTGGCAAGATATACGTCTTCGTCTGCTTAGTAACAAACTGGCCATGACGGGCTTATGGATCATGGTCGTTGTCGTCTTATTCGCCATTTTTGCACCTATTTTTTCGTCCTACGATCATTTCACGAACGATCTGAGCAATACGAATCAAGCGCCTAGCAAGGAGCACTGGTTCGGTACGGATGATTTGGGCCGTGATTTGTTCGCAAGAACATGGAAAGGCGCTCAAGTGTCGTTGTTCGTAGGGATCGTTGCCGGTTTGATTGATTTGTTCTTCGGTATCATTTACGGAGGCATCATGGGATATTACGGCGGAAAAGTGGACGAATTCATGAACCGCTTCGCCGAGATTCTTTACGCGATTCCGTATTTGCTCGTTGTTATTCTTCTGCTCGTGGTTATGGAACCGAGTTTAACGACCATTATTGTCGCGATGTCGATTACCGGTTGGATCAACATGGCCTGGATCGTCAGAGGCCAGATGATGCAATTGAAAAACCAAGAATACGCGCTGGCATCCAAAGCGCTTGGCGCAGGCTCGATGCGTATTATATTCCGGCATCTGATACCGAACGCTATGGGTCCGATTCTCGTTACGCTGACGCTTACTGTGCCTAGCGCGATTTTCACGGAAGCGTTCCTTAGCTTCCTCGGGCTCGGCGTTCAATCGCCTGTGGCCTCTTGGGGGACTATGATCAACGATGGGGTTAAATCGATGACCATTTATCCATGGCGTTTGCTGTTCCCTGCGTTCTTCTTAAGCTTGACGATGTTCGCCTTTAATGTGTTCGGTGACGGATTGCGGGATGCGTTCGATCCGAAGCTGAAAACCTAAATAGAAAGACGCTGAAAGGAGGTCATGACCTTAATGAAATCGATTCTAGACGTTCAAAACTTAAGCGTATCGTTTGCCGTATACGGAGGCGAGGTTCAGGCGGTCAGGGATGTCAGCTTTGACGTTAAGGAAGGGGAAGCCGTCGCGATCGTCGGTGAATCCGGCTCGGGCAAAAGCGTTACGGCCCAAACGATCATGCGACTCATTCAGACGCCTCCCGGAAAAATCAAAAAGGGGAAAGTGTTTCTCGATGGCCAGGACTTGATGAGCTTGTCCGAGAAAGAGATGCAAAAAGTACGTGGCAACAAAATCGGGATGATCTTCCAAGATCCGATGACCTCGTTGAATCCGACGATGACGGTCGGCAAACAGATTATGGAGGGTTTGATTCAGCATCAGAGCTTAAGCGGCGCGAAGGCCAATGAACGCGTCCTTGAGTTGTTGACGTTGGTCGGCATTCCAAATCCCGAAACGCGCATCAATCAATACCCGCACCAATTTTCCGGGGGCATGCGTCAACGGGTCATGATCGCGATCGCGCTCGCTTGTACACCCGCCCTACTCATCGCGGACGAACCGACGACCGCTCTCGATGTGACAATTCAAGCTCAAATTTTGACTTTAATGAAAGATCTCCAAGAGAAAACGAAAACCTCGATTATTTTGATCACGCACGATTTGGGCATCGTAGCGGACATTTGTGACCGAGTAATCGTCATGTACGCCGGACAGATCGTAGAGACGGGTACGAAACATGAGATATTCAGTAACCCGCAGCATCCGTACACGAAAGGGTTGCTGAAATCTTTGCCGCGTTTGGATCAAGCGAAGGATGAGCCGCTTATTCCGATTTTCGGTACGCCGCCCGATCTTATCAAGCCGCCGCAAGGCTGCGGATTTTGCAGCCGTTGCGATTCGGCGATGCGCATTTGCGAAACGGAAATTCCGGAACAGACGAAGATCAGCGACACGCAATCGGTACGTTGCTGGTTGCAGCATCCTTACGCGAAAGAGCAAGGTTCGGATGCCGGCAAGGAGGCAAGCGCATGAGCAAACCGTTTATTGAAGTTCGAGGATTAAGCAAATTCTTCGATATCGGCAATAATAAAATACTAAAAGCCGTTAACAATCTCAGCTTCTCGATTCAGAAAGGCGAAACGTTAGGTCTCGTCGGAGAATCGGGATGCGGCAAGTCGACGGCCGGCCGAACGTTAATCCGTTTATACGAACCAACCGCGGGCAACGTCCTGGTCGACGGAACGGACATCACGAAATTATCGAAATCGAAGCTGAAAGCCCAACGCAGCAAAATGCAGATGGTTTTTCAGGATCCGTACGCTTCATTGAATCCGCGCATGACCATTTTGGACATTATTGGAGAAGCGCTCGATATTCACGGATTGGCCGGAAGCAAATCGGAAAGAAAACGCCGTGTGGAAGAGCTACTTGAATTGGTCGGCTTGAATGCCGAGCATGCCTCACGTTATCCGCATGAATTTTCCGGCGGGCAGCGTCAACGGATAGGCATCACGCGCGCGCTTGCGGTCAATCCGCAATTCATCGTATGCGACGAGCCGATCTCAGCGCTAGACGTATCGATTCAAGCGCAAATCATCAATCTGCTCATTGAGCTACAGAAGAAGATGGACCTCACTTATTTATTCGTTGCGCATGACCTTTCGATGGTTAAGTACATGAGCGACCGCGTCGCCGTCATGTACTTAGGCAAAATCGTCGAGATGGCGCGAAGTGAGGATCTGTATGCCAATCCGCAGCATCCTTACACAAAGGCGCTACTCTCTGCGATCCCAGTTCCGGATCCCGAAGTGGAGGCAGGCAAAGAGCGCATCGTTCTGAAAGGCGACTTGCCTAGCCCGGTCAATCCGCCAAGCGGTTGCCCGTTTCGTACCCGCTGCCCTGCGGCGACGGAGAAATGCAAATCGGATGTGCCGGAATTCCGCGAAGTCCGTCCAGGTCACTTCGCTTCCTGTCATTACGCTTAATCGAAACGCAAAAAACCATACTGGCGAACAACAGAAAGCTCCCCATTGACATGGGGAGCCAAAATGTTATAAAGTAATTCAAACGAATAGATGCGAAGAAGGGAATCAGTAGCGTTCGTATCCCGTGTTCCAGAAAGCCGGCGGCCGATGCAAGCCGGTACACGAGCAAACGCGAATTACGTCCCGGAGCTTCTTGAACCGAAACCGCGCTGCACCGAGCGGAAGGTCAAGACGGCCGTCGGCCGATATCCGGCAAGAGTGGAGAATGCGCTTGGCGCGTTTTCAATTTAGGGTGGTACCGCGATGACTCGTCCCTGTCTATGGACAGGGCGGGTCTTTTTTGATCCTAAAATGAAGGAGAGATTACGATGACTGAGCAAGCGACGCCTAACCCGTCTTTCGATTTATTAGAGGATTTGGAATACAGAGGATTGATTCACCAAACGACCAACCGGGAAGCTTTGCAAGAGAAGCTGGGCAAGGAAAGGGTAGTGTTATACTGCGGGTTCGATCCTACGGCGGACAGCCTTCACATCGGGCATCTGCTTCCGGTGCTTATACTTCGCCACTTCCAGAAGGCGGGCCATAACCCGATCGCGTTGGTCGGCGGAGGCACGGGCCTGATCGGCGACCCGAGCGGTCGTTCGACCGAACGCTCCTTGAACACGGCAGATACGGTGGCGGAATGGACGGGAAGGCTGAAGGGACAACTAACCCGTTTCCTGGATTTCAATTCCGAGGCGGCCGGCGCCAAGCTTGTTAGCAACTACGATTGGATCGCGCCGCTGGATATCATCACCTTCCTGCGCGATATCGGCAAGCATTTTACGGTCAATTACATGCTTGCGAAGGATTCGGTCGACTCACGGCTCGCTAACGGAATCTCCTTCACGGAATTCAGCTACATGATCCTGCAATCGTACGACTTCTACAAATTGCTCGCGGATCACGGCTGTACGTTGCAGATCGGGGGCAGCGACCAATGGGGCAACATTACTGCAGGTCTCGACCTCATCGGCAAAATGGGCGGAGGTAACGCCCACGGGATGACCTTCCCTCTGGTGACGAAAAGCGACGGAAAGAAATTCGGCAAATCAGAATCCGGCGCCGTCTGGTTGGATCGCAATAAGACTTCGGTATATGCCTTCTATCAATTCTGGATCAATACGGACGACAACGATGTAATCAAGTTCCTGAAATACTTCACGTTCCTGGACCGGGAGCAAATCGCCGAGTTGGAGGCGGAGCTTAACGAACGACCGGAGAAGAGAGCCGCGCAGCGCGAGTTGGCACGCGAAGTGACTCGCCTCGTGCACGGTCAGGAGGCCGTCGAAAGCGCCGAGAAGATTACGCAAGCATTATTCTCGGGAGATGTTACCCAGTTGAACGAAGCTGAGCTTGTCGAAGCGCTGCAGGACATGCCGACGACTGTCGTTAACGGAGAGGAAGTCCCCTTGATGGACCTTCTGATCACGGCCCAAGCGGCCCCTTCCAAGCGCCAAGCGAGACAGGATATCGAGAGTGGAGCGGTATACGTGAACGGCGAGAGGAATACCTCCGTCGATGCGGTAATCACGAAGCAACAACGGCTTCATGGTAAATACGTCGTGCTTCGCCGCGGGAAGAAAAACTACTTCTTAGTCAAATTCGAATAGGCATGCATCTAAAAAAACGGCAGCCCGGGGCTTGAGGATATCCATGCTCCGGACTGCCGTTTATGCTTGTTTCGAGGATTGTCTAGCCCGCAATGCTCCGGTCGCCCACACGCAGGTCATGATCAATAAAGCGCCAGACAAGATGAATAACCCCTCGATGCCGAAGAAACCGGAAAGTGCGCCTCCGACTATCGGTCCCATCATATTTCCGAGGCTAAGGGCGCTGCTGTTAAAGCCGAACGAACGGCTTTCCATCCCGTCCGGCGTATTCTTGCGAATGAGCGAATTGACGGTTGGGATCAACCCTCCCAAAAAGCAACCGAGCAGGAAGCGGAACGCAAGCAGCTGACCGACCGATTCGGCGAAGGCTTGCGGGATGAGCATAATTCCCGCGCCTGCCAGCGAGACGAGCAGGATCCGCGAAGGACCGATCCGGTCGCTTAAACGGCCGAGCAACGGCGCGCAGACCATATTGGAGATGCCGGTAACCGACCCGACGAAGCCTGCATAGAAGGCCAGATTCTCGGTCGTTCCGTGCAGCTTCTGCACATAGAGAGGAATCAGCGGCATAGGGCTTAACATCGCGAACTGAATCAAGAAAGTAATCGTAAGCAGGACCGGGAGCTGACGGATGACCATTAAGTCCTTGAAGCCCTTAAACACGCTAACCTGCCGCTTCATCGCTGCTGCGGTACGATCGAAGCTCTCGTGAACCATTACCCAGGAAATCGCGGACGCGAGGAACAACAGCGCACCCGTTATGTAGAAGATGGGACGGAACCCGAAGCTGTCCGCGAGCAATCCTCCGATAAACGGTCCGAGAATCGTCCCCGCCGTACCGCCGGATTGTAAAGTGCCCATGGCGAAACCCATTCGGTCCTTCGGCGTCGTTGCCGATACAAGGGTGATGGCCGCGGGAGTGAAGCCGGAGATGACCCCGTTAAGCATCCTCAACGCCAGCAAGTGCCATGGAGCCGTCGCAAAACCCATTAACACCATGACGATCGCCATCCCGAAGCCGGAGCGCAGAAGCATCATTTTCCGCCCATACTTGTCTGACAGCTTTCCCCATATCGGTTGGAACAGAAATGCGGTAATAAAGTTGGCCGCGAAAATAAAACCCGCCCATATGCCTATCTGATGCTCGTCGGTTAAGCCCAGATCCTGCTGCAAATATAAAGAGAGGAAAGGGATGATCATCGTCATGCCTGCCATAACCAAGAAATTTCCGATCATCAATACGGCCAAATTCACTTTCCAGCGTTGCATCGGGTGCTCCTTTCCCTACCGTTCTGTATGTATGGTAAGTATATCATAGGCTGAATACGCTCCTAATGACAGCATTGTCAAACTATTGTCATACTCCTGTGGGAGGATGAGGTTGTTCGGACGGTCCAAAAGGGGCATAATGAAAGCAAAGAATGCTAATACGATACATAAAAGAGGCAACCTAAATGATTAATAACGACGTTTTTTTGCGAGCCTGTCGCGGAGAGCAAGTAGAACGGGTACCCGTGTGGTATATGCGCCAAGCCGGACGTTACGATCCCGATTACCGCAAAATAAAAGAAAAGTACACGCTGCTTGAAATTTGCAAACAGCCGGAGCTTGCGGCGGAGGTTTCCCTAATGCCGGTACACAAGCTCGGAGTGGATGCCGCTATTCTTTATTCCGACATCATGAATCCGGTCGCCTCGATCGGTATCGACTTCGATATCGTGAAAGATATCGGACCCGTCATCCATAATCCCGTCCGAAACGCTGGCGATGTTGACCGCCTTAAGCCGATCGACGTGGAACGGGATCTCTCGCACGTGCTGGAAACGATCAAGATACTAGATCGCGAGCTGAAGGTACCGCTAATCACGTTCGCGGGAGCACCTTTTACCCTTGCAAGCTATATTATCGAGGGACGTCCAACCAAATCCTACATCCGGACGAAGACGCTCATGTACAGCGAGCCGAAGATTTGGCATAGCCTGATGGGGAAGCTGGCGGATATGGCCGCTACTTATTTGCGCGCCCATATTCAATCGGGAGCCAAAGCCGTTCAATTATTCGATAGTTGGGTAGGATCGCTAGCCCCTCATGACTTCAAGGAATTCGTGCTCCCCCACGTGGAGAGCATTTTTGCCAGCCTATCGGATTTGGATACGCCGAAAATCTATTTTCCCGGAGTAAGCTCAGGAGAATTGCTGCCTCATCTGACGGATTTGCAGGTTAATGTCATCGGATTAGATTGGCGAGTACCTCTGACGGAAGGCAGACGCCGGATCGGGGGCAAGTTCGCTATTCAAGGAAATCTCGATCCTTACGTGCTGACAGCCCCATCGGACGTCATTCACGAACATGCGCGTCGCCTGCTTGACGAAGGAATGAAAGAACCCGGTTTTATTTTTAACTTGGGTCATGGATTGTTCCCGGAAGCCTCCTTGGAAAAATTAAGGGACCTAACGGAATACGTCCACGCGTACAGCGAGGAGCGTATAGCCGCTTCAGGGGTGAACGCATGAGCCGTGCGGAAAGCAAAGCCATAGGCGTACTGGTCATGTCCTACGGAACACCAGAGAGCCTGGATGGCGTTGAAGCGTATTATACGCACATCCGCAGAGGAAATCCGCCTTCGGCCCAGCAATTAGAAGATCTTACGAGGAGATACCGTTCCATCGTGGGCGGCGTCTTTCCATTACGCGAGAATACGAACGGTCAAGCGGCAGCCCTGCAACGGACGCTCGATGAACGGGCAGGCTATGGAGCCTACGTTTGTTATCAAGGCCTGAAACATGCCGCGCCTTATATCGAAGACGGCGTTGCGGCGATGGCAGCGGACGGGATAGAGGAAGCCATTGGTATCGTGCTTACTCCCCAGTATTCCGCAATGAGCGTTGGCGGTTACATGAAGAGGGCGCAAGAGGAAGCGGCTAAACATGGCATAACGCTAATGGACGTGCAAGAATATCATTTGCATCCGGAGCTGATTGATGCGCTGAGCCGACGGGTGATAGAGGGATTAGACCGATTCGGCGAAAAGCGTTCGGATACGTTAGTGTTGTTCAGCGCTCACAGCTTGCCTGCTAAAGTTCTGGAGATGAACGATCCGTATGCCGACCAGCTTCTGGCTACTTCCCATGCGGTTGCCGAGGCGGCGGGAGTGGAGAATTGGCAGTTTACTTGGCAAAGCGCCGGACAAACCGGACAGCCTTGGTTAGGACCCGATATTCTGGAGACGCTGGGACGATTAAGCGACGAGGGCGTAAAGTCCGTTCTCGCAGCGCCGGTCGGATTCGTATCGGATCATCTTGAGGTGCTGTACGATATCGACATCGAAGCACGGAAGTTCGCGGAGGAGCGCGGCATCCGGCTGGAACGGATTCGCATGCTGAACGATGATCCGCAGTACATGGCCGCATTGGCCGATTCGGTTATCGGAATGGCCAACGGGAGGGCGAACTGATGGCAACGGGGAACATTCGCCGAGTGGCGGTGCTAGGCGGCGGTATTACCGGCCTTAGCGCCGCCTTTTATTTGCTGAAGCTCGCTAAGCAACGCGGAGAAGTGATAGAGGTTACGGTATTGGAAGGTTCGAATAGGCTTGGCGGTAAGATCAATACGCTGCGCCGCGATGGCTTCGTCATCGAAAGGGGTCCCGATTCGTTCCTCGCGCGGAAGCTTCCCATGATCGAGCTGGCTCGCGAGTTAGGAATAGAGGGGGAGCTGACCGGAACTAACCCGAAAGCCAAGAAAACGTATATCGCATTGGACGGTAAGCTCCATCCGATGCCGGAAGGACTCACGCTGGGTATCCCTTCCGATCCGGAGAAATTTATGAAGACGGAGCTAGTATCCGAGGAGGGTAAACTTCGGGCCTTGGAGGATTTGAACATTCCATCGGGCGAAGACCGGGGCGATGAACCGGTCGGGGAATTCCTAGAACGCCGGATGGGCAGGGAAATGGTAGAGCGGATATTCGAGCCGCTGCTTGCGGGCATCCATGCGGGAGACCTGTACCGACTGGGGCTTCAATCAACCTTCCCGCAGTTCAAGCAAATGGTTCGGGAACACGGCAGTCTGATCGCCGGTACGAGGGAAGCGCAAAGAGCCGCTTCCGAAGCAATAGGGAAGACAGAGCAAGCGAGCGCGGCCGCAATGGATGCTTCGGCAAGCCTTGTTCCGGTACATGATTCAAGCGAGTTGCCTTCTTCCGTATTTATGACGTTCCGCAACGGTTTGTCTACTGTAATCGAGGCGCTGGAGTCGAGCTTAATCACAGAAGGGGCGAAGATTAGTTTTGATGAGCAAGTCGAAGCTTTGGAGCTTGTTCCCGGTGAAAGTAAATCTAGTCGGAATGCTTACCGGCTTCGAATGGATGGCGATACGACGTTTGATGCCGACGAGGTGCTGATCACGCTGCCAGCCTATGAGACGGCAGGGCTGCTAGCGCCTCATGTCGACGTTTCCGCGCTCACGAACGTTCGCTATGTCTCGGTGGCCAACGTCGTCCTTGCCTACGATGAAGCCGGCTTCAATCAAGACCTTGATGGTTCCGGTTTTCTCGTGCCAAGAGGAGAGCACAGACACATTACGGCGAGTACTTGGACTTCATCCAAGTGGCTGCATACCGCACCCGAAGGCAAGCGCCTAATTCGCTGCTACGTCGGTCGGGCAGGGGACGAGAAGGGTGTCGAGCTAAACGATGTTATTCTCTCCGCGGTCGTGCAACGCGATTTGCATGATCTTACGGGACTTACGGCAACTCCCGAATTCGTCGAGATAACAAGGCTTCGTCATTCCATGCCTCAGTATCCGGTTGGGCACTTAGATGCGATTGCCGCATTGCGCGAGAATTTGATCACGCAGCTCCCGGGGGTCGTCGTGACTGGCGCGGCATTCGGCGGGGTAGGCCTCCCGGACTGCGTAGCTCAAGGAAAGCAGGCTGCCGAAACGATTCTGGCTAGGTGAAATCGGAGGGAGATGGCGCCATGGATAGGACCGCGGTTATTTTGGCCGGTGGCCAGGGACAGCGCATGGGCGGCGTAAATAAGGCCTTTCTCTCGCTAGGAAACGAGAGGTTCATCGAGCGCCAGATTAGAGTAGTCAGAGAATGGACGGACGAAATTATAGTCGTGTCGAACGACGAGCATTACAATTCGCAGCTTAAACAATATATCGATATAAGAATCGTTCGCGATGTTTACGAAGGCGAAGGTCCATTAGCGGGGTTCCATGCGGGAGTTTCGGCGGCAACCCGGTCGAACGTCTGGGTATTGGGCTGCGATCAGCCCTTCCCGGATGCTGCGGCTGCCGAGTATCTTCAAACCCGTTTGGACGGTGGGGCATTCCAAGCGGCAATTCCCCTCATGGAAGGCAGACCGCAGCCGCTGCATGCCATTTACCGGAAGGAAACGGGGATTATCGCGGAAAAGCTGCTTAAAGCTGGCGAACGCAAATTCCTTGCTCTGCTGGATCATTTTCATTGGTGCGGAATAGAGGAAGGGGAGTTTATCGAGCGTGGAATTTCATTAGTTTTTAACCATGACGTCGATACCCCGGAGCAACACGAGAAAGCAAATTTCTTATTTTCAGAGGAAAAATAAAGGAGCTACTCTTGATGCAGCCTTTGGACAGAACCGATAGGTTTAGACGGACGGCCCTGCAGCCGGAAGAAGCGTTGAAGCTTATTCTGGAAAGAGTAAGTTCCCTTTCCACGGAATGCGTTCCGTTAGCGGAAGCCTGGGGCAGGCGGTTAGGAGAGGCTCTAGTCTCTCCTCATCCGTTTCCCCCGTTTCGCCGTTCCGGAATGGACGGTTACGCAGTGCTTGCGTCGGATTTGCTGCAAGCCGCCCCGGACACTCCCGTCACGTTAGCCGTAGTGGAGTCGGTGCCAAGCGGTGTAGAACCCAAGCTGCCGGTCGAATCGGGACAAGCGACCCGGATCATGACCGGCGGCATGGTGCCGGAAGGCGCGGATGCCGTCGTGATGCTGGAGATGACGGCGACGGAGACCAGGGACGGGCAGCTCTTCGTCCAAATCGGCAAAAGCGTAAAGTCCGGGCTAAACATTGCGGACGTCGGTTGCGAGATCAAGGAAGGGGCTATGCTGCTCCCGCCCGGCCATTTGATAGGCTCGGGCGAGTCGGCTTTGCTTGCTTCATGCGGTTATGCGCAAGTCTCGGTCATACGGCGTCCGCGAGTCGCCATTCTGTCAACAGGCAGCGAGCTGCTCGAAGTAGATCAGCCGCTTGCTCCAGCCAAAATCCGTAACAGCAATGCTCCCATGCTAGCTGCCATGGTTAGGGAATGCGGCGCGGAGCCCATCATGCTCGGCAAAGTCCCGGATGATGCTAACGCGGCTCAAACGCTTGTTAGACAAGGGTTGCATGACTGCGATCTGCTGCTTACTTCAGGCGGCGTATCCGTTGGCGACTACGATGTGATGGTGGATGTGCTTGCCGCTCCCGACGTAGAGCTGTTATTCAATAAGATCGCCATGCGACCCGGAAGTCCGACAACGGCAGCAATCCTCAATCATAAGCTAATCGTCGCGCTTTCCGGTAACCCGGGCGCATGTTTCGTTGGCTTTCATCTATTCGTCGTTCCCGCGCTTAAAGCGATGCAGCTGGAGGCTCAGCCTGCGATGCTAAGCTTTCAGGCCTACCTTGGTACGGAGTTTCCTAAAATAAACGCTTATCGAAGATATATCCGGGCTCGAACCGAGCTGCGGGAAGGAACCGTATGGGTAACCCCTACAGGCGATGATAAATCAAGCCTTATGACCACGATCATCGGAGCAGATTGCCTTATCGAAATTCCCCCGTTAAAGAAAAGCTTGGAGATGGGGCAAATGGTTACGGCTTGGAAATTGTAGCGGTGGAGGCGGAGAATCGTGCATATCATACAAATCGTCGGGTTCAAAAATGCAGGGAAAACAACGTTAACCTGCGAGCTTGTCCGAATGCTCGCCGCCGAAGGATATCGAGTCGGCACCCTGAAGCATGACGCCCATGATTTCGAACCGGATGTTCCCGGCAAAGACACGTGGCAGCACCGGCAAGCCGGCGCGCACGTTACCGCAATCACTTCGCCTTCACGCACGGCATGGATTCAGGAGCAAACGACCCCTGTCGATGAATTGGTGTCCCGAATGGAATCCCATTCCCTCGATTATTTGATCGTCGAAGGCTTCAAATCGGCCCCGTATCCGAAAATCGTCCTTCTCCGAAGCGAAGAGGATTGTATGCTGTTGAACCTTCCAAACGTTATTGCCGCCTGTTATCGGGAGCCGAATTTACTAATCGAGACGGAAGCGGAAGCTTGCCATATCCCTATCTTTCTTCAGCCGGATATTCACTCCTTCGCGCCGCTGTTCCAATATCTACTCCCGCATTTAGGCTTGACATAAAGCGTCGAGTGATGTAAATTTACTGAAATCTATTCCATACTTTCATACACACAGGCTTTGACCGAGGATATGAGATTCGATACTTGTTGTTCCAGAGAAGAAACCCTTGGATGCGAGGTTTCGCAACAGTATGGTTTACTCCCCACCTTGCGAGCCGCGGCGGTGAAATTCAAGTATCCGCTGCCGGGAATTCCCGTTATCCGATCGAGGAATGCCATGATTTCATGACATTCGAATTTAGGGTGGTAACACGAACACATTCGTCCCTGGCGAATGTGTTTTTTTGTGCAATCAAGATCGAAGATCATACGAGGAGGTCGTCGAACGGATGCGACAAAGTACATTATTTGCCTTAACTTTTCGAGAAGCGCCATCGGATGCCGAAGCTATCAGCCATCAATTGTTGCTCAAAGCCGGATACATCAGACAACTAGCGGCAGGAGTATATGCGTATTTGCCATTGGGATGGCGCGTTCTGCGCAAGTTAGAGCAGATCATTCGGGAAGAAATGGACCAGGCCGGCGCTCAGGAATTGCTAATGCCGGCTATGCAGCCGATTGAGCTGTGGAAAGAATCCGGACGCTATTCGGTGTATGGACCTGAGCTCATCCGTTTGCAAGATCGTCACGAGAGGGAGTTCGCGCTCGGACCTACGCATGAGGAAGTGGTGACGACGCTAGTCCGTAACGAGATCAACAGCTATCGCAAACTATCCTTTACCTTGTATCAAATCCAAACCAAATTCCGGGATGAACGACGTCCGCGATATGGTTTGCTGCGGAGCAGAGAGTTTTTGATGAAGGATGCTTATTCGTTCGATGCGGATTGGGAAGGGTTAGACCGAAGCTATAGAAATATGTTCGAGGCTTATCGGCGTATTTTTGATCGTTGCGGATTGAATTATCGGGCTGTGGAGGCGGATGCCGGATCGATAGGAGGCGAAGGCGGAACGCATGAATTTATGGCGTTAGCCGATGTCGGCGAAGATACGGTCGTATGTTGCTCGGAATGCGATTACGCCGCGAACGTAGAAATGGCGGAAGCAGGATCGGCTTTGACTGCTTTCGACAATTCGTCGGCATCGTGCCCAATGCCAGAGGAATTCCACACTCCGGATCTTCGAACCATTGATCAGTTGGTTCAATCCTTGAATCTTGAAAGATCACGATTGATGAAAACGATGATTTATCAGGTTGATGATAAGGTCGTGGCCGTATTGGTCCGGGGCGACCATGAAGTCAACGAGATCAAAATCAAAAATTATATGCACGCAGAGACGGTAGTCATCGCGGATGCCGACACCGTCGAACGGGTAACCGGAGCTCCATCGGGCTTCGCCGGACCTGCAGGTCTCTCCGTTACGTTATTAGTCGATTATTCGATTGCTAATCAAGACGATTGGATTGCCGGAGCTAACCGAAGGGATCATCACGTTCGCCATATTCGTCCCGGCAGGGATTTCTCGATCGCGCATATCGGAGACTTCCGTAATATCGTTGAAGGAGATTCTTGTCCTAGATGCGCCAACGGATCCATCCAATTGTTCAAAGGAATTGAGATCGGTCATGTGTTCAAGCTTGGAACGAAGTATAGCAAGATACTAAACGCTTCTTACTTGGATCAAGAAGGTCAATCGAAGAGCATGATCATGGGCTGTTACGGAATAGGGGTATCGCGGCTATTATCCGCAATCGTCGAACAGAATCATGACGAGGAAGGGATCAAGTGGCCAACATCCATCGCGCCTTTCCATGTTCACATCATTCCTATTTCGACTAATGATCCCTTACAAGCGGAAATCGCCGAACGGCTATACGAGCGATTCCGGCATTCCGGAATAGAGGCGTTAATGGATGATCGTCAAGAGAGGGCCGGAGTGAAATTCAAGGATTCCGACCTGATGGGGATCCCTGTTCGAATCGTCATCGGCAAACTAGCTAACCAAGGCTTAGTCGAGCTGAAGCAACGCGAGCATGACGAGAATGAAACGGTGAAGATCGAGGATGTTTATGTTAAAGTTAAGGACTGGATTGACAAGACGGTTAGCCATCTCCTTTAATCATGAGGCATGACTTTTGGCATAAGGCATGAAATTTTTCATGCTTAAGCGTTCAAAAGTTGTGCTTTTTCTTTTGTAAATACATGACTTCCCATAGGTTTGCATTCGTTCGTTTCTTGTTAAAATCCATGTGTAAGGAAAAGGAGGGTTGCTCCGAGTTGGTATCTGAACTCATGCATACCTTATCTTGCAAAGGGGAATTGTAATGTCGTTGTAATTGGGGGGGAACTAGGTTTTATGTTGTAACAACCAAAATATTTTTAATGGAGGATTTATTATGTTAAAAGGAACAACGAGAAAGTATGCCAAATTTAGCGCATTTTTTCTGTTGGTAGCGCTTGTGTCCGCTCTTATTACAGCTTTCACAACAAACAACAATCAGAATAATGATCCATCCATAAACAAAGCTTATTCTGATAAGGAACTCGTCAAAACACTTCCAGGATTCAAAAACGCATACAAAACGGTAAATGGAGTCAAGCTTCACTATATTGAAGGGGGTAAGGGTGAACCGCTATTCCTTCTTCCAGGCTGGCCGCAAACATGGTATGCGTATCACAAAATTATGCCGGAACTAGCAAAGAAATATCATGTTTATGTCGTTGAATATCGTGGAATGGGCAGCTCTGACAAGCCTGCATCAGGCTATGACAAGAAGACAATGGCGTCGGATGTCTATGCCTTGGTCAAAGAGCTTGGCTATTCCAAAGTGAATATGGCAGGACATGACATTGGGGCATTTGTTGCTTATGCTTATGCAGCCAATTACCCTCAAGCTACGAAAAAACTAGCTTTGTTGGACGTTGCTCATCCATCTGATCGCTATCTGACAATCCCTCTCTTGCCGCCACCGGGAGTATACGATACAAGCGTTAAAGACCATCCTATTTACCCTTGGTGGTTTGGGCTCAACTCGGTTCCAGAGTTGCCGGAGAAATTACTGCAAGGAAACGGAATGCGTATTTATCAAGATTGGCTGTTTGACTATTTGGCCTATGGCAAGCCTGCAATGACCAAAGAGGTCAAAGAAGTCTACTATGCGGCCTATTCAAGTCCCGATGCCATTCGCGCAAGTAACGGGTGGTATAAAACATTCAGGCAAGATATTGAAGATTTGAAAACTTATCCAAAACTATCCATGCCAGTACTCGGTATTGCCGGCTTTGATGCCACATTTACTAATCTTGATGCACATTTGCGTCAATATGCGACTGATGTAAAATCGGTGAAACTGGATGGAGCAGGACACTGGATCGCAGAGCAGAAACCGCAGGAAACCATTAAACTGTTTAATGAGTTTTTCCAGTAACAAAAAAAGCAGTGCATGGCAAGTCTAAGCCATGCACTGCTTTTTTTCGTTCATCAAGAACGATAACCTGATTTACGGGTTAATGAGTTATCCGAAATCCGATTCAAGTCAGAAACCAAGCGTTTTTCCGTGAACAATTGTATCGAGATTGGGTTGCTGAAGTAGGGAATATTACCATTCAAAATGCAAAAAACCATCGCCCGTGGCGATGGTTTTTAACGTTTCAGGGAGTCCGATATTCAATAAAGACCTTATTCAACATCATAAATGACCGGAAAGAATAAGTCTATTTCTTTCTTCCTTTTCGTGTAACAATTTTATTAATTCCGGTAAAGATGAGGAGCGTTGAAGGACGATGATTCCAGAAAAAATGTTGAGCTTTCGCGGTAGATTCCCAGATTTCGAAGAAGTAATCGGATGGCAGCTGTTACGGAAATGGTCGTTGTCCGAGGTGTATCGAATGACCTTCGCAACGGGCAATTCGCGGATTGCGAAGTGGGGCGGCAATGAGATGGCCAGAGAGATGGACATTTATTTGCAATTGCTCAAGCCGCTTCAAATCCGGTCCCCGCAAATCTACGATTGCCATAAAGATTTCAGCGGTGGGTTTATCGTGATGGAGGATGCCGGCGAGAAGGACTTAGAGCAGCAGCCCTTCGCCCGGTATTTTATTGAAGCGGCCAAGGAGCTCGCGAGGATGAGGAAGACAGCTGCGGCATCATTGGAGCGCGATGAAATTCCAATGGATATCCGGAACTACTATTCGGTAACCTCTGCTGATTTTCTTGCTCAGCTCGAAGAGTTGCTCGCTAGCAAAGCATTATCCGATAATCCCATTATTCAACGCACTAGAGAGTGGTTCCCGGAACAGTTGGAACGGCTTTACCGGGAACAACCTTTAACCCTCGTTCACCATGATTTTCATGCGAAAAATCTCCTCGTTCAAGGAGAGCGTATTTTAATCATCGATTGGTCGAACGCCTATTTAAGCCCCCACCTTGGAGATTTATATTGCTTAGCAAAGGAAGCAAGCTCGTTCTGCGGCCTGACAGATAATGAAATCATGGATGCATATATAACGGAGTTTTGGAAAGAAGAATCAAGCAGAGATCAACTGGCTTGGCAATTGAAGATAGGAGGCATATGTTGGTTAATCCGTACCATCAAATGGCTCGTTTACGGAGGCACGGACGCGATTCCGGGCTCGGAAGCATGGATACCGGATTTGTTGGCCGACATGGAAAAGCTGCTGGATGATTCAGCGCTTACGGATAATGCGCTACGACCCCGTTGACCGGTAATGCCTTACGCCGAACCGCCATAAAAGCAAGCATGGGATGATGAACGCGCATCCCGCTAGAGGCGTTAGCATGTAGAGAAAAGAGTTTCCTTCGGTTCTGCCCAGGATGTATAGGAGAGGCAAGTAATTAACGCAGCCGAAAGGGATTACGTACGTGAAGAAGCGAGTGACCCATTTCTGGTAGATGTTCAACGGGTATTGCGCCATCTCCCTTCCACCGTCGGTGAAAATGTTGGCGATTTCCAGCCCTTGTATCGTCCAGAAGCACATCGTAGCCGTCAAAATAAAGATACCGGAGAAAATAAACACGCCGCTTACGATCATGAAGATTAAGGTAAGAGATTTCGCGATTGTCCAATCCACATGAATCTGACTTACGGCCCAAGCCAATACGAGTGAGCTTTGCAACAGCCTGCCGATGCGCGTGAACTCGAATTTGGAGCCGAGCACTTGGAGGACGGTGCTTCGAGGACGCACGAGAAGCCGATCGAATTCTCCATTCGCTACGAGGCTTGAGAACATATCGAAACCGCGGACGAAGCATTCGCTAATGGCGAAAGCCATATGAATAACGCCGAAGCTAAGTGCCACCTCGAAGAAATCCCATCCTTTGATTTGCCCGAATCGCTCGAATAGGAAATAAAGACCCGCGAAGACGGAGAAGGGGATGAAGAATTGACCGAACGATAACAGCCAGAATGACGTGCGGTATTGCATCTGGGATTTGAATAATATAAGCAAGTATCTGCCGAACAATTTCACTTAGGACTCATCCTCCTTGTACGACGACTCTTCGAAGGGCTTTACCCATCGCGTATTTGCCTATGGCAACCAACGCGGCCAGCCATAGGAGCTGAAGCGGGATAATCTCTAAAGCTTCCCACTTTGGAATGTGCCCCGAGTATACGCGAAAAGGGAAATCCGCCGTTAATCGGAAGGGCAGTACGTTTACGATCGACTGAAGCCAAGAAGGCATAAGCGGAATCGGGATGACCATGCCCGCCAGAAATTCGCCAATGACTCCGAACATGAGCAGGGAACCGGCAGCGGACATCGTAACAAAGGTAGAAATATAGATAAGCATGGATATGGCGACGAGGATAAAAAGTCCAAGAAGAAGAGCGATGATGAACAGTACCGCGGTGGCCATATCAACGGGTACCGATAAACGATAGGGCTGCGGCAAGAACACGGCGACGATGAGAATCGGTAAACACCTAAGCGCGGCGCTTGCGAGACGTTGCGCGAGCAGCTTGGCATACCAGAAGCCGTATATGCCGCTCGGACGGCAAAGCTCGTAAGCGATGTTGCCGGACGTGATGAGCTGGAACAGCTCGTTGTCGCGGAACCAGAGCATAATGAAGGCGAGGAATGCTTGTTGAAGCCATACGTAAGTGATTAGCTGGGATAACGAAATGGGAGGGGTTACGGGCGATTGGTTATAGAAAGCTTCGAATACCATGATAATGATGAAGCCCCAGAAAAACTGCGTAGCGATGCCGGCGAGCGCGGCGGAACGATACTGTAGGCCATTGGCTAGGCGCAATCGGAACACGGACAGATAGGCCTTCATGTGATTTGGTACTCCTTGTACATCCGTACGATGATATCTTCTATGGAAGGTGAATCGGATTGGGAATCCTCCACGTATCTCTCGCGCAGCGTAGTCAGATCTCCATCATACAGCAAGCTTCCTTTGCCGATCAGCAGGATCCTTTGGGCGAGCGCTTCGATATCATTCATATCGTGCGTGGTCAGGATGACGGTCACGCCTTTTTCCTTGTTGATTCGCGTAATGAATTGCCTGACCGCGATTTTGGAGACGGCATCGAGTCCGATCGTCGGCTCGTCGAGGAACAATATGCTGGGGTTGTGAAGGAGAGAGGCCGCGATCTCGCAGCGCATGCGCTGTCCGAGGCTCAACTGGCGCACCGGCGTTCGGATAATGTCTTCCAAGTCCAACGTTTCCGCAAGCAGCTTAAGATTGCTCCGGTACTCGGCTTCCGGTACGTTGTAAATGTCCCGTAGGAGATCGAAGGAATCAATGACCGGAACGTCCCACCAGAGCTGGGATCGCTGCCCGAACACGACGCCGATGTTCTTCACGTAAGCGACGCGGTCCAGCCATGGCGTATACCCCATGATCGTGCACGTTCCTTGATCCGGAACGAGAATGCCGCTCATTACTTTAATCGTAGTAGACTTTCCCGCGCCGTTCGGACCGATGTAACCGACGATTTCCCCGGGCGCTATCGAGAAGGAAATATCATTTAACGCTGCCACTTCCGAATACTCCCTGCGAAATAACGCTTTAACCGCGTTACCCACCCCTGAAGTTCTTTTCGCCACCTTGAAGCTCTTGCAAATTCCGCTAACCGTTATCAAATGTTTGTCCTCCTGTATGGAATAAAAGCGAAAGGAAGAAGATCTTACCATTCGCTTGGAAACGGTGTCAATAGAAAAGTGAAACCTCTCATAAATCAGTTTGAGGTAAAACCAGCTGCACTTTTATCAGTTAAACATGGAACTTATTTCCTTATAAAGCGTCTTTTAAGTGAAGGAGATGGAGGATATGAAGAGGCTTCGAATATTTGCAATCTTATTGAGCTTAACGATAGTTCTCGTAGGCTGTGACCATCCGGACAACGTGAATACGATGCCGGAAAAAATGCCGGACGATTTTAACTTTTCCGTGCGCTTCGGCATTACCAGCAAAAACGAAGTAAACACCTTCGATTCCACGGTTACGAAGGACCTTGTTGTTAATGGCACAGCGAAGGCAACGATTCGGCTTTCCGAGAAGGAGATGACCGATATTTATAACCAAATGCGCGAAATCGATATTTTAAGGGACTTAAAACTAGTAGCCCGATCGAATTGTTACAAAACCCCGTATTCTGAAGACTTTTGGAAAGTTCAATTGAACGCACAAGCAGTAATGTTCGACTGGTCCGATGAAGCTTGCGAAATGACCGAAAATGCCGAGAAGTTAAAACAATTACGCCAATTTATTCTCGACATCGTAAAGAAGAAGCCAGAGTATAAGGAATTGCCCGAGGCTGAAGGAGGTTACGATTAACGATGAAACGAATGACAATCATTTTTTCGTTCCTCATTATTTCCGTTATGACGATGAATGGTTGCGCGGATACAACGATCACTGATACGGTAACGGAGAAGAAAATAAAACAAATGAACATCCTCACCCCATCCTTAAGCTTGGTGAAAGTTGAAACGGACGGCATGTTATCGGATGTCGGTTACGCCGGATACCACCCGTTCGGGCTAGGAAGCAACGTGGTGGTTGATATGAGTTTCTATGCAAGCAACGAAGTTTCCCGTGGGGATATCGTCTTATTCAAGACAAAGAACAACAACAATCAAAACACGGATATGGCAAGAGTCGTCGGGCTACCAGGAGAATCGGTGAACATCGAAAAAGGCCAAGTCTATATCGACGGAAATAAACTGGATACGTTCTATGGGGATGACAGCTCTTCTAAAAACAATGATTCGATGGATGAACCGTTGACGTTACACGAAAACGAATATTTCATATTAGCGGACGTGCATTGGAGAGGGTTCAATGATAGCCAAACAACGGGTACCGCGTTTAGTAAAGAGGAGATTCTGGGAAAAGTCGTCGGGTATAACAAAAAACTGAACTACGATTTGGATTTTATCAAAAATAATGCAAGAATCGGTATGTCTGATCTCGAAGTCAGAGCTATGCTTGGCAATGACAATTATTCGCAGCATGTCGATAACAGCGATGTATGGATGTATGAATCCAAGAAGGCGGATGGTAAGCCGAGGAACTTAAACGAAGTGGCTTTCGAGGAAATTCAAAAGGGTACTTTGCGATACCAATTGTTCATCATCTGGAAAAAAGACAAAACCTTTATGTATTCGTACTTTTATAAGGGTGAAGACGGCGATGTATGGAACTTTAGCATTAATCCCGATGGAACAACGCAGCAAAATTCAGCTTCCAATCCAGTGAGCTAGAAATAAACCGTAATAATCACCTTAATAAATAAATGGCAGAGCTGTCTCAAAAGTGGATAACTTTTGAGCAGCTTCTTTTATTAATAATGGATTCACCAACTCTTGCTTAACGGCAAAACCTGCCGCTATGCGGTCCGTTGCCCGCCACTTGCGGGGGCTTAACGGCAAAACCTGCCGCTACGCGGTCCTTACCTCGCCACTTGCGTGGTCTTAACGGCAAAACCTGCCGCTAAGCGGTCCTTACCTCGCCACTCGTACGGTCTTAACCATGCCACGAAGCAAAGGGCAGCAGGCGCCCTACCTGCGTCCCCCTTCCCCCAGAAGGTTTTTGCAATGGAAAAATGGCGGGAGCTAGAGGCAGGAAGCGGGTATAGGTCTCGGAAGAGCGGAGCGTCCGCCTCTGTAAACCCTTTGCCACCTTTTCTGCATTTATCCATCAGGCAAAGGGTTTACAGGAAGCGGCTGGAGAGACTTATACCCGCGTACTGCCGCCTTAGCTCCCGAACCTCCTGAACCTCTCCTTTCAAAAACCACTGTCCATTTTTATCCCCCCATAATCGGAATAACATCTTATAGCCGCTCGAAGCCCTCTTTATAATGAAGGGAGCGGCAACTTTCCGCTACTCGCAACAACCAGATTACACCTGTCCTGTTATAATAAAGTCATATTATCGAGAGGACGGGCACCTGCAGATGAGTTTGAGCAAACGTATCTTTGCCGCTTTTTTCGCGTTCATCATCGTTCCGTTGTTCGTTCTTGGGAGCGTTTCCTACCTCGTTTTCCAGAAAGTCACACAGGAAAAGTACGCGGAGCAGACGGAATTAACCCTTAAGGCAATCGGCAGGAACATTAACAACATGATTAAAGAAGCCAACTACTTCTCCGACTTCTGGGTAACGACGGAGGATAGCGTGGAATCCGTGGAACAGGCGATAGACGCCAACACCGGCAGCGCAGAGATCGGAGGCGAGACCCCGCGGAGCCAAGAGTACATCGAATTGCTTGAGAAGGAGAGGCTTCGCCAGAGAGTGTTGTTGACTTATCCGGGAATCAAATCCGTGACCTTATATGGTAACGATAATCGGGAAGTCTCGGTCAATTTTACCAAAGACACGCCAATCAATCGCGAGAATCTCGAGAGCAATCCCATCTATGCCGAGGTACTGCGGAAGAACGGCGCACCCGTATGGGTAGGCCCGAACGAGGACGTCGATTTAACTGGCGAGAGTAATCTTTTTACGCAAATCCGGGTACTGCTCGACATTGATTCGCTCAAGAGCAAAGGGATACTGGTCACGCGCTTTCAGATGAGCGAGATTAACCGGATTTTCAGCTTCTACAGCAGCCAAGGGAAGATCGATCGCCGTTTTCTCATTGTCGCCGGGAATGGCAAGGTCGTATTCGACAACGAATCCGTAGCTGAAGGTGAAAATATCTCGAATTTCGTGGATACCGTCGATGGTATCGATATGGAGAGCGGCAAATCCCAGAGTACGACATTATCCTTCGATGGCCGCAAAAGCCTAGTGTCCGTTCAGGATTTACAATTGCAGCGCCTTGGAGTCGGGGATTGGAAGCTTGTCATGGTGACGTCCTGGCAGTATTTGTCCGGCGATATGGCTCTCGTGCTTCGTTGGATGGTTGCCATCACCGCCGTTTCTCTTATTCTGGCGCTTGTGTTTAACCTCATGTTCGTGCGCAGAACGGTTACCTTTATCGTGCGAGTCGTTAGGGCGATGCGTCAGGTAGAGCGTGGCGACCTCTCTACGCGGGTCAAGGTCGTAGGCAAGGATGAGACGACAACGTTGGCCCGCGGATTCAATAGTCTCGTCATGCGGATTTCGGAGCTGCTTGACGACGTTAAGCAAGAACAGTCGCGTAAGCGCAAGGCGGAGATGATGCTGCTGCAAGCCCAGATCAAGCCGCATTTCCTGTTTAACGCGCTCGAGTCCATCAATATTTTGGCGGTACAGAACGAAGGTCACAAGGTTAGCAAAATGGTGCAAAGGTTAGCGAACATTTTCCGGATCAGCATTCAGCAGAAGGAAGAAATCACGATCGAGCAGGAGCTGGAGCATCTTATCAGCTACCTGGAAATTCAGAAATACCGTTTCGAGGAATTGTTCGAATATACGATCGACGTTCCAAGGGAGCTCCTGAGCAGTACCATATTGAAATTAACGCTTCAGCCTCTGGTGGAGAACAGCATCCAGCATGGGTTCGAAGGAGTCGATTACATGGGACGAATTAACGTTTCCGCCCGCGCGGAAGGACGTAACATCGCCTTCTACATCGAAGACAACGGGATCGGAATCGACGAACAGCAGATGGCACGATTCGTTTCCAGCGGAATGACTACCCTGCAGCAAATGTATGAGGAAAATCCGGAAACCGGGGAACGTCGCGGGCTTGGTGTCGGGAACGTGGCCGATCGTCTTCGAATCCATTACGGCAACGGGTTTGGGCTTATCTTGTGCAGCGCGCCGGGGCACGGAACGGTTATCAAATGTCTTATTCCGCAAGAAGCGGGGAGTGGTACTTAATGAAGCTTAAAGCATTGCTGGTGGATGACGAAGTAAACATCCTGAAGAACCTGCAATTGGTCATCCCTTGGGATACGCTCGATATCGAATTAATCGGCACGGCACGTAACGGGGAGCAAGCTCTCGAGCTGGCGCGTTCGATGAAACCGCAGCTGATCCTTTGCGATATTCGGATGCCGGTCATGGACGGAATCGAATTTTTAAGCGCGCTTCGCGAGTTCGATACGGAAGCGGAGGTCATCATGATGACCGGGTATCAGGATTTTAGCTATGTCCGATCGGTTATACGCTATGAAGTAAAGGATTACATTCTGAAGCCGATCGATTACGAGGAGCTAGCGGAAACGATCAGGCGCCTTGCGGAAGGCGTTCGGGAAAGAAGCATCGAACAGCATTCCATGCAGCAAGAATGGAAACAGGTATTCCATCTGGCCTACGAGAAAGTGCTCTATGATCGGATAATCGATCTGGGGGGGACGTCGAACCGTTCTTTCCTGAAGCTCAGCGAAGCGGAGGGAGAGAATCTAGCCTTCGCCATGATGCTGGTGGACGTCGCGGACTATTCCAAACGGGAGAGGTCTTGGGAGGATAAGGAGCGCAAGCTTTGGAACTTTGCCATTCATAACATCCTTCAGGAGAATCTCGTTTCCTTCGAGGTTCCACACTCCGTATTGCAGGTGAGAAGCGGCGAGTGGTGCGTATTGATCGAACGGATTCCGCCGGATATTTACGACCGCGGGCAATGCATGGCTTGGGCGGAAAAGCTGCGTCAAGCGGTAGAAAGCTATCTGAAGCTAAACATCAGAGTCGCATTGCATCCATCCGAGGTGAGCCTGAAGCAGCTGGCCAAATCGTACAAGAGCCTGCAACGTTCGCTAAATCTGTCTCCGGCTGCGAATAAGGGCGTCATCATCTCCGAGAAGTCCAGAGGAAACGCGGATACGTCGCAGCAACTGTGGGACAGCATTGAAGAAATGGTGACGGGATTGAAGAGATGCGACCGACGCCGTACGGAAACCGCTCTGAAGGAGCTGAACGACAGCTTCCGATCGCTGCCCGAAACCTCATTCGAACGGGTCGCTCCTATCGTGCATTATTTGTGCATCCATTTGTTGCGGGAGATGCGCGCGATGGAAGTCATCAATCGAGACGAGGAGCTCGCGATTTGGAGTCAAATCGACCAGCATCATGGCATTCGCGAAACGCTGCTGGTCATCAATCGGCTCGTGGACCAATCTCTCGAAAGCGTCATGAAGAAGAAGACCAGCGATGTGCTTATGTTATCTGCAAGGGATTATATCGAACGCAACCTGTCGACAGAGCTTAGCATCGACCTATTGGCCGATTATTTAGGAATTAGCGGCAGCTATTTCAGTCTATTGTTTAAGCAGCATGTCGGGGAGACCTTCGTTGAATACGTAACGAAGCAAAGGATGGAGATGGCTAAGTCTTTGCTTGCCTTAAGCGATAAGAGCGTTACGCAGGTCGGCCAGATGGTCGGTTATGCGGAAAGGCGTTATTTCACGCGGGTGTTCAGCAAATATACGGGGATGCTTCCGTCTGAATTCCGCGAAAGGCAACAAAATCAATCCGGAGCGGAGCTGCCTGCTTGGGTGAATCACGAAGGATGATAGGGGGAGAGAAAATCGTGGCAGCGAACAAGAGCAATCGTTTTGAGCGGTTGGGATTGAAGGAGAAAATCGGACAGCTCTTCATGTGCGGCTTCGACGGCTTGGAGCCGACGAAAGGCTTCATGAATTTAATAAAGGATTACGGGCTTGGCGGCGTCATTTATTTCCGCAGGAACGTTCGGAACGCCGCTCAAGTCAAAGCTTTGTCAGCCAAGCTGCAGGAGGCATCCGCAGCTCCGTTATTTATAGCGATCGATCAGGAAGGCGGAATGGTCGTACGCTTGGAGGAAGGCGTAACGGTAATGCCTGGAGCGATGGCGCAAGGGGCGGCAAGCAATGCCGAGTTAACGCGCGAGGCGGCGAAATGGTCCGGCGCGGAGCTGCGCGAGATCGGGATCAACATGAATTTCGCTCCATGCTTGGATGTCAATAATAACCCGAATAACCCGGTTATCGGAGTCCGTTCCTATGGGGAAGACCCGAGTCATGTTGCCCGTTTGGGCACGGCTGCTATACATGGATATCGCGAAGGGGGCATCGTTGCCGTCGCTAAGCATTTTCCCGGCCATGGCGATACGGCTGCGGATTCCCACCATGAGCTGCCTTCCGTCCCGCATAACGTGGACCGCTTGAATGAGGTGGAGCTGCTGCCGTTTCGCAAGGCAATCGAGCAGAAGGTGGACGCCATCATGACGGCTCACGTGGTGTTCCCCGCTTTCGAACCCGAAGGCATTCCAGCTACGCTATCCCGGAGGATATTGTCCGGACTGTTGCGGGACGAACTAGGCTTTGAGGGCGTAATCGTGACGGATTGCTTGGAGATGAACGCGATCGCGGAGACGATCGGAGTAGCAAGAGGAGCGGTAGAGGCCATTAAAGCGGGTGCGGACCTGATACTGGTCAGCCACCGTTTGATTAGGCAGACCGCGGCTTTGGAGGCCGTGATGGAAGCTGTCATGACAGGGGAAATCCCCGAGTCGCGCATCGATGAGGCCGCGCGGAGAATATGGGAGCTTAAACAGTCGCGAGGTCTGTTCGTGAACGCGGCTCCCGCAACGAATCGGGCTCGTGCCGAAGAGGTACGGCGTCAATTAAGCGAAGCGTCGGTCACGGTCGTGAAAGGCGGAGAAGCGATTCCGTTATCGAAGAGCAGCAGTACGCTTGTCATATGGACGGAAGCTCGCGTCGGCACCGAGGTGATCGAGGTCATTTCTCAAGATTGGACGTTGGGTGCCGCTTTGGCTCAGTCGGGCTATGACATTCGGGAAATCAGAATCGGAATCGATCCGACGGCTGAAGAGGCCTCGGAAGTTCGCTCGGCGGCGGAAAGCTATCAGACGGTGATATTCGCCTCCTACGATGCTGGTTTCTCGTCCGGACAAACCGGATTGATCCGCGAATTGTCAGCGGACGGAAGGTTCAAGTTCGTATGGGTATCTCTGAGGACGCCTTACGATCTCTTGGTCGCTCCGGATGCCCCGACTTACTTGTGCGCTTTCGAGAACAAGCCCGCGATGATGACGGCAATAGCCGGAATCCTTTCCGGGGAGCTTGATGTGCTGGCGAAGCTGCCGGTGACGATTGGTGAGCATGAACGGTTATCCGTAGAAGAGTAAGCTGGGATGGGCGACAAAAGACGATTTTCTTCTCCGTTTCATTAGCGGTGGAAATCGTCTTTTTTGTCTCCTTGATGTATAATAACGGGCAGGAGAGAGACGACGGAAGGGCGGTATATCCCATGACTTATTCGCGTTCGAGGACGCAAAATCAACAGAAAACGAAACGTCGAAGCAGAACGCGGTTGTTATTTCTCGTTAATGCGATTTTATTGTTAGGCATCATCACGGTCGTTGCGCTCGTTTGGAAATCGAATCAGGATGGACAAGCCGTTAATTCCGGCAAACCGCAAGCCCAAAGCGAGGCATCTCCGAGCGACGAATGGCAGCCTTCTGAGATAACCCAGGAGCCGGCGGAAGAGGAGGGAGAGGAACCTGCCGCGTCGCCATCCGAAGAGGAAGATGACGTTTCCGTACCTTTGGAGGGCGATGGAGAAACCGTTTCTCTAGCGCTAGTAGGCGATATTCTTCCTGCAGCCAAGGTATTGGATCTTATGAAGATCAATGGATTCGATTATCCTTTCCGCGAGGCTAAGGCGGTGTTGGAAGCGGCAGACGTTACGGCCGGAAATCTAGAGACTCCGATCACGACGCGGGGCACGCCTGCCAAGAACAAGCAATACGTGTTCCGGGGAAGCGCGGAAGCCGTTCCGGCCCTGAAGGAAGCGGGATTCGATTTCTTATCCCTCGCGAATAATCATACATTGGATTATGGCTGGCAAGGCTTGAGCGACACGATGGACGCGCTTGACGATGCCGACCTGCAGCATGCGGGATCCGGTAACGACGATCGAGAAGCATTCGCTCCGGCATACATAGAAAGCAAAGGGATTACGGTTGGATTCGTAAGCGTTACCCGCGTCGTTCCGGAGGTGTCATGGAAGGCGGACCGCTCTCATCCGGGAGTAGCGGAAGCCTACTCTCCGAATCGCGCGGTCGCGGCGATCAAGGAAGCGAAGGAAAATGCGGATATTGTCGTCGTAATGGTGCATTGGGGCGTTGAAAGAGCCGAACGGCCTGTCGCGCATCAGACGGATCTGGCCCATCGGTTTGTCGATGCCGGTGCGGATTTAGTGACCGGAAGCCACCCGCATGTGCTTCAAGGCTTCGAAGCGTACAAAGGGAAATGGATTGCGTATAGTTTAGGCAACTTCGTATTCTCGACGACAGCGTCATCGAAGACGTCGGAAACCGGCGTATTGAATGCCGATTGCGGGAAGGATGGAACGTGCTCTTTACGGTTCGAGCCGATGTTCTCGAAGAATTCCCAACCGGCTCCGATGGATGACGTCGCAGCCAAAGCGCTCTTAGCCCGTCTGTCGACATTGTCTTATGGAGCCTCCGTGGAGGAGGATGGAAAGATTGTGGCGCAGAATTAGGAGTAGAACGAAAGGACTTGTAAATCTGCCTTTCCGATTTCCTTTGAGAGGGGTTAGTATGATGGATATAAGCAGGCGTGCTGCTCTCCATCCTTGCGTGGCCCATAGGGGATTCTCCGGCATGGCGCCGGAGAATACGTTGGCAGCCTTCCGGTTGGCGATGAGCCAGCCCTACGTGCAATGGATCGAACTGGACGTGCATCTATCCCGAGACGACGTACCTGTCGTTATTCACGACAGCACGTTGAAGCGAACGACAAACGCACAGGGATTGGTCAAGGATTACACGGCGGAGGAGTTAGGTCGACTGGATGCGGGAGGCTGGTTTCATCCGTCATTCTCGTCAGAAGGCATTCCCACGTTGGATGAGGTTCTTGCCCTGACGTCAGGAACCTGCAGGCTTAACGTAGAACTAAAGGGCGAATATGCGGACCGTGAGCTTCTTGCCCGTCAAACAGTAGAGGTTATTCGTTCACGTCATTTAGAACAAGATACCGTCATAACCTCGTTTGAGCCGGATATTCTTCAGGCAGTCCGTCGCTATTCCCCAACCTTGAAGACGGGGCTTATCATAGACGATCGACCTTCGGACCTTGTCGAGAAGATTAAATTCATCGGGGCATCATATTTATCCATAGGGTTCCAGCACTTGAACGAACGTTTGCTTGAACGGACGGCCATCTCGGCAATCGACGTCATGGCATGGACGGTTAATTCGGTTTCCGATTTACGCAGGTTATCCAGGCGTCCGGAGCCGTTCCAGTTATGCACGAATTACCCGGACCGCTGGTTAGCGGTTATGAAAGAGGAGAACCCATCCCATGAGTGAAAATAGAGCGCACCTGACTCCGTTAGATTTCCGCAACATCTATTGCGTTGGACGTAATTACCGGCTGCATGCCGCGGAATTGGGCAATGAAGTTCCTACGTCTCCGATGATTTTTACGAAGCCGACCCATGCCGTCATCGAGATGACGGACGGCAGCCTTATTGTCCCTGGATCGCAAGGAAGCGTACATTACGAAGCGGAGCTCGTATTCGCCGTAGGAAGAACGTATGAAGCGAGAATCGACTGCGGTGAGTTGTTGTCTTCGTTCACCGTAGGGCTGGATTTAACGCTCCGGGATGTACAGGAAAGGCTGAAGGCGAAGGGACAGCCGTGGCTAGCGGCCAAAGGCTTCCGCAATTCGGCTACGCTTGGACGTTGGAAGGATTTTCAGGGAATGAATGCTATGGAGGAGCAGGATTTCGGGCTTCGGATCAATGATAAAGAAGTACAACGGGGTAACGTTCGGGATATGGTATTCGATTTGCAAACTATCATAGATTTTATCGGACAAAATTATGGTTTAGCGGCGGGAGATTTGATCTATACGGGAACTCCCGCGGGAGTAGGTTCGCTGAACGAAGGGGATCTGCTGGAGGTTTGGTGGAACGAGGAGAGCTTAGGTCGAGCCCAGGTGAAAATGGGTTAGAGTAATCATATTTGTAAATCGTAAGCAATAACAAAGGAGCTATCTCAGGCGTCTGCCTGCAGATTAGCTCCTTCGTTGCTGCTACTCAGCTTCGTCGGTGAGCCTTTGGCGAATGTCCAGCAACTTCGGCAATTGTTCGAAGAAGACGTCCACGACAGCCGGGTCGAAATGACGTCCCCGTTCCTCTCGGAATAGATTCTCGATTTTCTCAATGGGCCATGCCGCCTTGTATACCCGTTCTGCGCTTAACGCGTCGAATACGTCGGCAACGGCCGTAATCCGGCCGAAAATGTGGATATCCTCGCCTTTCCTGCCCGCCGGGTATCCATTGCCGTCCCACTTCTCATGATGCTGCTCCGCGACGATCGATGCTGTGCGCAGGAGCTCTCGCTTGGATCCCCGGAGCAATTGGTGGCCGATCTTCGTATGCGATTTGATAATATCGTATTCTTCCTCGGTTAATTTTCCCGGCTTATTCAATACCGCATCCGGAATGGCGACTTTACCGATATCGTGCATGGGAGAGGCGGTTCTAAGCAATTCGGCCTGACTCGCGCTGAGTCCAAGTCCGATCGCTAGAACATAAGAGTATTCCGCGACGCGTTTCACGTGGTTCCCGGTTTCCTTGGAACGAATCTCGCCGACCTCGCCCATCGTGGAGATGATCTCACGCTGCGTATCGATAATTTCCTGGTGAAGCATGACGGATTCCAGCGATTTGCCGGCGTAGGAGGCGGCCAAAGACAGCAATTCGAGATCCCGGGCAGTGAAATATCCTACGGCCGTCAGCTTGTTGATGGCCTGATAAGCACCGATAATCTCTCCGTCATTGTTACGGAAAGGGACGGTGATGATCGATTTCGTATGGTAACCGGTCTTCCGGTCATTCTCGTCGTTATGCCTAGGATCGTTATAAGCATCCTCAATGATGATCGGTTCCCCGGATAGGACCGCGCTGCCCACCAACCCTGTTCCGAAGGGGATGCGGATTTCGTCAACGCCATGGGCGACGGTCGTGTAAAGCTGATGGTTGGGTTCGTCGATCAGCCAAACGGTGCATCTATCGGATAAGATCATTTCCCGGCCCATATCCGCCATGTGGACAAGCACCGCATTCAATTTCCGCTCGCTGGCGATCTTGGCCGTATAATCGAATATAATTCGCAGCAAGTCTTCCGGGGTCAGCTCTTTTTTAACCAAGTTAATCCACTCCTTAGCCATTCCCTATCCCTTATTCGCGGGAATCTTGTCGAATCCTGCTTAATCCCTCCAAATAATTGGAACGGAAGATGATCTTATCCCTCCTTAGTTGTTTCACTCCCTTACTTTGGTAGAATTTGCTCTTACAATAAGGGAGTAAGCAGCAAACACAAATCTTTGGGAGGTCTACCAAGTGAAAAGAAACGTAATGGTCATCCTTACCCTGATTCTCGCAATGTCGACAATGTTGGCGGCGTGCGGCGGAAAGAATAACAACAACGAAGCTTCTTCCCCGGCCGCATCGCCTAGCGCTTCTCCGAGCGCACCGGCTTCGGAGTCCGCTTCCCCAAGCGAAGAAACCGTAGAGCCTTTCACGGTATCGCTTCGCCATATTCAAATCGGCGAACCGCAAAAATTCCGCAAAGCGATTCTCGACGAAGTCGTTAAACGTTCCGAAGCGGAAGTTCCGGGCGTGAAATTCGAACTCGACGGTATCGAGGATGCAGTCAACCGCTTCACGAAGCTTCCTGCCGAGATGGCTGCAGGCAACCCTCCGAAAATCTTCGACTTATTCGGCGGTAACGCTGACGCGTTGAAATACGCGAAAGCAGGTCGTCTGCTCGACTTGACGCCAATCCTTGATGAACTGGGCATTAAAGACAAGTTCCTTAACGTATTCGGCCAATTCACGTTGGACGGCAAAATCTACGGCTTGCCGATCGGCGGTTCCGTAGAGGGCGTATTCTATAACACCGAAATTTTCCAAGCGAACGACTTGAACGCTCCTACGACTTGGGATGACCTGGTTAAAGCGGCAGACGCATTGAAAGCTAAAGGAATTACGCCTTTCGCAATGGGATCCCAAGCAGCTTGGGTACCGAATATGCTCGTAGGCACATTGGTCGGCCGCTTCGCTAACGGATTCCCGAACGGAATCGTAACCGGCGAAGTAAAATGGAACTCTCCGGAAGTCGTTGGAGCACTCTCCCTGTACCAAGATTGGGTTAAAAACGGTTACTTCACTAAAGGCGAGCTTGGCAAATCCTACGATGATATGCTGAATGACTTCGCTGCCGGCAAAGCAGGCATGATGTTCGACGGCAGCTGGCGTTCGTCCGCGTTCAAAGAAGGCGCGGTAGCAGCTTCCATGACCGGTAAAGTCGGTTTCGTAGCATTGCCTGCCCTTCCTAACGCCGCTGGCGACCAAACCTCGCTTAACGCAAACTTCAGTAACGGTTATGGCTTCTCTTCAGATCTGGACGAGAACGAGCTGAAAGCAGTTAAATCTTTCATCAAAAACCTGTACAACGACGAAATGCAGCTGCGCGGATTGCTTGAAGACGGCGTTCTTCCTTCCATGAAGCTGTCCGACGAGTCTTTGGCGAAAGTTACGGATCCGGTTGTTAAACAAGTTCTTGACGTGATGAAAGCAGCCGGTTCGACGTTCGTTCACTTCGATGCGATCGCTCAAAAACCCGTATACAGCGAAACCGAACTTCAATTGCAAAAACTGATCGCCGGTAAAGCGACTGCTCAAGAATTCGGCGACGCGGTCCAAAAGGTACAGGAAGTAGAAAACGCGAAATAATCGTAATCTATAGATATAAAGATTATCCATCTAGCTGGAAGTTTGGTAAGGAGGCACCACCCGCCCAGAGGGGGTGGGCCTTCTTCTCCATAGCGGGGAGGAACCATGAAAAACGCGCTCAGAAATCCTGCATCCTACTTAATGTTCATCATTCCAACGATTGCACTGTACGGGTTGTTTTTCCTGTATCCCATGTTCTCTTCCGTCGTTTATGCGTTTACGAACTGGAACGGTTTGGAGGAAACGAAGTTCATCGGCATGGCGAATTTCGAAACGGCGTTCGGAGATTCGAATTTCCGCAGCGCCATAATCAACAACATGTATTTCATCGTTTTCTCGGTAGGACTTCAGGTCCCGATCATCGTATTGCTTGCGCTGTTGATCAGCAACGTTAAACGTTTTAAGGGCTTTTACAAAACGACGGTATTCATTCCGTCCATTCTGTCCACATCCGTTATCGGGATTTTGTGGGGCTTCATCTATGATCCGGACATTGGACCGATCTCGGCAGCGCTCAAGTTCTTCGGCATCGAGCCCATCTATTGGTTGGCGGATTCGAAGTGGGCTATGATCGCTTTACTGCTCACGAATGCGTGGCAGTGGGTCGGCTTTTTTATTGTTTTAATCCTGGCGGCTATTCTCGCGATTCCCAAGGATATCGACGAAGCCGCAGCTATCGACGGTGCCAACGGCACGCAGCGCGCCTGGTACTTGACTATTCCGCTGATAAAACCGATTATCTCCGTTGTGGTCATGCTATCTATTGCCGGAGCGATGAGGGTAGTCGACATCGTCCTCGTCATGACGAACGGCGGTCCGGCAGGCACTACGGAAGTTATGGCTTCCTACATGGTGAATAAAGCGATCAAGTATGGCGATTACGGCTATGGCATGGCGCTGTCGATTATCATTTTCGCATTCGCGCTCGTATTCACCGCTATTTATCAGCTTACGCTCGGTAAGACGGAAAGGATTGAATACTGATGCCGGCCTCGATCAAAAAAACAATGCCTCACATCGTTTTGATGGCCTACGTCGTCATCATATTGTTCCCTTTCGTATTCGTCGTGTTTTCTTCCCTGAAGGAAAATAACGTTGAGATCTCGCAGGCACCGTTCGCCTTCCCGAAAGCCCTGTATTTCCAGAACTACGTAGACGCATGGGTACAAGCAAGCATCGACGTTTACTTCTGGAACAGCGCCTACCTCGGAATATCCTCGGCCGTCCTTGGCGTACTGCTGGCAGCCGGAACTTCATTCGCCCTCACGCGGATGAAATTCAAATTCACGAGCAAACTCATTTACCAGGTGATTTTGCTAGGGATGCTCATACCGGGTAACGTTCTGTTCATCGCGCAGTACATTCTGATGATGGATCTGCACATCTTGGGCAAGCATTGGGCTTTGTTCTGGCCATATACCGCGGGGGCGCTGCCATTTAGCGTATTGCTCATCTCCGCATTCATGAAAGCCATTCCTGCCGAACTGGAGGAAGCGGCAATCATCGACGGGTTGAGCGCTCCGGGATTGTTCGCGCGCATCGTCTTGCCGCTTACGGTGCCTGCGCTAGTTACCGTGTTCATCATCAACTTCCTCGGGAACTGGAACGAATATTTGCTTGCTAGCTTCTTTATCAGCAAAGATGCTCTTCGTACGTTGCCGACCGGGATGGTCGGTTTCCGGGACGCTTACCAGACGAACTATGCCTTGATCTGTACGGGGATCGTATTCAGCGTAACTCCGGTATTGGTCCTGTATGCTTTCTTGCAGGAGCAGATCATCGAAGGAATTACGGCGGGTAGCGTCAAAGGTTGATTGGATCGGAAGTTAGAAAAAAATGGCGTCGTCCCGAATTAGGGGACGGCGCCATTTTTATGTTATAACGAGGATAAAGGATAGAAGCAACCAAGAGGAGGTCGTTCATCCGTGCACGTTCATTCTTTTCCGCCCATCGTCGATTCAGGAGCCCGGATGTTGATTCTGGGCAGCATGCCCGGCGTCGCGTCCTTGAAGGCCCATCAGTATTACTGGAATCCGCGCAACTATATGTGGCGGATTCTATATGCGTTATTCGGCAAAGGTCAGGAGCCTGATGAGGAATACGAGAACAGAATATCGTTCGCCCTTCGAAACGGCATCGCATTATGGGACGTCATTGCCAGCTGCGAGAGGGAAGGGAGCCTGGATAGCAACATCAGGCTCGCGGTTCCCAACGACATTCCGGGTCTGCTCGAGAGATATCCGAACATCGCGGTTATCGTTTGCAACGGCACGAAGTCCTACGCCGAACTGAACAAGCATTTCGGCAAACATCCGGAGCTATTGAAGCGCAAGATCGTCCGCATGCCTTCGACGAGTCCGATTCCGACGAGGGATTATCGCGGATTGGACGATCGTCTAGAGGCATGGAGGGCAATTACCAGCCTTGACGTTTGCGCAAGGACGTGATGTGCGCCGCGTCGCGTTTATTACTTCGTTAGCTGTTCCATCTGTTCGATTAGTCCTTCGAACACGCTCATCGCTTGGCGGATCGGCTCAGGCGTGGACATATCGACTCCGGCTTCCTTCAGAATGTTGATGGAGTAGTCTTTTCCGCCGCTCTTCAGGAATCCGAGGTAACGTTCGACCGCCGGTTCGCCTTCGTCCAAGATCTGCTTGGCAAAGCTCGTCGCCGCGGAGAATCCCGTCGCGTATTTGTACACGTAGAAGCTATTGTAGAAGTGGGGAATACGCGCCCATTCCATCTCGATATCTTTGTCGACGACCATACCTTTGCCGTAGTAGTTCAGGTTGAGATCATAATAGATCGAGCTGAGCTCCTGAGGGGTCAGCGCTTCGCCGTTTTCCGCTTTCTCGTGAATGATTTTCTCGAATTCCGCGAACATCGTCTGACGGAAAACGGTCGTCCGGAATTGATCCGCATAATAAGTGAGGAGGTACATTTTCTCCTTCGGATCCGTCGACTTCTCCAGCAGGTTGTTCATGAGTAACGCTTCGTTTAGAGTGGAAGCGACCTCGGCCAAGAAGATCGTATATTGCGCATCGCGGTAATCGTTGCTTTTATCCGAATAATAAGAATGCAACGCGTGGCCCATCTCATGCGTTAACGTGAACATGCTGTTCAGATTGTCGTTATGGTTGAGCAGCACGTAAGGGTGGGTTCCGAACGCTCCCCAACTGTAAGCGCCGCTTCGTTTGCCCTCGTTCTCGTAGATGTCGATCCAACCGCCTTCGAAACCTTCTTGAAGCACCTTGCGGTAGTCATCCCCTAGCGGAGCTAGGCTTTCATAGACTTTGGTTTTTGCTTGCTCGTAACTGATTTCCATGTCGAACTCTTCAACGAGCGGAGCGAATAAATCGTACATATGTAACTCGTCCAGCTTGAGCAGCTTTTTACGTAAATCCATGTACCGGTGCATAAGGGGCAAATATTCATGAATGGTGGAAATCAAATTATCGTACACGGACTGCGGGATGTTGTCTCCGAACAGCGACATTTCAAGAGCCGACGGATAATGACGAGCTTTGGCATAGAAAAGATTCTTGGTCACGTTGGCATTCAGGGTGGATGCGAGTGTGTTTTTCCACTTGCCGTAAGTGTCGTACATCGCTTTGAAAGCGTCGCGCCGTACTTCTTGGTTTTTGCTTTCCAGGAACTGAATGTAACGGCCGTGCGTTAATTCGACTTCCTCGCCTTGCTCATTCTTGACCTTAGGGAACTTCAGATCGGCATTGTTCAGCATCCCGAATATCGTACCCGGCGCTTGAGAGACGTTGCCGGCTTGAGCAAGAAGAGATTCCTCGTTCTTGGACAAGATATGCGGCTTTTGGCGAAGCATCTCTTCCAGCGTACGCTTGTATTTCGCTAAGGACGGATCCGCAATAAGGCCGGTTAGTTGTTGCTCCGACAGGCTTAAAATTTCCGGCGTGATGAAGGAGGTGGCTTCGCTAACCTCTACGCTTATTTTCTTGGATTTATCCGACAAAGCTTGATAGGTAGGCTCGGCGGTATCCTCGTGGTGGCGCATGTTGGCGTATACGTAGAGTCTTTCGGTCAAGAGAGAGATTTCGTCATCTAAGGCAAAGCAGCTCGCGATGGATGACGCATCCTTGAGTTTGCCTTGATAGCTAGAGATTTCGCCGATAAGGCCCTTTACGCGACTGAATTCGGCGTTCCAAGCGGCTTGGTTCGGATACAGATCTTCCAGTTTCCAACGGTGCTCCTGCGGGGTTTCGGTTCTTTTGGCTACTTGTTTCATGGGCAAATTCAACCTCCTAGATAAAGTATCGTGTGCAGCGGTCGCAGATGTGCAAAGCAATGAAATGGCCACCATCGAGGCGGTCAACGTCAGGACATACGGTTTCATGGAACGCCTCCGGTAAGGAATGAGTTACCATAATAGTATGATCCTGGCGCTAGGTGCCTATCCGGAAGAAGCTGTACACGATCAGGAAGAAAGCAAATATCACGAGTAAAATGGACGTGATCGCCATCGGCCTGCGCAGGGGCTCGGGAATCCGCTCCCTGGACATGATTAGAATGACCGCCAAGCTGAAGGACGCAATAATAAAAATAATACTCGCTTCGGTGTTCATTAACGAAAACCTCTTTCCCCAGTTGTGGGTTATATGCTTTTCAATTTCTCCATCGTTTCGCGAAGACCTTCTTCGCCATCGGGGAAATCTGTGGCGAGGAACCGTTTCTCCGCCCAATCCATCATTTCGGGACGGCTAATGAATTTGTGGCAGACTTCTCCCCATTGATCCGATATTTCCCTGACGACAAGCGTTTTTCCTTGAACTTCTACAGTCAGCATATTGTAGTTATCGTGCTTATAGACGGTGTGTTTTGTAAACATGTTAGTCTCCTGATCTGGGCAGTTTTGCCGTTTTTCTCATCATAGAAGAGATGAACTGAGAAATCAACGTAACGATGGAAAAAATAGGTTGACAGCACATGCGGCCACTATTTGTTTCTTTACGAGCTAAGAATCTATCCATAAATTTATATGTAATGGGAGAAATACCCTTTCATTACTGATATCTTTAGAGAGTTGGGCAACTTTGCGATGAAAGGGTCTCATCCTTCGGGATCAACGTTCATTCTAGTCCCAAGTCACTTGCTGCGCATGGTTAAAAGGGTTAAAAGTCAAGGTTGAATATATTGCAGAAAAGGGTAATTTCGGTTATAATTATCTTATTCGCCGACTGACGGCGAGATTTTAGGAGGTTTTTCATTTGAGAGGAACAGTAAAGTGGTTTAACGCGGAGAAGGGCTACGGTTTTATCTCCATCGAAGACGGAAATGATGTATTCGTTCATTTCTCTGCAATCCAAGGCGAAGGCTTCAAAACTTTGGAAGAAGGCCAAGCGGTAGAATTCGAAATCACGCAAGGCAACCGCGGTCCGCAAGCATCCAACGTGGTTAAGCTGTAAGTCACGCGAGCGCGTTGACTTATTATCATATCACGATCTAGCAAATCAACCCCTGGCGGCTGTCAGGGGTTTTCTCTTGATTACCTTTGACCTTGCCTCTGGCGAAGTGGTACACTATTTCTGGGTTTTTATCGATAATAAAGTTTCTCGGGGGTAAACGGTTATGCCAAAATTCAAGCTTTTTGCGGGCCGCAAAGGTAAAGCGGATCAAGCCAAAAACAATCGTTTCGTAAAGCTGGCACGTGAGATTTACGTACAAGCACGCAGGGGCGGTCTAAACCCTGAAGCCAATTACGGCCTCAAAACGGCGATTGCAAACGCGCGCGCGATCCAAATGCCCGCTGACAATATTGAAAGAGCGATAAAAAAAGCGGCCGGTGGGGCTGACAGCGTTGATTACGAAGAAATACTATACGAGGGATACGGACCAGGCGGCGTTGCCATCATGGTAAAGTGCCTTACTGATAACCGCAATCGCACTGCCGCGGACGTTCGCTCTATTTTCGGCAAGCGTGGAGGAAACCTGGGCGAGACGGGTTGCGTAGCCTATATGTTCGACCAGAAGGGCTTGCTTGTATTGACTCGAGAGGAAGACGATGGGCTTGACGAGGACAGCTTCATGATGGAAGCCCTGGAAGCAGGGGCGCAAGATGTCGTAAGCGAAGAAGGAAGTTTTGAAATCTTGACGGCGCCTGAAGATTTCGATAACGTCAAAAGCAATCTGGAAGCTGCCGGTTATAAATTCGAGACGGCGGGAGTTCGCTGGTTGCCGCAAAATACGGTAGCTGCCGATGGCGAGAACGCCGATAAGCTCCTAAAGATGATGGATGCCTTCGAGGACAACGACGACGTGCAGGACGTCTACCACAACTTTGAGATCAGCGATGACGAAATGAGCCGTTTGGGTTAATCCGCAATGGGTCATTCCCCGCATTCAGCTTTATCAGTATTCACTCTGTACCTAACAAGAGGCCGAAAGGCCTCTTTTTTCCTACTCTATCAAGCGATTGTTCGTTTTATTCTATATTCATTTAGTGAGTAAATTGTTGTGGAACAATACATAGTTAGCTTGTCTATTGCAGTAGAGGGGTCATGTTGGTTGTTATTTCGGAATCGAAATTCGTAGAAATAGCTTTCTCTACGACGCTCGGAAATGTGCCGATAATGCTTGCGAATGAACCGCTCAGCCTTCTTAAGCAATCTGAGCTTAGCTTTCTTCACGATGTGAGGGGTTTGTGGCTCATTGGGTATCCAAAAAGCGAAATACGCATCGTATTCGCCTTTATACATAGCGAGTCTGACATTATAAAGCAATAGCAAAGCGGTTCGGTAATTAAGTTTCAGCGTTTTGGAAATTTTGCGTGCGGAACATCTTTCCCCAGATGCAACCCAATAGAACGTTAGCAGCCAGTAACGGAGAGGGAGCTTCGTGCGGTGCATGATGGTATTGGATGTAGTTGAGGTCTGAGTCTTGCAATAAGAACATTCGAATAAATTTCGAGTTTTGATGTAGCTGTATTTGCTTTCCCCGCATTTCGTGCAAATAAAGCCGCGGGGCCACCGGACTTGGAACAAATAATCCCTGCAAGCTTGTTCATCGGGGAAGCGTTCCATGAATTTTCGAATGGACATTAGACGTATAACTGCCACATCCTCTTGAAAATACGAATATATGTTCCTGTTAATTTCATTATACAGAACACATGTTCCCTTTTCAATACTTTTTTTATAAATATTTCAGATTTTTTTGGTTTGATTACCCGATAATAAGCTCCTGAGTCATCTGCATATATAGTTTCTACGAAAGGTATATGCAGATGGCTCAGGAGAAGGCGAAAAGTGAGACATTCGTTAGAATCAAGGGAACGGTGTGTGCAGATGGCTCAGGAATCGATGAAAGGTGAGACGATCGTTAGAATTAAGGGAACGGTGTGTGCAGATGGCTCAGGAGACACCAAATGGAGTTTAGATCATTGGTTGAGTAGAGGAATTAGAATTGAGAGGTGAGAGTGGCGAGAAGTAACTTGTTAAAGGGAAAAGCCGCCAACCACGAAGGTTGGCGGCTTCTATTAGTGTAACTGCTTAAGCAGTTGTACCAGCAACACCAGCTGGCTCTAACATTTGAACTTTATTGATCGTCCCTCCGCCAAGGCAAGTATCGCCTTCGTAGAAAACGACTGCTTGGCCGGGGGTGATCGCTTTCTGTGGAGCATCGAATTCTACGAGATAGGTTCCGTCATCATGAGGAGTAATCGTAACCCCCTGATCTGGCTGGCGATATCTGAATTTTGCTGTACACCTGATGGGCGATCTAGGTGTTTGCGGGCTGATCCAATTGACGCCAGCAGCGGTTAGGCTTACGGAATAGAGGCTCGTGTGAGTATCCCCTTGCACGACGTACAAGGTATTGCTATCTAAGTCTTTGCTGGCAACGAACCAAGGCTCCCCATTGCCGGAGCCGCCAATACCAAGGCCTTGGCGTTGGCCTAGCGTGTAATACATGAGTCCGTCATGCCTGCCTTTTACTTCTCCGGACACAAGGTCTACCATGTTTCCTGGTTTCGCGGGCAAGTATTGGCTCAGAAACTCTTTGAAGTTGCGTTCGCCTATAAAGCAAACGCCGGTGCTATCTTTCTTCTTGGCGGTCGCGAGACCGGCTTCTTCCGCGATTTTGCGGACGTCCGGCTTGTTGAGATGGCCAATCGGGAACATCGCCTTTGCAAGCTGCGACTGATTCAAAGCATGCAGGAAGTACGACTGGTCTTTGTTCGTGTCGACGCCGCGCAACAGCTCGTATTTGCCGTCCCGAAGCTCAACGCGCGCATAATGGCCGGTTGCGATGACTTCTGCGCCTAAATCCAATGCCTTCTGCAGAAATTCGCCGAATTTGATCTCCCGGTTACACATGACGTCCGGATTTGGCGTCCTGCCGCGCCGATATTCCTCAAGAAAATATTCGAATACCTTATCGCGATATTCCTCTTCGAAATTGACCGTATAATAAGGGATTCCGATCTGATTGCACACCCGACGTACGTCCTCGGCATCTTCCTCCGCGGTACACACGCCGAACTCATCGGTATCGTCCCAATTTTTCATGAATACCCCGACCACGTCGAAGCCTTGCCTTTTCAACAGGAGCGCCGTAACCGAGGAGTCTACTCCTCCGGACATGCCCACGACGACGCGAACCTTGGATGGATCAGGGAACCTATCTGCAATAGAAGCCATAGAAGCCTCTGCATTACTCATAACTCATCTCTCCTTACTGCTAGCTTTTCCGATTACCTTCTTATTTTATCACAATCCCTATGATTTCTCATGTGAGGCGGGTCCTTCATGAATATGTCACGTTTTTTTTGACCACAAAGGAAATAGTTGTGATAACATAGATTTATTATGGGGATACCCTCCATTTAACTATGCGATTAAGACACATGGTAAACAATTCTATGCTTAGCGCATGAAAGCAGGTGTTCTCTTGAAAATTTCGACGAAAGGCCGCTACGGCTTGACAATCATGATGGAACTTGCGGCTAAATTCGGCGAAGGGCCGATTTCCTTAAAAAGCATAGCGGAGAAGAATGGTCTTTCCGAGCATTATTTAGAACAATTAATCGCTCCGCTCCGCAATGCGGGGCTCGTCAAGAGCGTTAGGGGAGCCTATGGCGGCTATATTTTGTCCAAAGATCCGGAAACGATCACCTCGGGAGACGTGATCCGCATTCTGGAAGGTCCCATAAGTCCCGTTGATTTTACGGAGGAAGACGACCCTGCGAAACGCGACCTGTGGTTGCGAATTCGCGACAGCATAGCAGAGGTTCTCGACTCGACGACGCTGCAAGACCTAATCTCCTATAAAGGCGCGGACGAGCTCGACAATTACATGTTCTACATTTAGAAGAAGGTGCAAGGGCATGAACTCCATCTATTTTGATCACGCGGCGACGACGGCCATGAGCCCGGAAGCGCTCGAAGCTTACATTGAGGCAGCCACTGCAGGTCCGGGGAATGCTTCGAGCCTGCATGCTCATGGGCGAACCGCTAAAGAAAGGATTTCCTTGGCCAGAGACTTATTCGCAAGTCTATTGCAGTGCGAAGCCTCGGAAATTATATTTACGGGCAGCGGAACGGAAAGCGACAATTCCGCTTTGTACGGTGCGGCCTATGCTCAGCGCAAACGAGGTCGAAACCGTATCGTAACGACAGCGGTCGAGCATCACGCCGTATTAAACGCATGCCGTCATCTAGAAACTCAAGGATTTTCCTTGACGGTATTGCCTGTGGACGAATACGGGCGCGTCGAATTATCGGATGCGATGGCCGCGATCGATGATACGACGGCGATCGTCAGCGTAATGGCGGGCAATAATGAAACCGGGACGATACAGCCGATTGCCGAAATCGGCGAATGGGCTCGCAAGCATAAAGCGGTAATGCATGTCGACGCGGTACAAGCCTTTGGTTATCTCGAAATAAACCTAAAGGAACTTCCTATCGATCTCTTAAGCCTGTCCGCCCATAAAATTAACGGGCCGCAAGGCGTGGGATTGCTCTACGTGCGCAAGGGAACTCCGTTTCAACCGACGCTTTACGGCGGATCCCAAGAGCGTAACAGAAGGGCCGGAACGGAGAACGTGCCCGGCATCGTCGCTTTCGCTAAGGCGGCGGAACTTGCATGCGGACAGCTTCAACGGAGAAGGAACCATGCGGAGGAAGTCCGCGGAGCTTTACTCGTCAAGCTACAAGAAGAGCTTGGACCAGGCCAATTCGTCATGAATGGTCACCCGGATGAGCGGCTCCCGCACATTCTAAATTTGAGCTTCGCCGGCATCTCATCCGAAAGCATGCTGATGAATCTCGATTTGGCGGGGGTTTCCGCTTCCGGCGGATCGGCGTGCACTTCGGGGTCCTTAAAACCTTCGCATGTTTTGTCGGCGATGAAAATTTCTTCCGAAAGAGTGTCATCTGCCGTACGATTTAGCTTCGGTTTGGGCAATACTAGGGAAGAAGCCAATAAAATGGCGAAAATAACTGCAACCATTTCCGCTCGTTTGCGTAATAGATAACAAGCGCAGGAAATGTTAGGAGCCCGGTTATGATCCAAGTGGAGCGGGTTCTCGGCTTGCCGGTGCTGCTCGAAAGCGGTAAATGCATTGGGAAAGTCAAAGACCTATGGTTCGACGAGTTCTGGAGCTTGGTAGGAATTGTCCTAGACAAGCATGCCCGTTCCGGCCTCATACGCAAAATGCCCAAGATCGTCTATTGGGAAGATATCGTTCACTGCGGTGAGGATGCCCTGTTGATTCGCGACAGTACGGTAATTGCCATTAAAGACAGCAGGCAACTGTTACGGACTTTCCATACGGGTGTCGTGCGGCTGAAATGCATGCCGGTCTACACGATTGAGGGACAACATTTAGGTGAAGTATCGGACGTTTACGTTAAGACGACCGAGGGTACACAAATAATAGGATATGAATTAACAGACGGTTTTCTTGCGGACTTATTCGAGGGAAGGCGGAAATTATTCCTGCCGGAATCACCCGAGAATATAACGTTGGGCGAGGATGCCATCTTGGTACCGGCTTCTTACGAGCGGATACTTACGAGAGACCATACGGTGGAAAGTGACAGGTGAAGACGGATGATGAGATGCCCGAATTGCAGTTCCAAAGACATCGGTAAAATCGGTTCCCATCAATTTTATTGTTGGAGCTGTTTTATCGAACTAACGGTGAACGGCGAAAAAATGTCGGTGTACCAAGTCGAAGAAGATGGGACACTAAGCTCCCTAGACGATTTATTTTTTGAGGAGCCCATTCCGGCTCAGATTCAAGCGAACGGAATGTAAGATCGGAACACATGCGAAACATCGAGCACTCTGCCCCTCCTTTGGGAGGAACAGGGTGCTTTTTTATTTGACATGGTTTACCTGCATGGACAAGTACATATACTAGAAAAGAACGTGAAAAGCCTGTTGTTGGGTAATCGGGAGGTGGGGAAGATGGGCCGGTTCGCTCAGAGCCGATTGTTTACTGTGCTTGTCTACGCCATACTTTTCTTGCTGGTAATGTTCCTTATCGTCTTAGTGCGGCCAATGCTCATGTCCGTCTATGATTTTCTAAAAGCGGTGCTGGCTCCGTTTCTCGTCGCGATGGTGATCTCTTATACGCTTAATCCGATCGTAAACCTGCTTCACGACCGGAAAGTACCGCGAACGGCTGCGGTCCTGCTTATTTATGCGGTATTCATATCCGTATCCGTCGTGATCCTGATGAACGTCATTCCGATGTTCATGAATCAGGTTGAGGAACTGAATGAGCATATGCCGGATTTAACGATGAGAGCGCAAAGCATAGTGGATCATTTCAACAACAACAAGCTTCTGCCGGGGACCGTAAGAGAAGGAATCAATAGCTCGATCAGCAGCTTGGAAAAGCAAGTCGAACAGCGGATCGCGGATTTTCTGAACAATATCGGCGCCGTAGTGAACGTTCTATTCATCGCGATGATCGTGCCGTTTCTGGCTTTTTACATGATGAAGGACCTGGATGTGTTCGAACGCGCGGCATTGCAATACGTCCCCCGCGCTAGGCGCAAGCATGCGGTTAGACTCATGAAGGACATCGACGCGGCATTGGGGAGTTACATACGCGGACAGCTGATCGTATCCGTATGCATCGGAGTGTTGGCTTATATAGGATACTTGATAATTGGGATGCCGTATCCATTGCTCATGGCCGGGTTTGTCTCGTTATTTGACATCATTCCCTACTTGGGTCCTTTCTTCGGTGCATTACCCGCGTTGCTCATGGCCACTACGATTTCTTGGAAAATGGTGCTGATGGTCATTATCGTCAACATGATCTGCCAGAACCTTGAAAGCAACGTGATCAGTCCACAAGTCGTCGGGAGATCGATGAAAATGCATCCTCTTACGATTATTTTGGTGCTGTTAATCGGAGGGGAGCTTGCGGGCGTATTGGGATTGATACTGGCGGTTCCTTTTTACGCGGCTTTGAAAGTCGTCGTCCAGCATGTATCTGCCTACTACATTCACAGAAAAACCGTTTGACAGCAAAGAAATACGTTGTCTATAATTTATATAATCAGCATATTTGCAAAACGATGACGAAACATAAGTACTTCGTAGTCCGCATGACCAGAGAGAAGATTCCGCGCGCGTTTCATGGATCGAAGTCCGATCCCGCGAACGTCGCTTGGCTGAGAGAATCTTCGGTGCGAAGGGCGAGGGAAGCTAGTTTCGGAGTGCGGATTGAAGTCCGCCGGCGAGGGCCGTTATCCCGGCAAGAGGAGATTGCATGCTTAACGATGCAATAACCAGGGTGGTACCGCGAAGATCTTCGTCCCTGATTTCAGGGGCGTTTTTTTATTTTTTTGGAGCTATATTGAGGAGGAACAACCTAATGAAACCGATGAAAGCAGCAGAAATCCGCAGTAAATGGTTAGCGTTCTTCGAAAGCAAAGACCATAAAATCGAACCAAGCTCGCCGCTTGTTCCGCATAACGATCCATCACTGCTATGGATTAATGCCGGAATGGCTCCGCTAAAGGCTTATTTCGACGGCCGCGTAATACCGGAAAATCCAAGAATCGCGAATTCGCAGAAGTGCATCCGTACGAACGATATCGAGAACGTAGGTAAAACTCGCCGTCACCATACTTTCTTCGAGATGCTCGGCAACTTCTCCATCGGGGACTACTTCAAGGAAGAAGCGATCACGTGGGCGTGGGAATTCCTGACGGGTCCGGAATGGATCGCGTTCGACCCCGAAAAATTGTCCGTAACGGTGTACCCGGAAGATGAAGAAGCTTATCGCATCTGGAACGAAAAAATCGGGCTTCCGCACGAACGGATTGTCAAGCTGCAGGACAATTTCTGGGATATCGGCGAAGGTCCTTGCGGACCCTGCACGGAAATCTTCTACGACCGAGGGGATAAATACGGCGATCTATCCGATCCCGATGTCACGACCGGCGGGGAGAACGAGCGTTTCCTGGAAGTATGGAACGTAGTGTTCTCGGAATTCAATCATAACAAGGACGGCAGCTATACGCCGCTTCCCAATAAGAACATCGATACGGGAGCGGGACTCGAAAGATTTGCATCGATTTTGCAGGATGTAGACTCCAACTTCGACACCGATCTCTTCATGCCGATCATCGAGCGGGCCGGCGCAATTGCCGGAGTAACTTATAAAACGAACGAAGAGCAGGACGTAGCCCTCAAAGTCATCGCCGACCACATTCGGACGGTAGCATTCTCCGCGGGCGACGGCGTACTTCCTTCCAATGAGGGTCGCGGTTACGTCATACGCAGATTATTGCGCCGCGCGGTCCGTTACGGCAAGGTGCTGGGCATTGACCGTCCGTTCTTATGGGAGTTGACGCCTACCGTGGGCGAAATCATGGGAAGCTATTATCCGGAAGTGTTGGAAAAACGCGAATTCATCGAAAAAGTTATCCGCACGGAGGAAGAGCGTTTCCATGAGACGCTGACGGACGGATTGGCGATATTGGCGGATCTATGCCAGAAGGCTCGCGCGGAAGGCCGTTTGGTGATCTCCGGGCCGGATGCCTTCAAGTTGTACGATACGTACGGCTTCCCGTTCGACCTGACGGAAGACTATGCGACCGAGCAAGGCATGACCGTCGATCGGGCCGGTTTCGACTCCTCGATGCAAGAGCAGCGCGATCGTGCGCGCGCAGCCCGTCAGGAAACGGACAGCATGAAGGTGCAAGGCGGACCATTGGCTGAATATACCGAGAAAAGCGAATTCGTAGGATATGAAAACCTGACGGCCGAGGTGCGCGTCATCGCCATCGTAGCCGACAATCAATTCGTCGAAGTTGCCGGCGTAGACGAGAAAGTATTGGTCGTGTTAGACCGCACGCCTTTCTATGCGGAGAGCGGCGGACAGGTTAGCGATAGCGGTATTCTATTCGGTAACGGCGTAAATGCGGTGGTTAGCGGATTAAGCAAAGCTCCGCATGGCCAGTCCGTACATCAAGTCATCGTTACGAGCGGTATTTTGCGGGTCGGCGATACGTTAACGGCATCCGTTAACGCATCGGAGCGCAGCGACATCGTTCGCAATCATACCGCGACGCACTTGCTCCACAGAGCTTTGAAAGACGTGCTCGGCGAGCACGTCAATCAAGCGGGCTCGCTCGTAGAGCCCGAGCGCCTGCGTTTCGATTTCTCGCATTTCGGCGCGATCACGGCCGAAGAGCTTGCTGAAGTCGAGCGCCGCGTGAACGAACAAATCTGGATCGGCACTGAGCTCGATATCGGCTTCAAGCCGATTGCAGAAGCTAAGGCCATGGGCGCGATGGCGCTGTTCGGGGAGAAATACGGCGATATCGTTCGCATCGTCCGCGTTGGCGACTATAGCTTGGAGCTTTGCGGCGGATGCCATGTCCGGAACACGTCGCAAATCGGATTGTTCAAGCTGATCAGCGAAGGCGGAATCGGCTCCGGCGTACGCCGGATCGAGGCCGTGACCGGACGAAATGCCTACAACTATATGGATGACCAACTGAACGTCCTCAAAGGCGCCGCAGCTCAACTGAAATGCGGAGTAGCCGACGTAACGAAGCGGATCGAGGCCGTGCAAGCTGAAGTTCGCCAGCTGCAACGCGATAACGAATCGCTCCAAGGCAAGCTTAGCCGCTTGGAAGCGGCCGACCTCGTCTCCGCGGCGCAAACCGTCGGCGGCGTCACCTTGCTTGCCACCCAAGTGAACGTCGGCGGCATGGATGCCCTTCGCGGCGTTGCCGACGAGCTTAAGCTCAAGCTCGGCTCCGCCGTTCTCGTGCTCGGTTCCGTCTCCGACGACAAGGTCAACTTGGTCGTCGCCGTAACGCCCGACCTCGTGCAGAAAGGCCTGCACGCGGGCAAGCTAATCAAAGACATCGCCGCCATCACCGGCGGCGGCGGAGGCGGCAAGCCGGAGCTCGCGCAAGCCGGCGGCAAGGATCCTTCCAAGCTGTCCGATGCTTTGGCAGCAGCCGAGAAATTGGTTTTGGCTCAACTGGCAGGAAAGTAAGTTTGCTTTAGGCTATCGACCGCAGGGAGGGAGTAAAGGTATCTCTCGTAAGAGTTTACGTCCGCCTCTTGGAGCCCATTGCCACCTTGTAATCTCATCAAGGCATCAGAAACACCGGGGCCCCCGCAAAGTAATCGGAATCAGCTTCGTTAGCATCAGGGTCACTTTGTGGGGTAAAAGAGTTGCGGCTGAAGAGAGATACCTTTGCGGACTCCCCATTACGTCGATAAATGTAGCCACTAATTTCCTGTCCACAAAAGATTATGTTATTATAATGAAAAGTGCTTAAGAGTTTGTCAGTGAAAGCGAGGTGCTGGAGATGAGCTCGTCGGACAAAAATCACATGGACCAGACCGTCAAATTCGACGTCGTGGCCGATCCACATGAAGTATCCGCCCGTGATATTTTGTTTACCGTGCATGATGCCTTGGTGGAGAAAGAGTATCATCCTATCAATCAGATTGTCGGCTATTTGCTCTCGGGCGATCCCGCCTATATTCCGCGCCACAACAACGCTCGAAGTCTGATCCGCAAGAAGGAACGCGACGAATTGATCGAAGAGCTCGTTCGTTTTTACCTTCAGCAGAACCGGTAACCGATGCGCATTATGGGGTTGGATTACGGGGAAAGACGGATCGGCGTCGCGATGAGCGATTTGTTCGGCTGGACGGCCCAAGGTCTTGAAGTTATCGACCAGAAGATCGTCACCGATCCGATGGCGCGCATAGCTGAATTAATCAAACAATACGAAGTCGAGTCGATTGTCGTAGGATTGCCGAAAAACATGAACGGAACCGTCGGTCCAAGTGGTGAATATTGCATTGCATTCGCGGAAAGCCTTAAGCAAACACTATCCTTACCTGTACAGCTTTGGGATGAAAGGCTGACTACAGTATCGGCGGAACGCGCGTTGCTCGAAGCAGACGTCAGCAGGCGCAAGCGTAAATTAGTCATCGATAAGATGGCGGCGGCTATATTACTGCAAAGTTATCTTGATTCCATTTCGAAATGAGGGAATAGCCATGACAGATACGATTAACAACAACGACGACAATAACGAAGAAGAAGCGGAAATTATTTACATCCCCGACGACGAAGGCAACGACGAAGCATTCGAGGTCATCATGCGGTTTGAGCTTGACGACGGAACGGACCGCAAATATATGATGGTCGTACCGGCCGAAGAGGATGGCGACGAAGAGCAGGAAGTATTCGCTTTCCGTTATGACGAAGAGAATGACGAAATCAAGCTCTACCCCATCGAAGATCAAGCGGAATGGGACATGGTCGAGGAAACCTTTAATACCTTGATCGGTGAGTTCGATGCCCAATAAGCTATCAGACTTGAGACAACAATATGGGGATTCCGTTGAGCTGGTTACGGACGATGGCTCATCGCTAACCTTCCGAATCCTTGCAGAACTAACCGTTCAAGGCAGCCAATACGCGATCTTGCAATCGGAATCCATGAAGCAAGAGGATGAGATTGAAGTATTCAAGATCGTCGCCGACGACAATGGCGAAGCGCAGCTCGAAACGGTTACGGACGCGGAAGAGTGGGAGCTCGTCGAGGAAGCCTACGATGACTCTCAATTTGGAAATGACGACCAGCCTTGAATAGGTGGATGAAGAGCGGGCGACCGCTCTTTTTTACGAATTAAGGCTTGCTGGAGGGGAAAAAGAGTGGATAGAGATGATGAGCCGACATCAGGATGGAAATCCATATACGGCAACAAGGTGACCGGGGATGAAGACAATTCAAAGGGCACGAACGAGACGGCGGCGTCTACGGAGACAAGCAGACTCTCTTCCTATGCGAATGGGCCGGCAAGTCCGACTCGCAACGAAGCGGCGTCAGTCCATAGCACCAAGCAGGAAACTCCGCGCGCGACGACAGTTTCGTCCGATCGCCGTCGCAAGCCGCGTGTTTTGCTTTGGTCCTTCTTGATCGCTCTCGGAATGGTATTGTCTGTAACCGGCGGACTTTTATTTTATTTATGGAATGGACTGCGCCCGCCCGCGGCATCCTCTACCCCCGTCCAGATTACGATTAGTTCGGGGATGCGCGCGCAGAAGGTCGCGGATGTGCTTGAACAAAGCGGACTTATTCGGAGTGCTTTCCTTTTTAGCGGTTGGTTGAAGATCGAAGGCGAAGGCTCGCGATTCCAAGCGGGAGTATATGAGCTGACGCCGGGAATGACCCGCGAACAAATCGTGGCCAAGTTGAATAACGGCGATATCGTAGCTGCCGCGACTATTCGGTTTACGATTCCGGAAGGGTTCACGGTCCAACAAATGGCCGCAAGGTTATCCGAAACGGCCGGCGTTGATAAAGCTAAGTTCTTGGAAGTTGCGGGAAAACCAGAGCTATTGACCGGATCCATGTGGACCAAGACATTGCCGACCGACAATAGTCTGAGGTTCCCGCTTGAGGGATATCTCTTCCCGGAAACCTACGAAATGAAGCGGGGAAGCACGGAAGCCGACATCATCAATAGAATGCTAGCAGAGCTTGATCACAAGCTCGATCAATTACCCGAAGATTGGCAGAGCACTTTGGAGGAGCGAGGGCTTACCGTCCATCAATTGCTTACGATTGCTTCCTTGGTAGAGCGCGAAGTCGTGGTCGATGATGAACGGCCGATCGTATCCGGCGTCATACAGAATCGCTTGAAAGAAAAGATGCCGCTGCAGATCGACGCTACGATTCAATATTTGCTCGATAAACAGAAGGAACGTCTGCTCGAGGAAGATCTGAAGGTCGAAAGTCCATACAATACTTATTTGAACGCCGGATTGCCGCCTGGACCGATCGCCACGCCGAGCTTGAAGTCGATTGAAGCTGCGCTCTATCCAGAGGAATCGGATTACTTTTATTACGTAACCAAGAAAGACGGAACGAACACTCATTTGTTCGCGGTTACGTACAAGCAGCATCAGAAGAACATACAGCTTAGCGAGAAAAACGTAAAAAAATAATAAAGACGCGTTCGTGAGAACGCGCCCCGACCCGGCGAGCTTGGCTAGGCTTCCTAACATAGGAGTCTTGCTCAGAACGCCGGGTCGAAGACTTCCCGGAGGTGTATTCCCATTTCTGCCGTTATTCCAGAGTTGCAAATCTCCGTTGGTTCCATCGAGCAAATGGAACGATATATTAATGCCGGCGCAACGGCGGTATTGATCGGCGAATCCCGTTATGGTATGAGGCAACCAGGTGAAATCGGTGCCGATCACATAAAGGAAGCGGTCACCGCGGCCCATCGGCTAGGAGCTAAAGCATACGTGAACATGAATAAACTGTACCGTAACGATGAGCTTGGTTCTCTACCTGAATACTTAACCTTGGTTAAGGATGCTGAAGCCGATGCTATCGTTTTCGGGGACCCGGCCGTATTAATGAACTTAAGGCAGTATGCACCGGAACTGAAATGGTTCTGGAATGCCGAGATGACAGGCACGAACTCAAGCGCCGCTGCCTACTGGGGACGTCGAGGGGCTGCCCGCGCGGTCCTTGCGAGAGAGCTGAACGAGGAAGAGATCGCTGATTTGAAGAGCAAAGCGGAAATGGAAATCCAAATCCAAGCGCACGGGATGACCAATATTTATCATTCGCATCGCAATCTCATTCAAAGTTATTTAGAACATCTTGGACGCGAGGCTACGTTAGTTCGTAAAGGGGCGGATCAAGGGTTATTCCTCGTCGAAGCGGAACGTCCTGACGAGAAATTTCCCGTATACGAGGATGACAACGGCACCCACGTCATGAGCCCGGACGACATATGCTTGTTGGAAGCGTTGCCGGAGCTTATCGCCGCGGGAGTGGATAGTTTATTTGTTGAACCCCTGCTGAAATCGGATGCTTATAATGAAACCGTGCTGAAGAGTTACAGACAGGCTTTGGATCTCTGGCAGCGGAAACACGACGAGTACGTTTTCAATAACCAATGGCTGACCGCGATACGGAAGTTGCAAAATCCCGATAGGGAGCTTGGATTCGGCTTCCTTTATAAGGAACAAGTTTATTAATGAAGAATGCAAGGAGGGCTTGAGGATGAGCCAATCTCTCATACAGGATCAACCCCGAATGAGCGGTAAACGGCAGAGGCTGACGAAGCCGGAGTTATTGGCGCCGGCAGGAAGTTTGGAAAAGTTGAAATTTGCCGTCCACTATGGCGCGGATGCCGTATATATCGGAGGCCAGAAATACGGGCTGCGGTCTAACGCGGATAATTTCAGTTTCGAGGAAATGCGCGAAGGCGTGCAATTCGCCGCGAAGTACGGCGCCAAAGTATTCGTCGCGACGAATATTTACGCGCATCAAGAGGATTTAGACGGCGTGGAGGAATATCTCAAACAGCTTGAGGACGCGGGAATCGCGGCTATCATAGCTGCGGATCCTGCCATCGTGGAAACCGCGCAGCGGGTGGCTCCTAAACTCGAGGTACATCTCAGCACCCAGCAATCGACGATGAATTGGCAAGCCGTGCAATTCTGGAAAGAAGAAGGCTTGCCTCGCGTCGTGCTTGCCCGGGAAACGACGATGGAAGAAATTCGCGAGATGAAATCACGCGTGGATATTGAACTCGAGGTATTCATCCACGGCGCGATGTGCTCTTCCGTCTCGGGCCGTTGCGTTCTCTCCAATCATTTTACGGATCGCGACTCCAATCGCGGCGGCTGCTGCCAATCTTGCCGATGGAAATACGATCTGCACGCGGATGAGCAATCCGTTATGGAACCGGGGCAAAACCCTTTCACGATGAGCTCCAAGGACTTGTGCATGATCCAGCATATTCCCGATCTAATCGAAGCTGGAGTAGATAGCTTTAAGATCGAGGGCAGGATGAAGAGCATCCATTACGTGGCATCGGTCGTAAATGTGTACAGACAAGCTATCGATGCTTATATGGCGGATCCGGAAGGTTATCAGCTACGACCCGAGTGGGTAGAAGACATCGGAAAAGCAGCCAACAGGCCGCTCAATACCGGCTTCTTCTATGCGGTACCCGGGGCGGAGGAGCATATCTACGAAGCGGAAGAAAAGCCTGCTCCTTATGATTTTGCCGCTATCGTGACGGACTATGACGAGACGACTGGAATTGCGACCGTTCAACAACGCAGTCCTTTCCGCCCAGGCATGCAAGTGGAGTTCTTCGGGCCGGGGGGCAGACAGTTCGTTCAGCAACTAGGAGAAATAACGGATGCGGCAGGTAATCCCCTTGAGGCAGCGCGGCATCCGCTGCAAAAAGTTCTCGTAAAAACGGATCACCCCGTTTCTCCGTTGGACTTAATGCGTAAGCGTCTGTCCTAATGTTTTTCGTTCAACAAAAGAAATTATGAAAAAGACTTGTCGAAATCTCTCGAATAAGTAATACTTGGCACCCAAGGAGCCGATATATACTTAAGGGACATTTTGGCAAGTCTTTTTTACTGCCGCTAGTCAGTGGTCACTACATAGGTTGGAGGGTTATAACAGATGAATAAGTCGTGGCGTGAGAAGTTGGGAACAGAAGGTTTGAAGAAAGCAACAAAAAGTGTAAGCGGTTTATCTAAGCGAGTCGGTGACCAGTTCAAGGGGACGAAGATCGAGAATCCGATACGCTCTGTAGGCATGAAGTTGTTTTTGCTGATTTTTTGCAGCATATTAGCTTGCGTCCTATCGCTAGGTTGGTTTTCGTATTCTAAGTCCAGTTCGATCATACAGAAGAAGGTAGCCGACTCCAGCAGCCAGACCGCACAGCAGACCGCGGGAAAAATAGCGTTGCTCCTCGACGGTTACGAACGTCAATCCTTGCAATTCATAACGGACAGCACTTTTGTTAGTTTGTTAAGCGCGTTAGCGATTACGAATGATGATTACGAGGTCTTCGACACGGCACGTCAGCTAACGGAAAAGCTAAGCAGCATAGCCATGGCCGATTCCAGCTATGAATCTATCTCGCTAATCCCCGTGAATAACGATGGGCAATTCATGACGACGGGCAGCTCGATCGTCAAGGAAGGCCTCATGGATTTGCCTTTCCTGAAAGTCATCGAAGAAGCGAACGGCAAAGCGGTATGGAATCCAACCATGGCTGCCGGTCTTGACGGTAGCCGGAGTACCCCTACTTTTTCATTGGGAAGAATGTTGAACCAAGGAAAACCCTATTACTTGATTCTTGAAATCAAATCTAAAATCTTGGAAGAACAGATGAAAACGGTAAACTTCGGAGAGGGAAGTTCAGCCTATATCGTTGCTACTGACGGCACGACAGTTTACGGACCGGATATTAAAGAATTCGGTTCCAAGTACAAATATGAGCTTCCTGGCGAAGAAGGTTCCGCAACGATAAGCGTGGATGGAACCAAGACGTTGTCCTCGGCAGGGGTAATGGAAACGAACCAATGGAAGTTGATCGGTAACATCCCCGTTTCCGCTCTCGTTAAAGATGCTAAGGCGATCAGCAACCTGACTTGGTTGATGTCGTTAATAGCCGCGCTAATCGCCGGGGGAATCGGTCTTATCGTGATGTTGTCGGTCGGCAAGCCGCTCGCCCAATTGAGGACGCTGATGAACGAAGGGGAAAGAGGAAATCTGACCGTTCGTTCCACTATCCGCAAAAAAGACGAAATCGGCCAAGTGTCGGATAGCTTCAACCGGATGATGGAAGAGATCACCGGTCTCGTTCGCCAGACGAACCTCTCGGCTCAAGAAGTGTTGGATACGGCGTCTTCGTTGACCGAATCCTCTCGCAAAACGGCCGGAGCCGCCAAGGAGATTGCCGTCGCAACCGAAGAAATCGCGAACGGCGCGACCAACCTTGCGGTCGAATCGGAGAAGGGCACGGATCTGACGATACAGATCGGCGCCCAAGTCCAATCCGTTATCGATTCCAATGTCGAGATGGGCCAATCGGCTAATGAAGTCGAAGAAGCCGGTCGCAAAGGTACGATCTACATGGGAAGCTTAATCGAGAAGACTGGCCAAACGGAAGAAATGACTCGCTCCATGGTAGAGAAAGTCGATAAGCTTAAAGAGAGCACGCGTTCAATCCGTAAGATCTTGGACGTACTAGGCAATATGACAAAACAGACGAATATCTTGTCATTGAATGCCACGATCGAGGCCGCCAGGGCGGGCGCTGCCGGCAAAGGTTTCATGGTCGTAGCCGACGAAATACGCAAGCTAGCCGATCAGTCGCGCGAATCAATCGGCGTCGTGGGCGGTATCGTAGAGAAGATCCAACACGAGATTGACGAGACGGTAACCGTTTTGTCGGACGCGTATCCGATCTTCCAGGAGCAGATCGATTCCGTTCGCGAAGCGAATCAGATCTTCATTACCGTTCAGGATAACATGGGCAGCTTCGTAGATCGATTAGAGTCGGCAACCGATTCGGTTCGCCATCTGGAGGACGCGCAATCGACATTATCGCTCGCGATGAGCAATGTCAGCGCCGTTGCCCAGGAAGCATCCGCAACCTCCGAGCAAGTCGCATCGCTCAGCAACGAGCAATTGAACATCAGCGATGGATTAGTTCAATTGTCCAATCGCCTGGAAGCCGTATCCGGCCAGCTGCGCGAATCGCTGAGCAGATTTACAGTAGCATAATAGAATACCGACTAGACAGGCAGGGAAAATCCTTGCCTGTTTTTTATCTTTTCCGCAAATTGGAAATAATAGAGGAAAGCCGGAGAAGAGAAGGGAATATTCATGAAACGGGATTGGGCGATGAGAGGATTTCATTTGCTGCTGTTATTCGCTGTTATATTCGGAATTGAAGGGGCTAAATTGGCTTGGCTGCAATTCGGCTTCGGCGGATCGCATACGGCTAGCGGCTCGTTGAAGATGAGCGCCATGCTTCAGCGTTCCGATTCTCTTGTGTTGGATACCGGTCGCGGACAATTCATGGATCGCAAGGGACGGTTGTTGACGGGCGGCACGGTGCAAAGCTTGGCGGCATTTCCCGATAACGGGATGCCAAGAGGCACGGAGCAGGATGTACGGCTATTGGCGGATAGCCTTGATGTGGAACCGAAGAAATTGGAGCATTGGTTAGCGCAACTGCGAGAGCCTGAAGCATGGAAAGGAAACCATTCCGCGCGTGCGCTAGGTCTAACCAAGGATCAAATCCTGATTGCGAAACAAACCGATCTGCTCGGCGTGGCGGTGCTTCCTTTCCTGAACCGTTATCCTGCGGAGGTTACTCCTCTTCATGCGATAGGTTATCTCTCTCAGCATCCCGATCAAGTACGCAAGGTTTATGGGGAGCAAGTGTCACACCATCATATGAGCATAACCAATCCGATCGGGGGGGCGGGTTTGGAGAAGTCGATGGATCGTTTACTGCAGGGAATAGCCCCTACCACGGTAAAGCAAGTTACCGATGCGGCTAGACGCCCGCTGGAAGGTCTGGGGCTTCGCGTAACCGCTCCCGACAATCCCCATTTCCCTTTGCAAGTGACGACAACACTGGACTTGGACCTGCAACGCGTCGTAGAGAATGTAATGGAGAAATACGGAATCAAGAAAGGAGCGGCTGTCATACTGGACGCGGCTAATGCGGATATCTTGGCCATGGTGTCGCTTCCTAAGCTGGATCCTTATCATATAGGAGCGACTGGGACGGACGAACGCAATCATGCGCTTGTTGCGGCTCCTCCGGGATCCGTGTTTAAAACGGTGACGTTAGCCGCTGCTCTAGAGTCGGGCGTGACGACTTGGCATGAAATTTTCCATTGCGACGGTCACTATGGTAAGTACGGTTTGAAATGCTGGAAGGAAGGAGGGCACGGCAATCTGACTTTGGAGCAGGCTTATGCCGAATCGTGCAACGTTGCATTCGCTGGATTGGCGGAGCGAATGGACCCGGCTTGGCTGCAGATCACGGCGGAAAAAATGGGGCTTGGCAGGCAAATCGGCTGGCATACGGAAAGCTTCGTCGACGGTAAGCCGATAAGGTTGCTGGGCGAGGAACAATCAGGGTCGATCTTCTCGAGCAAGGAAGCAGCCAAGGATGGAGGGGTAAGAACCGGTACGGGCATTGGACAACGGGATGTACGAGCAACTCCTCTGCAGTTAGCTAATATGGCCGTTACGATCTTGCATAGCGGACACGTATTCGCGCCTCGTCTCGTGAAAGAGATTCGTTATGCGGATGGCACAATATTAGCTTCGATGCGGAATCAATCCGCGAAATCCAAATACGGTCAGATCGAACCGCAGACGGCAAAAAGGCTAAGGCAAAGCATGCGGTCCGTCGTGACGGAAGGAACGGCGGCGAACGCTCTGAATGGAGCGGCTTGGCCTCTTGCGGGGAAGTCCGGAACGGCCGAGCTTGCGGGCAAGCAAAAAGCCCGTAACGACCAATGGTTCGTCGGTTACGGGCCTGCAGAGGAAAAACCGCGTTACGCCGTCGCCGTGCTGATCGAGGATCAACCGGCCGGATTGCGCAACCGCGGGGCGACATTATTCGGAGCGATTATGGACGGTCTTCGCCTTCAGGAATTAAAGAGTCGGCGGGCTGCGGAGCAAAAGGCGCAACGGTGAACTCCTCGTGCGGAAAACGTATCCACTTGTGAAAGTAGCCTTGATCGTATAACGCCTTGAGCAGGATCATCAAGATCGGGGCCAAGATGAGACCCGTAACGCCGAACAGCGATAACGAGACCATCATGAAGGCTAACATCGTGAAGGCGGAGACGCCGACCGTCTGTCCCGTGATGCGGGGCTCAAGAAACTGCCTCGTAAGCGTGACGACGACAAGCAAGACCGTCAGCCAAATCGCTAAATTCGTCTCTCCCGTTATGAACAAGTAGGCAACCCATGGGATGAACAACGTATTGACTCCCAGAAGCGGAAGAACATCTAAGATACCCGCCAGTAAAGCAATGGAGAAAGCGTTGTTTACCCGCAGTGCCAAGAGAGAAATGAAGATAACGATAAACGTAATGCTAATGAGCTTGCCTTGAGCTTTTAGATACGCGCCGATACCCTTAAACACGTTGTTTCGCAGAAACTCGAAAGCAACCTTGAAAGTCTTCGGGGAACGTTCCTTGCTGAGCTTTTTCCAAGTATCGATCTCTAAGCTTAAGAAGTAGGCGAGTATGATGGCAATCGAGAAATTCAATACGAACGACGAAAAGGAAGACAGGAATCCGACCATCCATTTAAGGAAGAGGACAGCCCAATTTGCTCCTAGGTCGGTAACGAACGCGGTTGCTTTGGTAAGCTTATCCGCAAGCTCGACAGGCAATCCTTGAATCTGTCCTTGCAAGTTCCCCGAGATATTGGCGATTTGCTCTTTCAGGAGCTCTTGGTATTGCGGAAGATCCTTAATCAGTTGTTGGATCTGCACGGTGAAAATATAACCGATCCCGATAAACGAAGCGAGAATGACCAGAGTGAACAATAACACGCTTATGCCGGACGCGATAGATTTACGCAATCCCCAACGATTGAGCAACCTGGCCAGAGGTTCGATAATCCAGAACACGAGAAAAGACAAGAAAACGGGAGTCGCGAGGTTATACAAGTAGCTGAACACGTACATCGTAAGCCAAACGGTCAGCGCGATCAAGCCAATGTCGAACGCGGTCCGCCAATACTTCTGATACAAAGAAAACATTTTTATACCCACCCTTTTCCGCGCGCCGAGAGCACGTCCATTCCATTTATTGCTTATTGTACACGATATCAAAAAAGATGCCTATAACCATGCCTATTTTGCGGACGTATATGATAAAATAAGAGACGGGCACAAACCGCGCGCAAGATAAATATGGCAATCAAGATGGTGGGGAAGGCATGGAACTCATCCTTTGGATCGGTTTTTATTTTTTGACTTTTTATGCATTTTTACCGGCTTTAATCAGCCGGATTTTTGGTTTTAGGGTGTTTATGCGAGGTCAATCGGCGAACGAAGTCTCCCTGACGTTCGATGACGGCCCCGACCCGGTCTATACGCCGAAGCTGTTGGATCTGCTCAAACGGTATGGAGCGAAGGCAACCTTCTTCGTAGTCGGCGAGAACGCGGAGAAGAATCCCGATCTCATCGCGCGGATTCATAAGGAAGGTCATATTATAGGTATCCATAATTATGTCCACCATACAAATTGGTTCATGCGTCCGCGAACCGTTAAACGGCAGATCCATAGGACCTCGGATGTCATTAAAAGAATCACGGGCGCGAGGCCGATGTATTATCGTCCGCCATGGGGGATCGTAAACGTATTCGATTACGCGAATCTCGGGTACTTGCAGATCGTGTTATGGACATCCTTGTTCGGGGACTGGCGCAAGCGGGTAGGCGCTGACAAGCTTTACAAGCGAATGAGGCAAAAGCTTAAACCCGGACAAGTATTCTTGCTTCATGATTGCGGAATTACCTTCGGCGCCGACCGTGACGCTCCGGCCCATACGATCTCGGCGTTGGAACGTATTCTGGACGATGGACGCGATATGGGATACCGCTTCGTCGGGATCGATGAAATGATTGCGATCACGGAAGAAGCGAAGAACGGAAAGAACGGCCGCCGGAAGGCTGCGAGGAGAACAAGCATGAATAGAAGCGATTCCGCAACCGAGATCAGCCACTCTATCGGGCCACTCAAGAAAGCGATCGTCAGTCTCTGGATGCTGTGGGAGAAAATATTTCACGTCCTGTTCAGGCTGCACCCCGTAGGGGACGGCAAGTTCTTTAATTACCGGATTAGGCGTTATTCGGGACCGCCGATCGACTTGCGCGGAGAACAAACTTTACGTTCCGGCGATCACATCATGGAAATCCATTTCGAGAACAAAATGCTGTTCGATCTCGGAATGAATTCCAAATCGACGCTGCAAATCGGCATCCGAATTATTCGGGAAATGGAGAGGGCTTTGCCGAATATGGCAAGAGAGCTCGCAACGGCACTTAACGGGGAGAAGGTTAAGGCACTCTATGGCGTATCGATGATACACAGGGGATCCGAATCGCTTGGATACCAGAATTTCGATTTGCCCCGCGGGCTTTTCTCGTGGATGACGAACGTCTACTTGCGTATTCTCATGCGCGTCATTCATCCGGCCGGCAATCAACGGGTTCGCGACAAGGGCGACTCTATGAATCCTCGAATGCTCCTTATGACCCGGGATATCTTGTTGACTTGGGCAGACGAGTCGAGGGTAAAGAGAAGACCTGACCGGGCTCGTAAGTCTGTGGAGACGCAAGAAGTAGCGGCAGCCGAGTTTGAGGAAGGTACGATAGGCAAGCTCGTGTGAACAGTTTGAATCGCATTACGCACGGAATAGAAAAAAGAAGCTGCTCAAAAGTGGATAACTTTTGAGCAGCTTCTTTTTGGATTCAAAGAGATTTCACGATTTCAAGATACATTCTATTTAATCGCCCTTATGATTGGAAAACCTACGTCAACGGGAAGCATAGCAGCACGGTGAAAACCTGCCGCTACTCGGTCCCTACCTCGCTGCTTGCGCGGGCTTAACGGCAAAATCTGCCGCTATGCGGTCCCTGCCTCGCTGCTTGCGCGGGCTTAACGGCAAAACCTGCCGCGGGCTTTTTACATCTTCATGACTCCGCCCTTGCTGGCATTGGTGACCATCGCGGAATAACGGGCGAGGTAACCGCGCTTGATCTTAGGTTCGAAGCCCTTCCACTCGGAGCGGCGACGGTCCAATTCCTCGTCGCTGACTTCAAGCGTGATGGTGCGGTTGTTCATGTCGAGCTCGATGATGTCTCCGTCCTCTACGAACGCGATCGGACCGCCTTCCGCAGCTTCGGGAGAGATGTGGCCGATAGCGATTCCGCGCGATGCTCCGGAAAAACGTCCGTCGGTAATCAGGCCCACTTTCGTGCCTAGACCCATACCTACGATCTGCGAAGTAGGGGCGAGCATCTCCGGCATGCCGGGGCCGCCTTTCGGTCCTTCGTAACGGATGACGACGACATGGCCTTCTTTAACCTTGCCTTCCGTAAGGCCTTGAAGAACCTCGTCTTGAGAGTCGAAGCAGATAGCCGGACCGCGGTGGTAACCGCCAACCGACTTGTCTACGGCTCCGACTTTGATGATCGAACCGCCCGGAGCCAGGTTGCCGAACAGGACGGAAAGACCGCCTTCTTTGGAATGCGGGTCATCGATCGGACGAATAACCGAATGATCCGTTATCTCGGCGCCTTCGACGTTCTCGCGAAGCGTCTTGGCGGATACGGTCAGCACGTCGCCGTTTAGCGCGCCTTCTTTCTTGAACAACTCGTTGATGATCGCGCTCACGCCGCCCGCGTTGTGCAGGTCTTCGATATGGTGATCGGAAGCGGGAGCTAACTTGGACAGATAAGGGACGCGTTTGGCAACTTCGTTGATGCGCTCGATCGGGTAATCGATCCCTGCTTCATGAGCCAGCGCTAACGTATGCAGAACGGTATTGGTGGAACCGCCCATCGCCATATCGAGAGCAAAAGCGTTATCGATCGAAGCGAGCGTCACGATGTCGCGCGGTTTGATGTCTTTCTTTACCAGCTCCATGAGCTGGGCCGCGGACTTCCTTACGAACTCGCGGCGCTCGGGAGCGACGGCAAGAATCGTGCCGTTGCCCGGCAAGGCGAGACCCAGAACTTCGGCTAGGCAGTTCATGGAATTCGCCGTGAACATACCGGAGCAGGAGCCGCAGGTAGGGCAGCCGTATTGTTCAAGCTCGGTCAAGCTTTTCTCGTCGATCTTGCCGGTCATGAAGGCGCCAACGCCTTCGAAGACCGAAGTCAGGGAGATTGCCTTGCCATCGCTCGTGCGGCCTGCTTTCATAGGTCCGCCGCTGACGAATAGGGTTGGGATGTTAACGCGCAACGCGGCCATCATCATCCCCGGAGTGATTTTGTCGCAGTTCGGAATACATACCATGCCGTCGAACCAGTGGGCGTTAACCATCGTTTCGACGGAGTCCGCGATGATTTCGCGGCTGGCTAACGAGTAACGCATGCCGATATGGCCCATCGCGATGCCGTCGTCTACGCCGATCGTATTGAATTCAAAAGGAACGCCGCCGGCTTCGCGGATCGCATCCTTGACGATTTTACCGAATTCTTGCAAATGGATGTGCCCTGGAACGATATCGATATAAGAATTGCAGACTGCGATTAACGGTTTGCCGAAATCCTCTTCCTTAACGCCGGCCGCGCGCAGCAAGCTGCGGTGCGGAGCACGGTCGAAGCCTTTGGTGATCATGTCTGAACGCATTTTTTTGTTAGCCAACTCTGTTCCCTCGCTCTCGGATAAACGAAATGTATTATCCTTGATTTTATCACACTAAAGGACGAGTTGACTAGAAAAGGCTCATATAATAAAGACTGGCATTAGCAGGGGGTTGAAGGGGGTGAATCGAGACTGCATATGTTAAGTGTGCGTTAGTTGTAGGTTGTCTCGGGTGAACAATCGACAATAATATTTTGGTTAATGTAATAAAACATCACATATAAGATTTACTTTCAGATAGGGGTTTCCTATAATGAAAGGAAAGTTCAGGAAGGGGATGCGGCATGAATCTAACGGAACGCGAGAAGGAGAAGCTGCTGATTACGGTCGCGGCCGACTTAGCCCATAGGAGATTGGCTCGCGGAGTAAAGCTTAATTATCCGGAGTGCATCGCGCTGATCACGTCCGCAATTATGGAAGGCGCTAGGGACGGGAAATCGGTTGCGGAGATGATGGCATACGGAACGACGCTGCTCACTAGGGATCAAGTAATGGAGGGCGTTCCCGAAATGATCCACGAAGTCCAAGTGGAGGCGACCTTCCCCGATGGGACGAAGCTGGTCACGGTTCATCAACCGATCGCATAAATCCATCGATCGTATAAATTCAACTATGGACAAAGGAGACTTCGAATATGATTCCGGGAGAAGTAAGGGCTAAATCAGGCGAACTAGAGTTAAATGCGGGAAGGCGCACGATCGAGCTGATCGTGAACAACGTAGGCGACCGTCCGGTGCAGGTCGGCTCGCATTTTCATTTTTTCGAGGTCAACCGCTCGCTTGTTTTCCATAGGGAATCGGCATTCGGAATGAGATTGAACATACCTGCGGGTACGGCCGTACGATTCGAGCCCGGCGAAGAAAAGCCGATTATGCTAGTCGAGCTAGGAGGCGCCAAACTCGCTTACGGACTGAACGGAATATCGAACGGGGATGCTTCGGGCGAGATGAGTCCGGAGATAGCGGAACGGTTAAAGGCTTGGAATGCCCTGAAGTAATCGGCGCGTTACATAGATGGAGGAACGGCTAACGGGAGGGATAAACGATCATGCGAATGGAACGTCAAAGCTATGCGAATATGTTCGGCCCGACGACCGGAGATGCGGTTAGGCTGGCCGATACGGGGCTGTGGGCGGTGATCGAACGGGATCACACCGTTTACGGAGATGAGTGTAAATTCGGCGGAGGCAAGGTCATCCGTGACGGCATGGGCCAATCGAGCCGCGCGGTGAGAAGCGAGGGCGTTCTGGATACGCTGATCACGAATGCCGTGGTGATCGATCATTGGGGAATCGTGAAGGGCGACATCGGGATCAAGGATGGCGTTATCGTCGGCATCGGCAAGGCAGGCAATCCGGACATTATGGACGGCGTTGATGCGAATATGGTCGTCGGAGCCAGCACGGAAGTTATTGCCGGCGAAGGAAAGATCGTGACGGCGGGCGGCATCGATACCCATATCCATTATATTTGCCCGCAACAGATCGAGACCGCGCTGGCTTCCGGGGTTACGACGATGATCGGCGGAGGTACGGGGCCGGCGACGGGAACGAACGCGACAACCTGCACCCCGGGAGCATGGCACTTAAGGCGCATGCTGGAGGCTGCGGAAGCTTTCCCGATGAATCTCGGATTTCTTGGAAAAGGGAATGCTTCTTCCCTGCAGCCACTCGTCGAACAGATCGAAGCGGGAGCCATCGGCCTGAAGCTGCACGAGGATTGGGGCACGACCCCTGCGGCGATCGATGCTTGCCTTTCCGCGGCGGATCAATACGACGTTCAGGTGGCGATCCATACGGACACGTTGAACGAAGCGGGATTCGTCGAGGACACGCTAAGGGCGATCGGCGGCAGAACCATCCACACCTACCATACCGAAGGAGCCGGCGGCGGTCACGCACCGGACATTATCAAGGCGGCGGGGGAACCGAATATCATCCCTTCGTCCACGAACCCTACCCGTCCTTTTACGGTGAATACGATCGAAGAGCACTTGGATATGCTGATGGTTTGCCACCATTTGGACAGCAGCATCCCGGAGGACGTCGCTTTCGCGGATTCCCGCATTCGTCCGGAGACGATTGCGGCAGAGGACATTCTGCACGACTTGGGAGCGTTCAGCATTATCAGCTCCGATTCGCAGGCGATGGGCCGAATTGGTGAAGTCATCACCCGCACTTGGCAAACCGCGGATAAGATGAAAATGCAAAGAGGACCTCTTGCCGGCGACGATGAGGGTGGTCAAGGAGACAACGAGCGGATTAAGCGTTACGTGTCCAAATATACGATTAACCCGGCCATCGCCCACGGCATTTCCCATCTCGTCGGATCCCTGGAGCCTGGCAAATGGGCAGACGTGGTCCTGTGGAGTCCGGCTTTTTTCGGAGTCAAGCCGGATATGATTCTGAAGGGCGGAAGTATCGCTTACGCGCAGATGGGGGATCCGAACGCGTCCATCCCTACGCCTCAGCCGGTATTCGGCAGACCGATGTTCGCATCATACGGGAAGTCCCTTTTCCAAAGCTCGATCACCTTCGTCTCTCAGGCTGCTTTCGACCGGGGAATCGCCGAGGAGCTCGGCTTGCAGAAGCGGGTCGAGCCAGTCGTTAATTGCCGCAACATCGGCAAGAAGGACATGATTCGCAACGACGCAACGCCAACGATAGAAGTAGATCCGGATACTTACAAGGTATCGGTAGACGGCGAATTGGCCATATGCGAGCCGGTTTCCGTCGTTCCGATGGCCCAAAGGTATTTCTTGTTCTAACAGGAGGATGAAGAGAGGAGGCAGATCGGAAGTGTCGTTAGAGGGCGAAGTTTCAACGAACCCAGGCACATGGCTCTCCCTGCAACTGCTCCTTGATTCCGCGCTGCCCATCGGCAGCTTCGCTCATTCTTTCGGATTGGAGTCGCTTGTGCAGGATGGTCGAATCCATGACGGAGCGGGATTGCGATCCTACATGGAAGCCATGCTTCGTCACAGCTGGGCGACTAGCGATGTCATGATCGTTAAGGCAATTTACGGCAGTGCGCTGGATAATAATGATTACTCGTATTTCATCGAGAAACTAGTTCATCTACAGAGGCTTGCGCCGGAAACGCGGGATGGTCTGGAGAAAATCGGCAGAAGACTGCTCAAGCTCGCTCCGGAACTATTTCCTTACCTTTCGTTCAGCAAGCTGCAAGAAGACGTCCGCGGCGGCCGTTGTTACGGAAGTTACCCTCTTATCTACGGAATCATCTGCCGCGAGCTTGGCATTCCGCTTGACCGCGCCGCGGAAGGTTACTTGTATACGACGGTAGCGACTTGCGTGAACGCCGCGCTGCGATTGATTTCGATGGGCCAGACGGAGGCGCAACGCATGACGGCATCTCTCTTCCCTGCCGTCGTTGAGTCATGGGCCGCCGTTCGCGAGATGGATCCGTCGGAAGCTTACAGCGGAATGCCGCTGGCGGAGCTGGCGATGATCCGTCACGAGACGTTATATTCCCGACTGTTCATGTCATGAGTTAAGCAAAGCTTTACACAATATAAATTCTCGGAGGGATTACTTATGTGCCAAGGAAAAGAAGGTCAACATCATCACCACCCGGAATGGGTAACGCCGCAAGCGGAATCAGGACGACCCATGCGTATCGGAATCGGAGGGCCGGTTGGCTCCGGAAAAACCAAACTCGTCGAGCAGCTTGCTTTTCAGTTGAAGGATAAGATTAATCTCGCCGTCATCACGAACGACATCTACACGAAGGAAGACGCGCGGATTTTGTCCGATACCGGTTGCCTGCCGAATGAACGGATAATCGGAGTCGAGACGGGCGGTTGTCCGCATACCGCGATTCGCGAGGATGCCTCGATGAATTTCGAAGCCGTCGAGGAGCTGGAGCACCGTTTTCCCGACTTGGATTTAATCTTGATCGAGAGCGGCGGAGACAACTTGGCTGCGGCTTTCAGTCCTGAACTGGTCGATCGTTTTATCTATATCATAGACGTTGCACAGGGGGAGAAAATTCCCCGCAAGGGCGGACCCGGCATCATGAGGTCGGATCTGCTTATCATCAACAAGATCGATCTGGCGCCATACGTGGGAGCGAGCTTGGAAGTGATGGAGCATGATTCCCGGCATATGCGCGGCGAAAGACCGTTCGTCTTCACGAATTTATTCGGGGGCCAGGGGCTGGACGTGGTCGCGAATTGGGTAGCGCAGGAGACCGGCCGCCATGCGGCCGCAGTCTAACATGTCTTTACTTGCAAGCGGTGAACTCGCCAACGGAATTGGAATCGGGATCGGAAATGGGATCGGAACCCCATCCGTAACCGAAAGGCTCTCCGAGCTTCGGGCTGCCGTTGGGTTGGTGAAGGATAAACCCGAGCTTGTCTCGCGCTACCATACTTCTCCGCTGAAGATCGCCAAGACTTTTTCGCTGCAAAATGGAGACTGGCGACAGCTGGCTATCGTGCAGATGGACGGATCGCCCGGTCTGCTCGAAGGTGACCGGTATTCGTTCGATTGGCAGCTGCAAGAGGGAGTGCGTCTCTATGCGACCAATCAGGCTTATACCCGCGTCCATCCTTGCGAGACAGGCGGCGATTCCCGGCTTTATCAACGGTTTAACTTGCAATCCGGCGCCGTGATGGAATGGATTCCGGAGCCTATTACGCTCTTTAGGGATGCACGCTTCATCACGGAGACGGAAATCGATTTGGCTGAAGGCTCGGTCTGTATGCTCGGGGAAATTTTCTGTCCGGGAAGGCTTTCTAGAGGGGAAGTTTTTGCTTTCGACCGGTATGATGCAAAGGTTTCCGTTCGTTACAAAGAGGAGCTCATCCATTATCAACGGCAGAAATGGGAGCCTGCCATTCTGCCGATCGGCAATGTCGGATGCTTCGGCAACTTTACGCATATGGGCATGTTTTCTGTATTCTCGGATTTGGTTTCCGCGGAAGTGGTGCATCAGGTTCGTGAGAATATGGAAAAAGCGGAGGGTATTCCCCAAGGCATTAGCTGGGGAATTGCGCGAACTGCCCGTTACGGGTTGGTCGTTCAGGTTGCGGGCAACGCGGCGTGGAGGCTGCAAAGGTTATTGCTGGTTGCATGGGACAGCGTTCGGTCGGTACTGCTGGGCCAGCCTCCCCTGAGGTTGCTTAAGGAAGCGTGGATGACCGGAACGAGTTTCGGGTGAATAGCAACGCCAGACGTGCTTATTTCCTCTCGAGAGGCAAGTTTCGGGTGAATAGCACCGCCAGGTTTGCTTATTTCCTCTCGAGAGGCAAGTTTCGGGTGAATAGCATCGCCAGGCGTGCTTATTTCCTCTCGAGGGACGATTTTCGGGTGAATAGCAACGCCAGGCGTGCTTATTTCCTCTCGAGGGACGATTTTCGGGTGAATAGCAACGCCAGACGTGCTTATTTCCTCGCTTGAGACTAATTTCGGATTAATAGCAACGCTAGGCTTGCTCATTCCCGCCAATAAATAGCCTCAATCCATCTGGATTGAGGCTATTTGCTTTGCTCGGGGAACAGGCCGGCGAGCCCGGCGAAGGGCAGGTTCTCATAGTGGTCGGTCTTATAGACGACTTCACTCTCCACTTTCGTCTCTTCGCTCAGCTTATTGCGTTTAAACTGAAATTGGTCGAATAGCTTAACAAGAATTTGCGCCGTATTAATCGCATCGTCCATCGCGCGGTGATGAGAACCGGAGAACGGAATTTCCAGCATCTCCAGAGCCGGCTTTAACCCCATTTGCTGATGTTTCTCGAGCTTGTATATTTTGGATAACATTTTCTGAAGATTGTTATGATTAACGATCCATTCGGTTGAAATTTGATGTTGGCGGCACTCCTGAACGAGCTGACGCTGGTCGTCCGGTCCCCAGGCGCATAGGTAATACTCATCCGTGCCCATCCATTCGGTATAGTCGCGAATGACTTGAGGGAGCGTACCCGCCCCGTTGACGTCTTCTTGCGTGATTCCGGTAAAAGCGGTTGTATCAACTGTAAGTTGGGGAACGATGACGGGCTTCACGAACGCTTGGAACGTTTCGATGATTTGCGGAATATCATCCACCAACCCGACTTTAGCGGCTCCGATTTCTATAATTTCAGCGATTTGGCCCTTTTTGCGGCGAACCGTCATTTCCAGGTCATATACGATAATGGTCACTTCAAGCACCTCTAAGACAATCCAATGATATAGTCCGTACCTTTGTTATTATAGTCTTCCGAGAAGCGTTTGTCAGTGTGGAAAAAAGATGAATAAAAAAACAGCCCTCCGTAAATTTACGAGAGGCTGCTAGTAAGTTCTGTATTCCAAGTCGGATTGAGCTATCTTCGGGGCTTTGTTTTTTGATTACGAATTACCGCTTCGCCTTATAAAACTCATGATAAAGCTTCATGAGAGCCCTCTTCTCAATGCGAGACACATAGCTCCGACTAATCCCCAGCTCCCGCGCGATCTCGCGTTGCGTCCTTTCATCCCCGCCGCCGTCCAAACCGAACCGGCCGCGAATCACTTCCTGCTCGCGGGCATCCAATATATCCAGATTGCGATAGATTTTGCTCTTCTCGATCTTGAGCTGCACCTTCTCGACGACTTCGTCGGGCTCCGTACCGAGGATATCCTGCAGCGTAATTTCGTTCCCTTCCTTATCCGTTCCGATCGGGTCGTGCAAGGACACGTCCTTACGAGTTTTCTTCAAAGATCTCAGATGCATTAATATCTCGTTTTCAATACACCTGGCAGCGAAAGTAGCAAGCTTAGTCCCCTTATTCGGTTGAAAGCTTTCGATGGCTTTGATAAGTCCGATCGTGCCGATGGAGATGAGGTCTTCTAAATCCTCTCCGGTATTATCGAATTTCTTAACGATATGGGCAACCAAACGTAAGTTGTGCTCGATAAGCAGGTTACGCGAAACGGGGTTACCCTCCGCTAGTCGCTGCAAATGCATAGCTTCTTCGTCATCGGTTAATGGCTGCGGGAAAGCGTTATTTTTGACGTAGGAGACGAGCAACGACAATTGCTTCAGGAACAGGGCTATCGATGTGATTAAACCGGGCACGGTAAGGCCACCTCCGGATGTAGGTTCGGTTTGTGGAAAAGAAGCATTACCATTGTATGTGGGTTTCCGCCTATCCGTGCCTGTTCCACGGCTTAAAAGTGAAATCCTCGAATGGAAATAACCCTCCATGGGAAATAATGAAAACGATAAGTTTCAATTAATTCCCATGGAGGTGTTTGTATGGCGGAGAAAAGTGCCGGACGCGGGACGAAGTCCTATAAGCCGGTGTCCATGTCGTCCAAAGAATACCAAGCTTTCGCCAAGGCGAGGGAGCCTTCCCGTTCCGTGTGGACCAATTGTTTGAAGGCGTTCTTGGTTGGTGGGTTAATCTGCACGATCGGCCAGGGAGTTCAGCAATTTTTTATGGCGGTGTTCGATATGTCGGCCAGAGAAGCCGGCAATCCGACCGTAGCGATCATGATTTTGCTCTCGGTCATTCTGACGAGCATGGGCGTCTACGATAAAATAGCCCAATGGGCGGGCGCCGGCAGCGCCGTTCCGGTAACCGGGTTCGCCAATTCCATGGCTTCGGCCGCAATCGAACATCGGAGCGAAGGTTTAGTGCTAGGCGTCGGTTCCAATATGTTCAAATTGGCCGGTTCGGTAATTGTATTCGGCGTCGTAGCGGCATTCGTTATCGGCATCATCTTCTGGGTTTTCGGAATCGGGGCGTGGCATGCTACTACAGGGTAAACGAACGTGGGTTTATCCCAAGCCGCCCGTTATTATCGCCACCGGGACGGTCGTAGGTCCCGATGAAGGAGAAGGTCCGCTCGCGTCTGATTTCGATTTGGTGCATCCGGATTTGGAGGTAGGGCAGCCAAGCTGGGAGAAGTCGGAGAGAGTGCTATTGGAGCAGGCTTCCGATATCGCGCTCCAACATGCGAAGCTATCGAAGGATAAGCTGAGTTTCTTCGTCGGCGGAGATCTCATGAACCAAATTATTAGCAATTCATTCGCTGCGCGTACGTTAGGAGCTCCCTATCTAGGAGTTTTCGGTGCTTGTTCTACCTCAATGGAATCGCTTGCCGTGGCTTCTCTCATGGTGGCTTCGGGAGCAGGCGAATATGTGATGGCCGGCACTTGCAGCCATAACTGTACGGCCGAGAAACAATTCCGATATCCGACAGAATACGGCTCGCAGAAGCCTCCTACGGCGCAATATACGGTTACGGGAGCCGGGGCATCCATCGTCAGCGGCGAAGGGGATGGACCGGTAATTACGGCTGCTACTGTTGGGAAAATCATGGATCTGGGCATCAAAGACCCATTTAATATGGGGGCTGCAATGGCACCTGCGGCAGTCGATACCATCCAAGGCCATTTTCAGGATACGGGAAGGGAACCCGGATATTACGACCTGATCGTGACGGGAGATTTGGCCGGCGTCGGTCATCCCATCGCCACCGAGATGCTGCGCAGGAACGGGGTTCCGATAGAGCAGACTATTTTCCACGATTGCGGACTGATGATCTACGATGTGGACAAACAGAAGGTACAAGCGGGCGGAAGCGGATGCGCTTGCTCGGCGGTAGTGACCTATGGCCACTTGCTCAAGAGGATCCGCAAGGGAGAACTAAAGAGAATTCTCGTAGTGGCCACCGGCGCATTGCTTAGTCCGCTCTCCTATCAGCAAGGCGAGAGCATTCCTTGCATAGCTCATGCCGTTGCTATTGAAGCACAAAACTCTAATCGGCAAGGAGGTGCCGTCCAATGATGCCTTACGTATGGGCATTTGTGGTTGGCGGTGCGATTTGCGTAATTGGCCAACTGATGTTTGACGTGATCAAGTTAACGCCGGCACACACGATGGCTACATTAGTTGTTGCAGGGGCTGTTATGGATGCGTTCGGCTGGTATGATCCGTTGGTCGAATTTGCCGGAGCCGGAGCTACGGTTCCCATCACGAGCTTCGGTAACTCTTTGGTGCACGGCGCGTTGACCGAATTAACTCAAGTCGGCGGGATCGGGGTTATCACGGGGATATTCCATGTTACGAGCGCGGGGGTTTCCGCGGCGATTATTTTTTCCTTTTTGGCGGCTCTTGTCGTGCGTCCGAAAGGGTGAAATTTAGATAATGGAGTAGATTACAGCCAGACCCCGATCGGGTTTGGCTGTTTTTCTATTGTTTTTTGGAAGAAACTAAAATATACGACAGCATCCAAATTCCGGTATAATAGGTGGAGGACTATATAAAAACATCAATGTAGATTCCATAGGAGGTACGGGAATGGATCAACACGCCGCGATGCAATTATTAGATCAAATTAGACGAAACATGGAATCTTGTATTTATGGAAAAAAAGAGGAAATCGCTTCCATGCTTACCGCGATGCTTGCAGGCGGCCATGTGTTAATCGAGGACGTGCCGGGAACCGGCAAAACCCAGATGGTTAAGGCGTTAGCTTTATCGATAGGCGGCGTGTTTCACCGCATTCAGTGCAATCCGGACTTATTGCCCACCGATATCACGGGGGTATCCATTTATCATCCGAAGCTCGAAGAGTTCGTATTCAGGCCAGGACCGGTTATGGCAAACCTGCTGCTAGCCGACGAGATAAACCGCGCAACGACGAAAACGCAATCGGCACTATTGGAAGCGATGGAGGAGAGAAGGGTATCCGTCGACGGAGAGACCCACAACCTGCCGCATCCGTTCATGCTGTTCGCCACTCAGAACCCGATCGAATTCGAAGGAACCTATAGCTTGCCGGAAGCCCAACTGGATCGCTTCTTAATGAAAATCAAATTAGGTTACCCGGACGAGGCTTCCGAGAAGCGTCTCATTCTGGAGCCGAGCGCCAGCAGGGCAGCCGAATCGTTAAAAGCGGTAGCCTCCGTAGAGGATATCGCGCAGATGCAACGGTTAGCGGAAGGCATTCATTTGGAAACGACCGTAGCAGATTACTTAATAGCTCTAATTCGCGGTACTCGGCAGCATTCGGCCGTGCTCCTAGGCGCAAGCCCGCGCGCAGCCGTTGCCTTATCAAGCGCGGCGAAAGCCTACGCATTCTTAAATCACCGCTCATTCGTATTGCCCGATGACGTGAAAGCAATGGCTCCTCTCGTTCTAAGCCATAGGCTGCACTTGCGTTCCGAAGCTAGAATGCAAGGTACGACGACCGTGCAAGTTCTGCAGGACGTTCTTCGGTTATTGCCAGTGCCCGTTGGGATGGAGCGTTAATCATGCCGCGGCTTCATATGCCACGCGCGTGGTTGTTCAGCGCGATCTTATACTTAACGTCCTTTTGTTATTTGTTATTCCAAGGCGGCAAAACCTCGCTCATGTTATTCGTAATCCTTAATGCCCTGGCCATCTATCTCATTCTCGGAAGATGGAGCGGAATCGGCGGGGTCCAAGGGATCCGGGTAACGGATACGGGAGAAGGCCATTCGGCGCTTCTAACCGCGGGAATGAGACTGCAAGTCAAGCTTCGGATGCAGATTCCGGGCTTCTGGCCGCTTTCTTATATTATAGTAAGGGAAAAACTAATCCGCACGACGGGCGGGGAATCGCAATTATATGAAATGTCCTTCGTGCCCGATTATCGCCGCAGAGGCGAAGTCCAATTCGAGACGGCTCCGTTGAGGAGAGGGCGATATCAATTTCAGAAAACCGATTGCTCGACGAGAGACATCTTCGGTTTGTTCGAGCACAGGGGGTCTTTCGTCCAACCGCTTCATATTCAAGTGCTGCCTCAGACGGTGGCGCTCAGGGACTGGCGGCTGTTTCGCCGTTCGCAACGGGGAGTCTTTCATCATACGTTCACGTCGCTCTGGGCAAGGGAGACGACGCAGATCGACGGAGTTAGGGAATACATCCACGGGGATAGGCTATCGCGGATACACTGGAACGCTACGGCCAAAACCGGCCAATGGAAGTCCAAGGAATTCGAAAGGGAGGCGCTGCCTCGCGTCGTGTTCGTGCTCGATCGAAACGCTGCTTCGTTTGCGAGCTCGGATCAGTTCGAGCTTGCGGTATCCGTAGCGGCTTCCTTGCTTGAATTAGCGATCGCCAGAGGGATGCCCATCGGATTCGTTTCTTCCGGAGAAAGCTCTTATTGGTTCGGCGAAGGAAGAACGCCTGTATCCAGGGATGAAGTTCTACAGCATTTGGTTGATGTCGAACCAGATGGCAAGCAATCGATGGGACAGCTTCTGAGTCAAGTGGCAGAGCGCTATGAGCCAGGTATTCATATTGTGATCATAGGGTCCTCTACGGACGACCAGACGGTTGTAGCCATGAACGCTCTCGAAGGAAAGAGAATGGTTCCAAGCGTTATCCATATCGCCCACAAGCATCAATCTAACGATCAATCGGCCAAGCTCCTTCAATGGCAGATGTTATGCCAATCCAAGCAATGGGAATTTTGCAGCGTTTCTCAATTGGACAAATTACCCCTGGCATTGGGGGTGGTATCGGCATGAAGCTGAAAATATCCGGTCAATTCTGGCGTCATCTATTGCTGGAACGTCTTCACAGAATTCTGGTTCTGGTAATCGTATTGCAGCTTATTCAATGCTTCACCGATTACTGGTGGGAAGAAACGTATTCAATTATCTACGGCGCATTGGCGGTAACCGCGGTAACCGAGTTGTTGTTCACGCGTTTGCTCAGGATTCGGGTTGCTATTCAATGCGTAACCGTAATCGGTTTGATCGTGTGGAAAACACCCATGGAGTGGCGAGGGTGGCCGGACAGTTGGCGAACGTGGGATGACGTGAGCAGCTTCTTCTCCTTCCACTCCGGGCAGTTGCATCCTTTCTTCGAATTGACGATTGGAGTGATTGCGCTCGTTCATGTGTTAGCCTGGGTAGGCTCTAGGCGTGCCGGAGCCATTATCGTTGTCGTTCTGTCGATTGCGGTTATGGCTTCAGTGGATTCTTTCTTCCCGCTGGAGCTATGGCATAATATCGCATGGATCGTTACCGCAGGACTTGCCTGGCTCGTTATTCTTCATTTAAGGCAACTGCAGGTTCGTCATCCGGACAGCTGGGAGGCTCTTGCGGAAAGACCTATCGATATCGCTTTTCCCGCCATCATCATCATTACGATCCTGCTTCTGACGGGTATTTTTATGCCGCGGGCTCCCGTGTTGCTTGAAGATCCCTATACGATATGGACGGAGGCTCAGGGACGGGAGGTCCCGGTCTTCGCGGGGGAAGGCGGCGTGCAGAAGACCAGCTCTTCGGGCAGTAAAGGATCATCTCTCTCCGGTTATAGCAGAGATGACCGGAAAATCGGCGGAGGCTTTCAATTCGATTATTCGCCCGTCATGACGATAACGACCTCGCAGAAGAGCTATTGGCGCGGGGAGACGAAATCGGTGTACACCGGAAAAGGCTGGGGAGACATTAAATCTCCGCAACTCATCCCTAACGCGTATGGCAATAAGGCGGATCTCGAGTTATCTGCACCTCGGGCTGAAGGGGTAAAAACGGTAGAGGTCATTCAGACCGTAACCGTGTCACGTAAAGATAGGATGTCCGTCTTGTTCGGAGCAGGACCGGTCTCCTCCGTGTCCGAGCTTAAGAGCAACAATAACGCCGGTTTGAGCTGGAACCCGGAAGAGTGGGAGCTGCGCTGGAGCAAGCCTGCTAGCGTAGAATCCTATTCGGTCGTCTCGCAGGTGGCCGTTCTCGACGAGAACGCCCTGCGCGAAGTGACCGCGCCTCCAGATGGAAGCATCGACCTTGCGAAATACTTGCAGCTTCCGGACACCTTGCCTGAACGCGTTCACGATCTTGCCCTAGAGCAGACAAGCGGGCTGACGAACGACTACGACAGGGCGAAGAAGCTGGAGCAGTTCCTCAAAGACTCGTTTCCTTACACGAATACTCCCGATCTTACTCGGCGTACGGATCGGGCGAATGGAGATATCGTGGATGCGTTCCTATTCGAAATACAGGAAGGTTATTGCGATTATTTTTCCACCTCTTTCGTAGTTATGGCTCGGTCGATCGGGTTGCCGACCCGTTGGGTGAAAGGTTACTCGACCGGCTTCGATCCTTCTACGTTGGATCGGGCTCGCTTCGGCGGACCTGGCGAGGTACCGGATCCTTCCGGTGCGGGTACTTATACGGTCCGTAACGCGGACGCTCATTCTTGGGCCGAAGTGTATTTCGAAGGATATGGATGGATTCCGTTCGAACCAACCTCCGGATTCTCCGTGCCGCAGCCTATACCTGAAGGCGAAGTGCTGCAGCCTGATGTGGATACCCCCGTAGACGCTGCTCCTTCCGATGTAGACGCGGGAGAGAAGAACAAGGACTGGTTGGTACCGGCGGGTGCAACTGGAGTCGTTCTCATTATCCTCTCTCTCGTGTTCATAGGTTACCGGAGCAGACGCGCTCAGCAATTATGGAACCATATCCGAAATCGAGGGAATACGCCTAACCAAAGGGTTGTCCGCGAGATGGAAAGACTGCTGTCCTTCCTCCAACGCCAAGGATTGCGAAGGGAAGCGCACGAGACGATCAGGGAAACCTTTAACCGCTGGGGAAATAAATTCTCTTCCCTGCGAGGCGAGTTCGATGGGGCTTTGACCTCTTTCGAGCAGGCCAGGTATGGACACGATAACGGCAGCAGCCAACTTTTGAACGATTTTAACGATGCTGCAACCAAAATCCGCAAGGCATTATAGGAAAATAGAAACGACTGGTTTACCGGTTGCTGGTAAAAACGGGGGAGAGCGGATGTCCGCGCTTTCCCGTTATTTTTTTGCATGGCAGGGTGGGGTGTGTTATATTTTGAGGAAGATTAGCCGTAAACAGACAGGAGTTATTATTGAAGATGTTTAAGCGTTTGCTTCCCGATCAAATCGTAAATACCGTATTTGATATTGATTTGGATGAGCTGAAAGCTCGAGGTGTCCGAGGCATCATCACGGACCTTGACAATACCCTTGTCAGCGCCAAAACTCCGCTAGCCACCCCGCAATTGGTCGGCTGGCTGGATTTAGTTAAAGATCAGGGTTTTAAGGTTGTCATTCTTTCCAATAACAATAAGACGCGGGTTGGCAATTTCGCCGAACCGCTCGGAATACCGTTCATTCCCGCGGCGCGCAAGCCTGCAGGGGCCGCGTTCCGCCGCGCGATCAATCTCATGGAGCTTACTTCCGAACAAGCCGTCGTCGTCGGCGACCAGATGCTGACGGACGTATTGGGAGGCCGACGCGCGGGATTGCATACGATTCTAGTGACGCCGATCGCCCCTCGGGAAGAGGGCTGGGCTACGCAAATCAATCGGAGAATCGAGAAAATCGCTTTAGCCCGATTACGGAAAAAAGGGCTATGGCCGGATAAGGGAGGACGCTAACATGACGCTGGATCAACAGATGCCTCCTCGTTGCGCGGGCTGTGGAATATCACTCCAAAGAGATGATCAGAAGAAACCCGGATTCGTGCCGGCTTCTTCATTAGACAAAGAGGAAGCCGTTTGCCAGCGCTGCTTCCGGATCAAGAATTATAATGAAGCTTCTTCCGTGACCGTGGATCAAGACGAGTTCTTGAAGCTGCTGGGCGGAATCGCGTCGACGGATAGCCTAGTCGTTCATATCGTCGATTTATTTGATTTTCAAGGCAGCTTAATTTCCAGCTTGCAACGTTTCGTGGGGAACAATCCGGTGCTCCTGGTCGTGAACAAGATTGACCTGCTTCCGCCTGTTACGAACTGGAACCGGTTGCGGAATTGGGTACAGAAACAGGCTCGCGAAGAAGGTCTGAAGGTTGCCGACGTCGTGCTGTGCAGCGCGCGTCGTAACATCGGCTTCGACCGGGTGGTCGAAGCCGTCAACGCTTATCGTCAGAACAAGGATGTCTACGTCGTCGGAGCGACTAACGTCGGCAAGAGCACCTTGATCAATCGTTTAATCTCCGACTATAGCGATCTGAAGCGCGAGCTGACCGTCTCTCGGTATCCGGGCACGACTCTAGATGCGGTGCACATTCCTCTGGATGACGGAAAGAGTATCATCGATACCCCGGGAATCGTCTATTCCTGGCGGATGTCGGAGATTATCCCGCGCAAGGATTTGGCTGCGTTGCTGCCGGAAAAGCCGCTTAAACCGCTGACCTATCAGCTCAACGCGAAGCAATCTTTATTCATAGGCGCTTTGGCCCGATTCGACTTCGTAGAGGGAGAACGCCAATCGTTTACGGTGAATGTCTCAAGCGGACTTACCGTCCACCGAACTAAGCTGGAGCGCGCCGATGAGCTTTACGAGCAGCATCGTGGAGTCATGTTGAGTCCTCCCAGCTTAGAGGACATGGATAGTTTTCCGGCTTGGACGCGTCATCGCCTAAGAATTCCGGCAAATTCTCAGCAGGACGTGTTTATATCCGGCCTCGGGTGGATTCAGGCGAACGGGAAAACGGGCGCTACCGTCGACGTGCACGCGCCGCGCGGGATTAAAGTCATGCTAAGGGATAGCATCCAGTAACAGAACCCTCTTCGGGAGAGGAGCAAGCAGCTTGATGGATAGCCATACCGTGTTATTCGGGGTCATCGGCGACCCTATTCGCCACTCCAAATCGCCGATCATGCTGAATCGGGCTTTCCGGGAGCGCGGAATCAATGGAGCCTATGCGGCTTTCCACGTTGCTCCAGGACAATTGGAGCATGCGATTGCCGGAGTACGCGGTCTTGGTTTTAGGGGATTAAACGTAACGATTCCGCACAAAATTGAAGTGATGAGCTATCTCGACGAAATAAGCGAGGGTGCTAAGGCAGCCGGGGCGGTCAATACGATCGTTAACGATAATGGCCGTCTTATCGGATACAACACGGACGGAATCGGTTATGTTCGTTCTTTGAAAGAAGAAGCAGAGCCGAACTTGGCCGGCAAGACGATCGTCTTACTCGGCGCCGGCGGCGCTGCCCGCGGAATTCTCTGGGCTCTAGCTCAAGAAAACCCGGCTTCGATCCTGGTCGCCAACCGAACCGAGTCCAAAGCCGCCGAGCTATCGGCCTCGTTCTCTCCGGATCTCCGCATCTCTTCTATTCCGTGGAGCGAGCTTCGCGATGCATGCCGGGCCGCGGATGTTGTCATCAATACGACTTCCGTCGGAATGTCACCGAATATCGACGCCCTTCCGATCGATCCTTCTTGGCTCAAACCCGGTTCGGTCGCTAGCGACTTAATCTATAATCCGCTCAAGACCGCCTTCCTCCAGCAAGCCGAGCTAATCGGTTGCCGCGTTCACGGCGGTCTGGGCATGTTCATCTACCAAGGCGCTTACGCCTTCGAATTCTGGACCGGCAAATCCGCCCCCGTCGATGCCATGCGGGCAGTGGTCCTGGAGTCTTTTGTAAAATAGCCGTTTTTCCGGTGTTGGTCAAAAATTACGATGTCTCGTTGTGGGTGGAGGAAAAGGGATTGGCACGGAGAGTTTACGTCCGCCTTTAAAATCGAGTTGCCACCGCTATGTCATCTGATAACAACTTGATAATAGCTTTTGGGGCCCCCGCAAAGTAATCGGATTAAGCTTCGAAGCATTAAGTTCACTTTGTGGGGTATAGATGAGGCGGAGTGCCAACCCTTTTTCATAACCCCCGCTTACGAGCATCCGGATTTTCACAATAGAAAGCAGGAAAATGAATGTTAACAGGAAAACAAAAACGCCACCTACGATCGCTAGCCCATCATCTCACCCCTATTTTCCAAGTCGGCAAGGGCGGCACCAACGACCACTTGATCCGCCACATCGAAGAAGCCATCGAAACGCGGGAGCTCATCAAAGTATCCGTGCTCACGAACTGCAGCGACGATCCTCGCGAAATCGGTGCCGAGCTGGCAGAGAAGTCCGGTTCCGAGCTTGCGCAAGTGATCGGTAAAACCATCGTCCTTTACAAGGAATCCAAGGACCACAAGCAGATCGTGCTTCCGCGTCGCTAATACCAGACGAAGGGCGGGTGCCTATGCTTAGAATCGGCTTGCTCGGAGGAACTTTCGATCCGGTCCATAACGGACATTTGCTTGCTGCGCAAGCAGCCCATGAAGCGGCCAAGCTCGATGAGGTTTGGTTTATTCCGACATTAATGCCCCCGCATAAGTCTCAACCCGGCGCGGACGGCGACAAGCGACGACAGATGCTGGAAGCGGCAATCGCCGGTAACCCGGTCTTTCGGGTAGAGGACATTGAGTTGCGGCGCGAGGGAACCTCCTATACGATCGATACCGTGACGGCTTTGCAGGATCAACATCCGGAAGTGCAATTCTACTGGATCGTCGGTTCCGACATGGTCTCCGACTTGCCCAATTGGCGGAAAATCGATGAGCTGGCCGATCGCCTTTCCTTCATCGGTTTGGAGCGACCGGATCAGGCCGGCGACGATTCCTTACTGCCGTCCTTTATCAGACGGAGGTTACACAGAGCGGCTATGCCACCTATGGGCATCTCCTCTTCGGAAATCAGGCGAAGGTGTAAGGAAGGGCGTTCCATCCGATACATGGTCCCGGATCCTGTTCTTGAATTCATACAAAGGAATGAATTATATGAATCTTGATGGATTAAGGGAAGCTACCCGACGGCAAATGCCGGAGAAGCGATGGCAGCACACGCTCGGGGTCGTCGATACCGCGATTGCGCTGGCGAAGCGATTCGACGGAGATCCGGTCAAAGCGGAGCTTGCCGCATTGCTGCACGATTATTCCAAAGCTTGGGCCATCGACCGAATGGAAGGGATCATCCGCGAACAGAAGCTTCCGCCGGAGCTATTGATTTACGATAAGGAGCTTTGGCACGCGCACGTCGGGGCCTGGGCAGTAGAAACCGAGCACGGAATTACGGATGAAGAGATTCTGGATGCTATCCGTTACCATACTTCCGGACGGGAAAACATGACGAAGCTGGACAAAATCGTTTGTTTAGCGGATTATATAGAGCCTGGGCGGGATTACCCCGGCGTGGATAAGATCCGGGAGCTAGCAAAGAGTAACGTGGAGGAAGCGTTGATCGCCGCCTTCGATTCGACGATTAAGTTGCTTATCGAGCGAGGAAAGCGTGTTTTTCCATTAACCGTATACACGCGGAATGATCTTATCATGCAATTCAAAAAATCGAAGAACATAGAAAACGGAGGCTGAGACATGGCAGGAAACTCAGAAAAATTGTTGAAATCGGTGCTTAACGCTGCCGAAGAGAAAAAAGCTCACAATGTCGTGGCTTTGAATCTGCAAGGAATATCGCTTATCGCGGATTATTTTGTCATCTGCCACGGGAATTCGGACACTCAGGTGCTGTCCATCGCTTCCGAGATTCGCAAAAGCGCAGAGCTCAGCGGCAAAAGAGTTCGCGTGGAAGGGTTGGACACGGCGCGTTGGGTACTGGTAGATATGGAGGACGTGGTTGCTCATATTTTCCATCGCGACGAGCGTGAATATTATCATCTGGAACGCTTGTGGTCCGATGCGAAGGCAGTTGAATCCGTATGAACTTAACAGCCGGAACCTTGCAGCAATTGTGGGTTCGCAGGGAGGTATCTCCTCATGGCTGGTTCCTCGGCCCCGAAGCGGAAGACGGCTTGGAGGTTCTGCTTCCCTACGGGGAAGTTGTCGGTGATCGGCCGGAAGTCGGAACGGAAATCGAAGCATTCCTGTTTCATGACGACAAGGAGCGGATCACCGCTACCTTACGTAAACCGTTAATTACTTTGGGCGAGATGGCAAGGCTTAAGGTGGCGGATTTCCATCCTCATTTCGGCTTTTTCCTTGAGATGGGCATTGGTCGCCAGCTTTTGCTGCCTTTAAAAACGTTTCCTATCGAACGCAAGAACGTATGGCCGCAAACCGGAGACGAGCTGTTCGTCGTGATGAAACAGGACAAGGAGGGACGCATGTTGGCCCGCCTTGCCAAAATCGACGATTTCGAGCCCCATGTGTTCCGCGCCCCTACCTCATGGCTTAATCAATGGCGCGAGGGCTGGGTTACGGACGTCTACCGCGACGGCGTATTTACGCTGGTCGACGGCGGCGTGCTAGGGTTCGGCGCTCTTGGTTACATAAACGACGCTACCATGGTCCATCCGCTTCGAATCGGCCAAAAGTTCAGCGCCCGGGTAACTCAAGTGCGCGAGGACGGAAGGGTTTCGCTTAGTGTCAAAGCAAGCAAAGAAGCGGGACGATTAGAAGACTCGGAGCGAATTCTGGCGTTTATCAAAGAACGTCCGGGCGGAGCGATGCCATACTCCGACCAGACAGGCGCCGAGGATATTCAGCGGCGGTTCCAGTTGAGCAAATCCGCCTTCAAAAGGGCGCTCGGCAAGCTTATGAAAGAAGGCCTCGTCACTCAGAAGGGCAACTGGACGCACCTGAATACGGTAGAGGATGGGTCGGAGGAAAAGCCGGAATCTTAAGATGCGGCACAACTGGATTAGCTGCATACTCACAGACTGGGAGGACGACTATGCGCACTTATCGGCAATTCGCCGCCGTCTATGACCGTTTGATGGAAGAGATGCCGTATTCGGATTGGATGAGTTTCGCCCGACGCTGCTGGGATAATTACGGTATGCCGAAAACGGTAGTTGATCTTGGCTGCGGAACGGGCAACATGGCGATTCCGCTCGCGCGCTCCGGCTTTAGCGTGTTCGGAATCGATATCTCCTCGGAGATGCTATCGGTTGCCCTCAACAAGTGGGACGAACCGACCTCCCGGGGAGGGTATCGGGATGATCCCGGAACCGTTCGCTGGTTGCAGCAGGACATGCGGGATTGGGATCTTCCGCAACCCGTGGATTCGGTGATCAGCTTTTGCGACTGCTTGAACTATTTAACCGATCCGCAGGACATTCAGGCAACGTTTCGCCAAACCTATGCAGGGTTGGCTCCGGGCGGCTTGTTCTTATTCGACGTCCATTCTCCAAGGCAATTGGAGAGATACGCGGACGAGCAGCCGTTCGTTTACGACGAGAAAGATGTTGCGTATTTATGGACGTGCGAATACGATCCGTCCCGTAAAGAGATCGAGCATTCGCTGACGTTTTTTATCCAGGAGGAATCGTCATCCGGGAACGGAGTCGTCGGACCCTTGTACAGTCGATTCGAGGAATCCCATGTGCAAAGAGCCTATGATCCCGAGTGGATTGCGGAACAACTGTCGGACGCGGGATTTGAAATTCTGCATCGCGTAGCCGATTTTACTTGGGAAAAACCGAGCGAGGAATCGGAGAGATTGTTCTATGTCGCTCGCAAACCGAAATGAGCAGGCCGGTATTCACTTGACATCATTCGCGTGAATTGGCTATAATCATGGCATACTTTGGCTGTGATAAGGAGCAGTACTCGTTAGACGTTACCCAGAGAGCCGGCGGATGGTGCAAGCCGTTTAACGCAGACGACGAACTCGCCTTGGAGCCTCCGAGCTGACCGGATCTACTCATTCGGGGTTGATTCGACAAGCAAGGCGTCACCTCTCGTTACGAGGCATGAGTGGGCGGCTATCCAAGCAGGATGTCCGTCAACTAGGGTGGTACCACGGGAATTAATCCTCTCGTCCCTAGCGATAACGCTAGGGGCGGGAGTTTTTTTGTTTGACCTGAGAAGAGAAGAACATAAGGGAGTTAACGAACATGTCGCAAGAACAAGGGCAAGGCTATCAACCATTGAGGATCGAGCCGAAATGGCAACGTTACTGGGATGAAAACAAAACGTTCCGTACGACCGAAGAAGCAGGCAAGCCTAAATTCTATGCGCTGGATATGTTCCCGTATCCATCCGGAGCGGGTTTGCATGTCGGACATCCGGAAGGTTATACGGCGACCGATATCGTTAGCCGCTACAAACGCATGAAAGGCTTCAACGTTCTTCATCCGATGGGATGGGACGCGTTCGGCTTGCCTGCCGAGCAGTACGCTCTTCAGACTGGACGCCATCCGCGCGAGATCACGGTGGAGAACATCGATAACTTCCGTCGCCAAATCAAATCGCTCGGGTTCTCGTACGATTGGGAGCGCGAATTCAGCACGACGGATCCGGATTATTATAAATGGACGCAATGGATTTTTATCCAATTGTATAAGAAAGGCCTTGCCTATGTGGCTGAAGTGCCGGTTAACTGGTGTCCGGCGCTCGGCACGGTGCTTGCGAACGAGGAAGTCATCGACGGCCTCAGCGAGCGCGGAGGCCATCCGGTAATTCGCAAGCCGATGCGCCAATGGATGCTGAAGATTACCGAATACGCGGAGAGGCTGCTTGAGGATCTCGAGGAATTGGATTGGTCCGAGAGCATCAAGGACATGCAACGCAACTGGATCGGCAAATCGACGGGTGCGGAAGTAACGTTCGCCATCGACGGTCACGATGCTGCATTGACGGTGTTTACTACCCGTCCCGACACGTTGTTCGGAGCGACTTATTGCGTATTGGCGCCGGAGCATGAGCTTGTTGGCGTAATTGCATCGGCGGAGCAAAAAGCCGCGGTAGAAGCTTACGTTGAACAAGCTGCGAGGAAGAGCGACTTAGAGCGTACGGATTTGGCGAAGGACAAGAGCGGCGTGTTTACCGGTGCTTATGCCGTTAATCCGGTGAATGGCGGCAAAGTTCCGATCTGGATCGCGGACTACGTGCTTGGAGGATACGGAACGGGAGCTATTATGGCCGTTCCTGGCCATGACGAGCGGGATTGGGAGTTCGCCAAGAAATTCGGCTTGCCCATTCTGGAGGTCGTTTCGGGCGGAAATGTAGAGGAAGCGGCATACACTGGCGATGGAAAGCTGGTCAATTCCGATTTCTTGAACGGATTGGCGACGGCGGAAGCGATCGCTGCCATGATCTCCCGGTTGGAGAAGGATGGCAAAGGGAATGGCAAAGTGACCTATCGCTTGCGCGATTGGTTGTTCAGCCGCCAGCGCTACTGGGGCGAGCCGATCCCGGTATTGCATTATGAGGATGGCACCATGGACACGATTCCGGAAGAGGAGCTTCCGTTGCTGCTTCCCGACGTGGACGCGATCCAGCCTTCGGGCACGGGCGAGTCTCCGCTCGCTAACGTTACGGACTGGGTGAACGTGATAGATTCGCGAAATGGCAAACGGGCTCGCCGCGAGACGAACACGATGCCGCAATGGGCCGGCAGCTGCTGGTACTATCTGCGATTCATCGATCCGCACAATGCCGACGAGATTTGCTCGCCGGAGAAGCAACGCGAATGGCTTCCGGTCGACCTGTACATCGGCGGCGCGGAGCATGCGGTTCTTCACTTGCTCTATGCGCGTTTCTGGCACAAGGTGCTGTACGATATCGGCGTGGTTAACACGAAGGAGCCGTTCCACAAGCTCGTCAACCAAGGTATGATCTTGGGAATGAACAACGAGAAAATGTCCAAATCCCGCGGCAACGTCATTAATCCTGATGACATCGTCGGGGAGTTCGGGGCGGATACGCTTCGCGTATACGAAATGTTCATGGGTCCTTTGGAGGCAACGAAACCTTGGAATACGAACGGGGTGGAAGGCGTCTACCGCTTCTTGTCCCGCGTATGGAGATTGTTCGTTGACGATAACGGCAGCCTGAACGGCAAGATCCAAGATGTCGCCGGGGATGAAACGTTCCGCCGGACATGGCATAAGAGCTTGAAGAAGGTCGGCGAGGATTATGAGGCTCTGCGCTTCAACACCGCGATCAGTCAAATGATGATCTTCGTCAACGAAGCTTACAAAACGGAAACTTTGCCGACGGAAGCGATGACGCACTTCGTGCAGATGTTGTCTCCGATCGCGCCGCATATCGCGGAGGAACTGTGGGAGAAGCTTGGATATGCGGGTTCCGTCAGTTACGTCGCTTGGCCTCAGTACGACGTATCGCTTACAGTGGATTCCGAGGTCGAGATCGTTGTTCAGGTCAGCGGCAAAATCGCGGATCGCATGAACATCCCTGCGGATCTCGACGAGGCGGGCATGCAAGCGCTGGCTCTTGAGTCCGAAAAGGTGAAGGAGCTTATCGAAGGCAAGACGATACGTAAAGTCATCGCCGTTAAAGGCAAGCTTGTTAACATCGTGGCTAACTAAATTAGACGCAGCTAAAACTGCACCTGCATATTTCGCAGCGCGAAGCACGCGCCGCTTGTCTCCATTAATGGAGCGGGCGGCGTTTTTATTTTTCCGGAGACAAGGGAGGCATGGAAATGTTCGAAAATGAGTTTGAGAGATTTATTAAGGAACAGATTGATTCTGCCGTCGGGCAGCGGCTAGATATGATGAAGAGGGACTTGACAGGTACGAAGCGCCTATTGGAGGTCGTTGTTTGGCCGGCTCTGAAGTCATTCGAGGGGGTAAAGCTTGAATATGAAATGCTCACTACAACCGGAGTAAAAATGTACGTAGACGCTTACTATGAACCGCTTATGATTGCTTTCGAGTGCGAAGGATACGTCTCCCATGCGGAAAGGATCACGCGCGACCGCTTCGATTTCGAGAAAACGCGCATCAGATCAGTCGGGAAATCGAGAAAGATGTTCATGCCTTATAGCAAGGATCAATTAGACAAACAACCTGAGATGTGCAGACGAGACTTTTTAGAAGTATTAGGCCAATATACGAGCATCTCGGGGAGTAAGTTCATGGAGGAACTATCCGTATACGAGCGGGAGGTGATCCGGTATGGGGTCCTTCTGAATCGCCATATTCGGTTGGAGGATGTGAAATATTGCTTGAAATGTGAGTATAAGCGTGCCTATAACGTGGTGAACCAATTAATTGATAAGAAACTGATGAGAGCAGTAGGAACCACAACTCATCGGATTCACCAGTACGAACTGTTGCCACTGGCAAAAGAGTATTTGCTTGGACTAGCATGAGGTTGCTTAGTTCGAGTTAGTCAAACTAAATGCCTGCAGGGAGAGGGTGTTGAGCGCCGTAGTTCGAGTTAGTCAAACTAAATGCTTGCTGGGAGTGGGTTGGAGCGTCGTAGTTCGAGTTAGTCAAACTAAATGCCTGCTGAGAGTAGGTGAGGAGCGTCGTAGTTCGAGTTAGTCAAACTAAATGCTTGCTGGGAGTGGGTGTGGAGCGTCGTAGTTCGAGTTAGTCAAACTAAATGCTTGCTGGGAGTGGGTGTGGAGCGTCGTAGTTTGAGTTAGTCAAACTAAATACCTGACAGAGGGGGGGGAGGAGCGCCGTAGTTCGAGTTAGTCAAACTAAATGCCTGCAGGGAGAGGGTGTTGAGCGTCGTAGTTCGAGTTAGTCAAACTAAATACCTGCAGGGAGCGGGTTGGAGCGCCGTAGTTCGAGTTAGTCAAACTAAATGCCTGCAGGGAGCGGGTTGGAGCGTCGTAGTTCGAGTTAGTCAAACTAAATACATGCAGGGAGTGGGTGAGGAGCGCCGTAGTTCGAGTTAGTCAAATTAAAAGCCTGCAGGGAGTGGGTAGGAGCGTCGTAGTTCGAGTTAGTCAAACTAAATGCCTGCTGAGAGTAGGTGAGGAGCGTCGTAGTTCGAGTTAGTCAAACTAAATGCCTGCAGGGAGTGGGTGAGGAGCGCCGTAGTTCGTGTTAGTCGAACTAAAAACCAAAAAAGGCGGCTTGCACCGCCGGCACAGCAAGAGTTAATGCAGATTCCCCATACGGACTAGCAGACTCACTAAGTGCGTTCCCTCGGGAATAAGGAGGAGTCGACGCGGTCGAGATCCTCGGCGAATTTCTCGTGGGTGGTGTACAGCACCTGGATGAACGCGCCGCGAGTCGATTTGCGCAGGACGTCTAGCGCTGCAGCCGTGATCCCTCCGGGAACCGATACTCTGGCCTGCAATTCGCTTGGGGAGCAGGGATGTTCCAGCATGAGCCGCGCCGTTCCCAGCATCATCTCGCAGGCAAGCGCCGTGGCCGTCTCCTGTTCCATACCCGTAGACTTCACCGCGGCGTCGATAAACTGCTCCAACAAATAGGCGAAGAAAGCCGGTCCGCAGCTTGATATGTCCGATGCGACGCGAACTTCTTCCTCCAGGATTTCAATGGGTTGGCTAATAGCGGAGAACATCATCAATAGATCATTACGATCGGAATCCGTCAGTCGGGTACCCCACATAAACAGCGAAGCTCCGCTTCCGACGGCGTTAACGACGCTCGGAATGATTTTGGCGACTTTGCAAGGAATAAGTTCCTCCAAGGATGAAATTTTTACTGGACTCGTAATCGAAATGACAACCTGTTCCGGAGTCAATACGGAAGAAATTTCATCGAGTACCCTGCGAAAATCCAAAGGTTTAACGCACAAAAACAAATAATCGGCCCCAATCGCCGCCGCTCTATTCGAAGCGGCAATTTGCAGGCCGGGATATTGATTTGCCAGAATGTCTAGCTTGGAGGGAGTTCGGGAACTCACCGCGATGTTGTCCGGCCGCATGGCGCCGGCGCGTACGAACGCTCCCACTAATAAGCTTCCCATACTACCCGCACCGATGAAGCCGATCTTCATCCTGTCCCCTCCCAAAGCGAACTATTTACATCCCATTGTATGAACTAGTGCTTGGGCATCATGCCGGTTTTTCATTTTACGAGATCAATCGAGAACGGAGGCTTTAACATTCGAAAAGAAAATAAATGGAATGCCCATAAATTCGCCGTGCTTAGTCTATTCATCTTAGGAGGCGTTTTGCTGGCCTATAGTTTGTTTCGCGGTTCGACCGTATCATCTATTCCAGGCTGGACTCCGGTTAACGAGTCTCTGATCGCGGCAATCGATAACGTAACGGAGTCCGATCGACAATCGGGCTCGGAAACCGCTGCTCGCTTTAAAGGCGATGCAACAAAATTGCCCGCGAAAGAATCGCCGCAACCCTCTCCAAAAGGATCTCCTAGTCAAGACCAAGGCACGGTAAATCCGGCAATCCCAAGCGTTACACACCCAATCGAAAATTCGCATGCAAATGATTCCGCATTGCTTGACTTGAATCAAGCGACGCAATCGGAGCTGGAAACATTGCCTGGCATCGGCGCTGCCAAAGCTAAGGCCATCATAGCTTATCGCGAACAGCTTAGCGGATATCGGAGCGTAGACCAGTTGCTGGACGTGAAAGGCATCGGACCGAAGCTGTTCGAGCGCATTTCTTCGAAGGTACGAATCTCTAACAGGAAATAAAATCCATGGCAAATATGAGAAAATAGTTGAGAATCCTGCGAGTACGACGCATCAACAGCATAGCGAAGCGTAGCAGATCGCAGCGGGCGTTCAACCGGGAATGATCCATTTGTCGGTCGGCACGGAAGGAATCAAGGATATTCTTATGATCTGGAGCAAGCGTTGACGGCAAGTCAGAAGTAAGCGGCATAACAAGCTAGTCGGAGGTAATGGAGATAATGGCAGCCTTGCGTAAAGACTGGGATACGTATTTTATGGATATCGCTTTTATGGTTTCGACCCGTTCCCGTTGTCCGCGCCGTCATGTCGGGACGGTGCTCGTGCAGGGGAAGAAGCTGCTGGGAACGGCTTATAACGGAGCTCCGATGGGAGTGCATGATTGCTCGGAAGCGGGTTGCATGATCGTCGAGGAATTTGAGCCCGCGCCTGCAGACGCTTCATCTACTGAAATGATCAAGAAACAACGGTGCATTCGTACGATTCATGCGGAACAGAACCTCTTGCTTTTCACGGATCGCGTGGACAGGGAGGGCTCTGTCGTGTATGTGACGGATCAGCCCTGCTGGACGTGCGCGAACATGCTTGCGAATAGCGGAATCGCGGAAATCGTGTATCATCGTCCTTACCCTAAGGATCATGGGAAAGTTGCTGCCCTTATGGGGCAAAGAGGATTGCTCTTCAGGCAAATCGAGAATTACGTTCCTCCGGCGGATACCGAAGTACAGGATTGATCTTAACGAATGATTATGCGGAAGAGGAAGAACCTCTTCATCGAGCGAGCCGGCTCGGTGGAGGGGTATTTTTCTTTTCATGAAGAGGAGGTGGAAAAATGAACGAAAGACCGTTAGTCGTCATCGCTTGTTGTTGGATCACGGGAATCTCCATTGGGTCGTTGTGTCAGGGAATGGCTGCGCACGCGGTGCTGCTATCTATATTAATCCTATTGTCAGGGTTTAGCCTGCTTGGAAAACTAACCTTGAAACTAACTGTACTTTGCGGAATAGCTTTACTGCTATCGTACGGTGAGAGGTTGTGGGTGGAGCAACGAAATATTTCGGATATCGAAGCTTCCGCTGCCACGATCGGGGCTGAGGTAGAATTGTCCGGTCACATCGCTTCAATCGTCGAAGTGGATGGGGATTTGGCTACGTTCAGGCTCAAGACGGAAGCCGTGAAGCTCGCGTTAGCATCGAATAAAGAGACGATTAAGGATATCGTCATAGTGAGAATCAAGCTTAGCCGCCAGACTGACCAAGCGATAGCGGCAGGTTGGCAAAGAGGAGATAGCCTGGGTATAAATGGAGTTATCGAGCTTCCGGGCGATGCGGGAAACTTCGGAGCTTTCGATTACCGCGGATATTTGATGCGACAAGGAATCCATTGGCAGCTAGCGGCCAAAGGAATAGATTCCGTAACTCTCACGGGTGAAACAGTTCCGATCGGCAAGAAACCCCTACGGGCTTTTGACCAATTGCGTAGCGAGATAGGAAGATTAATGGATCGGTTGTACCCCCATGATGATGCGGGTTATATGAAAGGATTGGTTGTCGGCATCCGTTCCGACCTCGATCCCGAGCAATACGACAACTTTGCCCGCCTCGGATTGACGCACGTGCTTGCGATATCAGGGCTGCATGTCGCGGTGGTCGTTTATTTATTGCTGCAAATCGGGGCTTGGACGAGATTGACCCGGGAACGAACGATCGATGTGACGATCGCGATGATGCCCATATACATGCTGGTCACGGGAGCATCGCCTTCAGCCGTTCGAGCGTGCTTGATGGCCATGATCGCACTATGGCTTGCCCGCCGTCACGCCCTGAAGGACGGACTTCATTTGCTGCTCGCCGCGGCTATGCTCATGCTCCTATTTAACCCGGTTCTCATCGAAGATGTCAGTTTTCAGCTTTCCTTCCTCGTAACGGCGGGGCTGATTCTGTTCGTTCCAACGGTCACGGCGTCGCTCCCCATTCCTTGGAAATGGCTCAGGGGACCGGTAGCCGTTGCTTTAACGGCGCAAGCGGTCTCGTTTCCCGTCACGATCTATTATTTTCACGCTGTCCACCTCCTTTCGTTACCGGCGAACTTTGTGCTTGTTCCCTTTATCAGTTTTATCGTGATGCCCCTTGGAATGGCTTCTATCGCTCTGGGGGCGATTTGGCTTCCGATGGGGATCATACCCGCAAAACTTGCTACGATAAGTAACCAACTGACATTCGGCGTGGTGGATTGGCTGAACGGATTTATTGAGCTAAGAACGGTGTGGCCGCAGCCCTCGTTGCTATGGGTGGCTTCAGCTTATGTGCTCATGAGCGTTGGAATCGTCGGGTTAAAAAGAAGACTGGCGCGAAAAGAAGAGCTAGAGTGGTGGGTGAAACAAGCAAACGAAGGTGAGATGCAAGAAATAACCGCTCCGCTAATCCGTACATATTCGGGATCCAGAGACAAGAAGTACAGATCGGTTATCTTACGTTCGATGTTTTTCTTGCTTGGCTCCGGGTGGTTCTCGTGGGGTTATCAGCCGGCCTGGCTGGATCGCCATGCAACCGTCCAATTCATTAGTGTAGGTCAAGGAGATAGCATCTTGATCCGAACCGGACGGGGTAAGCATATTCTGATCGATTCCGGAGGAACGCTTAACTTTCGTAAGCCGGGAGAGGAGTGGAGGATGCGCCGCGATCCTTACGAGGTCGGCCGCAAGCTGTTGGTGCCATTGCTGTTGACACGCGGAATTAGGGAGCTGGATGCGTTGGTGCTTACTCATTTTGATATGGATCATATCGGAGGCGCGCAGGCGGTACTTAGCAATATTCCCGTGCGTAAGCTAATATTCAACGGTTCGATAAAAGATTCGCCAGAAGCCATTAACTTGCTCCGATCGGCCATCGATAAAGGAATCCCTTGCTATGCATTGCATACCTCCATGGAGTGGGCGGTAGATAACACGACGATTGTCCAAGCGTTATTTCCAGATCAGGAGGGTACGAAAACGGGGAATGAGGTAGAAGTAAGAAACGAGCAGAATAATCTTAGTATCGTGCTGCTAGTATCGGTTTATGGCCGAAGTTTCCTTCTTCCGGGAGATCTGGAGGAGGAAGGGGAACGGGAAGTCGTCAAAGCAGATCAAGGGACTGGAAATGTTGTTCGTAGGGTAGACGTGCTCAAGGCCGGACATCATGGCAGCAAAACATCTACCACCTCCGAATGGGTGAACCATTGGCAACCTCGGGAGACGGTTGTTTCCGCAGGCTTGAACAACATGTACGGACATCCGCACGAAACGGTGCTGGAACGTTTAGCTGATGCGGGGAGCCTCGTTTGGCGGACGGACTTAAACGGGGAAATACAATATCGGGTTAATACGGATGGGAGTATGGAACGCAGAATGGTGCACGTAAAAAAGTGAACCGCCGCAACTATTTTATGAGAATTATTAACTCTCTTTCATTATTTCGATAGAGTTGGTAGGGGAAGATTGTCGCGGCTAAATGTTGCGGGATAACCTTCGCTTTCGCATATCCAGCATAAAACATTATGCCTTTTCGAACATTTTTGCTAGACTTATAGTATATATAATTATAAATTTATTAAATTACCGAAATTTCCCTCGGGGGGATTGCAACCTTTAATTAGACATTAACGTCTGTGAAGGTGCAGGGGAGGAGGATCTTCTGTGGTGGAGCCGGCTCTGATCAAAGCCGCACAAGCGGGCGACCGGGAAGCTCTCGTTACGCTACTCCGCGAAATTGAGAACCAAGTATATCGCACTGCTTATTATTTGCTGAATAACGAGCAAGATGCTTTGGATGCTTCTCAGGACGCGTTAATCCGAATTTATACGAAAATTGATTCCTATGAGGAAAAAGCTCAATTTCGCACTTGGGTGCAACGGATCGTCACGAACATATGCATAGACAAATTTCGGCGCAAGAAACCTTCCGTGTCCATCGACGAGCATGATATGGTTTTTCAGGCGGGGGATAATGTGGAAACCGAGGTTCTTTCCGCATACGCCGCGGAGGAAATTCGAGAGGCTATCGGCAAGCTGCCGGAGCATCATCGTACCGTTGTCGTGCTGCGTTATTTGCAGGATTTTTCTTACAACGAAATTGCCGATTCATTGAATTTACCTCTCAATACCGTTAAGTCTTACTTATTTAGAGCCCGGCAACAATTGCAAACTCTTCTTCATGATTATCAGAAAGGTGGTGTCCGGGGATGATTTGCCAAGAGGTGATGGAACTCATGCAGCGTTACATTGACGGCGATTTGGATCAACAAGAAACGTCGCTCATGATGGATCATGTTGGTCAATGCCCTGACTGCGCCGCCATGTTAGCTAGACTGCAGAAATTATCGAGCGAGCTGGAACTTTTGCCGCGCGTCGTACCTAAGTATAGTCTCGTAGACGCTATTCTGCCGGAATTGGAACGTCTACATTCTGTCGATTCGGCTGGAGGCGCCGGCGTTAGCGGAGAAGACTCCGACACGAAACCGGCAACGTTAAGATCGCGCCGCCCTTCTCGACACTTAATCGGGAAAATATCCGGAGTCGTCGCCGCGGGCGTCGTTGCGGGACTGCTGTTGTTTAACGATCCGGGTCAATGGTCGTTGGGCGGAAGCAGCAAAAACGACGATGCCGCTCCTATGGAATTTTCCGAGGCGCCAGCTGCGGAGAATGTAAATCCGATGTTGGAGAAAAGAGCTGCTAACGACTCTTCAACTCTAACAACAAAGGAAAAAGGTACGGAATTCGCCGACAATTCCAGCGGTACTAAATCGATCTCCGGAGCTGAAAATGGTTTCGAGGAACCGACATCCGAAGACTATGGCATCACGGCTTCAGGGAGCACCGAGCAAGCAGCCGTACCTTCTATGGAAGCTCCGTCTCTCGTCAGTCCCGATGGTCAGGTGAATCCGCTCGACGATATCCCTGCTACGTTGTCCGAATCGCCTGACGGGAAGTGGAAAGCCGTCGCGGTGGATGGTGAAGGAACTTACCGGATTTATAAAACCGCCGATGATAGCGAATGGTATACCTCCGAGCGTAAGGATGGCAAGATTGGTCTGCTTAACTGGAAAGAGGACAGCGCGGTACTGTATTTTACCTTCACCGACGCCGAAGGAAATCAAAGCCAATGGCAATTCGACATGGCTACTTCAACGGAATCAAAGCGTTAAATCCTTCGTCACCTTTTGCGCGCGAATGCGTATAGTGTACGGATGGAGTTGACGATCGTCTTTGGACCATCGTCACGGTCGTTCGCGCCTGGTACCATGGACCGGCCGGCGAACGTTGATATAGATGTCCGAGGACAGAGGGATCGCGCCTTGCAAAAGGTGTGATCTCTTTGTTGTTTGTTGTACAATTAAGGAACTACATAAAGTTGGACTATCAGAGCCGTTTATACTTGGAGGAGCGCAATGGACGCCAAACAAGCTTTTCGAGCAATCAAGCAGGGTAACGTTTCCCCGATTTACGTGTGCTACGGTACCGAATCCTATATTATGAACGAGTTTATCGAGCGACTCATGGAGCAGCTTGTCGAGCCCGAACACCGGGAGATGGCAGTCGTTCGCTTCGATACGGCTGAAACTCCGCTCGACGTTATTATAGAAGAAGCGGAGACCCTTCCGTTCTTGGTGCCAAGTAAAATCATTATGGTTAGGGATAGCGTGCTGTTCGCCGCCGGCAAAGAATCGAATAAAGTCGAACACCGCCCGGAGAAACTTCTTGCTTATATGGGTCAGCCCTCCGAAACGACGGTGCTTGTCTTCGTGGTTCCCCACGAGAAGCTGGACGAACGCAAGAAATTGGTGAAAACCGCGAAGGGGAACGATTCCGTCATTTCGTTCAGCCCGTTGCAATCGGAAGAATTGCTGCAATGGCTGCTTAAACGAGCCTCTAACCAAGGACGATCGATGGATAAGCAAACAGCGGAGGAGCTTCTGCGCCGCGTAGGCACGGATATGCATGCGTTAGCCGCGGAGACGGATAAGCTATGCTTGCATGCGGGGACTGGCGGCTCCGTGACGCTTGAGTCTGTTCGATCGCTCGTGCCCATGGCAACGGAGCAGAACGTCTTCAAGTTAACCGAGGAGCTTGCAGCGCTGAGGACAGCGGAGGCGATTACGCTGTACTACGACCTGCTGAAGCAACGCGAGGAGCCGATCAAACTGATGGCGTTGCTTGTGCGCCAATTCCGCAACATGTTGTACGTCAAGGAGCTCGGCAGCCAAGGGTATTCGCCGCAGCAAATGGCTTCTCAGCTCGGCTTGCATCCTTATGCCGTCAAGATCACTGGCGAGCAAGCTCGGAAGTTCAGCCAAGAGCGTTTGGCCAGCATGCTCTCCGAGCTCGCAGATCTCGACTACGCCATGAAAACCGGCCGCGTAGAAAAGTCCCTCGGCCTCGAGCTTTTCCTCCTACGAACCGGCTCCCAAGGCGCAAGCTAATACAACAAACTAATTTTTATAACAAAGAGCACAGCCTAAGCAGTGCTCTTACGCTTTCCTGAAACCCACACCAGTGTTGGGTTTTATTTTTTTGAGCATTGGTTCGATTCAGAAAGGAGGTATAGAGGAAAAAAGTCCCACGGAAAGTTTACGGCCGCCTTTGTAATCCAGTTGCAACCGCTCAGCCAATTCAATGGCAATTGGATTACAACCAGCGGTGGAGTGGGACTTTTCTTCCGGCATACCCAGGTTTTCTGAATCATTCTGCTCTAATTTAATGAAACCCAACAAAAAAAGCCATCCTATATGCAGTAACACCTGCTGAGGATAGCTTTTTTCTGGCTGCAGCGTCCAGGGACAAGGCAGCCGCATATGCGTCAGGCGCAAGACTTAAGCTTGCGCGGACAATGCGTTGATTTTTTTGGCCAGACGGGATTTTTTGCGAGCAGCTGCATTCTTATGAATGAGCCCTTTGGTTGCCGCTTTGTCCAACTTCTTCTGAGCCGCGCCGTAAGCCGCTTTAGCAGCGTTAGCATCCGTTCCTACGACCGCTACGTCAGCTTGTTTAACAGCCGTACGAAGAGCGGATTTAGCCGAAGCGTTGCGCAAGCGACGAGCTTCGTTCGTTTTGGTACGTTTAATGGCGGATTTGATGTTTGGCATTCTTTTCACCTCCAGATAAAACAGAAGTATTTCTCTACACAACTTGTAACATTCTATCATGCAAGGGGGTAAAATGCAAGCTAATTTCCCACCTCATTCCGCAAGCGAAAGGGGCATGATTTCTTCCCATGACTAGCGATTTGTCAATGTACAACATACGCACGGACCTGGCGCTCGAGGCGAAGGAAATCGCGACCGAAGGGCAGCAATCGGCAACGATACCCGGAGTATGGTCCGAGACGGAGAACGCGGAGGGTATTACCGTCACCCGTATGGAAATTCAGACCGAGCAAGGAGCCCAGCAGATCGGCAGGATGATCGGACACTACGTCACTCTCGAGGTGCCGGAGCTGCGACAAGGGGATACGACGCTTCAGGATAAAGTAGCCACCTCGTTCGCGAAGGAATTCGAGGCTTTCTTAAAGAGGCTTGGAATAAATACGACAAGCAGCGTGCTCATCGTCGGATTAGGCAACTGGAACGTTACGCCCGATGCCTTAGGTCCGATTGTAGTGGAGAACATTTTGGTTACCCGCCACTACTTCGAATTGATGCCCGATCAGGTTAGTCCGGGTTATCGGCAGGTCAGTGCCGTAGCTCCCGGCGTCCTAGGCACGACGGGAATCGAGTCAAGCGATATCGTTCAAGGCATCGTGGCGACTTCGAAGCCGGATCTGATTATCGCCATCGACGCGTTAGCGGCCAAATCGCTCGAAAGAGTAAACACGACGATTCAGATCGCGGATACGGGCATTAATCCAGGCTCGGGAATAGGAAACAAGCGCAAGGGGCTTACGAAGGAAATATTGGGAGTACCTGTTATCGGGATCGGAGTGCCGACCGTGGTATACGCCTCGACGATAGTAAACAATACGATGGATCTCGTTTTCGAGCATATGAAAAAACATACGAACAATACCGACCCGCTGTTCGGGGTGTTCGGGAAAATGGACGAGACGGAGCGATTGCAATTGGTCAAAGAGGTATTAAATCCGCTAGGCCACGATCTCCTCGTAACTCCCAAGGAAATCGACAAATTCATGGAAGATATCGCGAACGTCATTGCGAGCGGACTTAACGCAGCGCTTCATGAAGCGGTGGATACGGATAACGTTGCAGCGTATACGCATTAACTTCGCATACGATACTCGCTGACCCCGGCTCTCGCGAGAGTCGGGGTTCTCGCTGTTCATCGACAACTCTATCAACCTCTGAAAAGGCGGTTCTATCATTTTTCTTTCTCTCATATGATGGGATACCTTGAGAAAATAAGAGAAGGAGCATCCGCAACCTGGAGGCTCCGGGGGAGGAAGTCGATGAAACGTATTGTCGTATCGCCGAACTGGCCGTTAATTCGCGCGAGATGGCGCCGGGTTTTGATTACCGGCCGCGCTTATTTCATTCTTAGCGTCTGCTCCATGGTGCTGTTCGTTCTGCTAGGGTTAGGCGGCATGGTGCAGAAGTCGTTAGCCGCTTCTCCCGTCCAGTCGATGAAGGGGTTCGCCGCTTCCTTGTCCGGGCAGTTTTTTCAATCGCTTCTGAGCATGGAGCTTCCGCATATGGATGCCACGGATGGTTCCCCTTTCCAAACGGGGAGGATGGCAGCCTTCTTGCTAAGGTTCATGACCGACGTAAATCCTAACGATCCCAAAAGTTTAATAGCTTTGGAAATGCCGGGAATGGACCGGGACCAATCCGTATTGCTTCGTCCAGGTTCCGGGGAACCCGAAGCCCCGGAGGATCACGGTCCGATCGAAGGCAATGATCAACTTCCTGATCAGGATGGGACGCTGCATCCCGACGAAGAAACGGACCCCGCTGAGGATACGGCAACGCCTGAACCGCTTCGGCAAGAAGAGAATCCTCCGAGCGTAACGGAAACCCATTCCACGGAAGGCCGTAATGTCGTTTTCATCTATCATTCGCATAATCGAGAGTCTTGGTACCCGGAATTGAAGTCCGACAAGAAGGATCCTAGCTCCGATACGGTCAATGTTACGCTGGTCGGCAAGCGACTCGCGAAGCAGCTGGCATCGCTAGGAGTAGGCGCGTCTCATTCGTCGAAGGATTATTTGACCACCGTTCAGGGCTATAATTGGAATTATTCGTACAAATATTCTTTGCAGACCGTTCGTCAGGCGCTGGCTTCCAATAAGCAGCTTAAATTTTTCTTCGATATTCATAGAGACTCGCAACGCCGCAAGAAGACGACTGCAACGATCCGCGGAAAAGACTATGCGCAGGTATATTTCATTATCGGGCACCGCAATCCGAATTGGCGGGAGAACGAGGAATTCGCTAACCGAATCCACGAGCGGCTGGAGAAGGATTATTCGGGATTGTCCCGAGGTGTATGGGGCAAGACGGCCGCCAGCGGCAACGGGGAGTATAACCAGTCAATTGCTCCGGACAGCGTTCTGCTTGAAATAGGCGGCGTCGACAATACGTTGGAAGAGTGTTATCGCACGGCGGACGTTCTGGCTAAAGTGATTGCCGAGCTTTATTGGGAGAACGAAGAAGCAGTAAAAGTGAACGCGAAGAAATGAAGGGAAGGAGGGGACGAGGATGCGGCGCGATACGTTCAAGTTGCTTGTTTTCGCGGCAATTTTAGGTTTTGCCGTTCTCTATGGAATGGAACTGTCTTCGAAAGGAATCGAGAACGTGAACGGCTCATTGGTATCGGATACGAATGGACAAGCCGTCGAAGAAGGGGATTGGACGCTGCCGGCGAACCAAACTCCCCGGGATAGCCAATCTCCGGATCAGGAGGCGTCAGCCCAAGGCCGGAGAGAGGCTGAGGATAACCTTAAAGATTGGGATGAAGCCGAGCTCGGCATTCCCCGCAACGATCGCGAACCGATTGTCGACCGCGTCTCCGGTAAAACCGCCGACGTGCTGCACGATTTGTCGCGGAACGGAATCCGTATGGTCGTATCGATCTTCGATAAGGTGATGGGATAGAGTAGTCCACGAAAGACGAGCGAAATTAAGTTTATGCGTCATCGTGCAACCAGTATAATAAAGAAAGTGAATAGTCCCATACGAATGATAGGTGAATTCGAGTGAAAAAAATTATGTTCACGGGTGGCGGTTCAGCCGGTCACGTCACGGTAAATATGGCTTTAATTCCTCGCTTTCTGGGTGAAGGCTGGGCAGTCGAATATTTAGGCTCAGAAGACGGTATAGAGAAAAAATTGATCTCATCCTTCGAGAATGTACTTTATCACGGTGTTGCAACCGGGAAACTAAGAAGATATTTGGATTGGAAAAATATAATTGACCCATTCAAGGTCGTTAATGGAGTCCTTCAAGCTTATAGATTGATAAGAAAACAGAAGCCCAACGTTCTCTTTTCCAAAGGAGGGTTTGTTTCTGTTCCAGTTGTTATAGGAGCATGGCTCAATAAAGTACCTATAATTATTCATGAATCTGATGTAACGCCAGGGTTGGCTAATCGCATTTCTATTCCTTTCGCAACCGGGGTTTGCACGACCTTCGCTGACACAGAGAAGTACCTGCCGAAAAGCAAAACGTATTTCGTTGGACCTATCATTCGCGAGGAATTGAAACATGGAAACATAGATCGAGGAAGAGCTTTCTGCCAGTTTACTGATCAGAAGCCAGTGCTGCTCATTATGGGCGGAAGTCTTGGAGCGAGGCAGATTAATAAGTCGGTGAGGGCTGCTTTAGGGTATCTAGCGAATCGTTATCAGATTGTGCATCTTTGTGGAAAAGATCAGATAGACTCATCTATTCAATCTCCGCTCTATAGACAATTTGAGTATATCCAAGAAGAACTTCCCGATTTGTTGGCTATGTCAGATATTGTTGTTTCAAGAGCAGGAGCGAATTCCATTTTTGAATTTTTATTTTTACGTAAACCAATGCTCCTCATCCCTTTAACGAAGGAGCAGAGTCGTGGAGATCAGATCGTGAATGCCCAATCGTTCAAGGCTTCAGGCTTCTGCGAAGTGCTTATGGAAGAGCAACTTAACGCGGAGACATTGGCAAGTAACATTGAAATAATTTATCGAAATCGATCTACATATATCCATAATATGAATCAATATGAACAAAAGGACGCATTGTCTTCCGTAATTGAATTGCTAAGAAGAGTGACCAAGTAACAACTATTCTCGCCAGCAAATGGATTAGAATGTTAATCATCATTAATGGCTGGAAATCAAGATGGAGAAGCTCCGAATACATTGTTTTTCATCGTAAATGCAGCACTTTTGCTTCTGAACCCTTTTATTTGGCCTAAAGTAAGATGTTTCTCATCGTAATTCACTCGGATGATGAATGCGAATTAATATTAGCGATGGTTTTCATCGTACTACGGCTTGACGTCGATGGTTCGGCTGTCATATGATTATGGTAATCATGTTTTAAAGGGGCAAATTTTTATGTTGGTATTGGTTCTTAACTGATTTATCTGATACGTCGCGAACAAAGGTTAGGTTAGAAGACCGTCCTTCGGATGGTTTATATCCTTGCTTCTTCTTCGCGGCACTGATAACCAGTGAAGAACCGGTCAAGACCGCCCCTGCGAAGATTTATTTCGGGGAGATCAGCCGTGCTCATCAGGGTACGGCTTTTTTGCGCAAAAAAACGGGGATGAACCCTTATTTGCGTACTCCCGTGAAATGTTTTCCGGCAGGCTGCGAGCTTGCGCCGATGGCGCTCGTTCTTGCGGCCTGTTTTTATTTTCACACCTTTTTCCACCTATTGGAGGGTTTAACTTTGAGACAACATTCGCTTAACAAATTAGAATACAATCGCGTGACCGGCATTCTGATGAATTATGCCGTTACCTACTTGGGGAAACGCCATGTGGAGAAGCTTCAACCGCTTCAGGACCGGGATGTCATTAAGCGAAGGCTGACGGAAACCCAAGAAGCTTGCCTGCTACTTGCCAAGGGAGGGCATCCGCCGCTTCCATCGTTGGAAGGGATGGAAGTAATGATGGGACTGCTCGGAACGGGATACGTCATGGCCGAGCAGGATTTCGGATGCCTGGCCCAATTCGCTCGCAGCTGCGAGCAATTGCGCCAATATATGTCCTCGAAGAAATCGGAAGCCCCGGTAGTCGCGGCATACGGTACGTCGATGCATGATCTTAAGCCACTCCGCGAATCGATCGAGATTTGTATCGACAGAGGCCGTATCGTGGATACGGCCAGCTCGGAGCTGTTGAAGATCCGCAAGAAAATCCGCATCGCGGAAGAGAGACTGCAGAAACGGCTGGAGGGAATGCTCTCCAAGTTTTCCGATATTCTGCAGGAGCGTTTAGTCAGCCAACGAGGCGGAAGATATGTGCTTCCGGTTAAGAAGGAGTATCGCAAGCGAATTCCGGGGACGGTTCTGGATGAGTCGTCCAGCGGGCAGACGGTATTCGTCGAGCCTTCGGAACTAGCGGGATTGCAAATGGATTTAAGCGCGCTGAGGGTAGAGGAAAACCGGGAGGAAACGCAAATCCTGGCACAGTTAACGGGCGAGGCGGAGTCGTATTCTTACGAGTTGTCGGTTAATCTGGAGACGGTCGGCCACTACGACTTCCTGTTCGCCAAAGCTAAATGGGGGCTTGCGATCGGAGGAACCGCTCCCGAGTTGAACGAGGAGCGGCTCATCGACCTGCGCGATGCCCGGCACCCGTTGCTTGCGACGAAACCGGTTCCTCTGAACATCAAGCTGGGTGACGGGTATCAGGCGTTGCTGATTACCGGTCCGAATACGGGCGGCAAGACGGTCGCGCTCAAGACCGTTGGCCTGCTCACGCTGATGGCGCAGTCCGGCTTGCTAATACCGGCGGCAGAAGGAAGCCGCCTTTGCGTGTTCCGGTCGGTGGAGGTCGATATCGGCGACGATCAGAGCTTAGATTCTTCGCTAAGCACATTCTCTTCGCATCTACGTAACGTCATCGATATTCTGGCTCACGCCGGATCTTCCACGTTGGTCTTGCTAGACGAGTTAGCGACGGGAACGGATCCGGGCGAGGGCGTCGGACTTTCCATAGCCGTGTTGGAAGAGCTATATAGACGAAGGTCCGTCATAATGGCCACGACCCATTTTAACGAAATCAAAGAATACGCACGGGTCACTTCAGGTTTCCAGAATGCCAGGATGGCTTTCGACGAAGAAACGTTAAGTCCGTTGTACCGTCTGGATATGGGGGAGGCCGGCAATAGCTATGCTTTCGTCATAGCTGCGAAGCTGGGGATATCTTCAGCCATCATCGATCGGGCGCGGACGATCGCGGATAGCTTGAAGGATGGCAGGGGTAACGGTTCGGTTCCCAAACAGGCGAAAGGTGATGCTAATTCACCGCAGGCGAGGGACAGGGACAATCATCGTTCAACTCGCAAGGTAAAGCCTTCGGCAACGGAGGGTGAATTGTCCGTTAAGTGGGCCATTGGCGACGTCGTATTCAACCCGCAGCTGCGCAAGCCTGGGGTCGTATATCGATTGCCTGACGAAAGAGGCAACATGGTCGTTCAAGTACAGAAGGAAAAGATTACGATCAACCATAAGCGCATTCGCAAATTTATCGACAAAAAGCATCTCTATCCGGGTGAGGATTACGATATGGATATCGTGTTCGAATCCGTCGAGAATCGGAAGAAACGGCATTTGATGGGTAAGCGGCACGTAGAAGGATTAACGATCGAGAAGCCTTCGGAGGATTAAGTCGAGAAAGGCAGAATGGATGTCTCATTGATGCCTTGGTTCTACGCTGTTATAATGAAGTGATCGTCAACTGACGCATGGAACCGGCTGGGGGTACTCATTGGAATGGCTGAAATTACTTTTAAACAGACTCACATTCGCAATTTCTGTATTATCGCGCATATCGACCACGGTAAATCGACATTGGCCGACCGCATATTGGAATATACGGGCACGCTGACTTCCCGCGAAATGCAAGATCAAGTATTGGATTCGATGGATCTCGAACGCGAACGGGGCATTACGATTAAATTGCAAGCCGTTCGTCTGTTATACAAAGCGGACGACGGCGAAACGTACATGCTTCATCTGATCGACACTCCCGGACACGTGGATTTCACTTACGAGGTTTCACGGAGTTTGGCGGCTTGCGAAGGCGCTCTTCTTGTCGTCGACGCCGCGCAAGGTATCGAGGCGCAAACGTTGGCGAACGTCTATCTGGCCCTCGACAACAATCTGGAGATCGTGCCGGTCATTAATAAGATCGACTTGCCGAGCGCGGATCCGGAGCGGGTCAAGAAGGAAGTCGAGGACGTCATCGGTCTCGATACGAGCGATGCGGTGCTTGCTTCCGCGAAGAACGGCATTGGAATTAAAGAAATCCTGGAGCAAGTCGTACAGAAAATACCCGCTCCTGCCGGTGATCGCAACAAACCGCTTAAAGCGCTCATTTTCGACTCCCATTACGATCCCTATAAAGGGGTTATCTGTTATATCCGGATCGTGGACGGAACGATCCGCGCGGGCACTCGCATGAAGTTCATGGCAACGGGAGCGAATTTCGACGTCGTCGAGGTCGGCACCTTCATGCCTCGTCCGACCGCGGTTACCGAGTTGGGGCCGGGAGATGTAGGCTTCGTGACCGCTTCGATCCGGAACGTGAAAGATACGCGCGTAGGGGACACGATTACGGATATGAAGAACCCTACGGCGGAAGCTCTTCCCGGCTATCGTCGGGTTAATCCGATGGTATTCTGCGGATTGTATCCGATCGAGACGACCGATTATAACGATTTACGCGACGCTTTGGAGAAGCTGGAGCTTAACGATGCTTCCCTTCGCTACGAGCCGGAATCGTCCCAAGCGCTAGGTTTTGGCTATCGTTGCGGATTTCTCGGCATGCTTCATATGGAAATCATTCAGGAGCGTATCGAGCGCGAATTCAATATTCCGCTGATTACGACGGCGCCGAGCGTTATTTACAAAGTCACGCAAACGAACGGCGAGGTATTGGAAATTTCCAATCCTGCCGATTATCCGGAAGCGGGCAAGATCGACTTCGTAGAAGAGCCTTACGTTAAAGCTTCCATCATCGTCCCTAACGATTTCGTGGGAGCGATCATGGAGCTTTGCCAGAATAAACGCGGAGAGTTCATCGATATGCAATACCTGGACACGAACCGCGTTACTTTGAAATACAACATGCCGCTGGCGGAGATCGTCTACGACTTCTTCGACCAACTGAAGTCCAGCACGAAGGGTTATGCTTCCTTCGACTATGAATTAACGGGCTACCGCCAATCCAGTCTGGTGAAAATGGATATTCTGCTTAACGCCGAGAAGGTCGACGCGCTTTCTTTCATCGTGCATAAGGACAGGGCGTACAATCGGGGCCGGGTCATCTGCGAGAAGCTCAAAGAGCTTATTCCACGCCAAATGTTCGAGGTTCCGATCCAAGCCGCCATCGGCCAGAAGATCGTCTCCCGCGAATCGATCAAGGCGATGCGCAAGAACGTTCTCGCGAAGTGCTACGGCGGTGACATTTCCCGGAAACGGAAGCTGCTCGATAAGCAAAAAGAAGGTAAAAAACGCATGAAGCAAGTCGGTAACGTCGAAGTGCCTCAGGAAGCGTTCATGGCCGTGCTTAAGCTGGACAACGATTAATATACTCATTTTTCAAGGATGGCGGGCTAACGGCCCGCTATTCTCTATTTTCCGCAAAATCAGAGTTTGAACGAGGTGAACCCGATGCAAGTTCTACCAAACGCGACAGAATCCATTAAGGTGCCTCCGGTCCATACATGGACTCCGCGAGCGCTTTATATCCATATCCCTTTTTGCACGAACAAGTGCTTCTACTGCGACTTTAACTCATACATTGCCGCGGGACAGCCCATAGACGCCTATTTGGACGCGTTGGAAAATGAAATGAAGCTGACTGTCGCGGAATTGCCGCCGACGATCATTGATACCGTGTTCGTGGGCGGGGGAACGCCGACCGTGCTTAACCCGGCGCAAATGACCCGTTTCCTGGCTTCCGTCAAGAAGCATTTTCCGCTTGCCGATAACGTCGAATTCACGATGGAAGCAAACCCGGGAACGACGGATATGGAGAAGCTTGCGGCCATGCGCGAAGGCGGCGTCAACCGAATCAGCTTCGGGGCGCAGACGTTCGATGACGGCTTGCTGGCTGCGATCGGAAGAATACATGCGGCTCAAGATGTCGTTCAGAGCATCGCGAACGCGAAAGCCGCCGGATTCGCGAATCTGTCCATCGACCTAATGTTCGGTTTGCCCAACCAGACGCTGCAACAGCTGAAGGATAGCGTGACCAAAGCTTTGGAGCTGGATTTGCCGCACTATTCCCTCTACGGCTTGAAGGTGGAGGAAAATACGTTGTTCCATCGCCTCTACCAACGCGACGAGTTGCCCCTTCCCGAAGAGGACGACGAGCTTGCGATGTATGAGCATCTTATGGAACGGTTAGGCGGAGCAGGCTACCGGCATTACGAGATCAGCAACTTCGCTAGACCGGGCTTCGAGAGCCGTCATAACACGACGTATTGGCACAATGAGCCCTACTTCGGTTTAGGTGCCGGTGCCCATGGCTACGCGCTTGGCAAACGCCATATCAATATCAAAGGCGTGCAGTCATACATTGATGCGGCTAACAAAGCGCTTCCCCGGTTGGATGAAAGTTCCGTTAGTACCGAGGAAGCGATGGGAGATTTCATGATGGTCGGCCTGCGCTTGCAGGAAGGCGTTACGCTGGCTGGCTTCGAACGTCAATTTGAAGGTATGCATTTAGAAGAAGTATTCGGGGATGCACTGCGAAAGCTAGTAGGGCAGGAGCTGCTCGAGCGTTATGAACAGGATGCGTATGCGGGCTACCGCTTGACTCACCGGGGTATCCTGTTCGGCAACGAGGTTTTCGGCGCTTTTGTTTAAGACGGTTTCAACGATTCGTTAAATTTACCCGATCCGCCCTTGGCGATGCTCAGCGTCTGCCAATCGGCGGATTTGTTTGCTTTAGCGACGTAAACAATCTGTCCGACATGGTAGCCGTAGTGGGAAATTTGACGATGAATGGCCTGCAGCACGGAATGGGCTTGACCGCGGATCGTCACCGTGCGCAATAAATCATCCGGCGTTAGCTCCTCCAAGGAGTCGAACAGAACCGCCCAACCTTTTTCCCATAATTGCATAAGCTGCGCCAATCCTTCGATATCATCGACGAATTCATCGTCGCGGTTGCGATCGGGCTTCTCTCCGATTTTCCGAACAGCTTTTGAATCGGCGCGATAAACAATCCCTTTCACGACGATGGAAATGTCTCTTGAGGATTCATTCGCATTGTTGTATATTTATACATATATTTATGCGATGAGAGAAGGAATTCACATGTCGGTCGTCTGCCGAAAAGCATTGCCCGAGGATGTAGATGCTCTATATGAACTTATACAAGGTTATGCCGCCAAAGGGATTATGCTGCCTCGTTCCCGCGAGGCTTTAATGCGCAGTATCGATACCTTCGTGGTCGCGCAGGACGGAGAACGACTCATCGGTTGCGGGTCGTTGTGCCGATTAGGCAGCGATCTCGTCGAGATTCGATCGCTCGGCATCGTAGACGGTTATAAGGGACATGGAATCGGCAGCCGACTCGTGGATGTTTTAATGGAAGAAGCCAAGGCGCTTGGCATTCCTAAAGTCATGGCGTTAACCTACGAATCGGCTTTTTTTCAGAAAAACGGATTTAAAATCGTCGATAAAGAGATTTTTCCTGAGAAGGTATGGACCGATTGCGTGAATTGCCCTAAGCAGCTTTGCTGCGACGAAATCGCGGTCTTGAGGCTAACCGAGCCTGTGCCCGCCGGTGAACGATTGAGTTTCGCCCAAATCTGATTGAACCAGCCAAACCGAGCGGGAACGTCCTTGACATGACCGCCCTCGGTTTGGTATTTTTGTATTAGCAATTAGCACTCATCGAAATGGAGTGCTAACGAAGTTAAATTACGGTATGCATAAGGAGGAGTCTCGGATGCTGAGCGAACGTCAACGAATGATTCTAAACGCGATTATCGACGATTATATTCGTTCCGCCGAACCTGTCGGGTCCCGCAGCATCTCCAAGCGCGGAGACGTAACCTTTAGTCCTGCTACCATTCGCAACGAAATGGCGGACTTAGAGGAAATGGGCTTGCTTGAACAGCCGCACACCTCCGCCGGCAGAATTCCTTCGATCAAGGGCTACCGTTATTACGTTGACCATCTCGTTACTTTGGACGGCGTGGGGGATCAAGATGCTCGCAAGCTTCGCACCTATTTCGCGGAGAAGATGAACCACTGGGAAGGCGTGATCGGTCACGCGGCGACGATCTTGTCCCAATTGACCAATTACACGTCGATCGTGCTCGGGCCGGAAATGTTCAGCACGACGCTGAAGCATTTTCAGCTTATTCCGATCAATGACGTTTCCGCCGTGGCTATCATCGTCGCGAACACCGGACATGTAGAGCACCGGACCATCACCATTCCCGACGGCATATCGATGGATGACATGAACAAGGTCGTCAATTTATTGAACGAGAAGCTGACGGGCGTTCCTTTCTACAAGGTCAAATCCGTATTGCACAGCGAGATCGCCAATGAGTTAAGCCGTTACGTAGAGCATTGCGAAGATATCTTAACGCTTCTGGAGCAGACGATTACCGAAGAACAGGAGCCCAAAGTTTTTTTGAGCGGGGCTTCCAACATGCTCACCCAGCCGGAATTCAAGGATGTCGACAAAGCGAAGAGTATCCTGGGTATGCTGGAGGAAACGCAGCTGCTGATGCAGCTGTTTCAATCCAACCCCGGCGGCATTCACGTGAAAATCGGCACGGAAAACGCGCTAGAAGCGATCAACCAATGCAGCTTGATTACGGCTACGTACTCTTATGAAGGTCAATCCCTCGGGACGATCGGAATATTGGGACCCACGCGCATGGAATACGGCAAGGTCATTAGTTTACTGAATTATTTATCCAAGGATATCGCGGTGATGATGTCCCGTTGGTATAAGTAAAGTCGCATTGCATAGCACCCAACCAAGGGTGGCACGGTAAGGAGGTGAATCCTGCATGAGTACGAACGAGACGAAGGAGCCAGTAAACATGGATGAGCATCAAGAGGACTCTTCGGAAAACAAAGATACGGGTTCCGAGGTGAAAGAAACATCCCCTGAGGATAGCGAACAACCGGCCGCTGCCGAGAGCGGCGAAGAAATCGGGATCGCAGCCGAGCTTCAGCGTCAGGCGGATGATAACCATAGCCGCTATTTGCGCGCGCAAGCCGATTTCGATAATTTCCGTCGGCGTACATTAAAGGAAAAAGAAGAGCTTTCGCAATACGCATCCTTGAAGCTGATTACTCAGCTGCTGCCGGTGCTGGACAATTTCCAGCGCGCGCTACAAACGGGCGGAGAGGGCGCGGAAAGCGGATCTTTCGCTAAAGGCGTAGATATGATCTACCGTCAGCTATTCCAGGTGCTGGAGGCGGAAGGACTGAAGCCGATGGATTCGGTCGGCCAGCCGTTCGATCCGGAACTGCATCAGGCTATTATGACGGTCGAAAGCGAAGAGCACGGGGAAGGCATCGTCGTCGAGGCGATCCAAAACGGATATTGGCTGAAGGACAAAGTCATTCGGCCCGCGATGGTTAAAGTAAGCGGCTAAGCAGCGAGATATCGCATCCCAATCATTGCACTTATATGAAGGAGGAACATACAGTTATGAGTAAAGTAATCGGAATCGACTTAGGAACAACAAACTCTTGCGTAGCGGTAATGGAGGGCGGCGAAGCCGTAGTCATCCCTAATCCGGAAGGAAACCGCACGACCCCTTCGGTCGTCGGCTTCAAGAAAGACGGCGAGCGCGTAGTCGGCGAGACGGCCAAACGTCAAGCTATCACTAACCCGGATCGTACGGTAAGCTCAATCAAGCGCCACATGGGAACAAGCCACAAAGAAACGATCGAGGGCAAAGCATACTCCGCACCGGAAATTTCCGCGATTATCTTGCAGAAGCTCAAAGCAGATGCGGAAGCATACTTAGGTCAACCAGTTACGCAAGCGGTTATTACCGTTCCAGCATACTTTAATGACAGCCAGCGCCAAGCAACCAAAGATGCCGGTAACATCGCGGGTCTTGAAGTTCTGCGTATCGTTAACGAACCGACGGCGGCAGCTCTTGCGTACGGCTTCGAGAAACAAGAAGACCAAACGATTCTCGTATTCGACTTAGGCGGAGGTACGTTCGACGTCAGTATTCTTGAGCTAGGCGAAGGATTCTTCGAGGTTAAAGCGACAAGCGGCGATAACCACCTGGGCGGCGACGATTTCGACCAAGTCGTGATGGAATGGCTTGCCGCGGAGTTCAAGAAAGAGCACGGCATCGATTTGCTGAAAGACAAAGCTGCTGTACAACGTTTGAAAGACGCAGCGGAAAAAGCGAAAAAAGAACTATCCGGCGTCGTTTCCACGACGATTTCCTTGCCGTTCATCACGGTTGTAGACGGAGTTCCTCAGCATTTGGAGCTTAACCTTAGCCGTTCCAAATTCGACGAGCTTACCGCAGGCCTTGTCGAGCGCACGATGGGACCTACTCGCCAAGCATTGTCCGACGCGGGCATGACTTCGAAGGATATCGACAAAGTCGTATTGGTTGGCGGATCTACCCGTATTCCTGCCGTACAGGATGCGATCAAGAAGTTAACGGGCCAAGAGCCTCATAAAGGCGTTAACCCTGACGAAGTCGTTGCCCTTGGCGCGGCCGTCCAAGCGGGCGTGTTGACTGGCGAAGTCAAAGACGTTGTTCTGCTGGACGTTACCCCGTTGTCCCTGGGTATCGAAACCGCGGGCGGCGTGTTGACGAAAATGATCGATCGCAACACGACGATTCCGACAAGCAAATCGCAAGTCTATTCTACTTACGCGGATATGCAGACGCAAGTTGAAATCCATGTCCTGCAAGGCGAGCGCGCGATGGCGAAAGACAACAAAACGTTGGGTCGTTTTATTCTGAGCGACATTCCGGCTGCGCCGCGAGGCGTACCGCAAATCGAAGTCACTTTCGACATCGACGCGAACGGTATCGTTAACGTATCCGCTCTCGATAAAGGAACAGGCAAAAGCCAAAAAATCACGATCACTTCTTCCAGCGGCTTGAGCAAGGAAGAAATCGACCGCATGCAGCAAGAAGCCGAATTGCACGCGGAGGAAGACAAAGCTCGCCGCGAGCTTGTAGAAGCGAAGAACAGCGCGGATCAACTTATCTATAGCGCTGACAAAACGATCAAAGACCTGGGCGACAAAGTCGATGCGAGCGAAATCGATAAGGCGAACGCGGCTAAAGAGAAGTTGACGGCTGCTCTCGCTTCCGATAACCTTGAAGAGATCAAAACGGCAACCGACGAATTGACCGAAATCGTGCAACAGCTTTCCGTTAAGCTCTACGAGCAAGCGGCTCAAGCTCAAGCCGGCGGTGCCGAAGGCGCAGATGCCGGTACCGGTACCGGTCCATCGAGAGAGAACGTCGTGGACGCGGATTACGAAGTCGTCGACGAAGAAAAGAAAAACTAAGGTTTTCTAGGATAAAACCGAAAGTCAAAGTGACTTCGCCCTTGGGCGAATTCATTTTGACTTTCCTTCATGAGGAGGTGGAGAAGTGGCGGACAAAAGGGATTATTATGATGTGCTGGAGCTGCAGAAGAACGCCTCCGCGGACGACGTGAAGAAGGCTTATCGCAAGCTTGCCCGTCAATATCACCCCGACGTCAACAAGGCGGCGGATGCCGAGACGAAATTCAAGGAAGTTAAGGAAGCCTATGACGTCCTTAGCGACGATCAGCAACGAGCTCGTTACGACCAATTCGGCCATCAGGATCCGAACGCGGGATTCGGCGGCGGCGGCGGAGCGGATTTCGGCGGCGGCTTCGGGGACATCTTCGATATGTTCTTCGGAGGCGGCGGTGGCGGCCGGAGAGATCCGAACGCGCCTCAGCGCGGCAATGACCTGCAATATACGATGACGATCGAATTTAAGGAAGCGGTATTCGGCAAAGAAACCGATATTACCATCCCGCGTACCGAAACCTGCGATACGTGTCATGGGAACGGCGCCAAGCCGGGCACGAAACCGGAGACTTGTTCGGTTTGCCGCGGCTCCGGCCAGCAAGAAGTGGCACAGAATACGCCATTCGGGAGAATCGTTAATCGTCGCGCTTGCTCGGCTTGTTCGGGACGGGGCACGATTATTAAGGAACGATGCGGAACTTGCGCCGGCAATGGTCAAGTCAAGAAGCAACGTAAAATTCACGTTAAAATTCCTGCCGGGGTCGATGAAGGCGCTCAACTGCGCATAAGCGGAGAAGGGGAAGGCGGAGTGCGAGGAGGCCCTTCCGGCGACTTGTACATCGTGTTGCGGGTGAAATCCCACGAGTTCTTCGAACGCGAAGGCGACGATATTTATTGCGAGATCCCGCTAACCTTTACGCAAGCGGCATTGGGCGACGAGATCGAGATCCCGACGTTAACCGAGAAGGTTAAGCTGAAAGTGCCCGCAGGTACTCAGACGGGAACTTACTTCCGTCTTAAGGGTAAGGGAGTTCCGAAGCTGCGCGGTTACGGACAAGGCGATCAGCAAGTGAAAGTAACGATCGTAACGCCGACACAGTTAAGCGAAGATCAACGCGAGCTTTTGCGCGATTTTGCCTCTAAGAGCGGCGAATCAACGCATGAGCATAGCAAGTCCATCTTCGAAAGAATGAAACGCGCAATACTAGGCGAATAATTCGTTTTGCAAGAACCGTCGGGGAACCGGCGGTTTTTCTTTTTGCATAAGCAGGGCATGAGAAGAGAAATATATGTAAATCATTGCTGCGTGAAGGTTTAATGCGCATGCAAGAGGGAGGAATGAACGAGATATGGCAAATGAAAATAAGCAATTACCGATCGGTTCGGCGAAGGATGTTGAATTCGCGGACGAGCTTGCGGACAGCGAGGACAAAGAAGCGCAGGAGCGAGCGGCGGCAGCGGATCGTCGGGCTACCTCGAACGAAGGGGAGTGACGGAGTTGGACATGCAGCCCATTCAGGCCAGGTTCGCGACCCAAGATCAAGCCGAATCCGCCATGCGCAAGCTTGCCTCGCTTCGAAGCGATCGTTTTCGATTAGAGCGAGTAATTAACGGTTTCGGCAGCTCCTATGCTTCCGATCAAGCAGGGGCAATTCAAAGCTCCGACGTTGACGGTTTGACGGCATCCTTGTTAGCGGGCTCTGCCTTTCAGTCCTCGTCGGGCGTGATGGCTTCCGCAGACGCTGTTGCCAATCAATGGGACGCGACTACAGAAGGTAGCGGACCCGTTTCCGAATTTACGTTATCCGCAAACGTACCCGGCGAAGCTGCCGAACAAGCTAGGACCGTCATCGAACAAGCCGGCGGTCAGATCGTATAGGCAAGAGAGACGCATCGTGAACTCACGTGGTGCGTCTTTTTTGCGCGTGCGGCCATTATCCCCTTCGCTCAGTGCTGGATAGCAACTCATTTCTCGCGCGTATGTCCATTATCCCCTTGGCTCAGTGTTCAATTTTAGGAAGAAGATCCAAGCATTTTCTTTTCATTGCCGCAAAATACGACAATAGGGCATGACTAGCCTAGCCTGAGCGAAAGGGATAATGGCTATAAGGTTGTTCCTGAGTGAATGGGATAATGGCTATAAGGCTTGGGTATTGGCTGTAAATCTCTTCCTTAACTAAGGGGATATTGGCGATAAGAACGCGATTAAGTAGATTCCGCGCGTGATTCGTTTTTTTGCATCGGGCAAAACAGTACGTGTATAATGAGATTCATTGAATGGCCATACGTACGTAGAGTGTTACGTTTTTGGTTGATTATAGGGAGGAACAGATTTGCGCTGGCATGAACTAACCGTCCTGGCGACGGAATCATCTCAAGAAATGGTTACCCACTATCTGACGGAGCTTGGAGCGGGCGGCGTTTCGGTCGAAGAAGCGTGGTCGGAGGATAAGCCTAGAGATACTTCTTTCGGTCAATTGTACGACACTCCGTTGAATGATATCAGACCGGGCTATGCGGTATTCAAAGCTTACTTCTCGGAAGATACCAAGATGGAGCCCATTGCCATAGAATTGAAGGCGTTATTGGAAGGGTTGCCGGAATTCGGATACGATGCGGGAGAGTTTACGATTGAGCTTGGTGACGTGCACCAAGATGATTGGGCGGACGCTTGGAAACAGTATTTCAAACCGATAGCGATCACCGATCGTCTTACGATCAAGCCTACTTGGGAGGACTATACTCCGCAAGGGGATGAACTTGTAATCGAACTCGATCCGGGAATGGCATTCGGTACGGGAACGCACCCTACGACTGCACTTTGCTTAAAAGCACTCGATAGCGCGATTAAAGGCGGAGAGCAGATTATCGACGTCGGCACAGGTTCGGGAGTTCTTGCGATCGGGGCGATGAAGCTAGGCGCATCCAAAGTATTGGCGCTCGATCTTGATCCGGTTGCGGTTACTAGCGCTAAGGAGAACATAGAGCTTAACGGCTACGAGAATGACGTTGAAGTTAGACTTAGCGATTTGCTCGGCGTTCTGCGCGAGAGCGAAAACGTATCCGATGAACCCTCATCGGCGCAAATTGTCGGTGTTACGCCACCGGTTGATCTCGTCGTTGCCAACATTCTAGCGGAAATTATCCTGCTTTTCCTCGATGATGTCTTGGAAGTGCTTAAACCCGGCGGGATCTATATCACATCCGGTATTTACAGCAACAAAGAAATGATAGTCGAAGCAGGACTCCTCGCGGCAGGTTTCGAAATCGTAGACGTGCTAAGGCAAGAGGAGTGGATTGCGTTCGTAGCAGGTAAGCCGAAGGGGGATGGCCAGTGAACAATTTTTTCTGGTTTCCGATTGAGCACCTTCCCGTCATTATCGTTATTATGCTGATCGCCTTTAGCGTGCATGAATTCGCTCACGCTTGGACAGCTTGGAGATTCGGAGACGATACGGCTTACCGGGAAGGCCGCGTTACTCTAAATCCGATGGCACACTTAGATTGGATCGGGATGCTTTTTCTTATCCTGGCTGGATTTGGTTGGGCCAAACCCGTTCCGGTTCGTCGAAGCAGATTCAAAAATCCGAGACTTATGAGCATAATCGTTACGGCGGCAGGACCTATAAGCAATTTATTGCTGGCATTTCTTTTTCTATTATTAATCAATGTATTGGATGTATTCCACGTATTCGATCATGCAACGAATGATTTTCTGATTAATTTAGGAGATTTTATTAATTATTGGCTTTCTATAAACCTTGCGTTATTTCTTTTTAACCTTATTCCCGTGCCGCCTCTGGATGGCTACCGGATCGTAGAAGAATTTTTGCCGATCAGGATTCGCATTCGAATACAGGAGATGGGCCAATGGATAACGTTCGGCTTCCTCTTGATCATCTTTATCCCTCCTCTTCGCGACTCGACGATAGGTCCGCTAATGAATTTGAGATGGCCGATAGTCGACGGAATGAATCGGATTTTAAATTTGATTTTTTAACAATTCCTTACGGTAGCAAAAAGCCCATGAACAAGGTAAGATGTAGGATGGAGCATCGGCAGGAGGCTATTGAAGATGCAGCGTTATTTTGTGCCTGAGGCGCAGATGGGACAGCTTTCCGTTATGCTCGAAGGAGAAGACGCCCGGCATGTAGCCGCCGTCATGAGATCCAAACCCGGCGATCGTTTCATTGCCTGCGACGGCAACGGCCGCGATGTATTGGCTAAGATCGTATCGGTTGAAAAAGATAAAATACAAGCGGAAATAATCGAAGAGTTGGTTTCGCAAGCCGAAATGGCTTGGAAGGTAACGGTGGCGCAAAGCTTGCCCAAAGGGGACAAGCTGGAAATCGTCATTCAGAAGGGAACGGAAGCGGGAGCGACCGTGTTTCAACCTTTCCTTTCCCAGCGTACCGTCGTGCAGTACGACGAACGCAAAGAAGCGAAACGCATCGATCGATGGCGCAAGATCGCCAAAGAAGCGGCGGAACAAAGTCATCGCAGCGTCATACCACAAATCAACACGGTCGCATCTTGGAAATCTTTGATCAAGATGTTCGCGGAGTTCGACCTCGTCTTGTTCTGTTACGAAGAGGAAGGCCGTACCGGAGTCGGGTTGCGCGATGTGCTGTCCAACATGATCTCAACGCACACGACGGCCGCTCCCCGCGTTATGATAGTCATCGGACCCGAAGGCGGCTTTACCCCCCAGGAAGCGGATGAAGCGGCAGTATCAGGTGCTAAGTTAATCGGTTTAGGAAAAAGAATATTACGGACGGAGACGGCGGCGTTATACGCGCTTGCCTGTCTCGCCTACGAGTCCGGAGAGTTGGGAGGAAACTGAAGATGCCGAACGTGGCATTTTATACGCTTGGCTGCAAAGTCAATTTCTACGATACCGAGGCGATCTGGCAGCTATTCAAGAACGAAGGCTACGAGCAGGTCGATTTCGAGCAGACGGCGGACGTTTATTTGATCAACACTTGCACGGTTACGAATACGGGCGACAAGAAAAGCCGGCAAATTATTCGCCGCGCCGTTCGCCGCAACCCGGATGCTGTCATCGCCGTAACGGGCTGTTACGCGCAAACCTCTCCGGCGGAGATCATGGCCATCCCGGGAGTCGATCTTGTCATCGGAACCCAGGACCGAGAGAAGCTGATGTCGTTCGTTACCGATATTCGGAGCGATCGAAAGCCGGTAAACGCCGTTCGCAATATTATGAAGACTCGGGAGTTCGAGGAGCTCGACGTTCCGGATTTCGCGGAGCGTACGCGAGCGTTCCTGAAGATCCAAGAGGGTTGCAACAATTTCTGTACGTTCTGCATTATTCCGTGGTCCCGCGGACTTTCCCGCAGCCGTAAACCGGAGAGCGTGCTGAATCAAGCCCGCCAGCTTGTGGAATCGGGTTACAAGGAAATCGTCCTGACCGGTATTCATACCGGAGGTTACGGGGATGACCTGGAAAACTACCGGCTAGCGAATCTGCTGGCCGATCTGGATAAGATCGAAGGACTGGAACGCATTCGCATCAGCTCCATTGAAGCGAGCCAGATCGACGAGAAGATGATCGCCATCCTCAATAGCTCGCCGAAGATGTGCCGCCATCTGCACATTCCTCTCCAAGCGGGCGACGACGACATTCTGAAGAGAATGCGCCGCAAGTATACGACCGCGGAATTCGCGGAGAAAATCCGCCTCATTCAAGAAGCGATGCCGGGAGTAGCGATTACGACGGACGTTATCGTCGGTTTCCCGGGCGAGACGCAAGAGCAGTTCGAGAACGGCTACAAATTCATGGAAGCCATGAACTTCGCGGAAATGCACGTGTTCCCGTACTCCAAGCGGACGGGGACTCCGGCAGCGCGCATGGATGAGCAAGTGGATGAAGAAGTGAAGCACGATCGCGTGCATCAACTGATCGATCTGTCCGAACGGATGCAAGCGGCTTACGGTCGCGAATGGGTAGGCCGCGTGCTTGACGTCATTCCGGAGCGCGAAGCCAAGGGCAAGGAAGGAACCGGCCTGATTTCCGGGTATACCGACAATTATATTCAAGTCGTATTTAACGGCGATCCTTCGCTAATCGGCAAGCTTTGTCGCGTCCGCATTACGGATTCCGCGGTAAATGAATGCACGGGCGAGCTTCTTGAGGTGCTGGAGCAAGACAACCGCCGTCCGATAGCAATGCAAGCTTAGAGATCGAGTCGATGATTTCATCGCAAGGCAGGCATGCGCAAGCTTGCTCCTCCCGATGAAGTCTTTTTCTCGTACATAGGAGCAACAAAGGGGGAACGTTAAATGGTAAAGGAAATATCCGCTGGAGGCGTCGTCTACCGCAAGTTCGATGGTCAATTGGAAATTCAGCTTATCGAAGATCGTTTCGGAAAGATGACGTTGGCTAAGGGTAAAATGGAGCCGGGGGAGACGGTGGAGCAGACGGCCTTGCGGGAGATCCTAGAGGAAACGGGCATATCGGGTCAAATCGCAGCCCCTCTTACCGTTATTTCTTATCGTTACGAGCATGCGAAGTTGGGTTCGGTTCAGAAGGAAGTCCATTATTTTCTCGTTGAAGCGGGAGATGATCAGCTTCAAGCTCAGATTGAGGAAATATCGGGAGTAGCTTGGCATGAACCGGCGGCAGCTTGGCAATTGCAGTTCAAATCGGGTTATGACAACAATGATGAAGTACTTCGGCTGGCTTACGAGAAGCTGGGTTTGAAACATATATAAAGAATTCCGGGATCGGATCGAGGTGGACCTCATGCAAGAAGAAAATCAATTCCCGTTCTGGCAACCGTCGGTTTCGCTGGCAACCCATATCGATTATACGGTTGTCACCGCTAATTCGGGGGCGAACGAGCTGATTCATTGCTGCGAGGAAGCAGCGTCGGAAGGCTTTTACAGCTTATGCGTCAACGGGGGCTGGGTCAGGCTGTGCAGGGAAAGATTAAGCGGGACGAGCGTGAAGGTAAGCGCCGTCGTCGGATTTCCGTTAGGAGCCCAAGCAACCCGGGCGAAAGCGTTCGAAGCTTCCGCCGCATTGGACGACGGTGCCTCCGAGATCGACATGGTATTGCCCATAGGAAAATTAATCGACGGGGATCGCGACGCCGTTGAAAGGGACATCGCCGCCGTCGTGCAAGCCGTACAGGGCGGAGCGCTTATCAAGGTCATTCTGGAAACCGGATTGTTGACGGATGAGCAGAAGCGGCTTGGAAGCAAGATAGCAGAAGCCGCGGGAGCGGATTATATCCAAACCTCTACCGGATACGGCGGTTCCGGAGCAACGGCAGCGGATATTATTTTACTTAGAGGCGAAATCTCGTCATCGGTGGGGATCAAGGCTTCCGGAGGCATCCGAAACGCCGAATCGGCTTTCGCCTTGCTTAAAGCCGGGGCCAACCGGATCGGAAGCAGCTCCGGTCCGGCAATCCTCCAAAGCTTCTCTAATCGTGCTTAAGAAGGTACGCAACAGGCAGCGCGAGCAGAGAGCAGGCTATATTAAAGATTGTCTGCGCATGCGCGATTTGGGCGGCGGCATCGTCGGGGGCTAGATAGGCGGCGGTTCCGTGAAGTACTCCGATCAGGGGATAGAAGAGCAACGCTCCTCCCAGGTTAAGGGCAAGCTGCGACATCGCGACGAAGCGTCCTCCAGGACCGCCGCCGAGCGAGGCGACCAAGCCGGTGAAGCAAGTACCTATATTCGCGCCCAGAACAATCGCGATACCGGCTTCCGGAGAAATCGCGCCCGTGGCCGCGAGCCCCATGCACATGGCGATGACCGCGGCGCTGGAGTGCACGAGCGCGGTAAGAAATGCACCGCCGAGCACTCCCCATAGAAGATTGTCGTGGGCATGGCGCATCAAAGCTTCGAAAGTACCATTTTCCCGTAAGGCGGGACCCATTCCTTGGAGCAATTTGAAGCCGAAGAGGAGCAATCCGAATCCGCCCAAGGCTACGGATACATAACGCAATGGCATGCCCCGTCTTGGTAGAGCCGCGGGATCTCTCCATTCATTGAACAGGAGCGTAACGGTCCATCCGATCGCGCTTAGGGCAAGCAGGGGCAGACCGAAGCGATGCAATTGCAAGCTCATCAGTTCCGTCGTTAAGCAAGTCCCTATATTCGTTCCGAGAATAATGCCGAAGCTGCGCGATATGGAGAGCCAACCGGCATTGACGAAGCCGATCGTTAGGACGGTCACGGCCGTACTGCTTTGAAGCAATGCGGATGCGGCCGTTCCGACGGCGAATCCATGCAACGGAGTAGCGGTCGAACGAGACACCCAGATGGCCAGCTTGCCGCCCGCCCAGCGTTCCAGGGAGAGCTCCATGACTTTCATCCCCGACAGCAGCAACGCGAACCCGAGCAAGGACGGGATTATAAAACCGGATAACATATTCGCACCCCCAACTTAACACTATGCAATAACAGGACAAGTTTATGAACTACGATCCGTTTATACTTGGGACAAGGAGTGGATGGCAAGTGAGCAATCAAGCAGCGGTATGGTTAAATAAAGGGCGGCGCCCGCGGTTAGAAGAAGGACATCCTTGGATTTACGCGAACGAGATCGCCAAGACGGAGGGCGAAGCGACGCCGGGTCAACTGGTAGAGGTAAGAGATCATCGCGGGCTGCTGTTAGGAACGGGTTATTGGAATCCGGCATCCCAGATCACCGTTCGCATGGTGGCGTATGGACCTCTGGATAAGATGGATACCGAATTTTTCCGTAAACGCTTCGAGCGCGCTTCGGCCCACCGGACGAGGTTTCTTGGCGAGGAAACGTCTTGCCGTCTCGTATACGGCGAGGCCGATTTTCTGCCCGGGTTAGTCGTGGACCGGTTTAACGACATCTTGGTCGTGCAAGTGCTAACGCTCGGAATGGAAATCGCCAAGGAAGATTGGCTTCGGGCTTTGATCGAAGTGTTCGCTCCAAGCGGAATTTACGAGAGAAGCGATGTTGGCGTACGTACGTTGGAAGGCTTGGAGGAAAGAACAGGCGTTTTGTACGGGGTGTGCCCAAGACACGTGGAAATCGTGGAAAACGGGCTGAAAGTTCAGGTCGATATCGAAGGCGGGCAAAAAACGGGTTATTTCTTCGATCAACGGGAGAATCGGGCTTCTATTAAACCGTTGGTACGAGGGTGGGGAGCGCGCAGTGGGATCAAGCTTGCGGAACGGCTGTCTGAGGAGAGCGGAGTAATCGAGATGGTTCCGGTCAACGAAAAGGGAAGCATCGTTGCTTTCCCCTATTGGGACGGAGCGACCGTGCTGGAATGCTTTGCCCATACGGGGAGCTTCACCTTGCACGCCTGCAATTATGGCGCGAAGAAGGTGACCTGCCTCGATATTTCGGAGCATGCGCTGCAGACGGCCCGTCACAATGTGGAGATTAACGGGTTTACCGACCGGGTTGAATTCGTTGCCGCGGATGCTTTCGAATATTTGCGCCAGCAAGTCGCCGGACGCGATGAACGGCAAACGAGAGCGAATGCCAAAGAGGCGGGGGTCAAGGTGGATACCTCCAAGCCGCTGACGGCCGAGGGCAAAACATGGGACGTGATTATTCTCGATCCTCCCGCGTTCGCCAAGACGAAAAGAGCGGTCGAGGGCGCTTGCCGAGGATACAAGGACATCAACCTGCAAGCGATGAAGCTGCTGAACGAGGGAGGTTACCTGGTTACGGCGAGCTGCTCTTACCATGTAAGGCCGGAGCTTTTCTTGGAGACGATTCTCGATGCCGCCAAGGACGCGGGTAAAATCATTCGCCGCATCGAATGGCGCGGAGCGGGCAAGGACCATCCTCAGTTGGCTGGCGTAGAAGAAGGGCACTACTTGAAGTTCGGCATTTTCGAGGTGCGCAGCCGCAAAGATTTATAAATCGTCGCCCCGGGTAAATTGTTAAGAGAATGTTAGTAAATGATGGGATGATTAATCGCCGTTTCGGGAACATTTCTAACGCCTCTGGATTATCTTTATCACAGAGGCACGGGAACGGGAGGTAAGGATTATGGTACATGAAGTGATATTATTCGGAAAAAGGGCCGTACCGCTGGAAAACAGGGCTAAAGCGCTGAGCAGCCGAAGCCGGTTCAATAATCGGATGAAGGACATGAAGGGCGATCTGGAATTCCGCCGCCGCTGGAAGCATGTTAGCTGCATCGAATTATGGTTTGATGCCGCGATCTTCAAATACGACGATGGCAGCAAGTGGTACATGAATATTTCATGAATCAAGCGATTGTCGCGAATGAAAGACACATCTTCTAAATTTGAGGGATGTGTTCTTTTTTTTGCCATACCGAACGTCTGTGCGCCTATCGGGCTTTGTGGTACAATGTACTTCATATTCGATTAGCTGCACGGAGCTAGATGGAGGTCGGGAAGGATGTCACTTCGGCTCATAACGGGTCGTTCCGGAAGCGGGAAGACGCGTCTTTGCTTGGACGAAATACGAGGCAAGCTGCAGCAAGATCCCCTCGGCGCGCAGCTCCTATGGATCGTGCCGGAGCAGGCGACTTTTCAAGCGGAATACGCGATGGTGACTACGCCGGGGATGACGGGCTTCATGCGCGCGCAAGTGCTTAGCTTCCGCAGGCTCGCGTTCAGGGTCATGCAGGAAACGGGAGGATCTGCGGTCGTCCCGATTCACGATAACGGCAAAGCAATGCTTTTACATAAGATACTGGAAGCCAGAAGAGAAAGCCTGCGCCTGTTTCGAGGCGGAAAAGCGGAGTCGGGGCTTATTTCGCGGATTAACGAATTACTCACCGAAATGAAACGGTACGGCGTGGACAGCGCTAAGCTTTCCGAACAAGCGGAGGCTGCGGCGCAACGCGCGGATTCGAGGATGGAATCGCAGCTACTGACGGACAAGCTCCACGATCTATCCTTGATTTATTCGGAAATGGAACGAGAGTTGATCGGTCATTGGTTAGACGGAGAGGATATGTTGAGCTGGCTTGCGAAGGGAACGGCGAAATGTTCGTTCCTGGAGGGAGCCGAAATCTGGCTGGATGGCTTCCATGGGTATACACCTAGCGAGTATGCGGTCTTGGAGGCGCTCTTAAGAAAAGCGGTTAGGGTAAGCGTAACTCTGTGCGTCGATCAGCCCTATGGCGCCGGCGAAAGACCGGACGAGCTTGACGTATTTCATCCCACCGCCGAGACTTCCGCCCAATTGTGCGAAATGGCGCAGGCCGCGGGGGTAAAGCTGGAGACTCCCGTCGAGTTAGATCCGGAAGTCGCTCCGCGTTTCATAGAGAACCCCATGCTCGCCTTCTTGGATAGAAATTGGGGGAACCGCAAGCGATGGGAAGGCGACTCCGCCATTTTACGTCCGGATCATCCCAATTGCGGGATATCCTTGCACCAAGCGGTTAATCGCAGAGCCGAAGCCGAAGCCGTGGCAAGGGATATGCTTTATCGCGTTAGGGAGCAAGGGAGCCGATGGCGGGATATGGCCGTGTTCGTACGTCGGATGGACGATTATTCGGATTTGCTGGCGGCCGTATTCGACGATTATGGCATTCCGTATTATTTGGATGGCAAATCGACCGTTTCGCATCACCCTTTCGTGGAATTCGTTCGTTCGGCTTTGGAATGCGTAACCGGCGGCTGGAAGGCGGAAGCCGTTTTTCGTTGCGCCAAGACGGACTTGCTAGGGACGCCCGAGAGGCATGTATCGAGAGACGAAATCGACCGATTGGAAAATTACGCGCTTGCGGTCGGTATAGACGGCTGGCGCTGGCATTCCGCCCAGTCTTGGTTTCCATTGTACCGAGGCGACATAGAGGAGGAAGCGGCGTCTAGCGGTGGCAATGAAGCCATGCAGAAGCTGATAGAAGTAAGGGATGCTCTGCTAAAGCCTCTTCTAGCGCTTGAGGAACGTATGAAGTCTGCTAAGTCCGTCAGGGAGCTATGCGAAAGCCTCTTCGATTTCTTGGAGATGACGGGAGCCGCCGATAAGCTTGAAACGTGGAGCATGGAGGACAACTCGGCAGGCAAGCCGGGTCGGATGGCGGTTCACAGGCCTCTCTGGGATGCCGTGATCAATTTGCTAGACCAATTGGTAGAGCTCATGGGAGAACAATCACCCGACCAATCTCTGTTCACAGGTATGGTTGACTCCGGATTGGAAGAGTTGAAGCTAGGCGCGGTGCCCCCTTCGCTCGACGGCGTGCTGGTCGGCAGTCCGGAAAGGACTCGGTCCGATCGGATCAAGGTCCTCTATTTGCTCGGCGCGAATGACGGCTTGATGCCGATGCGAATTTCCGAGAACGGACTGCTCGCGGAGGAAGAGCGGGAGCGATTAGCCGTTACGGGGTTATCGCTTGCTCCCGGCTCGAAACGCCGATTGCTAGACGAGGCATTCCTTGCTTATTTGACGTTGACTACGGCGTCCCATCACCTTTGGGTCAGCTATGCGGTCGCCGACGAGGAAGGGCAAGGTTTGCTTCCATCGGAGTGGATCGGCAAGCTCCGGAAGAGGTTCCCAGGAATCCCCGTCCGTCAAGTGGCGGCGGAGCCGCAGGAAACCCAATCGGAAGAGGAGCAGCTTGAATATGCGGTGCATCCTGGCAGGGCGATGACCCATTTGTTGACGAGATTACGCAGTTGGCGACAAGGGGAGGCCATTTCCGGCGGCTGGTGGTCGGTCTATAACTGGTTAATAGAGCAAGAAGGCTGGCGGAATCGGCTAGCTTCTCTAATATCCTCTTTAAATTATACGAACGAAGAGAAGCCGCTCGCTCCGGAAACGAGCCGGCTGTTATATGGAGATCGTCTCTTGGCAAGCGTCTCTCGCATGGAACGTTTCATTGCATGTCCGTTCCAGCATTTCGCCGTCCATGGGCTGAAGCTGCAGGAACGCCGGCTGTTCCGGGTCGATTCCCCGGATATCGGCCAATTGTTCCACGCTGCCTTGCGCCAGACGACGGAGAAGCTGTTCGCGGAGGGCCCCGCCGGATTAGACGCAATGCGATGGCAGATCGAAGCAGCAGCGGCGGTGGACAAGCTGTTGCCGCGCATCCAATCGCAAATCCTGCTGTCCTCGCACCGCCATCAGGTGATGGCGCGCAAGCTTCGCGATATCGTCAAGCAGGCATCCGCCATTTTAGGCGAACATGCCGCGCTGTCGGCATTCAAACCCGTCGGGCTGGAGATGAGCTTCGGGCCGAACGGCTTGCTCCCTCCGCTGTCCCTCGAACTGGATGGAGGGCGATGGATGGATATCGCCGGCAAGATCGACAGGGTGGACGCGGCGCAATCCTCCTCGGGACTGCTCCTGCGCATCATGGATTATAAGTCGAGTGCGATGAAGCTGAAGCTGGACGAAGTGGCGCACGGTCTATCGTTGCAGATGCTTACCTATTTGGACGTCGTCGTTTCCCATGCCCCGCATTGGTTGGGACAAGCGGCCAAACCGGCAGGCGTTCTCTACTTCCATGTACAGAATCCGCTTCTACTTACGCCCAACGGGATGGCGAAGGAAGAAGCGCGCAATGCCTTGTTCAAGCAATATCGCATGCAAGGCTTGCTGCTATCCGACGGAGAATCCGTCAAACTGATGGATGAATCTTTGAATCAAGCGAGCAAGTCTGCCGTGGTGCCGGTGGAATTCAAGAAGGACGGGACCTTCTCCGCGCGCTCTCAAGTCGCGAACCAAAGCGAGTGGGAAGTGTTGAGAGGATCCGTGCGCTCGCAGATTCGCCGAATCGGCAAACGGATTATCGACGGCGACGTTGCGATTGCCCCTTATCGTTTAGATAAACGCAGTCCTTGTACGTATTGCGACTTCAGGCCTGTATGCCACTTCGATAGTCAGATGGAAGGAAATACGTATCAAGCATTAAGCAAGTCCGGCAGCCGCGAGGAATTGTGGCAGCGGCTCGCCGATAGCGCGAAGGGGAGGGAACCGCATTGAAGCAGCCTAGACATTGGCCGGCCAAGCCGGAGAATAGCCGTTGGACGGATGAACAGTGGGCGGCAATAACGGCCGATGGATCCAATCTGCTAGTTGCGGCTGCGGCGGGTTCCGGAAAAACGGCGGTTCTCGTGGAAAGGATTATCTCGAGGATCGCGGACGAAGAACGGCCGTTGGACGTTGACGCCATGTTGGTAGCTACGTTCACGAAAGCGGCAGCGGCGGAGATGAAGGAAAGAATTCGCCATGCGCTTGAAGAAGCACTGGAGCGGAATCCGGATTCCAGGCATTTGCGCCGTCAAATCGCGCTGCTGCCAAGAGCTTCGGTGACGACGCTCCATTCCTTCTGCCTAGAGATAGTGGAAAAATATGCACCGCTTATCGAGCTGGATCCCGGCTTTCGTATGGCTAACGAGACGGAAGCCGAGCTTCTTCGAATGGATACGCTCGACGAGCTGTTCGAGGAGCGTTACGAGATCGAAGGGGAAGCCGGGGCGCTAGCTTCGCTTGCCGATCGTTTCGGAGGGGAACGGAGCGACGAGCCGTTGCACCGACTCGTATTGGAGCTGTTCGAGTACGCGGGCAGCCATCCTTGGCCGGAGTATTGGCTTAGGCGGATGGCGGCCGAATTCGGGAAAGCGCAAGCGGAAGAGCTCCTTCAATCGTTGTGGATTAAGAGCCTGCGAGAGGATGCAGTCCTTCTGCTTCAGGGTACGCTGCATCTCCTGCGCGGAGCGCTTCGCATTGCCCATGAGCCCGGTGGACCCGAGCCGTACATCGATACGCTGTTCGCCGATATCGACGGGCTGGAGAAGGTTGCGGTTGCCTTCGAGGCCGGGAATTGGGAGGATTGGCAGGCTGCGGTCGCCGATATCTCTTTCGGACGCCTCAAAGCATGTAAAGGCGATGATTACGACATCCATTTGATCGAGCGCGTAAAAGGGCTAAGGGATGCTGCGAAAAAGGCGGCAGGCAGGCTGTCCGAGGAGTGGCTTGTCCGCTCGCCGGAGCAGTACGCGTCCGAGCTTCGCGAGCTCGCCCCGGCAATGGAACAATTGGCGGAGCTGGCGGTTCAATTCGGAGAACGTTACGAGCAAGCGAAAAGAGAGAAGGGGCTGCTGGATTTCGGCGACCTGGAGCATTATGCGTTACGAATCTTGCGGGATCCTTCCTCGACGCCCGAAAGCAGCATGCCTTCGCTGGCGGCGCTGAATTTCAGAGAACGCTTCTCGGAAATTTATTTGGACGAGTATCAGGACACGAACGAAGTCCAGGAAGCGATCGTCGCGCTTATCGCGAGGAAAGATCCGGGCAACGTCTTTATGGTCGGCGACGTCAAACAGAGCATCTACCGTTTCCGTCTGGCAGAGCCGGGTCTTTTTCTGCACAAGTACAAAACCTATGAAGCATTTACCAAGTCCGAAGAGATGACGGAAGCTTCCGATGCGGACGGGCTGCGCATCGATCTGGCGCGGAACTTTCGCAGCCGGCGCGAAATCGTGAACGCGGTGAACCATGTGTTCCGCCTGATTATGCGGGAGCCAGTGGGAGAGATGAATTACGATGCGCGAGCGGAGCTGATCTATGGGGATGGTTATCCCGATGCCAACGAGCCGAACCCCTATTCGGTCGAATTGATCTTGTTGGATACAGCCGCGACGGTCTCAAACTCGTCAGAGGAAACACCTCCCGGAACGGAGGCTGCGGAAACACTGGGCGCAGAAGGGAACGAGAACGCAGCGTCCGCAGAGGAAGGATTAGCGGAGGAAGTCGAAGATTTGGAGTCGGCTCAGTTGGAAGCAAGATGCATTGCTGCCGAAATTCGCAAGCTAATGGGGATGGAAGGGGATGGCCTGAACCCCTTTATGGTTTTTGACGGTAAAGCAAAGCTGCATAGGCCTGTTCAGTACAGGGATATCGTCATTTTGCTTAGGGCCGTAACCGCGCTGGCACCCGCCTTCCTTGACGAGCTGAAAGCCGCGGGCATACCTGCCTACGCGGACTTGGCAACGGGCTATTTCGCGGCTACGGAAGTGGATATCATGCTCTCGCTATTGTCCATCATCGACAATCCTCATCAGGATATTCCTTTGGCCGGCGTGTTGCGCTCGCCTATCGGAGGTTTTACGGCCGAGCAGCTCGCCCGGATTCGGCTGGCACGCCGCACCGGCTCGTTCTGGGACGCCCTCAACGCAGCTGCCGAGGGAGACGAGTCCAATTCGACTGCCGAGGAGACCGGCAATTTCGAAGGCTTCCGCGAGGCATTGGCGGCATTCGCGCGGAAGCTTGAAGAGTGGCGCGATTACGCAAGAAGAGAGCCGCTAGGAGACTTGCTGTGGATGCTATATCGTGAAACCGGCTATTATGACTACGCAGGGGGATTGCCGGGCGGCGGCCAGAGGCAAGCGAATTTGCGGGCGCTAATCAATCGCGCTGTCCAATACGAACGCTCCTCCAGGTTCCGCGGACTGTTCCGGTTTCTCCGGTTTCTGGGCCGGATGCGCGATACGGGGGCCGATCTGGGGGCGGCGCGAGCGCTCGGAGAGAGCGAGAACGTCGTCCGAATCGTATCCATCCACCGGAGCAAGGGGCTTGAGTTTCCGGTAGTATTCGCGGCGGGACTTAGCCGGAACTTCAATCGAAGAGACCTGAACGGAGCTTTCCTTAAGCATAAGCAACTAGGTTTCGGGCCAAGGGTAGTAGAGGGAGATACGCGGGTAACCTACCCGACCTTGCCTCAACTGGCCATTCGCCGCAAGCTGGCCGCGGAGATGCTCGCGGAGGAAATGCGGGTATTGTACGTTGCATTAACGCGTCCCAAGGAAAAGCTATATTTGATCGGAACAAGCAAGGATGCCTCGAAGCAATGGGAGCAGTGGAGCGAGACCGCGGCGATGGCGGAGGATGCCCTTCCTACGCATTCCGTTGCCGCTGCAGGGAAGTACTTGGATTGGCTGGGCTCGGCCGCGGTTATCGCCAGCGAATTCGTCGATCCCGCGCGACGTTGGTCGTGCAGGATCGTTCCGGCAAACGTATTTACCCGCCAATCTGCTGCCGCACATGAGCCGAAGCCCGACGAGAGTCAAATTTGGAACGCTGTCTTGAGCAGGGATAAGATAGATATTGTGGAATCAGCGGCGGCAAGACTCGTGACCCAAATCCTATCATGGGAATACAAGGAAGCTTCCGCAACCCAAGTAGCCGCAAAAACCTCGATTACCGCTTTGAAAAATCGGCTTGCTCCCGTGGATGCCTCGGAATCGGAAGCGTTATCCCCGCAAGGACTGGTTCCTTTCGACGAATCGCAGCCGGCCGAGCACAATGCAGCAACGTTCAGCCTGCGCCGTCCGAGATTTATGTCAACCCGTCGATTGACGCCGGCGGAACGCGGTACCGCGTTCCACTTGGTCATGCAGCACCTCCCTGTGCATGAGGATCTCGACGAATCGGAAATCGCGGAGATGCTGGACCGTTTGGTGGAACAGCGGATCTTGTCCCGGGAGCAACGGTCCGGTATAGAAGCTGGTGTAATCGCGGCGTTCGGCCGTTCAATGCTGTACGCTCGAATGCGAGAGGCATCCAGGGTGTGGAGAGAAGTTCCGTTTACTTACGGAATGGATGCCGCGAGGGTGTACCCGGGCGTAATCGAACCGTCTAACGGGGAGACGGTCATTATACAAGGCGTAATCGACTGTTTGTTCGCTGAGGATGACGGGCTCGTGCTCGTTGACTACAAGACGGATGTCCTTAAAGGAACGGATCCCGATGTCGCGGCGGAGAAGCACCGATTCCAGGTTGAGAAATATAGCGAGGCGGTTCAGAGTATACTGGCCATGCCCGTAAAGGAAGCTTATGTTTATTTCTTCGACGGCGGCCATGCCGTTCGTTTGATCTAATCGGAGAAGCGGGAGTGAGATCATGTCGGATAACGTTCAGAACAAAAGATCGTATACGGTAGCGATTTTATTAATTATCGTCGTTGTATTGATGACGTTTATCATTATCTTTTATTCGAAATATTTATTAACCAAGCAGTCGCATACGACCGATCAAGGGCAACGATTAGCCGAGCGGTACGTTTACGCGCTGATCTTCGCGGAACGGCTTCGCGACGGTTCGGACGGGCTTCTGAATGCCAAGTCCGAAACGGAACGGCTTCGCGCGGCACGCATGCTGGGCGAAGCAACGCTCGCGTCGGGGGAGACGTTAGGCTTGATCCTTGCGGCCACGGAAAGATCAACGGGGAAATCCGGCGAAGAAGAAGCTAAACCGTTCATCTCCGCGATGAACGCCGTCATAGGGGCGAAAAGCCCAATGGCGACGATTGGCGAACAAGAGGGTCCGCTGACCGAGGAAGAGTCGGCCGCGTTAAATCTTGTTCGGGACGGAGCTGCCCAAATGCGGCAAGCGCTGAGCGGGTTCCGTCCGCCTTCAGGCGAAGCGGGCTATCGTCAAATGGTCACGATCGGGGATTGGGTAACGAACGCCGTGGATGCTAGCGATGCACTCATCCAATTAGCAGGCAAACTTCAATAATAATTGTGCGCCCATTTTTCTTTACCAAGTAGCCATTCGCCCAAGACGGCATATGCTGTGGGTAAAGCGCCCAAGGAGGGAATGCTATTGGAAAAGATTAAACCAACTAAACCGGCTGAGCATCACCATATGCCGAAACACCCCAATCAACCGATTCATCACCCGGTTAATAAGTCGATGCCAATGCACAAGCCGGTAGACCAGCCGGCGGCTAAAAAGGCGGTAACGAAATCATTGTGCGAATCCCACATGCATCGATACGTTGAAGTTCAAGCAGCCGATGGGTACTGTTACGACGGTATCGTGGAGCATGTGGACGATGAATGGGTGTGTCTGGCTGTTCCCGGACACGCCAATGAAATGCGCGGATTCTTTCCCGGAGCCGGATTCTATCCGCCGTTCGGTTCTTTTTATCCGTATCGCCCGCGGAGATTCAATCGTCTAGTGCTGCCGTTGGCAGGGCTAGTGGCATTATCATTGCTGCCGTATTATTGGTGAAAACTACACAGACCAAGCAGAGATTAGACTTGCGGAGGTGCCGCAGGTCTCTTTTTGCTATTCGCGCGGTTGGACTAACGAGGGTGAATCAGGTATGATGGAAGCAAATGACACTTTGGGAGGCGCGTTCTTTGCCGGATTGCTTATTCTGTAAAATCGTCGAGGGAACCATTCCCGCGCGCAAAGTATTCGAGGATGAATCAGTCGTCGCTTTTCACGATATCCAGCCGCAAGCCCCGGTTCATTTACTGGTCATTCCTAAGAAACATATCGCTACGATGAACGATTGCGAAGCAGATGATTCCGCCTTGTTGGGACATACGTTATTAGTTGCGCAAAGGATTGCCAAGGAAGCCGGCCTAGCGGAGAGCGGATATCGTCTCGTCAACAATTGCGGAAGCGATGCAGGACAAGTGGTTTTTCACCTGCACTGGCATATTCTTGGCGGAGAGAAATTAGCAGCCCTTAATCCGGCACAGAAACAGGTTTAGCTTAGAAAAGTCCGAAATGGTGCAGAGGAAAAACTTAACGCGATTTGAATTCAAGTTTTCGGGAGACTCAAGTTGACACTCCCTTTCCTCATCACATATAATATAGTTTGATAACCGTGTTGTGGTCTATTGCGGAGGGAGGGAAAACAGGTGGCAGAAACGAAAGTAAGAAAAAATGAAACAATCGACGCTGCACTCCGCCGCTTTAAGCGTTCCATTGCCAAAGACGGCGTTCTCGCGGAAGTGAAGAAACGTAAACATTACGAAAAACCAAGCGTAAAGCGGAAGTTGAAGTCCGAAGCCGCGCGTAAACGGAAGTTCTAGGAGGAATCCGCACTCATGAATCTCGCGGAACGTTTGAACGAAGACATGAAACAAGCGATGAAGGACGGCAACAAATTCCGGCTTCAGACTATTCGCATGGTTCGTGCATCGATCAAAAACCAAGAAATCGAGCTGCGCCGCCCGCTTGAAGATAACGATACGCTTAATATATTGAGCCGTGAACTCAAGCAGCGACGTGATTCCCTCGAGGATTTCAAACGAGGGGGTCGTGAAGACCTAGTCAGTAATGTTACAGCAGAAATTGAGATCATCTCCGAATATCTTCCACGACAGCTAACCGAAGAAGAAGTCAAAGCTATCGTAGTACAGACCATGCAAGAAACCGGTGCTTCTTCTAAAGCCGACCTGGGGAAATTGATGGGCGCCCTAATGCCCAAGGTGAAGGGAATTGCGGACGGCAAACTCGTCAACGCAATCGTCCAACAATCTCTGCAATAATTCCGACTGAACGACAGGCACTCCCTTAACGGGGAGTGCTTTTTGCTTATTCAAACTCCAATTGATTTATGATGATTTTGAAGGGATTGAAACTATAGTCCCGTCGAACCGTATTTACTTTTGTCTTGGAAATATTAGCTTTAGGAGGAATGGTCTTGATTCTAACGGACTCGAATCGCCAACGTATCGCCGGCTGGACAAGAGCGATGAGATTTACCTTGCTCATCATTTTGTCGGCAATACCCTTATTGGGCATTATCGTTGATAACGCTCGCGCTGCAGGGACTGAATCGGAAGGCGCCGTATACGTCATTCCGGCGCATCAGACCGTGCAAAGCGGTCTCGCCTCCTTCTTGGACCGTGCGATGACCGAGGCGGAGGATGCGAAAGCTTCCCTAATCGTGCTGGACATCGATACTCCTGGCGGACGGCTAGACACCGCGGAGGAAATCGGTAAGCGCATTCGCAGCGCTACCGTTCCGACGGTTGCTTTCGTCAGCGGCAAGGCGGCTTCGGCGGGCGCTTATCTAGCGCTGAACGCCGGAGACATCGCGATGGCTCCAGGTACGACGATCGGGGCGGCTATGATCGTGGACGGAGCCGGGAATGCCGTCGAGAATCCGAAGCTCGTATCGTTCTGGAGCGAAGAAATGGCAGCCGCAGCGCAGATTAATGGACGTGATCCTGCTATTGCGGTAGGAATGGTAGATCCTAACCGAGTCGTTGAAATGAAGGAGATCGGCGAAACCAAAGAAAAAGGACAGATCATCTCCTTGAGCGCCGAAAAGGCTTTGAAGGTCGGTTATTCGGAGAAGATGGCCAAGACGGCGGAGGAAGTCATCGCTTGGAAAGGGTTATCCGATAGAACGGTCATCGCGCTCAATCCCTCATTCGCCGAAAGGGTTTCCGCGGCGGTGACGAGTCCAGGCTTTGGCACTTTGCTGTTAATTATCGGCATCGCGGGAATCGCCATCGAATTTCTCGTCCCCGGCTTCGGAGTTCCGGGAATTATCGGTCTTATCTCATTCGGCCTCTATTTCTTCGGTCAATCGATCGCGGGTTTCGCGGGCATGGAGTCATTGGTCGTGTTCCTGATCGGGATTGGCCTGCTCGTGCTAGAGGTATTTATTCCGAGCTTCGGTGTTCTCGGTATTCTTGGGATCGCTGCTGTCGTATTCGGAATCACGATGGGGGCATACGATAAGGGCAATGCGTTGCAATCGCTAGGAATTGCCATTCTCGTTGCCGCGGTCATCGTCGGCGTTTTCGTCTACATTTTCCGCAAGAGGGGGATCTGGAACCGGTTCATCCTAAACGAGCAGCTTACGACGGACAAGGGCTTCGTCCCGCAGCAATCCCGGGAAAAATGGATCGGGCAGGAAGGGATGACGACTTCCATGCTTCGCCCGTCGGGTATGGCGGATTTCGGCGAACAGCGGCTTGACGTGATCACATCCGGGGAATTTATCGAGAAGGGCAGACGGATACGCGTAATCTCGGTGGACGGAACAAGAATTCTCGTGAAGGAAATTTAACAGGTTTTACCGAATTAACTTGATATGCAGAATGGGCAATACCATTAAAAATGTCGGAGGTTAACAATGGATAACATGGACGTACAGCTTTTGGTCATTATTGCAGTGGCCGTTATCGCGATTTCGGTATTTATGAGCTTTTTCCCGTTTATGCTCTGGATATCGGCTCTCGCTTCCGGAGTGCGGATTAGCATTATTACCTTGGTGGCTATGAGGTTGCGGCGCGTCGTTCCCAGTCGAATCGTGAATCCGCTGATCAAGGCGACGAAAGCAGGATTGGGCTTGAATATTAACCAACTGGAAAGTCATTTCCTTGCCGGCGGTAACGTTGACCGCGTCGTAAACGCGCTAATCGCGGCGCAACGAGCGGATATCCCTCTCGTGTTCGAACGCGCGGCCGCAATCGATTTGGCCGGACGCGACGTCCTTCAAGCGGTTCAAATGAGCGTAAACCCGAAGGTTATCGAGACTCCTGTCGTATCGGCGGTCGCGAAAAACGGCATCGAGGTCAATGTCAGAGCTAGAGTGACGGTGCGAGCGAATATAGACCGTCTTGTCGGGGGAGCAGGTGAAGAGACGATTCTTGCGCGCGTAGCGGAAGGGATCGTAAGTACCAATGGTGCTGCGGAATCCCACAAAGACGTTCTGGAAAACCCAGACCTGATCTCTAAGACGGTTTTAGGCAAGGGATTGGATGCGGGTACCGCCTTCGAAATTCTATCCATTGATATTGCGGACGTAGACGTAGGAAAGAACATCGGAGCTCACCTGCAGACCGAGCAAGCGGAAGCCGACAAGCGCATAGCCCAAGCGAAAGCGGAAGAGCGCCGCGCCATGGCGGTAGCCCAGGAGCAAGAGATGAAGGCGCGCGTGGTCGAAATGCAAGCGAAAGTGGTCGAAGCGGAGTCAGAGGTTCCTCTTGCGATGGCCGAGGCATTGCGTTTGGGGAAGATCGGCGTTATGGATTATATGAACTTGAAAAACATTGAAGCCGACACCCAAATGAGAGGCTCCATCGGCAAGCAAAACGACTTGACGGGCGGAGACGGCCACCAGAAGCCATGACCTTACGCGCGAATTTCTTAAGTAAGGAGGTTGTAACATGGAGCGGCTAATTTCATTCCTGATGCATAACTTTTATTTCGTCATCATCGTGGTCGGAATCATCTATTCGCTCTTTTTCCGCAAATCTCCGCTTGAACGGCCCCCTAACCGGATGCCGGACTTCGGAGGCGGCGGCCAGAATGGGCCTAGACGCCCTGGAGAATTAAGGCCCCCAGTGGCACAGCCTACGCGGACAGAGCCTGCAGACACCCATTTCCCGGCTCCGCAGCGGCAGACGCAACCGAATCCGGTCAAGACTCCTTCTCCGATTAGGGTTTCCACTGTCGGAACGGAGGACTCTCTCTCGGAGGAAGCGCAGCGGAAGCGGGTCGCAGTAAAGCAGCCAGAATCAAAGGGGCTATCCCGGCCAGATCGAACCCACTCTCCGGCACTTACGCCGGAGGATCTCACTCGCGCCGTTGTCTGGGCGGAAATTCTCGGCCCGCCGCGAGCGAGACGTCCTTTTCGGAGATAAACCGGTAACAATACGATCCATCAACCAACGCAAGCGAGTCCTTCGGGACTCGCTTTTTGGCGTCTTTGCGCAAGGCTGCGCAAGCTTGGACGGGGCTCGCTTCATAAAGAAGTTCTTCCGTGCATATGTTTACCGTATAGGAGGGAGGACCGCCCAATGATGCGTGTAAGTCGGAAGCTGCGCAAATGGACCGCAACGATTCTCGACCTGCCGCAGGATGTGGTGCTGGACTTGCCGCGCATCACGATGATCGGGGGCCTTCAGGTGACGGTGGAAAATCACCGCGGGATACTCCATTTCTCCCCGGAATTGCTTCGGTTGGCGATGGACAACGGGGAACTGGAAGTGACGGGCCAAGATTTGATTATCCGGAATATCGGGGCAGAGGAAGTGTTCGTTGAAGGGAAAATCATGGGCGTCCGGCTGCAGCCTAGAGGGAAGAAGCCCCAGTGACGCTTAATCGACAATAAGTTTCGATACAAACGCGTACCGCCGTCTCAAGGACGGCGAAAGCCGTTTTACTTGAAGGACAAGCTCTAAGCCGGGAGGAGAGCAAGCATGAAAGGGACTTGGGTGGCAATGCTGCGCGGATACGTTGGGGTTAAGCTCATAGGGGGAGAGGCGGAGGCATTCCTCAATGCGGCTACGAGCGAGCGGATCGGACTGTGGAATATCGCGTTTACGCCTCGAGGCGAGCTGACATTCGGGATAATGGTGTCCGATTTTTTTCGCCTGCGTCCGGTGCTGCGCAGGAATGGCAGCAGGACGCGAATTATTTCTCGCCACGGACTTCCCTTCCGAATGGCGCGATTATCCAGAAGAAAAACCTTCGCGGGCGGGATGCTCGCTTTCGTGGCGGCCTTGTTCATCCTCTCCACGATGGTGTGGGAAGTCAAGATCGAAGGGAACTCCGCCATTCCGGAGGAAAAAATACGCCAGATGGCGAGAGCAGAGGGAATATATGCCTACCAGTGGTCCTTCCGGCTGCAGAACGCCGCATCATTGTCGCAAAGATTGGCGCTTCGTTTGCCCGAAGCAGCGTGGGTCGGAGTGGACAAAACGGGGACGTCCATCAAAATTACGGTTATCGACTCGACTAAGCCGGAGAACAAGGCTCCGGCAAGCCCGAGACATCTCGTCGCCAAGACGGACGCCGTCATTACGCGGGTCATAGCGGAGAATGGGCGACCGAAGGTTGAGCGCAATGATCGGGTACGCAAGGGAGACATTCTGATTTCCGGCCTATTGGGAGACGAGAAGCATAGCAAAGCGGTCGTATCCAAAGGTAAGGTGATGGGTCTTGTCTGGCACGAATTCCGTATCGAATCCCCTTTGTCAACCAAAACAAGAAACCTCACGGGCGCCTCCCAAGATCGCGGTTACTTGATCATTGGCAACCGCGCGCTTCAGATCTCCGGCTATGGCGGGCACGATTTTGCGGACTCGCAAACCCGCACGACGGTTAATAGGGCGCAGCTATGGAACAGATGGCTGCCGTTCGGAACGATGAAGGAGCATGAACTGGAAGTCGTTGAAATAGAGAAGAAGCTGACTCCCGCAGAGGCGAAGGAGGCGGGACTTAAGCAAGCCCGCGCCGAATTGCTTGCCAAAGGAGGGCAAGACGCAATCATCAAGGCGGAAAAGATTTTGCATGAACAAACCGAGAATGGTAAAGTGTTGTTAACCGTTCTTTTTGAAATGGAACAATCTATCGAGGTCGAACGTCCTATATTAGAAGCATCCATCGAGTAGGGGGAATGAGGCTTTTTGACGGAACTGAAAGAATATACGACTATCCCGTTACGCAATGCGGCTGAAGGCTTAGCGCTATTCGGCCCGCAGGACAAGTTTCTTCGTATAATCGAAAAGGAAACCGTGTCGCATATTCATTCCAGGGACGCGGAAATTTATATTGAAGGACCGGCGGAGGAAGTACGCTCGTTGCAGCAGCTGTTCGATACGCTCATACAGCTTGTGCAGGGCGGTCTCCAACTGAACGAACGCGATGTCCGATACGCTCTGGAATTGTCCCGCGAACTGAAGGCGGACGAACTGCTTTCCTTGTTCAAGGGCGAGATCACGTCCACTTTCCGCGGCAAGCCCGTTATTCCCAAGACTCTCGGACAGCGGCATTACGTGACCACGATCCGAAAGAAGGATATCGTATTCGGAATCGGCCCCGCGGGCACGGGCAAGACGTATTTAGCGGTCATGTGCGCGGTCGCGGCTTTGAAGGAAGGAAGGGTGAAGCGCATTCTTCTGACGCGCCCGGCGGTCGAAGCGGGCGAGAGCTTGGGTTTTCTGCCAGGCGATCTGCAGGAAAAGGTCGATCCGTACTTGCGCCCTCTCTACGATGCGTTGAATGACGCGCTAGGCTTGGAAGGCGTAGCGAAAGCGATGGAGCGAGGCCAGATCGAAATCGCGCCGCTTGCTTACATGAGAGGCCGGACGCTCGATGATTCCTTCGTCATCCTGGACGAAGCGCAGAATACGACTCCCGAACAGATGAAGATGTTCCTGACGCGGCTTGGCTTCGGATCACGCATGGTTATTACGGGCGACGTCACCCAAATCGATCTTCCCAAAGGGAAAAAGTCCGGATTGATCGAAGCCGAGCGCATCTTGCGCGACATCGAGGAAATCGGAATCGTATTCTTTACCGATCAGGACGTAGTTCGTCACGCCCTTGTGCAAAAAATCATATTGGCCTACAATGCGAACAGCGAACAGTAAACCATAAGGGAGGGGAGTGCCGGATGAGTCGGAACAAAAGCGGCCAGCCTAGCAATCCGCTTTCCTTGTCAGGGGCAGCGGCAGGATGGAAGCACAGCGCGGCAATGCGTTGGCTCCTGCTCCTGCTTTTTGTATTTTTGTTTTATTTCAGCATTGCGCCGCGGCTCGTTCCGGAAACCTACGATATTACGCTTAACGGCAAGAGCGATAAGGATATCAAAGCTCCGCGACAGGAGCTCGACGATAAGGCTACCTTGAAGGCGCAGGAAGAAGCGGCCGAGAAAGTCGGACCGATCTATTCGATCGTGGCCCTTAGAAACGAAGCGTTGATCAACGAGATTTTTACGAGAATCGAGCAGCTGAATCTGGACGATCAGATCACGGAAGCCGATAAGGTCGATATCTTTCGCAGGGTTATTCCCGAGCGCGTAGAACAATACATCGAGAATTTCGTAGCGACGAACAGCGGCTCCGAAACCTACTCCGCCGGCTTGCTGGAGGAGATGGAGCAGGTCGTCCTATCCCAGACCTATTCCATACCGGAGGAAACCTTCTACAAAATCCCGCGCTTAACTCCCGAGCAATTGCTCGAAATGCGGACGATAGGAAAAGAGGTCGTGCGCAAGCTGACCAGCGAGTCGTTGACCCAAGCGGAGACGGCCCGCACGAAGGTCGCGGAGCTTGTCAACGCGAGCTCCCTGTCTCTGAAGACGGAACGGGAAATCGTTCAGGAGCTGGCAAGGCTCGCCATTCTTCCGAATAAATTCTACGACAAGAAGGCGACGGAAGACGCGAAGGTGGAAGCAAAGCAGAATACGCCTCCCGTAATGATCAAGCAGGGAGACATCGTGGTCAAAGCGGGACAAGTTATAACGGAAGACATCTATGAGAAGCTGGATTCCATGGGTCTGTTGAAGGAACGTAAAAATTACTTGCCGCAGCTGGGCGTCCTGCTTTTTGCTATTATTTTCACACTGGCTTTGTATGGGTATGGGGAATTAACGACCGTCGCTTCGGCTGCTCATAAGCGGACGAACGTGCATTGGGTTATGCTGCTAATCACGTTCGGGCTTAACATCCTATTCATGCATTTAGTTGCCCTGACGCATAGCTCGGAATGGCCTTTCGTTGGATACTTGGCTCCGATCGCAATGGGGAGCATGCTGGTTACGTTACTCTTGGATCTGCATCTGGGCCTCGTCAGCTCCTTTCTGTTCACCCTATTGGCCAGCATCATTCTGAACGTGGAGCAAGAGCATGTTTTCGATTTCCATTACGGGTTCGTGGCCGCGGTCGTAACGTTCACCTCCATTCTGGCCATTCATCGGGCCAGCCAGCGATCGTCAATATTAAAGGCTGGAATCATGGTCAGCCTATTCGGCTCCGTGGCCGTGCTGGCCCTCATGTTGGTCAACCCGGAGCCTAACAGGATACAGCTTATCCAATCGGTTATCTTCATGTTCTCGAGCGGGCTGCTGACGGCGGTATTGGTTATCGGATTGATGCCATTCTTCGAGGTCACTTTCGGTATTCTGTCCGCGCTTAAGCTCGTGGAGTTATCGAACCCGAACCATCCGTTGCTGCGCAAGCTTCTAACCGAAACGCCAGGCACTTACCATCACAGCTTGATGGTCGGCAATCTGTCTGAGGCGGCGGCTGAATCCGTCGGGGCGAACGGGCTGTTATGCCGCGTAGGATCGTTCTATCATGACGTCGGGAAGACGAAGAGACCCCTTTATTTCATCGAGAACCAGAACGGAGCAGGCAATCCGCACGACAAGCTCGATCCCAAGGTCAGCGCATCGATAATCATAGCGCATGCCAAGGATGGCGCGGACATGCTTAAGATGCATAAACTGCCCAAGCCCATTCGAGACATAGCCGAGCAGCATCACGGGACGACCCTTTTGAAATATTTTTACTACAAAGCAGTCAAACAAGCGCAAGAGCAGGGCGTGGACAACGAGTGGACCGAGGACGATTATCGCTACCCCGGGCCTAAGGCGCAATCCAAGGAAGCGGCGATCGTGGGGATAGCGGACTGCGTAGAAGCCGCGGTACGTTCGCTGAATCATCCGAAGGTAGAGCAAATCGAAGACATCATTGGGAAAATAATCAAAGAACGGCTGGATGACCATCAATACAACGAGTGTGACTTGACACTGAGAGAATTGGACAAAATTGCGGAGACGCTTAAGGAAACCGTAATCGGGATGTTCCATTCCAGAATCGAGTATCCGGACGATAAAGAAGTAAAGAAACTGAGAGATGTGAAGGAGATTAAACCATGACTCTAAGTTTAGAGTGGATCGACGAACGTGAAGGCGGAGCGGGCGAACGCGAAGAAAAATGGATGGATGTATTGGAACGGCTTTTGCGGATCGCAGGGGAGAAGGAGGGGGTTACGGACGGGACCGTCACGCTAACCTTGACGGACGATGAAGGCATTCGCGAGCTGAATCGTCAATATCGCGGGCTGGATAAGCCTACGGACGTGTTATCCTTCTCCTTGATCGAAGGCGAGGAGCCGAATATTCAATATAATGACGAATACGAGGCTTCGGAAGATGGCAGCGAAGAATGGAAGGACGAGGAGAAGGCGGGGAACCCCTTTTCCGACTTGCTCGGGGATATCGTCATTTCCGTTCCTAGGGCTCAAGCTCAAGCCGAAGAGTACGGGCACAGCTTCGAGCGCGAGTTAGGATTCTTATTCGTGCACGGGTTTCTCCATCTTGTGGGATACGACCACGGAGATGAGGAGCAGGAGCGGGAAATGTTCGCTAAGCAAGAAGAAGTACTTAAAGCGGCAGGGCTATCCCGATGAGCGGCTGGCGTTCGCGCGAGGTTCGATCCTTCCGTAACGCCGTTGCGGGTATTTGGGAAACGTTCCGGAGCGAACGTCATATGCGATTTCATCTTGTTGCCGCCTTCATCGTCATCGCCATAGCCGCATGGTGTAAGCTGGAACGTTGGGAATGGCTGTGGTTGATAGCAGCTATTTCAAGCGTATGGGTTGCGGAACTATTCAATACGGCAATTGAACGGACGGTAGATAGGCACTCCCTCGACGTTCACCCGCTGGCAAAGGCCGCCAAGGATACGGCGGCAGGCGCCGTGTTGATAGCAGCCTTGTTCGCCGTGACGGTAGGATCGATCGTGCTCGGCCCCCCGTTGTGGAAAGTTTGTTTTCAGTAGATGGTCGAAACGGAGGAAATCATAAATGAGCGTCAAAGACCTTTCCCTTACGATAGAACAATTTCTGGATGCGGCCAATAATGCGCGTTCGAATGCTTACGTGCCTTATTCCGGCTTTAAGGTCGGAGCCGTCGTGCTTGATAAGCAAGGACGTCTGCACAACGGCTGCAACGTGGAGAACGCGGCATATAGTCCGACCAATTGCGCGGAGCGAACGGCATTGTTCCGAGCGATAGCGGACGGCTGTAAGGCAGGAGAATTCCAAGCGATTGCCGTAATCGGCGAAACCGAAAGCCCGATTACCCCGTGCGGCGTATGCCGTCAGGTGTTAGCGGAGCTTTGCGAGCCTGAAATGCCCGTAATCCTCGGTAATTTGCAAGGAAACTACCGCGTTACGACCGTATCCGAGCTATTGCCGGGTGCTTTTACTTCACGGGATTTGAATAAATGAGCGGAATCGAAGGAGATTAGGCTATGCAGAAAAAAGGCTTCAAATCAGGCTTCGTGGCGATAGTAGGACGACCTAACGCAGGGAAATCCACGCTGATGAACCAAGTGATCGGGCAGAAAATCGCGATCATGTCCGATAAACCTCAGACTACCCGGAACAAAATCCATGGCGTGTATACTACGGATGACGTTCAAATCGTTTTTCTGGATACTCCGGGAATTACGAAACCTAACTCGAAACTCGGCAACTACATGCTGAAGGCCGCGGAGAGCGCCTTTAACGAAGTGGAAGCAATTCTCTTCCTGACGGACGTGACGGAGCCGATCGGCGGCGGAGACCGTTATATCATCGAACAGCTCAAGAAGGTAAAAGACACCCCGGTTTTTCTCGTTCTTAACAAAATCGATAAGATTCATCCGGAAGAAATGCTTCCGGTCATCGATAAATACCGAAAGCTGATGGATTTCTCCGAAGTCGTGCCGGTTTCCGCGCTCCAAGGCAACAATGTAAACGCGTTGCTCGAGCAAGTGTCCAAGTACTTGGGCGAAGGCCCGATGTATTACCCGGCCGATCAAATCACGGATCATCCCGAGCAATTCGTGTGCGCGGAATTGATTCGCGAGAAGCTCTTGCAGCTTACCCGGGAAGAAGTGCCGCATTCCATTGCGGTGGAAATCGAGAGCATGAGCGTCGCCGATAACGGACTCGTAAATATCGGAGCCGTCATCTTCGTCGAACGGGATTCCCAGAAGGGCATTATCATCGGGAAGAGCGGAGCCCTCCTGAAGGAAGTCGGCAAGCTTGCCCGGCAAGACATGGAGCGTCTTCTCGGCTCCAAAATCTTCCTGGAGTTATGGGTCAAGGTAAACAAAGATTGGCGCAATCGCGAGTCTATCCTTAAGACATTGGGTTACCGCAACGATTAACCGGCGAATATTCCGATTTCGTAAAATGTGTCAGGCATATCGAGACCGCGCTAGTGACATCCTAATCCGTGAAAGTGCAATTCATTTTCGACCGGAGAGGATGAGGCGCTGTGCGGGATTTCACGTGGCACGTGTTTACGCAAACCGGCGATATCGAAGCTTATCTGCTTTATAAGGAAGTGCACAATCTTGGAGCTTCCGAACTAGGAACGGATTACGGGTCGGAAGATGAAGAGGGTCATGTCGTGGACGAGGAATGAGTGCCGATGTTATATCGGGTGGAAGGGTTAGTCATTCGAAGCACCGATTACGGGGAAGGAAATAAAATTATTACCCTGCTTACGCCAACCCATGGCAAGCAGGGCGTTATTGTGCGCGGAGCGAAGAAGCTGAAGAGCCGATACGGTTCGTTGGCGCAACTCTTTACATACGGCGACTTTTCTTATTATAAAACCGGAAGCTTGGGAACCTTGAACAGCGGGGAGATTATTACTTCGTTTCAGGAGCTGAGACAAGGGCTTGAAGGTCCTGCATATGCCGCATACGCGGCGGAGTTAACGGATCGCGCGATCAATGACGATGAAGCGGCGGCTTACCTGTTCCATCAGTTGAAAGCTTGCCAGATTGCCCTTGCGGAGGGAAAAGATCCTCAGATCGTCGTGAGAGCTTACGAGATGAAGGTCTCGAGCGCGGCGGGTTATGCTCCTTTGTTGGATGAATGCGTAAGCTGCGGAAGACAGGAAGGCCCTTTTCGGTTCAGCTCGACCGCTGGCGGGGCGTTATGCTCGTCATGTAAATATCGGGATTCCTCGGCGCTTGAGTTGGAAGAGACGGTATGGAAGCTTTTGAGGGTTTTCTCTGCGTTGGATCTGCGCAGACTGGGCAACATCGCGGTCAGGGATAGCTCCAAACGTCAATTGCAATTAGCGTTAAGGAGATGGATGGATAACCATCTTAGCCTTAACCTGAAGTCTCGAAATTTCCTGGATCAGTGGGAGAAATACGGCGATCTTCTCGGAGAGAGGATAAAGCGCCCCGAGCCGGCTGCGGAGGCCGAGACGGGAGACGGTCCCGTTTGACAGGCCGCGTCGCGGTAGTTTAGAATGGCATCATAACGTTTTGTCTCTGTGAAGGAGAAAGTAGCCGAATACCGTTAGCAATCGCAGCGAGCCGGGGATAGTGCAAGCCCGGAGACACGGATCGGCGAAGGGCGCTCTGGAGAGATTCGCACGAATGAGGAGGGTATTTCCTTCGTGGTCAGCGGGTTACATAACCGAGCCTAAGGAAAGCCAAGTAGGGTGGAACCGCGGGAATGTTCAGCTCCCGTCCCTATGTCTGCCAAGGCAGACGTGGGACGGGGGCTTTTTATGTTATTCAGACACTCCAAAGGAGCGAAACAATCGATGAATTTTCAACAAATGACGTTGACGCTGCAGCAGTTTTGGGCAGAACAGAATTGCATAGTCGTGCAGCCTTACGACACGGAGAAAGGCGCGGGAACTCTTAATCCGATGACGTTCCTGCGTTCGCTTGGACCTGAACCGTGGAACGTTGCATATGTCGAGCCTTCCAGAAGGCCTGCCGACGGAAGATACGGTGAAAATCCGAACAGGCTTTATCAGCATCATCAATTCCAGGTCATCATGAAGCCATCCCCCGACAACATCCAGGAGTTATATCTAGATAGTCTTAAGAGGCTCGGCTTGGATCCCCTACATCACGATATTCGGTTTGTTGAAGATAATTGGGAGCATCCGGGGCTTGGTGCTTGGGGCCTTGGCTGGGAAGTGTGGCTGGACGGAATGGAGATTACCCAGTTTACTTATTTCCAGCAGGTTGGCGGTATCGATTGCCATCCGGTCGCGGTGGAGATTACTTACGGGATGGAGAGGCTCGCTTCATACATTCAAGAGAAAGAGAACGTGTTCGATCTCGAATGGGTGAACGGCGTCACTTACGGGGACGTATTCAAACAGCCGGAATACGAGCATTCCAAGTATACGTTCGAAGTATCGGATACGGCTATGCTGTTTCAATTGTTCTCCACCCACGAGAGAGAAGCCAAGCGAGCGATGGACGCGAATCTCGTCTTTCCCGCTTACGATTACGTGTTGAAATGCTCCCATACGTTTAATCTCTTGGATGCTAGAGGGGCCATTAGCGTAACGGAGCGTACGGGTTATATTACAAGAATTCGGAACCTGGCTCGCCAAGTGGCGGCCACCTACGTGCAGGAGCGGGAACGGCTTGAATTCCCGTTGCTTAAGAAAGGAGCTGCGAACAATGGCTAAGGACCTGTTGCTGGAAATCGGCTTGGAAGAAGTGCCTGCCCGTTTCGTGAGGGGCGCGATGGACCAATTGAAGGAAAAGACGGAGAAATGGCTGACGGATAGCCGGTTGGCTTTCGACGAAGTTAAAGCATACGCGACCCCTCGCCGTTTGACCGTACTCGTCAGAGGCCTTACCGATAAGCAAGCGGACGTAACTGAAGAAGTAAAGGGACCGTCCAAAAAAATCGCATACGACGAGAACGGCGCCCTCAGCAAACCCGCGCAAGGCTTTGCCCGCAGCCAAGGCGTCGATCCGGAATCGTTATTCATTCGCGAAGTAGCGAACGTCGAATATGTATTCGCCACGAAAAGCAGCCTCGGCGTAGAGACTTCGTCTCTGTTGCCCGAAGCGTTGCCTGCATTGGTAACCTCCTTGACGTTCCCTAAAAATATGAGGTGGGGTAATTACGAGCTTCGTTACGTAAGGCCGATCCGTTGGCTCGTGGCGCTTCACGGCTCGGAAGTCGTGCCATTCGAAATTACCGGAGTAACATCCTCTAACAAGACGCGCGGACACCGGTTTCTCGGCAAGGAAACGTTGGTGGAAGAGCCTTCCGCTTACGTTGAACGATTGCTTGCCGAGCAGGTTATCGTAGACGTAGAGGTTCGCAGGAAAGCCATTCTTGACGGAATCCATGCCCTTTCGCAAGAACGGGGCTGGAATATCGCGGTCAAGGAGGATTTGCTTGAGGAGGTATTGTTCCTCGTCGAGACTCCGACCGTGTTGACGGGCTCCTTCGACCCGTCGTTCCTGCAAATCCCGCAAGAGGTTCTCATTACTTCCATGCGCGAGCATCAACGTTATTTCCCTGTTTTCGATAGCGACAATCGGCTTCTGCCGCATTTCGTGACCGTAAGGAACGGCGACAGCCTATCGCTTGACGTCGTCTCCAAAGGGAACGAGAAGGTATTGCGTGCCCGTTTGTCGGATGCGAAGTTCTTCTATGAAGAAGACAAGAAGCTGGTTATCGCGGATGCGTTGGCTAAGCTTGAGAATATCGTTTACCATGAGGAGCTTGGATCTATCGCGGACAAGGTGCGACGCGTTCGTATCGTAGCCGACCGAATCGCGAGGCATCTGCGTCTTGTCGATACGGATCTGGAAGATGTCAGCCGCACGGCGGATATTTGCAAGTTCGACCTCGTGTCGCAGATGGTTTACGAATTTCCCGAACTCCAAGGCATCATGGGAGAAGATTACGCGCGCAAGGCCGGAGAGCGCGAGAGCGTAGCCCGCGCGATTAACGAGCATTATTCTCCTCGCAATGCAGGCGATCGGCCAGCTGCTTCTCTTGTTGGAGCAATCGTCGGAATTGCCGATAAGTTGGATACGATAGCCGGCTGCTTCTCCATCGGCATTATCCCGACGGGTTCGCAGGATCCTTACGCGCTTCGCCGACAGGCGGCGGGAATCGTCAATACTTTGCTCGCGCACGAGCTTGAGATCACATTGGCCGATTTATTCCAAATCGCTTTAGACGTTCAAGCGGTTAGAGGGTTGAAGCGAGAAGCCTACGATATAAGTAGGGATATGCAGGAGTTCTTCTCCCTACGGATCAAGAATGTGCTGTCCGATCAATCCATCCGATACGATGTCGTAGATGCCGTTCTCGGAGCGGGCGTATCCGATGTCCGTCGGACTCTCCTGCGGGCGCATGCCTTGCAAGCCGTCACGGCAGATAGCGGCAAGGCGGAGTTCCGTCCGGCAGTCGAAGCGTTTAACAGGGTTTGTAATCTTGCGGCAAAAGCGGACTCCAAACAAGTAGACGTTGGGTTATTCGAGGATGCGGCGGAAGGGCGGCTCTTCGAAGCATGGCAGCAAGCTCATGGCGAATTTATTAGCGCCGGCACCGAAGCGAACATGGCAGGAGCACTGTCGGCCCTTTCATCCCTTAGCGGACACGTGGCAGCCTTCTTCGAAGCGGTGATGGTCATGGCGGAAGACGAGGCCGTACGACGCAACCGTCTGGCCATTCTGGCTCTCGTAGCCGACGACGTTAAACAATTCGCGGATTTCTCCAAGCTGTCGGGTTGACTATTTACCGGAAGGAGCAGGGCGTATGTCGCAAGTTAGCGTGACCGTATATGTGGTGTCGGACTCCGCGGGGGACACGGGAGAGCTTGCGGTGCGCGCTGCCGCAGCTCAGTTCCACCCCTTATCCGTACACATTCGCCGCGCGGCGTTCATTCAGAGCCGTGAAGGCATCGATTCGATTCTCGCCGCCGCGCAAGCCGAGAACAGCATCGTGCTGTACACGTTGGTCATCCCGTTCCTGCGCGATTACATGGTCGAACAGACGAGCAGCATGAATCTGACGGCCATTGATCTACTGGGACCGCTCATCGATAATCTAGAGCGCGCGCTGGGCCATGAATCCCGTCACGAACCGGGATTGAACCATTTGCTTAACGCGGACTATTTCCGTAAGGTCGAGGCGGTGGAATTCGCGGTTCGTTACGACGATGCCCGAGACGTTACAGGAATACTAAAGGCGGATATTATCCTCGTGGGTGTATCGCGGACATCGAAAACTCCGCTCTCGATGGTGCTCGCACATAAGACGTACAAGGTTGCCAACGTTCCCTTGATCCCTGAGCTAGTGCCTCCCAAGGAGCTGTATCTCGCATCTCCGAACAAGGTGATCGGGTTAACGATTGATCCATCATCCTTGAACGCCATCCGCAAGGAGCGGCTCAAAGCTCTTGGCTTGCCGGATTCAGCGCCTTACGCGACATCGGAGAGAATTCTAAGGGAATTGGATCATGCGCGATCCGTGATGGATAAGATCGGGTGCATCGTCATCGATGTATCGAATAAGGCGGTTGAAGAAACCGCCAGCATCATTTTGGAGCATTTCCAGGGGTAACAAAAAAACATCAATTTATTTGGAGAACCGACAAGGTTCTCTTTTTTTTGATCACAGCGATCGCTTTACTGGAACCAGTCGGAAATTGTTTTTTGTTCAGACTTTGTCTGGTTTTATGTGGTAGAATATAAATTGAACTCATATTGTCGAATTTTGAAATATATACAGGTCTTTGTTCCTGATGAGTAGTAGTATTTACCTATAAAACGTGATTTTTGAAAGGGACAGAAGAATGTCAAGAAAGAAGTTATATGTATTCTTTTTTATCGCTGTCTTTCTCCTTGCATCGATATTTTTGATTCTTTTTCCGAAATTCAGAGAATCAAGAACGGAATATAAAGTAGACGCGGAGGCGAGTCTATTGTTCCGTGTATTCTATAAGAGCTTTATGGATGATTCGGGAGGCATCTATACCAATTTGCGTAACGACGTACCTAAGGTTTCAGGGACGGCAACTGGCCATCAGATGCTTTCGGAATCGACTGGATTGATGATGCTTTACGCCTTAAGGAATGGGGATCAAATGTTGTTTGATCAGCAGTTTAGTTTCTTGAACAAACATTTGATTACGAAAACCGGGTTGGTTCGTTGGATGGTTGATCTAGAAGATGACTCCCATGATGTCTCCTCCAATGCTAGTATTGATGATTTAAGAATAATCTGGGCATTAAGAGAAGCGGACCGAATGTGGGGGCAAGAGAAGGGGCGATTATACAGTAAAAAAGCTGAGAAAATTTCAGTAGCACTACAGAAGCATAACGTTACTGGCGGCATTCTTACCGATTATTTCGACTGGAAATCCGAACAGCCTGCTGATTCGGTCACTTCCTCTTATTTAGATCTTAAAACGATTTGGGATCTTGCAGAAAATGATGAAGATTGGAAGCCTGTTTATGAGTCATCCTTACAGATATTGAAGGAGGCGGCTCTATCTAACGGTTTATATAAAAAAACGTATAAATGGAAAACAGGAGACTGGGAGCCTATAGAGTCGGTGCATTTGGTAGATACCCTATACTGTGCCTACCATTTGGCCGAAGTCGGCAAAGATGTATCCCCGACCATTCGATTAATTGAAACACGGATGGAAGCAGAAGGAAAGCTTCATGGTAGATTACATCCGGACGGAACGTCAGCAGGGGATTTGGAATCCCCAGCTGTTTATGCCCTTGCAATTAGGCTTTTGGATATCGTTAATCCCAAGCATCCCATTATAGAGAAGTTGAAGCAGCGGCTTCAGGATATGGCCGTGTCCGATTCGAACTCAATGTACCAAGGCGCATTTGTACATCTGCCCGATCTCGAAGGATATTCGTTTGATCAATTGCAATCGCTTTTGGTCGAGAAAAAGGAGCAGTTACTTTGAAAAGATTCGATCGAATTTATATACTTCAACTTTTCATGTTTTTATCTATGGTTGTTTGGGCTTTGTATCTAGCTTTTACTATCGAACTTTATCCTCTGAATTACATATGGTTTGGGTTGGTGACCTTGCTCAGTATTCTGGGAGTGATGAGGGGGCTTCTTGCGTCTCTGGTTGCGGCAATCTTCGTCATTTTTGGCTACGGAAGCTGGATCCTTTATCGGTTATATATCGAGAAATCGATCGCGGACATGGTTTTTAACGACCTATTCTGGATGTTTGTATTTCCGATTGCTACCTTGATTTCTGGTATTTATGGACGGGAACTGAGTGATATTTCCAAGCAAGTCGCCCTCTTCGATGAGAATTTCAGTGAACGCATTACAACAGATGATGTGACCGGGTTCCAAAACAATAAACAATTCAAGCAGGATCTGGACGAGGAAGTTTCCAGGAGTATCCGTTATAAGCGTACTATGACCTTGGTACTTATGGAAGTTGCCCACTATAAAGAGCTGTGGAAGTCTTATGGTAAGATCACCGGAGATCAAATATTGAAGCAAATCTCTGGTCAAATCGAAGTAGTATTGCGAGACGTGGACAAAAAAGCGTATTTGGGCGATGGATTATTTGCTGCTATATTGCCTGAGACACCTATAGAAAATGCGAACATCGTCAAAATCAGAATGCATGAAGCTGTGATGAGAACGGATTTTATTGTTGCTGCCCGAGGTAAACGGATGAAAATAAAATTGAAAATCGGCATCGCAGGCTGCCCGGATGAAGGGGAAGATCCTACCACTCTCTTTGACAAGGCCAGGGCCGGAATGGTGTATGATGTCGGCTAATCGGTTGTCGGCATTCATTTGTTTATGTCTTGTGTGGATCGTTGTCTTAACGTTCGGTTTCACCAATAGGATGACTGCGCAAGCCGATGGAATAGATCCAGTTGGATTACACAAGCTGCTTATCGTTTACTCTGAGGAATCCGTCCAAGAAAAGGCGATTATGCTCGCCAATTTGTCAGGTCATTTCAGAATGACAGCGGAAATGGTGACGTTATCTGACATGACTGTCTCTCGAACGAAAGAAGCGGAATTCGTGATCTTCATCAGTTCACCCTCGCCAGATCTGCGTAAAATCGCCGAAAACAAATTGAGAACTTTGAAGGTACCGATACTTTGGATCGGTGAACCGCCGGGGGGACAAGAGCGGAATCACAAAACGCTTTCAGCTATTCGTTACCTTTTTAAGGAACTGACGTATACCGATCGAAGCAGCCCGATATTCCGGCTCCCGGAACTCGGGGCATCAATTAAGCCTATCGTGCTGGCCGAAGCTTCAGACGGTGATCAAACCGTACCTCTGCTGGTTGCAGCGGAAAGTCGCTGGTTTTTCCTTTCACAACAATTGTTCGGGATCCCCGGAAAAATATTGGAGGATGGGCTGCATGATTTTTTCGGGGAAGCTCATGAAGAGCGCCATGAAGGGTATATCAGGATCGAAGACGTACACCCATATGTGGAGCCGGAGCGATTGATAAAAATTGCCGATCTCCTCTATGAACGAAACATTCCGTATATGGTAGCGGTCATTCCGGTATACGTCAATCCGAAATCCGGCGAGCACATCCAGATGGGTCAACGGCCTGAATTTGTTCGTACATTAAAATACATGGCTGATCATGGCGCAAGTATTATAATGCATGGGTATACGCATCAATATCGGATGTCTGAAACCGGCGAGGGATTCGAGTTTTGGGATTCTATCCAAGACACTCCCGTGGATAATGAGGAAAAGTATACTTTGGACAAGCTAGATCGCGGGATCGCCGTACTGCTCAACAATGGTATTATTCCGGTGGCTTTTGAGCCCCCGCATTACACAATGTCGCAAGACGGATACCGGTTGCTTTCTCGATATTTTTCCACCCTTGTTGCACAATTACAAGTTTCAGATAGAACTTATTTATTGACGCAGCAGCCTCCTTACCGGTTGGACAGTAAACGCCATGGCTTGCACGTCATTCCTGAAACGATTGGATATGTGCTTAACCAACCGGGTTATCCGGAACTGATGCGCCCAGAAATCGATCAAATGATGATGGTTAGAGACTCTGTAATCGGTGGTTTTTTTCACCCGTATCTTCCGATTGAGAAACTGGAGGAGCTACTAGACATCTTGTACGTTTATCCCTTGGATTATATCGATTTAAACAGAGAGAACAATCGCGTGTTTTCGGATTTCGCTGAAATCACATCGTCCATCGATGGCGTTCAAGTAAAGGTATTAGACCAGGTTAAGCTCGATCGGTTGGGGGCACCACCGCCGGTCGTAAAAAAAAGCTTGCTTTCAGATTTGACTTATCTGGTGACTTGGGGCATTGCGTTTATAGTCCTTGGGTTTCTCGTCCTGTTCGTTTATATTCTGATTCGGCTCAATCGTAAGAAGAGAGCGGCCATCTTTACCGAAAGAGAGGCGAGAAGCAGATGAGCGGAAATACTTTGTTTTTGATTTCACTTTTTTCCATTTGGCTCTTACTGTTGTATCATATGTTTTTGGCGCTCGGTGGATATTTGTATTCGGTTTGGGTGGAAGGACAAAAGCAACATCCGCTTCCCGTCAAAAAGCAATGGCCAAAGGTAACGATTCTGATTCCGGCGCACAACGAAGACATCGTCATCCGGAATACTCTGGAATCAATGGTGGAATTGGATTATCCGAAGGACCGATTGCAAGTCATTGTTATCAACGATAATTCATCTGATCGGACTGGTGAAATTTGCGACAGTTTTGCCGATAAGTATCCGTTCATACAACCGATGCACTCCTTTCCGCCTGAAGGAGGGATAGGAAAATCAGCGGCGTTGAACCGGGCGCTGAAACATGCTACAGGCGAATTCATCGCTGTATACGACGCAGACAATAATCCTGAAAAAGCAGCGATCAAACAACTCGTAGTTGCCTTTGACGATCAGCCGTTAATCGGGGCGGTTGTTGGAAAGTTTCGCGTCATCAATGCTCGAAAAAACTTGCTGACCCAATTTATTAACATAGAAACGATAAGTCACCAGTGGATGACGCAGGCCGGTCGGTGGAAATGGTTCCGGATCAGTTCCATTCCCGGTACCAACTTCATGATCCGAAAGCATGTTTTGGTGCAGGTCGGAGGGTGGGATGGAGAGGCGCTTGCGGAAGACACAGAGCTCAGCATTCGAGTTTACGAAGAGGGGTATTCGATTCGGTTCTATCCTCTTGCGATCACTTGGGAGCAGGAGCCGGAAACTTGGAAAGTATGGTTTAAGCAAAGAACAAGATGGGCTCGCGGAAATCAATACGTCATCATAAAGTACTTGCCCAGGTTGCTCACCATGAAAAGAAAAAAAATGATCTTCGACTTGCTTTATTATTTCTTTACTTATTTTCTATTTCTCGGTGGTGTTCTTCTATCTCACACCGTCTTTCTATTAAGTGCGCTGGGTGTAGTCGAAATGACGCTGCCAGGGCCATTTATCCTCATCTGGTTACTAGCTTACATGTTGTTCATCATTGAAATTATGATTACTCTCGCGATAGAACGGACGGAATTGACACTCAAAAATTTCTTTATCGTGATCCTGATGTATTTGACTTACTCTCAGTTGTGGATCGTATTGGTTATTCGCTCTTTATGGCTTCATATTAGATCCGTCATTCGCCGAGAAGAATTCAAATGGGACAAAACGCAACGTTTTCAGTGAAGATGGGATGTGACTGATATGTATCGAAAACGGATAGCATTTATATTGCTGGCGGCGCTTGTCGTTTCTTTCCTGCCGGCGCATGTTTCCGCCGCAGTAAACAATAACCAGGCGACTTCGGACAATTTGGCAGAACGTCTAATGGCCAAACTTGAACAGACACCGCTTGCAGGCCAAACTCCTCCTGAAGTTGCCCGTCTTGGTGAATCGGAAGCGACATCATCCGTGGAAGAGGTTCTTCCACGGGGGGTTCAGTCGGAGAATCTGTTCGTATATTCTGATGATTTGGTTGTTCAAGGGGTAACAAACCGGCAAGATTTTTATTTTGAAATGACAGCGAGTCGGGTTCTTTACAAAGGATCTTTTTTGGAATTGATATTCAGCCATTCCCCGACGTTTCTTCCTAAAAAATCAACATTGACGATTCTGCTTGATGATGAGCCGCTCGGCAGCGTTTTTCTAAACGAATCTAACTTAAAGCGAACAAGCTGGAAGGGGGATTTATCTGATAAAGAGCTCAAACCGGGCTTTCACAAGCTTTCGGTGATATCCCACATGGAAGCATCTGAGAACTTGTGCGACGACCAGAACAACCCTGCCAACTGGTTGATATTGCATAAAGAAAGCTTGGTCCATTTGCGGCTAATGCAGGCTTACGATCAGGCAGATATGGCATATTATCCAAGTCCATTTTTAGAAAGGGGAGGGTTGGCCCCGCTACAGACTCTACTTGTCGTTCCTGATGCCGCGAATGAAACCCAGTTGAAGGCACTTGGAGAGATGGCCGGATTTTTCTCGTCGGAAGCACCAGCCAACTTGTTGTCTTTTCAAGCGTATAAAGAGTCGGACTTAAATGGTGAATTGCTGAAGAAAAATATGATTTGGATTGGAAACAAAGATCAATGGGGAGCTTATGGTAGGCAATTAACTAGTCAGGGAGCCGCCAATGGAAAGGTTAAGATTTCAGTTTCGCCATGGAATTCAGAAAGCACGGTGTTGAGTATCAATGGCTCGAATCAGGAAATCGCTTCCGCTGTAAATCAACTTGTGACACCGAGCCTTTATGGGCAATTGTCCGGTCAGTCTTATGACATTGTCGGGATGGCATCATTAGCAGAAACTGTCAATTCCGCCAACGACGGGAGTAATCTTTCGCTCGAGGATCTCGGTTTCGGGGATTTGGTCGTTGAAAGTCCAATCGTAGGAACGACACGGATTACGTATTCTCTTCCAACAGAGGCCGATACGAACAAACCAGGTCATTTTAAAATGCATTATAAGCACGCGAAAACGTTGAATTTTGCCCAGTCCCTTGTGACGGTGAAGGTGAACGGCCTTCCAGTTAAAAGTCGATATTTGAATGAAGAGTCGAGCGATTTTGGGGCGCTTGATATCGAAATTTCCTCCGATTTAATGGCTAATCGTAATCTGATTATCGATGTTGCGTTCCAATTCAGTTCAGCTCAAGGGGCTTGTACCGGAAATACGCAAATCGGGAACTGGGCTGTTATCAGCAAACAGTCGCTGCTGAGCTTCCAATCACGACCAAACGGTTCCATGTTGTTGGAAGAAATACCGTATCCTTTCGTTATCAGGCAGCAGTGGAATAACACGATGTTTGTACTGCCGTCCACTCCGACTTCTGCGGAACTCAGTTTGTTCGCTACTTTCTGTGGTTTGATCGGAAAGAATGTGAAAACTGATTCGGGAAGCGATCCATTCTTTGTTCGCTTTGATGATCCAGGCCTACCAGCGGCTGCTGCTCAAAAGAATGTAGTCTTTATCGGCATCGCGGACAAAATTCCGAAGACCTTGTTAGAGAAGTCAGGGTTTCCGGTGAAACTGAAAGACGGGAGATTTATACCGGCGAACGGTCAAGTCAACCTGCTGCCGGAAGCGAGAGACGGGTTCTTGATGACTATGGTCTCTTCGCCTTACGGGGAGAACGGTCAAGTACTCGTAGTGACGGGAATCGACGAACAGTCATTAAAACGAGCTAATGAGCAGATCGCAAATCCAGTTCTACGTGCCCAAATAACCGGGAAAACAGCTTACATCGATTCTTTGGACCGTGTAAATACGGTTCAAGGAGCACCTGCTATTATGGTAAAATCGACGATGTTAGATAAGGCATCGGAGTTACTTGACATAACCAACAACACGGTGTTCATGCGGTTCGTATTTATCGGACTGTTTGTCCTTGTACTTGGTGTCATAGGGATTCTGCTATGGTTCACCCGCAGAAGAAGCCGCTGATTACGTTGCAAATGTCAGAAGACATATAATTATGAAACATAATACCGTTCAAACACGTATATGGAAAATAGAATTTGAAGTATATCTTATTATAGTATAGAATTTTAAGGTTATCAGATAATGGAAACAAAATTTGATGCCATTAAAGCAGGATTTTGATTCTCGTTAGCGTATATAATATAACGGCAAACTTTGGGTGAATCGCGTGGTGATGTCGATGCTTGTCCCACGTCATCGGGTCGTGGTTGATGGCGATGCTTGTCCGGTAAAGGCGGAAATTGCCAGAACCGTGAGGAGCTGCGGAGCTACCGCGCTTCTTGTTTCGAGCCATGCTCACGTGCTTGTGCCGGAACCGTCCGTCGAAGTGGTGACCGTCGACGCCAGCGATCAATCGGCGGATTTGTATATCGCTAATGTTTTGACGAAGAACGATATTCTGGTTACCGGGGATTACGGCCTGGCAGCATTGGGATTGGCGCGCGGATCGGCCGTCTTGACGCCGCGGGGCAAGGAAATCCGGGAAACCGATATCGAAGGTTTGTTGGAACAACGTCATTTCTCGGCCCGTCAAAGGCGAGGAGGCACTCGTACCAAAGGGCCGCGGCCCTTTACCGACGAGGATCGCGATCGGTTTCAACACAAACTGACAACTCTATTGCGAGGGTTGCAGGAAAATCCCGACCTTTAGCGAATTGTATTACGTGCAAGAAAGTGACCTGCGATGCGATTGTTCGACAATCGAGGTCTCGTGCACGGGGAAGATCAGGTGGATCCCATGAATTACGGAATGATACCCCAAACGGTTATCGATGAAGTGTTGCGGCGACACGAGATCTCGGATACGGTCGGCAAATACGTTCATCTGACCAAGAACGGTAAGTATTTGAAGGGCTTATGCCCGTTTCATTCCGAGAAAACGCCTTCCTTTACGGTTACGCCGGAGAAACAAATTTTTCATTGCTACGGCTGCGGTAAAGGTGGAAACGTCATTAAGTTCGTGATGGAAATGGAAGGGGAATCCTTTCCCGAAGCGGTCAAAGCGCTAGCCGAAGAAGCTGGCATTCCCATTACGTGGACGACCGCGAGCGCCGAAGAGCCCTCCGCTTTCCAGAAGGAAAAGAAAATTCTCCACGAAGCGCATGATTACAGCTCGAAATTGTACCATTATCTTCTTCGCAATACGGAGGTCGCAAAGCCGGCGATGGAGTATTTGCAGTCCCGCGGGATCAATGATGCCTTAATCGAGCAATTCGGCATCGGATACGCGCCTGCAAGATGGGACACCCTTACCCAAGCGTTAGAACGAAAAGGTTATGTTCCGGCGGAAATGGAGGCCGGAGGATTATTATCAAAACGGCAAGAAACGGACGGTTACGTTGACCGCTTCCGCGACCGCATCATGTTTCCGATTCATGACTCTGGCGGGCATATTGTCGCTTTTGCGGGAAGATTGCTTTCGGATGGGCAACCTAAATACCTGAACTCTCCGGAAACCCCGCTCTTTAACAAAAGCCGAACGTTATACCGGCTTCATGAAGCTAGGCCGGCTATACGCCGCGCAAGACAGGTTGTCTTGTTCGAGGGCTACGTGGATGTCATCAAAGCTTGGTATGCGGGAGTTCATAATGGCGTAGCCACGATGGGCACCGCGCTGACCGTGGAGCATGCAGCATTGCTCAAACGGTTCGCTGACGAGGTTATCTTATGTTACGACGGAGATGATGCAGGACAAGCCGCGGCGCACAAAAGCATTCCCCTGCTGGAAGAGGCGGGATTCCGCGTTCGGGTAAGCGTGCTTCCGAACCGAATGGATCCGGACGAGTATATTACGTCATTTGGACAAGAGCCTTTCGTTCGGGAATTCATCGAGGGAGCGATTTCCGCGGTCAAATTTCAGCTTATATATTTAAGGAAATCCCATATACTCCTAGAAGAAGATGGAAGGATTAGGTATTTGCGCGATGCGGTTCGAATCGTAGCAAGACGGGATTCTCCAACGGAGCGGGAGCTATTGCTTAAGGAGCTGGCCCAAGAGTTCGGCGTTTCCTTGGATACGCTCAAGCAGGAATGCCTCGAGTTCAGGCAACAGGAGAAATTGGGAAACACAGGGGATATTCCGGCCGGATCGTGGAATAATGTATGGAATGAAAAGAGATCGCAAAAGAACCCTCCGCTGGGTGCCGCGCATGTGAATGCGGAACGGCAATTGCTATCCTGGATGATGCAGGACAAAGAGGCTGCTCATCTCGTTCAGCAGAAGCTCGGCGACCGTTTTCACAATGAGGATCACGCGGCTTTAGCTGCTTATTTATATGCATATTACGCCCAGAACAACGATCCTGATGTTGGCAGGTTCGTCGCGGTCTTGCAGGATGACCGCTTGGAACGAACCGCTAGCGCCATCGCATTAATAGACATTCCGTTTGGCGAACGGGAACTGGAAGATTGCATTCGTACGATCGGTCGCGCTTCTCTCGCTAGGGAAGTTGAACGGTTGACCGAAGAATTGAATCGCGCTCAACGAGCTGGCGACTATTCGCTTGCAACACAAATGGGTATAGAGATTATCGCCCTGGAAAAGCAGCGCAAGCAATTCTGATGCGCAGGCTGATCAGGGAGGAGGGAGTCGGCAATGGCAAACGATCAACACAACGGACTGGAAACGGAATTGACATTGGAACAGGTCAAAGCTCAACTGATTGAACAAGGCAAGAAAAAATCTTCCTTGACCTATAAAGACATCATGGAGAAGCTTTCTCCATTCGATCAGGATCCCGAGCAGATAGACGAATTCTTCGAGCAGCTGGCGGATATCGGTATCGAGGTTTCTAATGATCACGACGAACTGGGACGCGAACGGCACGGGCATGGAAGCGGAGAAGAAGAGGAACGCGACGAATTTAACTTCGATGACGATCTGTCGCTTCCGCCGGGAATCAAGATCAACGATCCGGTAAGGATGTACTTGAAAGAAATCGGTCGCGTACCGCTTCTTGGGGCAGATGACGAGGTTGAGCTGGCCAAGAAGATCGAAATCGGAGGACCGGACGGCGAGGAAGCGAAAAAAAGGCTGGCAGAAGCCAACCTTCGTCTAGTCGTCAGTATTGCGAAGCGTTATGTCGGACGGGGTATGCTGTTCTTGGATCTTATCCAAGAAGGTAACATGGGTCTGCTTAAGGCCGTAGAGAAATTCGATCATGACAAAGGCTTTAAGTTCAGTACTTACGCAACTTGGTGGATTAGGCAAGCCATCACGAGGGCGATCGCGGACCAGGCAAGGACGATTCGGATTCCCGTCCACATGGTGGAGACCATCAACAAGTTGATTCGCGTCTCGCGTCAGCTGCTGCAGGAATTGGGTAGAGAACCTACGCCTGAAGAGATTGCGGAACAGATGGAACTAAGCGTGGACAAAGTCAGGGAAATCATGAAGATCGCGCAAGAACCGGTTTCCTTGGAAACGCCGATCGGCGAAGAGGACGATTCTCATCTAGGCGACTTTATCGAAGATCAAGAAGCGTTGGCTCCGGCCGATGCCGCAGCGTATGAGCTTCTCAAGGAACAACTGGAAGACGTACTGGACACGCTAACCGAGCGGGAAGAGAACGTGCTTCGCTTGCGTTTCGGTCTGGATGATGGACGTACGCGCACGCTTGAAGAGGTGGGCAAGGTATTCGGCGTTACGCGAGAGCGTATTCGTCAAATCGAAGCCAAAGCGCTTCGTAAGCTGCGTCATCCAAGCCGCAGCAAACGACTGAAGGATTTCTTGGAATAAACCCGAACGATAAATATGGTGCTGCAGAGACCTTTGCCGTCATGGTTGAAGGTCTTTTTCTTCACATCGGGTAAAGAGGAGCGTCGGCATGGCATCTATGGATGAAGAGAAGCGCAATCTGATCGTGAAAGAAATTGGAGCCTGGCGGCGTAACAAGTTATTGCCCGAGCAGTATTGCGACTTCCTGCAGAACATATACTTAGAAGATCTGAATGACCGGCCCAAAGGTTTACTAGGTAATGCCGTAAAGAAAGTCGGGCAAGCATCAGGAAAGATGTGGTTTCTTGCATTTGGTATTTTTTCCTTGATTTGTTTGGTTGTACTTCATTTTAGCGCGTTTCCGGTGTCAATGCAAATAGGTCTGTGCGGCGTAATCACGGCGGCTTTTATCGGGATTGGCGGCAAGATGAGAGTGGAGAACCCGTTGCGCGGAATGTCGATTATCGGGACCGGGATGGCGTTCATGGCCGGCGTCGGCTTTGGGATTTTACAGCTTAACGGATGGGCCGGCAATTCCGGAACGATGTGGTTGTTAGGATTATGCGCCGCCGTATGGATCAGCTTGGGAATTTATCTCCGGTCGGCATTGATTCATGGGTTCGGCTGGTTGGCGGTCGTCGCGTTGTATGCCTTGCTTCTGTCAGAGTATGCTCCGACTCCTTCGCTGCTCGGAGTTCAAGTTTATTGGATTCCGGCATCATTGCTGTTTCTCTGGCTGAGTTGGTTCCTGCACGTAAGGCACAAATCCGCCGGAGCCGTATTGTTCTCGACGGGATTGATTCTCTGGTTCATGCCGGAAGTTTATTCGGCTCTCTACGCTATCCATAAGGAATGGATTCAGGCGGAGATCTTGCTTAAAATCGTAATCGCGGGAGTAGGGATGTTCCGGTTACGAAAACAATGGATGGAATGGGTTGCATAAGGATGAAGAATATGACCGATATAAAGGAAACGAAGGATAACGGAGCAGGCCTGAAGCTGTCCCGCCGCTTGTCGGCGTTAGCGGATTGGGTTCCGGAAGGTGCGCGCTTCGCCGATATCGGGACGGACCATGCGCTGCTTCCGGTATTCCTGGCCCGGAATGGCAAAATCAGTTACGCGGTTGCGGGAGACGTTCATGCGGGTCCTGTCGATGCGGCGAAACGACAAGTAACCGAGGCCGGTGTGGAGGCTATCGTTTCCGTTAGATTAGGGGACGGAATGACGGTTCTGTCACCTGGCGAGGTGGATACGGTAGCGATCGCCGGAATGGGAGGAAGCCTCATGGCCAGAATCCTCGATCAAGCAGGCGAGAGGATGAAGGGAGTCGGCACACTTGTGCTTTCCCCTCACGTGGCCGAAGATGCGGTCAGGCGGTGGCTTGTCGAGCATCATTTCGTCTTGGACCGGGAAATGCTGCTCGAGGAAGATGGGGTCATCTACACGTTAATGCGCGCGGTTCTTGAATCGGATCCGGGGAAGTCGCTGATTCGAAACAAGCAATTGTATGACGAAAGTTTGCTTTCTCCCGGAATGCTGAAGGTATCGGCTACTCTATTGTATGAGATGGGGCCTCTCCTGCTTAAGCAACCAACCGATGCTTTTCATCGAAAGTGGGAGCAGGAGATCGCCAAGAGGGAAAGGGTTATCCTTCAGCTTAATCATGCTTCCGCGCCGGAAGCCGCAGAAAAAGCCAAAGAATGGGAAGAGGATGTTCGAGAAATTCGGGAGGTGCTGTCATGTTTGCCCGCGGAGAAACGATCCTCCAATTAATGGAGCGGCTGGCTCCCAAGCATTATGCGGTACCGGATGATAAGATCGGTTTGCAGGTCGGCTCGGTCGCTAAGGAAGTTCGTCGCGTGCTTGTCACTCTCGACGTTACACCCGCCGTTATCGAAGAGGCGGCTGCATTGGGTACGGAACTGATTATCGCGCACCATGCAGTCATCTACAGGCCACTGGCGCACCTGCGAACGGATACCCCTGCTGGAGCATTGGCAGCCAGCTTATTGCGAAACGACATTGCCGTCTATATTTCCCATACGAATCTCGATACTGCGGAAGGCGGAATCAACGATTGGATGGCGGACGCGCTTGAGCTCACCGGGCGTAACGTGCTGGAAGAGGTGCATACCGACAAGCTGTACAAGCTTGTAATGTTCGTTCCCGAATCGCATCACGAGGCTGTGCGAACAGCTGTGTTTAATGCAGGAGCCGGCTGGATCGGTAATTACAGCCACTGCAGCTTCAATACGGAAGGGATAGGCACGTTCCTGCCGAGGGATGGCAGCGAACCGTTTATCGGCAAACAAGGCCAAATGACACAGGCCAAAGAGATTCGAGTGGAAACGATCGTACCGGATAGCGCCAAGAAGAAAGTCATATCCGCCATGCTGAAGGCGCACCCTTACGAAGAAGTCGCTTACGATCTTTATGGCATGGATCTTAAGGGTAAATCCTTCGGGTTAGGAAGGGTTGGCAAGTTGCCGGCCGCGGAAAGCTTGGATCAATTCGCCGACCGCGTAAAAAAAGCGTTCCAAGTCCCTTTCGTTAGAATGGTAGGGGATGGCGATAAGCAGGTTCGCAAAGTCGCCGTTCTCGGCGGGGCGGGCGCAAGATATGTTCGTCATGCGATTTTTGCCGGAGCGGACGTTCTCGTAACCGGGGATATCGATTTTCATTCCGCGCAGGATGCGCTTGCCGCAGGGTTAACCATTATAGATCCCGGCCATCATGCCGAGAAAATCATGAAGCCCAATGTCGCTTATTGGCTTTCGGAGCAGCTTAAGAACAAGGGCTATGCAACCGAAGTATTCGCATCGAAGGTAGAAACGGAACCTTTTCAATTACGATAATCATCCAAAGAACCAGCTCTTTGGCAGATGCACCATTCATTCCCGTTGTCAGCGAGGCCGATTCGCGATATACTAGTCATTGCAACCCGGAAAGTTTGACAGACAATCGCTGGTGGCTTCGCGCCACGAGAGGAAAGTCCGGGCTCCACAGGGCAGAATGCTGGATAACGTCCAGTCAGCGCGAGCTGAAGGATCAGGGCCACAGAAATGGACCGCCGATGGCTGCTTCGGCAGATCAGGCAAGGATGGAACCGTGGTGTAAGAGACCACGAGGAGCACTGGCGACTTTGCTCCTGGTAAACCCCATTTGGAGCAAGACCGAGGAGAACGCGGGCGTGTGAACGCCGGCCCTAGCCCGGGGTGCGTTCGGGTTGGTCGCATGAGCTGTATAGCAATGTACGGCCTAGAAAGATGATTGTCGCTTCAGCAAGTGGGAGGATCGCTTAATGTGATCCGTTATGACCACATGAAGTACAGAACCCGGCTTACGGCAAGCTTTCCGGCTTACTTATTTAACGAAAAGGCCTTCCCGATCAAGACATTGGGAAGGCCGTTTTTATATTATTTTACTTTCAGCCGCTCAAGCTGCCGCCGAACTTGTTGGGGGTAGAGCTGCAGGGAGGTGTTGGATCCGCTTGCCGACTGCAAGGCGGACCTGACGTCGATCTGGCCGAAGCCATACTCGGCATCCTGGCCTGACGTTCCTAGATCCTTAGCCGTGCGTCTGAGCAGTTCCATGACCTCTTCGTTGGTGAGACCGGGATTAGCAGCCCGTACCAATGAGGCAAGCGCGGCGACATGCGGCGAAGCCATGGACGTTCCGGATAAAGCCGCATAACGGCTTCCGGGGTAAGTGCTCGGTATGGAAGTGCCGGGAGCGGCGACGTCGATGTAATCCCCGTAGTTGGAGTATTCCGCCCGGGTTTCGTCCGAATCGGTCGCAGATACGGCGAGCACTTCCGCGTAGGCGGCAGGGAAGCCCGGACGATCCGTATTGTCATTGCCGCTTGCGGCTACGAGCACGACGCCGCGTTCATGCGCGTACTTCAGCGCATCGTGCAGGAATTCCGCTTCCGCGTAATTACCCAAGCTCATGTTAATGATCTGAGCCCCATGATTGGTAGCCCAAATAATTCCTTCCGCTACGGAATATGTGGAGCCTGCGCCTGAGCTGTCGAGCACTTTGACTGGCATGATTTTCGTAAGCCATGTCATTCCCGCGACGCCTTCGTTGTTATTGACCGAGGCGGCGATTATCCCCGCAACATGCGTGCCATGACCCACGTCGTCATCAGGAGGACTGGAAGGATCCACGATATTCGTACCTTCTACGAGGCGGCCGATGAGATCGGGGTGATCGGCTTGAACTCCCGTATCCAGCACGGCTACGATAACGTCTTCGCTGCCCTTGGTCACTTTCCATCCCGTTTCCGTCGCGATTTCGGGTAGATTCCATTGATATTCCGAATACAATGTATCGTTGGGGATAATCGACGTGTCCATATCCATATCGTTTTCCCTCACATTGGTTAAATAAAGATAGTGGGGTTCAACGAATTCAGGATCCCATTTATTAAGAAAGTATTGCTTAAGTCCCTCCGTTTGATGTTTCTTGGATCGGAATACATAAGTCTTACCCGTGTGGCGAACGACGGTCAAATCAAGATCCTTGCGTAATTGCAACAGCTGTTTCTCTTCCAACGGAGCTCGGAATTTGACTACGATCTCGTCAATGGAGTAATGGCTCGCATTCCCGTTGTCCTCGCCGGAGCGAACGGTTGTCTCCTCACCCGTACCTGGTATGGCGGACTCTATTCGGTATCGCCCTTCGGAAGGATAAGGCACGAGACGCATATTACGCCGTTGATGCCGCTCGACTGCTTGAATAACTTCCGTTGAAACGATAGCGATAATGCTTTGATCGGCTGAAGGTAACGGCTTACGCTGCGACATCACGAAATAACTTTTTCCATTATAGGAAAACGTAGGAGAAGAGTAACTAACTCCTTTCTTTGCAGCTGAACGCGCTTTGAGTAAATACGGCTTCGCCGCACGATTCAAGTCTGGCTTCACTGATCCGTGGGTATCCTGCCGATTCCCGTTCTTCCACTCGACATACAGGATTTCCGGATGCGTGGACAGAAAATGACTTAACCGGCGACCGACAGCGTCCTTTGATTTGCCTCGCAAGAAGCTTTGTACATCGCGCGTTACCTGGGAACGCGATAAGAATTCGGTTGCTTTCATATCCCGCTGAACTGTTTGTTGCTTGTACAGGGCTTCCTTCTTGGTAGCGGATTGTACCTCCGAAACGCGGGAAGGAGGAGAAGCGCGATGATCCGGCACCAAACCATGCGGTAGAAAAGGAAAAGCGAATAGAACGACGGCAAACGTAAACAGAACAGCTAGAAGCTTATTACGGCGCAAGATGATTCACTCCTCTGCACCCCCATTCTAACGGGAGTTCATGTCTTTAGAATGAAAAGGATGGGTGAAAAATATACGCCGCCTTTCGCCCTTGCTAGTACCGTTTCTTTTGAATTTATGTTACGATAATGAGGGTTTCGCGATTAGATAAAGCGGGACTATTTTGCTTGATACCCATCTAGCTCCTAAGGTTATGCGTTGCACAAGGGAAAGGGGAACATTCCATGCCATCTGCCAATATTAAAGCGCTTGCCGAATCCAGCCGAGACAAACTAAAAGCGGCAATCGATCCGATTGAACATTTTCTAAACCACAACGCGCTTGAGCAGCTCGTCCAAGACGATAATGCCGACAGCTCCAATTTCTACAGCGGTTTATTATCCGATTTGCGTCATCTGCTCGTTTTCTCCGAAGTCGCATACGAGAAACTGGGCGCCGTTCTCAGACGCCCGAATTTCGATAACGAGCTGGCGGAGCGCGCATTGTACGAAGCGTACCATAACGGGGTGAACTCCTTTTTCTATCCGAAGAACGAATGCTACTCCGAGGATGGCCGTTATGCTTATACCGGTCAGGATGCGATTCGTTTCCGCGTTAAACCTGTACGTTCTGCCCGCGACGTCATCTTGAGCATTTCCCGGGTATATGAAGAACTGCGCGATGACCTTTCGTACTACGAGAGCGATTATCTTACACTTCGGCGCATGCAAAGCCAATCTAAATAACAATTATGCCTGCAACCTCCACCCCTCTGTCCGTATACCCGTGTTCTTCGGGTACACAATAGGACAGGGAGGTGATTTTAATGCCGAATGGCGTAGCATGCAGCGTGAGCAATTGTTCTTACTGGAATCAAGGTAACCGTTGCGGCGCACAGGAAATCGCGATCGAAGTGGATTCGCATGCCAAGAACCATTGGAACGAAGAATTCGCCGAAGAATTTTACGGGCATAAAGACTCCGCGCGAATGTCTTCCGTCACGTGCTGTCTAACCTTCCAACCGAAATCATCGGATAAATAGGACTTAGGGATGATTTGGTCGAAAAATGTCGGGACTAGTCGGAGTCCGGTAGTTGATGTACAATGGAAATAACCTACAATTTGACTATCGGGAGCTAACCGACGTGAATGTAACGACGGATCCACGAATTTTGAAGCAAATGCTTCTGACGCAATGGATGACGGAATTGAATCCTTTATCCAGCAAGGCTGCGGACGGAACCGCAAGCGAAGGCTCAGGACTATTCGATATGCTATTAAGCCAATTAACGACGGCGGATTCCCCGTCGCAAGGAACGGAATCAACCTCGAACGAATTAAATCGTCTTACGGCGATTTCGGCACCGACTGCTACCTGGGGAGGAGCATTAACCGATGATAGCGGTTCATCCTCGGCATACGACGGCTTAATTTCCGAGGCAGGAGCTAAATACGGGGTAGATCCGGCGTTGATTAAAGGAGTTATCCAATCGGAGTCTTCCTTCAATCCCAACGCGGTATCCTCGGCGGGTGCCAAGGGATTGATGCAACTGATGGATGGTACGGCTCGCGATTTAGGCGTATCGAATTCCTTGGATCCAGCGCAGAACATCGATGGAGGCACGAGATTCCTGTCCTACTTGCTAAGGAAGTACGACGGAAACGTATCGACTGCGCTTGCCGCATACAATGCGGGCCCGGGACGCGTAGACAGATCGGGTATCCAGAACGATCAAGATCTCGCCTTGAATCTTCATAAGCTGCCAACGGAGACGCAGAATTACGTTCGCAAGGTTCTGTCAGCATCCAACCAATGGAGCGTCTAAGCTGATCATATGCCTTCGCGGCAAGTATAGGGGATCAAGACGGAAGGCCAAAGCCTGACTTCCGTCTTTGATCCTTTTATTATGAACATCCCGTGTTTACAGAATGGGGAATTATTAATGAAAACTTATTATTACGACCATTGCGCATCTACTCCGATGTTGCCAATCGTTATCGAGACGATGACCGAGCTAATGAAGCTGCATTACGCGAACGCTGCCGCATTGCACCGTTCCGGATCGGAAGCGATGAAGCTGGTCGAACGGGCGCGTGCAAGCATCGCGGATAGAATGGGAGCAGAACCTCGGGAAGTCATATTTACCTCCGGAGGAACGGAGAGTAACAATCTGGCGCTCAAGGGCATGGTCCACAAGTCGGTTAGGGCGACAAAGCATGTCATTTCCACCGCGACGGAGCATGCTTCCGTATATGAATGCGTTCGGCAGCTCGAAGCATTCGGTATTCATACGACGATATTGCCGGTCGATCATTCGGGAAGAGTGAATCCGGAAGACGTGGCAAAGGCGATTCGTAAAGACACCGTGCTTGTTAGCGTTATGCAAGTGAATAATGAAACTGGAGTTGTCCAGCCGATCAGGGAGATTGGCGAGGTCATATCCGGATTTCCGCATGTTAGGTTCCATGTAGACGGCGTTCAAGCGATCGGCAAGGTACCCTTTTCGTGGGAAACATGGGGAGTGCATCTATACACAGGTTCCGCGCATAAATTCGGCGGTCCTAAAGGAATGGGTTTTCTGCTCGTCAAGAAAGGAATCGAGCTTGCTCCCTTGTTAAGCGGCGGTGAACAAGAGGAAGGCTTTCGTTCGGGAACCCATAACGTTCCGGGCATTGTGGCTATGTCGCAAGCGCTTCGGCTAACGTTGGAAAGCACCGATGCAAGGCGCGAACGGATGTACGAGATGAGACGACAATTGCTCGGAATCATCGCCGGAATTCCCGAGCTCGTCTTGAATGGGATTGGCGCGGACGGCATCGGAGCGCAGACGGAAACCGCTCCCCATGTCGTTAATGTATCCTATCCGGGAATGCGCCCGGAGGTTATAATTCACATGCTTGAGAAGCATGGAATTTTAGTCTCCACGCAATCCGCTTGCTCATCGAAGAGTTTAGAGCCAAGCAGGGTTCTACTGGCTATGGGACAAGACGCTGACCGGGCATCTGGAAGTATCCGGATCAGCTTAGGCGACGAACATACGCAAGAAGACATAGAAATTCTAGGCGAGAGGCTCAAGATGGTCGTGACCAAGCTGAAACCGCTGGAGAGGAAAACGAAATGAAATATGATCTCGTCTTGGTAAGATTCGGAGAGATTACGATTAAGGGGCGCAACCGCAACCGTTTCGAGACCATGCTGCTTAATCAGATCAAGCTGGCTTTGAAGGGGATGCCGGCTCTGGAATACGTCAGGGGATACGCACGGGTGTACATCCATCTGAACGGGGAAAAATATGAGCCGATCGCGGAACGGTTGAGGGATATTTTCGGCATTTTCACTTTTAGTCCCGTTATGAAATCGGAGCATGACTTACAAACCATTCGGGACAATTCGCTGGAGCTGATCAGAAGCTTGAGTCCTTCGCCGAGAACATTCAAGGTATCCGTTAAGCGGGGCTGGAAGCAGTACCCTCACGATTCCACGGAAATGAACCATCTCGTCGGCGCCCATGTTCTGCGCAACACGCCCGACTTGAAGGTTGACGTACGTCAGCCGGACGTGGAATTAAAGATCGATATCCAACACGAAAATACTTACATTTTCTGCGAAGTAGTGAAAGGCGCCGGGGGTTTCCCGCTCGGAATGAACGGCAAGGCGATGCTGCTTCTCTCGGGTGGCATAGATAGTCCGGTGGCAGGCTGGATGGCGATGAGAAAAGGGCTGAAAGTAGAAGCGGTCCACTTCCACAGCTACCCGTTCACGAGCGAGCAAGCCAAGGATAAAGTCGTAGCGCTGGCCAAGCGATTGGCTTACTACGGCGGCAAGATCAATTTACATCTTGTTCCGTTCACGGAGCTGCAAACGAAGCTGCAGACGCAGCTGTCGCAATCCGGACAGGATAGCTTAATTATCACTCTCATGCGGCGCTTCATGCTCAGAATTACGGAAAAGCTGGCTGAACGGAACGGAGCTCTTGCCATCGTAACCGGGGATAGTCTTGGACAGGTTGCTAGTCAGACGCTCGGCAGCATGAACGTGATCGGGCGCTCATCTTCACTGCCGTTGCTGCGCCCCTTGGTAATGATGGACAAGCAGGATATAATCGGGTTTGCGGAGAAAATCGGCACGTTCGAGACGTCGATTCTTCCTTTCGAGGATTGCTGTACGTTGTTCGTTCCCAAAGCGCCCGCAATCAATCCTAACTTAAAGACCGTGGAACACATCGAGGCTCATCTAGGCGATGAGTTGGAACGTTTAATCGACGAAGCTGTAGCCGGAACGGAAATGGTCATGCTGAGGGAAGACGGGATAACGGATTCCGAGGAACAAAAAGAAGACGCTTGGTTCTAATCGTATAAAAAGTAAGCCGTGAAGCGCAATTAATGCGTTTCACGGCTTTTTTTGGTGGCGAGCGTCGGACTCGGCGTTTTTTCCTCATCACGACGCGAATTGATTGCGTTGGTCCAAACTCCGGCAACGATAACGAGCACGACCAGCGTGGCGATAAATATCCAAGTGAAAACAGGATTGCTGGTGAAGAACGATTCGAATTCCTTCTCGTGAGTAATCATCTTGGCGGCCGTATAAGCGAGGACGCCTGATCCCAAATAAATGATCCATTGGTATTTTTCGATAATCTTGATAAATAGCGTGCTTCCCCAAACGATAATAGGGATGCTGATGAGTAGCCCAAGTACGACGAGGAAGTAATCCCCATGCGCTGCCCCCGCAACCGCGATAACGTTATCGAGCCCCATGGCCGCATCCGCTATGATAATGGTTCGAATAGCCGCCCATAATGTTGAACCTGCTTTGATATCTCCATGCGCGTCCTCTTGGACGAGTAGTTTATAAGCAATCCAGATGAGAAGCACTCCCCCGATGGCAAGCAGGAAAGGAATTTTGAGCAAGGAGACGACAAGCATCGTGGCCACGACTCGAATGATTACCGCACCGGCAGTGCCGCCGAGAACGGCTTTTTTCTGCATTTCCTTCGGCAAACTTCTGGCTGCTAGACCGATGACGATGGCATTGTCTCCCGCAAGCAATAGATCGATGAACACGATCGTACACAAGATCGTCCAGAAGTCCAAGCTCAATAGGTCCCATCCAAATAGTTCCACGATATAATCCCTCCCCGATTAATTCAAGCAGTAATACGTCCTAGTTGCGAAATCGATTCAAAAAAATTCCATCACATATCCTCTCCGGCTTGTACATAAAACAGGTATGAGGGGGTGGCTGCATGGGAACGATGGAAACTTTAATCGTTTTTCTCGAAATCGTCATGATTAATTTGCTTTTAAGCGGCGATAATGCCATCGTCATCGCGATGGCGGGAAGAAGATTGCCGATTCATCAGAGAAGGAAAGCGGTATGGTGGGGCGCCATTGCGGCTATCGGGCTGAGATGCGTATTAACACTGGGGGCGATAAAGCTGCTTCACATCCCTTACCTCCAGACAGCGGGTGCCATTCTGCTCCTAATTATTGCCTTGCAGCTGCTGCTCGACAACAAGGAAAAATCGGCAAATACTCATGCGGCCTCAACCTTGACGGGAGCCGTGTGGACGATCGTAGTCGCCGACTTCGTCATGAGCCTGGATAATGTTCTGGCTGTCGCGGCCGTCGCGAACGGGGATACCGCCATGCTCATTATCGGAATCGTCATGAGCATCCCGATAATTATTTGGGGCAGCTCGTTCATTATGCGCGTTCTTGACCGGTTACCCGGATTGCTTTATTTGGGCGGGGGACTGCTCGGCTATACGGCGGCGAAGATGGCTCTAAGCGATCCTGGATGGGCGCCGTACGGGTATCTGCTTCAACCTGCATATGAAAAGCTGGTTCCGCTGATGACGGTAACGGGGCTCCTGGTTCTTGCTTTATTCATTCGCCGAAAGCACTAGTTTTTTCCCCCGACTTCCATTAAACTAAAGAAAAAGATGTCACGTTTCGTAACTTTTGGCCGTGGCGTTCAGAGAATGGGATGAAGTGGGGGAACCATCGTGAACAGACAATCCGCCGCAGTCGGTATCGGAATAGTGGCTGTTGGATTGATAATTCTTTTAGGCAAGCTGGGTGTTTTTGCTTTTATCGGAGCCGTTTTCTGGCCGTTGTTCATTCTGATTCCCGGCGTATTGCTCCATGTGCTTTATTTCGGTAGAATGGTTCCTTCGGTTGCCCTGATTCCCGCCGGTATCCTGACGGTCGTGTCGGTCATTCTGCTCATCGGCAACTGGTTCGGATGGGGATTGATGAAATACTTGTGGCCGCTGTTTCCATTCGCGATTGCGGTCGGTTTATATGAGTTTTACGTATTCGGCTACAGTCGCTCGAAACAAATATGGACGGCCGCGATGGGACTTGCCGTCCTGTCGATCGTTTTGTTCGGGATAACGTTACTTTGGACTTGGGGAATATACGTGCTAGCCGCTGGCCTCATTGGCTTCGGTATATGGCTAGTGCTTCGTCGCCCTAGGACTTGGTAAAAAGTCGCTAATCGCGTAACGTTTTACAATGATGTTGGCTTTTCGAATGATGTAGCGTATAATAGAAGGGATGAGGACCAGCGGATGCTTTGAACGAAGCGCTGCGTCAATCGTACCGGTGATGCAAATTAACGTCGGCCTCCGAGTCGGCGTTTTGTTTTGTGGATTTAGAGAACCCTATGATTAAGGCAAATTAGGGAACCAGAGATAGATAAATGAGGAGTGGAATTATGCATTCAAGAGACCGTATTCGCAACATCGCAATCATTGCCCACGTTGACCATGGTAAAACGACGCTAGTTGACCAGTTGCTGCGTCAATCGGGTACATTCCGCGAGAACGAACAACTGCAAGACCGCGCGATGGATTCCAACGATCTGGAGCGGGAACGCGGCATTACCATTTTGGCTAAGAACACAGCCGTTAACTACAAAGATTATCTTATTAATATCGTCGATACGCCTGGACATGCCGATTTTGGCGGAGAAGTAGAGCGGATCATGAAAATGGTCGACGGCGTGCTTCTTGTCGTGGACGCGTTCGAAGGCTGCATGCCGCAAACGAAATTCGTACTTCGGAAGGCACTGCAACAAGGCCTTACGCCGGTAGTCGTTCTGAACAAAATCGATCGTCCTGCCGCTCGTCCCGCGGAAGTCGTGGATGAAGTGCTTGAACTGTTCATCGAGCTTGAAGCTACGGATGATCAATTGGAATTCCCGGTTGTATACGCATCGGGACTGAACGGTATCGCGGGCAATACGCCGGATGATTTGCAACCGACGATGGAGCCTTTGTACGAGATGATTCTCGAGCATATCCCATCGCCGAAGGAAAATCCCGACGAGCCATTGCAATTCCTTGTTACTTTGCTGGATTACAACGAATATATGGGCCGGATTGCCATCGGTCGCGTCAACCGCGGTCGCATTGCCCAAGGTCAAGTCGTTGCGGTTATCAATCGCGAAGGCCAAGTCAAGCAAGCCCGCATCGAGAAGCTTTTCGGCTTCCAAGGGCTGAAGCGGATCGAAGTGGAAGAAGCGGCTGCTGGCGACATCGTAGCGATCGCGGGCCTTAAAGAAATCAATATCGGAGAGACGATCGCCGATCCGGCTAATCCGGAAGCATTGCCGGTACTCGCCATCGACGAGCCGACTTTGCAAATGACGTTCCTCGTGAACAACAGCCCGTTCGTCGGCCGCGAAGGCAAATGGGTAACTTCCCGTAAGCTGCGCGAACGTTTGTTCAAGGAAATCGAGACCGACGTTAGCTTGCGCGTTGACGAAACCGATAGCCCGGATGCATTCGTTGTCAGCGGACGCGGAGAATTGCACCTTGGTATCCTTATCGAGAATATGCGTCGCGAAGGCTTCGAGATTCAGGTTTCCAAACCGGAAGTTATTCTAAAGATGATCGACGGCGTAAAAAGCGAGCCGATCGAGCGTTTGTTGATCGACGTGCCGGAAGAAAGCATGGGCGCGGTCATGGAAAGCCTGGGAACGCGCAAAGCGGAAATGGTAAACATGATCAACAATGGAACGGGTCAAGTACGTCTGGAATTCCTTATTCCAGCGCGCGGTCTGATTGGATACCGCACGAACTTCCTGACGCTGACGCGCGGATACGGCGTTATGAACCATGCGTTCGATAGCTACGGACCAATGGTTGGCGGCCAAGTCGGCGGACGTCATCAAGGCGTGCTGATCGCGAGCGAAACGGGCAAAACGACAATGTATGGTATGATGTCCGTAGAGGATCGCGGAATTCTGTTCCTCGAGCCTGGATTGGACGTATACGAAGGCATGATCGTCGGCGAGCATACTCGCGACAACGACATCATCGTCAACATCTGCAAAGAAAAAGCGCTAAACAACATTCGTACCGCGAACAAGGAAGAAACGGTGAAGCTGAAATCGCCTCGCCTGATGTCCCTGGAAGAAGCGCTTGAATATTTGAACGACGACGAGCTCTGCGAGATTACTCCTAAGAGCATTCGCCTTCGCAAGAAAGTATTGAACAAGAGCGAGCGCGAAAGGTCCGAGAAACAACGTCGCGTGGCTGAAGCCGGAGTGTAATAGGAGGATAACTATGCAGCAGTGGCTCCATGATCATTCGGTGATTTCCTATCTGCTCATCGTTGCCTGTACGGTTTATATCTTCAATACCGTCTTCAGGGTGGGGAAGCTTCCCATCCTGAAGGAAATTCTCGTTCACGTCGTGCTGGCCTTGGGCTGCTTGGTCCTGCTGTTGTTGCAGCTCGATAAACTGCCCATTATCCAATGCATGGCCGTTGCCGTCGGAATGATGGCGCTCCTGCGGATGCGCCAATTTTACGATAAGCGCAAGGCGTACCGGATGAATAAAGCTAACGGTTCAACTAAAGCGAATTCCGCAGACCCGCAGTAGATTAACTCGAACGAACAGAAGGTATAAGTCGAACGGGGGAACAGCCGTGTCTTTAATGGATGCCTTGTTCTATTGGTTGCAGATGAAATGGGTTTCCTCCGCCCATCCCGATGATGAGGCGGCAAGGGAAACCCTTCTCTTTTTTGCGCAGATTTTGTCGGAAGACCACGGATTGACGTCGTTTGAAGTCAGTTCTATGGACGCCGGCAAAGTCCATGTTACCTATTTGAAGTTCGACGGTTCCTCTCGTACGGTATGGTTCGATCGGGAAGCCGTGGAGCAGTTGAACCGGGAAATGTTCGGAAGCCCGGATAACGGCAACGATGATTCCGACGAAGCGGAAGAGGAGGAAACGGTTTGAGTAACGATACGCCTTTGCCATCACGCACGAAGTACCGCGCCACGCCACCTAAGTCCTCTAAGCCGCCAGGGAGAAAAATCCGTTGGGGAAGGCTTGCGTTCCTAACGTTAGGTCTGATCATTCTTGCCTTGGCTTGTTATGTAGGTTTCTTATACATAGTCGGCGATAAAAACTTGGATAAAATAGCTAGACAAGACGATGGCAAGGTAAGCGCGTCCATTCCTAAGGAAGACCGGGCGCAGGTTAAACCGATCGCTCTCGTCCTATTGGGATTGGATACGCGCAGCGAGACGGGCAGCATGAATACCGACGTCATGATGGTAGCGGCGTTTAATCCGAAGACGAAAACCGCGACGGTCGTCTCTATTCCCCGCGATAGCGACTTGCAGTTGGAAGGATACAAAAGACATAAGGCTAACGGCTATTATGCGGCTTTTCATTCTTTCGGTCGGAATGAGAAAAATTTAGAGGAAGATCAACTCCCAGATTACGCGCGTGACCAAACCCGCGAAATGCTGGCTAAATTTTTCGATATTCCCATCCAGTACACGGCTGTAATAGACTTTCAAGGCTTTGTTGACGTGGTCGATGCCCTGGGAGGGGTTGATGTCACGGTCGACAAGGATATGCGTTACGTGGATACGGTCGACGACACGGATATAGACCTCACGGCCGGCGAGCAAACGCTCGACGGCGAGCAGGCGCTCGGGTTCGTACGTTACCGAAAATCCAATCGCGGAACGGCCCCTTCCAGCGACTTCGAGCGGAACGAAAGGCAAAGTCAAGTACTTGGAGCGATTGCTGACCGCATGAAGTCGTTCAGCAGCGTTACGAAAGTCGACGACGTCCTGAATGCCGTTGGCGATAATATGAGAACCGATATTCCTAAATCGCAGATCCAGAATTTGATCAAAACGTATTTCCGCATCAATCGTTCGGACATTCGCTTTATTCCCTTAACCGGGGAATGGAAAAGCCCTTACGTTTATTTGGACGACGCGAAGCTTCAGGAGGCTAAGCAAGCATTATCCGAGGAGCTTAACCCGGAAGGGCGTCCTGTCGAGTCCCAATCAAGCACGCCGGCCGCAGCGGAGTAATTCCATTATTCCGGCGCCAACATCATATTGAACGACACAGAGCCCCTTGAGCGCATTTGCCCAAGGGGCTTTGTTGTAGGGGAAATCAAAAGTCAATTTTGATGTTATTTTAGTTTACGCACCCGACTATTTTTAACCGCTAATAAGCTTTGTAAATGAAAAACACGTTGAAAAAGGAGTTTAAATATTGTAAAGTTATTATATTACGTTAGAATTTATGACATATCCCCAGTTCTAATCCTCGATGAGAGACAAAGATGTCTCTTGCGTATTCGAAAACCTTGCCGAGCTACCTTAAATGGCGAATGAGACAACGGAGTCTCTTGCAGAAATTACACTTCGTTGAATGATTCTGATTTTAAAGGAGCATACGCATGGACAAATCCACTACTACCTCGACACCCTCTTTACCAAATAAGAAGAAACCGAAGCTTGTGCTGGTCGGGAACGGAATGGCAGGCGTTAGTTGCGTCGAACAGCTATTGAAGTTAGCTCCGAACCGCTATGAGATTACGATTTTCGGCAGCGAGCCGCATCCCAACTATAACCGTATCTTGCTCTCCTCCGTACTGGCGGGAGACGCGGATATGAAGGATATCGTTATTAACGATTGGTCCTGGTACGAAGATAACCATATTACGTTGCATACCGGTCATGCGGTCAATCACATCGACAAAGAGCGCAAGCTTGTCCACGCGGATGGCGGAATTAGCGTTCCATACGATGAGTTGATTATCGCGACGGGTTCTTTGCCGTTCATGCTTCCTCTGCCGGGAGCCGATAAGGAGGGCGTCATTGCCTTTCGGGATATTAAAGATTGCGAGACGATGATGGCCACGGCCCGGAAATATAAAAAAGCGATCGTCATCGGCGGCGGATTGCTTGGCTTAGAAGCGGCCCGAGGACTGCTTAACTTGAATATGGAAGTATCCGTCGTCCATATCCATCCCTTTCTCATGGAACGGCAACTGGACCAGCCGGCGTCGCTGATGCTGCAACGGGAACTGGAGAGCCAAGGGATGAAGTTCCTTCTCTCCAAGAATACCGATTCGATCCTGGGCAAGAAGCGGGTAACGGGTCTGCGGTTCACGGACGGCTCCGAAGAGGCTGCGGAACTCGTCGTGATGGCGGTCGGGATTCGTCCTAACATCGCTCTTGCCAAGAATAGCGGAATCGAGATCAACCGCGGAATCGTCGTTAACGATTACATGGAGACGGACGTCCCGAACATCTACTCCGTCGGCGAATGCGCGGAGCACCGCGGGATCGCGTACGGACTGGTCGCGCCTTTGTACGAGCAAGGCGCCGTTCTGGCCAAAAGGTTATCGGGCGTGGAAACGCCGGGTTACCAAGGCTCCGTCGTATCGACGAAGCTCAAGGTATCGGGCGTTAACGTCTTCTCCGCGGGCCAATTCAAAGACGCCGCCGATACCCGGGCGATCCGGTTGCAGGATGAATTGGACGGCGTCTATAAGAAGATCGTCATCCGGAACGGGAAGGTAATCGGCACGGTTCTGTTCGGGGATACCGCCGACGGCTCCCGTTTGTTCGCGATGATCCGCAGCGGTGAGGACGTCGCGGGCAAGGAGAAGGAAGTGTTGCTCGGCGCGGGCGCCGGAGGTTTGGCCAAGTCCGGCGCGGAGCTAGTCGCCGCGATGAGCGACGACGAAGTCGTTTGCGGATGCAACGGCGTCAGCAAAGGCGCGATCGTACAGGCCATTCAGGAAAAAGGATGCGCGAGCGTGAACGAGATCAAAGCATGTACGAAAGCATCGGGCTCATGCGGAGGCTGCAAGCCGCTCGTGGCGGACGTCTTGACGTACGTGCTTGGTGCGGATGGAGTAAAAACCGTTAAGGAAGGCATCTGCGGATGTACGGCCCTAGGTCGCGACGAAGTCGTGGAAGCCATTAAGAACATGCATTTAACGACTTCCAAGGAAGTCATGAACGTCCTGGATTGGAGCAATACGGAAGGATGCTCCAAGTGCAGGCCTGCGCTTAATTACTATCTGGGCATGGTATGGCCGGAGGAGCACGAGGACGAGAAAGAGTCCCGGTTCGTCAACGAGCGCAACCATGCGAATATCCAGAAGGACGGTACGTATTCCGTCGTTCCCCGGATGTACGGCGGCGTAACGACTCCAAAGGATCTGATGAAGATAGCCGAAATCGCGGATAAATACGAAGTGCCGCTCGTGAAGGTAACGGGCGGACAACGGATAGATCTGCTCGGGGTAAAGAAGGAACATCTGCCGGCGATGTGGGCTGATTTGGATATGCCTTCGGGTTATGCGTACGGGAAGGCTTTGCGTACGGTAAAGACGTGCGTCGGCTCCACGTTCTGCCGTTTCGGCACCCAAGATGCCATCGGAATGGGAATTAAGCTGGAGAAGAAGTTCGAGAGGTTGAACACGCCCGCGAAAGTGAAGATGGCCGTATCCGGTTGCCCTAGGAATTGCGCGGAAGCGACCATCAAGGACTTCGGCGTCATTGCGATAGACGGGGGCTGGGAGCTTCACGTCGGCGGCAACGGGGGAACCAAGCTTCGCGGCACGGATCTTCTTTGCAAGGTCAAGACCGAAGAAGAGGTGCTCGAATGGTCGGGCGCTTATCTCCAATATTACCGGGAAACGGGCAAGTACAACGAACGCACCTCCGAGTGGCTGGAACGCGTCGGGTTGGACGCGGTCAAAGCGGCTTTGGATAAGCGGGAGGACCGATTGGCGCTCGTCGAGAGGATCGAGCAGACGTTGGAGCTCATGAAGGACCCTTGGAAAGAAATCGTGGAGCAGAAGAACTTGAACGAAACCTATATGCCTATAGGGAGGTCTTAGGCCTATGGAGAAACGTAAGCTCGTTCTGATCGGTAACGGAATGGCGGGCGTCCGATGCGTCGAAGAAGTGATGAAGCTTGCGCCAGGGGTTTTCGATATCACGATTTTCGGCGGGGAGCCTCATCCGAACTATAATCGCATCATGCTGTCCAAAGTCTTGCAAGGCGACACTCAAATTAAAGACATTACGATCAACGACTGGCAGTGGTATCGGGATAACGGCATAACTTTGCATTCGGGCGACCCGGTCATCCGAATCGACGCGAACGAGCGAATCGTCGTCAGCGGCAAGGGAGTAGAAGCGCCTTATGATTATCTCATCCTGGCAACGGGTTCCTTGCCGTTCATGCTGCCGCTCCCCGGAGCGGATCTGCCGGGAGTGACCGCATTCCGGGATATTAACGATTGCAATACGATGATGGCTGCTTCGCGTAAATATAAGAAAGCGGTAGTGATCGGCGGTGGATTGCTCGGGCTGGAAGCCGCGAGAGGTTTGCTCAATCTGGGGATGGAGGTAGATGTCGTACACATCTACCATCACATCATGGAACGGCAACTCGATTCGGATGCGGCGGAGATGCTGCGGAAAGAGCTGGAAAAGCAGGGAATGAAGTTCCTGCTCGGCAAGCACACGGAGAAAATAATCGGCAAGAAGAGAGTCGAAGGGCTGCTGTTCAAAGACGGGACGAAGGCTTCGGCCGACCTGATCGTCATGGCGGTCGGCGTCCGTCCCAACGTCAAACTGGCGATGGACAGCGGGATAGACGTCAATCGGGCGATTGTCGTGAACGACCGGATGGAGACCAACGTTCCGGGAATCTATGCGGTAGGAGAATGCGCGGAACATCGGGGAATGGTCTATGGCTTGGTCGCGCCGCTCTATGAGCAAGGAAAGGTGTTGGCCAAAGCGATCTGCGGCATGGAAACGGAAGGATACGGGGGCTCTATTCTTTATTCGCAGTTGAAGGTATCGGGGGTCGAAGTGTTCTCGGCCGGTGAGATCAGGGATTCCGAAGTCGCCGCGTCGCTGAAGGTGCTCGACGGCATTCGGGGAACTTACAAGAAAGTGACCGTACGGGATAACCGTATCGTGGGAGCGGTATTGTTCGGCGATAGCGGCGAGGGCAACAAGCTTCTCGGATACATTAAGCAAGGAGCCGACGTATCGGTATTGGACGGTCCGGCCGGGGGCGGAGCAGATTCTAGCGAAGATGCGGTCTGTTCTATGTCCGAGAAGGAGACGGTATGTTCCTGCAACGGAGTCACCAAGGGAAGCATCGTCGCGGCTATTCGCGAAGGCAAGCTCGAAACCTTCGAGGAGGTAAGGGAGTGCACGAGAGCGTCCAGCTCCTGCGGAGGCTGCAAACCTATGGTTTCGGCCCTGTTGCGGGTAACGTTGTCGAGCGAAGAGAACGAGGAGACGGCGAAGGAAACGGTATGCGCATGCACGGATTTAAGCCATGAGGAACTAAAGGAAGAGATTCGGCGCGATAACGTTTCCGCGCTCACGGCGGAGGGAGTCAGAGAGCATCTCGGTTGGAAAACGAAGTCGGGGTGCGCCGTCTGCACCCCGGCTCTCGGGTATTATCTCGGCAGCCTGAAAGGATCCTTCACTCCGGATGAATCGACGGCGCTTGCCGACGGTACGTACTCCGTCGTTCCCCGAATGCATGGCGGGCTTGCCCGGTCCGAGCAGTTAAGGCGTATTGCCAACGTCATAGATAAGTACGGGGTTCCCCATGCGAAGCTGGGCAACGATAGGTTCGAACTGCTTGGCGTCTCTGCGGAAAACTTGGGAGCGTTGATGTCCGATTTGGATATGGCTATCGCTGCGGAAAGCTACGGACAGCCGGTCACGGTTAGCTCATGCGAAGGCATGCGGTACGACAGGCTTGCATTGAGGGATTCGATCGGCATGGCGATCGCGCTAGAAGAACAGTTCGAAGGCGTACGGATGCCGACGGCGCTGTCGGTCGGCGTGTCGGGCAGTCCGCTGCATCGCGCCGGCACGCTGGCTAAGGACTTAGGCATCGTCGGCGCGCCTGGAGGTTGGGAAATACATGTCGGAGGCAGCTCCCGGGGCTCCCTGCGGCAAGCGCAACTCCTCAGTGCGGAGCCTTTGGATCAAGCTGCTTTGGACTTGGCTTCTGCTTTCCTGCAAGCTTTCAGGGAACAGGCGCGTTATGGGGAAACAACTCGGGATTGGATCAATCGCGTGGGACTTGTCGCGCTAAGGGAGCAACTGTATGACAGGGCCTATGTTTCGGGATTGTTGGAGCGCCTCGACGCGGACCGGGTTAGAGCCTTGGAGATAGCAATGGAACGGCAGCCGGAAGCTGCGGGGGAGCGGGTGAAGTAGATGAGCCAGATGGGAACGGAGCTTAAAGAGCGGGAGAAGTCGATTTTCGATACGCAGTGTCCCTTCTGCAGCGTGCAATGCAAGATGCAGGTTGTCGAGGATACGGATCAGAACCGGCGCAAGACCTATACGGTCATCGCCAAGCCGAATGCCGCATCCGAAGGAAGGCTCTGCATCAAGGGGATGAACGCCTACCAGCATGCCCTTACCGCGGAACGGATTCTGCGGCCGATGGCCAGAGTTGACGGGCAACTCGTGCCGGTTACGTGGGAGGAAGCATACGAACGGATAAAGGCTAAATTCTCGGAGCTTTGCAATCGTTACGGATCCGACTCCATCGGAGTTTACGGAGGGGGTTCGTTAACGAACGAATCCGGTTATTTATTGGGAAAATTCGCAAGGGTGGCGTTGCAGACCAAGTATATCGACTATAACGGACGATTCTGCATGTCTGCCGCGGCGTCTGCAGGAAACAAAACCTTCGGCATGGACAGGGGGCTGACGAATCCGTTGTCCGACATCGCGCTTGCCAAGTGCATCATCTTGGCAGGGACGAACATCGCGGAATGCCAGCCGACGCTCATGCCGTATTTCACGAGAGCGAAAGAAAACGGTGCTTACATTATCGTCATCGATCCAAGGGAAACCGGAACGACGGCGATCGCGGATCTTCACTTGAAGGTGAAGCCCGGAATGGATGCGGCGCTTGCCAATGGCATGCAGAAGGTATTGCTGGAAGAAGGATTGCTGGACAAGAAATTCCTGACGGACAGGACCGTCGGGTTCGAGGAGCTGAGAGCTCATCTGCAGCAATTGGATCTCGAGGAGATCGCGGAATTAACCGGAGTTCCGTCCGAGAGTATACGCAAAGCCGCGAACGCATACGGTAAATCTTCCACCGGCATGATATTCACGGCTCGGGGAGTAGAGCAGCAGACGGATGGCTACATGGCGGTACGCAGCTTCCTGAATCTGGTGCTTATGACCGGGAAGATCGGCAAACCCGGTTCGGGATACGGCGCGGTCACCGGCCAAGGAAACGGACAGGGAGGCAGGGAGCACGGGCAGAAGGCGGATCAGCTTCCGGGCTACCGGATGATCGATAATCCGGATCACCGGGCGTACGTAGCGGGAGTGTGGGGAATCGACCCTCGCGACTTGCCCGGCAAGGGAGTCTCCGCTTACGAGATGATGGAGAAAGTGCATCAGGAGGAAATTCGGGCTTTGTTCGTGATGGGTTCAAATCCTCTTGTATCCAACCCGAATGCCGATTTCGTGGAAGAAGGCTTGAAGAAGCTCGATTTCCTTGTCGTAGCGGATATGTTCCTATCGGAGACGGCCCGCTTGGCCGACCTGATCTTGCCGGTATCGGCATACATCGAGAATGAAGGGACTCTAACCAACATGGAAGGGCGCGTGCTTCTAAGGGAGGCTAACCGCCCCGTGCCGGGCGAGGCCAAGCACGATTGGCAGATTCTCAGCGGCATCGCGGATCAGCTCGGCAAAGGAAAATACTTTGACTTCGGTTCTTCGGAAGAAATCTTTAACGAGCTCCGACTAGCCAGCAAGGGCGGTATTGCCGATTATTACGGCATAACTTACGATAGGCTCCGCAAGGAAGAAGGGATCTACTGGCCTTGTCCTACGGTTGAGGATAAGAGTACGGGTCGTTTATTCGAATCCTCATTCGCGCATTCCAGTGGCAAGGCGGAAATCGTATGCGTAGAGAACCACTTGCCGGATGAACCTACGAACGAGCAATATCCACTAACGCTCACGACGGGCCGTGTACTGACTCATTATTTAACGGGCGTACAGACGCGAAGAAGCCATACTTTGGCTGCTCGGGATTTCGAATCCTTCGTGGAGATCCATCCCCGAACCGCACGCAAGCTTGGGATTAAGGATGCTTCCCTAGTGCGCCTCGAGTCGAGAAGAGGAGACATCGTAGTAAGAAGCCGCTACAGGGCGGACATTAGAGAGGATACCGTGTTTGTTCCCATGCATTGGGGGGATATTCAGAACGTGAACAAGATTACCAATCCGGCGTTGGATCCGACTTGCCGGATGCCTGGTTTCAAATCGTGCGCGGTGAGAATGACGATGCTCTACCCAGGATCATAGCTATTATTTCGGTTACTACTTAGGTCTCCCCCATATTTACTATTCTCTATAGCTATTCAAGGCCAAAAAAGTGCCTTCAACGAGCCGCAACCTGATTAGCATGAAGCGCGAAGGCCAAAAAAGTGCCTTCATCGAGCCGCAACCTAATGAGCATGAAGCGCGAAGGCTAAAAAAGTGCCTTCATCGAGCCGCAACCTAATGAGCATGAAGAGCGAAGGCCAAATCACTCCCTAAAAAAAGGAGACCTAAGTAGTAACTTATTTCGTTACTAAACGCGACTCGTCGCGTTTTTTTTTTATTTCTATGGATCCCGACATCGGTGGTTCAGTAGGCTGTGGAAGCCAAGCAGGTGTCCAGGTTCTGATGGGCTGCCATTTCTCTATTTCGCTCAATTGCGGCTTCCTTGAGTGGATTATGGGCAAGCGAAAGCCACCCGACCTCTAAGCTTACCTTCGGTAAGCCACGAAGCAGAAAGGTGCCGGAATCCCCGTATTTGTCCAAACACTTTCCGGTTCTCACAGTTTACGCTACGGTAATGACGATATTCAATCTAGCACCTGATTTTCGGTTTTCTCTTTGCTTTTGCGGTGAAAGATTAACTCTCCGCGTATCCGTTGGCTGCTAGTCCCGATCTGGACATTGTTTCTTTTTAGTGTTTCTATGGGTTAATTTTGTTAAATCGATGAAAAAAGAGGGGATGTATCCCCTGTAGGAGCGACAGCGTTTGCCTTTGGAATCGTGAAATCTCCTGGTTACGAGTTTACCTATTCAGATTTCACGATTCCAACCCGGGGCCCCCGCAAAGTAATCGGAATTGGCTACGAAGCTAATCTTCACTTTGCGAGGTGGAGCAGCAACCGGAAGGGGATTCATCCCCTCAAAATCCATAATCGAATAAAAGAAAGAAGCTGGTCAAAAGTTATCCACCTTTGAGACAGCTCCTGTTTTCATCGAGAGATGGAGTAGGCTATTGGATCGGGTTACGCGGATAGTTCGGTTTGAACGTGAGCGCGGCCGCCTTGACCGACCCAGGAAGACTTCCAATTTTTCTGTACGGCGAGGATCGCCAGGATGCAGACGATCGCAATACCGCTAAGGATGAGGAATCCCGTCGTATAGCTTCCGGTGAATTCCTTGATGTTGCCGAGAATCTTCGGCAGGAAATAACCTCCTAATCCGCCGGCCGCACCGACTATGCCGGTAATCAAGCCGATTTCCTTGCGGAACCGTTGGGGAACGAGCTGGAACACCGCTCCGTTACCCATTCCGAGCAAACTCATCATGATGAACAACAGCACGGTGACGACGGTGAGAGGGGGCAATCCGGATATGCTCGCCATAAGGATCGCGACGCCGCCGTACAGCATAATGAGCATGCGGATTCCGCCTAGGCGATCGGCTAGCCATCCTCCTAACGGACGAAAGAAACTGCCTGCGATAACGCAAAGGGTAGTAAAGTCTGCTGCGCGAATAGGAGCCAACTCGTATTGAGTGTTGAAAAATATCGTTAAATAAGTAGCCATTCCGACGAATCCGCCGAACGTTACGCTATAGAGAAGACAGAAAAGCCAAGTGTCCCTTTGCCCAAGCAGCTTGCCATAGTCCTTTAAGGTTGCGGGAGCAGGCTGATTCGGACTATCTTTAGCCAGAATGGTGAACGCAATGAAGGTGATGGTGATCGGGATAAGGGCAAAGCCGAAGACGATGTGCCAATCGCCATAGTGAGTCGCAATCCGGTTGGCGAATAAAGTAGCGAATACGGTTCCGCTATTGCCGGCTCCGGCGATTCCCATAGCTAATCCTTGGTATTGCGGCGGGTACCAACGGCTAGCAAGCGGCAGCGCGGCCGCGAAGCTGGCGCCGGCGACGCCAAGGAGAAGAGCCACGTAATACATGCTGGATAAAGTGTCGGCGAATTGCCACGCCCAGACCAGTGGGATCATGGTGATGAGCATGCCGAGTTGTCCGGTTCTCTTAGGGCCTATTCGATCCGTAAGAAAGCCAAGAACCAAGCGTAGAGCGGAACCACCCAAGGTGGGAAGGGCAACCAGGTTGGCTTTCTGTGACGCCGTCATGTCAAAGTCGTTCATGATAATAACGGCAAGAGGCCCGAGCAATACCCAAATCATGAAGCTTACATCAAAATACAGGAATGAACTGAACAACGACGGCTTATGTCCCGCTTGCAAAAATCCTTTTCCAGCCATAGCGACTCTCCTCCAATTATGAAACCGTTTTATTTAGGAATAAGAAAAGCCGGCACAGTCGAAATAATCGACTGATACCGGCTTCATTGCCCGGAATGCGTACGCCCTTGTACGCGAATCCGTAGTTATATTCGATAGTTAGGTGATGCTCTCAGGGTAACCGGTCACGGCTGCGTCGCCGAAACCCGCTCCCTCGATCGAGGGTGATAACGCCATTATATGTTTGAGGTTAGCGTTATGTCAACATAATTAACATTTGATTCGTATTAGCCATGGATAAGTTGATAAACCTTAACGATTGAAGACGCGACTTCTCCCATTCTCTTCCGTTCGTTCATAGCCTGCTTGCGAAGAAAATCGTAAGCCTCGGATTCGGTTATCCCTTTGATCTCGCAGAGGATTCCTTTGGCTTGATCAATCCACTTGCGCTCCTCGAGTCGCATTAACAATTGTTCCTTCTCTTCATGCCAACGTTTACGTTCCGAACAGCAACGGGCAGCCGCTTGCAGGGCCCAATCCACTTCATGACGCTTCATGCCGGGATATAAAAGTCCGTCTAGCGAGTATCCCCAATCCGGATCCTTGGGAACGCGGGTTTCATTGCACATCCAAAGGATCGGAAGGCGCTGAATGTTAATAACTTCGATGTGTTTCTCGCGCAATTTAGCATAAGGAACGTGAAGAATGGCTACTGAAGCAAGCGGCAACGTTTGGCGCAATTCCGCTTCCGCCCGGACGAGCGTCATGTTTCTATAGGTATTGTTCAAGTCGATGATCGGGGCGGGGTCCAGCTCGGAATCCTGCCATACTAAAGGTTTGTTCATCTTTGTACTTCCCCCTTTCCGTTCATGATCGGGATGCGCAAAAATCGGGACCCCTCAGACTATGTAATGTAATATAACATATGCATCGAAATGTTGTCGAGAATATCCTTATGTTATAAAATAGGCAGATTATTAAGGTTGCAATGTGAATTATGTTGACATTAAAATGTTTGACACTTTATAATATAGCTATAATTTAACATGAATTTTGTAGTGATTAGGCACAACGGCGTGTCGTCACTCTGGCAACGAAGCCTATCCTTTTGCTCGCAAAGGGATAGGCTTTTTGTGTTCAACTATCAGAAAGTATAAATTTCTATGTCTATATACTCATCTGATAGCTCGATACAAACGTATACCGCCGTCTTGAGGACGGCGAAGCCGTTTATACTTGACACGCTGAAAGGGGGAGAAAACAATGAAACAAAAGTTAGTCATGATAGGTAACGGGATGGCCGGAGTTGCGTTTGTGGAGCAGCTGCTGAAGCTTAACCCGAACAAATACGACATCACGATTATCGGCGCGGAGCCCCACCCTAATTACAACCGAATCATGCTTTCATCGGTACTGGCCGGAGATGCCGAACTGAAAGACATCGTACTTAATGACTGGGATTGGTACCACGATAACCAAATAATGCTCCATACCGGCCATACAGTAACGGGCATTGATACGGTTTACAAAAAAGTGGATACCGACCAAGGGCTCCAGATTGAATATGACGAGCTTGTGCTGGCGACGGGTTCCTTGCCGTTCATGCTCCCGCTTCCGGGTGCGGATAAGGAGGGAGTCATCGCTTTCCGGGATATCCGCGATTGCAACACGATGATCGAAACGAGCAAGAAATACAAGAAAGCGGTCGTAATCGGCGGAGGTTTGCTCGGCTTGGAGGCAGCGCGCGGTTTGCTTAACTTGAATATGGAAGTAAGCGTCGTCCATATTTTCCAGCATCTAATGGAAAGGCAATTGGACCCTACAGGCTCCAAGATGCTTCAAGAACAATTGGAAGGCCAAGGGATGAAGTTCTTGCTCGAGAAACAGTCGGATTCTATACTCGGCAAAAAACGAGTCGCGGGATTGAAGTTCAAGGATGGCACCGAGGTAGAGGCGGATCTCGTGGTCATGGCGGTTGGCATTAAGCCAAACGTACAGTTAGCTAGGGTTAGCGGAATCGAAGTGAACCGGGGCATCGTGGTTAACGACTTCATGCAGACTAGCGTGCCGGGCATCTACTCGTTGGGAGAATGCGCGGAGCACCGCGGAATCGTCTATGGATTGGTTGCCCCTTTATATGAGCAAGGCGCGATTCTAGCCAAGAAATTGGCCGGATCGGAAACGGCAGGTTATGCGGGCTCGGTTCTTTCGACTAAGTTAAAGGTGTCCGGAGTTCAAGTGTTCTCTGCCGGACGCTTCACGGATGAGCCGGGCACGAAAGCGTTGCGCGTACAGGACGATCTCAGCGGTATCTATAAGAAAGTCGTCTTCCAAGAAGGGAAAGTCGTCGGAGCCGTGTTATTCGGAGATACTTCCGATAGCTCGAAGCTGTTCTCCCTGATCCGCAGCGGGGAAAGCTTTTCCGGTCGCGAGAGGGAAGTATTATTCGGGGCGGAAGGCAGCGGGGGCAGCGGCGGCTCAAGCACGACGGATCTAGTGGAAGCCATGAACGGCAACGAGATCGTATGCGGATGCAACGGCGTCACGAAGGATACGATCGTGGAAGCCATCACGGAAAAAGGCTGCGTAAGTCTCGGGGAAATCAAAGCTTGCACGAAAGCTTCCGGCTCATGCGGCGGCTGCAAACCGTTGGTCGAGGAAGTTCTTGCTCTAACCCTTGGGGCGGATAACGTTCAGAAGGTACAGGAAGGAATATGCGGGTGCACGTTGCTAAGCCGCGACGAAGTGGTAGAAGCAATCACGAGCATGAAGCTGACGACCTCAAAGGAAGTCATGCACGTGCTGGAATGGAAAAATCCCGAAGGCTGTTCCAAATGCCGCCCGGCTTTGAATTATTATTTAGGAATGTTATTCCCGGAGGACCACGAGGACGAGTTGGAAAGCCGTTTCGTTAACGAGCGCAATCATGCGAACATCCAGAAAGACGGAACATTCTCCGTCGTTCCGCGGATTTACGGCGGGGTAACAACTCCGGAAGAACTGCAGCGCATTGCCGACGTAGCGAAAAAATACGACGTGCCGCTCGTGAAGATTACGGGAGGACAACGTATCGATTTGCTCGGAGTGAAAAAAGACGATCTTCCGAACGTCTGGAAGGATCTCGACATGCCGTCCGGGTATGCCTACGGCAAAGCGTTAAGGACCGTGAAGACCTGCGTAGGCAACACGTTCTGCCGTTTCGGCACGCAAGACGCCATCGGGATGGGAATCGCGATGGAGAAGAAGTTCGAACGGCTAAACACGCCTGCCAAGGTTAAGCTTGCCGTATCCGGTTGTCCGCGCAACTGCGCCGAGGCGACGATCAAGGATCTTGGCGTCGTTGCGATCGACGGCGGCTGGGAAATCTATGTGGGGGGCAACGGCGGAACCCGCGTAAGGGCGGCCGATCTTCTGACGAAAGTTAAAACCGAAGATGAAGTGCTCGAATGGACCGGCGCGTACCTCCAATATTACCGCGAGACCGCGAATTTCAACGAACGTACGGCGGAATGGCTGCAACGCATCGGTCTCCCAAGAATCAAAGACGCTCTTTCGCTCCAATCGGAGCGGGAAGCCCTAGTCGGCCGGATCGAGAAGACGCTCGATTTAATGAAGGATCCTTGGCAGCAGATTCTCGAGAATGAAGATCTACGCAAAGCATTCGACTCCTTAACCGCCGCCTCTCCGGACGCTTCCGCCGGCGGCGCCGACAACCGCGCCCAAGGCGCCCTCGTCGAGAAACCGCCTACTGACTGATTCAAGTGAACCTGGGCTGACGGTTGGTTATTTTTTGTCCCTGCGAGCGTGGCGAAGGCGCGGAGGAAAAGGGTGTTCACGGAGAGTTAACGTCCGCCTTTAAATCCGAGTTGCTTCCGCTTAGCCGGAATAAGAGCAACTCGGATTTAACCAGCGGCGGAGTGAACACCCTTTTCCGGAGTGCCTGAGATTCCGCGCGAAAACAAAATATGAACTGGAGTGGAAGACCATGGCGAACATCCTTATAGGACATCTCAAAGACTTCACGAACCAAAGAGCAAGAGTCGTCCATTCCGGCGGCATCGAATGGGCCGTATTCCTTCTATCCGACGGCAGCTTCCGCGCTATCGAGAATAGCTGCCCTCACAAGGCCGGCAAGCTTTCCGAAGGCATCGTATGCGATCATCACGTCTATTGCCCTTTGCACGATTGGAAAATCGACCTGAACGACGGTCAAGTCCAAGCTCCCGATCACGGCTGCGTCAACGCGCTTGAAGTATTCCACGACGAGGCAACCGGCAAGGTTTACTTGCGTAACGACGGACAGTTGAAACGTACTTCCTAACTTTCGAGAGGGGGTTACAGCATGGGTAAGCTAACGGGTAAAAATATAGCAGTCACCGGTCCCCGCTGCGAGGAAGAATTCACCCGAATGGTTCTCAAGATGGGCGGGCAACCCTTCATATGCCCCGCCCAGGGCAACGTCTACTCCGATGAAGAGCAGCTTGGGGAACAGCTTAGAGCACTGACGGCCAGCTCAGTGGATTGGCTCGTGCTGACGACGGGAATCGGCACCGAGGCGTTAGTCGCAAAAGCCGAATCTTTTGGCATGAAGGAAGAATTATTAACCTTCATGTCCAATACGCGAATTGCCGCACGGGGGTATAAAACGGTAAATACCCTGCGCCGTCTGCAGATCGAACCAGCCCTTAAGGCTGACGACGGCACTACGGAAGGCATCTATAGGGCATTGTCCGTATATCCGCTAGAAGGAGCCAAGATTGTTCTTCAGTTGTATGGGGATCCATCTCCCAAAATTTCCAATCGCCTAAGAGAAGCGGGAGCCGAATGCATAGAGTTGCTTCCGTACATTCACGTTATGCCGGAGGCTGGGCCTATAGATACATTGATCGATCGTTGTCTCGATGGCTCAATGGATGCCGTCGTCTTTACGAGCACCGCGCAAGCCCGTTGCTTTTTTCACAGAGCGCGGACGACGAGCAAGGAGCAATCCCTTCTCGATGCATTCGAAAACCATGCTCTCTGCGTAGCCGTTGGCAAAGTGACCGCGGAAGCGCTGCATGACGAAGGGGTGATCCGCGTTCTCTATCCGGAAGAAGAGCGTTTAGGTCCCTCCCTTGTGGGGGCAGGCCGCTGGTTCGAAGCGCGTTCTAGCATTCGCGAAGATTTGCCTGCAGTCGCCCAATAGATGCGCTGATATTCTTTCAATCCTACGCGGTGAAAGTCCGTTGGAAACTGGTTGATCATGTGATATAATGAAGCCAGAAATTCCACTTAGGAGGGCTGCGGGTGGCGGAAACGAAAACCTCTCTAACCGAAGCTCTAGTAACCGAACGCCCGAAAGGGAACGCCTTTCTGCCGATATGCGTGGATATGGAAGCGAATAAGAGCTGTGTATCGCTTGGAACCCCAAGCGTATGTAGCTATGTTTGAAGCCCAGTGAATTTTCACTGGGCTTTTTGTCGCTTTTTGGACTTATTCGATTACGGGGTCCCCATATTCTCTGGGGCTTTTGGCGGGACGATATTCCTTGGGATTTGGGGAATGACGCGTCCGACGATATCGGCGAGCTCTTCCGCGAACCCGGCAACGGGTCGTCCGTTATTGATGTCCAATCGGATCTCCCGGATCCTCTGGGCAATGTCGATATCCGCCGTCACAAGAGCGTCTACTCCGTATGGATCTTTACGGAAGGCTTCGGCAACCGCATACTTGAGCGTCCCGACTTGAGTTCTTTCCATCTTGTCGTCAACATCGATGCCAACAATGGCGTACCTGCCGAAGACGACGCAATTGGCGTCCTTAACGCCCTCTACGCCGCGGGCCAGCGATTCCAGATGAGCGGCGACTTTGTTCGGATTATCGATATTCCTCCTGGTTGGCCCATTTGCTTGCGCTCTCGGACGGTTATCCGCTGGCGCAGGCGCCGACTCCTGGTTACCACAGCCTGCGGAGCCCATTGCCAGAAGAAATAGCATAAGCAATGCGGTTCCGTAAGCGATCATTTTATATTGCTTCAACAATGTCCTTCACCACCCTGATTTGGAGGGATGCCTTTATTAGCCAAGGCGATTAATCCATAAATCGCGATCGGCTAACACAGGAGAAAACGTTCGATGGTCCTATTGTTCCCAGTCAATCGATCACTATGTAAACCGCTTTGGAGAAATCAAAAAATTATGATGGCATTATTAGACAAATAGCCGACCCTGGAGGGAATACCATGCGTAAAATCTATGTACTGGATACGAACGTGCTCTTGCATGATCCGCTCTCCTTATTTGCTTTCGAAGACAATGAAGTCATTATTCCATCGGTTGTATTAGAGGAAATCGATTCCAAGAAAAGGCTCGCCGACGAAATCGGACGCAATGCGCGCAATATCTCGCGGGAACTGGACGGCATGAGAGCCTTAGGACCATTGCATAATGGGGTGAAGCTTCCGAATGGCGGATTGTTAAAAGTGGAAATGAATCATCGCCGCTTCGTGAGAGTGCAGGAATTGTTCGGGGAAATGACCAACGACAATCGGATCCTCGCGGTGGCGTTGAATTACCATATGGAAGAGCAGGAAAGCGGGGATCCCCGTCCCGTAATCATCGTGAGCAAGGACGTTCTCGTCCGGGTGAAGGCGGACGTACTCGGGATTACCGCCCAGGATTACCTTTCGGATCAAACCGTTTCCGTGTCGGACCAATATACGGGACATAACACGTTGCATGTTCATCCGTCGGTCATAGACGAATTTTACTCTACCCGTTCCTTGAGCGTTAACCAGCTCGGGATTAGAGCGACGTTGCATCCGAATGAATTCGTTATTTTACGCGATGAATTAGGAACGTCCAAGTCCGCGCTCTTGAAGGTGACCTCCGATGGTCATCGGCTGGAGCCGCTGCATATGAGCAACGATCCGATATGGGGAATTACGGCTCGAAACGCGCAGCAACGCATGGCATTAGAGCTGCTGCTTAATGACGATATTCCGCTGGTTACTTTGACGGGGCGCGCAGGTACGGGGAAGACGCTGATCACGCTTGCGGCCGGACTCATGAAGGTGGAAGACGAGCATCGCTTCAAGAAGCTTCTGATCGCGCGTCCCGTCGTTCCGATGGGGAAGGACATCGGCTATCTGCCGGGGGAAAAAGAAGAAAAGCTGCGTCCGTGGATGCAGCCGATCTATGATAATTTGGAGTTTCTGTTCGATACGAAGAAAGCGGGAGACCTCGATAAAATTTTAATGGGAATGGGAAGCATTCAAGTCGAGGCGCTCACTTATATCCGCGGCCGTTCCATCCCCGGACAATTTATCATCATAGACGAAGCCCAGAACCTGAGCAAGCACGAGGTGAAAACGATCGTATCCCGCGTCGGGGAGAACAGCAAGATCGTGCTGCTCGGAGATCCGGAACAAATCGATCATCCCTACCTCGATTCCCAGAGCAACGGTCTTACTTATTTGGTGGAGCGGTTCAAGGAAGAGGGAATCAGCGGACACGTTACCCTCGAGAAAGGGGAACGCTCGCGCTTGGCCCAACTTGCCACGGAGAGGCTGTAATACGATTTCTAGTAACGCCACTCCACGGCGCAACCGTAGGCTTTCGCGATTCTCTCCGCCAGTTCGGCGAGCTGGCGATCGATGAGATGAATGACTAACCCGTTTTCCGTAAGGCTACCGATGAGATGTTCCTTGAGCTGCAGCAAAGCCGGGGCGGGTTCCGCATCCGGCTTTGCCGCGTCTAGGGAGAACAAAGCGACTAAAGCCAAGTCGACGAAGATGTTTTCATTGCGGGTGACGATCGCATAATCCTCATAAAGCTCCCCTTGCTCCAGTTCTTCCGAAGGAAGCAATACGAGCTCGCAACGTTCGGAGGGAACGCGATAATGCGCCAATAGCTCCAAGACGGAAGGGATAGATTCCTCCGAGTCGAACACTAGCAGTTCCTTAAAGCGATCGAATAACGGCGCCCGATCGGCAATCCCTTTCACGATCTGCGCATAAAACCCAGGCAGCTTGCCATCGGGCAAATGCATATCCAAACCTATTTTCCGTTCTAAATTCATGTCTGCTCACATCCTCTCTAAGATTGCCTTTATTTCTTAGCATAACCGATAAAGCGCTTTCCAAAAAAGCGAGACATGCCGCGCTTGTCCTGTTATCATGAATAAAGCGATATTAAACGTTACGATGAAAAAGGTGAAGGCTGTGGCACGCCGTAAATCGGCCTTGGTATTCCTGTTGCTCTGCATCATGGTTATTCTTCTATCTCCATGGGCGGATGCACCTTCTCCATCCTCAACCGTTATTCCTTTGGCCGATGATGAAAGTTTGGCTATCGTTGAGCCCGTCACTTCCAAAGAAATCTCTCGTCTCGCCGTCGAAGTTGCTTTACCCGAGCGGGAATATCAACTGCTGACCGAACAGAATGATCAATTCATGCTGAGTCATCCTGACATCATTGTAGAATTGCGCAGGATAGATCCCGAGCAAGCTTATTCGACATTCAAGCGCTCCTCGGAAATGGGGGAGTCTGCCGATATTATGCTGCTTTCCAACGATTGGGTCAAGGAATTCGCTTCGTCCGGCTATTTGTTGCCGACGGATGCGGCCTTTGTGGGCAAAGCCTTGGCGGAGCAATTCGACGCTATCGTTGCCCCGTTGAAATGGAACGGTTATACATGGGGCGTTCCTCGCGAAATGGATCCGTTCGTCATGGTATGGAACAAGGGCAAGCTTCATGAATGGCTTGGTGAAGATGTGACTCTTCCGCTGACGATCGAACAATGGTTCACCTTAGCAAACATGAGCTCGGAACATGCGGAAGCGATGTCTTGGCTCTCTATAGACCGGAAGGATCCGCTGGCCTTGCTGGCATGGCTAGAAAATGCTACCGATGAACGAAGCGACGGGTTATGGGAAAAAGAAGACGAGCCTTGGACCGGTTCGTTGCATGAACAGGCCTTAATGCTGCTTCAGCAGCATAGGGCAACGTTGAATGTAACGACATCCAGCTCTGACACGATTCTAGCCTTGAAGCAAGGTACGACGATCGCTGGATTGCTTCCCTATTCCGAAGCATCCGCCGTGGTGGAAGAACCGCGTTTAGGCTCCGATCCTAATCTCGAGCTGGATCATCTTACGTGGAGACTTCCATATGTATCGCCTCGCGCCAACTGCTTCGCCATCTCCTCCAGCACGGATGCGGAAGAGGCTGCTTACGTGTGGATTTCCGAGATGACGGACGATCAAAGCCAACTGCGGCAACTGGATGAACTCAACAAGCTGCCCGTCTACCGTTCTCTTTACGACAGCGACAGGAAGTTGTCCAACCTGCTTCCAGGCAGAACGGGTCAAACCTTTCCCAATCAGGCGCCGCTGCATACGGGACCGGATCAGGTCGCTCGTTTGGCGCGATTGAGCAATCTCTGGAGTCGATTAGCTGCTGGACAGGTGACCGTGGCCGAGTGGAGGGAGGAGTGGCAAACGCATTGATGGGTTATCCTCCGATTGCAAGTTGTACGATTAGTTTGCCATCCTTCATCTCGACGCTTTGGGCTTTCACGAATTTGATCAGCTTCTGAGGATAGAAGCCTAAATCGAATTCCCTTTCCAGATCCGCTCGGGTCGTATCCGGCAATGCCAGCCCGTTGAATATCAAAGAATCCACGTGGAATCGGATAGAATTTTCCGGTTCCTCCTCAACCGTATACCGGCCTTGTATTTTAACCTGAATATGGCCGTTGTCGCCCTCCATCGTTAAGAGATCCTTATCGAAGGTAAAGGAAAAATCGTCAAAACGACTGTCTTCTTTCCTTAGAAATTCGTTTAATTGTTCGTCGGATATCGTAAGCTTCGTTTTTAAACCGTTGGATTCAATGATTCCTGGCGTGTCCTTCACATAGTCGGGCAAGTTTTTCATCGCGTCCGCAAGCGCCCTGAAATGCTGTTTCACTTCATAAATACCGACATTTTTCCAATAAGCCTGCAATTCTTCCATTAATTTCAGCATCATTTTTTCGTCGCCGCTGGCTGCAATCGCCTGTTCCAGCTCCTGCTGCAGGGCGGTGATCCGTTCGCGCTGGGCGATGAGATCTCTTTCCACCGCGTCTAGGTCGTTTTTATCCCGTTGCAATTGGCCATAACCTAACTTCAGCTCTTGATAATCCGCGCTATAATTATCCATCGTCTTGTGATCGGATTGGAGGATCATATCCATCGTATCCCACACTCGGATGAGCTCGGGAAGGGAGTTTGCGTTCAACAACGCGGACAACCAGAAATCCTTGTACCCCATATAGTAGGAACGCAGAACGCGCCCCGCCTTTTCCCTATGCACGGCAATGGCGATCTCTTGCGCGGAGAGTCGCTTCTCTCTAATCTCGATTTCGGTTTGCGTTTGACCTTTGAGATTGGAAATTCGCTCGATTTCTCTGTCGAGTTCTACGACGGACAAGCTCTTCTCTAGCAGTTTTCTTGTTTCCTCCGGCAGCGGCTCCGCGTTTACGGGCAACAAGGCGTTCGTACGCGTGAGGAATAGCAAGATGGCGGATGCCGTCAACACGGCGATTAGCAAGCGTCGCAACGGTGTCCCTCCTTTCATGGTGCACTCCGACCGCGCGCGATCTATGTTATTATAATATGACTACTTATCCGGGGAAAAGGTGGGAGAAGCGTTGAATACGCCGAATAGGGGAACGCCTCTTACCGCGGTGATCAAAGAAAAGATAGCAGCCAGCGAGAGACATGGAGTATCGGACGACGGAAAGAAGTTGTCTGCTATCCCCTTTCATCAGTATATGACGCTTTGCCTCTATCATCCCGAATTTGGATATTATCGTGCGGGGACTTCAAGGGTTGGCCGGGAAGGAGATTTCTATACGAGCGCCTTCGTGGGGGATATCATGGGCGAACAGCTTGCTTCCGAGCTGTCAAAGCTGGCAGGGCAATGGTTTGCCGAGGATGCGGACGTTGAAATCGTGGATTGGGGCGGAGGAACGGGACGTCTTAGCCGGCAAATGCTGGATGCATGGAATTCGGAGGAACGGCCGAAAACGTCCGCGCTAGGGAAGGCATTCAGACTGACCGTAGTCGAAGGAAATCCGGAACATCGACGACTAGCTAGCGAGCAATTAGCAGCTTACGTCCAATTCGGACAAGCCCTTGTCGTTGAAGAATGGGATAGAGATTCATTAGGAAAGAATCCCGCCATCATCGTGGCGAATGAGCTGCTAGACGCATTTCCCACCCACCGGTTGGTACAACGGAACGGGAAGCTGCTGGAATGGGGCGTTGCAGTATCGGAGGCTTCGGGCAGTTTGATCCATTGCTTGATGAAACCGGAAGATCCTCGCCTAGCGGCATGGATGAGCGAGGAAGGAACAACCCTTGCGGACAATCAAACCGTGGAAGTGAATTTGGATGCGGCGGAATGGGTAGCCGGTCTTGCTGGCCGTTTAACGAAGGCGATCTTGGTGTTTATCGATTACGGGGACGATTCATCGGAATTGCTCGCTCCGCACCGGATGGACGGCACGTTGCTGTGCTATTATAACCACCGCGCCCACAACGACCCCTTTTTCCTTCCCGGCGGGCAGGACTTAACGTCTCACGTGAACTTTAGCCATATTCGGCGATGCGCGGAAGCCAGTGGATGGAGAGAGCTATGGTATGGATCACAGAAGAGGTTTCTCATGGAGTCCGGCGTCATGGAAAAACTAAGCTCACATGCGCTTACCGATCCGTTCCATCCTACCGTAAGGAAGAATAGGGCTATTCGTCAATTGCTACTGTCGGATGGCATGAGCGAACTATTCAAGGTGCAAATTTTCATCAAGAAGGAATAGCTGGGATAACTATAAGAGGCTGCCCCGAGTCTTTGCAGACATCGGAGGCAGCCTCTTCGCGTTTTCGTTTGTTGGTTAAACCGGGATACCCATCTCGAACACGGTCCAGTACGTGAATCCGAGGAAAGCCAGTACCATGTATCCCCAGAACATGAGGAGATACGTCTTTTCGGTGAAATTCAAGTACCCGAGCAAGAAGAAAACAGCGGTTTGCATGAAGAACAACAAAGCGAATTCGTACATGTCGCCTGCAAACGCCATTAGGGCAATTACCAGTGTCCAGAAGCCGAGCACTCTAAACATTCGTGCCATCGATTATTCCCCTCTCATACACGCAAGACGATTTCTAAAGCATATTATAACGTTTGGGCTTAAGAGTGTAAACCCAACAAGTCGTGACGAATCGGCAAACTTTTCATCAATCCCCCCCTAATATTCCCTCCAATCATTTAACTATGTATTCCGCTTTCAGGCATATCGATTTGCCATATCAGGTATAGTGATTGGAAATATGGATATAAATAGAAGTATCCGATAGATTCTATGAATTCTACTACGGGCATAGAAATGAAGAAAGCAGCAAAATATACGTGATTCATAAGGAGGGAAGGGCACCCATGACGGCTGTGAGACAAGACGCATGGAGTCCGGATGACGACTTGATCCTGGCGGAGGTTACTCTGCGCCACATCCGCGAAGGCAGCACCCAATTATCCGCGTTCGAAGAAGTTGGGCAACGAATAGCCCGAACTTCCGCCGCTTGCGGTTTTCGTTGGAATAGTTGTGTCCGCAAAAGATACGACGAGGCCATCGGCATGGCCAAGCAACAGCGTCAGAAACGGAATTATCTCAAAAAGCAGGGGATCTCCACCATTTCCGGCGCGGAGCGATTGGTCGTAGAAGAAGGCGACAACGGAAAGAACGACCTATTGTCCGCAGAATCCATGTCATTGGAAGCGATCATTCGCTATTTGCGCCAATGGAAAGGTACAGTTCAGGAGATGAGCCGGCAGATTCGCCATCTCGAGAAGGAATTGAAAGACAAGGACGATCGTCTAAACGAGTATCGCGAGGTAAACGAACGTCTCTCTAAAGAAGTAAACGAAGTACAAACGGATTACCGGGTCGTCAATGACGATTATAAAGCGCTGATCCGCATCATGGATCGAGCTCGCCGCCTCGCATTCCTAACGGAAGAAGTAGATGAGGATAGAGCGAGGTTCAAGATGGATGCCAACGGTAATCTGGAACGAATCGAATAGGAATGATTGAACGCAAACCCGCGGGGGACTTTCCCCGCGGGTTTTGCTTTGACGATTCGGAATGTATAAAATTACGCTATCCATTTCTAAACGAAAGGAACGGAAAACATGGGGAAAGTAGCGGTATTGGGCGGCGGGTCCCTCGGTTTGTTGTTAGCAGGCAAGCTTCAAGCAACTTCAGGGAGCGATTGCGAGTTATGGACGAGAACCAGCAATCAGGCTGACTTATTGAATCTCAACGGAATTACGCTGCAGGATTCCGGGGGATGTTATTCTGACAGAGTTCATCCCGTTGCAAGATCGCTAGATAACGTAGGCTCCTTCGGTGAAGGAATCGTCTTGCTAACGGTGAAGCAAACCGCATTGACTTCGGATTTCCTCGAAAGGCTTGCCGCCATCGTTCCTAGCGGAGGGATGGTAGTGCTCTTCCAGAACGGGATCGGTCACCGCGAGCTTCTTCGGGAAGCGTTGCCGAACAGGAGCCTAGCGGTAGCGGTCACGACGGAAGGAGCGTTAAGGGTAGATGCTACTACCGTTCGTCATACCGGCAGCGGCGAAACCCGCATCGGCGTCGATGACGAAACCGATGCGAAGCTTCTATTCTCCCTGGAGCGCATGTTGAAACAGGCAGGATTTTCCGTTTTCCTGTCGAAACAGTTGGAAGGAGCGATAATGCGCAAGCTGCTTATCAACGCCGTTATTAATCCGTTAACCGCGATCTTGAGAGTACGCAACGGCGAGCTCGCAGCGACGAGTGAAAGACTGGCCTTAATGAAAGCCCTATTCCAAGAAACATACGGGATTCTGAGCGATTTCGGCTTAGACGATGAGACCGGTCTGTGGAATGCCGTTTTGCAGGTATGTTCAGCTACTCGCGACAATGAATCGTCCATGCTTCAGGACGTAATCGCGCATAAGGAAACGGAAATCGAATTCATTAACGGCGCGATTTGCCGGATGGCTAGCAGGCAAGGCAAGGTTGCGCATTGGAACGAGACGGTTACGGCCCTCGTCAAAGCCATCTATTGATAGGGAGAGGAAAACTCATGGGCTCCATCTGGAATGCATTAGTCCAGTCTTACGCTTTTTTGGCCACCGTGCCGATCATCCCGTTTCTTCTCGTCTATATCGTATCATCCTTGCGCGGAGGCGATCGTAAAGGAGCATTCCGGCTGGCGATGGACGTTACGACCGCTTTTCTGGTCGGTTGCGTGGCCATGCTGATCAACCGGCGCTTCGATACGAACTTCGGCCTTTTCTTCCTTATCTTATTGATGCTTATCGGTGGCGGCTTGATCGGCAACGCGCAAAACCGGATCAAAGGAAAAGTAGATACCAATAAGCTGTTCCGCGCGGTTTGGCGGTTATCCTTCTTCCTGTTATTCGTCCTATACGTCGTGCTGATGCTTATGGAGCTTTTGTTCCCTACCCGCGCTTCCTCTTGAATCCCCCATATCTCCCCCAGTCATTAATCCTATACCAACGGTTTTTATCTAAGTTTCAAGGGCGTAAACCTTTTGACGTGTATTCTGCTGTTGTGTACAATCAATCTGATGACACAACGACAGATCGGGGGAACTTTCCCTTTGAAAATTTCATCCCTTATCGATTCCAATCATTCCTCGTTAGCGGAGCGTTATAGGTTAGGAGATTCGGAAGTAAGCGAGCTGTTCGGCAAACATCCTTCCCAAAGCGGGGCATGGGAGCAAAGGGCAGCCCGATTAGACGATTCCTCAAGCTCGCGGGCGAGCCTTTCCAGGGTAGCTAAGGCGTTGCGGGACTATCAGGCTAAACTGCCTTATTATGCCGAAGCCCAAAGGTCTTTGGAAAAGCTGGAGCACCCGGACGGTCTCGTTGTCGTAGGAGGGCAGCAAGCCGGATTGTTCGGCGGGGCGCTGCTCATCTATTACAAAGCTTTATCGGTCATCCAGACCGCGCGAGACGCGGAGCGAAGGCTGGGAAGGCCCGTCGTTCCGATTTTCTGGATCGCGGGAGAAGACCACGACTTCGAGGAAGCGAACCATGTGAACGTCCAATCCGCCGAGAGCGGGATCAGGCGAATACGGATCGACCGTCCGGAAGGACCGCGGCATGCCGTCAGCAGAACGTCCCTATCGTCCGGTCAATGGGATTCCGCGTTACAAGAACTGGCATCGCAACTGCCGGATTCCGAGTTCAAACCGGATTTGCTCGAACGTCTTCAGAGCCATGTTGCGGATACGCCTTCTTTGAGCTTGGCATTCGCAAGACTTCTGGCGGATTGGTTCGGCAGTCAAGGATTGTTGCTGCTCGACGCGGACGATCCTAACCTAAGAGCGCTGGAAGCGCCGATGTTCCGGGAGTTGATTCATCGGAACGACGAGCTCGAGGCGGCTTTGAAGGCCGGCGAGGGACGGGTGCTTAATCTGGGCTTTAAGCTTCAGGCGGAGACCGCTCGCGGCAGCGCGAATCTATTCCTTCATCACGAGCAGGGAAGGCTATTGCTCCATAAGGAGCAAGGAAGCTTCGCCGACCGGAAGGGCAACGTCGCGCTAACCCGCGAGCAAATGCTGGAGCTTCCGGAACGTTCGCCGGATAGTCTAAGCACGAACGCGTTAACGCGTCCTCTTATGCAGGATTATTTGCTTCCGGTGCTCGCAGCCGTCCTTGGACCTTCCGAGCTCGCTTACTGGGGCATCTTGGGACCCGCGTTCAGCGAGTTCGGATTGTCGATGCCGCTGTTGATTCCGCGACAGTCTTTCACTTTTCTAGAGCCTTCTATCATTAAACTGCTGGACAAATACTCTTTAACGGCCGAACAAGCGATTTCCGGCTGGAGCGCTAGGAAGGAAGAGTGGCTCTGCGAACAGGACGAATGGAACCTGGAGGAGCAATTTCAACTTGCCAGGAAGCAGTTCGCGGATTTGTACGCGCCAATCATGAACACGGTGTCGTCGCTTCAGCCCGGGCTTGCCAAATTGGCGGAGACGAACCGGGATAAAATATTGGAGCAAATGGCTTACTTGGAGTCGCGGTCCAAGGATGCGATAGCCAAGCAGAATGATGCGTCGCTCCGTCAATGGGATCGCATTCACCAATCGCTTACCCCGTTGGATAAAGCGCAGGAGAGAGTTTACGGTACCGTGCATTTCTGGAATCGTTACGGCAGGGATTGGTTGGCGCAGTGGGTTGGCGTTCCTTACGAGGTAGCGGGAGGGCATCGGCTAGCGGAAGGCTTTACGACTTTATAGAAGAGAATTCGGAGGAATCATACAATGAAAACAGCATTAAAAAGCATTGTTCGCGATCCATCCTTGGCTCCCGAAGGCAAGCTCAAAATCGATTGGGTGCAAGCCCATATGCCCGTTCTGAACCAAATCCGCAAGGAGTTCGAGCGCGATCAGCCTTTTAAGGGATTACGCGTTGCCATCTCCCTGCACTTGGAGGCGAAAACGGCTTATCTGGCTAAAGTCGTGCAAGCGGGCGGGGCGGAAGTCGTCATTACCGGCAGCAATCCTCTCTCCACCCAAGACGACGTATGCGCTGCGCTCGTTGAAGACGGTATCGCCGTTTACGCGAAATACAATCCGGATCCGCAAGAATACAAAAACCTGATGGTCAAGACGCTGGAAACGAAGCCGGACTTGATCATCGACGACGGGGGAGACCTCGTATCTATCCTTCACTCGGAACGCCAGGATTTGATAGCTCAAGTACGGGGCGGGGCAGAGGAGACAACGACCGGTATTCTACGATTGAAGGCGATGGAGAAAGACGGTTCCTTGAAGTTCCCGATGGTTGCCGTTAACGATGCTTACTGCAAATACTTGTTCGATAACCGTTACGGTACGGGCCAATCCGTATGGGATGGCATTAACAGAACGACGAACCTTGTCGTTGCCGGCAAGAACGTAGTCGTCAACGGCTATGGCTGGTGCGGCAAAGGCGTGGCGATGCGCGCTAAAGGACTGGGCGCCAACGTCATCGTTACCGAAGTCGACGCCATTCGCGCGGTTGAAGCTTACATGGACGGCTTTACCGTGCTTTCGATGGAAGAAGCGGCTAAGGTCGGCGAGTTCTTCGTTACGGTCACGGGCAACAAGGATGTCATTCGCGGCGAGCATATTGCCCATATGAAAGACGGAGCCATCCTCTCCAACGCAGGACATTTCGATATCGAAGTGAATTTGGTGGAGCTGGCGGCCATGTCCGTATCCAAGCGCGTCGTTCGCCGCAATATCGAAGAATACGTGCTAAAAGACGGCCGTAAAATCTACGTGCTCGCGGAAGGCAGATTGGTTAATCTTGCGGCAGGGGACGGACATCCGGCTGAAATCATGGACATGACATTCGCGCTGCAGGCGATCGCCCTTCGTCACGTAAACGAGAATTACGAGAGCATCGGCAGCAAAGTCGTGAATGTTCCTTACGAGCTTGATGAACTGGTTGCCCGCACGAAGCTGGAGTCGCTTGGAATCAAGATCGATACGCTGTCCGAAGAGCAAAAAGCTTACTTGGACAGCTGGGCTTCCCACTAACTTCAAGCGATATCACGGATTCTGAATCCATCCCGCTCGCTCCCCGCGACGCGGGTTTTTTATTTTCTAAATTAGGGAACATTTACCTTCCCGCCAACGTCTGTGATTTCAGAAACCTAAAAGGGGGAGATCAAGATGAAGGGGAAACGGGGACGCGGCTTGCGGATCGGCATTTTGCTTATGATGGTGGTTATACTGCTGACGGGGAGCTTGACGGCTTGCAGCGGGAGCGACAACGACAGTGATTCCGCGGCGCCCGCCGCCTTGGAGCAAGCGGCTCCTGCGGAAGGAATGATGAACAATTCGGATCAGAAGTTATCATCGTCTGTTCAAAAATCCGTCTTAACCTCTGCCGATTCGGCGGCTGCGCCTGCGGAGGCTCCGCAAGCGTCTGCATCGTCAGGGACGTCGGCTGCGGGTTCAGGCGGGGGAATCGGCCCGATCGCGGACGCGAACGCCGGCTTCGGCCGCAAGGTGATCTACCGCGCGAACCTGGTTATGAAGGTAGAAGAGTTCAGGGTTGCCGAGGAACGGCTGCTCGATCTCATCCATCTTGGCGGGGCATACGTGCTGCAATTCTCGGATAGCCGGAATACGGACGAGGTTGGCGCTACTTACGTGATCAAGGTGCCATCGGAAGGCTTCTCGCCGTTTTTGGAGAAACTGCAGAAGATCAAGAGCCTGAAATTCGACCGCGAGGTGGAGGGCAACGACGTCACGGAAGAATTCGTCGATCTGGAAGCGCGCCTTAAAGCGAAGCAGGTGGTGGAATCGCGCCTACTGTCTTTCATGGACAAAGCGACGAAGACGAACGATCTCGTTATGTTCTCCAACGAGCTGGCCCGCGTACAGGAGGAGCTCGAACAGATCAAAGGCCGCATGCGGTTTTTGGATCAGAACGTCGCCTTCTCCACGATCAATCTGCGTTTGTACCAAGCGAACGGCATTGAGGAAGTCGTGGAAGTGAAAGCGGAAGAGAAGGAAGGATTCGCGGATCGCATCTCCGATGCCTTGACCGGAAGCACGAGAGTGCTTAGGCAGTTCGGCGAAGGGATACTCGTCGTCATCGCGGCTATGCTGCCCGTGCTGATCGTCGTGACCGCCATAGGCGTACCTGCGTATTACTTCGTGCGCAAACGCAGTTCCGCAAGGCGGATCGAGACGGAAGAGAAAAGAAAATCGTGGAACAAAACGCTGATCGATTCGGCGGATAACGACCAAGCTTCTCCGGTTGCCATCGCCGAGGAAGCCCTTCCGGAGTCCCATTCGGGTCAGGATGAGCAAGAGCCGAAAGACGGGGGTCGTTAATCCCGTAAAATAATATTTATTAAAATCCTGTCCTCGTGGCAGGATTTTTATTTTATGGCGCGAATAATCATCATAAGTGGTTCAGAGTGGTGGAAAGTGGTGAAAGATGGGGGAGGTGTGGAGAGCATATGTTTTTGGGCGAATTTCAGCACAGCATCGATGACAAGGGACGAATCATTATTCCGGCGAAATTCCGCGAAGCTCTCGGCACGGACTTCATCGTCACCCGTGGATTGGACAATTGCTTGTTCGTCTATCCCCGCGAAGAATGGGCCCAGCTCGAACAGAAAATCAAGAGCTTGCCTTCCATGGCGGCAAACGCAAGGGCGTTTTCCAGGCTGCTCTTCTCCGGCGCATCCGAATGCGAGTGGGATAAACAGGGAAGGGTAAACGTACCGAATCACTTGCGCGAATACGCGAAGCTGGATAAGGAATGCACCGTTATCGGCGTATCCAGCAGAGTAGAAATCTGGGATAAGGCAACCTGGGAGGAATACTCCAGGCAATCCGCCGGTTCTTTCAATGAAATCGCCGAGAAGCTCGTCGATTTCGATTTTAACTTCTAAGCCGTTTACAACTTATGCAACCATACACAAACAAGAAAGACGGACCCATGACCGGGTACCGGGAGGCAGCATCTATGTTTCACCACGTTACCGTATTGAAAGAAGAATCCGTGAAAGGCTTGAACATACGTCCGGACGGGATTTACGTCGATTGTACCCTTGGAGGCGCGGGTCATAGCGAGCTTATCGCTTCGCAGCTCGGTTCCCAGGGACGCTTGATCGCGCTTGACCAGGATGAAACCGCTCTTGCCAATGCGCGGGTGCGGTTGGCCCCTTACGGAAATATCGTGACATTGGTGAAAAGCAACTTCCGGTACCTGAAGATGGCGCTCCGCCAAGCGGGCGTTCCGGAGAAGGACGGCGTACCGCAAGTCGACGGAATATTGTTCGACCTCGGCGTATCCAGTCCGCAGCTGGATGAAGCCGATCGCGGCTTCAGCTACAACCTGGATGCCGAGCTGGATATGCGGATGGACCGCGACGAATCCCTCACCGCGAAAGAAATCGTTAACGAGTGGGAAGAGCGGGAAATATCCAATATTCTTCGGGATTACGGGGAAGAGAAGTTCGCCCGCAAGATCGCGGCGAACATCGTGAAGGCCAGGGAGAAGAAGCCGATTGAAACGACGGGAGAACTTGCGGAGATCATCAAGGTTTCGATTCCCGCGGCGACCCGCCGCACGGGACCGCATCCCGCGAAGCGTTCTTTCCAAGCGCTTCGCATCGCGGTGAACGATGAGCTGGGAGCATTCCAAGAGGCATTGGAACAGTCCATCGATTGTCTAGCCCCGGAAGGCCGGGTAGCGGTCATTACGTTCCATTCCTTAGAAGATCGAATCTGCAAGACGGCTTTCACCAAGGAAGTCGCAAGCTGCAGTTGTCCCACGGATTTCCCGATTTGCGTTTGCGGAGGCGGAGAAGGTCGCCTTAAGCTGACTCCGCGCAAGCCGATCTTACCCACGGAAGAGGAGCTGGAGGCAAATCCTCGCGCCCGTTCTTCCAAATTAAGAATCGCTGAAAAGCTCGGATAACCGGGCTAATTATAGATATAACTGAGAGGGGCACAAGGAACACATGGCATACTACGGCAACTTGGCGCTTCGTCCGGAGCGCGTACAGGAAGAGAAGGTTCAACAGAAACGTGCGCAATCGACTGCGACGCACCAAGCTAAAGTCGCACGTCGTCGTTCGATTCCGATAGGGGAAAAGCTATTATACTTGTTCACAATCGGATTGGTCGTTTTTATCGCGGGATTTATTATTTTCCGTTATGCGCAAATCTATCAAATCAACGGACAAATTCAGCAGACTAACAAAACCTACGAACAAGCAACGGAGCAAACGAAAGAGCTTCAAAGAGAAGTCGAGCGTCTAAGCAACCCCTCCCTTATTTTGGAAAAAGCGCAAGCGTTGGGTTACGGGCCTAAAAAGGATAAAATCGTCATTAATTCTTCCAAAGACGAAAATGCAGTCGCGAAACGCTAGGCATGATCGGGAAAAGAAGAGGGATTTGTCATGACTAAACGAATTAAATTGCGGTCGCTCCTGATGGGAGGGTTAATCACCCTCCTTTTTCTTGGTTTAATCGTGCGCGTCTATTGGGTGCAGGTGGTAAAAGCCGAGTTCTGGTCCGAGCAAGCCATGAAGACATGGATTACGAGCGAAACCATTCCCCAAGAGCGGGGAATGCTAATGGACCGCGACGGTAAAGTGCTGGCTGCGGATGCGCTCGCTTATACGATTGCCGTCAATCCGAAACGCATCGCCGAGCTGGAAGCAAAAAATCCGGATTGGAAGCTGGCGGACCGGATCGTTTCCAAGCTGCATGTCGTACTGGGTACGTCCGAAAGCAAGCTCAGGGAGATCGTCACGGCCAAAAAGGAAGATGGTACGTATCGGGACCAGCGGGAAGTCCGCCCGGACGGATGGAAGGTAGACAAGTCGGTGAAGGATCGCTTGTCCGCTTTTCGCGATGAGCTGCGCAAAATAGCAGGCGTAAAAACCGACGTAGGCCTTTATTTCATGGAGGAGCAGAAACGTTATTATCCGAACAACTCTCTCGCCTCCCATATTCTCGGATACGAGAGGAAGGACGGGAAAGCGGTCGGAGGACTGGAGCAGAAGCTCGACGAGCATTTAAGCGGCACTCCCGGGTTCATTACCTATCAGAAAGACGGTACCCGGACGCAACTGCCTGACGGTGATGTCGACTTTACGAAAGCTGTCGATGGCAAGAACGTGACGCTAACGATAGACTTTGAAATCCAGTTCTATATCGAGGAAGCGTTGCGGGCCGGATACGAAAAATATAAACCGATCAGCATTACGGCAATAGCCGCGGATCCGAATACGATGGAAATTCTCGGAATGGCCAGCTTGCCGGACTACAACCCTAACACGTATTGGGAGTTCGCGGACGACCAGGCGGCTTTCAAGGATAATGCGATTCAGTCGTTATACGAGCCCGGCTCGACGTTCAAAATCGTGACGTTGGCAGCTGCCGTCCAAGAAGGATTATTCAAGCCGGAGGACACTTACCTTTCGGGTAAAATCAGCTATCCGAACGTCAGCGAGATCCGCGATCACAATGGGAGGGGTTGGGGAGTAATCAGTTATCTAGACGGACTTAAGCATTCGAGTAACGTAGCTTTCGTTAAGCTGGGACACGAGATGCTGGGCAAGGAAAAATTGGTCAAATATATTGACGATTTCGGTTTCGGCAAGAAAACGGGAATCGAGCTTCCGGGCGAGATTTCTAGATCCTATAGTCTCGATTATCCGACCGAGGTGGTGAGGGCAACGTTCGGACAAGGAAAAGTATTGGTAACGCCGATCCAGCAGGTAGCTGCGGTAGCCGCGGTCGCCAATGGCGGCAAGCTGATGCAACCGTATATCGTGAAGTCTATCAGCGACCCGTCGACGGGCGAGAAGGTAGTGACAGAGTCCAAGGTAACCCGCCAAGTCATCTCGGGCGAGACATCCCGGAAGGTTGGCGAATACTTGGAAACCGTCGTGAGCGACAAAGAGATCGGAACGGGCAGAAGTGCATATATCCCCGGTTACCGTATTGCGGGGAAAACAGGAACAGCACAGAAGGTAGTCAGAAATAGCGAGACCGGCAAGAGCGAATATTCCAAGGACAGATATGTCGTTTCATTCATCGGATATGCGCCGGTAGAAAAACCGAAGGTCGTTCTGTACGTCGTCGTAGATGAGCCGCAGATCGATAATGCGGGCGGTGGTTCGGTTGCGGGTCCAATCTTCAAGGATATCATGGGCAAATCGTTGCATCACCTTGGAATCGAGCCGAATTTGCCGCAAACGGCAGAAGCTACTGAGACTCCCTCAGTTTCGACGGTTAATACGGCCGAAGTAACGGCAACCGTTCCTGATGTAACAGGGATGACGGTGTCGCAAGCGCGTAAACAGTTGACTCAGCGTTCCTTTCCGGTGGGCGTGCTCGGCAAGGGGAGCAAGGTGTTGCAACAATTGCCTAAAGGTGGAAGCGTGCTTCCTGCCTCGCAGCAAATCTATTTGTTAACCGATACGAAGCCCGGTAATGTACCGGATCTTAAGGGACTATCGCTAAGGGATGCCCTTGAGATGTGCTCTCTGCTGAAAGTCGCTTGTACCGTGGAAGGACAAGGTTACGTCGCTAGCCAGAAGGCCGTTAAGGTTGAAGGGAAATGGATCCTGCAGTTAAAGCTAAAGCCGCAAGGACAGCTTGCGGCGGAGAATCGCGAGTCGCCCTCGGGCTGAGGGCTTGTTCTAACCCTCTTGTCCCTGGAATAGTCTGAACTAAGCGAAAGCACGTTCAGGCGATCCCGGTAAAGGGGGTTTTTTACGATGAAGATTTCTCAGGTTACGGTCCGCAAGAGGTTGTATTTGGCGTTAATATTCGCGGTCATAGCGTTCTCGGCTTTGGTGATCAGGCTGGGCTACGTCCAGCTCGTGAAGGGCGGGGAAATCACGAAGAAGGCCGAAGATTCTTGGAGGCGCGATATTCCGTTCCAGGCGAAACGGGGAGAGATCGTAGACCGCAACGGGACCCGGTTGGCTTATAATGTCAGCTCGCCTACGATTATGGCAATACCGATACAAATCGTGGACGCGCGGGAGACGGCCCGTATTCTCGCAGGTCCGCTGGGAATGTCGGAGGAGAATCTCGTTAAACTGCTGACTAAACGGCAATCGAACGTGGAACTTAAGCCCGGAGGTCGTAAGCTGACGACGGAGAAAGCCCAGGAAATCCGCCAATTAAATCTTCCGGGCATCGTCGTATCGGAAGATAACAAACGATATTATCCCTTTGGCAGTTTGGCGTCTCATGTGCTCGGTTTTACGGGCAGCTACAACCAGGGTTTGACGGGTTTGGAGCTGAAATACAACGAGAGATTGACCGGCTTCAAAGGAAGCGTATCTTACCTGTCCGATGCCGCCGGGAGGAAAATGCCGCAATCCTCGGACCAATTCGTGCCGCCGCAGGATGGGCTGTCGCTTCAACTGACGATCGACCAGACGATCCAATCGATCGTGGAGCGCGAACTGGATCAAGCGATGATGCAATATCAAGCCAATAGCGTCATCGCCATCGCAATGAACCCGAAGACCGGGGAAATCTACGCGATGGGGAGCCGTCCTACTTTTCAACCCGACAAGTATCAGGAAGTCCCAGTGGAGGTCTACAATCGCAATCTGCCCATCTGGATGACCTATGAGCCCGGATCGACCTTCAAGATCATTACGTTAGCGGCTGCTTTGGAAGAAGGGAAAGTAGATCTGGAGCACGAGCATTTCTATGACCCCGGCTATATAGAGGTGGCAGGCGCGAAGCTGCGCTGCTGGAAGAAAGGCGGGCACGGCAGCCAAACCTTCCTGGAGGTCGTGGAGAACTCCTGCAACCCGGGGTTCGTGACGCTTGGGCAACGGCTGGGCAAAGATAAGCTATTCTCATATATCTACGATTTCGGATTCGGCAAGAAAACCGGAATCGACCTGAAAGGCGAAGAGAACGGCATCATGTTCAAGCCGAAGCAAGTCGGTCCCGTGGAGCTCGCCACGACCGCCTTCGGTCAAGGGGTGTCCGTGACGCCAATCCAGCAGATTACGGCGGTGTCCGCGGCGATTAACGGTGGGAAGCTATTCAAGCCCTTCGTGTCCAAAGCATGGATACAGCCGGAAACCGGAATGGTGCTGGAGGAAACGAAGCCGGAGCTCGTGAGACAGGTCATCTCGGAAGAAACCTCCAAGAAAGTAAGGGAAGCACTGGAGAAAGTCGTTGCGCAAGGAACAGGCGCGAAGGCATTCTTGGACGGGTATCGGGTCGGAGGAAAAACGGGTACCGCTCAGAAAGTCGTGAACGGACGGTATTCTAAGAACGAGCATATCGTTTCCTTTATCGGGTTCGCGCCTGCCGACGATCCGCAACTGATCGTATATGTCGCCGTCGATAACCCGCAGGGCATCCAGTTCGGGGGTGTCGTTGCGGCCCCGATCGTGCATAATATTATGGCGGATGCATTGCCTTACCTCGGGGTGAAGCCGCGAACCGTTCAAGTGGAGAAAGAATATAAATACGGCGAGCAACGGATCGTAACCGTGCCGAATCTCGTAGGAAAGACGGTTTCCGATCTTTACGAGGATATGAACACGAACTTCCAGTTAGCAACTTCTGGAAGCGGGAAAACCGTCGTACGGCAAGCGCCGGCAGCAGGGGCAAGGGTTGACCAGGGTTCGGTCATCCGAATCTACCTGGGCGCATCGGACTAAAGTTTGTTTTTCCCCTTGAATGAATGGGAGTCATTGGACCATAATGAGTGTACATTAAATTGTGTACATAACGTATTACGTCGTCAGGAGGCCGATTTCTTATGAATCTATCTGAATTGTCGCAACAAATGCTGATTACCCGAATCATCGGCGACCCATCCGTCCCCATTCATGGCTTGGAGAGCGATTCCCGCAAGGTGAAGCCGGGCAGCTTATTCTTCTGTTTGCCCGGTCATACGGTAGACGGACACGACTATGCAGCCAAAGCAATCGAGATGGGGGCTGCGGCACTCGTGACAGCGCGAGAATTGCCGATTGGCGCAACCCAGCTCATCGTGCCGGATACGAGGCAGGCGCTGGCTATCATTGCCGATTACTTCTATGGAAAACCGTCCCATAAGCTTCGCCCGATCGGAATTACGGGAACGAACGGGAAGACGACGATCACGTATTTAATCGAACAAATCTGGTCGGATACGGGCGTGTCCGCCGGGGTCATCGGTACGATAGAAACCCGTTATAAGGGCCAAAGCCTGCCGATGTCGGGAACGACGCCGGACGTGCTCGAGCTTGAGCGAATCTTCCATTCCATGGTCGAGGCCGGCACGGAGCGGTGCGTCATGGAAGTATCCTCCCATGCCTTGGAGCAAGGTCGCGTCAAAGGCTGCCGATTCAAAACCGCGGTCTTTACGAACTTGACGCAGGATCATCTTGATTATCATAAAACTATGGAAGCCTATGAAGCCGCTAAGGGATTGTTTTTCTCTAGGCTCGGCAATACGTATTCGGACAATCCCGAGGATCGCACCTACGCGGTTCTGAACGCAGACGACGAAGCATCGGCTCGATTCGCCAAATTGACAGCCTCCGAAGTACTAACCTACGGAATCGAGAAGGATGCCCATCTTAAGGCTTCGGAAGTGAAGATTACGGCGAGCGGTACTTCATTCTCGTTGGCTTCGTTCTGGGGCAATCGCCAAGTCAACTTGCGGCTTGTCGGCAAGTTCAACGTTTACAATGCGCTTGCCGCGCTCGGTGCCGCGCTCTGCGAAGGCATCAGCTTGGACGATGCGCTTCGCAGCTTAGAGCGGATTGCTGGCGTGCCGGGACGCGTCGAGCCTGTCAATGAAGGGCAGTCGTATGCCGTTATCGTTGATTACGCCCACACGCCTGACGGACTGGAGAACGTATTGAAGGCGGTAAATGAACTGACCACCGGAAACGTGATTTGCGTGTTCGGTTGCGGAGGCGATCGTGACACCAAGAAACGTCCGATCATGGGGCGTATCGCGGCCGAGCTAGCCGACAAGATCATCGTGACCAGCGACAACCCGCGTTCGGAAGACCCGCAAGTCATTCTAAGGGATATCGAGGCCGGGCTGAAGGATGCGGGGGTGTCCCCGGAACGGTACCAACTGGAGCCCAATAGGCGTATCGCGATCGAAAAAGCGGTTGAAATGGCAAGCCCCGGCGATGTAGTATTGATTGCGGGGAAAGGGCATGAAACCTATCAGATCATCGGAGGAAACACGCTGGATTTCGATGATCGCCTCGTAGCGAAAGAAGCGATAAGGAGTCGAATCCATTGATGCAGTCAACGGTTGGAAAAGTAGCCGAATGGTGCGCCGCCGCAGGAATCAGCGGTCAATCCGATAACGGCGGACTAGTGTTGACCGGCGTTTCCACCGATTCGCGCAAGATTAAGCCGGGACAATTGTTCGTGCCTTTGCGCGGAGAGCGATTCGACGGGCACGATTTTATCGTTACCGCGAAGGAAGCTGGCGCTGCCGCGTCCCTATGGGACAGTAGCATACCCTTGCCGAATATCGACATTCCGTTGATTCTTGTCGATGATACGTTGGCAGCTTTGCAAGCTTTAGCCGTCGGATATTTGGAAAGCTTGCGGGCTAAGGTCGTCGCCGTAACGGGCAGCAATGGAAAAACCACGACTAAGGATTTTGTTTCCTCCGTTCTATCCGCAAGGTATCTTGTACATAAAACCGAGGGAAATTACAATAATCATATCGGATTGCCGCTCACGATATTGACCGCGTCAATAGATACGGAAATCCTTGTTCTGGAGATGGGAATGAGCGGGCAAGGAGAAATATCCTTATTGTCTTCGTTGGGGCAACCGGACGTGGCGATCATAACGAATGTCGGAGAATCTCACTTGCTGCGGCTCGGTTCCCGGAAGAATATCGCGCGGGCGAAGCTTGAGATCACGGACGGATTGAAGCCGGGAGGCACGCTCGTCTATTATGGCGACGAGCCATTGCTAACGGAGGAACTCGCAGCCCTGAACCTTGCGAAAGAAGTGAAGGTCGTCACCTTCGGGGAAAATCCGGACAACGATTGGATCGCGCGGTATATCAGGGTCGCGTCCGACAGCACCAGCTTCGCGCTTGCCGGAGACGAGGAAGAGAGCTTTGAATTGCCGGTGGCCGGAAGGCATAACGCGGTTAATGCTCTGGCCGCGATCGCTGTCGGCAGGCAGTTCGGATTGTCGTTCGAGGAAATACGCGAGGGGCTAAGCTCCGTTAAATTAACCGGCATGCGGATAGAGCGCAGCTTAGCTAAGAACGGCGCTATCATACTGAATGATGCGTACAATGCAAGCCCTACCTCGGTTAAGGCCGCTATCAATCTGGCAGCCGAACTGACAGGTTATCGGAGAAAGTGGATCGTGCTTGGCGATATGCTAGAGCTTGGACCCGAGGAGTCGGCTATGCATGGTGATATTGGAAATTATCTTAGCGAATCCAAAACAGATTATGTCCTACTATACGGTCCGTTGTCGAAACGAACGCTTGAAGAGGCTGCTCCGAATTTCCCGGGAGGCAGAGTTAAGCATTTCGAGGAAAAAGGCGAATTAGCGGATTATCTGCTTAAACATGTGACTTTGGATGATTTGGTTCTAGTCAAAGCTTCCAGAGGTATGAGAATGGAAGAAATCGTAACGATATTGCAGAAAGGAGCCAGGGGGTGACGGAATGGACTACACATCTATCTTTTGGACTTTAGGCGTATCATTCGTACTATCCGTACTATTCGGGCCCCTGTTTATTCCGCTCCTGCGCAGGCTTAAATTCGGGCAGCAGGTGCGCGATGACGGGCCTGAGTCCCATCTGAAGAAATCCGGAACGCCGACGATGGGCGGTATTATCATCTTGGTTGCCTTAACTCTGGCGTTTTTGAAATTCGCGGACCAAGGGCCGGAATATTGGGCATTGCTTATCGCGTGTTTAGGGTTCGGTCTAGTCGGATTTTTGGATGATTATATTAAAATCGTGTTCAAGCGCTCGCTCGGATTAACCGCCAAGCAGAAGTTATTCGGCCAGCTTTTATTTTCAGCCATTTTCTGTTTTATCCTATACCAAATGGACCATAGCACTAGCGTTGGCGTTCCGGGTACGGATTGGTCCGTAGACCTAGGTTGGTCGTATTATCTGCTCGTTGTCATCATGTTCATGGGCTCTACGAACGCAGTTAATTTTACCGACGGGTTGGATGGCCTGTTGTCGGGGACAAGCGCCCTGGCTTTTGGAGCTTTCGCGATCATCGCATTGGAGGCGACTCAGCCTCAAGCTGCCGTATTCAGCGCCGCGGTTGTCGGTGCCGTGCTCGGATTTCTCGTCTACAATGCGCATCCCGCGAAAATCTTCATGGGAGATACCGGTTCGCTGGGTCTCGGAGGCGGTATTGCGGCGGTTGCGATTCTGACGAAAACCGAACTGCTGCTCGTCGTGATCGGCGGCGTATTCGTTCTCGAGATGCTATCCGTTATCATTCAAGTCGCTTCGTTCAAAACGCGCGGCAAAAGGGTATTCAAGATGAGCCCGATCCATCATCATTACGAGCTGTCGGGTTGGTCGGAGTGGCGCGTCGTTACGACCTTCTGGTTCGCCGGATTACTGTTTGCGGGCATAGGTTTACTATTGTACAAGGTGAGTTAAGCGCGATAAAGGGGCAATTACGAGATGATGCAACTTACATCCTACCGGGGACGGCATGTCGTCGTTCTCGGCTTGGCAAGAAGCGGCGTAGCAGCCGCTAAGCTATTCCACGGCATTGGAGCGGAAGTGGTCGTCAATGACAAGAAAGAGCGGGAACAGTGCCCTGAAGCCGATGAGTTGACGGCTTTGGGCATTTCTGTTGTGTGCGGGCACCATCCTGACGGGCTCGTGACGAAGGATACCGCGTTGCTTGTCAAGAATCCGGGTATACCTTACACCGCGCCGCCAATCGTAGCAGCGCTCCAGATTGGCGTAGAAGTGGTCAGCGAGGTGGAGGTTGCGGGACAGCTTTCTCCGGCTCCGATCATTGGAATTACCGGCTCAAACGGCAAGACGACTACAACTACACTGACGGGAGTGCTGCTGGAAGCCGCGGGCCTTAAGCCGCTTGTCGCAGGCAATATCGGACGCCCGCTTAGCGAAGCGGCGCTCGAGGTTGCCGAAAACGGCTGGCTAGTTGCCGAGCTTAGCAGCTTCCAACTAAAAGGGACGTCGGAATTTCGCCCGCGCATAGCGTGTTTGCTTAATATTGCGGAGACTCACTTGGATTATCATGGATCGATGGAGGATTATGTCGGTTCCAAGGCGAAATTATTCGAAAACCAAACGGAAGACGACATCTCGATCTATAATGCGGACGACGAAATTTGTCGCCGTTTGGCGGGTAAGTTCAAAGGGCGTTTGCTGCCTTTTTCCGTAACGAAGAAATTAGAGCGAGGCGTCATGGTTGATCCTCCTTATTCGAATATCCATCCCGGCGAGAATGAAGCCGAGCTGGAGAGATGGATTATCCATCGGGACGATGGGGGTCTTGAGCAGCGGATTCTGCGCGTCGAAGAACTGGGCATTCCCGGGCGCCACGCGTTAGCCGCGATCGCGATCGCGCTAGCTGCCGGCGCGAAGCCAAAGCAGCTTGTCGAGCCGCTCCGCAACTTCCGCGGAGTCGAGCACCGCTTGGAGTATGTCGGAACGTTCGGCGGCGTGAAGTTCTATAACGACTCGAAGGCGACGAATCCGATGGCGACGACGATGTCGATTCTCTCTTTGCCTTCCCCTCTGATTCTGATCGCGGGAGGCTTGGATAGAGGTTCCGACTATATGGAGCTATTGCCGGTATTCCGCGAAAGGCTCAAGGGATTGGCGACTATCGGGGAAACAAGGGAGAAGATCGGGCGCGTGGCCGAGTTATCCGGTTTAACGAGCGTGAAAATCGTCGAACCTGTAGAGGACGCCGAGCAAACGCTTCGCCGAGCCGTAAAGGAAGCCGCAGACATGGCGGAGCCGGGGGACATCGTCCTTCTGTCGCCCGCATGCGCAAGCTGGGACATGTTCCCGTCCTATGAGGTTCGAGGTCGCATTTTTAAGCAATCGGCGCATACGTTGTAGAAGGGGGCATGTCCCCACTTCTGCAAACCGTGAGGTGTCCGGTCATGGCCAAATCCCGTTCCGTTCCCGATGTATGGATGATCGCCGCTACGCTTGGCATTCTGGCCATTGGCGTGGTGATGGTGTATAGCGCTAGCGCTGTCGCGGCTTTTCATGATTATGGAGATTCCTATTACTATGTGAAAAGACAGCTGTTGTTCGCTTTGCTGGGAATCGTCTCCATGTTCGTTACGATGAACGTGGATTATACGTTATGGCGCAAATGGGCCGTTCCCGCACTGCTCGTCTGCTTCGCCATGCTGGTCATCGTGCTTGTGCCGGGGCTTGGAGTCGTTCGAGGCGGTGCGCGCAGTTGGCTGGGCATCGGTTCTTTCGGCATCCAGCCCTCGGAATTTATGAAACTCGCGATGATTTTATTCCTAGCGAAGCTATTATCGGAAAGACAGAATCAGATCACCCAGTTCACGAAGGGATTGCTTCCTCCGTTGGGGATAATTGGAGCTGCGTTCGCCCTGATTATGCTTCAGCCCGATTTGGGAACGGGGACGGTTATGATCGGAGCGTCTTTGCTCACGATTTACGTGGCGGGAGCAAGATTAGCCCATCTCGGTGGCTTAGCTTTGCTAGGCGTGTTAGGATTAGTAGGGTTAATAGCGGCAGCGCCTTATCGACTACTGCGAATTACGGCCTTTCTTGATCCTTGGCAAGACCCGCTAGGCGCGGGTTACCAGTCCATACAATCGCTATATGCAATCGGTCCTGGAGGGCTGGTCGGGCTAGGGCTCGGGATGAGCCGTCAAAAATATAACTATTTGCCGGAACCGCAAACCGATTTTATTTTTTCCATTCTTGCGGAGGAGCTCGGATTTATCGGGGGTTCCTTGCTCATTCTACTTTTCCTGCTGCTGATTTGGAGGGGCATGAGAACGGCGATTACTTTGTCCGATCCGTTCGGCAGCTTTCTTGCGACGGGAATCGTCGGAATATTCGCCGTACAGGTGCTGATCAATATCGGTGTCGTTATCGGCCTGCTGCCGGTCACCGGTGTAACGTTGCCTCTAGTAAGCTACGGGGGCTCCTCGTTAACGCTGTTGTTGACGGCTTTAGGCATCTTACTTAATTTATCCCGTTATTCGAGGTGACGTTCATGCGTGTCGTGTTAACCGGAGGAGGCACGGGGGGGCATATCTACCCCGCGTTGGCCATTGGCCGCGAAGTATCGGAAAGACAGCCGGGATCGTCTCTGCTCTATATCGGGACGAGCCGAGGCTTGGAAAGCCGAATCGTCCCGGAACAGGGCATCGCGTTCGAGGATATTACGATCACCGGGTTCCAGCGTTCCCTGTCGTGGGAGAACGTCCGGACCGTCGTGCGTTTCGTGCAAGGCGTGCGTCGTTCCAAGCAATTGCTTGGAAAATTCAAGCCGGACGTCGTAGTAGGTACGGGAGGTTACGTGTGCGGGCCCGTAGTATACGCTGCATCGCGTCTAGGAATTCCGACGCTCATTCACGAACAGAACGTGATTCCGGGCTTGACCAATAAGTTTTTAAGCCGGTACGTGAATGGCGTGGCGGTGAGCTTCGCGGAATCCGCTGCTTACTTCGATAAATGCCCTGACGTTATATTCGCGGGCAATCCATGCGCCACAAGGGTGCTGCAGGCTAATCGGAGCAGAGGCTTCGAATCGCTTGGAATGGCACCGGAAACGCCTTTCGTGCTCGTTGTGGGAGGTAGCGGTGGCGCCAAGGCTCTCAATGACGCCATCGTGCAAATGGTACCGTTAATTGACAAGATTCCAGGCGTTCATTTCGTATTCGTTACCGGAGAGAGATTCTATAAGTCAACGGAAGAAGCAATCCAACGTTCGCTTCCGGGTTCCTCGAATCGGGTACATGTATTTCCATATATCCACAATATGCCCGAAGTTCTCGCTGCGTCCACTTTATTCATCGGGCGCGCTGGAGCTTCTTTCCTCGCGGAGATCACCTCGTTAGGTATTCCGTCGATATTGATTCCATCGCCTAACGTGACGAATAACCATCAAGAGGCGAATGCGAGAAGCCTAGCGGACGCCGGCGCGGCGGTGATGATCTTGGAGCGGGACCTGTCGGGGAAAGCGCTTTTCGACCACGTCAATTCTATTGTGGGCGACCCCGCGCGTAGAGGAATAATGGCTAAGGCTTCGAAAGGGTTAGGCATGCCGAACGCTGCGTCGGCCATTTACGAACAAATCATCCGGTTACAACAGAGAAAATAAACATCAACATCTTGTCCTTCGGAATGGTGCTAATGGGCGATTGTCACCACCACCGCCCAGTTGTCATAAGATACAGCGTGATCGTGACTGCCGAACTTGCAAGCAACGGTAACGATGGCAAAGTGCAACCCTGAAGGACTCGTAAGGAGGATAACACCATGCAGCAGTTGGTCGCTCAGCTTGAACAAGAACGAATCGGCTACGTGCGGGAAAATGAACCGCTTGCCGGTCATACGACTTGGAAAATCGGCGGACCTGCGGATCTGTTTCTCATCCCGGGCACCGATGATGAGCTTGCAACGGCATTGCAGCTATTGCATCGCCACGGCGTGCCGTGGTGCGTGCTCGGCCGGGGGTCTAATACTCTAGTGTCCGATAAAGGGATTCGTGGAGCCGTCATCAAGTTAGGAGACGGTTTTGACGACGTGCGATTTGATGGCGAAGCGGTGTCGGCAGGCGCATCTTATTCGTTTATCAAGCTGTCGGTCATGTCAGGCAAGGGAGGACTTACCGGTCTTGAATTCGCGGGAGGAATTCCCGGAACGGTAGGCGGTGCCGTATACATGAATGCCGGTGCTCACGGTTCGGATATTTCACGTATCTTACAGTCAGCCGACATCGTCTGGGAAGACGGAAGTCGGGCAGTGCTCGGGAACGTAGGAATGGAATTCTCTTATCGCCATTCCATTTTGCATGAACGGCGGGGGATCGTGACCCGCGCGGTATTTCGGCTGGAAGGCGGCGACCGCAAGGAGATCGCTGCCGCTATGGCGTCTTACAAAGACCGCCGGAGACGTACCCAACCGTTGCAGGCGGCAACCGCAGGCAGCGTGTTCCGCAATCCGCCTAACGATCATGCCGCGAGGCTTATCGAAGCGGCCGGATTAAAGGGGCTAAGGGAAGGCGCCGCCGAAGTTTCCCAAGTACATGCCAACTTCATCGTCAATCACGGCGGTGCCAAAGCTGAGGACGTCCTCACCCTCATGCGACGAGTCCAACACACAATCGAACAAAAAAACGGAATCCTACTCGAACCGGAGGTTCTCTTGTTGGGTGAGCGGTAACCCGGAGGTGAAACCCTTGGACAATTTGGTGATTGAAGGCGGACTACCGCTTTCGGGCACCATTCGTATCCACGGAGCCAAAAATGCTGCTTTGCCGATTTTGGCCGCCAGCTTGCTCGCGGAAGGAAAAGTGACGATCCGCAACGTTCCACGGCTGCTTGACATCGAAGTCATGCTGGACATATTGCGGGATCTCGGGTGCAAGGCCCGACATCAGGATACGGTGGTGACCGTCGAAACGGCAGTCGCAACATCCTCTCACATTCCGGAGATGCTGATGCGGAAAATGCGTTCATCGGTGTTTTTGATGGGGCCCCTACTCGCGCGTTTCGGAGAAGTTCAGCTCTATCAGCCCGGAGGATGTGCCATCGGCGAAAGAAAGATTGATTTGCATTTGCGCGGTCTTGCGGCTCTTGGTGCGAATATAGAAGAAAGGGGCAGCAGGATCGTCTGCTCCGCCCGTCGTCTCAAAGGAGCCGAAATTAGCTTGGATTTCCCAAGCGTCGGAGCTACGGAAAATATCATGATGGCGGCTGTTCTGGCGCAAGGCCGGACAACGATCATCGGAGCTGCCAGGGAACCTGAAATACAGGATTTGCAGCATTTTCTGAATCGGATGGGCGCTCAGGTCGGCGGTGCAGGTACGGATATGCTCACGATAGACGGAGTGGAATCCCTGTACGGATGCGATTTCGAAGTGATTCCCGACCGGATCGTAACCGGAACCGTCATGGTCGCTGCCGCGGCTACGCGGGGGGAAGTAACGCTTGAGAATACGCAGCCGGGCCACCTGACATCCCTCATCCATGTCCTTCGGCGCGCAGGTGTTCAAATCGAGGTAGGCAGTGATATAATGAAAGTCGGTGCGTTCAAGCGTCCTTTGGCGGTTGATCGTATCGTAACTTCGCCATACCCTGCATTCCCAACCGACTTGCAGGCGCAAGTTATGACTTTACTATCGTTAGCCGACGGCGTAAGCGTGATTAAGGAAACGATTTTCGAAGGTCGATTCAAGCATGTGGACGAATTGTGCCGCATGGGTGCCGACATTCGGGTTGACTTGAATAACGCCTTTATTCGAGGCGTGCCTCAGCTATATGGCACTACGGTAGAAGCGACCGACCTGCGGGCAGGAGCTGCGCTGGTCATAGCGGGATTAGCGGCGCAAGGCCGTACCGTAGTCGAGCATGTTCACCATATCGACAGGGGCTACGATAGAATCGAAGAGATGTTCCGTCAGATTGGCGGCAACATCACCCGTGAAGTCAACAAAAGCAAGGTATTCAGCTAACGGTGACGCAAACCCCGCCGCAGAAGCATTCTTCCGCTGCGGGGATTTTTATGGATAAGCCCAGGACAAGCCTGTAATGCTTTATCAGAGAGGGGGACGGATGATGGCCGAACGCATACCCGTTTTAAAGCGGGAAGACGGCGATATCCCGCCGACAAGCCGGGGGAAGAAATTGCTGCGGCTCGTCATTAGCCTGGTTATCATTATTCTGATCGTGCTGTTTTTCCGCTCTCCGCTATCTAAAATCTCGGAGATCCAGGTTACGGGAACACAATATTTGAGCAAAGAGGAAGTCATTAAAGAGCTCGATGTCTCTATCGGCGACTCCTTTTTTATCCCGGGCATAGGTCAGCTAAAGAAACGGGTGAGCTCGTTAAAGCCCCTCGAAAGCGTTAAGATCGTCAAGAATTTTCCGGGCGTGCTTCAAGTAGAGGTCAAGGAATATCCGCAAGTGGCGGTACAACTCGCCGAGGACGGTAAAGTGTTTGCCGTTCTCTCGAATGGCTTGACCTTGCCCATCCCGGAAGGAAGCGTCCTGGATAAACTCATTCTATCGGGTTGGAAACAGGGAGATGCCAACTTGGTCGATCTATGCCGCGTGCTGAGCGGATTACCTAGCTATTTGCTTGCCGATTTATCGGAGATTCACCCCGATCCCTCGACATCATATCCTAATCGGATCAAGCTCTTCACCCGTTCTCGATTCGAAGTCGTTACGACGATTGATAGGTTAACTGATAAAATTTCCTATCTTAGCGATATCGTGCAAAATCGGGAGCCCGGCAAGATAATAATGTTGGAAGCGGACACTTATTTGCCCTATTCCGCGGAAAATGTTACAGGGAGTACGCAAGAAGCCGGTAAAGTTAAGGAAAAGGACTCTACTCAATAAACAAAAAAAATGATAGAATTTCATTTATGGGTGAAATGGGTAATAGATTAAGCTGCATGCTGTCATCCTTAACGAACCGTTAAAAAAATTGTAGAAAAAAGAGGGAAAACCTCGTGGATGTGGAATATGTAGAGGAAGCATCCCTAGTACGCAGCTACTTTCATCGATCTACGGGAGGTGCCACCGGTTGAGCAACAACGACCTCATCGTCAGCCTGGATATTGGAACTTCGAAAATCCGGGTGATTATCGGGGAGATCAGCAACGGGGCCATTAACATCATTGGCGTAGGATCTGCAGATTCCGATGGGATCCGCAAAGGCGCCATTGTAGATATTGACCAAACCGTGCAGTCCATTCGTAACGCCGTCGATCATGCCGAGCGCATGGTAGGTATTGGAATTAGCGAGGTTTACGTTGGGATTTCCGGCAATCATATCGCTTTACAGAGCAATCACGGAGTCGTCGCCGTCTCTAACGAAGATAGGGAGATTGGCGAGGAAGATATCGAACGCGTGTTGCAAGCTGCGAAAGTGGTTGCCTTACCGCCTGAACGGGAAATCATTGGACTTGTTCCCAAGCAGTTTTTAGTTGACGGGCTGGCGGATATTCAAGATCCGCGCGGCATGATTGGCGTTCGGCTCGAAGTCGAATGCACCATTATTACTGGAACCAAAGCAGCGGTACATAACTTGATGAGATGCGTAGAGAAGGCAGGTCTTCGTATTTCCGGCCTTATCTTGATGTCACTCGCATCAGGCATGATGGCTCTGACCAAAGACGAAAAGCAAATGGGAACGGTTCTCGCCGATATCGGCGCAGGATCTACGACACTTGCTATTTTCGAGGGAGGAAGCCTTGCTGCTGTATCGACGCTGCCGATTGGCGGAGACTACGTGACAAGCGATATTTGTTATGGTCTCAAAACCCAGACGGAGCATGCGGAGAAGATCAAGCTAAAGTACGGATGCGCTCGTACCGATGATGCTGCGGATGACCAGAAGTTTAAGGTCATGAGAGTCGGAAGCAACATGGAGAAGGAATTTTCTCAATTGGATCTGGCTAATATCATTGAACCCCGCATGCAAGAGATTTTCCAGATGGTTCGGCAAGAAGTAAAACGGCTTGGTTATCATGATAAAATTAACGGTTATGTACTTACGGGTGGATCAGTTTCATTACCTAGCGTGCTTCCATTGGCGCAGATAGAGCTTGAATCCAATGTTCGAATCGCCGTTCCGGATTATATCGGAGTGAGAGATCCGTCTTTCAGCAGCGGAGTAGGCATGATTCAATATGTAACCAAATACGTACGTACTCGCGGCGCAGTTGGAGCCAAGCGTTCACCGAAAGCGAAAGCGGCCGGAAATGCCAACGCGGTATCCAAGCCTGGCATTGTTGAATGGTTCAAAAACATGTTCAAGGAATTCATTTAAGCCGCCGCTTATCAGGAACCATTCATGTGAAGCAAGGAGGAGTTAGCAAATTATGTTGGAGTTTGATTTTGAAATGGAGCCTCTCGCGAAAATCAAAGTCATCGGAGTCGGTGGCGGCGGCAGCAACGCTGTAAACCGCATGATTGAGAACGGCGTCAAAGGCGTCGAGTTTATTACCGTTAATACGGATGCGCAAGCCTTGCATTTAACGAAATCCGAGCAAAAATTGCAAATCGGGGACAAGCTAACACGTGGACTCGGTGCTGGTGCCAACCCTGATGTAGGCAAGAAAGCTGCTGAAGAGTCTCGCGAGTTTATCACGAACACGCTTCGTTCTGCGGATATGGTTTTCGTAACTGCGGGAATGGGTGGAGGTACGGGTACAGGCGCAGCTCCTGTTATAGCTGAGCTGGCGAAGGAATGCGGAGCTCTTACTGTTGGGGTTGTCACTCGCCCTTTCACTTTCGAAGGCCGGAAGCGCTCCTCGCAAGCGGAGCTCGGCATCGAGGCGTTGAAGGAAAAAGTAGACACGCTTATCGTCATACCCAATGACAGATTGCTTGAGATCGTAGACAAGAAGACTCCTATGCTCGAAGCCTTCCGCGAAGCTGATAACGTATTGCGACAAGCGGTACAAGGCATCTCGGATCTTATCGCTGTTCCCGGATTGATCAACCTTGACTTTGCGGACGTAAAGACGATTATGTCTGAACGCGGTTCTGCATTAATGGGAATTGGAACGGCTTCCGGAGAGAATCGTGCCATGGAAGCTGCTCGCAAAGCGATTATGAGCCCGCTCCTGGAAACATCGATCGAGGGTGCACGAGGTGTTATCATGAACATCACGGGCGGGTCGAATTTGTCCCTCTACGAAGTTAACGAAGCTGCGGAAATTGTCATTTCGGCTTCCGATCCAGAAGTGAACATGATCTTCGGAGCTATTATAGACGACAACCTTAAGGATGAGATCAAGGTTACCGTAATTGCTACGGGCTTTGAGCACAAAGGTCCTTCCCGTCGGTCTGCAGCTCCCGCTGCACCGCAGATACAGGCGGAGCCGGCTGGCTCTAACGAGGTTCGTCAGACCGGAAACCTTCGTCCTTTCGGCAATCAGAATCTATCCAGCGATCAATTGGACATTCCCGCGTTTCTGCGTAATCGTCCGCGTAACGACCGTTAGATTGCTACGAAGTAAGAAACGATTGACCAAGTCTCTCAGACAGCATCTTGCTGGCTGGGAGACTTTTTTGTTATTTTTGCTTGATCGACAAAAAAAGGTTTGAAAGGTCGGCAAGATTAGACAGACACCTGATTTGAAAGCGATTATACTGGGTTCATCCATCGGGCGATTTAGGATGGGGGATTCCTATGACCGTTTATGTTGATCTCGTCTTCTTCAATAATCTTGCAGTAGACGGAGCCGTACTTCTGACCACGGCTAAGGTTCGCCATCTTCGGCCGGCCCGAAGCCGATTGTTACTTGCCGCTATTTTGGGAGGGATTTATGCGGCAGCGATGTTCTGGGCACATATCCCTTACCTATATTCATTTGGGGTTAAGATAGCAATCTCCCTTTTGATGGTCCTTCTCACATTCGGGTATGGTGGACCTTTGCAGCTTATACGCAATTTCGGTGCCTTCTATGTCGTTAATTTCGCGACGTTGGGCGGAGTCATCGGAATATCCTTCTTGCTGCAATCGGCAGATTCCCCATGGGGCGGAATGACGTTTACGCAAGATGGAGGATTGCTTTTGAGTTGGCAAATGCAGCTGGGATTGTATGTTACTGCCCTTCTGCTTTCGTTTTGGTTATTTAGAAGCACTTCGGAGACACGCAAGAAGCGGCAAGATCTGGAACAGCTATTCTGGAACATCGAAATCAAAGTGGATGCCGAAAAGTGGACAATCAAAGCGTTACTGGATACCGGAAATCGCCTTTATGAGCCGCTGACTCGTATTCCTGTCATGATCATGGAGGCGGAAGTCTGGAGGGAGCAATTGCCTCCAGGATGGTGCGATAGGCTTAAGAGGGAATCTCCGGACCTGCTCATTTCCGAAATGGATAATCAACTGTCGGAGGAGTACCCGTGGGGAAGTCGCCTGCGCCTAGTACCTTACCGAGCAGTAAACGGAAATTCCCGTCTCATGCTGGCAGTAAAGCCAGATGTCGTAATGTTGTCTCGGGAAGGACATCCCCCTCTTCAAGTGCACCGGGTGCTTATCGGTTTAGATGGAGGCACTTTGTCATCCGAAGGAAATTATCGTGCCATCGTCCACCCGGACATGGCTCAAGCCGACCCAGCGAAGTCGGCTCCATCTCAACCTGCGTGACAGGAGGTTAGCAGAAATGTTCGTGAACTTGAAATTAAGATCCCAATTATCGTTTTATCGCCTGTTATTCTGGTTTGGATGGAAAAGCGAAGAGGTTTATTACATTGGTGGGAGCGAGGCTTTGCCTCCGCCGTTAAGCAGGGAAGAGGAAGAATACTTATTGGAGAGGCTATCGACCGGGGATGCGGCCATCCGGGCGATGCTGATCGAGAGAAACCTTCGCCTGGTCGTTTATATTGCCCGCAAATTCGAAAACACGGGAATTCATATTGAAGATCTCGTATCTATTGGAGCCATCGGTCTCATTAAGGCCGTAAATACGTTTGACCCTGATAAAAAAATCAAGTTAGCCACGTATGCTTCCCGTTGCATCGAGAACGAGATTCTGATGTATTTGCGCCGCAACAGCAAAACTCGCACCGAAGTATCCTTTGATGAGCCGCTTAATATCGATTGGGATGGGAACGAGCTCCTGCTCTCGGATGTGTTAGGCACGGAGAATGATACGATTTACCGTAACATTGAGGAGCAAGTCGATCGGAAATTGCTGCATAAGGCTCTTGATAAGCTTAACGAAAGAGAACGGACGATTATGGAATTGCGCTTCGGGCTAGCGGACGGAGAAGAGAAAACCCAGAAGGACGTAGCAGATTTGCTCGGGATTTCTCAATCCTATATTTCAAGGCTGGAGAAACGTATAATAAAGCGGCTACGTAAGGAATTTAACAAAATGGTTTAGGTGTTGCGAGAATATTCGAGTGACAATTTACGGAATAAAAACCATCGTCCCGGAGATACTTTACATTAATGCTGCTCCCCGGGAGGAATTGCCTTGACCCGCAACAAAGTGGAGATTTGTGGAGTGGACACCTCAAAGCTGCCCGTTCTAACCAATGCCGAAATGAGGGAACTATTTCTTGCTCTGCAAACCCGAGGAGAGATCACGGCCCGGGAAAAATTAGTAAATGGAAATTTACGCCTGGTGCTTAGCGTGATCCAACGATTCAATAATCGTGGGGAATTTGTGGACGACCTGTTTCAAGTCGGATGCATTGGCTTGATGAAAGCCATCGACAACTTCGATTTAGGTCAGAACGTCCGCTTTTCTACTTATGCCGTACCGATGATCATCGGGGAAATACGCCGCTACTTGAGGGACAATAACCCGATTCGAGTGTCCCGTAGTTTGCGTGATATCGCCTATAAGGCGTTGCAGGTCAGAGATCAGCTTACGAACCAACATTCCAGAGAACCGACTATTCTGGAAATTTCACAAGTTCTGAATGTTCCGAAAGAAGATATCGTGTTCGCGCTAGATGCGATTCAGGATCCGGTTTCATTATTTGAACCGATCTACCACGATGGCGGCGATCCCATTTTCGTCATGGATCAGATTAGCGATGAACGGAATAAAGATGCTCAATGGATAGAAGAAATCGCTCTCCGCGAAGCGATGAGGAAGCTTAACGATCGTGAGAAAATGATTTTATCGATGCGCTTCTTCGAGGGTAAGACTCAGATGGAAGTGGCTGACGAAATCGGCATCTCTCAAGCTCAAGTGTCTCGCCTAGAGAAATCCGCCATCCAACAAATGCAGAAACACGTGAAAACTTAATCGACTGTCAGGATTTTAGCGAGAGGGTGAAGGTGACTTCATCCTCTTTCGTGTTATCCCGCCCTGAATCCCCCCCCCTTATTTCGGTCTACGTCTTACGTCCCTCTCAGCTCTTCTTACGTCCCTCTCAATCCCTATGGCCATTATCCCCTTCGCTCAGGGTGATGGATGAATCCAACAGAACGCAGAACGTAGCAGAACGCAGCAGAACACAGAACGTAGAACACAGAACGCAGAACGCAGTAGTACGCAGAACACAGAACGTAGAACACAGAACGCAGAACGCAGTAGAACGCAGAACGCAGTAGAACGCAGAACACAGAACGTAGAACACAGAACGCAGAACGCAGTAGAACGCAGAACGCAGTAGAACGCAGACACACTTAAGTTTATTGTGGGACACATCAAAAATGTTTGATTCCTTACAACAGGTTATCCAGCCTTTCTTAAAAGTTCGAAATAATCATTTTTAAGCATGGCTGAATTATTTTTACGATTGATCAGAGTGGGGTATTTTAGTGTCGTTGTTGACGCGCAATGATGGAATAGAACTCCGAAAATATTCTCGTCGCGTTTCGTCATATTGAAGCCAAAGCAAAACTGATCTAAATAAGCTTGCAGATGCTTGGGGCCAATCCCGTTAAAAATGTGGTTGATCCATTGCGAAGCTTGATAACAGCGCTGTATGATCGGGAAATATCTTTGGCGACTAAACTTCTGAATGACTACGCTAATGTCGGCAGTTGAAGAATTGACATGCCTGCTAACAAACTCGCGTCCACCCGCTGGAGTAATACGATCGTAAATCAAATGTTCTTCAGCGACTTGCATGATTTTGAGATGTGTAATTTGATCATTCTTGTCAATTGAAGCGCCTGCCAGCAGAGGTTGTTCTTGAGGATGCCGATAAATAGTTGGATTGTGAGGTCTGCCGTAGACGCCCCAATTAACCCGTACAAGGCCGGATAACAGCTCCTCGGATTGACTGCTAGACATGGCATGACGAATTTTATGACAGATTAGCCAAGCGGTTTTGTAAGTTGAGCCAATTATGGATGCCAAACGAATCGCGCTTGTACCTTCGGGGGCAGCATGGAGGAAAATGGCTTGAAACCAATGAATTAGGGATGTACGGGTGCCTTCAAAAATAGTGCCGGAAATAAGTGAAGTTTGGGCGCGGCATTGGCTGCATTCATAAAGCGGCAACCTGCGGGAACGAATGACATAGCAACGGCGATGAGCACACCGGGGGCAGCAGTACCCTTCAGGCCAACGCGCAAAGAATAAAGCATCAATGCAAGCTTCCTCTTTGTCATACTTTTTGCAAAAATGCTCGAAATCCAAAAAATCATCCAATGCATATCACCACCCAAATGGGAACATATGTTCTTATTTTATTTTACATAATTTATGTGAATTTTACAAGCGTTTGTGAAAATATTTTTCTACTGAGCTTTGGGGATAGTGAATAAATCTGAAGAGTATCGCTGCATATCTGAGTTAAGGGGATAGTGGATATAAGGATCAGGGAAATGGGGATATTCAATTCCTGAACGAGGGGGATAGTGGACATAAGACGGTGAAAAGCGACAACTTCTGAGCGAGGGGGATAATGGACCGAGGAGGAGAGGAAGGAAGTCGAAATGGTTGAATCGCAAAAACTGGCCTGAGCGAAGGGGATAATGGGGAGAGGAGTTTAATATATTGCTCCAATGAAGCCTCGCTCCGTGCATTTTTCCAGTCCGGCTCATATATTTAGTAGTAGGGTACGCATGCCTGGTCGACTGGGGGCGAGAGGATATGAAAATTTCCGATTTTCAGACGAAGGACGTAATCAACATAGTTGATGGGAAAAAGTTGGGCCAAGTGAGCGATTTGGAACTGGATTTACGCCAGGGACGAATCGATTCCATTGTTGTGCCTACGTCGACCCGGCTGTTCGGAATGTTTGGCGGGGGGAACGATGTCGTGATCCCATGGAGGAACATCGTAAAGATCGGAACGGATGTGGTGCTAGTCCGATTGGATGAAGCCAAAGTATATCGGCTCGAGGATGGCGAACAGCATTCTGGAAGATAGCGCGCCCCTGGCGCCTTTCTTCCGCATGAGGCTGAGCTATGGTAAACTGGGTTGGGAGGTGTCAATTTTTGGAGCCGTTTCAATTGAGCACAGACTCTGAAGTGCCGCCGTTATTCATGCTTAAGTCGTGGTGCGAGTTGGATGGCTTAACCGCCGGATTTACGACAAGACAAGCCGGGAATGCCGCATTGCACGTCGGGGATATGCCTCAGGCTGTAATAGATAACCGAAGAAGCGTTATGGAGCAGTTAGGCTGGGGCTTTGAAGCATTCACTTGCGCGGAGCAGGTTCATGGCAGTGAGGTACATATCATAGCTCCCGGGGACAAGGGACGAGGTCGTTCCGACCGCGCTAGCGCAATCCCGGATACGGATGCATTGATCACGAATGAATCCAACGTACTGATGGCGATGTACTTCGCCGACTGCGTGCCTTTATATTTTTACGATCCCGTTTCCGGAAGCATGGGACTTGCCCATGCGGGCTGGAAGGGAACCATAGCCGAGATAGCGGTTAAAACGGTAGAAAAAATGCAAGCCCAATTCGGTGTTCAACCGGCTAACTTACTAACGGCAATTGGGCCTTCAATCGGAAGCTGTTGTTATGAAGTAGATCAATCCGTGCTTAAGCATGTCGTTCTGTTATTGGAATCTTTGCAGGCGGGTAATCCATCTTTAGGGGCTTCGGACATTATTAAGCCGGTCGCGGAAACAGATCGCGCGATGCTTGACTTGAAACATTTAAACCGACACCTTATGATAAAAGCAGGAATTTTGCCGAGCCGCATCGAAATGTCAACATGGTGCACAGGCTGTCGTACGGACTTGTTGTTTTCCCATCGAATGGAAAAAGGCGCAACAGGACGAATGATGAGCTGGCTGGGAAGGAAATCGAGGTGATCGTTTCGTGACATTGCAGAGCCGTCTACGAGACGTGGAAAACCGGTTGGAGCAAGCATGCTTAAGAAGCGGCAGGCAACGCGAAGACATAAAGGTAATCGCCGTTACCAAATATGTGCCGGCGGATACTGCTCAAGCAGTAGTTCGTGAAGGAATTACCCACATCGGAGAAAATCGGTGGCCGGCAGCCAAAGCCAAATGGGACGTTTTGAAGGGACAAGCTGTTTTTCATTACATAGGTTCCTTACAAACGAACAAGGTCAAGGACGTGATCGGAAAATTCGATTTTATTCATTCCTTGGATCGGCTTTCGTTGGCTGAAGCGATCCACATCCGTGCCCAAGCGTTGGACATTCATGTTCCGTGTTTTCTGCAAGTGAACGTGTCTGGAGAACAGTCTAAGCACGGTCTAGCTCCGGAAGACGTGAAGACATTCATAACCGATCTCCAAAGATATGAAAGGATTCATCCGGTCGGCTTAATGACTATGGCTCCATACGAAAGCGAGCCGGAAGCGACTAGGCCAATCTTTCGATCGCTTCGGCAGCTAAAAGACGACCTAAACGGGATGTCGATACTAAAAGAGCCGTTAACCGAGCTCTCCATGGGGATGTCCAACGATTTCGAGGTTGCCGTGGAAGAAGGCGCTACCTGGGTGCGTTTGGGAACCGTATTGGTAGGGAAAGAAGAGATAGAGGAGGGATAACGATGGGCGTTATGAACCGATTTCTGAATTACTTGGGCTTGCAAGAAGAACACGAGCAAGATCTCGAACGCGAGAGAATGGGAGAGGGGGAAGATCAAGAAATTGAAACCCCGGTGTTCGATTCGCGTAAACAATCAGGAAAGAACAATGTCGTAAGCATACATTCCCAGAAAAATGCCCGTGTCGTTCTGACCGAGCCGCGTTCTTATGACGAAGCGCAGGATATCGCGGATCAATTAAAATCCCGCCGTTCCGTCGTCGTGAACCTGCAACGCGTAAGAAGGGACCAAGCCATTCGGATCGTAGATTTCTTGAGCGGAACCGTATACGCGCTTGGAGGCCATATCTCTAAGCTTGGTCCGGATATCTTCCTCTGTACGCCTGATTCGGTGGAAGTATCGGGAACGATTACGGAGATACTGTCTGAGGAAGCCGCTGAATACCCCAAAATGAGGTGACACCAGGTTGGAGCAAATAGCAAGTTACATTGGAATTTTGTATCGAATTTACTCGTACATGATCATCATTTACGTGCTCATGTCTTGGTTGCCCGCGGTTAAGGAAAGCTTCGTCGGGGAGCTCTTAGGAAAATTAGTCGAGCCGTACTTAAAGCCGTTCCGTCGTTTGATCCCGCCTATCGGAGGAATGCTGGACATTTCCCCGATCGTTGCTTACTTCGCATTGGGATTTGTAGCTCAAGGGCTTATCGCCGTCTTGAACTTCGTGTTTTAAGATTGAAGGTGTCCTATGTCACATAGAGAAATTTACGAGCATTTTCATCCGGATGAAAAATCGTTTGTAGATCGCGCCTGGGAATGGGTCGAACGTGCCGCAGAACGTCATGAGACGAAGCGGACGGATTTTCTCGACCCGCGCCAGGCGCATATTTTATTTGCGCTGGCAAATCGCCATCCCGATGCCCAAGTCGTCTTAAACGGCGGAGGCACACAGGCGGAACGTCAAAGAGCCATTATCGCTCCCGATTATAAAACGTTAGAAGACGAGGATATGGGAATCGTCGTCTTGGATATTTCCTCGGACGATCGAAGAATATCCGAACTTGACCATGGCGATTATTTAGGAGCTCTGCTAGGGCTTGGCATTAAGCGTGATAAGATCGGAGACCTGCACGTCAGCGAAGAAGGCTGCCACGCGCTCATAGCCGAGGAGATCGGGGATTTTTTAATCGGACATATGAAACAAGCGCACCGCGTAGACGTCAGGGTCACCGTGCGACCTTTATCTGAGCTGAGGGAAATCACGTCGACGCTGGAGGAGCAAGTGATCTCCGTGGCGTCTATGCGTCTTGATGGCGTGGCCAGCGACGTATTTCGGTTAAGCCGTACCAAAATCGTAGCTCCGATCAAAGCGGGACGATGCAGAGTCAGTTGGAAGCCGGTCGAAGATCCCTCTCATCCATTGAGGGAAGGAGACGTCGTTTCCATGAAAGGTTTTGGCCGGTTTAAGATACTCGAGGTGGAAGGCTTATCGAAAAGCGGCAGAATTCGAGTTCGAGTCGGTAAATTTGTGTAGCGGATAAGAAGGATTTCCACATATTTCGTCGAATTCAGTCAGTGAACAAGGAACTTGGAAATATGACACTAGGAGGTGCGCCAATGCCACTTACTCCATTGGACATCCATAACAAAGAATTCGCCCGCCGTCTGCGCGGATACGACGAAGATCAAGTGAACGAGTTTCTCGATCAGATCATCAAGGATTACGAGGCGATGATTCGCGAGAACAAGGAACTGCAAAATCAGGTTGCCGCATCTCAAGACAAGCTTGGACACTTCTCCAACATCGAGGAAACGCTAAGCAAGACGATTATCGTAGCGCAGGAAGCCGCGGATGAACTGAGAGGCAATGCCAAGAAGGAAGCCCAGCTGATCGTGAAGGAAGCCGAGAAAAACGCCGACCGAATTATCAATGACGCTCTTTCCAAGTCCCGCAAGGTAGCTTTGGAAGTAGAAGAATTGAAGAAGCAGGCGACGATCTATCGCGCACGCTTCCGGGCGTTGATCGAAACGCAGATGGAGCTCTTGACGCAAGACGGTTGGGAATCGCTCGATAGCCGCGAACCCCGCGGAATCGAGGCATAACGAGTCGCAGAAGAAAGATCCCTTGCGGATCTTTTTTTATTGAGATATGATTAATCCATACGATTGTCGAAGACGGGAAAAAGGTCGCGCGTTATCCGAAATGCAGAGAGTTGGCGGTCGCTGCGAGCCAACATGAGGAACGTGCCGAATATCATCCCCGAGACGCCCTGCCGAATATCGCGCGACTTCTTGTTTACGCGATTACTAAGCAGCGCCGGATGTCCACCGTTACAGGGAACGCGCACAACAATTGTGCGTTGCGAGTTGCCGTCTAGCTTCAGATTTAGGGAGCGCGGACGGAACAAGGGTGGTAACGCGAGCTAACCTCGTCCCTTTCCAGGGATGGGGTTTTTATTTTTGCGACGAAAGGAAGAGGAACGATGCAACGCGTAGACGTGAAAGAAAAAGCAAGATCCCGCGAGCGACGCATTCTGGAGAAATGGAGCAAAGAGGATACGTTCCGCCAATCGATCGATAACCGCGAGGGTAAGCCTAACTTCGTTTTTTACGAGGGCCCTCCTACGGCAAACGGCAAACCTCATATCGGACACGTCCTCGGACGGGTGATCAAAGATTTCGTAAGCCGCTATAAGACAATGTCCGGTTATCGCGTCATTCGCAAAGCCGGATGGGATACTCATGGCCTGCCGGTAGAGCTCGGAGTTGAAAAGCAACTAGGCATCTCGGGCAAACAAGAAATCGAGAACTACGGCGTGGAGCCTTTTATCAAAAAATGCAAGGAAAGCGTGTTCGAGTACGAACGCCAATGGCGCGAATTGACGGAAGCCATCGCGTATTGGACCGACCTCGACGATCCGTATATTACGCTGGATAACAACTACATCCAAAGCGTGTGGAATATCTTGGCAACGATTCATGAAAAGGGTTTGCTATACCGCGGTCACAGAGTCAGCCCATATTGCCCATCTTGTCAGACGACTCTTAGCTCGCATGAGGTTGCCCAAGGTTATGAGGACGTCAAGGATCTAACCGCGACCGCGAAATTCAAGCTAAAAGAAAGCGGAGAGTTCGTCCTCGCTTGGACGACGACGCCTTGGACATTGCCGGCTAACGTCGCGTTAGCCGTAAATCCGCAGTTGGATTACGTGCGGGTTCGCCAAGAGGGCGAGACGTTCATCGTGGCTTCAGCGTTAGCAGACAAAGTCATGAAAGGCGAATACGAGACGTTAAGCACCGTAAAAGGCATTGAATTAGTAGGCTTAACGTATGAGCCGCTGTTCCCTTACGTCACGGTAGAAAATGCATACCGCGTTATTGATGCCGATTACGTTACCGATTCGAGCGGTACGGGCATCGTCCATATCTCGCCGGCGCACGGGGAAGATGACTACCGCGTTGCCCGATTGCACGACATCCCGATGCTGATGGTCGTGAACAACGAAGGCAAATATATCAGCGAAGTGACGGATTTGGCCGGTCGTTTCGTTAAAGACTGCGATATCGATATCGTCAAGATGTTATCCGAACGCGGTTTGTTGTATCACAAAGAAAGAATGGAGCATAGCTATCCCTTCTGCTGGAGATGCAAAACGCCATTGCTCTACTACGCAACGGAGAGCTGGTTCATCAAGACGACTGCCGTCAAGGACCAGTTAATCGAGAATAACAAGACGATTCAATGGTACCCTGAGCATCTTCGCGACGGCCGATTTGGCAAGTTCTTGGAGGATTTGGTCGACTGGAATATTAGCCGGAACCGCTACTGGGGAACTCCGCTAAATGTTTGGACATGCGAGTCATGCGGCAAAGAGAAAGCGCCTCATAGCATTGCCGAGCTTCGCGAGCTTGCTGTAGGGGACGTTCCCGAGAATATCGAGCTGCATAAGCCTTACGTGAACGCGGTACAACTCCGCTGCGAATGCGGCGGCGTAATGAATCGTGCATCCGAAGTGATCGACGTTTGGTTCGATAGCGGGTCGATGCCGTTCGCGCAATATTTTCATCCTTACGGGGACGAGAAGAAATTCCAAGAGCAATATCCGGCGGATTTCATCTGCGAAGGCATTGACCAAACTCGCGGTTGGTTCTTCAGCTTGTTGGCGGTATCCACTCTATATAACGGAAAAGCTCCGTATAAATCCGTTATCTCGACAGGTCACGTGCTGGACGAGAGCGGACAGAAGATGAGTAAATCCAAGGGCAACGTCATCGACCCATGGGAAATCATCGACGAGTTCGGAACGGATGCTTTCCGCTGGTCTCTCCTTGCGGACAGCGCGCCGTGGAACAGCAAGCGGTTCTCCAAAGGAATCGTCGCGGAAGCCAAGTCCAAAGTAGTGGATACGCTCGTGAACACGCATGCTTTCTATGCCCTGTACGCTTCTATCGACGGTTACGTCGCGGCTAACCACGAGAAGGTGAAATCCGACAACAAGCTGGATTGCTGGATCTTGTCGCGGTTAAACTCTTTGATCGTAGACGTTGCCAAAGGACTTGAGGTTAACGACTTCCTTAATCCGGCCAAAGGCATCGAAATCTTCATCGACGAGCTGTCCAATTGGTACGTTCGCCGTTCCCGCGACCGTTTCTGGGGAAGCGGCCTGACGGAGAACAAGCTTGCGGCGTATCAGACGCTCGGAGAAGTGCTGCTGACCTTATCCAAGCTGATCGCTCCTTACGCGCCATTCGTTTCCGAGGATATCTACGGAAATCTTGGAGGCAAAGGCAGCGTTCATTTGGCCGATTATCCGCAACCAGACTTGGCTGCCGTTGATTCGGAGCTGGAACGAGAAATGGGTGCCGTTCGAAACATGGTGGAGCTCGCTCGGAATATCCGTAACGAATCCAGCCTCAAGACTCGCCAACCCTTGTCCGAACTTCTTGTTTCTCTAAGCGATAGCTTTGATCTCGCGGGATACGAGGATATCATCATGGATGAGATCAACGTCAAATTAATCACGATCGTCAAAGATGATAGCGGGTTCGTGAACTTCAACCTGAAGCTCAACTTGAAGGTCGCCGGCAAAAAGTACGGAAAAAACGTCGGACCAATCCAGATCGCGTTCAAAGGGTTATCCAGCGACGAGACGAGAAACATCGTCCAAACGGGAAAATACGAATTTGTGTCCCCAGATGGGGAAGCGTTGACGGTTGACTTGGAGGAGATTCTAGTCGAGAAGGAAGCCAAGACCGGCTACGCTTCCGCGTCTGGCGGAGGCTTGACCGTGGCGCTGAATACCGAGATCACGCCGGAGCTCGAGCAAGAAGGTTGGGTTCGCGAAGTCATTCGCGCGGTGCAGGATACCCGCAAGAAGCTTGACCTCCCGATCGAGAAACGAATCGATCTCGTTCTTGACGTGGATGCCGAGCTAGAAGCCGCGCTTCGAGCGTTCGACAACGTTCTGAAGGAGAACGTACTCGTCAACGAGGTTTCATTCGGTAAAGCCGCGGGATCGGAATCGGTGCAGGCCGGCGAGAAGACAATTGGCGTGGCTATCGTAACGGAAGCATAATTAACAAGGCAAGAGGCTAAACATAATAAAGAAATCGATAAGACGAGCTCCTTGTTCCGATGGTCAGGTTTGGGATTTCCCAAAAGACCGTCGGGAGGGCTCGTTTTGCATTCGGCTGACAGGGTAAATGGAGGAAAAGGACGCCTGAAGGGACGTGCGGAATGGGCGATAATTCCAAGAACGATAAAAGGGCGGCATCGACAGCCTCAACGGATCGGCTTACGGAAGAGGCCAAGGAGTTGAGGGGCACTCTCGGGTTCCTATCCGAGAGGCTGGAGCGATTGTCCATCGATATGGAGAAGGCGCAATTAAAGGAATACGTCAATCTTATGCATCGGCCGTGGCAGCTCATATGGAGAAGCCTCATATCAGGATTGTCCCGGGGCGTCGGAATCGCGCTCGGGTTTACTTTTTTCGCGGCGACGATCGTTTATCTGCTTAAATTCTTAGGGGCGCTTAATTTGCCTATTGTTGGGGATTATATTGCCGATATCGTGCGGATCGTTCAGCGACAGCTTGAAATAAATCCTTATTGAAAAGTTTTCTAGAATGCTTAAGAAGCCAGGTCTGCGTAGTTGTATCTCTCTCCAGCCGCTTCCTCTCCGCCCATTGCCTTGATGAGATTTAAAGGTGGCAATGGGCTCCAAGAGGCGGACGTAAACTCTTCCGAGAGATACAACTACTCCAACCCGGCTTAGCATTCATAAAGACATCAAACGGAATTATCCAAACAGGCTGTATTTTTAGTTTTAAATTAAAGTTCGTCGTAGAGCTCGTCGGGTTCAAGGGAATGATCGCCTTCGTTGCTTGCCATGTAGCGGTGGTAGGCGGTGTTGCGAACGACCGTTAAGTTATGGCCGGTAATATCGGTGGCCAGGAAACTTTCCAACGGCTCGACGAAGCCATCGTTCTCGTCGGCTTCGATATACATATGGTCGTAATCTTCGATTTGGTTGCCTTCGGCCATAGCCGGACTATTAGAGCTGCCCCAGGACTCCACGATTTGCCAAGCGTCTTCGCCGTCGAAGCCGTTTTGTCCTTCCTTCTCATCCAAGCTGGTACGTCCGAAGGGAGGAGTTAGGAATTCCTCCTCGACCGGCCGATTATTGGAAGTTTCCTGGCGTGGTTCATGCTCGATACAATAGATGGCGGTAGGAAGAGCTTCGAGCCTTTCGACCGGAATAAACTTGCCGCACGCAACGCAGCGTCCGTATTCTCCGGTATCCATCCGCTCCAATGCGGCTTCGACGCGGTCGAGTCGGAAGGCTTCCTTTTCCAATAGGGCCAAATCTTTGCTTCTCTCGTACATCTCGCTTCCTGCGTCCGCGGGATGGTTATCGATCGCCGAGAGCTCCCCTGTCGAATCACGGAAGGATGCGGCAAGGCCGAAATGGCCGTTTCCCTGTACGCGTTTCTCTAAATCGTCACGTTCTTGCACCAGACGTCTTCTTAGCGCCTGAATTCGCTCTTGATCTAACGGAATCGTCAAGATGCCCACTCCCTTCATCTTCTGACTGCCTGTAGTTTTCACTGAACGGGGTTGTTTTACGAGCGAAACGGGTCGGGCAAGTTTGGAGGTTCTGTCGATTTTTACTTGCCTTCATGGACGCTCCTTATCGCAATGTGATAAAATCAACACGTTGGAGAACAGATGAAGGGCGGAGTTAAGCCGATGCAACGTCGTATTTGGCCGGTTTGGGCATATTATGTAGTAGCAATTGTCGTATTCTTGATTGACTATGCGAGTAAGAAAATCATTGACCGCACGGTAGCGCTCGATACCGAGAGAATTCCCGTTTTGGGAGATTTTTTCATCATCACCCACATTCGCAACAGCGGAGCTGCTTTCGGAATGCTGCAGGGAGGACGTTGGTTTTTCCTCTTCATTACCATTATCGTCGTGATCGGGATATTATGGTACTTGCACCGTTCTTACCGTACCGGAAGCGGCTTGTTACTGTTCGCTTTGGCGATGATTCTTGGCGGAGCGGTTGGGAACTTCCTAGACCGTGCCCGTTTCGGAGAAGTCATCGACTTTTTGCAATTTAACTTCGGATCTTATACGTTTCCGATTTTCAACTTGGCGGATTCCGCGATTGTCTGCGGCGTCGGGTTGGTCATTCTGGATACGTTGCTGACCATGAAACAGGAGAATAAACCGGATGGCAATGGAGAGCAACCCCAAGAGCAACAAACTGTCTGATGAGACAAACGGCGATTATGCCTGGCAGGTAGAGGAAGAACAGTCCGGCGAACGGGTGGACAAGCATATCGCGGAAACGTTGGCGGACGAATCGGTTTCCCGTTCCCAAGCGCAGGAATGGATTCGAACCGGACTCGTTACCGTCAACGACAATCCGGTTAAGCCTAATACAAAGCTTTCGGCCGGTGACCGTATCCACGTAACTTTGCCTGAACCAGAGCCGTTAGAAGCTTTTCCAGAAGACATTCCGATCGACGTCGTATACGAGGATAGCGATGTTATCGTCATTAATAAGCCGAGAGGAATGGTCGTACATCCAGCCGCCGGACATCCAAGCGGAACCGTGGTCAACGCCTTATTGCATCATTGCAAGGACCTTTCCGGCATTAATGGCGTCATGAGGCCGGGGATCGTGCATCGGATCGACAAAGACACGTCCGGTTTGCTTATGGTGGCTAAGAACGATCTAGCGCACGCATCCCTTGCGGAGCAGCTTAAGGAACATACCGTAACCCGTAAATATTCCGCGCTCGTATATGGAGTCATGCAGCATGATAAGGGCACGATCGACGCGCCGATAGGACGCGCGAATCATGACCGCAAGCTGTATGTTGTCACGGAAAAGAACAGCAAGCATGCGGTGACGCACTTTGCCGTAAGCGAGCGATTCGATGAATATACGCTGCTTGAACTAAAGCTCGAAACCGGTCGGACGCATCAGATCAGGGTGCATATGAAGTATATAAGCCACCCATTGGTAGGGGATCCCGTGTATGGCGGGAAAAGCGGACGAACGCTGGGTATGAAAGGGCAGGCGTTGCACGCCGAAGTTCTTGGCTTCAACCATCCTCGGTCCGGCGAGTATCTGGAGTTCTCGGTTCCGATACCGGAGGATATGGAGCACTCGTTAAGTATCCTTAGAACCCGATAAACTAAGGCTGAACAGGCTCAAGGCGATTTCTGCAAATGATCTGCACAAAAATCCATGGCGAATCTCGCTTGATTAAGCCATAGTTTGAGTCATAGGAAGAAAATTATCGATTTTACAAGGAGTGTCGTTACTTGAGCGTGGAAAAATACCAATCGACCTTTATTCAAGAGCAGTTCGCAAACCGCATTGGCGGATCGAATTACGGCAAAGATACGAACATTTATAAATTCGAGAAAATAAAAAGAGCGAAAGCGGCCGCTAAAAAGGCTCATCCCGACATGGAATTGATCGATATGGGCGTCGGCGAGCCGGACGAGATGGCGGATGCCGGCATCGTAGCTAAGCTTGCCGAAGAAGCGGCGAAGCCCGGGAACCGCGGCTATGCGGATAACGGGATTCCAGAATTTAAAATCGCTGCCGCTAAATATCTGAAAGAGGTATTTTCCGTTGACGGCATCGACGCCGAGACGGAGGTTCTGCATTCGATCGGCTCGAAGCCGGCGCTTGCCATGCTGCCGGCGGTCTTTATTAATCCGGGCGACGTCACGATCATGACGGTACCAGGATATCCTGTCATGGGAACGCATACGAAATACCTTGGCGGAGAAGTATACAATATTAAGCTGACGAAGGAAAATAACTTCCTGCCGGATATCGATGCGATTCCTGAAGATATCGCTAACCGCGCTAAGTTGCTTTACCTCAATTATCCGAATAATCCTACGGGCGCAGCGGCTACCGTTGAATTCTTCGAAAAGGTTATTGCTTGGGCGAAGAAATACAATGTCGTAGTCGTTCATGACGCGCCTTACGCGGCATTGACTTATGACGGCGTTAAACCGTTCAGCTTCCTGTCCGTTCCTGGAGCTAAAGACGTCGGAGTAGAATTGCATTCCTTATCCAAATCCTACAACATGACGGGCTGGCGGATCGGCTTCGTCGCCGGTAACCCTCTGATCGTGAAAGCTTTCGGAGATGTGAAGGACAACAGCGATTCCGGTCAGTTCATCGCCATTCAGAAAGCGGCGGCATACGGACTTGGCAACCCGGCGATCACGGAAGCGATCTCGGCTAAATATTCCCGCCGTCACAACCTGCTTGTTGGCGCGTTGAACGAAATCGGCTTCTGTGCCGAGAAACCTAAGGGCTCCTTCTTCTTATACGTGGAAGCGCCGAAGGGCATCGTAGGCGGACAGCGTTTCGAGTCCGCGGAAGATTTCTCGCAGTACCTGATTCGTGAGAAGCTGATTTCCACGGTTCCGTGGGACGACGCAGGGAAGTTCGTCCGTTTTTCCGTGACGTTCATCGCTAAAGGCGAAGCAGAAGAAGCTCGGGTTATCGATGAAATTAAAAGGCGCCTGACAGACGTACAATTCGAATTTTAATCACGTTCTTATTGTTGACACTTCGTGTCGAACATGGGATAATCGTTGTTAATGAAACGGAACCTTTAACTCAGTCCTGAGAGGCTGGCAAGGTGGCGCAGAGTTGACACATATCCAAGGGTTGTTCGATTTATCCTGTCCAGCAGTATAACTGCATCGGGTGGACAGGTCATGCGAACGACGAGTTCTTCGGATATTCTCATCTTACTGAAACCTCCTTGCGAAAGATCGCGAGGAGGTTTTTTATGTGCAATTACCGCGTGAAGGAGGGATTGATATGTTAGACTCCCGCGTCATCATGGATGAATCCGCCATACGGCGGGCGCTTACCCGGATCGCTCACGAAATGGTCGAGAAAAACAAAGGGATTCAAGGCTGCGTGCTTATCGGAATTCGCACGAGGGGTATTTATCTCGCAAGGCGCGTAGCGGAGCGGATTCTGGATATCGAAGGCCACCCGATCGCCGTCGGCGAGTTGGACATTACCCGTTACCGGGACGATCGTCCGTTTACGGCGGAATCGGGCGACCTGCTTCCCGATGAGGAATTGAAGCTTTTGGTAAAAGATAAGCGAATCATCCTGTTCGACGACGTGCTCTACACCGGGCGAACGATTCGCGCGGCATTGGATGCTTTAATGGACTGCGGAAGACCGCAATCGATTCAGCTTGCGGTACTGGTCGACCGGGGACACCGCGAATTGCCGATCCGCCCAGATTATGTTGGCAAGAATGTGCCGACCTCTAAGCACGAGCAGATTGACGTTTCGTTAAGCGAGATCGACGAGAGCGATTGCGTCACGATCATGCATCCACGAGAAGCGGAAATCGGGCGATAATATCAGCAACAAGCATGAGCAACAAAAGAAACAGCAGCAGCAGTAGAGGAGGCGCAAGAAAATCATGGCTACTTGGATCATTAACGCAAAGACTCTAAATAAAGAAAACGGCGATATCGAGATCAAACATGTACGAGTAGAAAACGGGCTGATCGCTGAATGGCGCGATGGAACTGCGCTGCCGAACACGAGTGGCGCGGAAGTCATCGATGCGCAAGGGAAGCTAATCTCGCCGGGACTTATCGATATGCACGTACATTTACGCGAACCGGGTTTCGAATACAAGGAAACGATCGCGAGCGGCACGGAATCCGCAGCCAAAGGCGGATTCACGGTCATCGCGCCGATGCCGAACACGCGCCCGGTCATGGACACGCCCGAAACAATCAACTTCGTAATCGACAAAGCGACTACGGAAGGAGTCGTTCGCGTGCTTCCATACGCGGCTATCACGAAGAATGAGCTTGGTCGCGAACTGACCGATTTCGCGGCATTGAAACAAGCCGGAGCAATTGGCTTCACCGATGACGGAGTCGGCGTGCAAAACGCGCAAATGATGAAGAACGCCATGGCGCTTGCTAAATCCCTCGATATGCCGATCATCGCGCACTGCGAAGACGATACGCTAGTCGAAGGCGCTGCAGTCTCGGAGGGCGTATTCGCCCGAAAGCATGGGCTAAAGGGCATTCCGAACGAGTCCGAAGCCATTCATGTCGGCCGCGATATTCTGTTGTCCGAAGCAACAGGCGTTCACTATCACATATGCCATGTCAGCACTGAGCAATCCGTACGGCTGATCCGGCTAGGGAAGTCGGTAGGCGTTAAGGTAACCGCGGAGGTTTGCCCGCATCACCTGCTGCTGTCCGACGAACATATTCCCGACAGCATGGATGCCAATTGGAAAATGAATCCGCCGCTCCGAACGCCGAAGGACGTAGAGGCATGCATCCAGGGGATCGAGGACGGAACGATCGATATTATCGTGACCGACCATGCTCCGCACAGCGAAGAGGAAAAAGCGCGAGGCATGGAAAGAGCGCCCTTCGGCATCGTCGGTTTCGAAACGGCTTTTCCGCTCATGTATACCCATTTCGTCCGAACGGGACGCTGGAGCTTGGATTTCTTGCTTCGCAGGATGTCAACCGATCCGGCCAGACTATTCCGTTTGCCTTACGGAACGATGGAAGTCGGCGCACCCGCCGATCTTATACTTATCGATTTGGAGAACGAACGGGAAGTCGATCCCGCCACGTTCCTCACGAAAGGCCGCAACACTCCTTTCAAGGGTTGGAAGTTGTATGGTTGGCCAACATTAACGATGGTTAATGGCAAAGTTGTCTGGACAGATGAGAATGGCATTAACCGCTAAGGAGTGATTGGGATGCAAGCTAGATTATTGTTAGAAGACGGTACGTTATTCACGGGTCAAGGCTTTGGCGCAGAGGGCGGATCCGTCGGAGAAGTGGTATTTAACACAGGGATTACAGGATACCAGGAAGTATTGTCCGATCCATCCTATTGCGGACAAATCGTGACCATGACTTTCCCGCTCATTGGGAACTATGGCATTAACCGCGACGACTTTGAAAGCATTCGTCCTTACATTCACGGTTTCGTGGTTCGCCGCCACGAAACGATGCCGAGTAACTGGAGGGCGCAATATACAATCGATCAATTATTAAAGGAATACGGCATCGTCGGAATCAGCGACATCGATACCCGCATGCTCACTCGCATCCTTCGCCAGCATGGAACGATGAAGGGGATTCTGACTACCGGCAACGAGCGCATCGAGGAGCTTAAGGAACGCCTTGGAACGACGGCTTTGCTGCGTGATCAAGTGGCGCGTACATCTACGAAGAGCGTGTTCTCCAGCCCCGGGGAAAAAGAGCGTATCGTGCTTGTCGACTACGGCGCGAAAAGCGGAATTCTTCGCGAGTTAACCAAACGCGGTTGCGACGTTGTCGTAGTTCCGCAAGACGCGACGGCGGAAGAGATTCGCCGCTTGTCTCCCGATGGCATTCAATTGTCAAACGGTCCCGGAGATCCGAAGGACGTGCCCCACGCGGTTAATACGATTCGCGAGTTGCTCGGACAATATCCGATCTTCGGCATCTGCCTCGGCCACCAGCTGTTCGCGCTTGCTTGCGGCGCGGATACCGACAAGCTTAAATTCGGCCACCGCGGCGGCAATCACCCGGTGAAGGAACTGGAATCCGGACGCTGCTTCATTACCTCCCAGAACCATGGCTATACGGTGAAGGAAGAGTCCGTGGTCGGAACGGAATTGGAAGTCACGCACATTAACAATAACGATAAAACCATCGAAGGCCTGAAGCATAAGCGCTTCCCCGCTTTCTCGGTACAATATCATCCAGAGGCGGCACCGGGACCTTACGATTCCAGCTACTTGTTCGATCGTTTCTTGGAAATGATCCGCGACAACAAGATCGCCAACCCTGAACGGCCGCGCCAAGCGCAATTGTCGGAGACGCTGAGAGGAGAGCTGCAGTATGCCCAGAAATAATGACCTCAAGAAAATTCTCGTTATCGGCTCCGGCCCTATCGTTATCGGACAAGCGGCGGAATTCGATTATGCCGGCACGCAAGCTTGCCAAGCCTTGAAGGAAGAAGGCATCGAGGTCGTATTGATCAATAGCAACCCTGCTACGATCATGACCGATACGAATATTGCGGATAAGGTGTACATCGAACCGATCAATCTCGAGTTCGTATCCCAAATCATTCGCCAAGAGCGTCCGGATGGGTTGCTTCCGACGCTTGGCGGACAAACGGGCCTCAACATGGCCGTAGAACTTGCGCGCGCAGGCGTGCTTAAGCAAGAAAACGTGAAGCTATTAGGCACGCAGTTGGATGCCATCGAACGCGCGGAGGACCGCGACTTATTCCGTGAATTGATGCGCGAATTGGAGCAACCGGTACCGGAAAGCGACATCGTTACGACAGTAGAAGCAGCGGTTGAATTCGCCAACGGATTGGGATATCCGGTTATCGTGCGTCCCGCATACACACTGGGTGGAACGGGCGGAGGCATTGCCGCGAACGAGGAAGAGCTGCGCGAGACGGTTACTAACGGAATCCGTTATAGCCCGATCGGGCAATGCTTGATCGAGAAATCGATCGCGGGCTTGAAGGAAGTCGAGTACGAAGTCATGCGCGACGCGAACGATAACTGCATCGTCGTCTGCAACATGGAGAATTTCGATCCGGTCGGCGTTCATACGGGAGATAGCATCGTCGTAGCGCCAAGCCAAACCTTGTCCGACCGCGAATATCAAATGCTTCGTTCGGCATCGCTGAAGATCATCCGCGCGCTGAACATCGAAGGCGGTTGTAACGTTCAATTCGCGTTAGACCCGCAAAGCTATCAATATTACGTAATCGAAGTAAACCCGAGGGTGAGCCGCTCTTCCGCGCTAGCTTCCAAAGCGACCGGTTATCCGATCGCCAAGATGGCAGCCAAAATCGCGGTAGGTTATACGCTCGACGAGATCGTCAACCCGGTAACGGGTCAAACCTATGCGTGCTTCGAACCGACGCTGGACTACATCGTGGCTAAAATACCACGCTGGCCTTTCGATAAGTTTACTTCGGCTAACCGCAAGCTCGGCACGCAGATGAAAGCGACCGGGGAAGTTATGGCTATCGGCCGTACTTTCGAAGAGTCCATCCTTAAAGCCGTACGATCGCTGGAGATCGGAGTTCACCGTATTTATCTGAAAGGCGCGAATGAGCTTTCCGATGAAGTGCTGACGAATCGACTAATCAAACCGGACGACGAACGCCTGTTCTTGGTTGCCGAAGCTTTCCGTCGCGGATGGACGCTTCAGCACATCCAAGATTTGACGAACATCGACTGGTGGTTCCTGGATAAGATCGAACGAATCGTACAATTCGAAGACGTCATCCGCCGCGAGCCTGCGCTCACTCCGGAAACGCTCTATACAGCAAAACGGAACGGCTTCACGGATCGAGCGATTGCGGAACTGCGGAGCGAAGGGTATCCGAACAGCGCGTTGACCAAGGAAGCGGACGTACGAGCACACCGATTGGCGCAAGGGCTCAAACCAGTCTATAAAATGGTCGATACTTGCGCGGCGGAGTTCGAAGCGACGACTCCTTATTATTACTCGACATACGAGACTGAGAACGAGGTTATCCCGAGCTCCAAGGAGAAAATCATCGTGCTTGGTTCCGGTCCGATCCGGATCGGACAAGGGATCGAATTCGACTATTCGACCGTTCATGCCGTCTGGGCCATCCGCAACGCGGGTTACGAAGCGGTCATCATCAATAACAACCCTGAAACGGTTTCCACCGACTTCAGCACTTCGGATCGCTTATACTTTGAACCGCTCTTCTTCGAAGACGTCATGAACGTCATTGAGCAAGAGAAGCCGATCGGCGTCATCGTGCAGTTCGGCGGACAAACCGCGATCAACCTGGCAGCGCCTTTGTCCAAAGCCGGCGTAACGATCCTCGGCACTTCCTTGGAAAGCATCGACGAGGCCGAGAACCGCAAGAAATTCGAAGCGTTGCTTAGCAAGCTGAGCATCCCTCAGCCGAAAGGAACAACGGTTACTTCGGTCGGCGAAGCGGTTGGAGCCGCTCAAGAGCTCGGATATCCGGTTCTTGTTCGCCCGTCTTACGTGCTTGGCGGACGCGCGATGGAAATCGTGTACTCCGATGAGGAATTGCTCTCCTACATGGAAGTCGCCGTTAAAATCAACCCGGAGCATCCGGTATTGATCGACCGCTACATGTTGGGCAAAGAAATCGAGGTCGACGCGATCTGCGACGGAGAAACGGTTCTCATTCCCGGAATCATGGAGCATGTCGAGCGCGCGGGGGTCCACTCCGGAGACTCCATCGCGGTGTATCCTCCGCAATCGCTGTCCGACGATATCAAACAACAAGCGATCGACATCACGATCAAAATCGCCAAAGAGCTCAAAACGATCGGTCTAGTTAATATCCAATTCGTAGTATGGCAAGAGAAAGTGTACGTTATCGAGGTTAACCCTCGCTCGTCCCGCACGGTTCCTTTCTTGAGCAAGGTGACGAAAATTCCGATGGCGAACCTGGCTACCCAAGCGATACTGGGCAAGAAACTGACCGACCTGGGCTACCAAGAAGGACTTTGGCCGGAAGACGATTTCGTTTCCGTCAAAGTACCGGTATTCTCCTTCGCCAAGCTGCGTCGCGTTGACCCGACGCTGACTCCGGAAATGAAGTCGACCGGCGAAGTCATGGGACGGGACCGTTATTACGCGAAAGCCTTATACAAAGGATTGGTCGGCTCGGGCATGAAAATCCCGAATTCTGGCGCGATAATCGCTACCGTAGCCGATAAGGATAAAGACGAAGCGATTCAGATTCTGAAAGGCTTCTACGCCCTTGGCTACAAGCTGATGGCTACAGGCGGAACCGCAGACGCCTTGGAAGCGGCAGGACTCAAAGTGCGCCGCGTGAACAAGCTGTCCGACGGTTCGCCGAATATCCTGGATCTGATCCGTACCGGTCAAGCGCAATTCGTCGTGAACACTCTGACGAAAGGCAAGGCTCCCGAACGCGACGGCTTCCGAATTCGCCGCGAAGCGGTCGAGAACGGGGTTGTATGTTTGACATCATTAGACACGGTAAACGCACTGCTTAACATGTTGCAAGCTCTTCGTTTCTCCAGCGAACCGATGCCTGCCTTCCAAGATTAAATCCGGTATGCCGCCCGGTCCCCAAGCTTCACGGGGATCGGGCTTCTGTATGAACTTCAAGCTGAAAGCTAATTGAGGGGGACTCGGAATGGCCATATTATCTCGGGAAGAAGCCGCAAGCAAAATCATGGTGGCGCTCGATAAACCGGATGCCGCGGCGGCGTTGACGTTAGCCGATCAATTGCAAGGCTCTGGCTGTTGGATGAAGGTAGGGATGGAGCTTTTCTATTCGGCTGGTCCTTCCGTCGTTCGGGAGTTGAAGTCGCGAGGGTTTAAAATCTTTCTTGATCTGAAGATGCATGATATTCCGAATACCGTCCGCGGCGGAGCGCGCAGCATCACTCGCCTTGGCGTAGACCTGTTTAACGTGCACGGTGCCGGCGGCATTGCTATGATGAACGCCGCCGCGGAAGGCGTAAGGGAAGCAGTGAAGGCGGGAGACGCGCCGCAAGCGCCGATCGTCATCGCGGTCACGCAGCTTACAAGCACGAGCCAAACCGTACTTAACGATGAAATCGGAATAGCAGGGCAAGTGGAAGACGCTGTCGTACGTTATGCCAAGCTTGCCAGGGAAGCAGGGCTGCAAGGCGTAGTCGCCTCTCCGCTGGAAGTAGCCGCGATTAAGGCAGCTTGCGGAACCGGCTTCATTACGGTCACGCCGGGCATACGACCGATAGGCTCTGAAGCAGGAGATCAGTCCCGAATTACGACGCCTCGCGAGGCGGTTGCCGGCGGCACCGACTATATGGTGATCGGGCGTCCGATCACTGCCGATATCAGCCCGGCGGAAGCGCTGAACAACATATTGAAGGAGATGACCGAACAATGAGCAAAGTATCTTTGGAACAATTGCCGACTTCAATCGCGGGAAATTTATTGGATATCGGGGCAGTTAATCTTCGGCCTAACGAACCGTTTACTTGGACATCGGGTATGATCTCGCCTATCTATTGCGATAACCGTTTGACGATGAGTTTTCCGGGCATACGCGATTCGATCGCCGAAGGTTTCGCAACATTGATTCGCGAGCGTTATCCCGATACGGAGGTTATCGCGGGCACCGCAACCGCGGGCATTCCTCACGCGGCTTGGGTGGCGCAGAAGCTCAACCTCCCTATGGCTTACATTCGCGACAAGGCCAAAGGTCACGGCAAACAAAACCAGATCGAAGGATTGATTAAGGAAGGGCAAAAGGTCGTCGTCATCGAGGATTTGATTTCCACCGGCGGAAGCTCCCTCAAAGCGGCGCTTGCGGTAATCGAAGCTGGAGGCGACGTCCAGAGCGTGCTGGCTATCTTCACCTACCAGTTCGCGCAAGCGGAGGATGCCTTCCGCGAAGAGGGTATACAACTGCAGACTTTATCCAATTATACAGCCTTGGTTGAGGAGGCGCGTCGCCGCGGAACGATAAGCGAAGCCGATGTAATCCTGCTTCAATCTTGGCGGGAGAGTCCGGAAACATTTGGTAAATAATAGAAAGCGGAAATGTCCGCTTCATAGCGAAAAAAGGTTGTCCCCCTGGAAATTCATTAGGGAGACAACCTTTTTTTGCTTTTCTACTTCTCTAGACCGAGGACGATTACATGCCGTAGACTGTCGAAAGTCTAGTGAAACTGAGTTACAATAGGTCTGCTTATGAATAATTGGAAATTGAAGGAGAGGAATTCATGTCCATTCTAGAAGTGAAGGGTTTGCGTAAATCCTTCGGCACGGTTCAGGCCGTAGAAGAAATAAGCTTCTCCGTAGAAGCCGGAGAGGTCTTTACGATTATCGGTCCTAACGGAGCGGGAAAAACAACGACCTTAGAGATGATCGAGGGCTTACAGTCTCCGGATTCCGGAACCGTGACGATCGACGGATTGACGTGGGACAAAGATGCGGATCAGATCAAATATCGGATCGGCGTGCAGCCGTAGTCCAGCGCGATGTTCGAGTTATTGACGGTTGAGGAGAACTTGGATTTGTTCGCCTCCTTCTACCCACGTTCAAAGCATGCGGCAGAAGTGCTGGAAATGATTAATTTGACGGACCATCGCGACAAAAGGGTGAAGTCGCTTTCCGGAGGTCAGCGCCAACGGCTCGCAATCGGACTGGCGATGATCAGCGATCCTCAGATTATTTTTCTCGATGAGCCTACGACGGGACTTGACCCTCAAGCGCGCCGCAACATTTGGGATATCGTTCTCAAGCTTAAGGAGTTAGGTAAAACGACGATATTGACCACTCATTACATGGAAGAAGCGGAAAAGCTGAGCGACCGCGTATGCATCGTTGATCAAGGCCGCGTCGTTACGCTTGATACTCCTGCCGCGCTCATCGACCGTTTAACGAAGGAACGGGAGGTTCGGTTGAGCTTCCAAGACGGGGATGATTGCGTTGTCCGTCGCTCAGGGCGGTTTGTTCGGCATGGTAGACATGGTGGAGATGCGCAGGAAAGGGCTGTTAAAGCGGCTTAAGATGACACCTGTCAAAATGGGGCTGTTCGGCGTGGGCGGAATGATGGTCCGCTTCGTTCTCGGAGTCGTTCAGATCGTTATTCTCGCTTTGATCGGCGTACTCGGGTTCGGAGCCAATTTACATCTGGATTTCTCCACGCTTGTCGTTGCATTCTTCATAGGGGCGCTTGCTTTTAATGCTCTGGGATACTTATTCTCTTCTTTCAGCAAATCTATTGAAGCCTATATGGGGTTAGCCAATATCGCCAGCTTCCTAATGATGTTCTTAAGCGGGATATTTTTTCCGACAAACGGATTCCCGGAATGGCTTCAACCCGTTTCGCAGATATTGCCGCTTACCTATTTCGTAAACGGAATACGGGATGGGATGGTATACGGCAGCGGAATCGCTACTAGCGAATTCTGGGCTGGAATCGGGATATTGGGTGTATGGGGAGTCGTTGCTTTCGGAATCGGGGTTCTTATTTATCGGAAAGGGAAAGTAGAAGTCCGTTAGGCCATTATCCCCTTCGCTCAGGTGTGAGACTTCGTATAGCCAGACCTCTCCGGCCATTATCCCCGTCGCTCAGGAGAGTGAAAGGTAAGAATCACGCTCCTGAGCCAACGGGATAATGGAGAGAGGCAAGGATTATAGCTTCTCCAACCATTGCCGGATTTCTTCATTAGGAAGATCGCCGATTGTCGGTATGGGGATCATTTTGTCTGACAACTCGTATTTTAGCTTCAAAGCGAGAATCCGCCTAACGCTCTGGTCGATTCGGGACTCTTCGATTCGTCCTGATTTGACGGCCTGCATCAGTTTATCGAACACTTTCTTCTCCGTATCATAGCCATGCGCGACAAGAATGATGTCGCTTCCCGCTTCGACCGATAACGCCGCCGCATCCTCGATGCCGTAATTGTCGGCGATCGCCCCCATGGTCATATCATCCGTTATAACGACTCCGTCGTAGCCGAGCGTGCCGCGAAGCTGCTCTCCGATGATGACTTTAGAGAAAGAAGCCGGTGCATCCGGATCGATCTTCGGAAAGAGGATATGCGCGATCATGACGGCATCCGCCCCATTCTCGATCGCGGATCGAAAAGGAATCCACTCCATTTTCCCGAGCTGCTCGGTCGTCTTGTTGACGACGGGCAAATCCAGATGAGAATCGACCGCGGTGTCGCCATGGCCCGGGAAGTGTTTGACGACGGCAATGGTGCCTCCCTCCCGCAAGCCGATCATTTCCGCAATGCCCATCTTCGTAACGAGTTTGGCGGTGCTGCCGAATGAACGATTTCCGATGACCGGATTTTTCGGATTGCTATTAATATCGAGCACCGGCGCGAAATCGACGTTGAAGCCCATGAGCTTCAGCTCTTTCGAGAGCAGGGAGCCCATTTCCTTCGCGAGCTCGGCATTACCGGTACGGCCTACTTTGGCCGCATCCGGTATGGAAACAAAGTCTTTCGGAAGCCTGCTTACTTTGCCGCCTTCCTGATCGACGCTTATGAAGAGCGGCGCCGGATTGCCTTCGTTGGCTTTCTTCAGCGCGTTGACGAACCGAACCGAGCCGCTTAGGCCGGAGAAGTTGTTTTTGTACAAAATAATGCCACCGACATGCTGATCGGAAATCATCTTCTTCGTTGCGGTGTCAATCGATGTACCCTCCACACCCGCCAAGATCATTTGTCCGATTTTCTGTTCAAGCGTCATGCCGCCCAGCAGGTTACCAATTTCATCCTCTTCCGAAGGCGTTGGAGTAGCGGTAGGCGTAGGTGTAGGAGAGGGGGGGGTCTCCGGCGGAATAGCGGTGGGTGAAGAGGTTGCGGTTGGCAAAGGCGTTGCGGTCGGAGAGCCTTCCGCGGCATTCCCGCCTCTCCACAAACCGCAGCCTAAGCTAAGCAATAGAATGAGGCTAATTCCTAAACCCCCTAGGCATCTTGCAACTTTATGTCTCATTGCGGCTTTCCTCCTTCTAAGCAAAAGGCTCCTGCACTCCCCTCAATCAGGGTGCAGGAGCACTTTTTTTATTAAACCTCGAACGAACTTTTCAATGAAACGATCCGGTTAAAGACGGGGTGCCCTGCGGCAGAGTCCTTTGGATCCACGTTAAAGTATCCATGGCGGAAGAATTGGAATTTGTCCCCGCCGACGGAGTCCTTCATTCCTTGTTCTACGAATCCTTCCAACACTTCCAGGGAATTCGGGTTCAGATGGTCGAGGAACGATTGCCCGTCATCCTCGGCTTCATCCGTAATGAGCGGTTCATAGAGGCGGAACTGGGTGGGAACGGCATGAGTAGCTTCGACCCAGTGAATCGTGCCTTTTACTTTGCGGCCGGTGAAGCCGGAGCCGCTCTTCGTCTCGGGATCATAGGTGCAACGAAGCTCGACGACGTTCCCTTCCGAGTCGCGAATAACTTCTTCGCACTTAACGAAATAGGCACTTTTCAGGCGCACTTCGTTACCAGGGAACAATCGGAAATATTTGGGCGGCGGGTTATCCATGAAATCATCGCGCTCGATATAGAGTTCCCTGGAGAATGGGATTTTACGATGACCCATGTCCGGATTTTCCGAATTGTTCTCGGCATCCAGCCATTCCACTTGGCCTTCGGGATAGTTCGTAATAACAACCTTAAGCGGCTGCAGCACGGCCATCGTCCGGAGAGCCTTAAGCTTGAGGTCTTCGCGAATGAAATGCTCCAGCATCCGCTCATCGACGATTCCGTAACTTTTCGCTACGCCGATCTCTCGGCAGAACGCGCGGATAGCTTCGGGCGTGTAGCCCTTGCGCCGCAATCCGGAAATGGTCGGCATGCGGGGGTCGTCCCAGCCGTCCACCGCTTTCTCGTCCACGAGCAGTTTCAGCTTCCGCTTGCTCATGACGGTGTTCGTCAGATTAAGCCGCGCGAACTCGTATTGGCGAGGAACCCACTTCATCTCGCATTCGCGAACGACCCAATCGTAGAAAGGGCGCTGATCCTCGAATTCCAGCGTACAGATCGAGTGGGTAACGCCTTCGATCGCGTCCTCGAGCGGATGGGCGTAAGCGTACATCGGATAGATGCACCATTGGTCTCCGGTATTATGATGGTGCGCGTGAACGACCCGATACAAGATCGGATCGCGCAAGTTAACGTTTGGCGAAGCCATGTCGATCTTGGCGCGAAGTACTTTCTGGCCGTCCGCGAATTCTCCGGCTTTCATTCTGGCAAACAGGTCAAGGTTCTCCTCTACGGAGCGATTCCGATAAGGGCTCTCTTGACCGGGAGCGGTTAACGTCCCGCGGGTCTCGCGAATTTGATCGGCGGTTTGATCGTCGACGAACGCCAATCCTTTCCGAATAAGGACGTTAGCCCGTTCGTACATCTCGCCGAAATAATCCGACGCGAAGAACAATCCGTCCCACTCGAAGCCGAGCCATTGTACGTCTCGCTTGATGGACTCTACGTATTCCACGTCCTCTTTTACGGGATTCGTATCGTCGAAACGCAGATTGGTTCTGCCTTTGAATTCACCGGCTAGTTCAAAGTTTAGGCAGATCGACTTCGCATGTCCGATATGCAGGTAACCATTCGGTTCCGGGGGAAAGCGGGTAACGACTTCCTTTACTTTCCCGGACGCGAGATCCTCGGCCACGATGTTTTTAATAAAATTCGATGACGGCGTCTTAGTTTCCACGCGGACCAACCTTCCTCACAGTAGCAAGTTATATCCTCTAATAATACACAAAAGTGGCGGTGCTTATAAAGGGCTGAGCAAAAAAATGGTGAAATATCGGGAAGCTTCTCCTAAAAAAATGATAAAGGTTTAATTTTTCCGTAACTTTTATTAACAAACCCTCGTTATAATCAATGAAGAGATTGGAAAGGGAGGAAATGGCATGCTGTCATGGTTGAGCCGAAGTTCCACGGCGGAGAAGGCCAGCGAACAAGAGGATGCTCAAGCACCGGAGCCGGTTGCCTTAAACAAAGCTTCCGTAGCCGAGCCGCTGCTTACCGTACGGGGCGTGGAACGATCTTTCGACGTCGGCAGCCAGAAAATCCGAGTATTAAAGGGAATTAACCTAAACCTGTATCCTCAGCAACTCGTCATGCTCAGGGGACGATCCGGGTCCGGGAAGACGACGCTAATGAATCTGATGGGGGGATTGGACACGCCCACGGGTGGAGAAATCCATTTCAAGGGACGCCCGTTCCACATTTGGAACGATGACAAGCGCACGGAGGTGCGCCGACAGGATATCGGGTTTATTTTCCAAGCGTATGCCTTGATGCCTTTATTATCGGCTTACGAGAATGTTGAATTGTCGATGCGCATGGCTAAAATTCACCGCTCCGAATGGAAAGCAAGGGTCACCTCTTGCTTGGATCTCGTGGGCTTATCGAAGCGGATGCACCATCGTCCGTTCGAGCTGTCCGGGGGAGAACAACAGAGAGTGGCCATCGCCAAGGCGATAGCCCACAGGCCAAGCTTATTGCTGGCGGATGAACCGACAGCGGAATTAGACAGCCAAATGGCCGCGCAGGTCATGCAGGTATTCAAGGAAATCGTCGCAAGCGAGAACGTGACGATCTGCATGACGACGCACGATCCTACAATTATGGAGGTAGCAGACCATGTCTATGAAATGGTGGACGGCGTATTCGTCGGCAAGTGAACCCTTGCCATTAAATCGAAGGAACCGCAAGAGTGCCAGTATATTAGCGGTATTAGCTTTAACGGTCGCGATTACGGGATGCAGCATGCTTCCAAGCGAACCCGAAGAAGAGGATTTTTCGGCCATCGAGCTGCCGAAAATTTCGGAAAAACCGAAATACGACGTGGCAACCAAGACTTTGGAGACGACGGTGCAAGGCTCAGGAAAGATTATGTCTACGCAAGAGAAGCAATTATATTTTACTTTAGAAGGCAAAAGGCTTAAAAAACTATACATACAGTCCGGAGATAAAGTCGAAGCGGGACAGACGATTGCCGAGCTGGATGTCGACGAAATGAAAAAAACGTTGCGCAACCAAACGCTTGCTTTCAAGAAAACCGAATTGACGATGAAGGAAACGTTACGCAAACGCGATGAAATGGATCCTATCGAATTCGAGCAGGCGATGCTTACCTTCGAGGAATCTCGCCAGGCGCTCGTAGACGCGCAAGAAGATATCGACAAGGCGGTGCTAACCGCTCCGTTCTCCGGGACGGTAGTATCGGTGGCGGTGCAAGAAGGCGCCCAGATCAAAGCGTATGACACGATCTCTACTATCGCGAATCCAAGCAGCTTAATCGTTGCAGCCAGTTTATCCAAGGATGATCTGGAGAAGGTAGCCCTTGGCATGGAAGTTCAGGTCGATATTAACAACGCGGGCCAGGTGAAGGGCAAGATTAAACAATTCCCGGTCGCAACCGACGATAACCAGAACGGCGGCGGACAAGGCGGGGGATCCGTCGAGAGTCTTAACAATTACTTGTTAATCGACGTGAAGGACTTGCCTAAGACTGTTACTAGAGGTACTCCATTGTCCGTAACGGTCATCGTGAATCGCAAGGAGAACGCAGTCGTCATTCCGTTGGCCGCGCTTCGAAGCATCGGCGCTCGAACTTACGTGCAGGTAATCGAAGCCGACGGCATGAAGCGAGAGGTGGACGTGGAGGTCGGCCAGCAAACCTCTACGGACGCGGAAATCTTGAATGGATTGACACCGGGACAGAAAGTAGTGGGTCAGTAATCGATGAACGCACTCATTCGGTTTCTTTTTCGCAAAATGTGGAACACGCGCTGGATGACGCTAAGTACGCTTGCCGGATTGTTCGTGGCCGTAGCCTTTACGACGAGTATACCGATGTACGCGGACGGAGCGCTTAAGCGAGTCGTTTCCCAATCGCTGCAGGATAACAGCGACGGCCTTCCTGCGGGCTCGATGTTAATCCGCTACCAATCAACCGACGGCAAGACCGACATGGAAGGCTTTCATAATGTCGATAAGTATATTCGCGAAGATGTCGCCGCCGATATCGGGTTTCCGGCCGAGGTTGCCCAACGCAGCTTGACGCTGAGAAGCGCGGAGGTATCGCCGGAGGATCCGAAGAAGGTAGATGCGAGCCGGACCCGTAAGCTAACACTGGCCGCGTTCGGCGGGCTCAAAGAGCAGTCGGAGCTAGCCGGCGGCAAATGGTTCGCCGACCGCGCGGAGTCCGACGGAACGCTGCAAGCGGTAATGATGGAAGAAGCGATGTTTCGCAATGATCTTCATGTGGGCGACGTGCTGCTTTATCCGATATCCGGTGGTTTGGATTTAACCCTTCGGGTTCAGATCGTCGGATCCTTCAAGGCTACCGACGAGAGCAGTCCTTATTGGTATCAAGGCTTCGAAGGTCTCATGAACAATCTGTACATCGCGGAGCCTGCTTTTCTGGAGGATCTGGCCGGGGAATTGAAAATTCCGATTCAGTTGGCGGGTTGGTATACCGCTTTCGATCTAAGGGAGATCAAGACCAGTCAGCTTGCTCCTCTATCGAGCAAACTCAACCGCGTGGATATCGAAGCGTACAAGAGGCTGAAGGACACGCATTTGGAGCTTAGCTTCGCCGAGATGCTGAGCGACTTCCGTCGCCAGAGCATTCAGCTCCAAACGCTGCTCTTCACACTGGCTGCTCCGATGATCGCCATGGTATTCTACTTCATTACAATGAACACGCAGCAGGCGCTCGAGAAGCAACGCTCCGATATCGCGGTGCTCCGAAGCCGCGGGGCGAGCACTAGGCAAGTATTCATGCTCTTTCTGCTTGAGAGCATCTTGCTAGGCATTGTTGCCTTGCTCATCGGCCCTTTCTTCGGTTGGTTCATGGCCAAGAGTATCGGTTCGGCAAGCGGTTTTCTCGAATTCGTGGATCGCAAGGCCATTCCGGTCGGCTTCTCGACGGATGGCGTTCTAGCCGGAGTAGCCGCAGTTGTCGTCGCGATCGGCGCAACGGTCATCCCGGCGCTTGTATTTACCCGAACGTCGATCGTCGATTACAAGCGGCAGATGGCTCGCGGAGATCGCCAGCCCTTCTGGCAGAAATGGTTCTTGGACGTCGTTCTGCTCGGAGTTGCGGGTTACGGTTGGTATATGTTCAACGAGCGGCAGATGGTTTCGTTCAAGACGGGCATGACGACCGACCAATTGAACGTTCAGCCTTTCCTGTTCTTCGTCCCCGCGCTGAGCATTTTCGCCGCTGGGCTCGTGTTCCTAAGGTTGTTCCCGCTTCTCTTGAAGCTGTTTAATCTCATATGGAAAAGAATTTTGCCGGTTCCTTTTTATCTGACGCTTACCCAGCTATCCCGTTCATCGAAGTCGTATTATCCGTTAATGATTTTGCTCATTCTGACGCTCGGCCTCGGAGTATACAATTCATCCGCCGCTCGAACGATCGGATTGAATTCGGAAGAGCGAATCATGTACAAATACGGCACCGACGTCATCGTGAAGACGGTATGGGAAGGCCAAGCCGAATTCAAGCCGCCGACTCAGTCGCAAGGAGGCGGAGGTTCCGGTGGTGGCTCGGGCGGAGGTTCGGGTGGAGGTAGCGGTGGCGGTGGCAGCGGCGGCGGGCAAGGCTCGAGTCCGACGCCGACGAAGATTAACTACAATGAACCGCCATTCGAAGTATTCCGCACCTTGCCAGGCGTTGAGCATGCGGCTCGGGTACTGCAAACGAAGAGCAGCTTGACGATTTCGGGTAAGACGGCAGGACAGGCGACGATCATGGGGATCGACAACGTCGATTTTGCCCGCGTCGGCTGGTTGCGCAAGGATATGTACGAGATCAATCCGTATAAGTACTTGGCTTGGATGGGGCAAGTTCCGGAAGGCGCGTTCATCTCCTCCAACGTAGCGAAGAAATTCGACCTGAAGCGCGGAGATACGGTTGAGACCATTATCCAAGAGCAGAGGGTGCAATTCATCATTCTAGACATCCTGTCTTACTGGCCTAGTCAATACCCGGATCAAACGCCTTTCTTGATCGCGAACTTGGATTACATCTATGATCTGGTACCTAAAATTCCTTACGATGTTTGGTTGAAGATGGAGCCCGGCGCGAAAACCGCGCCGATCATTCCTCTGCTGCAAAGCAAGGGAATCGAGCTGGCAGCCATTAACGATATGAGAAGCGAACTCGTCACGCAGAGCAAGCACCCCGCAAGGGGAGGCGTCTTCGGCATCCTGAGCCTTGGCTTCTTGGTTACGATCATTGTATCCTTGTCGGGATACATCCTGTTCTGGTTCTTTAACCTCTCGCGAAGGGTCGTGCAGATCGGAATTCTGCGGGCAATGGGATTATCGCGCAAGCAGTTGACCGGAATGCTCTTATTGGAGCAGATTTTCACGGCGGGGTTATCGATCGGTCTCGGAATCGGGATCGGGAAGCTTACGAGCATCCTGTTCCTTCCTTTCCTGCAGACCACGGACAACTCGGCGAATCAGGTTCCGCCGTTCCGGGTTGTATTCGAGGCAAGCGATACGATGAGGCTATACGTTGTCGTTGCGGTTATGATGAGTATCGGCGTCGCGCTTCTTATTACTCATATAAGGCGTTTGAAGGTTCATCAGGCCGTGAAACTGGGAGAGGAGCGATAATCCATGATCCATTGCGAAGGTCTCGTCAAGATTTACAAAGCCGATGACTTGGAAGTCGTTGCTCTTCAGGGACTTAATTTGTCCGTCAAGCCCGGAGAAATGATGGCTATTATCGGCAACAGCGGAAGCGGGAAGTCGACTCTCCTGAACATATTGGGAGGGCTCGATCGCCCGTCCGCGGGCCAGGTTCAAGTCGGTCCTTGGAATCTGCTCAAGGTAGACGATGAGGATCTGGTGAAATACAAACGCGATACCGTCGGGTTCATCTGGCAGAACAACGCCCGCAACCTGCTTCCATTCCTGTCCGCGCTCGAGAACGTCGAGATGCCGATGGTGTTCTCCGGGAAACTGGACCGTGCCTACGCGATGCAATTGCTGGAATGGGTCGGGTTAAAAGATCGCATGCACAACAAGCTTCAGCAGCTCTCGGGGGGCGAACAGCAACGGGTCGCTATTGCGATCTCGCTGGCCAACAAGCCGCAGCTTCTGCTGGCGGACGAACCGACTGGCTCCGTCGACTCTCGCACGTCGGATGTCATCATGGATATTTTCCGCAGGTTTAACCGGGAATTGGGGCTTACGATCGTGATCGTTACGCATGACTTGTCGCTTGCCGGCAAGGTAGACCGGGTAGTCGCGATCCGCGATGGGTTGACGAGTACCGAGTTTATCAAGCGCAATCCTAATCTCGATCTATCGCTGCCTTTATCGGCTGGTCAGTCCTCCGAGGAGATTCACGAAGCCTATATCGTCGTGGATAGAGTTGGCCGGTTGCAGATTCCGAAGGAATACCTGCAGGCGTTAGCGATCGGCGATAAAGCAACCATGGAATTCGACGGCGACAAGATCGTCATTACCAAACCGAAATCATTAGAGGGGGATCAACCCGCATGAACAAGAAAACAAATCGCGTACGCAAGTGGATCATGACAGGTCTTACATTGTCTTTATTGGTTCCTACATTGGCAGCCTGTAATACCAGCAAGAATGAAGAAGCCGATAGCGTGCGCACGCTCCGCATCGGAACGATGTACGGAAGCAAGCAGGATGAGTCCTGGTTCCGCCAACAGTTCACCGACATGTTCGAATTCACCCATTCGAATATCGAGATCGAGGTCGTGCCGGCGATCGATTACTCCGAAATGCAATTCGGAGACCAATCGAAGGAACAAGAGCAACCCGACCCGCTTGAGAAAGTGAAAGCAATCATGACCGGGACCAATCCCGTGGACGTTATGATCATTAACGATCTAAGCTTGCTGGGAACGCTGGTTAACGAAAATTTGCTCAAGCAGTTGGACCCAATGCTCAAGGAAGATGAAATCGACGTGAACGAATTCGTCCCGACGGTCATCGAAGGGATCAAGGACCAAGGAAACGGCTTCCTCTATGGCCTGACGCCAATGTTTTCTCCTTCCGCGCTTTATTACAATAAAAAGCTGTTCACCAATAAGGGAGTAGAGTTTCCGACGGACGGCATGAGTTGGGATCAAGTATTTAACCTGGCCAAACGGTTGAAATCGGGCAGCGGCAAGGATGCCGTGTTCGGATTCTCCTTTAACCAATGGGGCGCGGGCGATAATTACTGGGACGTTCAGAACTTTGCCGCTCCGCTTCAATTAAGAATGTACGACGAGAAAGCGGAAACGATGACCGTCAATACCCCGCAATGGGAAGCGGTTTGGAAGAAGGCAACAGACCTGTACAAGGACCATGTGACTCCTCATCAGGAAGATATGCAGTACGATCAACCGACGGATGGCAAAGGGTTTTATAATCCTTATCAAGGTCAATTGTTCATGAACGGAAGAGTCGCCATGACGATCGGGGATTATGGCCTGATCACGCAAATCCAGCAATTGAATGACAACAGCGAGAAGATGAAGATGGAGAAATTGGATTGGGACGTGGTTACGATGCCCTTTCACGTCGGCAAAGAAGGAATTGGCGGTAACATCTACTTGAACCAGCTTGCCGGAATCAACGCGAAAGCGGCGAACTCCGATGATGCTTGGGAGTTCGTGAAGTTCATGAACGGCAAGGAATGGGCGAAGCTGAAAGCCCGCAGCACTTACGAAATGTCCGCGCGCAAGGAGTATATCAAGCCGCGTGACGGAATGGCTTACAACGTCGAAGCCTTCACGAAGATGAAACCTGCTCCGCAATTGAATTCCTCGCTGAAGGATCAGGCATTGCTTCGCGAGAAGCCGAACCTTAACATGGTTTCCGAGCTTGGAACGAGAGCTTACTCCGAGGTCATCCAAGGGAAGAAATCGGTTAAGGAGGCTCTTGCGGAATGGGAAACGAAAGGGAACGACCTGTTGCAGAAGATCAAGACGAACCCGAAAGGCCCGATTGAAGGGATCTTCGACGACGTATATGGCGGCGATGGCGTAGTAAGGCCGTTGAAGGAAGCCTTGATGGAAGCGTCAGGAGAAGGTTAATAAATAAGCCATAAAATCGAAAGCGATCCACTCCTTAGAGGGTGGGTCGCTATTTTTGTTAAATATCGGGGAGAGATGAAGATTCAAAACCTTAAAAGCCGCACATGCTATAGTCATCCTAAATTCTACATTACGGAGGAAACGAGATGAAATGGGTTTATTGGTCAAGGCTATACGATAGTAAATTCCAGGCCGGATGTTTGGTTCAGCGCATGGAGCATGACAGCTGGGTATTCGGGGTCGAAGTACCGCAGGAGATCGAGGTATTCCGGTCGCGAAAAGGGAAGTACGGGGTTCGCTATTTGCCTTGATCACTCTTAGTATTGGCAACTCATGACTCCTGTGCTAAGCTGAGTCCTAGGTTATCTTGGGATGGAGGAATCAGAAATGCGCAGAATGCCGCTATCGGCAGACACGGCCGTAAAGCTTGCCGAATATATGACGGTGCCTTTGGAGCATCTGATGCATATGCCGCAACATATTTTACTCCAGAAGCTTGCGGAGATGGCGAAGTCGCAGGCAGAGGAACCGAGCAAGGAAACGGGAATGGCAACGGAGGAAAAGAACGAATAAAGTTCTTGACGTATAGGTGCTGAATGTAGTATATTATTACTTGTCGCCAATAAACGTGACGTAATAATAATGACGCGGGGTGGAGCAGCCCGGTAGCTCGTCGGGCTCATAACCCGAAGGCCGCAGGTTCAAATCCTGCCCCCGCAACCAACCTTTTCTCTGGACCGAGACGGGGGCCTTTAGCTCAGTTGGTTAGAGCGGTCGGCTCATAACCGATTGGTCGGGGGTTCGAGTCCCTCAAGGCCCACCAAGTGAAATTACGCGGCAAGATGATCTTATATCTAACTTATGAACATGTTCTAACCGACATCGTTCCGTATGCCGGGATGGCGGAATTGGCAGACGCACAGGACTTAAAATCCTGCGGTAGGTGACTACCGTACCGGTTCGACCCCGGTTCTCGGCACCACTACATAATTAATGATCATGACAAGAAGTTCCTCAACCCGAGGAACTTCTTTTGCTATAATAAGGGACGATGGGGAGAGTGGGTGCATGGGAAAGGAGAAATTAGCGGTGCTGCAAAACGATTGGGGACTTCTGTTGCAAGAAGAATGGGACAAGCCATACTATAGAAAGCTCATGGAGCGGGTGGAAGAGCAATACCTGGAGGGAGCTGTGTACCCTCCGCGGTCAGATGTCTATCGCGCGCTGGAGCTTACGCCGTTCGAGAGAGTTAAGGTCGTCATCTTGGGGCAGGATCCTTATCACGGTCCGGAGCAGGCCCATGGGTTAAGCTTCTCGGTGTTGCCTGGCGTCAAATTGCCGCCTTCTCTAAGGAATATTTATAAGGAGCTCCAGGACGATATCGGTTGTCCGATCCCTGATCATGGCTTCCTGGAACATTGGGCGAAACAGGGCGTGCTTCTGTTGAACGCCGTTCTGACGGTGCGGGAAAGCCTGCCTAATTCACATCGCAAGCTGGGATGGGAGACGTTCACGGACAAGATCATCAGCCTGCTGAACGAGCGGGAGACGCCGATTGCTTTCGTATTATGGGGGAAACAAGCCCAGGACAAGGGACGTTATATCGATGAATCAAAGCATTTCGTGCTGAACTCGGTGCATCCGAGTCCTTTATCCGCATACGGTGGGTTTTGGGGAAGCAAGCCTTTCTCGCTGTGTAATGCTTTCCTGAAAGAGAATGGCATCGAAGAAATCGATTGGAGGCTCCCCGAACGAATTGAACATATAGACTAATCGATCTTTACGAACAAAACGGATGGATCTCGATTTTCGAGATCCATCCGTTTTGTTTTGTAAACAGGTATTGTAGATCATCCTGGGAATGGGACGGTTGGCTGAGCTTCGCCCAATACGGCTTTATAGCCCGCAGGAATGTAGGTGACGGCCTTCAATTCCGTAACGACCTGCGCGAACATTTTATTCGGGTCCGGCAATACGACTCGATACTGGATGACGGCTTCGCCTTTTGCGAATTGAATGCCGGTTATCTCGAGACCATAACCCGGATGCGGAGCCATGGCGGAGACGGTAACTTTCGTCACGTCATCGGTTACTTTGTCGGAAGTTACTTTAACGTCCGTCAGAATCGGATTTTCCGGAACTTCAGGTGCGGGAGTTATAGGTTTCGAATCAGCAATGAATTTTAACGTTCTGTTAATCATGACCGCAGCCGTTGCTTGAGTCATGCTGCCCTTAGGATAAAATTTCTTCTTGCCGTCCAACGTGGCGATCTTGGCAATCAGCAGCTTTTGGATGCTATCCATGTAACCTTCGGTCACTTGCTTCTCGTCTGCTACTTGATAATAAATATCTATCCACGCATATTCGCCTTTGTGGCTTAACGCGCCATAGAGCCATTTGGCAAACTGCTCCCGGGTAACTTTCGCGGTCGGATTAATATCCTTCGGCAGCTCTAATCCATTGAATTGGGCGATGATGAAGTCGCCCGCGTAAGGGGCAGTGTCCTTAACCTTAGTGTAATAGTCGCTTGCCTTCGGCTCTTTAATGAAACGAATATTATCAATGTTTAGTTTCAATCCCTTTACGATCATGGTTACGGCCGTGGCGACGTCTATGCTACCTTTCCAGTGCGAATTGCCTTTGTCGTTATTTTTGTTTTGCGCAAGCGCGGAGCCTCCGATGGCTGTACAGAACATCGCGACGAGCATGAGAATAAGCAGCGGTTTTTTCATGTGATGGATCATCATGTATTCCTCCATTTTGTTTTATGTTTTCCCATTGGGTACCCCTTAGACGTCGAAGGTTTGGAAAATGTTGCGATTATCCAGTATTTTCTCTTGAATAGGAACGAGCGTTCTGGTTATAATAAGAGAACAAACGTTCTTATCCAGGAGGGAAGAATATGTCCGAAAGGGAAATCGGTCAAAACATATGTATTATTTATCAGGACGTGAAGGGCACGATTACAAAGAGAACGGTCCGAGTCGTTAAGGTAGGATCCGCCAAATTATATGCCTACGACTATGGCAAAAGAGCGATGCGTCCTTTCAAGCTTGATCGTATTTTGGCTTATCAACGAGTTGGGAGGACGGCTTAAATCACATACAAATCCCCGCCAAGCAGGTGCGGGCTTGGCGGGGATTTAGGAACTGAAGTAAATTAGTATCCTGCTCTTAAGATAATTACGAGCAGGACGAAGAGGACAAGAGCGATTGCTGCTCCACTACCTCCGTGTGCAACCGGATAACTCATACAATCACCGCCATGAGGTTATTGTGATTGTTCATCACCCATTTAGCTTATGTCAGGATAAATAGAGGGACAATACATTCGCACAGATCAGCTTATTTTCCGCAAGCGCACAGTCTGTGTCGTTAGGAACGGCCAGAGCGTATTATTCAAAAAGCTCATTCATTAGCCGCTTGACTTCAGTCCTTCGCCTTGCGCTTTGGGAGTTATCGCGACGAACTTCGCCGTTTTCGATAATCACGGAGTCCCCGATTTTGATATCAAGAGGCAAGGATGCCCTAGGGAAATCCCTGGTCGCTCCTTCGATTTCAATAACTGCCATATCCCCTTCAAACCGATCGACAACGCCGTGCTCCATTATTTCACCTTCATGAATTGAATTTTTTTACCGTCGCTTATGACTGTGACGGTTCCATTTAGATCTGTTCTAAAAGTCGTGACTTTAGCGGTTTTGAGCCTGTTTATTATCGTTGCTGCTGGATGCCCATAGCTATTTTTGCCTACGCTGATGATCGCGTACTTTGGGGAAACGGCTTTAAGGAACGCGGCGCTCGTAGAGGAAACGGAGCCGTGGTGTCCGATCTTCAGGACATCTGCCTTTAACGCCCGTTTCGATGCGATAATGTCGTCCTCGGATTTTTTCTCGGCATCTCCCGTAAACAGGAACCGAGTTGTCCCGTAAGTGAAATGCAGCACGGCGCTCCAATCGTTCAAGTCGTCTCCGTAGGTTTTGACCGGGCCGAGAAATTTGGCGGTCACGCCCTTAATCGGTACGGCTAAGCCAGCCTTAGCCTCCTTAATGGTTAGGCCTTCTTTCTTCACGGCCAAAAGGAAGTCCTTAAATGTATCGGTCGTATGCGATACCTTGGGAGCATAAACGGCTTTGACTTTGAAGCTCCCCAGTACGGTATCGAGACCGCCAATATGGTCAGAATCAGGGTGAGTGGCGATCATGATTTCAATGTCGTCTACGCCAAGCTGCTTAAGGTAGCTCACGACGATATCGCCTGCCTCGTTCTTGCCGGCATCAATCAGAATATCGTCTCCGCCAGCGGTCTTAATGTAAGTGGCATCGCCCTGTCCGACGTTCAGGAAGTAGACGGAGAGCTTGCCTTTGGCCGGCGTCTTGATCGCATCGGCTTTAAGCTCGTCGCTTGCTTCGTTGTTCGATGGAGCAGGGGCAGGGTCTGTCGGAGGTTTCGTGGTGATTGATCCATCGCTATTATGATAGTGGTATTCTCCGTCCTTCAGACCCCACTCCGCGCAGTTCGTGCGGCAAGTATGACCGCCGTTCGCATCCGTTCGTCCGGGATGGGCCATGGAAACGTTCGTGCTGAGCATAATGATAGAAAGCATAAGAACGGAAAGTATAATTCTGGGCATGGAGTGCTTCTCCTCAAGGATGTCATGAAGTTCATTTTACAAGATTAAGGCGCGAATAAAAAGGAAATCATTCTCAGATTTGAGGGGAGTGGGTGTTGACTAAGGAGAATGTGTCGGAGAAGAAGTCATCGATGTGTTTGATCGCTAAATCTTCAGCCATGCCTACGATGGCCGTAAAGAAGTAAAGCATATGGTCGTAGATCGAATCGCATTGCTCGATCTCTTCCGGATGCTTGATGGCATACGCCATGTGCTGGCTAACCAGCATATAAGTTAATTGTCTCATGGAGAAGATTATATCCGTATAAACTACCGCAGGATAGGGGGTTTTATTGTCGTTATATCACGAATCGGAGAAATAAAAAAGAAGCTTGTATGTTCCAAGCCTCTCGGAATTTACAGCTATTCTCGATAAATCGACTTGTACCCGTCAGCTAGCTTTTCAACATTTCCAAGCATCTCGGCGTCATTGGTCAGTTCAGTTTCGACTTCCGGCTCATCACTGCGGTCGTGCGGTTTAATCGGCGGATCAAGAAATTGATTTTCATGTGGTGTCAAATGTAAGTCTCCTTAGATAGATTTTATTACCAAGTAATCATTATCTAAAGGAGCACTTTTTATTCAGTTAACGCCAATTGAATCCGGTTTTAAATTCAGCGCCGTGTCCCATGATATTACCTCCGGCCTGTACGCCGAAGCCTTGACTATCAAGGTGACCACCGGTTTCCAGACCGACACCATAATTCCCGCCGATATGTCCGCCGGCATATGATTCTAATAAATGTTCACCGCCGATGTTGGTGCCGGCATGGAATCCAACGCCATTGCTTCCCCCGATGTTAGAACCGGCGTGAATTCCAAGTCCTTGACCGCCTCCTAAGTGGGAGTGGCCGTGGAGACCCGCGCCATAATTTCCAATATTGCCATACGCATTAAACCCAACGCCGTGAACACCTGGTTGACTCCAATAATGAGCTGGGTAATAGTCTGCCGGGTTATAGAGAACTGGACGGTAAGGCATTTGGTATGGTGGTTGATAAACATACGGATCAGGGGATCGGAAATAACCGTACTGATACATGTGGGGATAGAAATTCAAACTAAAAACCTCCAATTAGATGATGATCTAGCCTATTCAGTTTTATCAATCGTGACACTTACCCAAGATTAATTGGGTATTAGCCCGATCTAGATTGATAAAACTCCTAGGAGAGGAAGGACAGAAGTCCTCTAGATCAAAGGGAGGCAGATGACATTATTCTAAGTTTCTGTATTTGGAGGCTTCATTCGGGATTTGTCCGGAATTCTTCCTCCATTATCTCTTGAAGATTGTCGGACTGTTCGGGGTCATCGGCCATGTCAGCTGCAAGCTCTGCTACTTGTTCATCGTATGTGTGATTTTCCAGATCATCGAGATTTCTTTCGGTCATTGGTATGTCTCCTTTTAATGGATTTCATTACCAATAAATCATTTGCATAAGGATTACTTTTTATTCAGGCCAATACACCAAAAGTGTACGATCTCAAGGAAAAAGAACGCCCAAGTGAGCGTTCCTTAACTTCTTTAACAGAGATGTTTCTTGCGTTTTCTATGTTTCTTGCAAATTATGAGTGCTATTTGACCGGGTTTTAGCTTAACGACAATAAGCTTTTTCTTCTTCGACACGAAACGCACCTCCTTTGTATTTATCCTTCACTCTATGATTCCGAGATCTATTTTGTTTGGACAATCTTACATAAAACCGAAACTTTCCGGAACGGCGGTGGTTGGGAAAAATGAATTCGTCGTTCATTCTCCTTTAGATGTTCGAAAACGACTCCTTATGTAGAGAACAAAAAGAAAAGAAGCCATACCGAAGTAGGCTTCTCAAAGTTTAAGTATGGTGATCTGAACAGGGATCGAACCTGTGACCCCCACCCTGTCAAGATGGTGCTCTCCCAGCTGAGCTATCAGATCATATTTTTTAACGGCGACAAGTAACATCATACCAACTGACGAATATGAAGTCAACCAAAATAATATAAAAAATTTTATACGATTCACGCCAAGCTTTACTAATACGAAAATCTCATACAATTGGGATGAATTACTCATTCCCGACGTACAAATGTAATATACGATCGGCGGGAGGAACGGTCAATGAGAGACGCGGCACTGCTGGTGGTGTGGTTGATCGGGGTATTTGGATTAATCGGAGGAGTCATGGCTGCGGTTGCGCGATTCGTGAAGAGGGATTCCACGAAATACGACGAGCAATTCACGTGGAAAACCTATACGGAGACGAAACCTGATGCTAAGAATAAGGGAACATAATGCAAGGGGTGACCTATAGCCGGTTCCGGCTTAAGTCACCCCTTAACCTATTCATCCCACTTGCGAGAGTAGGCCTTCTTGGTGGCCCAGAGAACGATCCAGATAAGCAAGGCGGCAATGATACCCCCGATAATGAACGTGGCAACCAACGGATAACTTCCTTTCGTACGCGGTATTAATCGATCATACCAAATTGCTCGGCAAATGTTAACCGATCGACCGCATAAATCCGTTGTTGTTCTACGAATCTCATTTTCCCGGTACGCCCTGCGAACTCTGGCTGGTCATCGCCATAATGCATGAGAAATGTTCGTTCCTGAATGGAATCGGGCAGGGTGAGAAGCTGTGATAAGCATGCATGAACGACGCCTGGCGGATGCAGTTGGCAGTCGTGGAAGATAATCCGAACTCCCCGCGCGTTTACTAAATCTTTAAGCAAATCCGGATCGAATACCGTGTCCCCGGAATAGAAGAAGAAGTCATTAAACAGCAAGGAGTAATTGGGTTTGTTCGGAATGTGCTTCGTTCCGATCAATTCCACGTTCAGGCCTGGAAAAATTTCATGGGACACCCCTTCTTTGAGGGGATGGACAACGAAGAAGCTCTCCAACGTCTCGGACGCGTCTTGCTGCAGGCCGCCTTTGAGCGAATGCTCCCATAAAGGTTCAACAAGGGTATCGGCTAAATATAGCGTCGGCTTGCGGCCGTATATGAATTTCATTTGAAAAGCAAGCTCTTCCAGTCCGCCCATATGATCGGCATGGATGTGAGTGATAAGTACTGCATCGAGGTCATTGAAGTTATATCCCAGCTCATGAAGCGCTTTAGGGGCTGTAATCCCGCAATCCACCAATAGGTTGAGGCCGTCGACCGTCAGCATAGCGTTATTATTGTTGAACGCTTTCGCGAAGGCGCTGCCCGTACCTAGCATTTGAATTTTCAATTCGATACCCCCAACACAGGATGCGGTTTCATTTCGACAATAGCTTTTACCAATGTACCATAATTTACCTCGGCAAGTAAGAAGATGTACGGAAAAACCTATCGGTCTTCTGTGACGAATTGGGCGCATCTCGCATAGTCTGGTGGGAAGCCGTTTTCCACCCTGATTTCGCGAAAGGAAGATTCCGATGTCGAAGGTGAACAAGAAGAAGAAGTCTGCTGCCGCAGCGGAGCAAAAAAGGGCACAAATGAAAATCGTGACATCCGATACGTGCGCCGTTTGCAAGACTCCATGCAAGAGAGGCCTGGATTACCTGGATGCCCTAAGTTCCCCAGGAGCAGTAGGTTACGGCGTTCCATGCGTGTTAACTATACCGGGCCGTAAACCATAAATAGAAGTCTAAGAAAATTTTAAACTTTCATGCGCAACTTTCCGCTCGGCTGTCGGTATAACCAAATACAGACAAGATTGTGAGTCGGTGAAGACGGAGGATGCTAATCATGAAGGTACGTAAACTTGTGCTTTTAACCTTAGCTTTTACTTTGATCTGCGGAAGCGCAGCTTATGCGGATACCGTAACCCAGAAGTTTCGGGTTTGGGTTAATAAGAAGGAAGTCGACAGCAGCATCGTCGTGGATAATAAGACGTATATCTCATCCAAGATCGTATCCGATAAGCTTCAGGGCATCCTGTTGTGGGATGACGCCGATAAGAAAATTACGATCTTCAAGCCTAACGTTCATATGTTGACGAGCCGTGACAATACCATATTCGGCAATGTTGACAAGAAGCAGAAGTTCAAGTTCAATACCTTTATTCAAGTGGATTCTCTCAAGGTGGACATCAACGCGCTTAAGCTGACGATCGCCGATCCTTATGGAGACGAAACCCTGATTGAATCGCGCAGCTCGGGAGATAGCGACTTTCCCGATGGTAAGGATAGCTTCTGGATTACAATGAAAGATATCTCCTATAATTTCGATTCCGTTGGCACGTACACGCTGCGCCTGTGGATGAAGCCGGTAGGGGAAGCCACCTACCAAGTCGTCTCTGAGAAAACAATTGCCTCTAAATAACGGCAGATAAGCGACGCCCGAACCGGTTTGACGGTTTGGGCGTTTTTCGTTTGACCCTCGTTTCCGGAAATGATACGATACGTGGGTAGGTAAAATCAACCGAATTGAACGGAGGTTCGCCATGAGCGATCATGTCCACGACGAGAATTGCGAACATGACCACGATGAAGCCGTATTTATAGTAACGGACGAAGACGGCAAAGAACACGAGATGGTGCTCGTGTATACATTCGAAACCAATGATCGCGCGTATGCCGTATTATTGGACCGTAACGATCCAGAGGATGACGGCGTTATTTTCCGTGTCGAAGAAGAAGGCGAAGACGAAGTCCTAGTCAACATCGAAGACGACCAAGAGTGGGAAACGGTCATGAAGGTATATGAAGAGCTTGCTGCCCTGGAGAACGAGAACGGATAATCTGCTTATCGTCGAAAATCACTAAAAGCAAAGGCCATTCCTTGAGTGAAGTAACTCACGGAATGGCCTTTTGTTATTGTTTATTTGCGAGGATTGAAGTAGATCGTGCGGCCGTTGAACATCTTCACTTCAGCTTGCAGCTGCTTGCCAATCCATTTGCACAGCTCGTTGGCTTTTGCTTTGTCTCCATGGGTGGAGTCATCCGGTAACACGAGATGAATATACGACACGTTGGTTCCGTCTTCCTGACGTGCGCCGGTACCGACCACGATATAACGATATTGCGGCTTATTTCCCTTCAGATAGAACCATTGGTCTTTGGCTTCGGGTTTGCTCTCGATGCTGTAAGGGAAAGCGGCTTCGGCGTATTCCCAACCGAGCTGCCGGCCGGTCAACGTCATTTGTTCCCGATAATGGCGAAGCTGCTCCTTGACGCCGTCAAGGTCAATCTCGGCTACGGCCGAGCCTTGAACAAGTGAAATGTAAGCGCTCTGACTCATGAGTTCCACCCCCACGCCCATGATAGCATTTCCGGTAAACCTTGGCAACGGTTGAACGGAAGGCGATGAACTAGGAGATGGCCGTTTCTTCCAGGATCACTTTTACGTTCGTAACGGACCGATCTTCCGGTCCTTTCACGGGTAGGCCAACCTCCAGATGGTCGACGATGTAGTCGATGTTTTCTTGCGAGATCACCTCGCCGGGGAGCAAGATCGGAATTCCCGGCGGGTAGACATAAATGAACTCCGCGATGATCCGGCCTGCGGATTCCTTAAACGCAACCAGTTCGGTTTCCCCGTAGAAGGCATCCCGTGGAGTCAGGGCGAGATGGGGGATTTCCGGGATTTTAACGACAACCTCGAGAATTTCCCTGTTATCCGCGTGATAGGCGTCGGACATCGCTTGCAAAGCTTCGAGCAGAATACCTATCGATTCCTCGTCGTCCCCTGGTGTAATCAGACAGAGGATGTTGTACATATCGCTCAGTTCGACTTCGAGACGGTAATGCTCGCGCAACCAATTCTCCGCGTCATAACCGCTAATGCCTAGGTGGCGAACGTGAATCGTCAGCTTCGTCGGATCGTAGTCGTAAGTCGCTTCCTCACCTAACAACTCTTCCCCGAAGCTATAGAGTCCGGAAATATTATTTACGGCTTCCCTCGCTTTTTTCGCCAGATTCAAGGTTCTGTCCGCGATCTCTTTGCCATGAATGGCCAGCTGTCGGCGGGCGGTATCCAACGAAGCGAGAAGAGGATAAGAAGTAGACGTCGTCATCAGCAAGCTGAGTATCGTCTGTACACGATGAGGGTTTACCAAGCCTTTGCGAATGTTTAGAATGGAGCTTTGGGTCATCGAGCCTCCCAGCTTATGAACGCTAGTCGCCGCCATATCGGCACCCGCTTGCATGGCCGACAAGGGGAGGTTGTCGGAGAAATGAATCAATGCGCCATGAGCTTCATCCACGAGAACGGGAATGTCGTATTCATGAACAAGGTCCACGATTTCCTTTAGATTCGTGCACACGCCATAATACGTTGGGTTGATTATCAAAACGGCAGCCGCGTCGGGATGGCGCTCCAATGCCCTTCGCACGGAGCGCGTCGTTACTCCATGGTCGATCCCAAGGTTCGTATCGCGAACCGGTGACAGGAATACAGGGCGCGCGCCGGCAAAAATAATGGCAGACAAAATCGATTTATGTACGTTGCGCGGAACGATGATTTTGTCCCCATGGCTGCAAGCCGTTAAGATCATGGTCATAATGGCTGTACTCGTGCCTTGGACGGAGAAATAAGTGGCATCCGCTCCGAATGCGTCCGCGGCAAGTTGCTGCGCTTCAAGAATAACGCCGATCGGCTGGTGCAGGTCGTCTAGCGGCGCAATATTAATCAAGTCGATATCTAAAATGTTTTGTCCGATAAAATCGCGATACTCGGGATCCATTCCGGCTCCTTTTTTATGGCCTGGAATGTGAAACTGTACCGGATTCTGCTTAGCGTGGGAACGCAGCGCGTCGAATAACGGAGTGCGGTTATGGTCCAAGAGGAAATCCCTGCCTTTCTCAAACGTGCGTCAATTAGGTATTGCAAACAAGCATGAGTATAACAAATATGGGGGGGAAATCAACCGCTGTCTATTCTAAGCGGATCTTGTCACGAAAACGACAATAGTTCCGATTTGGAACAACGCGTTCGATATGCTACCATCAGGGTATAGAATGTTTGGTCGTAAAGTGTCTTTTTATTGTTTAAAACAGAGGAGAGAGAATTTTCTGTGAGAAGCAAATTAGCAATCGTCGGACTTATGCTTTTTACTATTTTCATTGGGTTCGGCATCATTATTCCGGTGCTTCCCCAATTGGTAACGGAAGCCAGCAAAGAATCCGCGAACTGGCATACGGGAGCAATGCTCGCCATCTACTCCCTGATGTCGTTCCTCTTAAGCCCGATATGGGGAGCGCTGTCCGAACGCATCGGACGTCGTCCGGTCATTATGACCGGGGTACTCGGATTCAGCATCAGCTTCTTGTTGTTCGGTCTATCGGGAGACAATCTCGCTATCATGTATGCTTCGCGCATATTGGGAGGCTTGTTCTCCGGGGCGGTCGTATCCTGTATTGTTGCCTATGTCGCGGATATTACGACAGAAGAGGAGCGAACGAAAGGCATGGCCGTCGTAGGAATGAGCATAGGGCTCGGATTTACGTTCGGACCGGGCTTCGGAGGGTTGCTAAGCGAGATTAAGATTCATACTCCGTTCTTCGCGGCTGCGGCGTTATCCTTAATCGTATTTATCGCGGCATGGTTCAAGCTTCCCGAATCCTTGCCTCCCGAGCGGCGCGCCTCGAGCGAGAAGGGCAAACGGGTTTCCCGATGGATCGCTTTCCAAGGACCGCTTAAGTACTTGTATGTGCTCGCTTTCTTCGTGACCTTCTCTCTAGCGATACTGGAGGCAACCCTTCAATTGTTCGGGATGGAGCAATTCGCCGTGACTCCGTTGCAGATCGGGATGATGTTCTTCTTCTGCGGGTTGGCAGGAGCTGTCGTACAGGGCGGGATCGTTCGCCGACGGGTTAAGAAGGGACAGGAAAGCCAGTACATAGCTATCGGACTGATTATTTCGGCCGCAGGTTTCTTCTTGCTTCTCACGGCGAATAGTTGGGGTATGGCAACGGTCTATCTGTGCATCTTCGGAATCGGCAACTCTCTTATCAAGCCATGCGTGACTTCCTTGATCACGCAGAAGACGACGGTCGGACAGGGAATCGCTTCGGGGCTTAGCTCGTCAATGGATAGCTTAGGCCGTATTGTCGGCCCGTTGCTTGGAGCGGCTTTGCTCGGAGCGACATCTTGGCTGCCTTTCGTCGTCTCGGGTATTCTTTCGTTAGCCGCTCTGGGGTTGCTCGCGCAATTCCGCAGTCAGGATCGGCAACAGAAGGCTCATGCATGATTGTTCTCCTATCGGAAAAGCGAAAAAAGAACTGGAGGAAGTCGCCTCCGGTTCTTTTTTGACTGATCAATTCTTGCGATTAAGGCCATGTAAAATATATTGAACGGTCGCTTCCCGTTCCTGCGTGTCATCCCAACCGGATGGAGCGAACAAAAACCGCACGATCAAATAACCGAACAACGTAGATCCAACCAGACGTATCATCGTTAAGGGCGGCAAATCCACGATTTGTCCTTGCTTGCGATAATGGTAGACTGCATTGGAAAGCTTCACAAGCACGCGCTCGGCGACTTTGGATAGAAACTGCTCCCGCAGCTCGGGATGAAAGGGAACCTCCTGTAGCAATATCTTAATAACCTTGATGTTTTTCTCGGCGAAAGCGATACGGTTATCCAGCAATGCCCGGATGAAGCCTTCGAAGGTCGGATGCGGATTGTCGATTAACGGGTATAGGTCGCGAAGGACAAACGGTTCGATAAGCTTTGCCACGAAAGGGGCGACGATGGAATAAAGCAAATCCTTCTTCGTGCGGTAGTGGCGAAATATCGTCCCCTCGGCTACGCCCGCGCGTTGCGCGATCTCGCTAGTTGCCGCGCCGGAATACCCTTTCTCGGCGAATACCTCCACGGCGGCCCTCAATATTCTCGACTGCTTGTCGGTCATCCGTTCCCCTTCATGCTTTTCGAGCAGCTCCTCGAGCCATTGCTCCAATGAATCCTTCACTGTATTTACCTCCGATACCGGGACAAGCCCTATTGCTCATTATATTCGACGATGTTTACGCAGCGCTAGTACGTTCAAAATGGCGAACAAAACGGAGAACCCGACTAGCACGATGGAATCTACCCATATGTCATTCCAGCCTGCTCCCCGCAACATGATTCCCCTAAGCGCATCGGCTCCATAGTAGAGGGGAAGCGCTTTGCCGACCGTTTGCAGCCATTCCGGCATCGATTGCAGGTCGATCAATCCGCAGAAGAAGATCTGAGGAACGATAATCAGCGGAATGAATTGGAACATCTGAAATTCGTTCTGCGCATAGGCGGATAATAGCGTTCCTAAAGTGAGCGCAGCCAGAGCGAGAAGCAAGTTCATAAGCAAGACGAGGAAAAACGAGCCCTCCAAAGCGATCCCCAGCACGCTGGTTGCATACCAGGCGATAAGGGATGCCTGCAGCAACGTGAAGAGCCCGAAGCCGAGCAAGTACCCGGCCACTACCTCCCAACGCCTTAATGGTGTAGCAAGCAGTCGCTGTAACGTCCCTGTTGTCCTTTCCCTTAAGAACGATACGCCTGCAATCAGGAATACGAAGAAGAAGGAGAAAAAACCTACGAGCACGGAACCGTAGTAGTCGAAAATATCGCGATCTCCCGAGCCGTGCAAATACGAGAGCTCCAGCTGAGGGGGATCGCCATTACCGCCAAGCTTTTGCAGAGACTTCTGAGCAACAGCCATTACGTTACGTATTTTGGTCGGATTGCTCCCCTCCAGAACGATTTGGGGCAGAGTGTCGTTAAGCATAAAGACTGCGTCAAGCTCGGCATCTCCCATTTGTGCAAGAGCCTGCTCTTCGTTATCGAAGGGAGTAACATCGGCACCATTGCTCTGCAAGGCTTCGATGACCGGACCGGGTATTTGCACCGTTCCTATACGGGGATCTACCGCTTGGCCGTCGAAGACGAGCTTCATCAGCGTTAAAACAAGAAGCGGGGCTAGCAGCATTAGCGCGAGAGTGCGCTTGTCTTTAATGAATTGTCGGATGATCCGGAAAGCGAGCGCGCGGATTCTCATGCTACACCTCCGCCGTAAGTAATGAATGCATCTTCCATAGTGGCGGAATGAGAATCCGCCTTTAGTTGTTCCGGAGTTCCAAGCGCGATCACCTTGCCATCCCGTAACATGGCCAGACGATCGCATTTGTCCGCTTCGTCCATGACATGGGTCGTAACGAGAATGGTTACTCCGCCGCGTCGCAGGTTGTCGAGCTCATTCCAAACCGATTTGCGCAACACCGGATCAATGCCGACCGTCGGTTCGTCCAGTACGAGCACTTCCGGCTCGTGCATGAGGGCAACGGCCAGGGACAGTCTTCTTTTCATGCCGCCGGAATATTGCTGCACGGGTTTCTTCAAGTCGTCGGACAGCTTCACTAATTCGGCAACCTCTTGGATCCGCTTCTTTAACGAGTTTCCGCGAAGACCGTATAACGTCGAGAAAAACTCGAGGTTTTCTTGCGCGGTCAGCTCGCCGTATAAGGCATCGGATTGGGCCATGTACCCGATTCGGCTTAGAACGTTCAGCTTCGGCATTGGTTCTCCGAGCAAGGTGATGGAGCCGCCATCCGGGATGTCCAAGCCGGTTACTAATCGAACTAAAGTTGTTTTTCCGGAGCCGGACGGGCCAAGAAGGCCGAAAATTTCTCCGCGTTTAACGGTTAACGATATTTCATCCAACACCTTTTTTTTACCGAACTGTCGGGATACGTCAACTGCCACGACGCAATCGTAGCTAGAGGCAACGGAGGAATGCTCGGGAAGGTTCATCGGGGATCTCTCCTTATAAAAATAAGTGATTACTCACTTTTTATCATAAGCGGAATTGGATGTAACTGTAAAGTGAGTTAACGCTCATTTTAGCGTTCAAATTCCGTTCATATCCATCGGTTAAGGTAATGTAAAGCTTGCCGATGAAGACTTAAGCCGGAAGCAGATCAGACTTTAGTCTAGGTTCAAGTCCGGTCTCCAGTCGTTTCCAGCGAAGGCGGGATATCCTTTATGCTTAGACAAAGAAAGAATCAATGGAGTGGAAGGGGAAAAACAAGTGAAAAGTATTATTAACGGAGCATTTCGCAACAAAGCAGCCATGATCATCATCGTGATTATGGTACTAGCCATGGGAATTCTAAGCTACACGAAGCTTCCGATGGAGTTTCTGCCGGAGGCGGATAATCCGCAGGTGACCGTATCCGTCATCGGACCGGGTTACGACGCTTCATCGATGGACAGAGAGGTTACGGGACCGCTGGAGAAATCCTTGTCCGCGATCAAAGGGAAAACGAACGTCTTCTCCTCGTCGGGGGACGGCTTCTCCCAGGTCAACCTGAATTTCGATGCCAATACGGACATGAAAGAAGCAAAGCTGGAGGTCGAAAAGGCGGTTAATTCCGTACAGCTTCCGGATAACGTTTCTCCTCCTTACGTGGTGCAATTCAATACCTCGATGATTCCGATCTCATTCGTGACGCTCACTTTCGACGATGGCCTGAGCGATGCTCAGAAAGAAGCGTTGGAACAGGATGTTATGGATGCGTTTCGAGCTATCGATGGCGTAGGCGAGGTTCAATTGTCGGGTAAATCCCAGCCAAAGGTTAGCATCGTTCCGGATGCGGCGAAGTTGGCTGCTAAAGGGATTCCTCTTCAAACTCTATACGGAGTCCTTCAAGGACGCGATGCTTCGGCTTCCGTAGGGGAAAGCACATTGGACGGCCAGATCGTCAACTTGAACGTATCCGCTAGTTTGCAGGATGTGGAATCCGTGAAGAAGCTTCCGGTAGCCGAAGGCGTGAAGCTCGGCGACGTCGCGGACGTGACGTTCGACGATGCCAAGGAAAGCACGTTCCGCATCGACGGCAAGGACGCATTAGAGTTCGTTATCTCCAAGGGAGCTAACTCCAATGCGGTCAAAGTCGGAGAAGGCGTAGACGAAGTTATCAAGGCGTTTAATGAAGAAAACAAATCCGTCAACATGAAAATAATGATCAGCACGTCCGAGCAAGTCGTTCATTCCGTAAATAGCATGATGAGGGAAGTTCTTCTTGGCGCGTTGTTCGCTACAATCGTTATTCTGATCTTCATGCGCAACATAAGGGCTACATTGGTAACGATCGTCTCCATTCCGTTGTCCTTGGCCATGACGCTATACCTGCTCGATATGTCGGGAATCACGCTTAACATTCTAACGCTTGGCGGCGTAGCGGTCGCGGTTGGACGGTTGGTCGATGATAGTATCGTCGTTATCGAAAATATTTTCCGCCGTCTGCAGAAAGAGAAGTTCTCGGCTGAATTGATCACCGATGCGACGAAAGAGGTTGCTAGAGCCATTACGGCATCTACGCTTACCACCATAGCTGTATTCTTGCCGATGAGTTTACTTAGAGGCGGTCTGCAAGCGTTCCTGCTCCCGTTCGCATTAACGATGACGTACTCTCTATTATCTTCTCTACTCGTCGCTTTGACGATCATCCCGCTCATGAGCGCCGGAGTGCTTAAGAATTCGCAGATTAAAGAACATCAGCCTTCCAAGCGTTTCGTAAAGCTGCTCGAATGGAACCTGCGTCACAAATGGCTGCCGATTACCGCAGCATTCTTGCTTCTGATCGGTTCCATCGCTACTTATATGTCTCTTCCTAAAGGCGCGATCGATTCTTCGAGCGCCGAGAATCTTAACGTCAGCCTGGAATACAAACCGGATACTCCTGTTTCGGAAGTCATGGAGAACGGCAGCAAACTCGAAGCCTTCTTGATGAAAAGGGAAGAAGTGGAATGGGTTACTTTAGCTAATGGCAATAGCGCCGACGCGGCTAAATATGGCTCGGTATCTTCTCCAACCCTTGTCTCTTACATGATGAAAATGAAGCCAGGCGCGGATGCCGAGAAAGTCATGGAAGCCGTTAAAGCCGAACGCGACAACTATCCCGGCGCCGAAATCAATACGGGAACGGGAACTTTCTTGACAGGCGGCAGCTCCACCCAAGTTTTCGTTGATGTTACCGGCGATAATCTGGATGCCATCAGCAAAACCGCGGATGAGGTTATTGCCAAGATCAAACCCGTAAAAGACGTTCTGAAAGTGGAAAGCAACCAGGAAGAGAAGAAAACGGTCTATACGCTGGAGGTTAACCCTACCGAGGCGAAGGCTGGAGATATCGCGATGCAGCTGCAAGGCATGCTGAATCCTGTCCCAGTGGGTGCGATTAACGTTGACGGACAATCGGTTCAAGTGCTGCTCGAACCTTCTTTAAAACCGAAATCGGAAAGCGATCTTTCCTCTCTTACCGTCATGACCGATTCCGGTCCAAAGCCGGTATCGAGCGTGGCCAAGTGGGTTAAAGCCGAGCAACCCACGACTTTCTACCATAAAGACGGCAAAAGCTATGTCCGGGTGTCGGCTTCCGTAGAACCTTCCCAATTGTCAAAGGCAGGCGCCGAAATCAAGAAAGTATTGGCCGACGTGAAGCCGCCGGAAGGCGTGAAGCTGTTCGTCGGCGGTGCTTCCGCGGATCAATCGGCCGATATGACGAGCTTGTTTATGATGATGCTCGTATCTATCGGAATCGTGTACTTGATCATGGTTATTACTTTCAAAACATTACGTGCTCCTCTAGCCATTATGACATCCATTCTCTTCGTACCGATCGGTGCCGTGTTAGGCTTAATCGTTACCGGAGTATCGCCTGACTTTACCGCGATCTTCGGGGTGGTCATGCTCATTGGAATCGTCGTAACGAACGCAATCGTACTTATAGATCGCGTGAAGCATAACGAAGATAAAATGACGATTCGCGAATCGTTGTTGGAAGCGGCGGGAACGCGCATGCGTCCGATTCTGATGACGGCCATCGCTACCGTTGGCGCTATGCTGCCTCTTGTGTTCGGCTCATCGGAAAGCGGAAGCATCGTTTCCCAAAGCCTTGCCATCGTCGTAATAGGCGGCTTGGTCGTCTCCACCTTGCTGACGTTGCTTATCGTTCCATGTATTTATGAGCTGCTTTACTTCCGCAAGTCCGCTCGCCAGCGTAAAACGGTGGCTGCAACGGTTCGCGAAGTTGCTGCGCAATAAAATCGCGACATAACGAAAAGGGGATGTTCCGCACGGTCTTTATGACCTTACGGAACATCCCCTTTTTGTAGTATGACTTTACGCAAACGCCATCCGATATAAAGGAAGCAGCGTACGGAAAGTCTCATCCACTCGATGCAAGAAGGCTTCGCCGTCCGCAAGAAGAGGATCTCCGCGCTGAATATGAATGCCGCAGGTCAATTCGGCTGCTTTCACTGATTTCAACCGCGACATCAACTCCGCCAGATCTTCGTCCGATAAGTCGCCATGCGTGAGTCCGGTCGGCACCATATGATCCTTCGACCACACGAAGTGAGCCGGCACGGATTTGCGAATGGAATCCAGCTCGTTCAACGCTCGTTCAGCGAAAACGTTCTTGTTCGGGCATTCATAGATGATGGCAAATTGCACGAACACATGCGTGGACCACAAACCAATCTGGAAATGCGGATGGGCTTTGTACCCCCGCTTGTTGTGGGCGAAAGCGACCCATGAGTCGTTCGGGGGGTTAACCGTCCTTCTCGCATGTTTGGCCACGTGGGTAAACATCTCATCATCGCACAATTCTCCGAGAGATTTTGAAACGCGTTCTCCAAGCTCGTGGAACTTCGGCCTTACTCTGGAAATTAACGCATCCATACGAGACTCGAGCCCTTCAATCTCGAATACCTCGAAGTCGCTATCGTTAAATCCGTTGAATACGTCGGTTACAGCTGCGCTCATTGATGAATTCTCCTTGCTAATGTTTGTTGTTAAAGGTTTGATGCTCGTCACGCGAGTTTAACATGTACGCAAGTTCCGCGCAATGTAAGGGTGATTAGCGAGACTTATCCCGGTTCCGTTTCTGATTTGGGTTCGTTGTGTAAAAAATAGGAGTGAAAATAGTCAAGAAACCAAGTTGCCAGAACATAAGATGGAGTATAAGATAGAAGTAAGCAACAATATTCAGATAATTCGGTCAATATCTCAAGCCATGCGATTAGTGCAGGAGGGGGGATGGCCGTGAACCGCAGTCATGAAGTGGAATATTGCAACCTGGAGCTTCGTTTTGATCGCCGTCAAATTCAGAATCTGATCCGGGAGCTGATCCAGGAAGGTTATTCGTTGTACTGGAACGAAAGCGATCACCAATTCATCGTATCCGTCAGGACCGGACGCAAGTTGCTGAAGCTGAGATTCCTAAGGGTGCTCAATCGTTACAAAATGGTAGGAGATTACCTGGTCAAGGATGAAAAGCTGGCGTTATGGATCGAGAAGCTCATAGGGGACTCCCGCGGCCACGCCGTCGTAAAAAGGTTTCAAGACCGTCAAGTGCTTAGGATAGAGAATATCATGTTCGGTGAAATTATCCGTCTCGTGGAGGTGTCCGGCATGGAACATCGGATCATATTTCAAAAAAGACCGCAGGTTACAGTGGAAGACATGGTGCAGGCGTTTAAATCGAAGAGAGCCGAGCATCGAGCGGGCGTATTGCGTCTTGAAATCGATTACGAACTAGCTGTGCTTCACGAAGCGCTCGCCAACGATTGGTCCGAGACTGTCGAAGCGAGCAAATCAAGGCTAAAGGGCATGCGCACGGAAATGCTTCTATTGGAACTGTAACGTCCAGAGTGAAACCTATAGAATAGGAAAGAGGAGCTTCCCGTGTATGGGGACGCTCCTCTTTCGCGTTATTTCGGTAGTATTAGTTGAATGATTACGCTTGTGCGAATTCCAACTCGACGTGTACTTTGATCGCGTCGCCGATCAGGATTCCGCCCGTTTCAAGAGCCGCGTTGTAAGTAAGTCCGAATTCGGAGCGGTTGATTACTCCGTCGGCAATGACGCCGAATTTGATATTGCCCCAAGGATCTTTGGCAGGACCGGCGATTTCGGTATTGAGCGTGATGGATTTGGTAACGCCGGCAATCGTAATATCGCCGGTCAGCTTATAATCTTCTCCGCCTTTGGATTCGAGAGCCGTCTTCTTGAAAACGATGCTCGGGAACTGTTCGGCATTGAAGAAATCGGGGGATTTCAAGTGTCCGTCGCGTCCTTCGTCCTTGGTATTGATGCTGTTTACGTCGATCGTGATCGTTGCTTCCAAGGAGGAGAGGTTGTCTGGATCCGCGGATACGACGGCGTCGAATTCGTTAAAGCTTCCTCGAACGTTCGTAATCATCATGTGACGCACGCTGAAGGTAATACCGCTGTGCGATTTGTCAAGAACCCAATTGTTTGCTGCCATCATTCACACATCCCTTTATATTTTATATTTACTATTAAATGATAAGTAAAGAAAAAAAGCAAGAGAAAATATGGAGGCTATTGGAAAATCAAATGAAGGTTTTCATCTTCAAGCAAAAAGAGTACAATAATCGTATTGCGAAAATTTTGTACTAAAGGATGAAGAAAATCATGTCGAATGCAAACATTGGCGTAGTCGGCTTAGCCGTCATGGGTCGTAATCTTGCTCTTAATATCGAAAGCCGCGGATATACCGTTGCGGTATATAACCGTTCGAGAGAAAAGACGGACGATTTGTTGAATACGGATGGACAAGGCAAGAAACTCGTCGCAACTTACTCGGTAGAAGAGTTCGTGAAATCCCTCGAGAAGCCTCGCAAAATTCTGATCATGGTCCAAGCGGGAACGGGAACGGATGCAACGATCGAATCGCTTATTCCGCATCTGGATCAAGGCGATATCATTATCGACGGCGGCAACGCCTATTTCCCTGACACGCAGCGCCGCAGCAACGATTTGAAGGCGCAAGGCTTCCATTTCATCGGAACCGGCGTATCCGGCGGCGAAGAAGGCGCGCTTAAAGGCCCGTCAATCATGCCGGGCGGCCCCGAAGAGGCTTACCGTCTCGTAGAGCCGATCTTGACGGGAATTTCCGCTAAAGTAAACGGGGATCCTTGCTGTACATACATTGGACCGGACGGCGCGGGACACTATGTCAAAATGGTACATAACGGTATCGAGTACGGAGATATGCAGCTCATTTGCGAAGCTTACCAATTGCTGAAGGACGTTCTCGGCGTTTCCACCGACGAGCTTCACAGCATCTTCTCCGAGTGGAACAAAGGCGAGCTGGACAGCTATCTGATCGAAATCACGACCGATATCTTCGCTCAGAAGGATCCTGAGACCGGCAAACCGATGGTCGACGTGATCCTGGATGCGGCAGGACAAAAAGGAACCGGCAAATGGACGAGCCAAAGCGCCCTCGACTTGGGCGTTCCGCTTTCCATTATCACGGAATCCGTGTTCTCCCGTTTCCTCTCCGCGATGAAGGAAGAGCGCGTAGCCGCAAGCAAGGTGCTTAAAGGACCTCGGACCAAGCCTTTCCAAGGCGACAAAGCCGCGTTCATCGAGAGCGTACGCAAAGCATTGTTCGCGAGTAAAATTTGTTCCTACGCGCAAGGCTTCGCTCAAATGCGCGCCGCATCCGAGGAATACGGATGGAATCTGCGTTATGGCGATATCGCGATGATCTTCCGCGGCGGCTGTATCATTCGCGCCCGTTTCCTGCAGAACATCAAAGACGCCTATGACCGCGAACCGCAGCTTCGCAACCTGCTGCTGGACGAGTACTTCAAAGGCGTTGTGGAAGCCTATCAAGACGCTTGGCGCGAAGTCGTATCCACGGCTATCGCTTACGGTATCCCGGTGCCTTCGTTCGCGAGCGCTATCGCTTATTACGATAGCTACCGTTCGGAACGCTTGCCGGCTAATCTGCTTCAAGCTCAACGCGATTACTTCGGAGCCCATACGTTCAAGCGCTTGGACAAAGAAGGCTCCTTCCACCACAACTGGATGAATTCTTAAGTTAGTCGCGCGGCAGAAGTTCGCTTAGCATCGAGCGGAAGCAGGCGGTTTCGTGGCTGCTTGGGCTGCGCCGATGAAGAAGCAACAAGGCCATATCCGCGAAACAGGCAAAATGGGCAAGAAGCTGTGGCCGATCGAGCCCCGACCATTCGGGAGCTCTGTCGGCCACTTTTTTCTTAATGAAGCCAAGCGCCCACAGTACATCTTCCCGGCATAACGGGTAAGAGGGGTCGAGCAGGTGGCGGAGCGGTTGCTCTTTCGGAGCGGTTCGATGATTATCCAATTGCAGCATCACCTTTATCGAACGAAGTGGTTGTACACTATCAAAGTTACGGATAAATTCGCCGTTTTATACCTTAGGATCGGTATGCTATGATACAAGTAAAACGGCTTCGACGTCCTTGGGACGTTGGTAAACGTTTGTATCGAGCGATTAGATGAGTAAAACGACATTGATATTTTTACTTTCTGATCGTGAAAAAGCGTAAAGAGACGGAATGGGGAGCTTCTTTTGAACGGAAACGACTCAAGTCGCAACATCATCATTGTCGGCTTCATGGGCACGGGCAAATCGACGGTAAGCCGTTTGTTGTCCGAGCGTCTAGGTTGGGAGAGTAAGGATACGGACGAGGAAATCGAAAGATTAGCCGGGCGTACCATCAAACAAATGTTTTCCGAGGACGGAGAGCAGGCCTTTCGCGATTGGGAGAGTCGGGTACTGGAAGATGTGCTAGTCAGAGGCAAGCAAGTAGTAGCTACCGGCGGCGGAGCCGTGTTGCGGGAGAGTAATCGGCGCGCGATGATGTCCGGGGGATGGGTTATCGCGCTTACGGCGGATAAGATGAGCTTGATCCGCCGCGTGACGAGCGCAGTCGCTGCAGGGACAAGACCGCTCTTGGAAGGTGACGCGGAAGATCGAGTCAGGGTCTTGCTAGAGACGAGGAGAAATGCCTACGACTTCGCGCACGCGATGGTGGACACGTCCAACCGATCGCCTGCGGAAGTTGCGGAGATGCTTATGCGTTGGTTACCTCAATCGCGGAATTAAGGAAGATTGGTCCAAGCAAGCATGCCGCCAACGAGATTGGTTGTCCCCTTAAATCCAAGGGACGATAAGTATTGGCAGGCTTGATCGCTGCGATAACCGCTGCGGCAGATGAAGATGACTTCTTCATCCTTAGGAATCTGATCTAGTTTATGGGGAACTTGACCTAGAGGCATATGAACGGCTCCGGGAATCATGCCTTGCGCGACTTCCTCGTCCTCGCGAACATCGATCAGATGGATTCGTTCTCCGGCATCTAGCCGCGATTTTAATTCTTCGACTGTAATGGTCGTATAGGAGCTCATAATCGGCCAACCTTTCCTGAGAATATAGGTTCATCATAAGAAACTGCGCATAGGGCTGTCAATGCAAGGGCGGAGGAAACGATGAAAATCGCAATTGGAATAGCTATTGCCGGCTTTCTTGGAGCTGTCGCTCGCTACGGGGCAGGATTTCTATTTCCGTACGATGCGGGTTCGACCGGTTTTCCATGGGCTACGCTATTCATCAACTTGTCGGGCTCCTTCTTGCTTGGTTCATTGACCGGATGGCTAATGCGCAGGAATGATCTCGCTTGGCTGGGAGAGGTGTTCGGTACGGGTTTTCTAGGCTCCTTTACGACCTTCAGCGCCTTTAACGGGCAAATGTGGCAACTATGGGAGCATCATGCTTACGCTCAAGCGATGTCTTACCTGTTGCTGAGCGCAGTAGGCGGATGGCTGCTCGCGATGGTCGGATTACGATGGGGAAGAGGTAAACCCTTATGAACACCTTATGGTCAGCCCTCTTAGTCGGATTCGGCGGGTCGATCGGAACGCTCCTCCGTTATGGAATCGGACGCTTGGCCACAGCCAATGGGAAGCCGGGCTTCTACGGAACGTTATTCGTTAACCTGACGGGATCGCTCGCCATGGGCGTGTTCATAGGACTCCAGCTTGAGCAAGAGCATTTAGAGATATACGCGATTGCTGGAATAGGAATACTGGGCGGGTTCACGACTTATTCCACGTTAAACGTGCAGAAAGCTACTATGTTCGCGAAGGGACCTAAGCGGACGCTAGTTTTCTATTTGGTCGCAACCTACGTCGGAGGATTTGTCTTCACCGCTTCCGGAGTTGGATTAGGATATTTAATACATACATAATTTTCAAGGAGCGTGTTCATTCATGGATATGATCGTCACCCCTACAGGCAAGCTTAAGGGCGAAATTCAAGCGTTATCCTCGAAAAATTATACGACCCGTTATTTGCTCGTATCCGCGTTGGCGGAAGGGACGAGCACGATTCTTTATCCGGCGCACAGCGAGGACGGAGAAGCGATGCGACGCTGCATCCGCGATTTAGGAGCAGTAGTGGAAGAGGATCCCGAGAAAATCGTCATCACCGGATTCGGCCGCCATCCGCGGGCTGCCAAGGAATTAAACGTAGGGAATGCGGGTGCGGTTCTGCGCTTTATCATGTCCGTCGCCGCCTTGCTGCCGGAAGTTCGTTTCGTGAATGCTTACCCGGAATCCCTTGGCAAACGGCCGCATGACGATCTGATCATCGCTCTAGAAAGCATGGGCGTAACCATCGAGCACCAGAACGGACGGCTGCCGATGACGATCAAGGGCGGCAATCCGCGCGGCGGCAAAATACAGGTGTCCGGCAACGTCAGCTCCCAGTTCCTAAGCTCGCTTCTGTTCCTGACTCCTCTTCTGGACGAGGACAGCGAAATCGAAGTGCTGCACGATCTGAAGTCTAAAGTCGTCATCGGCCAAACGCTTGAAGTACTCGCGCAAGCGGGCATCATCGTGGAGGCTTCCGCCGATCTGATGCATTACCGTATCCCCGGCAAGCAAAAGTACAAAGCTCAAACCTATACGGTACAGGGGGATTATCCCGGCTCGGCGGCCATTTTGGCGGCGGCATCGGTCACGGAATCCGATGTGGTCGTTCACCGTCTCATGGAGAACAGCAAGCAAGGCGAACGCGCCGTAGTCGACGTGCTTCGCGCGATGAACGTCCCGTTAACCCACGAGAACGGAATCGTCCACGTGAAAGGGAACGGACGCCTGACAGCAGGCGAGTTCGACGGAGACGAATTCACCGACGGCGTGCTGGCCATGGTCGCCGCAGCCGTATTCGCGGAAGGAACATCCCGGTTCTATAACGTGGAAAACCTGCGTTATAAAGAGTGCGACCGCATTACCGACTACTTAGCCGAGCTGCGCAAAGCGGGTGCCCGCGTCGAAGAAAAGCAAGACGAAATTATCGTCCATGGACGACCCGAGGGCGTAGAGGGAGGCGTGGAAATAGACGCTCACTTCGATCACCGGGTTATTATGGCGCTCACGATCGTAGGCTTGCGTTCCGCTCGGCCGATCCGCATCAAGGACGCGCACCATGTCGCCAAATCGTACCCGATCTATTTCGATCACCTGAAGTCGCTTGGCGCGCAAGTAGAGTGGGTAGACTAATCCGGATCCAACCAACTTAAGGGAGGCCATAAACGATGGCATACGTTCACCCGTCTCGCGATGAGATCAAACAGATTCTGCAGGATTCCCAGACGATTGCCGTAGTTGGACTATCCGACGATCCTTCGAAAACCTCGCACATGGTGTCCGAAGCAATGCAGCAAAAAGGTTATCGAATCATCCCGGTCAACCCCAACGCTTCTTCGATATTAGGCGAAACAAGCTACCCTACGCTGAAGGACGTTCCCGTCCCGATCGATATCGTTAACGTATTCCGCCGCCCCGAGCACACGCCCCCCATCGCCGCGGAAGCCGTAGAAGTCGGCGCTAAGGTGCTATGGCTGCAACTCGGCATATCCAATGAGGAAGCAGCCTCCATCGCCACGGAAGGCGGCCTGCGCGTTATCATGGACCGCTGCATCAAGGTAGAGGACTCCATCCTCCTCCCGAATGGTAAATAATCTTTTTATTAAAAAATAGGCAATGTAAAATAGCTGAATTAAAATGTAAACGAGTATATAGATAATCATAAAAAGAACAGAGATATACCTCCTGTAAGAGTTTACGTCCGCCTCTTGTAGCCCATTTCCACCTTGTAATCTCATCAGGCAATGGGCGGAGAGGAAGCGGCTGGAAGGAGGTATATCGGCGTTCTAAATCTGTGATTATCTATATCTTTCGTTTAAAATGAATTCATTATTTTCCATCGGAAAGGAGGGGGTTACTTGTACGGTATAGGCTATCTCCAGAGATTGGGACGAGCGATGATGCTGCCGATGACGGTTCTTCCCGCCGCCGCCATATTTCTCATGCTCGCGCGGCTGCCGTGGGATTCGTTCGGATGGCCGCAAGTACCCGAATTGCTGAACGCCGCGGGGATGGCTATCTTTCATTTCGTTCCTTACGTGTTCGCCATAGGCATAGCTCTGGGAATGTCCAATCAGACCGCAACGGCCGGAATGGCCGCGCTTACCGGGATGTTTATTTTCCATATCGTCACCCATACCTACGATCCTAACGGCGTTCAGCCTTCCATGTTCGCGGGCGCCGTCATCGGCATTATTTCCGCATGGGCCCATGACCGGTTCAAATCGTTTCAGTTGCCGGAATTTTTGCAGTTTCTCGGGGGATCCCGGTTCGTTCCGCTGTTCATGAGCGTTGTCTCGCTCGCGTTCGCCTGGACCATGATCGGACTAGGCGAGGGCTTGAGGAGTTGGGCAGCCTCGGCTGGCACCCTTGTCTATTCCGCGGGCGGCTTTGGCATTTTCCTATACGGATTTTTGCATCGAATTCTCGTAGCTTTCGGGCTTCATCATCTGCTAAACCATTTATTCTGGTTCCAGGTAGGGGAGTATGAGGGAGCGAACGGGGCTGTTTACTTCGGAGACCTTCCCCGATTTTTCGCAGGGGACCCTACGGCAGGCATTTTTATGGCAGGGCTATATCCGACGATGATGTTCGCGCTTCCGGCTATCGCATTCGCGATCATTCACGAAGCCCGCGAAGATCTGAAGCCGAAGACTAGGAAACAATTTCGGGCAGCCGCGCTGGGCTCCTTCCTGACGGGGATTACCGAGCCGGTTGAATTTGCTTTCTTGTTCGTTGCCCCATATTTATTCCTTGTCCATGCACTAATCTCCGGTGGAATCATGTGGTTCGTTTACGAGCTCGATATTCACCATGGATTTACTTTCTCGGCCGGAGTTCTGGAATTCCTGGTCAATATGCCGCTAGCCCAGAGAGGCTGGCTTTTGCTTCCGATCGGCCTTGCCGTAGGAATCGTCTACTATGTCATGTTCCGTTGGAGCATCCGTCGCTTCCAGCTAGCAACGCCCGGACGCGAAGACGCTACGAGGTTAGACGATTGGGCGGGTGACATTCCTTATCGCGCGCCTTTGATCTTGCAGGCGCTTGGCGGCAAAGAAAATATGATCAGGCTCGAGGCATGCATTACCCGCCTTCGGTTGACATTGGAGGACGATCGGAAAGTAGACGTCCAATCTCTGCGGCATCTTGGAGCGGCTGGAGTCATCAGGCTGGGCGGCGGGCATGTGCAGGTCGTGTTCGGTACCTTCTCCGAATTGATACGGGAAGAAATATACAAGCACATGCAAGCGGACATCCAACAGGTTCAATTCCATTCTCCCGTCCAAGGCAGGATGATTCCCCTGGAGGAGGTCGATGATCCGATTTTTGCTCAGCGATTGGTTGGTAGAGGCGTCGCTTTCATACCCGACAAAGGGGAGCTGGTCGCTCCCGTGCAAGGTAAGATCATACATATACATCCTTCGCTGCACGCGATCGGATTGCTGACGAAAGACGGTTTGGAGGTCCTGCTCCATGTCGGCATCAACACCTCGCACTTAGAAGGCAAAGGCTTTACGAGCTTAGTCAAGATAGGCGACGAAGTGTCGCCCGGCCAGCCGCTTCTGAAATTCCATATTCCTACCTTGAAGCAGCATGCGAAGTCGTTAGCCACGCCGATGGTCATTACCAACAGCGATATCGTGAAATCTTGGCGATTCGCTCCGTATAAGGCCGTCAAGAAGGGGCAAGCCGCGGTCATGTCGGTCGTCGTGAACGATAGAGAGAACAAGGGGGCGGAGAAATGATAAAAGCACTGGGGGCCTCGCAAGGCATTGCAATAGGCAAAGCGTTCGTACTTCCGCACTGGGAATGGGAACTGCCGGATCAGAAGATCGACGTGGCGGATTTGGCTAAGGAGTTCGATCGTCTCTACGAGGGAATTCGTCGCTCCAAAACGGAGATCAATCAGATGAAGACGGAGCTGGACGAAGCCGTCGGCTCCGAGGAAGCGAGCATATTCGACGCTCACTTGGCCATTCTGGAAGATCCGGTGTTCATGAACGAAATCCAAGGAATCATTCAAAGGCAATATAAGGTCGCCGAGGTAGCGGTCAAGGAAGCGATCGATCACTTCGTCACGATGTTCGACCTCTTGGACGACGAATACATGAAGGAACGCGCTCTTGACATTAAAGACGTAGGAAACCGGCTGCTTAAGCATTTGCTCGGAGCGCCCGATATTGCGCTGCCGGAGGATACCCAGCCCTTTGTGCTGGTCGTTAGAGAGCTATCTCCTTCGCAGCTCGTTCATTTGAAGCCGGAGCTCGTGCTCGGAATAGTCACGATGGTCGGAAGTCCGACGTCGCACTCCGCCATTATGGCGAGGGCGTTCGGTATCCCGATGGTCATGGGCGTCGAAGGAAAGCTGGAACAGACGATCGGAACGGGGGATCTTCTGATTGTCGATGGCGGAACCGGAATGCTCCAAGTGGATCCGACTTCCGAGATGGTGTCCCGCTACACGGAGATGCGGAAGCGTCAGATCGCGCTTCGAGAACAGTTGCTAACGATCGTAGAGGTGCCATCCGTCACGCAAGACGGCGTGTCGCTTACGCTGGCGGCCAATATCAGCTCATTGAAGGAGCTTGAAGCTGCGTTAAGCAACGGAGCGGAGGGCGTAGGTCTGTTCCGGACGGAATTTCTCTATATGGATAGGAACCGTTTTCCTTCCGAGGAGGAGCAATTCGAGGTATATAGGTCCGTTGCCCAGAAGCTGAACGGGGAATCCCTGATCATCCGAACTCTGGATATCGGCGGTGATAAGCAACTGGATTATTACGAGTTGCCGGAAGAAGAGAACCCGTTCCTGGGGTTTCGGGCTATCCGATTCAGTCTAGAGCGCAAGGACCTGTTCAAGACGCAGCTGCGCGCCATTCTGCGCGCGTCCTATTACGGCGACGTTCAGATCATGTATCCCCTCATTACTTCCGTTGACGAGATCAGGGAAGCGAATGAAGTGTTAGCCGAGGCTAAGCGAGAATTAACGGAAGAAGGAATAGCGCACCGGTCCGACATCAAGGCGGGCATTATGGTCGAAGTGCCTGCAGCGGTCGCCATCGCCGATCTATTGGCGGAAGAAGTATCCTTCTTCAGCATCGGAACGAATGACCTGATCCAATTTACGTTGGCGGTTGATCGGATGAACGAGCAAATCAGCCATATGTATGAGCCGTATCACCCTGCAATCCTGCGAATGATCCGCACCGTTACGAACGCGGCTAAAGCGCAAGGAATTCCGGTGAGTATTTGCGGGGAAATCGCCGGCGACGTGAATGCGCTCCCGATCTGGCTCGGGCTTGGCATCGAGGAGCTAAGCTTGTCGGCGCAAGCGATATTGCCCGTGAAGGAGAGCATGCTGAGAACAAGAGCATCGGATAGCCGCAAGCTGCTTGAGGAAATGTTCCGTTGCAAGACTGCAGGCGAAGTAAGGGCGCTTGCTAACCAGTTCCACGCGGAGGCCGCGCTGGCGCCGGGAAACGTTCAGCGCTTGATGTAACGGTTGACGTATAAGCAAAGTGCCTCCATGCCGTTCGTCCGGGAATCCCGGACGGACGGCATGGAGGCGCGATTCAATGATATGATTTATGCTTAACGGCCGAACAACAAATCGCAGAATGCCTTCGCGTAAGGCGGGAGATCGGGCGGTCTACGCGCGGAAACGATGTTCCCGTCGATTACGACCGCTTCGTCGATCCATGTAGACCCGGCGTTCTCCATGTCATCCCGAATTCCCGGAGTTGAGGTGACGGTTCTGCCCTCGAGTATTTTGGCCGAGATGAGAACCCAACCCGCGTGGCAGATTTGTCCGATCGGCTTGCCCGCGTCGTTCATGCGGCGAACGAAGTCCAGCACTCGGACATCCCTGCGGATTTTGTCCGGCGCCCAGCCTCCCGGCACGAGTAATCCATCGAACTTATCCGCGTCCAGTTCGTCGTATGAAATATCCGCGACGGCAGGCACGCCGTACTTGCCGATGTGTTTCCGTCCTTGTTCGGGGCCGGCGTAGAGAACCTCCGCGCCTTCTTCCCGAAGACGGTAAACCGGGTACCAAAGCTCCAAATCCTCAAACTCGTCGTCCAGCAAGCATACGACTCTTTTGAAAGCTGTCATTTTACGAAGTCCTCCAATCCAATGCTTAGTATGACTCAGAACTCTATTGTACCAAACCATGAGATTTCCTTCACGTTGGAAGGAATAGAGAGAGGGGGGGTTCCATTGTCGCAAAGATGGAGGTATGTACCCGCATTGCTTTGCATGGCAGCCATCTTCATCTCCTCCTCGCGCAGCGGAGACCAATTGGACAGCGTGCTGCCTTGGGTGCAGAAGTGGTTGCCCGGGTTAACGGATTTCAATCCGATGCATTACGTGGCTTACTTCATTCTGGGCCTAACAGTCGCGTACGCGTTAGGAAAACGGGCCGCTGCATGGAGCGGAGTCTTGATTAACGTCTTGGTCTGTTTGCTTTACGGACTGACGGACGAATGGCATCAGGCTTACGTTCCGATGAGGTCGCCAGATCCGCGGGACTTGCTGCACGATGGGATGGGCGCTGTTGCCGCGGGATTGCTCGTCATGCTCCTTTATACCCTATTTAATAGACGCAGTTCCAGATATTACACCGGCAAATAAGCAGGATTAATAAGGCTTCGGAACGAATATATTTCGGGTAAGCTCTTTTTCATAAGGAGAGATTCCCGTTGCTTAAATCCTGTTCTTGCGGAGGAGAGATGAATCTCATGCTCCGCACCGTCATTTTTGCCAAAAAAGTCAATATTAGCAATGTCCCGGTGTTCAATTGTTCCCAATGCGGACGCAATGACGTGTTTCCTGGCGTGAAGGAAGATGTCGGACGCTTGGTCGGCGAATTGGGTACCCGCCCGGTACCGCACAACATACCCTTCGATCAAGTACATGAATGGGCTGGAGTCCTTTCTCAGGCCTTGCACGTATCGGATTCGCTGCAAGCTACAGTAATCGCCAAAGCCGCCGAGGATCGAATCAATCAATTGCTGGATCTCTGGTTGATCGCCTCTTCCCTGGACGATGAGGGGTGGAAGGCCGAGCTGCAAAGCCGGCTATCCCAGCTTAGCGCCCAATACATATTATAGCGAAAGGGACGGGGGGGGGGGGGGGAGATTTCCCCCCGTTTCTTTGCGATGGAAACCATTTTCTGCTACGATTAGCACATGGAAACTGAAGGAGGCTATCAATATGGCAAACATTCAACAGCTTACAACGATAGAGCAGTGGGATCAAGCAATGAAAAGCAGCTCAGAGAAACCCTTGCTCCTATTTAAGCATAGCACTAGCTGCTCGGTTAGCGCGGGAGCGCATGAAGAGCTGATGCATTTCATTGAGGATGACAAAGCTAACCCGGTCGATTATGCAATCGTGCACGTCATCGAGGCTCGTCCGGTCAGCAATGCGATCGCCGAGCAATTAGGGGTAAAACATGCTTCTCCGCAAGCGATTTTGGTGAAGGACGGACAATCCGTTTGGGACACTTCCCATTGGCACATTACGTACTCCTTTTTGTCGGAAAAGCTTGCACCTTCTGCGAACAACTCCTAATCTCGACTTCATGCGTTGAATATCCCTCATGTCAGATTGCTAAACATGCGGTTTTGTCGTATGATTACCTTAATAATCCATGACTGGACAAGACTTTGAACTCCAGTCACGAACATTGGAGCGAATCATTGTGACGGTAACCATTTACGACGTGGCACGCGAAGCCGGAGTATCGATGGCAACTGTATCTCGCGTAGTCAATAACAATCCGAATGTCAAACCACAGACTCGCAAGAAGGTATATGAAGCTATCGAGCGTCTCGGCTATCGGCCGAACGCGGTGGCACGCGGTCTGGCCAGCAAGAAAACGACAACGGTCGGCGTTGTCATCCCCGATATCGCGAATGCCATATTCGCCGAGGTAGCTCGGGGGATCGAAGATATTGCAAATATGTATCATTACAATATTATTCTTTGTAATGCCGACAAACGCAAAGATAAAGAAATCCGAGTTATTAACACCCTTCTTGAGAAGCAAGTCGATGGCTTGTTATTCATGGGGGGCGCCGTGACGGACGAGCATATCCAAGCGTTCAAAACTTCCAACGTGCCGATCGTGCTTTGCGCGACGACCGACGAGAAGGGCAATATTCCTTCCGTGGATATCGATCATGAGGGAGCGGCATTCGATGCGGTTAACCGGCTGATCGCGGAAGGCCATCAGGCAATCGCGATGATTAGCGGAACGCTTCAGGATCCCGCGAATGGCTATGCCCGTTACCAAGGCTATAAGCGTGCGCTCTCTCAAGCCGGTTTGCCTTACCGGGAGGAGTTCGTTCGAGTCGGTAATTATAAATACGAGTCGGGCATCGACGCCATGCAGTACTTCCTTGATCTCCCCGAACGTCCGACCGCGGTATTCTCGGCAACGGACGAGATGGCGATCGGTGCGATACACTGCATTCAGGATGCCGGCTTAAACGTCCCTGAAGACGTCTCCGTCATCAGCGTGGACAACAGTCGAATTTCTTCGATGGTTCGTCCGCTTCTTACGACGGTCGCTCAGCCGATGTACGATATTGGCGCCGTCTCTATGAGACTGCTTACGAAGCTGATGAAGAAGGAAAACGTGGAGACCGCCAAGGTCACCCTGCCGCACGAGTTAATCGTACGACGTTCGGTTACCGGACCTAAGGGTAACTAAATCGATGTGAATAGTACAAGCCCTGCCTCGGCGTTATGCGACCGACGCGGGGCCTCTTTATGAGCAAGAGACGGAAAGGAAGATCGGAATGACATATGGAACAATAGGGATCATTGGCGCTATGCAGGAGGAGATCGAGCTGTTGCTAGCTCAGCTGGATGATCGGTTTACGGAGCAGCACGCGGGCATCGTCTATCATCGCGGTACCTTTCAAGGACGAAAAGTCGTGCTGACGCGTTCGGGAGTAGGCAAGGTGAATTCTGCGGTTTGCACGCAGATTTTAATCGATCGTTACGGTGCTGACGCCATCATCTTCACCGGAGTAGCGGGAGCGGTCGACCCGCGGCTGAATATCGGGGACATCGTCATTTCCACGAGTAGTTTGCAGCATGACGTAGACGTTACGGCGCTAGGTTTCCCGCGTGGAACTATTCCTTATCAGGAAGTGTCGGAGTATGCTGCAGATCCGAGCTTAATTGCGCTAGCCGAAGAAGCCGGCAAGAAGGTTTATCCGGAGCGTTGCTTCACCGGCAAGGTATTGTCTGGAGATCAATTCATCGCGGATCGTACGGTAGTTAAGGGGTTATACGAGGAGCTTGGAGGCGCCTGCACGGAAATGGAAGGAGCTTCTGTTGCCCAAGCATGTTTCATGAACGGGGTTCCGCACGTCATTATCCGCTCCATGTCGGACAAAGCGGACGGTTCGGCTCACGTGAACTTCGCGGAATTTACAATCGAAGCCGCTAATCGGTCTTTTGCGATCGTGAAGGAAATGATTAGCCAAGTTTGAAGTTAGAAGAAAAAGCCGTCAGCGATCGACCGGCTGACGGCTTTTTATCCGACATGCTGGAGCGAGAGCTCCAGCATCGTTTGGTTCTTGGCGGTTATTTCGGCTCTCCTGGGCATCGGCGTCCAGGAAGCTACGTCGTCCAGCCATGTTGTCGGGAGAGGATCGTCGGATTTGCGGCTTGCGGTTATGGTCGGCCATTGTTCGGGCAGATGACCGCCGTTAGGTTCGGAATCGATTCGAGCGAGGAGCGGATGGTCGTTCATTTCCAGCCACAGCAGGCTCCAGGCTCTGGGTACGACTCTCCAATGATCGTATCCGCCTCCGCCTAGCGCCATCCATTTGCCTTGAGTGTAACGCTCTGCAAGCTGATGGATGATCCTAGGCATTTCGCGATAGATCTTCATGCTGCAATGAATATGAGCCAGCGGATCGAAAGCATGGGCATCGCAGCCGTGTTGGCTAACGATGATATCCGGACGAAAGACGCGTGCCGCATGCTCGACGGCCTGCCGGAAACAATCGAGCCAAGACTCGTCTTCCGTATAAGGCTCCATTGATACGTTAAGGCATGCGCCGTAACCGGTCGAATCTCCTCGTTCGTGCGGAAATCCGCTGCCCGGAAACAGAAATTTGCCGGTCTCGTGAATCGACAGCGTGAACACGTCAGGATCCGTATAATAAAACCACTGAACGCCGTCCCCGTGATGAACGTCCGTATCAATATATAACACGCGTGCATGATACTTCTCGCGAATGTAAGATATTGCCGCAGCAGCGTCATTATACACGCAGAAGCCGGAGGCGCGATCGGGAAAAGCGTGATGCAGTCCGCCAGCCAGATGAAGCGCATGCTCCGCGCGACCCGACATGACCTCTTCCGCCGCTGCTAAGGAACCGGCTGTTACCGCTACGGACGCTTCGTGCATGCCTGCGAAGTAAGGGGTATCTCCACTGCCTTCAAGGCCGCACTGCGCGGCTTGCTTAATCGCATCCAAGCTTGGATTGCCGGTGCTTAACGCGGCGACGTTAGCCACATAATCGGATCGATGGATATCGCGTATCACCTGTTCCGCATGTTCAAGGGAGAATGGACGTACCATTTGGAGTCCATCCAACGCGCCGCATTCGCGCAGAAGGTTTTCCGTCAGTTCCAGTCGAACGGGGTGGAACGGATGATCGTCTGAAAAACGGTAACGCCCGGATGCGGAATTGTTGATCCATTTCGTTCTGGATGCCAGTGGAGGTCGCCTGCCTTTCATCTAGTACATGAAACGTTGCCTGAATCGCACGCGATCGAATTGTTCCACGGAGTTTATAGGAACGTCTTTGCCGATCCTCACCATAAGGCAATTGGCGGGATGCGCGCAAATTTCCGGATCGTCCGTCGCAAACCAAACCATGCCGACCGACTTCATCAATTTTTCCATCATCTCGCGGTATTCCCATACGGTTAGGCCGCTGGATTCCAAATCCCAGTGCCAATAATATTCGGTCGTGAACACGATCATATTGTCCAATTGGCCGTTCTCGAACGCCGTGGTAATCAGAGCCTTGCCGACGCCTAAGTTACGGCAATCATCCGCTACCTCGATCGCTCCTAGCTCGACCAAGTCCTTCATGCCGCCCTCTGACCACCGCTCCATCTCATCCGGATAGTGGAAGGTTACATAGCCGACGACGATGTCTTCTTCGCGGGCGATAATAATTCTTCCCTCGGGCAGCTCGGCAATTTCTATGAGAGCGAGATGCTGCTCTTTAGGCCTGCGAAAGGCATCTAATTTCGGGTGGAGCGAAAGGCCTCTTAATGTTTCGGGAGAAACGGGACCCTCGACGATTAACGACCGGCCATTTCGATGAATGGGATACTGAACATAAGATTTGATATGATCCATGCCGTTCCCCTTTCATCCGTTCTATAACTTTGATGTCCTATTATAGCACCTAAGGGAGCCGGGGAGGAACCGTCTACTGGATCATGCAGGTAAAATTGTCCCTTAAATGGCGGAAAATGTCCTTTATCCTGTGCCTAGTCCGCGTGCGCTATGATATAATGGCAATGGCAGAGGAGATTATTTTAACCAGGAATTGAAAGCGCATTCTTCTCGGATGCCCGCATTTCTTCATGGGAAGGTGATGTATCGTGACATTTCAATCGGATGAAAAACTCGCCGTTACGGCGACGGTGTCGAACATGGAATCGTACGAAGAAGCGGTAAAAAGCTTTAACTGGGCTGATGTCGAGAAACAATTTTCTTGGGTATCGACCGGCAAGGTGAACATGGCTTATGAAGCGATCGATCGCCATGTAGACAATGGACGCGGCGATAAAATAGCCCTCCACTACAGCGATAACCAGCGCGAGCAAAGCTATACCTTCGCGGAAATGTCGAGGCAATCCAACAGGTTCGCGAACGTGCTTGGCGGATTAGGCGTAGAGAAGGGCGACCGCGTATTTATTTTTATGCCGCGGACACCTGAGCTGTATTTCAGCTTGTTCGGCGCGCTGAAGGTCGGAGCGGTTGTCGGACCGTTATTCGAGGCATTCATGGAAACAGCCGTAAGGGATCGATTGCAGGATAGCGGCGCGGTTGCGATCGTGACGACGCCTGCATTACTGTCACGCATACCTCGGTCGGAATTGCCGGATTTGAAGCATATCATCGTATTCGGTGATTCGGTAGAAGAAGCGGATGGAATCGTGGCTTATCGTTCCGCGATGGAGTCGGCCTCCGATAAAGCGGAAATAACCTTCCTAGACCGGGAAGATGGACTCATTCTTCATTACACCTCAGGTTCTACGGGTAAGCCTAAAGGAGTCTTCCATGTCCAGAACGCGATGCTCCAGCATTATCATACCGGTCGCATCGTCTTGGATCTTCGCGAGGACGATGTGTATTGGTGCACGGCCGATCCGGGCTGGGTAACCGGAACCTCGTACGGCATATTCGCGCCTTGGTTAAACGGGGTAACCAACGTCGTTCGCGGAGGCAGGTTCAGTCCTCAAGATTGGTATTCAACGATTCAAAAATATAAAGTAACCGTATGGTACAGCGCGCCAACGGCATTCCGCATGCTGATGGGAGCGGGAGACGACGTTGTTAAGAACTTCGACTTGTCCAGCTTGCGCCATGTGCTAAGCGTTGGCGAGCCCCTGAATCCCGAAGTCGTCCGTTGGGGCAATAAGACGTACGGCCAGCGCATTCACGACACTTGGTGGATGACGGAAACAGGGGGGCAGCTCATCTGCAACTACCCGAGCATGGAAATTAAGCCAGGATCGATGGGTCGTCCGATTCCCGGAGTCCAGGCGGCGATCATCGACGATCAGGGCAACGTGCTTCCGCCGTTCCGGATGGGCAATCTCGCGATCCAAACCCCTTGGCCGTCCATGATGCGCAAAGTGTGGAACAATCCGACGAAGTACGCGGAATATTTCCACATCCCCGGGTGGTACGTATCGGGAGATTCCGCTTACCAGGATGAAGAAGGCTATTTCTGGTTCCAGGGACGGATAGATGACGTCATCAACACTTCCGGAGAGCGCGTCGGACCGTTCGAGGTCGAGAGCAAGCTAGTCGAGCATCCGGCCGTTGCCGAAGCAGGAGTAATCGGCAAGCCGGACCCGTTGCGCGGGGAAATCATCAAGGCGTTTATCTCGCTCCGTGAAGGCTTCACGCCGACGGATGAGCTTAAAGCGGACATTTCCAAGTTCGTGAAAGAAGGTCTTTCCGCCCATGCGTCTCCGCGGGAGATCGAGTTCAAAGACAAGCTTCCGAAAACCCGAAGCGGAAAAATCATGCGCAGGGTATTGAAAGCATGGGAGTTGAACTTGCCGACGGGAGATTTGTCTACGATCGAGGATTAGGAAGTTGCTTTGACATAAATAAACGAAAAGCCCCCGACTTCGTCCATAACGACGAGGAGGGGGCTTTCGTTTGCTTGGCAACTATAGTCCGCTTCTTACCTCGACAGGCGAAGTGGGAGGCGACTCGCCGGACGGGCTAATCGCCGTTACGCGATACCAGCCGGATGACAGCGGTGCGATATACTCGAAACTCGTAGATTCCGTCGTTCCGAGAAGTTTATATTTACCGTTGGATGTCGTGCTATACCATACTTGATATTGCGTTATGCCTTGATCGCTAGGATTGGCGTCCCATTTCAGCGTAACGCCGATTTCCGTTCCTTGCGCGCTAAATCCGCTAGGCGCGGTAGGGTGGATTCCGTTGTTCCCGCCGTTATTATCATTCGGGAATCCCGGGTCGGTTCCATCACCGGGATCGCCTCCATTAGGATCGTTCGGATCGATATTCCCCGGCAAGCCGTCAGTCCAAACCTTCTCGCTTGGAGCGGATTCATTGCCGGCTACGTCGACGGCGGTTACATAATAGCTGTAATATTGGCCAGAGGTAATATAATTTATGAACTTCGGATCCTCTCCCGTCGGAACAGAAGCCTCTACTTTCTGGTAGTTGACGCCATCGATAGAACGGTACAGTCTGTATCCTGCCACATCCGCCTGAGCGGAAGGGGTGAATGTGATTCTCGCAAGTCCGTTAAGCGTTTCGACCGAAATGTACGTTAGGGCGTTAGGGATCGCTCCATCTTCTACGCGCGGATCGATCTTTGAAGGCGCGCTTTGCGCCGCATCCTTCGGTAAGTAGTACGATAGCGCCTTGCGGGACTGGGAGGAAACTTGGCCGAGCTTCGCTTTCAATTCCTCAATAAGCGTGTCGAGCGGCGTTTCCCGTACGACCATGATAGATTCGCGCAATAAATCTTCCGGCGTCCCGGGTTGCGGCATGTAATTGACCCCGTTGTAAGAAATATACTTCAACTTAACGAGGGCATCGTCTTCCTCCGTCGGAATGAATTTGCGGTTGAAAATATCCGTAACGAGCTTGCCGGCCGACTTGGTTAGCTCGGTAGGGAGCTTGCCGCTTACGCTAGACACCGTCATGGAGACGATGCCGTTCGGCTTTTCGAAGGACTTGGTCGGGAAAAGCTCCGGTTTGGCATCCGTTACTTCGTTCATTATTTTCGCCCAGATGGAACGAGCGCGACCATGGCTATCCTTGGATAACGTATGGATTACCTTCTCGTACCCGGCCCATACGCCGAGAGTAATATCCGGAGTGTAGCCTTCGAACCAGACGTCTCCGTAGTTTTGGGTCGTTCCCGTCTTGCCGACTATAGGAATGCTCTTATAATTTTTGAATTGGGACATAAGCGACGTCGCCGTTCCGTTGGTTACGACGGTGCGAAGCATATCGGTCATCAGATAAGCCGATTGATCGGATACGACTTGTTTTGGATCCGCTTTGTGTTTGTAAATGCTCTTATTATTGGAGTCTCGGATCTCTTCGATCAAGTAGGCATCGTTGAATACGCCTTTGTTCGCGATTGCGGCATATGCGTTCGTCAATTCCTCGACCGATACCCCGTATTTCAATCCCCCGATGACGCCGGTTTGGGCTCCATCGTCCTCCTTCACCAAAGTGGTGATCCCCAGGGAACGAGCGAACGCCCAGGAATCCTTGATGGTGACCTTGTTCAGAAAGATTTTCAAGGCAGGGATGTTGTAAGAATGGTTAAGCGCTTGGCGGGCGGTCACGAGTCCTGAATAACGGTTGTTGGAGTTTTTCGGGATATGGTAACCCCCTCCGCCGTTTTTCAGAATGATGGGAGCATCGTCGACAACGCTTCCCGGTTGGATCAGGCCTTTATCGATTGCCGGTAAATAGGCGGCTATCGTCTTCATGGCCGAACCCGGCTGCCTAGTCATTTGCGTAGCGAAGTTCATCTGTTCGATATGGAAGTCCCGGCCTTCGATCATCCCCAGAATGGCGCCCGTTTTCTGGTTCATCATGACGGCAGCGATCTGCTCAACGCCTTTAACGGGATGATCCGGCGCGAAGTTTTCCGGATTTTCGGCGATTTCATGCATGAGATTATACACTTTTTTGTCGATCGTAGTTGTGACTTTGTATCCGCTGCGCAGTAATTGTCCGCGAGCTTCCTCGATCAAGTCCGAGTTTTCTTTTTTCTTCAAGTCTTCGCGAGTCAGCTCGGGGTTCATCTGCAAGACGAGTACTTCGGCCGCTTGGCGTTCGACTTCTAGCATCAGGTAGGGATAGGTGTTATAAGCCTTCTCGCTAGGCTTGGCTAGAGAGCTGTAAAGATCGAACGCTAAAGCTTCTTCGTATTGTGCCTGATTAATCTTCTTCTCCTCAAGCATACGGCTAAGCACGAGCTTCTGCCGCGTTACCGCGCGCTTGAAATTTTTCTCGTTAAAATCCCCTTTGCCGTTGAACGCGGAAAACAGGGAAGGGAGCTGCGGTACGCCAGCCAAATAAGCGGCTTGCGCGATATTGAGGTTGTCGAGTTTTTCGATTCCGAAAATGCCTTTGGACGCGGCTTTGATTCCGAATACTTGATATCCGGAAGAGCCATTGCCGTAAGGGACTTTATTCAAATAAGCCGTTATGATTTCTTTTTTGCTTAAGAATCTTTCCAGGCGCAGCGACAGGAAGATTTCCTTAGCTTTCCGGCTGGACGTTTGATCTAGGTTAAGGAACACGCGCCTAGCCAACTGCTGGGTGATCGTACTCCCGCCGGTTTGAACGCTTTCGTTCAATAATTGCTGCCTGACTGCCCGGAACAAGCCATTCGTGTCGATTCCGGGATGGGTGAAGAAGTTCTTGTCTTCTATCGCGATAACCGCGTCGATAATCGTTTGGGGAATTTGATCGTAAGTTACCGGCCGACGGTCTTCCTCGGAGCGTAATTGCCCGATTGGAGTGCCATCGTTGAAATAGACGAAACCGGTAATCGCATTCTCGTTAATCTTCTCCTCGATCAAGCCGCGTTTGCGAATCGGATCGTCGTGGACCAATGAAGCTATGTATCCCGTGACTGCGCCGGCTCCAACAAGTCCGGCAAGTACCCCGAACAGGATAAGCCATAGCACGGTAAAGCCTGCGATTTTCCCCGCCGTCTTGAATCCTTCGCCTTTAGGCTTTGGACTGGAAGGGGGGTGTTTAGTATTTGACATTAAGAAATCCTCCTTCAACAAACAGTACCATTATAGCACATTTAGCCATCGTTTGACTTCCCTCGATGGGGCGCGCCAAGTATGATTACCCCGCGGAATCGCTTCTGAAGCTTGCTTTCGATATTCGTTAGGCGAGCAGGAGTGAAAAAATAACCTTGCGCGAACAACAAAAAAGGCTGCCCCGATGGATGTCGTGGCAGCCTTCTGGCGATTACAATGCCGGAGGAGTAAAGGTTCGCTGAGCGAATTCCGTGTCCATCATGAAGAAGGCATTGCTATCCTTATCGATCCGCTTTAGTTTATTGATAATGCTGTCGAACATCGATTCTTCTTCGACCTGCTCGTCGATAAACCATTTCAAGAATTGAATCGTCGCATGCTCGCGGTCATTCATTGCGAGATCGGAGAGGTGGTAGATTCTTCTTGTTACTTCCTGCTCATGAGCATACGCGTGTTCGAACGCATCGAGAGTGGAGGTGTACTCGTTGTTCGGAGTATCCATCCCCGCCATCGTTACGCGTTTGCCCCGGTCGTTCAAATACTTATAAATTTTCATCGCGTGGAACTTTTCTTCCTCTGCCTGAACCATGAAGAAATTGGCGAATCCGTCCAAGCTTTCGCCCGAACAGTACGCGGCAATGGCCAAGTAGACATGCGCGGAATAAAGCTCGAAATTCAGCTGATCGTTCAACGCCTTGCTCAAGGATTCATTTAACATGCGCCACTCACTCCCTATACGCTATCGGATATACCCGAATTGTACCATAAATTGACGGGTCATCCTATTCGCTGCTTCAATTTCTCGTAAAGCACCTCGGGGGTGGGGGCGACGATGATTTCGGCTTTGCCGATCAACGCCATGCATTGTTTCGTGCACAGCTTGCATTCTCCTAGACAGTCTTTCTTCTTCTGTTTCATATCGGGAAACTCGGCCTTAAGCGTTTTATAGACGGCTTTGGAGCCGTGCTTAAAGTTCTTGCAGCAGTACTTAATTTTCCGCATTATCGGACCAACCTTCATGGAAGATTTCATATCCACCATAAATGATATTAATTCTCATTATCATTGTCAATGGGAAAAAGAAAAAACCACTCCGATTCGGAGTGGTTCGCATGAAGTTTACGATTAACGGCTGTAGAACTCGACGATTTGTTTAACGTCGATGTCTTGGGACAGCTCGCCGCGGTCTGGAAGACGAACATACTTGCCTTCCATTGCGTTAGCATCGTACTCAACGTATCCTGGCAGGTGATGACGGCCTTCGGAAGCTTCTTTGATCGTTTTCAGGGAGCGGGAACGCTCGCGAAGACCGATTTTGTCACCAACTTGCACGGTGTAGGAAGCGATGTCGACCTTCTTGCCATTAACGGTCACGTGACCGTGAGATACCAATTGGCGGGAGCCGTAACGAGAGTTAGCCCAACCAAGACGATATACGAGGTTGTCGAGGCGGCTCTCAAGCAAGAACATGAAGTTCTCGCCGGCGATACCTTGTTGCTTCGATGCGCGGTCGAACAAGTTGCGGAATTGCTTCTCGTTCAAGCCGTACATGTGGCGAAGCTTTTGTTTTTCTTGCAATTGCATGCCGTATCCGCTGATTTTGCGGCGCGTGTTAGCGCCGTGTTGACCTGGAGGGAATGCGCGTTTCAATTCTTTTCCGGATCCGCTCAGGGAAATTCCAAGGCGGCGACTTAACTTGAACTTAGGACCTGTATATCTTGACATGAATTAGAAAGCTCCTTTTTCAAAATGAAATTTTCTGAAAATGGGTTTCGTTGCGCGGATTTCTCCATAACCGAATTATCGGTTCCAGTAGGGATGTTCAGCCGCAGCCCGCTGGCGGATCGTCCGAGAGGGTGTCACAAGAGCTAAGCCCAGTATTCAACAAGTTATATTATAAGAAATTGTACGCATTTGTCAAGGCACAGGATTATTTTCTTCCATAAGCAGCATAAATATAAAAATAAGCCATTAGACTATAGACTTCTATGAACCTAGTGCAAAATTCACTGTTTCATTGTATAGTTAAGGAAAGAGGACATCGGGGGCGGAGGTGTCGGGCATGGTCAATAAAAGAAAAATACAGCAACAGCAAGATGTGCTAGAGGATATCGAAAGTCCATCCCGCACCCGTCAGCAGTTGCCTAACTGGCTGCAGAAACAAGACTTTACAGAAGCGGATATACCGTACATACATACCTTGTTAATTAGCAGCTTCTCGGATTGGTTCGAAGAAGTAGACGGTTTTCCGTGGCTTGGCAGCCCAATGGTGCTTCTGCATCCGGACGGTACGAGGATTCGCGTCGAGGGACAATCGGAAGATAGCGAATCCGATTTCTGGAACGCGGAGGCGATCGGGCCCACTGCGGCAAGCACTGCGCTTGAAACATGTCGGCCGACTCTTATGCGCGCCGAAGAGCATTTATCCCCTAAGCTTAGAGCATTCGATTCCATTGCCGTTCCCATTTTCACGCGGACGACCGGTTTTCCTTGCGCAATCGTCGCTTGCCTGCTGCCCGCGGGTACCGCGCAAGCCGGACAGCTTAAACTGCTTCAGGCGGCTGCGCTCCATATTCGGACTTGCATCTACCGCCATTTCGAGAATTTGTTCGTAGGCGGGTTGCTTAGGGAACGCAAGCTATCGAAGAAGGAAGAGAGCCGCAGGGATATTTTGTTCGAAGTCATGCGCAGGCTTAACGATCACATCGACGTCGAGAATGTTCTATCGGAGGTACTCGATAGCCTTGAGCAGCTATATCCGATATGCAAAGCGGATTTATTCCTATCGCAAGACTATAATAGCCCGAATGAGAAAGTAAAGCCGCTCGCTTTCCATCTAAACGACATGGACTTATGTAAATCGGCTTTCGTGGATGGGAAAATACGGGAAGACCGCTCAGGCGGGCGTCACCAGCTTGCATTGCCTCTATCCGGCAAGCAAGGGGTATATGGCGTACTGCGGTTGGACATGCCGGAGAACGAATTCGACGATGCCGATATTAGCTTCCTGACGATGTTAGCTGCCGCAGCGGGCGCAGCCTTCGAGAAGGCCAAGCTGCATGAGCAGGCAAACGTGCTAGTCGGCGAGCTTCGACTCATCAACGAATTAACGCAAAGGCTCAATAGCAGCCTGAAGCTGTCGGACACGATGCAATTCGCTTCGGCGGAATTGCTGACGATATTCAAGTCGGATTCCTGCTGCATCCTGCAATTCGATGCCGCGTCTCAACAATTCGTGGTCATCTCCGCCAACGTGGCGGAAATGATCGGCGAGATTTACTCCAAGGATTATGGGTTTTGCGGGGTTATATGGTCGACGAAGGAGCCGATAATCCTATCCGATTATTGCTCCGCGACACCGGTAGCCTCGCAAATGATGGACGTAACGAATTCTCGCTCGCTTCTGGCATCTCCTTTGCTGCTTAATGGCGAGGTGATTGGCGCGGTGCTAATCACTAAGCAAGAGCCTAATCATTTCTCCTATGACAATTACAAGCTCTTGCAGGTGTTATCCGCCCATCTCGGGCTAGCGATGTCTAATGCGACCTTGCATGCAGAAGTGCGAAGGATGGTCATTACGGATAATTTGACCGGGTTGTATGCCCGTCACTACTTGAATGAGAGAATTGGCCGCAAGCAAACAAGGGATACCTCCGGCTCGCTTATCGTCGTTGATATCGACCATTTCAAAAAAATAAACGATACTTACGGGCATCAGGTAGGGGACGACATTCTGATCCAGGTAAGCGATATTATTCGCACCTCGATTCGGGATAGCGACATAGCCGCCCGTTGGGGCGGGGAAGAGCTCGCGATTTACTTGCCGTTGCTCGGCTTAGAGCAAACCGAGCGGGTAGCGGAAAGAATCAGGCAGCGTGTCGAGACCGAGACGAATCCTCAAGTCACGGTATCTTGCGGGATCTCGGAATGGCGAATGGCGGATGACAAGGTCAGCGTGGAATCGTTGTTCTATAAGGCGGACATGGCATTATACGAAGCGAAGCACCATGGACGGAATTGCATCGTAATAGGATAACCATATTTGAGAAGGAAGCTTGCTTACAGTCGCGAGACTTGGGATAGCTTCTTTTTTTTTGCATATACGAAGCAAAAGGGGAGACGATACGAGTAAAAGGGGTGAAAGCCATGCCGGGCCATAATAGGACTTATGCTTTGCTTGCGGGAATAATATTGCTGCTGATGGGAATTATCCTGACGGGATGTATGGCTGCTTCGAATACTTTGCCAGCCGATGAAGCCTTTGCGTTATCCGCATCCGCTCTGTCCGGCAGCGAGAGCTACGAGTTCGATGGAGAGGTATCCTTACTCGATCCGGGAGGTTTAGTAGGGAGCCGGGCTGCATACGAGGGTGAAGTTTCGTTGCACGGGAATTTGAAGATGAGATGGAAAACCAAGGAATCTAATCCCGTTACGTCCGACTCCGTTAAGTCCAAGCCTATAAGTACGACTGCCTATCGACCTCTGCAGCTATTAGAATACATCAAAGCAAAATCCGCGGTCATTTCCTATGCAGAACAGCCCGTCCCCGCGCAGCCGGTTCGTCTGCGGATCCAAATAGACGAAAATGTAGCAACGGAGCGGGTAGCTGCAGGGCTAAGGGAGGATTTCAAGCTTCTTCTAGCCGACGGAGAGCTTCGGAAAGGCAACCCCGATAAAGCGAACCAAATATTGAGCGATGCCGACCAACGGCTCGAAACGGCACTGACTACCCTGAAGGTGAAAACCGTCTGCCAATGGACCGCGAATCCTAATGGGTGGTTTCCGTCTCAATTAACGGAAGAAACGGTATTAAGCTATACATGGGACGGAAAACCATTTCAAGAGAAACGAATTTCAGAAACCAATTTCCTCCTTAAAGCCCAAGATGGTACAATGATAAAGTCAAACAAGTAACAGGCTAAAGGAGAGACGTTACAATATGCGAGATTCACGACTGCAGAAACTGGCCGCTAATCTGGCGGGATATTCAATCAAGGTACAGCCGGGCGACAACGTACTCATCGAAATGATCGGTTCGGAGCGAGAATTATTGAAATGTCTTATTGAAGAGGTGGCCAAGCTTGGCGGGAACCCCTTTGTTGAAATAGAGGACCGTTCCGTGCTTCGAACGCTGCTGAATCATGCTAACGAGGATCAGTTGGCCACCTGGGCCGCTTACGATCTCGAGAGAATGAAGCAGATGCAAGGTTATATCGGCATCCGCGCCGGAGAGAACGTCAACGAGTTGGCAGACGTTCCCGCGCAAACAATGAAATCGTACGACCGGATTCACCGCCATCCCGTACATATGGAGCAACGCGTGAAGAAGACCAAATGGGTCGTGTTGCGGTACCCGAATACGGCTATGGCTCAATTAGCCAATATGAGCACGGAAGCATTCGAGGATTTCTACTTCGACGTATGCAACCTGGACTATGCCAAGATGGATCGCGCCATGGATCCGCTGCAAGAGCTCATGAGCCGCACGGATAAAGTCCGTATCGTATCGCCGGGTACGGATCTGACGTTCTCGATTAAAGGAATCGGCGCCCAGAAATGTTCCGGGGAACGAAACATCCCGGACGGAGAGGTGTATTCCTGCCCAGTTCGCGATTCCGTCAACGGCACTATTGCCTATAACACTCCAAGCGTATACAACGGATTTACTTACGAGAACATCACGTTCACCTTCGAGAACGGCAAGATCATTAAAGCGACCGCGAACGATACGGATCGCATTAACGCTCTCCTTGACAGCGACGACGGCGCGCGCCATATCGGAGAATTCAGCCTTGGCTTCAACCCCTATATCCTGCATCCGATGAAGGATACGCTGTTCGACGAGAAGATCGCCGGAAGCCTGCACTTCACGCCAGGGCAAGCTTACGAGGTCACCGACAACGGCAATCGCTCTTCGATTCACTGGGATCTGGTGCTTATCCAAAGGCCGGAGTACGGCGGCGGAGAAGTTTATTTCGATGACGAATTGATCCGTAAAGACGGAATATTCGTCATTCCCGAGCTGGAAGGTCTTAACCCGGAATCCTTGAAATAGTACTTTCCCCTCTTGCGTGAGTTTGGGGGAACAAGGTATGATGTGGAAGAGATTTGAATTGCCTAAAATTTAGGAGGGGATACCATGTCTAATAATGCGGCTATTGTAGAATTGTCCCAAACCGCGAATAAGTTTCGTTCTTCGATCGTACTTCAAGCTGAGAACAAGTACATCGACGTGAAAAGTATCCTAGGATTGTTTACTACGCTTGTAGGTAACCTTTCTTATGAGCTTCATGTACACGGACCGGACGCGGAAGAAGCCAAGAAGGCTCTTGGAGAAGTTTTCTCCAAGCATAGCCTGAACGTTAAAATCGTAGAATAATCACAAAAGCAACCTAATCGTATTGAAGCATCCCTGCCTTCCCGGCGGGATGTTTTTTTATGTCTTCCATCGGAAACAAGTTAAGTGTCCTTGTACTTCTCGGCGATATCGTCTAATATAAAAGTGATAGCTAGAGACAGCTAGCATGCGACGTTCCATCACGAGCGCAGCGGCTCCTCTCTAATGGGAGTTTGGGCACAGGGGGAGTGGGAATGGCAGCATCGGATACCATCATCGATCTAAATCAGAAGGCTCTACGTCTACTTCAAGAGGACGCAGACAAAATCGAGAAGTTGATCGCCATCCAGATGGAGAACTTAACGACCCGTAAATGTCCGCTATATGAGGAAGTGCTGGATACCCAAATGTACGGCTTCTCAAGAGCGGTTGATTTTGCGGTGAGGACAGGTCTGGTAGTGGAAGGCGCGGGCAAATTGCTGATCAGCCAGTTGGAACGCAATCTGGCGATTTTATACGAAGCGTTAGAAAAGAAAGAAGAGTAGCACCCACACGGGTTGCTGCTCTTCTTTCTTGTAGATGCCGAAAGGGCGGCTGGCTTACACGAAGTAAAACGAAACGCCAAGAATAACGTATACGATTAGGAGCAGCTTACCCTCGAACCAAGTCGTGGCACCATCCCTGGAGATAGAGGTCGCAATCAGCACGGAGACGCCTATGGCCGCCAACTCGATCGTTGTGAAGATGAGGTCCATTTCCTTGCCGAATAGCAAGCTGACGAACACAAGGACGGGCGCTACGAACAGTGCGATTTGAAGGCTGCTGCCTACGGCGATTTCAACCGCGGCACCCATTTTGTTTTTCATGGCCAGCAAGATCGCTGCGCTGTGCTCTGCGGCGTTACCGACGATGGCGACGACGAAAGCCCCCACGAATAAATCAGATAAACCAAAGCGCGATGAGAAGGTATCCAGCGTGTGCACGAGCCATTCGCTAATGAAAGCGACCATGACCGTGGCAACGACGAGCAAGAGGATGGACATTCCTTTCGTCCAAGCGGGTTTCTCGCCATGACTCGCTTGCGTATCCACATGGTCTTCCAGCATGTCCTTGTGCGTAACCATGGAATACACCAACCAGCCGATGTAAGCAAAAATGAGGATAGCCGCGACGATAATGCTGATCGTCATCGTGTTTTCATCGGAAATATGCTCGGTTTTGACGAAGATTGCAGGGACGAACAGGGCAATGATGCCGAGCATCATGAGCGAAGCGTTCTGGCCAGCTAGATGATCGTTGAACTTCTGCTCCTTGTATTTCAATCCGCCCGCTAACGCGCTCGCCCCTAGGACAAGGAGCAAGTTACCGATGATAGCTCCGGTCAAGCTTGCTTTGACGATTTCGAATAATCCTTCCTTGATCAGGAAGATGGCGATAATAAGCTCTGCGGCATTGCCGAACGTTGCGTTAAGAAAGCCCCCAATCCGTTGACCGGCGTAATGGGCGACGGACTCGGTCGCTTTCCCGAGAAGTCCCGCGGCGAACAGAATCGCCAATCCCGCGAACGCGAATTCGACTTCCGCTCCCCAATGCATAAAGTGGGAAAGGGCGCTGAGAATAAAGGTAATAATCAGAAGGGGATAGAACAATTTTTTTAACAAACCATACACCTCGTCGTGGAAGAAATTTTTATGTAGCAGCGATTGGCATTTAATACTATACCCAATAAGTATTCCGAAGTAAACGGGATAACCGAGTACTTATACGCTGGCAACGCTTACGGTTGCTTCTGGCCTAGTCTTCCATTACAATGGAAGCATACCAGGTTCGGGAGAGTGAGCCGCCATGACGGAAGAACTGCAGCAAGGATTAATTCGGATTTCTGATGATGTCGTCGCAACGATTGCCGGATTAGCGGCATTGGAGACACCTGGAATCGCCGCCATGTCAGGCGGAATATCGGAAGGCCTAGCCAAAAGGCTGAGCGGACGCAACGCGCAGAAGGGCGTGTCGGTCGAAGTAGGCCAAGTGGAAGCGGCCATCGATCTTAGAGTCGTCGTACATTACGGGATTCCCATTCAAGAGGTCGGACGCCGACTGCAAGATAATGTCCGGGAAGCAGTGGAGAATATGACCGGTCTTACCGTCGTTGAAGTCAACGTGAAGGTTGAAGGCGTCGCCTTCAAGGACGAAGAGACGGACGAAGCCCACCGGGTGAAGTAGCAAGCCGGATAACGAGTAAATCAAAAACGTGATGAAGCAGCCCGGGAGAGCGCTTCATCACGTTTTTTAATTTCTTTTGGAATAGGAAGCAGGTTCCTTCTCTACTCGGTTATATTCCCTGGATATGCTGAGCAGTATGCCCATGCCCGTAAGCAACGTCAGCATTGAGGAGCCTCCATAGCTGATGAAAGGCAAAGTAACCCCGGTTATCGGCATCGCTCCGCTTACTCCGCCCATGTTAATGATCGCTTGGATCCCGATCAAGGCCACGAGGCCTATGCCGACGAGCGTACCAAAGATGTCTGGACACCGAAGGGCAACGATTAGCGCTCTCCACAGAAAAACGATATAGAATAGAATGAAGAGGGTTGTTCCGATAAATCCGAGCTCTTCGCCAATGACGGCAAAAATAAAGTCATTATAGGCATAAGGCAAATAAAATAATTTTTGTACGCTGTTTCCAAGCCCAGTACCCGTGAGTCCCCCATGCCCGAATGCCTCAAGCGAGCGCGTCAGATGGTATCCGTCCCCTTGCTGGTCCGCCAACGGATCCATGAAGGAGGTGAAACGGTCTCCGCGAAAACCGAAGTCGGCGCCGGGGTTAAACAAGAAGTAGACGCTCGTCCCAAGAGCGGCTAGACCTAGCAAGACGCCCGAGGAGAGCATGATATGCTTTAGATTCGAGCCTCCGGCAATGACGATGGCTGAGGCGCACATGACGAGAATCGCGCAAGAGCCGAAGTCCGGTTGCAGCATGATGAGAAAGGCGAAAAATCCGACCACGATCATGACGGGGAGAAGCCCTCGCTTAAAATCGCGGAATTTCTCGTCCTTCTTGGCGATGATTGCGGCTAAGTATAGTATAATGGCGAGCTTGGCGAATTCCGTTGGCTGGACGCCGAAGCTTCCGACTCCGATCCAACTCTTAGCTCCGTTTCTTGCTTCAGCGATAAACGGGACAAGAATGAGCAGGAAAAGGGTCCCGACGAAGAATAAAAGAAATAACTTCTTGTACTTCTGGAAATGGATATTCATCAGCACAAGCATAATAAAGGTGCCGAGCCCGACCCACATCAATTGACGCTTCACGAAGTAGAGGGCGTCATTGTTGTAGTCGGGCTCGGAGACCGCCATGCTAGAGCTGGCGCTGAACACCATGACAAGACCGAAACCCACGAGCAGAAGCGTCAGAATAAGCAACAGAAAATCTGGCGTGCCCCGCTGGCCGCTCTCCGGAGTCTTCATCTCTGATTCCTCCGTGCCGCTAGGACAGCAGTTTCTTTAATTCCTGCGTGTGCTGGGTTGCCGCATTCAAGATCGGTTGAGGAATCGCGGATTCGTAATCAAGGCCATGAGGGAAGGTTGCTCTGCCAATATAGACGGCTTCCACTTCGAGGATGGCTTCCGGATTTTCCAGCTTGCCTTCTACCGCCCGCGTAGTTATGCGTAAGAAATAATCTTGCCCGTTCGTGCGATCATGCAGCTTAAGGTCATATGTAGCGCGGCGATATTCCCATTGCCAACGTACGAAGCCCAACTTATCGCCGGATTCGTCCAGATGTCCGAGGTCGCTGCGCATTCCGTTTAATCCTGTATTTTCGAGTAACATGAATATTCCTCCTTTTAAGGTGCAATCAAATAGGCAGCGTCATTGACGTCTGCGGTTTGTTGTCACTGAGGTTAACGCAAGCGTCGTTCCTTTCCATGATAGTCGGTTTAAGACCCTTCTGCAAGCCCGTAACCTTACAGAAGTTCGAACGTTCATTGACATTTATATCCTTCAGACGCGAGGAGAAGGTTACGGTAAAGCGTGCTTTCTGATACAATGGTACCAAGTAAAACGGCTTTCGGGAAGGAGGCGCCGCCTTGACGGTTAAGGAACTTACGTTGGAGTCTTTATATGACGATATGGTGAAATGGCGCCGACACTTGCATCAGAACCCGGAATTATCTTTCCATGAATTCGAGACTTCCCGGATGATTGCCGAGCTGCTCGAGGCTTGGGGGCTTGAGGTTCGCCGAGGCGTCGCCGGAACGGGAATCGTTGCCAAGCTCCGCGGCGGGTTACCGGGGCGTACGATCGCGCTTCGCGCCGATATCGACGCCCTTTCCATTCAAGATGTTAAAGATTGTTCCTATCGGTCCCAAGTTTCCGGGGTTATGCATGCTTGCGGACACGACGGCCATACCGCACAATTGCTAGCCGTTGCCCGTTATTATAGCCTTCACAGGAATGAGACGGCAGGGACTCGGGTGTTCCTGTTCCAACCAGGCGAGGAGGTACTGCCCGGAGGGGCGATTCGCATGATTGAAGACGGGGCGCTTGACGGCGTCGACGCCATTTACGGAGTTCACTTATGGACACCGATGCCGTACGGAACCGCGGCGACCCGGCCTGGTCCGTTCATGGCTACTCCGGATGAATTCGAGATCGAGATTATCGGGCGCGGCGGACACGGCGGTCTGCCCCATGAAAGCAAGGACGCGTTAGTCGTGGGTGCTTCCCTTGTCGTAGCGCTGCAGACGATCGTGGCCCGAAGCGTCAACCCATTGGATGCAACGGTATTATCGGTAGGCAAATTCGCTTCCGGATCCGCCAACAACGTAATTGCCGAGAGCAGCAGGCTTAGCGGTACGGTACGTTCCTTCGACAAGAGGGTTCGCGCCATCGTCCGCAAGCGGTTGGAGGAAATCGTCAAGCATACGTGCGAGATGCATGGCTGCGAGTATAGGTTGGCTTATTTCGAGGGCTATCCGCCGGTAGTGAATAATGAGGCAGAAGCGGGACGGGTTCTACGGTTGATCGGAGAATGGTTCCCGGAATCCGCCGGTCCATGCGAACCGATTATGGCGGGTGAAGACTTTTCGTATTATTTAGAGCAGAAACCGGGATGTTTTTTCTTCGTAGGCGCAGGCAGCGACGACGGCAGCTCGTCTCCTCACCATCACCCGCGCTTCGACATCGAGGAGAAAGCCATGCTCCATTCGGCAAAGCTTCTTATTGCCGTGGCCGACGACTCGGCTTTGGATGTATAAGGATCTTCTGTTTCGGTCAATTTAGGTAAGTGCCTATTTTGACGAATCGCGAACAGGAGGAAGATTTATGCGTAAAATTGCGGATATTATGTCTGAAGATTGCGTAACGGTTTCGCCGCAAAGCAATATCAACGAAGTGGCAAAATTGATGAAAGATCATGACATTGGCTTCGTTCCGGTCATTGACGGCCGCAAGCTGATTGGAGTCGTTACGGACCGCGATTTGGTCATCCGGGGTTATGCCGACAATCAATCCGGCGCTACGTCCGTTACAGAAGTATTGACTGGAAACGTTCGGTCGGTATCTCCGAATACGTCGGTCGACGAAGCGGCTTCCATCATGTCCTCCGGTCAAATTCGACGGCTTCCCGTCGTGGAGAACGGGGAATTAATGGGCGTCGTCTCCTTAGGGGACCTGGCCGTGAGGGAAATCTTCGTCAATGAAGCCGGCGAAGCACTAAGCAATATATCCGAACACGAGAATCAGCCGTCAAAATTTGCCCACTAGCAGCGAAGATCCATTTTCCGGAGGTTTCGGAAAATGGATTTTTTTTTTTAATATGGGAACGATGTTAGAAGCAAGGAGGGATGCTGGATGGATACTGCCCGGCCACTTTGGGTGCAATCGGACGGAACGCTGCTGCTAGACGAGCGACATCCGGAATACGAGGAAGCCAGAGAGTTGCTTAGAGTGATTTCAGAGCTTCAGAAACGTCCCGGAGTTCTGCACACGTATAAATTGACTCCGGTCGCATTATGGAATGCCGCAGCATCGGGGTGGAGTTCCAAGCCCGTATTGGAACGATTGGCCGCGTTGTCTCGTTATCCGCTGCCCCATTCGGTGGAAGAAGAAATTCGAACACAGATGAGCAGATATGGGCAAATACGCTTGGTTTCCTCGGACGTCGGCCTTCAGCTCATTGCAAAATCTCCCGAAGTGATGGACATGATTGGCGGTCTAGAGGAGATAGCATCGGTTTTTATCGGGAAGCCCTCTCGTACGAGCGTTATTATCCAGGACGCTTCTCGCGGATGGATTAAACGGGAGCTGGCTGCCAGGGGTTATCCCGTCAAGGATGAAGCCGGATTCCACGCTGGCGACGCGCTGGAGGTTTCTTTGCGGTCCAAGAGCATATTAGGCAAACCTGTCGCGCTGAGAGACTATCAGAACGAAGCGGTGGAAGCATTGCTTGGAGAAGCCGATGGAGACGGAGGCAGCGGAGTGGTCGTTCTCCCCTGCGGGTCAGGAAAAACCTGGGTTGGGATAGCCGCTATTGCACGTTTGAAGTGCGAGACGCTAATCTTGACGCCGAACGGAGTGTCCGTATCCCAATGGATAACCGAGCTGATTAACCATACAAGCTTAACGGCCGCTGAGGTAGGCGAATATACCGGGCAAGCGAAGAACGTAAAACCGGTAACCGTAGCCACTTATCAAATGCTTACGCATCGCCGTTCCAAGAGGGAGGAATACCCCCATCTCCAGCTTTTCGAAAACCGGGATTGGGGACTCATCATCTACGACGAGGTCCATTTGCTGCCTGCCCCCGTTTTCCGGATAACGGCCGACATCCAAGCGACGCGTAGATTGGGACTGACGGCTACTCTCGTAAGGGAGGATGGAAGAGAAGAGGATGCCTTTGCCCTTATCGGTCCGAAGCGCTACGAGATTCCTTGGAAAACGATGGAGAGCAGGGGGTGGATTGCGCAGGCCAAATGCACGGAAGTTAGAGTGCCTCTAGATACTCGGACTTCTTTGAACTATTTTGCGGCGCCCAAGCGGAACAGGCACCGTATTGCCGGGGAGAACCCATGCAAGACCGAGGTGGTAAAAGCGCTTCTTAGCCGCCATGACGGAACGCCGACGCTGGTAATCGGTCAATATTTGGACCAGTTGCACGAATTGGCCCGCGAGCTCTCTCTTCCGCTCATTACCGGCGAGATGCCGCATAAGAGTCGAAAGGTTTTGTTCGACCGATTTAACCAAGGGGAGATCAGCGTCTTGCTAGTATCCAAAGTCGCGAATTTCGCCGTGGATCTTCCCGATGCTTCCGTAGCCATTCAAGTTTCCGGCAGCTACGGGTCCAGGCAGGAGGAAGCCCAGCGGCTGGGACGCATATTGCGGCCAAAGAAATCAGGCGGGGGAGCGATTTTTTATTCCTTGGTTAGCGAGGGGACGGATGAGGTGGAGTTTGCCCGCAACAGGGGACGTTTCCTGCTCGAGCAAGGCTATCCCTATTCCGTCGATCAGTGGGCCTCGTCGGATCAGTCGATGATTACCGGGAAGGTGATCTTGTGAATTTGCGTATGTCCGTAGCAAGGCTTCCCGATTCCATTAGGGAGCTCATCTTGACCGAGCGGACGATCAAGATGAGATATGAACGAGGAGAGATACTTGAGAACATATTGGCAAGCGGCGAATGGGCGCAAGAGTGGAAGATGCGAGCCGATTCCAGTTGCGTGGCCGTGCTTAACGGAATCGTGGCGCGATTCGCCGCCGAACCTTTCGAGCTCGATTCTTTGATCAAATCCTTCGGGGAGACGTCCTCTTTAACCGGAGCGGAGATTCGCATCGCCGTGGCTAGGTTGCGCAGAAGCGGCATCGTTTTTGCAGTTCGTAAAGCATGGGGAGACCGATTGTTCTACCTGCCCGTTGACTGCGTTCCGGTTTGGCAACGATTAATGCTCCCGGTCGAGAGTACCCCTCTGGCGGAAGAGGAAATGAAGGAGATCGTATTTCCACCCAAGCCGTTCCGTCTTCCGCTGTCGTTGGAATTGTTGTCGGCTTGGCAAGCAGTCTCCCTTCAGCCCATCGAATGGACAACCAAGGGAGCGCTAAACAAAGTCTCCGTTAACAAAATGACGGGGGCAATGAGGATTAATGAAGAAGAAATAGCCGTTTTGTCTTTGTCCTATCCCCATAAAGATCAGCTCCCAGCCCATGCTGCTTTGGCTCTGGATCTTGGACTCTATGCCAAGGTGCTTTGCAAGGAAGGCAACGTCATTCGCGTCTCCGATCAAGGCCTCTCGGAGTGGCTGATCTTTTCGCCGGAAGAGGCGGATTCCCAATTGCATTCTTGGGTGGTCGAACGCTACGGAGCCGCTAACCCGGCTCACCACTTAGCGGCCGCGGCCATAGACTCCTTGAACGAGATGGAGTGGCACCAAGTGGAAGCAATCGGGAGTCGGATTGGACATCAGGGAGCGATATGCGATTGGCTAGGTTTGATGGAGTCATTCGGTTGGGTGGAACGAGGGATCTGCCGCGAGAATGCGGTATTTCGCAAGAAGGTAAGCCATCGTCGGAGAGAGAATCCGATCGCGCAGGGAGATGGAGCTTTCTTTGTCCAACCGGACGGGGAGATCTTCGTTCCGCCGGAAACGGAATTAAGAGCACGCTGGGTGTTAGCGGAGATCGCGGAGAAGGTGACGGAGGATTCCGTCTTCGTCTATCGATTGACTCGGAATGCGTGCTCAAAGGCGATGAACGCAGGTTATGCGCTGAAATCCGTTCAAGCTTTTTTGGAGGAGGGATCCTCGCTTCCATTGCCTGATCCTGTACTCAGGTCGCTTCAGGATTGGTTCCTGCCGCTTGGCAAAGCAGCGTTCTCCGAGGTGATGTTGCTGCGGACGAGCAGCCCGGAGTTAGCGTCGATTCTTAAGCAAGATCCGAATACGGCGGAAAAACTGATAGAACAGCTAGGTGACCGAGATTTTATCGTCGATGCGGCTTCTTATCCTTTCTTGCGATTGCGGCTGCAAAAGCTGGGATACCCTCCGCTAGAAAGTAAAAGGGATGCCACAGCCATGAAAAAGGAAGAGCCGGATGCGAATTCTCAGGAAAATATGCAGGAAGACCAAGGTTGGGTGTATAGGAGGCACGTGCTGTCCGTATTCGAACCGGACCGCGCCGTACCGAGCATGGATGAGCTGTTTCCAGGGCTCTCGAGCATTCCCGCGTCGTGGGTATCGAAGCCGCGAACATATCATGCTTCAACGAGCAAACAACTGCTGCAACGGGCCATTGAGTGGCAAGCCTCAGTGAGATTGGAGAGTGACGGAAGCAGTCGAACTTTCATTCCTGAAGAGTTAAAGGACGATAGCGGGGAATGGTCGGTAGTCGGCCATTGGCGCGGTTTATCGGCGAGGGACGATGAACCGGGCATAGGGAAGAAGATGGCTGTCGTACATCCGGAAGAAATCACCAAACTCATGATATGGCTGCCGCTCCTTGAGGAGCTTGAAACCAATTGACCTGTTAGGCTACATTTGTGTTATGATAAGTGGGTATGGCATAGCCGAATTGCAACTGCTTTCTTTCACTGAAGGCGATTAGGGCAGTTGTCAACCAAAGGTGAGGTGAGGCCCATGGCCAGCATGACACAAACCCTCCCTGCGGCAGAACAAGGCGTAACGGAGAACGCGCCTGTCGATATGGCGTTGCTCTTGTCCCGCGCCTTCGAGCTGGGGGATTCGCTTAAAAATTCCGAGTTCGCTGCGGAATACGTGTATTGGAAAGACCAAGTTTCTCAAGATGCCGAGGTGCAGAGCCTAACCAAGCAATTCGCCAAGGCCAAAGAGAAATTCGCCGAATGCGAACGGTTTGGAAGGTTTCATCCAGATTATAACGCCGCCTTGGATCAAGTGTACGAGGTGGAAGGCAAACTTGACCAGGTGGAGTCCGTACGCAGGTACAAAGCTGCGGAGAGCTCGATGGATGAACTGCTTAACGATATATCCCGGACGCTGGCATACGCCGTATCGCACAGCATCAAGGTGCCGGATAACGATCCTAACCCGAAAGCTTCGGGCTGCGGGAACGGCGGCAGCTGCTCTTGCGGCAGCGGGGGCTGCGGATAAAAGAACGGATAACCGGAGGTAGGACATGTTTGCAGAACGGACAGGTTATATCGTGTGGTTTAGCGATTCGAAAGCAGCCAAAGGCTTGGACAAATACGGTACGTTGCACTATATGTCTCGGAAGATGCAATACGCCGTCATGTATATGAATGCCGACGTAGCGGAAGAAGCCGTCCGCAATTTGCAGCGTCTACCCTTCGTCCGCAAGATTGAACGCTCATACCGGAATGAGATTAAGACGGAATACGAGAAGAACGTACCCGACAAAACCCGTTTTTACGGGCTCTAATCTTTAGGCAATTACGCTTCGATTTAGCATCTATCAAAAAAAGCCTCCTATTATTTAGGAGGCTTTCTTGTATTAAAACGATATAACTATTATTATCTAAATATTGGAATGTAAGGAGCCATTTTATTTTATTGTTGAATCCTCGGGAATGAATACGGTAAAATGAACTTAAGTTCCTAGGCATAGAAATAGACTTGAGTCATTAGACCTAGAATCGGGAAGGGGATAGCCCGGTGAAGGATAAGCATACGGAGCGTTGGAGTACTTACGAACCCTTCCACATCGTTCTGGGTGATAAGAAGGTAGTCGATATCATCATAACCAATCATGCTCGTACGCGTTGGACAGACCGGGTGGAAAGCGAGAAAACTGGTTATTCCGATATTGCAGAGTATATGTGGGAATGCTTGAAGGAAGACCGCATCGTTTCTTATTACCGAAATGAACAAGACGTGTATACGATCGACGACGACCTTGTATTCGTCGCGGAGTTTGCCGTAAGCGAGAATGACACGGACTTGCTCGGTAATCCGTTACACAAGATGATTATCGTCACGTTTCTCGGACGAATGTCCGAGACGATGGAGCTTCGGGATTTGAAAACGTATTATTCATGGCTGCGGCACTCCCGTCGCATGACCTTGATCAAGAACAACCGTAAACGCCGTTAAGGCATTCCTTTTTTCCAAGCAGCCGGGCCGGAGCGCAATCCTCCCCCGGCTGTTTGCTCTTGTGGTATAATTCGAGGTATTCCTACGGACGGAAGGCGGAAAAGGCATGGCTCTGAACGTGCATCAGTTACATATTTTCTACACGGTGGCGGAACGGGGAAGTTTCTCGGCCGCGGCTCAGAGTCTGCACATGACGCAGCCAGCCGTTACGATGCAGGTACAGGCGTTAGAGGAACGATTCGGAACGAAGCTGCTCAATAGAACGACCAAGAAGCTCGAATTGACCGAAGCGGGACATCGATTGCTGCCGCAGGCGCGTAAAGCGGTGGAGCTGATGCGGGACACCGATATCATGATGGTTAAATATATCGAGGAATTGAAGGGCCGGCTGCAATTCGCGGCTAGCCTGACGATAGGAGAATACGTTTTGCCTAGGCTGCTAGGGCCGTTCTTGCGAAGGTTCCCGGAAGTATCGGTCGACATGAAGGTCATGAACACGACGGAAATCATCGAGGCAATCGCACATCACGGACTTGATTTCGGAATCATCGAGGCTCCTTGCGACGTTCCCGGCTTCGACGTGGAACCCGTCATGGACGATGAACTCCTGTTGGTCATGCCTACGGAGCATCCTTTCGCTTCTCGCGATGAAATCACGCTGGAGGAAGCCTTGAATGAGCCGATGGTGCTTCGGGAGAAGGGTTCCGGGACCCGGAAGATTATGGAAGACGAGATGCTGCGCCAAGGTGTACCGGAGTCTCGATTGAAAGTCGTCAGCGAATTCGGAAGCAATGGAGCGGTGAAATCCGCCGTTGAAGCGGGCTTGGGTTTGTCGATATTATCCGTGTGGACCATTAAGCACGAAATTGCTCTTGGTCTGCTGAAGCCCATGAGAATAGCGGGCGTGAGCTTCAGGCGGCAATTTTTCGCCATTCGGCTGCAATCTTCTTTGTTGCCGATGCCGGCTGCCGCGTTACTGCATGATTTGAGGGAGTTGTCTCATGAATAATAATATGGCGGATCTGCATACTCACACGACGGCCTCCGACGGGATGTTCCGTCCTGCCGTAAACGTTAGAATGGCGAAGGAAGCGGGTTTGGCAGCGCTCGCGATAACGGATCACGATACGGTTGCGGGAATACCCGAGGCATTGGCTGCCGGAATCGCCCATGGGGTCCTAGTCGTGCCGGGAGTGGAGATGAGTACTGCCATAGGCGGCAAAGATATTCATATTCTCGGATACGGTATTTCTCCGGACGATCCGGTGCTATTGAATCGGCTTCTTTCCCTTCGCAACGTGCGGAACCGTAGGAATGAGGAGATTCTAGCTAAGCTAGCCCAATTAGACATGCCCATATCCATCAAAGAGCTCGAACGGACGGCGGGTAAGTCCGAACAGAAAGACGGCTCCGTAGGCAGGCCGCATATCGCTCAGGTGCTTGTGGCTAAAGGGTATGTATCTAACATCCGAGAGGCGTTCGATCGCTATCTCGGCGAAGGAAAACCGGCGTACGCGACCCCTGCGCGGATCTCTCCAGTTGAAGCGTTCAAGTGGATTCATGACGCGGGGGGAACGGCGATTATCGCTCATCCGGGTCTGTTCGAGGATGACGCTTCGGTATTGGCTTTGCTCGACGAAGGAGCGGACGGGCTGGAGGCTTTCCATTCCGATCATGATCCTCTGATGGAACAACGCTATGCGGAGTGGGCAACAGAACGGGGCAAGCTCGTGACCGGGGGATCGGATTTCCATGGCGCCAAGGATGGCGTCGCCTTCCATGGAGCGATCGGGAGCCGTTCGGTCGATGCGTCCATCGTTGGCCGACTGTTAGGGAGATCTGTAGATGAATAAGCCTTGGCATAAAAGAGGGGATTCTTAAGCAGGTTGAAGGCAAGCGAAAGCCGTCAGTGCTCTAAGCCGCTGCCAGCGGTCTAAATGAGAGAAAACGGAGTCCGTTAGTGCTCTAAGCCGCTGCCAGCGGTCTAAATGCGAGAAAACGGAGTACGTTAGTGCTCTAAGCCGCTGCCAGCGGTCTAAATGAAAGAAAACGGAGTCCGTCAGTGCTCTAAGCCGCTGCCAGCGGTCTAAATGAAAGAAAACGGAGTCCGTCAGTGCTCTAAGCCGCTGCCAGCGGTCTAAATGAAAGAAAACGGAGTCCGTTAGTGCTATAAGCCGCTGCCAGCGGTCTAAATGTATGAAATGGCTCAATAATTTGTGCAAAGAAGCCAGTTGAGGGGATGTATCTCCCGCAGCGGCTTCGTTTGCCTTTGGAATCGTGAAATCTCCTTTGAGACAGCCCTTATTTCACTGTAGAAGGCATCTGCTGAACAAGCGTCTCGTCAGGCGTTACGAATAGCGTTTTTTGTCCGTCGTAGATGACGAATCCGGGCTTTGCTCCATTTGGTTTGCGCACGTTGCGGATTCTGGTGTAATCCACGGGGACGCTGCTCGAAGCTCTGGCTTTACTATAGTAGGCAGCCAATACCGCGGCCTCATGCAAGGTTGCTTCGCCGTATTCGGCGCTGCGGATCAGCACGTGCGAGCCGGGAATATCCTTCGTGTGAAGCCATGTGTCCGAAGACATCGCCAAACGGTTCGTCACGTAATCGTTCTGGGTATTGTTTTTGCCGACATAGATCGGAATCCCTTCGCTAGACGTGTAACAGAGAATGGAAGGAGCATCTTTCTTTTTCTTCCTCATGCCCCGCTTTACGCCGCGTTCGCGAATATATCCCTGCTCGATGAGTTCCTCGCGAATTTCCCCGATGTCGTTAGGGGTTGCAGATTCAAGCCCTTGCAGCACCGATGCCAAATAGGCCAATTCCGTTTTCGTAGAATCCATCTGCTCCGTAACGACTGCGCGGCTGTTCTTCTGCTTATTGTATTTGCGGAAGTAACGTTGCGCGTTCTCGTTCGGCGTTAGAAGCGGGTCAAGGGGAATCGACCTTATAGGCTGCTCTTCCTCGTAATAGTCAGTGACCTCTACGAATTTATCGCCCCGCTTGAAGGCATGAAGGTGCGCCGTGAGCAGCTCCCCCATCCGGCGTACGAGATCGGCCCCTTCCGCTTCCTTCAACGTGTCCTGCAGCTTGATCAGCTTCTTTTCGTTCTTGGCTATTTCGTTGAGCAGGAACCGATTCAAATCCGTGGTACGCTGACGCACCAAATCCCTTGAAGCTTTATCCCGATAGAAGGCTTCGAGACATTCGTGCATGGAAGCGAATGTTTGGGGCTCTCCTTGCGCATGAGTCAACGCTAATGCGGAAAATAAGGCTTTTCCGTCTTCTAGGAGCACCAGATTCGGTTCGTATTCATGTCTTGATACTTGATTCATCGTATCTTCGAACACGGCCCATGGATCCTTCTGCCGATTGACCGCTCGAAAAGCAATTTCGCGGGTTATTAAAGGGCTCAGTCCGGTGAAGGCGTTAAGCAAGGCCGATGACACGGCATTCATGAAATCCCCGTCATGCGATGGAGGGATGTTTGCCATCACGGTATTGAAATCAACCTTCGATTGCTCAAGCGGATTGACCTTATCCTGGGAAGGAGGGGAAACATAAGCACTGCCGGGCAACACGACGCGGTGGCTGCTGATGGCAGGGGTAACGTGCCGTATTCCGTCATGGATGATGCCGGTGGTCGGATCCAGCAGGATCAAGTTACTGTGGCGGCCCATGATTTCCAGCACGATTCTCTTAAGGGAGGAATCTCCCAGTTCGTCGCGATGCCTGACGTCCATTTCGACGATCCGCTCGAGGCCGACCTGACGAACGGCTTCGATGACGCCGCCCTCGCAATATTTGCGGAGCAGCATGCAGAACATCGGCGGCTCTTGGGGATTCGCCCAAGTCTGCTCCGTCCAATGAATACGCGGCATGGAAGGATGCGCTGACAGCAACAGCTTTCCGTTTACGCCTTGTCCGCGGATGTGCATGATCAATTCATTTTCCGTAGGCTGATAAATTTTATGAATGCGGGCTTTGACGCAAGCTTGCAGCTCGTGCACGAGCGCTCGTGTGACGATACCGTCCAATGACATAGCGTTTGCTCCTGTTACATCGCTTCGGATGCTTGATTTTCTGTCTTCCTATGATGCCATACATCGATGCAAAGGGAAAGCCTCCGCGATCTTCGCTCCGCAACCGAAGGGGATATTTCCCGGCTTGTCTGAATAGATATAGGTCAAGTGAACAACCCAATATTGATGGTAAATGCGGATAAGATGGAAGGGGATGAACAATCGTGGAAGGAAAGGCATGGCATCAGTTAGGCGAGGAACAGTTGCTCGAGGTGCTGAACTCCGATATCAAGAAAGGGCTAGAGCCGGATGAAGCGTCCAAACGGCTGCAAGCGCAAGGTCCCAACGAGCTTGCGGAGAAGCGCGGGGAATCTCCTCTTAAGCTGCTGCTGAATCAATTCAAGGATTTCATGGTGCTCGTATTGCTTGGGGCAACCGTCATCTCCGGTCTGCTCGGGGAAATGCTGGACGCCCTGACGATCGTCGCGATCATTCTGATCAACGGAGTGCTTGGTTTCTACCAGGAGTATCGGGCAGAGCGATCGTTACGAGCGCTTAAGGAGCTCTCCGCTCCGTCGGCCAAAGTTATCCGCGGCGGAGAATATCTGCAGGTTGCCGCCAGAGAGCTCGTGGCCGGCGACGTCGTGCTATTGGAGAGCGGCGACCGCGTTCCGGCGGATTTGCGTTTCATCGAATGCAACGAATGCTCCGTCGACGAAGCGGCATTAACGGGAGAATCGGTTCCGGTCGTTAAGGAAGCCGGGCGGATAGAGGCTAAGGATCTTCCTCTAGGCGATCGGAAAAACTGCGGTTATCTCGGAACGATGGTCACGCGGGGAACGGCCAAAGGCGTCGTCACCGTAACGGGAATGCAAACGGAGATGGGGAAAATAGCGGACCTCATCCAACAGACGGAAGAAGCCGATACCCCGCTGCAGCACCGGCTAGAGCAGCTTGGCAAAATCTTGATCGTCGTATCGATCATCTTGACGGTCGTTGTCGTTCTGGCAGGAATTCTGCACGGACAACCTATCTACGATATGTTCCTGGCGGGAGTTAGCCTGGCGGTTGCCGCCATTCCGGAAGGCCTTCCCGCGATCGTGACGATCGCACTGGCGCTCGGCGTGCAGCGTATGATTAAACGAAGGGCTATCGTGAGGAAGCTGCCTTCCGTCGAGACGCTCGGCTGCGCTTCCGTTATCTGTTCGGACAAGACCGGTACGCTGACGCAAAATAAAATGACGGTGACGCAGCTGTGGCTCGGAGGAAGGACGATCGAAGTTACCGGAGAAGGTTACGAACCCATCGGCTCGTTAAGGGAAGCGGGCAAAGGAATCGATGCCAAAGGCGACGCCTCCCTTCGGAGGCTGACCCAGATTGCCGCATTATGCAACAACTCGGATTTAACCCAGCAAGAGAAGGCGGAGGAATCTAAGAAACGCAAATCCGGCAAAGCCGAGCAATCGGACGGGGAGTCCTTGGAGTGGAGAATTAAGGGAGACCCGACCGAGGGGGCACTGCTCGTTCTCGCGGCGAAGACGGGGCTCGCCAAATCCACGCTGCAAAGCCTATATACGCGAGTAAAGGAATTTCCGTTCGATGCGGAGCGCAAACGGATGTCAGTCCTCGTGTCCCATCAAGGCGGCAAGCTGATCTGCACGAAGGGTGCGCCGGACTTGCTTGTCGGTAAATGCTCCTATGTCCTATGGGGAGACCAAGTCGTTCCGTTCACGGGGACATTGAAACAGAAGGTGCTTTCGGCTAACGAGGGCATGGCCAAGGAATCATTGCGGGTGCTGGGCCTCGCTTTCCGTGAAGTAAAGTCCCATGAGGAGTGCAGCAGCAGCGAACAAGCGGAGAACGGGCTGATCTTCGTCGGATTAACGGGAATGATGGATCCGCCTCGCAAAGAGGTAAAGGAAGCCATCTACAAGTGTCGCCAAGCCGGCATCAAGACGGTCATGATCACGGGAGACCACGGCATGACGGCGGAAGCGATCGCGAAGTCGTTGGGAATCATGGTGCGAGGCGGTCGGGTGGTCACCGGGTCGGAGCTATCGCACATGAGCGACGACGATCTCGAGAAAATCGCCGACGATGTCCAGGTTTACGCACGGGTATCGCCCGAGCACAAACTGAGAATCGTCCAGGCTTTGCAACGCCGCGGACATGTCGTGGCGATGACGGGCGACGGGGTGAACGATGCTCCCGCGGTCAAAGCGGCCGATATCGGAATCGCGATGGGCATATCGGGGACGGACGTAACGAAGGAGGCTTCGGCGCTTGTCTTGGCGGACGATAACTTCTCCAGCATCGTGGCGGCCGTGGAGGAAGGCAGAGGCATCTACGAGAACATCCGTAAATTCATCCGTTATTTGCTCGCTTCCAACGTCGGGGAAATCATGACGATGTTCATGGCGATGATGGCCGGCTTGCCGTTACCCCTCGTTCCGATTCAAATCCTATGGGTGAATCTGGTCACCGACGGCCTGCCGGCAATGGCGCTTGGCGTCGACCAAGCGGAGAGCGATCTTATGCAGCATAAACCGCGTTCCGCCAAGGAGAATATTTTCGCCCGCCGATTAGGTTGGAAAATCATTAGCCGCGGCATTCTCATCGGCGTCTGTACGTTGGGTGCGTTCGTCCTCGCTTTGAACCAGGGGGCGGGACATTCGGAGCAGCTCATCCACGCGCAGACCGTCGCATTCGCGACATTGGTTATGGCGCAGTTAATCCATGTGTTCGATTGCCGAAGCTCCCGTTCGATCTTCCATCGTAGGTTGCTAGAGAATAAGTTTCTCGTTCTCGCGGTATTGTCGTCCCTCTTGCTCATGCTTGCCGTTCTTTATGTAGAGCCGCTGCAGCCCGTTTTCAAAACCGTGCCGCTAGACTTGCGGGATTGGGCGCTTGTCGTCGTAGCCGCGGGCATACCGACGTTCGCGATGGGAATCGGCAGCGTGATGGGCACGACGAAGAACAAAAAAGGCCGCAAAATCACTTATGGAGGAAGCTCGGCTCCGCCGACTGCCGCGAGGTAGCATACACCGAATAAGCAACCGAAGCTGCCCTGGGCCGGAGTCTCTTTCCGGCAAAGGGCGGCTTTTCTTTTTTAGACCTGGCTATCGATTTTCCTTCGTGTATAATGGACGGTATTGAATAAGTCTGTCGGGAGGAATAGGAACGATGTACATAGGTAAAAAGTTGATGCTGCTTGGATCCGGAGAGTTAGGTAAAGAAGTCATTATCGAGGCTCAGCGCCTTGGAATAGAGACGATTGCGGTCGACAGATACGAGAATGCGCCGGCGATGCAGGTAGCGCATCGCAGCTACGTCATCGATATGCTTGATCGGAAAGCACTGCGTGAGGTTGTCGAGAGGGAGAAGCCGGATCTAATCGTTCCCGAGATCGAGGCAATCGCTACCGCCGAGCTCGTGAAGCTGGAGGAGGAAGGCTGCCGGGTGATTCCGACCGCCCGCGCCGCGCAGCTGACGATGGATCGCGAAGGGATCAGGCGCCTTGCTTCCGAGACGCTCGGACTGCCTACCGCGGGGTATCGCTTCGCGGATACTTACGAGCAATTCGCTCAAGCTGCCCGGGAAACGGGTTTCCCTTGCGTAGTCAAGCCTCTGATGAGCTCTTCGGGTAAAGGCCAGAGCGTCTGCCGTTCCGAAGAAGATTTGGACCGCTGCTGGACGATCGCGATGGAAGGCGGACGCGTACAACAGGCGCGGGTCATCGTGGAAGAGTTCATTACATTCGAATCGGAAATAACGTTGCTAACGGTCCGTTCGGTTAACGGTACGTTATTCTGCCCTCCCATCGGACACATTCAGAAGGACGGGGATTACATCGAATCCTGGCAGCCGCACGAGATGACCGAGCAGCAGATCGCCGAAGCGAAGAGAATCGCCGGCGTTATTACGGACGCGCTTGGCGGATCCGGTATTTTCGGCGTGGAGCTTTTCCTTGCCAAAGACAAGGTATACTTCAGCGAGGTTTCCCCGCGTCCGCATGATACGGGGTTAGTAACCTTGGTAAGCCAGAACCTCTCCGAATTCGCGCTTCACGTACGGGCGATTCTGGGATATCCGATCCCGGAAATCTACGTCACGGCTCCGGGAGCTAGCAGGCCGCTTAAAGCCGAGGGAGAACTGGGGGCTTACAGGATCGACGGAATCGGCGAAGCCTTGTCCGTCCCGCAGACGCAAATTCGCGTGTTCGGCAAGCCCGTAACAAAGGTCGGCAGGCGCATGGCGGTGACTCTGTCTACCGGTACATCCGTCCAAGAGGCGCGCGATAGGGCGAAGAATGCGCTGGATAAGCTTAGCATTCATGGCGAATAATCGTCGCCCATAGTCGGAAAAGTGCAAACAAACGGAGAATTGTTGTATATTCATCCCTTTACATGACCGTTATGATAGAAACAAGCGAGTTATTTGCAGGAGGTAATCGAACAATGGAATTTACGAAAATGCATGGATTAGGCAACGACTTTATCGTTGTCGCCGATCAACAAAGCCTTCCGGGCGACGTTGCGGATCTTGCGATAAAGCTGTGCAACCGGTTTTTCGGCATCGGAGCGGACGGGTTAGTATATATCCTGCCTTCGGACAAAGCCGACTTCAAGATGAGAATCATCAACTCCGACGGCTCGGAAGCGGAGCAGTGCGGCAATGCGATCCGGTGCGTGGCTAAGTACGTTTACGATAACGGGTTGACGAGCAAAACGGAGCTGACGATCGAGACGCTAGGTGCCGGCGTTCAGCCTGTGCAATTAAAGTTGGAGAACGGCAAAGCGGCGCAAGTTACCGTGGATATGGGACAACCTATCCTGAACGGCTTGGATGTCCCGACGACGATCGACGCGAACCCGGTCATCGGCCATCAAGTCACGATCGACGGACGCGAGTTCGCTTTCACGGCGGTGTCGATGGGCAATCCTCATTGCGTCATCTACGTGGACGACGCGGCGAATTTCGATCTGGCGACTTGGGGACCTAAGCTGGAGAAGCACCCGTTGTTCCCTCGCAAGATTAACGTGGAATTCGCGACGGTCAACTCCCGCGATCAAGTAGACATGAGAGTATGGGAACGCGGCGCGGGTCCGACGCTTGCTTGCGGCACCGGGGCTTGCGCGACGCTCGTATCCTCCGTGTTGAACGGGCACACTGACCGCAAGGCGACGATCTCCCTCGCGGGCGGCGACCTTCTGATCGACTGGAACGAAGACAATAACCGGATTTACATGACCGGTCCTGCCGCATTTGTATTCACGGGAACAGTAATATAAACAAAGCTTTACATCGCAACCCAGCCGGACATTTGGCTGGGTTGTTTTGCTCGGGATAACGGTGTTGGGGCCGTAATTTTGGACAATGATGAAGGTTTACTTTTTAACTTAGCTATGTTATCTTATATTTCGATACTTATAGAAGTATACGTTGAGAAGCGGAGGTGAGAAAGATGGGGGAAGACAACGCGGACATCCAACAAGCCGTTAAAGTCTACAAGGCGTTAGGCGAGCCGACAAGGCTGAAGATTGCGCTGCTGCTTACCGAGGAGAGAAATCTATGCTGTTCCGATATCGGAAGCAAGCTGGAATCCGTGGCCGGATCGACGCTGTCGCACCATCTGAAGCAGCTCACCGAATGCGGACTGCTTACCTTGCGCAAGGACGGCACGTATATCTACTACAGCGTGAATCGCGATATGGCACAGAAATATGCGCCTTATTTGTTGGTGTAATTTTTTTTAGATTATATTTCTATACATTTAGAAATATAAAACAATGGAGTGGAGAAGGGAGACTAAACAAGCATGCCGAATTCATGGAAAATTTACATGTTGGCCATCGTCAGCTTTCTGGTCGGAACGTCGGAAAATATTATCGCGGGAATTCTGGATATGGTGGCGGGAGACATGGGGGTATCGGTGGCCGCCGCGGGACAGCTGATTACCGTTTTCTCGCTTGCCTATGCTTTCGGAACGCCGGTCCTCATGGCCGTTACTGCGCGAATGGAGCGAAGGAAGCTATTGTTGGCGGCGCTCGGTTTATTCTTCGCAGGGAATATCATCGCTTTCACGGCATCGGGTTACCTCTCTTTGATGGGTTCGAGGATTATTTTAGCGCTGAGCACGGGAGTGTTCATCGTGGTAGCGTTGACGGTCGCGGCTAAGCTGGCGCAGCCGGGTAAACAAGGCAGCGCCATCGCGACGCTAGTCATGGGTTTCAGCACTTCGCTAATCATCGGCGTCCCTCTCGGAAGGGTTATTGCCTCCGTTTATGATTGGAAATTGATTTTCGCGGGAATCGGCTTATTAGGTCTTCTGGCGATGTTTGCCATCTTGCGTACGATTCCTAAGGCGGAAGGAGAGGAACCCGTTCCGATTCGTACGCAACTTTCCTTGTTGCGTAATCCGAAGATCGCCATCGCTTTATCGATCACTTTCTTCTGGATATTCGGATATTCCGTCGTTTATACTTATATATCCCCTTACTTGCTAACGATTACAGGCATGAGCGAGCGGGCCGTCAGCATCGGATTGTTCGCCTTCGGCGTGGCAAGCCTCATCGGTTCCAAGCTCGGAGGGTACAGCACGGATAGATGGGGGGTAGCGCGAACGTTAACCGGCGGGATGCTGCTTCATTCCGGAGTGCTCTTCTTATTATCGGCATTCTCCCAATCCGCGTACATCATGTTCCCTCTGCTTATGTTATGGGCATTCTCCGCGTGGTCGTCGGGGCCGACGCAGCAATATTATCTGATGACTTTATCCCCGGAAGCTTCGGGCATCATGCTCAGCGTGAACACTTCCGTGTTGCAGTTGGCCATGGCGGCCGGCGCGGGAGTTGGCGGTATCGTCGTCGATAGCGTGTCGCTTTCCGCGGTCGGTTGGCTTGGAGCCGCGGGCGTAGCCATTGCCGCCGTTCTGGCTGCTTCATCGTTCGGCTACTCGAGGAACAGATCCAGGATACTCGAAGAAAGATTACGCTTAGCCGAAGCCGATTCGGAAGCCACTTCAGCATAATAAACGGAAATCCGCGCAACCCGATCGAATATGGTCGGGTTTTTCCATTTTCCCGGAGAGGAAATTATGCTACATTAAGAATACTTTATCGATGGAATGGATGGGGAAGCTTCATGAAACCGGACTTGCGCACAGCGCTAGCTCTTAAGCCCCGGGTCGGCGACGGTGCGATGGCTACTTACTTGTACCAGCTCGGATTGCCCGTCGGGGTATCGTTCGAAGAATTCAATCTCCTTAAGCCCGACGTGATCGCGGACGTGCACAGACGTTATGCGGCCGCCGGTGCGGAAATTATCGAGACCAATACCTATTCGGCCCAACATAATAAATTATCCAAGTACGGTTTAGAGAAAAAAACCGAAGAGATCAACGCCGCAGGCGTCTCGATTGCCCGCAGGGCCGTCGGTCAAGAGGCTTACGTAGTCGGATCGATCGGCGCCGTCAGGGGCGGCGCGGGTAAAAATGTCAGAACCGCCGTGGTGAAGCGCGATTTCGAAGAACAAATCGGCGTTTTGCTAGCTTCTGGCGTAGACGGCTTATTATTGGAAACGTTTTTCGATCTGGAAGAGCTTTCCTTGGCGCTGTCGATCATCCGCAAGAAGAGCGACATCAGCGTCATTTGCCAGTTCGCGGTGGAGGACGCCCATAGGACGCATGACGGAATTCCTTTGCCGGAAGCTTTCCGCCGATTGAAGGGCGAAGGCGCCGACGTGATCGGCTTTAACTGCCGCAGCGGACCGAACGGCATTCTGCGCGCTCTCGAGACGATTCCGCGGGATTTGGGCGTGTCTCTAAGCGTGTTTCCCAATGCCGGAATACCGGATTACGTAGACGGTAAAGTGGTCTATTCGGCTACGCCCGAATATTTCGCTTCTTCCGCCATAAAGTTCGCGGATGCGGGAGCTCGGCTGATCGGGGGCTGCTGCGGCACGACGCCGGAGCATATTTCCGCGATGGCTCAGGCGCTTCAAGGGTATTCGCCGAATGCTCATGCGGCAGCGCCTGAGGGAGCAACGCCAGCTCAACCCGTCGAAGTCATTGAAGCAAGTTTCCAGAGCGGCAAGCCGCCTCTGGTGACGGAGCCGAGCATTATCGATCTCGTTCGCGAAAGGCACACGGTTATCGTCGAATTGGATCCGCCTCGCGACTTGGACATCTCCAAGTTCATGGCAGGCGCGCAAGCATTGAAGGACGCGAAAGCGGATGCCCTTACGATGGCCGACAATTCGTTGGCCGTCACGAGAATGAGCAACATGGCGCTAGCCGCGCTCTTGAAGGAACGGGTCGGTATTCGTCCATTAGTGCACATTGCTTGCCGAGACCGCAATCTGATCGGAACGCAATCCCATATGATGGGCTTCGATGCGCTGGGAATCGATCACGTGCTGGCGGTTACCGGAGATCCGGCCAAATTCGGAGACTTGCCCGGTTCCAGTTCCGTCTACGATTTGACTTCATTTGAAATCATACGAATGATTAAGCAGTTAAACGAAGGCATTGCCTTCTCGGGCAAGCCTCTTAAGCAGAAGGCCAACTTTATCGTCGGAGCCGCATTCAATCCGAACGTCAAACATCTGGACAAGGCGATTCAACGGCTGGAGCGCAAAATATCGGCGGGAGCGGACTATATTATGACGCAGCCGGTATACGATCCCGATTTGATCGAGCGCATAGCGGAAATGACGAAGCATTTGACCATCCCGATATTCCTGGGCATTTTCCCGCTCGCCAGCGGGAGAAACGCGGAATACCTGCACAACGAAGTGCCCGGCATTCAGCTTTCGGATTCCGTCCGCCAACGGATGAGCGGACTGGAAGGGGCGGAGGGGCGCGCTGAAGGCGTAAAGATCGCGAAGGAGCTGCTTGATGTCGCGATGGCGCGCTTTAACGGGATCTATCTCATGACTCCGTTCCTGGCGTATGAGATGACCGTGTCGCTCACCGAATACGTAAGGAAGAAAAGCAAGAGTTTGACTTCCGATAAGTAACATGCTTCATCCTCTTGTCCCACATAGCGATTTGCAGTACAATAAAGCAATAAATCGATAGAGAATGAAAACAGGCCATTTTTAACCCTACAGTATGCGGAGAACGGCTTTCGGCAACAATGGAAGCGTAGTTCGGTTACCCGCCAATTCGCTGTTAGGCAGGAATGACCGGAGGGAAAGTGCTAACCATGGCGATCAAGCTGATTAATATCGGATTTGGCAATATCGTTTCGGCGAACCGGATTATATCTATCGTCAGTCCGGAATCCGCGCCGATTAAACGGATCATCCAAGAAGCGCGGGACCGCCATATGCTGATCGACGCTACCTACGGTCGTCGTACTCGGGCGGTTATTATTACGGACAGCGATCACGTTATATTGTCAGCGGTACAACCGGAAACGGTTGCGCACCGGTTGTCTACCAAAGACGACGAACACGATGAATGAATGGGGAACACCATGAGCAGAGGTATTTTATTCGTACTATCCGGTCCTTCCGGGGTTGGCAAAGGCTCCGTATGCGCCATGCTGCGCCGCAAGCTTCCCGAGCTAATCTATTCCGTATCGGCAACGACCCGCTCTCCGCGGGAAGGCGAGCAGGACGGGGTGAACTATTTCTTCAAATCACGCGAGCAGTTTCAACATATGATAGAAACGGATGCGCTCCTTGAGCATGCTGAGTACGTCGGAAACTATTACGGAACGCCTCGCGATTTCGTAGAGAAGACGCTGTCGGAAGGCAAAGATATTATTCTAGAGATCGAAGTGCAGGGAGCCTTGAAGGTAAGGGAGAAATTCGCCGAAGGCGTATTCATCTTCCTGATGCCTCCTTCCCTTAACGAATTGAAGCAAAGAATCGTAGGCAGGGGGACTGAGTCCCAGGCAACGATCGACCATCGGTTATCGGTAGCCGTAGAAGAGATGAACCTGCTGCATCATTACGATTACGCGGTCGTGAATGACGAGATCGATCAGGCGTGCCAACGAATCAGCTCCATCATAACGGCGGAGCATTGCAAGCGGGAACGATTTCTGGGAGAGCTTTTTCAACAACTCCAAGTCGTGAAAACCGCAGACAACGTCTGAAAGAGGTGATATTATGTTATACCCATCCATCGATGAACTGGTAAAGAAAGTAGACAGCAAGTATACGCTAGTCGTTGCCGCTTCCAAAAGAGCTCGCGGATTGCGCGAGGGCGTCATGTGCAACCTTGCCGCGCCGAAGTCCCATAAATACGTCGGAGTAGCGTTGGAAGAGATTTATCACGAAGCGATTAAAGTCGAGCATCTGAAGACGAACACGTTGAATAGAGACTAATCTCGCAACTGGATAAGATCGGAAGGAAGGACAACCCTGCGCGGTTGTTTTTTTTCTACTATCAGCAAGTATCAGTTTTTGATTTCCTTATACTCAGCTGATAGCTCGATACAAACGTATATAGCCGTCCTAAGGACGGCGAAGCCGTTTTACTTGAGGAGGGGAACCGAACCATGAACAAACCGCTATCGGGGAAAACGGTCTTGCTAGGCGTTACGGGAGGGATCGCGGCTTACAAGGCGGCCACCTTGTGCAGTCGCTTAGTCAGTCTGGGAGCGAACGTAAAGGTCATCATGACGGAAGGCGCGACAAAATTCATTACCCCGCTGACTCTGCAGGTTCTTACCCGTAATCCCGTCGCGACGGATATTTTCGACGAACGCGATGCCGCGGGCGTGCAGCACATCGACTTGGCGGATTCGGCGGATTTGGCGGTCATCGCCCCGGCGACGGCGAATATCCTATCCAAGCTAGCGAACGGGTCAGCCGATGATATGCTTAGCACGACGATGCTTGCAACTACTGCTCCTTTATTAATCGCTCCGGCGATGAACGTACATATGTGGGAGCATCCGGCCGTCATCGATAACGTCAATAAGCTTGCCTCGCGCGGCGCCACCTTCGTGGAGCCGGGAACGGGCCAATTGGCGTGCGGATATGTCGGCAAAGGGCGTCTCGCCGAGCCGGACGAGATCGTCGAGGCTATCGTTGCCATGTTAGCCGGTCCCAAGCCTTTGTCAGGTCAACGCTTAGTCGTGACGGCGGGAGGTACGGTGGAAAGAATCGACCCGGTCCGGTATATCACGAACGATTCCTCCGGCAAGATGGGCTTTGCTATCGCGGAAGCGGCGAGGGACCGCGGCGCGGAAGTGACGTTAATCTGCGGTAAAACGGAAGCGCCAGTGCCGAACGGAGTTTTGGTCGTGAAGGTCGATTCGGCCATTCAAATGCATGACGAGGTCATGAAGCGTCTACCGGATGCGGATATCGTCGTGAAGGCGGCAGCCGTAGCCGATTACCGTCCGCTGCATAGGGCTGAGCACAAAATGAAAAAAACGTCCGAGTCGCTAACGTTGGAGCTTGTTCGCAATCCCGATATTTTGCAGGCCGTCGGCGAATGGAAGTCCGGCCAACCATTGAAGGACAAGCCTTTCGTGGTAGGCTTTGCCGCGGAGACGACGGACGTGGAGAAACACGCAATGGACAAGCTGAATCGCAAGAAATGCGACCTTATCGTGGCAAACGACATTACCGAAGCGGGAGCGGGATTCGGGACGGAAACGAATATCGTTACCGTTTATGGGGCTGAAGGTCCTGTAGAGCAGCTTCCGCAGATGATAAAGAGAGCCGTCGCGGAGCGGTTAATGGATATCGTCCTGTCCAGAATGAATCGCGGCAAGGAACAAGCAAGCCGGAAAGGAACGGAAGCATGACGGTTGCCAGAGTTATTGTAGACGTTCCGAGCCGGGATACGGATCGGACGTTCGATTATTTGATCCCGGACCGATTGAGCGGCTGGGTGGAGATCGGCAGCCGGGTAGCCGTACCTTTCGGTCCCCGTAAGCTTCAAGGGATAGTCACGGGGCTCTCGGAAGGCGCGGACGTGGAATACGCCAAGCTGAAGCCGATCGAAGACTTGCTGGACGCCATTCCGCCGTTATCTCCCGAATTGGTGGAGCTTGGGGAATGGATCAGCAGAAGATGGATATGCCCTTTAACCGTGGCGCTCCAAGCGATGCTGCCCGCCGCCCTTAAAGGACGCTCGGAGAAATACGTTTTTCCGGCCGCTGGAGCAGAGTGGTCCGAGGAGGAGACCGCCCAGAGTGGCGGTCTCTTGCTTGCGCTCAAGAAGGGCAAGCCTCTGAAGCTGACCGGTCTTCTGCAGCAGTATCCCGAGCAAGGCCAGCAGCTGAAGCGTTGGCTTCGCCAAGGACGTCTGGAGGAGCGACAGCGTGTCGAGGACCAGTTGTCCGTGAAGACCGTTCAAACGGTATTCCCGACGTCGCGGGAAACGTTGTTGGAGGCGGTTGGAGATATTCCGGCCAGGGCGAACAAGCAAAGGGAAGTCGTTCTATATTTAGCCGAGCATAATGAGCCTGTCGCGGTTCTCAAGCTGACGGAGGCGGCATCGACGACCTCGTCGACGATCCGGTCCTTGGCCGAGCGCGGATTGATCGAGATTCGCTCCGTAACGGAAGACCGCGATCCGTACGCCCATCGGGATTTTCCGGAATCCCTTCCCATGAAGCTGACGCCTAAGCAGGCAGATGCGCTCGCGCCGATTCAATCGGCTTTGGATGACGGCCGGAACGAGAGTTTCCTTCTTCACGGCGTCACCGGCAGCGGGAAAACGGAAGTTTACCTGCAAGCGATCCAGCGTTGCCTAGAGATGGGGCGGGAAGCGATCGTTCTCGTTCCGGAGATTGCATTGACGCCGCAGATGGTAGAACGCTTCAAAAGCAGGTTCGGCGCAAGAGTCGCGGTCCTGCACAGCAGATTATCCCAAGGGGAGCGTTACGATGAGTGGCGCAAAATCAGGGAAGGCCGCGCACAGGTGGCGGTTGGCGCCCGTTCGGCTATTTTCGCCCCGTTTACGAGTATTGGACTTATCGTTATCGATGAAGAACACGAGACCTCTTATAAGCAGGAAGAAAGCCCGAAATATCACGCCCGCGACGTCGCGGTAGAGCGAGCCCGTCTTCACGGTGCGGTTGTCGTTCTTGGATCGGCGACTCCGGCGCTGGAAACGTATGAATCCTCCGTGTACAGCGGACGGGAGACGGGGCTTAGGGGCATGAAATACATTGCCCTGCCGGAGAGGGTCGCGAACCGGCCTCTTCCCGGAGTGAGCATCGTCGATATGCGAGAGGAGCTTAAGCTCGGCAATCGGGCCATGTTCAGCCGCCCTTTGGCCGATGCGATACGGGACAGGCTGGCCAAGAAAGAACAGATGGTGCTGCTTCTGAATCGACGGGGGTACGCCACATTCGTCATGTGCCGGTCTTGCGGCTATACCGCGGCTTGCCCGCACTGCGAAATTTCTCTAACCTATCACCGCGGATCCCAGAATCTCCGTTGCCATTATTGCGGTTATACGGAGGCCGAACCTAAAGCTTGCCCGAGTTGCGAGAGCCCGCATATCCGATTCTTCGGCACCGGCACGCAGAAGGTAGAAGAAGCGTTGGCCGAGACGTTCCCCGGTATAAGAGTCATCAGGATGGACGTCGACACGACGACGGAGAAGGGCTCCCACGAGAGATGGCTCACGGAATTTCGCGAGCGTCGGGCGGATGTCCTTCTTGGGACGCAGATGGTTGCCAAAGGCTTGGATTTCCCCTATGTGACTCTTGTCGGCGTACTGGCTGCGGATGCCGCTCTCAGATTGCCGGACTTCCGGGCTCCGGAGCGAACTTTCCAACTGCTGACGCAGGTTGCGGGGAGAGCGGGGAGGCATGAGTTGCCGGGAGAGGTCATTATACAAACTTACGATCCGGAGCACGAGTCGATCACGTCGGTACAGGGCCATGATTACAAAGGCTTCGCGGAGAGGGCGCTTACTCTGCGCAGGCAGCTCGGATACCCGCCTTACGGTCGTCTTATCTCCGTCACGTTCTCCCATGAGTCCGTACCGATGCTGCTATCCATTGGCGAAAAGTTTGCATCCGGCATGCGAGAGAAAGCTGCGATGATCGGCGTTCGCAAGGATTTCGATTTCGGCGACAACGCGGCTTTGGAAGTATTGGGTCCGGTTTCTTCGCCCATTGCCCGATTGAAGGATCGCTACCGTTTTCAATGTATGGTAAAATATCGGGGAGACGTAGACGCTAGCTCGCTGGCTTCTCAGGTACTTCAGGAAATGGGAGACGCGGTCAAGAGGGGCGGCGTCCAGGTCAGCGTCGACGTGGATCCGCAGATGATGCTTTAATCAGGATTCAAATGAAAGTTGAACTACCACTGTAAGGAAAGAAGGATGCCGTTATGTCAATTCGATTAATCGTGAAACACCCTGATGCTGTGCTTAGGGAAAGAGCGCAGGAAGTGACGAAGTTCAATGCCAACCTGCACAAATTGCTGGACGACATGGCGGAAACGATGTATGATGCCGACGGAGTCGGGTTAGCTGCACCACAGGTAGGAATTTTGAAACGAGTCATCGTCGTTGACGTGGGTGACGAACATGAACTCATCGAGTTGGTTAATCCTGAGATCGTTTCGTCGGAAGGCGAGCAGCTCGGACCGGAAGGCTGCCTCAGCATTCCCGGGCTGCAAGGAGATGTCCGCAGGGCCAATCGGATCGTTATCCGCGGCCAGGATCGCAACGGCAACCCGATTCAATATGAAAGCACGGAATTTCTGTCCAGGGCGTTCCAGCATGAGCTGGATCACCTGAACGGCGTATTGTTTATCGATATGGCCGAATCGGTATACGAGGCTCGCAAGCTTAGCGAGCAGGAGCAGGATGGAGAGTAGCATGAAAATATTGTTTATGGGAACGCCGGAATTCGCCGTTGCCTCATTGGCTCTGCTATTGGAGTATGGTTACGAGATAGCGGCGGTCGTTACGCAGCCGGACCGGCCTAAAGGCCGAAAGCGCGAGCTCGCGCCGCCCCCTGTGAAGGCGTTCGCGCTGGAGCGCGGACTTAAGGTGTTGCAGCCGGAGAAGCTTCGTTCACCGGAAGGCGTCGCCGAAGTAACGGCACTCGCGCCTGATTTGATTATTACCGCCGCGTATGGCCAGATTCTACCGAGGTCGGTGCTCGATTTGCCGCGCTTGGGATGCATCAACGTCCACGGCTCGTTGTTGCCCCGATATCGGGGAGGAGCTCCTATTCAGCGCTCTATCATCAACGGGGAAACCGTTACTGGCGTAACGCTCATGTATATGGCGGCAGGCTTGGATACCGGAGATATGATCGCGAAGGTGGAATTGCCGATTACCGATGAGGATACGGCGGGGACCGTGTTTGCTAAGCTTAGCGAGGCGGGCGCGCATCTATTGATCGAATGGTTGCCTCGCATAATCGAAGGTTCAGTCACTCGTATCCCCCAGGAGGAAAGCGAATCGACCTATGCTCCGAATCTAACGCGCGAGGATGAGAAGCTGATTTGGAACCAATCTTCGCGCCAACTGTTCAATAGGGTAAGAGGCCTTAATCCGATGGCTGGGGGATTCGCATATCTGGACGGCGAGGTATTCAAGGTTTGGGCGTGCCGAATCCCGCAAGGCTCCGACGCCGTCATGCGGCCGGAGTGGATATCGATGGTTCCGGGTTCGGTGCTGGAGACGGGCGCATTCGGCATACGAGTCCGCACCGGCGACGGCAGTATCGTTTTAACGGAAGTCCAGCCTGCCGGCAAGAAAGCGTTAGCGGCATCGGAGTTCGCCAAGGGAGCTCGGCTCGCTCCCGGTAAAGTGCTCGGGTAATCCCGGGCTTTTTTTTGGTTATTCGGATTTAATAGGTTTTACGCTTTGCCATTTCCGAATAACCTCCGACATAAACGCGTTGCCGCCATTCCCAAGGACGGCGGTATGCGTTTATGCTTGCGAATATGGAACAATATGCGTATAACACGAAAGTCGGATAAGGATGCGAATTAATGAAGAAAACAAATCGATTGCCCGGAGGCAAGCCGCAAGGGGCGCGAGAAGTCGCAATGAACGTGCTGCATAACGTGGAAACCAAGGGCGCGTACAGCGGTCTGGAATTAAACCAGGCATTGCAATCTTCGGATTTGTCTCGCCCGGACGCGGCGCTTGCCACCGAGCTCGTATACGGAACGATCAAGCGAATGAACACGATCGATTACGATCTGAAGGACCGGGTAAAAGGCTGGCCCGGCAAAGTAGAGCCATGGGTACGAAGCTTACTGCGCATGAGTTATTACCAATTGCGATGGCTTACCCGGGTGCCTGCTCATGCGGCCGTGGACGAAGCGGTAAGGATCGCCAAGAAGCGAGGTCACGCGGGAATCGGCGGACTCGTGAACGGAGTGCTTCGCGGATTGCTGCGGGAAGGCTTTGAAGCCGCGATCCCTGACGGCTTGCCTGCAGCGGAGCGTATTTCCCTCGCGCATAGTCATCCGTTATGGCTCGTAGAGCGATGGATTGCCGAGTACGGCGAGGCAACAACGGAACAAATATGCGCGGCCAATAACGAGCATCCCCATGCTTCGGCGCGAGTCAACCGATTAAGGGCTTCAAGAGACTCGGTAGTCGCGGGGATGACCGACGCAGGCATGGAGGCGATTCCTTCGCCGGTTACGCAAGATGGAATCATCGCGATGAAGGCGGGGAATCTCGTCCATTCGGATTGGTACAAGCAAGGCTTTATATCCGTTCAGGACGAGAGCTCGATGCTCGTAGCCGCGGTGGCCGATCCGAAGCCCGGCATGCAAGTGCTGGATTGTTGCGCGGCTCCCGGCGGAAAAACGGCTCATCTAGCGGAAATCATGCGCAACGAAGGTAAGATTATTGCCAATGACGTGCATCCTCATAAAGAAGCTTTAATCAAGCAACAGACCGAAAGGCTGGGATTAACCAGCGTGGAGACGATGGTGGGAGACGCTCTTGAGCTTCAGGAGCGGATCGAGGCGGAATCGTGCGACGTCGTTCTTCTTGATGCGCCTTGCTCCGGGCTAGGAGTTATCCGCCGCAAGCCCGAAATCAAATGGAACAAATTCGCGGATGATATAACTAGCTTATCTCATCTGCAAAGTCGGCTATTGAGCAAAGTCCAGTCCCTCGTCAAGCCCGGCGGCGTGCTCGTATACAGCACTTGTACGATTGCCGCGGAGGAGAATGAAGACACGATTAGCCGATTTCTAGCGGAGCACCCGGAATATTCTTTGGACGCGAAATGGCCGGAAGAGGTTTTGGCCCCTCTTCGGGATGCCGGGAAACTGCCGGAGGGATTCTCGGGCATGCTGCAGTTACTCCCGCATATGTTCGGCAGCGACGGCTTCTTCATCGCCCGTTTACGGAAGCAATCCCAATAATTTTATGGTAAAATGAACGAATGGTGGTGACTGAATTGGATAATGAACAAATCAAGCCTTTTATTTACGACTGCACGCTAGAGCAGATTCAAGAATGGATTAAAGAACAAGGAGAGCCTGCTTTTCGCGCGGGTCAAATATTCGATTGGCTGTATGTGAAACGGGTCGGCTCCTTCGAGGAAATGTCAAACCTTCCGAAGCCGCTAAGGGATAAACTGACGGCGAGCTTTAATTTCGTAACGTTGACGGAAATCGCGAAGTTCGAGTCTAAGGACGGAACGGTGAAATTTTTGTTCGGCTTGCAAGATGACCATGCGATCGAAACGGTTATCATGCGCCACAATTACGGGAACAGCGTATGCGTGACCACGCAAGTCGGTTGCCGAATCGGCTGCACGTTCTGCGCTTCCACGTTAGGCGGGCTGAAACGAAGTTTGACGGCCGGAGAAATCATCGCGCAAGTGGTGCAATCGCAACGGATTCTTGATCCTCTTAACGAACGAGTATCGAGCATCGTCATTATGGGCATTGGCGAGCCGTTCGAGAATTACGAAGCGACGATGCAATTCCTTCGCGTCATGATTCACCCTAAAGGGTTAAACATCGGGGCAAGGCACATTACCGTGTCCACGAGCGGAATCGTTCCGAGCATGATCAAGTTCGCCGACGAGAACACGCAGATTAATCTAGCGATCTCGATTCATGCGCCGAACGATGCGTTGCGGTCGAAGCTGATGCCGGTAAATCGGCGCTTTCCTTTCGAGGACGTCATGAACGCCTGCAAATATTACATCGAGAAAACGGGCCGGCGTATTACTTTCGAATATGCGCTGATCGGCGGAGTCAACGACCGTCCTGAGCATGCGGAGGAGCTGGGGAACGTGCTGCAAGGGTTGTTGTGCCACGTGAACCTGATTCCCGTTAACTATGTGCCCGAGCGCGATTACGTACGAACTCCTCGGGACGACATATTCGAATTCCAGCGCATTCTGCAGAAGAAGAATGTTAACGTAACGATTCGCAGGGAGCAAGGCCATGATATTGCGGCGGCTTGCGGGCAATTGCGGGCGAAGCATATGGAGACGACGACGGGGTGATGGGTGTGAAGACGGTATTGCGGAGTCATGTCGGCAAGGTCAGGCAGGTAAATGAAGATCAAGCTTGGAGCGGGCGCTTGCCCGGCGGTTTGACGGCCGCGATCGTTGCGGACGGCATGGGCGGCCATCGGGCCGGGGATGTTGCAAGCGCGCTTGCCGTAGACAGCTTGGTGCAATCCTTGCAAGCTTGGGGAGCCGTTACTTCCGTTAATGAGAGAGCTGCCGAGCTAAGGGATATGATTCGCCATGCTAATAAGGTTGTATATGATACTGCGTCGCTGAACGAGCAGTACCATAATATGGGGACCACGGTCGTCATAGCATTATTGGATGGAAGTACCGGACTGATCGGCCACATCGGGGATAGCAGAGCTTACCGTCTGCGCAACGGGCGGCTGGAACAACTGACGGAGGACCATACTCTCGTCAACGAATTGACGAAATCCGGACAATTAAGCCCGGAAGAAGCCGCGCGTCATCCAAGGCGGAACGTATTGACCAGGGCTCTCGGTACCGATAGCGAAGTAGATGCGGACATCCAGGTCATCGATTGGAGAATCGGAGACCTGATCTTGTTATGCAGCGACGGGCTGACCGGATTAGTCGAGCAATCCGATGTTCAAGCTGCTCTGGAGGACCCGAGCGCTTTGATGGAACAACAAGCGCAGAAGCTTATCGATCTGGCTTTGGCTGCAGGCGGAGATGACAATATAACCGTCGTCATCGTCTCGGGCAATGATCGGGCTAATGCCGCAGGAGGGGAAACAGCATGATCGGACTTACGCTTAGCGGTCGTTACGAACTGCTGGCTCGTGTCGGCGGCGGCGGAATGGCGCTTGTATATAAGGCAAGGGATTTATTATTGAATCGTTTCGTCGCCGTTAAAGTACTACGGCAGCAGTTCACCCATGACGAGGACTTCGTGAAGCGGTTTCGCCGCGAAGCGCAAGCAGCCGCGTCCTTATCGCATCCGAATATCGTTAGCATCTACGATGTCGGACAAGTTGAAGATACCCACTATATCGTCATGGAATTTATCGACGGCGCAAATTTAAATGAAATCATACGCGAACGCGCTCCTTTGCAAGCGGACGAAGCCGTTAAAATCACGGCCCAAATCTGCGATGCCTTGGAGCACGCCCATCATAATCAGATTATCCATCGCGATATTAAGCCGCATAATATTCTGATCGGCAACAACGGAAGGGTGAAGGTAACGGATTTCGGCATCGCCCGCGCGGTTACTTCATCCACGATTACTCAGACGGGCTCCGTTATCGGATCGGTGCATTATTTCTCGCCTGAGCATGCCAAGGGCGTGACCACGGGAGAGAAGTCCGATCTGTATTCGCTCGGAATCGTGCTTTATCAGATGGTGACGGGAAGATTGCCGTTTCTCGGCGAGAGTCCGATCAGCGTGGCGCTTAAACATTTGCAGGATCCGTTCGAACAGCCGCGGAAAGTGAATCCGTACATCCCGCAGAGCGTGGAGAACATCATTCTGCGGGCTATGCGCAAGAATCCCCAGGAGAGGTACCAATCGGCCAAGGAAATGTGGGCAGATTTGGATACCAGCTTGCAGCCGCAACGTCTTAATGAGCCGGCCGTGCATTATTCCAGCGACGAGGACGACGAACAAGATAAGACAAGGGTCATCCCCGCCATCCGGCCGGATATGCGCAATACGATCGAGGCTCCCGCCGTCAAAACGGCGAATAACGAGGATCGTTGGAATTCCGACGGTTTAAGCGAACCGAAGCGCAAGTGGATCATTCCTACGGTGTTGGCCATTCTGGCCATCGTGCTCATCGGAGTTCTGATCTGGGCGATAGGGGAGCTTAGACATCAAACGAACTCGGACGTAGTGGTTCCGACCGTGGTTGGAGAGAAAGAAGCAGAAGCGCGCCGGATGCTGATCGCTGCCGGGTTTACGATTCAAGAACCCAACCTAACTGAAATAGTCGATGACGAAAAGGACGTAGGTCTCGTCGTCAAACAATCGAAAATGGACATGGAAGCCAAGGAAGGCTCTCCGATTCAGTTGACGATTGGCATACCGAAGGATCTTCCGTCCATGCCGGACTTGTCGGGGATGTCGTTCGACGAGGCGAGCGCAAAATTGCAAGAAATGGGCGTAGACAAGGACAACATCCTTCCGAGCGAGAAATTCGACGAAAGCGAGCCGGGAACCGTTCTGGAGCAAGTCCCCGAGGCCGATGCGAAGTTCGATCCGACAGCCGAGGATACGAATATCACGCTGATCGTGAGCAAAGGCGAGGAAGCCTTCGAGATGCCGAACCTCATTGGCAAGACGGAGGCCGAAGCCAAGGCGATTATTCTCAAGTACGATCTGAAGCTGTCCGAGGACAAAATCTTGAGGGAATCGAGCTATTCGCAGCCGAAAGGCAAGGTATTCAAGCAGTTTCCGGAGGAACCGAACGAGATGGTCACGCCTAAGACGGAGGTTATGATCTGGGTAAGCAGCGGGTATCCCGCCGATTCCAGGGAGCAGAAGCTTAGCGTAACCGTGTCCCCGGCAGTAGAAGGCCAGACGAGCAAGATCAGAATCGTATATTCCGATGCCACGGGAGACAATATCGAGTGGGACACGAAGGAAATTACCGCCACGACCTCGATTCCGATCACGTTGATCCTGTCCCCGAACAAGGACGGTCAAATTTCGATTTACCGCGATGGCCAATTCCTGCAGAAGGAGCCCGTACCTTATCGGGTGATTCCGGCCTCGGACGCCCCGGTAACCGATCCCGGCGATCCCGGTGACGGAACGGATACGGGAGAGGTTCCGGCGAACGGAGACGGAACGGATCCGAATGGCGATGACGCGAACCCCGAATGAGCTTTCGAGAACGACAACTAGGGCCGGTTCGGGCTAGGAGAAGGAGTTGTATCCAATGCCCGAGGGCTTGATCGTGAAAGCATTAAGCGGTTATTACTACGTGCAAGATTACGCTGGCGGCAATCCGGTGCAGTGCCGCGGGCGGGGGATATTCAAAAAGCGGGGAGAATCTCCTCTGGTCGGCGACCGCGTCGTCTATAGCGAAACGGAAAACGGAGAAGGCTCGGTAGAGGAAATATTGCCGCGCAAATCCGAATTGATCCGTCCGCAGATCGCGAACGCCGACTTGGCGGTCCTTGTTTTTTCCGTCGTGCGGCCTGAGCTTAGCTTGGTATTGTTAGATAAATTTCTGGTTCATACCGAGCATGCCCGTATGGATGCCTTGATCGTTCTGACGAAACTCGACCGGATTCCAGAAGGGGAAAAAGGGGAGCAAATTCGCCGAACGATGGAGCAAGCAAGATTGCTCTATACTTCGATCGGATATCAGGTCGTGCTTACGAGCGCCCATAATGGCGAAGGTTTGGAGGAGCTAAGAACGGCGCTCGCGGGGCATATCAACATGCTTGCGGGCCAATCCGGAGTCGGCAAATCCTCTCTAGTGAACGCGCTCGTACCCGGATTGAAGATAGAGACGAATGAAATTAGCGATAAGCTTGGGCGCGGCAAGCATACGACTCGCCACGTCGAGCTTGTTCCGATATCCGGCGGAGGGTATATGGCGGACACGCCGGGCTTTAGCCAGTTGGACTTCGCGGAGCTTGGAATCGACGAGATCGGTTCCTGCTTCCGTGAATTCAGGCCTTTATCCCAGCAATGCAAGTTCCGCGGGTGTACGCACACGCATGAACCGCAATGCGCAGTTTTGCAAGCGAAGGAGCAAGGGATCGTCGCGGAAAGCCGTTACGAGCACTACGTCAGCTTCATGACGGAATGGAAAGAAACCAAGCGGAGGTATTAAAATGACTATAATTGCGCCCTCTATCCTCGCTTCGGACTTCTCCGCGCTTGGAGAAGAAATCCGCAGCATTGAAGCTGCGGGAGCGGATTGGGTACATATTGATATTATGGACGGGCATTTCGTGCCGAACCTTACGTTCGGACCGCCGATCGTCTCGATGATTCGTCCCGCGACAAAGCTTTTCTTCGACGCCCATCTGATGGTCGAGAACCCGCAATCGCTGTTTCCGGCGTTGGCGGCGGCAGGAGCAGACCGGATAACCGTGCACGCTGAAGCTTGCGTGCATCTGCACCGGACGCTTTCGGAAATTCGCGGACTCGGAATGAAGGCGGGAGTAGCGTTGAACCCGCATACGCCGTTATCCGTTATCGAATACGTCCTGGATGAAATCGATCTCGTCTTGATCATGACGATTAATCCGGGCTTCGGGGGGCAGTCGTTCCTGCCTGCGATGCTTCCTAAGCTGCGACAGCTTCGCGAGATGCTGGAGAACCGGGGGCGGAGCGATATCTATATCCAAGTAGATGGCGGCATAAACTTGGAGACTGCCGCATTAGTTAAAGAAGCGGGAGCGAATTCGCTCGTTGCGGGCACTTATATTTTCGGACATGAAGACCGGGCTGCCGCGATTTCATCACTGCGTTAAAAGAAGCTCATAGTAATTATTGGTTACCTCCGAGATTTGTCTGGCATAGGACAAATTGAAGGCTGCATACATTGGAATCAATAGCGCGCTTCGAACGTAGAAGCCGGCAAGGGTTCAGCCTGCGGAGGAGGGATGGGACGATGAAGTTTTACACCATCAAGCTGCCGAAATTTTTAGGTGGCTTCGTCAAAGCGATTCTCAATACATTTCACAAAAATTGACGCCTTCTAGGCAAAAGAAAACAAAAAGAACCGTCAGGATCACCTGACGGTTTTTCTTCATTCATGGCGGCTAAAGCCGAGAGCGTGAATTAAACGCGAGTTACTTCTCCGGATTTCAGAGCACGGGCGCTTACATAAACACGTTTAGGTTTACCGTTCACCAGAATGCGCACTTTTTGTACGTTAACCCCCCAAGAACGGCGGGTAGTGTTATTCGCGTGAGATTTGTTGTTGCCGGAACCCGGCTTTTTCCCTGTGATATAACATTTACGAGCCACTAAAAATACACCTCCCTACCACGTCCATACAAATACTACACTATCATAGCACAGCGCGTTGCTTGTTGCAACGAAAAAGACTGCTTTCATGCCCTTCGATGGTCTAATCGTGAGATTTACCCAGAAAACGGCTTCATTCTCCCGATTTTTTATAGTACAATGAAGTATGGTCCATAATAATGGCATAAAGGAGTGAATTTCCATGCCTCTGCAGCTCGTCTCGGAGAACGGAAAGATAGATGTGGCGGATCAGGTCATCGCCGTGATTGCCGGTTCGGCGGCATTGGATTGTTATGGACTCGTAGGCATGGCATCCCGCAAAGGACTAAAGGATGGCATCGCGGAGCTGCTAGGAAGAGAGAACCTGTCCCGAGGCGTGGAAGTGCGCCATGAGGGGGAATTCGTTCATTTAGACTTATATGTCATCGTAAGCTACGGAACCAAAATTTCCGAAGTGGCCCACAACATCCAATCCAAGGTTAAATACGTATTGAAGGAAGTCGTTGGGCTGAAGGTTGATCTTGTTAATGTAAATGTTCAAGGAGTGCGAGTATTGAAGTAGCTTATTAGGAAGGGGAATACATCATTGAGTAAGCGCTTCTTGAACGGAAGTGAATGGGCGGCTATGATATTGGTCGGCGCAGAGCGGTTAACCCGCAACGTAGACCGCGTGAACGCCCTGAACGTGTTTCCCGTGCCGGACGGCGATACGGGAACGAATATGAATCTTACGATGTCGGCCGGCGTGGCCGAATTGAAAAATAAACCGTCCGAGGAAGTCGGCCGAGCCGCGGAAGTGCTTTCCAAAGGACTGCTCATGGGCGCTAGAGGCAATTCCGGAGTGATCCTATCCCAATTGTTCCGCGGGTTCGCGCGTTCGATTTCGGGACAGAGAGAGCTTACGGTGCCTCTTTTCGCCAATGCTTTGCAACAGGGTGTTGATACCGCTTACAAGGCGGTTGTCAAACCGGTTGAAGGCACTATACTAACTGTCGCGCGAGAAGCTGCCCGCCATGGGCTAACGGCTGCGAGGCGCACATCCGATCTCGCCGAATGGATGATTGACGTCCATTCCAAAGCATTGGAGACGCTGGCGCGCACGCAAGAGATGCTTCCGATTCTGAAGCAGGTCGGCGTCGTCGACTCCGGAGGACAAGGACTTGTCTATATATACGAAGGTTTCGTGGAATACCTGAGAACAGGGGATTTCACGGATACGGCGATTCCGCAACTCGACAAGAATCCTGCGTTATCCGTCCCGGAAACCTCTGTACCGCAAAATAACTTTGCGCCTGCCGCCCGTCAAGCCGGAGCGGCGAATACGGCAGCCCAATCCAAGATTACGACGGAAAGCATCGCCTTTCCTTACGATATGGAGTTTTTTATCCAGCGGATTGCGTCTTCGGCTCCTTTCCCCGAGAGTAAATTCCGCCAAGCGCTGGAGCGGGACGGGGACTCGATCATTCTCATTGAAGACGAGAATATCGTTAAAGTCCATGTCCATTCCCGCAGGCCGGGAGACGTCATTAATCAGGCATTGACCTACGGCGAGATTACGCACATTCACATTCTGAACATGCAGGAGCAGCATCGCGAGCTGCTTGCTCAGCAGCCTGCCCGACAAGCTGATGTCCAGGCTGGAAATCAGCCTACTGCGCAATATGAAGGGCCTGCATCCGGCAAGCCCGTCGTCGACTATTCATTGCCGGGAGTCGTGAATCTGCCTTCGATTACCGCCTCGCCGGAAAGCGAGCCGAATCCCGACGTATACGAAATGGCTTCTTACGGCGTTGTCGCTGTCAGCGTAGGCGAAGGAAACGCGGAATTGTTCAGCAGCCTAGGCGTGGATATTGTCCTTTCCGGCGGCCAAAGCATGAATCCGAGCACGGAGGACTTGCTTGGAGCGATTACGTCCTTATCCGCTCATCATATTTTCGTATTACCGAATAACCCTAATATCATTATGGCGGCCAAGCAAGCGGCAGAACTTGCGGATCGTCCGGTTACCGTTCTGCCAACCCGCACGCTCCCTCAAGGGATGGCGGCGATGCTTGCCTTCCAGGAGTCCGATACCGAAGCCTCTAACGTCGACCGGATGACGAAAGCTTACGAGCGGGTCGTAACAGGCTCCGTCACGCAAGCGGTTAGGGACACGGAAATGGACGGCCTGCAGATAAGAGAAGGCCATTTCATCGGAATCAAAGACAAGACGATCGTAGCTTCCGCGCCGACTCTTAGCGAAGCTTGCCAAGAGCTTCTAACTTCGGTGCTCGTATCGGGGACCGAAATCCTGACGGTACTGACCGGCGATAGCGCCGACCTGGAGCTGACGGAAGAGCTTGAACAATGGCTTTCCCGGAAATTCCCCGACGTTGAAGTCGAGGTGCATGCAGGCGGGCAGCCGTTGTATCCTTACCTGTTCGCGGTTGAACCGTAAATACACATTGGGCGATGGAGGGACAGGCTATGGCATCTATAGTACTGGTCACGGATAGCACGGCGGATATTCCGCTTCAGGTAAGAGAGAAACTTGGCATTTCGATGGTACCCCTTAAAGTAAATTTCGGGGATGAAAGCTACCTCGACAACATTACGCTGCAGCCGGCGCAGTTTTACGAGAAGCTGGCCTCATTCGGAGGACTTGCAACGTCGTCGCAGCCATCTCCTTCCGATTTCTATGACGTATATAAGAGACTGACGGACGAAGGGCATTCGGTGATCTCGATTCAGCTTTCCGGTGCGATGAGCGGAACCTATCAATCGGCGACGATCGCGAAGTCCATGCTTGAAGAGGACGCGGACGTGACGGTTATCGACTCGAAATCCGCTTCCTACGGGTATGGCCTGCTTGTCGTTACCGCAGCAGAAATGGCACAAGCCGGAGCTTCGAAAGAAGATATTATTGCCGAGGTGCACCGGCTTCGCCAAGAGCTAAGGCTCTACTTCTTAGTAGATACGTTAGAATATTTAAAGAAGGGCGGTCGGATTGGCAAAGCCTCCGCCGTCCTGGGATCCCTTCTCAACATCAAACCGATCTTATCCATAGATAAAGAGGGTATCGTCTTTCCGTTCGATAAGGTGCGGGGACAGAAGCGCGCGATGGCACGGATTGCGGAAGTGCTGGAGGCGGATTTGAAGGATCGCCCGGTGAAGTTGACGATAGCCGTAACCCCGGGGCACATAGCTGGCGTATCCGAGCTTGCGGAGCTTCTCAAGCAACACTTAAACGTACAGCATTATCAGGAAACGGAAATCGGACCGGTTATCGGCACGCATGCGGGACCGGGAACGATAGGATTGTTCGTTACTCCTGTAACCGTCATATAAAGAGGTTGGTCTTATGTCCATTCATTTGTTCCAGGTTCCTCTGACGAAACTTCAAGGCGTGGGCCCTCAGAAAGCGGAGGAGCTTCACGCCTTGGGTATTTCGACGGTCGGAGATTTAATCGAATATTATCCATTCCGTTATGAGGATTACCGGATTCGCGAGCTTAGCGAAGTGAAGGACGGGGAAAGAATCACGATTCAAGGAACGATCGCTTCCTTGCCCTCCATGCAACGCTACGGCGGCAAATCCCGCTTGATTTGCCGAGTGACGGTAGAATCCGCGTTGGTGACCGCGGTTTGGTTTAATCGGGCTTTCCTGAAGGATCAATTAACCGTCGGCAGGGAAATTACTTTAACAGGCAAATGGGATCAGAGACGCCGTCATATTACGGTAGCGGATTCGGAATTTCCCGATCGGAGCACGGCCAAGACCGGCACTCTTCAGCCTGTCTATTCGGTCGGAGGCAACATCACGCAAGCGACGATACGGAAGTTAATCGACCGCGCTTTAACGCAATACGGGTCGCTCATTCCGGAGATATTACCCTCGGAGCTGCTTGAGAGGCACTCTCTTATCCCGCGCAAAGAAGCGATCACGCGCATTCACCGTCCCGAGAATACCAATGAAGGACAGGAAGCTAGGCGCCGCATGGTCTATGAGGAGCTCTTTTTGTTCCAATTGAAGCTGCAGGCTTATCGCGCTACCCACGTCAAGCAGGCGGATGGGTTAGTCCATCCCGTCAATAATGAGGAAATCCGACGCTTCGTCAGCCAATTGCCTTTCCTATTGACGGACTCGCAGAAGCAAGTGATCAACGAAATTCTCCATGATATGAAGCAGCCGTACGTGATGAACAGATTGCTTCAGGGAGACGTAGGAGCAGGAAAAACCGTCGTTGCCGCTGTCGGACTCTACGCGACGGTGAGAGCGGGCCATCAAGGCGCGCTGATGGTGCCGACGGAAATCTTGGCAGAGCAACACGCCCGCTCGCTCGGGAAGCTGTTCGAGCCTTTCGGTATCCAGGTCGGTCTGCTGACCGGAAGCCTGACCGAACGTAAACGAAGGGATATTCTCGCGTCGCTGCAGATGGGGCTGCTAGATATCTTAGTCGGAACGCATGCGCTTATCCAAGAGGATGTGTTCTTCCGCAGTCTCGGCTTGGTAGTGACGGATGAGCAACACCGGTTCGGCGTTAACCAGCGAAGCATCTTGCGCCGCAAGGGAATGAATCCGGACGTGCTGACGATGACGGCGACGCCCATTCCGCGGACGTTGGCGATTACCGTGTTCGGCGATATGGACGTTTCTACGCTAAGGGAACGTCCGAAGGGCCGGAAGCCGATTAAGACGTACTCGGTTAAGCACGACATGATGGATCGTGTCCTCGGATTTATTCGCAAGGAAGCGGAGCTCGGACGACAATCATTCTTTATTTGCCCGCTGATCGAAGAGTCGGAGAAGCTTGACGTGCAGAACGCGATCGATCTCCATATGCAGTTAACCCAAGCATTGCCCGACTTGACCATCGGACTGTTGCATGGCCGGATGACCGCCGCGGAGAAAGAGGCGACGATGGCAGCCTTCGCTGCCGGCGAGACGCATGTGCTCGTATCCACTACGGTCATTGAAGTCGGAGTCGACGTGCCGAATGCCACCTTGATGATCATAATGGACGCCGACCGGTTCGGATTGTCCCAGCTTCATCAGCTCAGAGGCCGCGTCGGCCGAGGAGAGCATCAATCGTATTGCATTCTGATCGCGGATCCCAAATCCGAGAACGGGCAAGAAAGAATGAAGGCCATGACCGATACCGACGACGGCTTCGAGATTTCCCGCCGCGACTTGGAGATCAGGGGGCCGGGGGAGTTCTTCGGCACGAAGCAAAGCGGCATGCCGGAGTTTCGGCTCGCCAATCTACTGAACGACTTCGAGGTGCTCGAGCAAGCAAGGGACGATGCGGCTGCCATGACATCGAGGGAGGAGTTCTGGTCGTCGCCGATATATGGCGGGCTTAGAGATCATCTCGCGCGCGAGGCGCAACTGATCGGAGAGCCTCTGGATTAACGGGGTGTGCACGCAACTTTGTCATTGCGGGTCTTCCGGCGGCATATGATGTACCGAAAAGCTGCCGGAAGGAGCGTGATCGTCTTTGAGCCCAAGCTGGCAAAAATTCGGCATCAAGACGGAATTCGTGGAACGCATTAAAGTCAAAATGAAAAACCCGGCGACCAAGGAGCGGATCAAGGATCTGCTCGACGGGGTCACGAAATACGATTTGCAGGACCGTCCGAAGGTACGCAAATGGGTCAAACAGTTCGCGCGCATTCTCAACGAACCGCTAACCGAAACGCAGGAAGATCAATTGGTCAATTTCATCATCTCGCAAAAAATCGATCCCAATAATATGCTGCATCTGATTAAGCTCTACACGATGTTCCGTTGATAGGCAAAATAACGCTCCTGATCCCGGCACCTAACCGGGCGCAGGAGCGTTATTCATTTTGTCGCTAGGATTCTGAAACTGAATTGGATGTCGGATGATAAGAACATTGTCCGAATGTCGAAGAGTTAAAGAAAAATGGGCCTGATTCAATACGATAAGGAATTGACAAAAGGAGTAAAGTGATGTATTTTTAATTGACAAAACTGTCAATTAAAAAGGGTGAGGATAATGTGGCAATTGGCGTACAAGAATCTGAAGTTCAGAATAACCCGTTCATTGTTAACCATTCTCGGAATTCTTGCGGCAATTCAGCTTTACGTCATGATGTCCAACATCATGGGATATTTCGACCATGAGACCCAAAGGCAAATCTCAGGGATGGCGGGGCGGATCGTGGTGGAGGATAAGTCAGAAAACAATAGTTATCCACCATTGAATACAGTCATCGAGGAAAAAAGCGTCGGTCAAATTCTTCAAATTCCAGGAGTAGATCTTTCTCGCAGCAGCACTCTTTTATTTCAAACCCTAGTGCCCGCACCAGGACCGGGTATGCCGCCAAGCGTTTTGGCAGTCGGTGTGGAACCCGGAAAAGAAAATGTATATTTGGGAAATTATGAAGTAAGAGGGGATACTAGTCTTGCAGGCATCAATAATGCGATATTGGGGTTGAAGGCAGCCGAATATTACGGGGTGCAAATCGGCGATAGTATCAGTTTAAGGGATTATAAGCTCACAGTTACAGGAATTGTCGAGGATGCCGATTGGCTCATTGACGGCTCTATCCTAATTCCCCTGAAAACCTCGCAAGAAATCTTCACCCGTCCAAGTCTAATCAGCGCGGTCTTGGTAACTGCCGCTAAAGCTGATGAAGCGAAATCCATAAGTGAACAAATCAGTGCAATCCACCCCAAGTTGCGTGTTTCCTCCTCTGAGGAGCTAGCCCAAAATGCAGAAAAATTGCTAAAATCCACGCGAACTTTTTTTACAATGATCAACAGTACGGCAATTGTCATTGCGATTGTCGTCGTAACGATCGTGATGGTCATGGCCATATTCGAAAGGCGAAAAGAAATCGGTACCTTAAAAGCGATAGGCGCAACCAAACGGAAGATTATCGGCATCATCATGGCGGAAAGTCTTACCATAAGCTTGATAGGGGGGATAACTGCTCTCCCTGTATCTTTCATTCTTAATGGACTGATGTTTGGGGAATGGGTTCTAAATCCAGGCAAGTGGATCGAGACCCTTGTCGTTTCAGCGCTTGTCGGTATTTTAGCTTCATTATGGCCAGCTTGGGCTGCGCAGCGTGTCAATCCCCTTGAAAGTTTACGTTATGAATAAAACCAATCCTTAGGGAGGTGCTATACATGATAAGTGTCAATAAGGTATGGAAAACTTATGGTTCCGGAGAAACTGCTGTTCATGCCCTGCGCGGTATTGATTTGAACGTGATGAAAGGCGATTTTGTCGCATTGCTGGGTCCTTCGGGTTGCGGTAAATCCAGCTTGCTGCATCTACTCGGAGCCATGGATGTTCCGTCTAAAGGAGATATTACATTCAATGACCAGAGTCTAGGCAATCTCAACCAGAGGCAATTAGCCGAACATAGATTAATGCGAATCGGATTTATTTTTCAAACATTCAACCTTATTCCTTCGTTGACTGCAATGGAAAATGTCGCATTACCGATGAAGTTTGCAGGAGTAGGAACAAAAGAAGCGAATCATAAAGCACATCAGCTATTGGAGCAGGTTCAGTTAAGCAATAGATCGACGCACTTGCCTTCCGAGCTCTCAGGGGGACAACGGCAGAGAGTTGCTATCGCCCGGGCCCTCGGAAATAATCCGGATCTAATCTTAGCAGATGAGCCGACAGGAAACCTGGATAGCGAAAACGGAGAAATGATTATGGAGCTTCTCTTGAATTTGAATAGAGAAGGACGTACTATCGTGATGGTAACCCATAATCCGGAGTGGACCGATAAAATAAGCAGGGTTGTCCGAATGCGTGACGGAAAATTAATCGAATCACAACAACGGGAACTGCAGATAAAATAAAACAGCCGAAAGGATTTACCTATGTCTCCACGAAAAGAAGAGCAGAATAAACAAATTAGAGAAGAGCGAAGGGAGCAGCTCCTGCGCACAGCGCTTAAAGTATTTGCTAAGAAGGGATTATCTGCTACCAAAATCAACGATATCGCAACCGAAGCCGGGTCAAGCTATGGCTTGGTTTATCATTATCTGGGCACAAAGGAAGAGATCTTCACTAAACTCGTTGAAATGGCTTTGGAAGGGTCCGTAAAAGTCGTGGAAATGGCTGCTAGGCAAGATGTGTCGCCGTATGAGCAATTAAAGTGGCTAACGGAAACCATTCTAAAAGGACTCGCCGATCACGGGGCTTACTACTACCTCATTATCATTCAGGCGTTTACATCCGAAGCTGTGCCAGTTGAAGTAAAAAGAATGGTAAGTTGCACTTCTCCCACTGCAATGGAGAGTCTCATCCCAATCATCAAGGCCGGGCAACAAGCAGGTCAAATCATACAGGAAAACCCTGTAATGCTTGCTGTTGCCTACTTTGCGATGATCCAGGGTATTGCCATGCATCAGGTACAGAATAGAACAATACAACCGATTCTTCATACAGATCTCCTTTTAAGAATGTTCAGAGCCTGATTCGCAGGAGGTTTATGAGATGAGCAAAGAAAAGTTAATTCGAAAATTTGATAAACAAGCGAGATTGTATGAAGTTAGAAGAAAAAAAAAATCGGAAAGAGTATGGCGTGAAAAGCTGATCAGTTGCGCTAAAGGCCGGGTGCTAGAAGTATCTGTCGGCGCGGGAGCCAATTTTCATTATTATTCCAAAGACGTTCAAGTGACCGCAATTGATTTCAGTCCGGAGATGTTAAACAAAGCCAAACAAGCTGCCGTGGAAATCGGTATTCAAGCTGAATTCATTCACTCTGATGTTGAATCGCTCTCGTTTCCCGACGAATCATTTGACACCATTGTATCCACATTATCGTTTTGCGGATATGAAGATCCTCAAAGCGTATTGGGTGCATTTCAAAAGTGGTGCAAGCGCGATGGTCAGATTCTTTTACTGGAACACGGGATCAGTTCTAATCGAATCATCGGTGGTCTACAAACGATTGTTGATCCGCTATTCAAAAAGGTTGTCGGCTGTCGCTTAAATCGTGATATGGTTCAAATCCTTCAACAGTCCAATTTACATATTAACAAAATGGAGAATTATATGTTTGGTGCGGTTCATTTGGTCTGGGCGGCTCCAAATAAGAATTAATGAGATGCTTTAATGGAGAGTGGCATTTTAATTTTCTATGAGGATAGTTTGACATACCCTATGGGGGTATCGTATAATCGAAACAAGAGGTGACGCACAAATGGAACATTCTAATGAATTACATGACGAAGACTGTTGTTCTAGCGAAGGTGAAAGGAAAAGCCATCATTCGGATAAAATGAAATCAAATCTGATTTCCAGATTAAATCGAATCGAGGGTCAAATTCGCGGAATCAAAGGGGACTTATCGAGAAAGACACATACTGTGACGACGTCTTAAATCAAATTGCTGCCGCTCAGTCTGCACTCAATGGAGTCGGTAAGTTATTACTCGAAGGTCACATGAAGAGCTGCGTCATCGAAAGAATCCAATCTGGCGAACATGAAGTCATCGATGAGCTGCTGATAACGGTAAATAAATTAATGAAATAAACACTATGGAGGGATCTAGAATGACTAATGTTACTTTAAATGTACAGGGTATGTCTTGCGGACATTGCGTGAATTCGGTAGAAGGCGCTTTAAAAAAACTGGGTACCGACGCAAAGGTAGACCTTGCAAGCAATTCGGTAACGGTAGATTATGATGAAACCAAAGTTTCGGTTTCTGCAATCAAAGAGGCAATAGAGGATCAAGGTTACGATGTCGTATAATTTCATTCGGAGTCATCTGAAGATGGCTCCATCTTTTTGAAGATAATTATACCCTATATGGGTATATAGAAGAGGATAGAGGTGATACTCATGAGTACAGCAGAATCCGCACGAAGCGAACAAACAACTCTGCAGATCACGGGAATGACTTGCGCGGCTTGCGCAAACCGAATAGAGAAAGGGCTGACCAAGCTTGAGGGTGTATCCCAGGCCACTGTGAATTTTACATTGGAACAGGCATCTGTGAGTTATGATCCAGGTAAAGTGGACATGAGCAAGCTTGAGCAAAAAGTTCAAGATCTTGGTTATGGCACTGCGAAAGAATCGGTTGAATTTGAAATTGGCGGTATGACCTGTGCCGCTTGTGCGACTCGGATTGAAAAAGGACTCAATAAATTGCCGGGTATTCATAAAGCAACCGTGAATTTGGCATTGGAGTCCGCCCACGTAGAATTTTCTCCTTCAAGCGTTACGATTCCCGATATGATCAAGAAAGTAGATCAGCTTGGTTATAGAGCGAAACCCAAAGAGGAAGTAAAGGATGCAGGAGATCGCAAACAGCAAGAAATACGGAAACAGAAACGTAAGCTGCTGATTTCCGCTATCTTGTCCTTACCCTTATTATGGGCTATGGTGGGCCATTTCTCATTCACATCTTGGATTTGGGTACCGGAGCTCTTCATGAACCCATGGTTTCAACTGATTCTCGCGACCCCTGTTCAATTTGTTATTGGGAAACCATTCTACATCGGCGCGTATAAGGCATTGCGTAACGGCAGCGCGAATATGGACGTTCTCGTAGCGCTTGGCACTTCGGCAGCATATTTTTATAGCCTCTACTTAACCTTGCAATCAATCGGAAACGCTCACCACCAAGTGGATATGTATTACGAGACGAGTTCGGTATTAATTACCCTGATTGTTATGGGGAAGTTGTTCGAAGCGATGGCTAAGGGCCGTTCCTCGGAAGCAATCAAAACCTTGATGGGATTGCAGGCTAAGTCAGCTTTAGTCCTACGAAATGGTCAAGAAATCAGTGTACCAGTGGAAGAAGTTGTTGTTGGTGATGTATTTATCGTGAAGCCGGGAGAGAAAATTCCGGTAGACGGAGAAGTCGTTGAGGGGGTATCAGCCGTTGACGAATCGATGCTTACAGGCGAGAGCATTCCTGTCGAGAAACGTGGAGGAGATCCGGTTATCGGTGCAGCTTTGAACAAAAACGGGGTCCTGAAAATCCGAGCAACCAAAGTCGGTAAAGAGACTGCGCTCGCCCAAATTATTAAAGTCGTCGAAGAAGCGCAAGGTTCTAAGGCACCCATTCAACGAGTTGCGGATGTCATTTCGGGTATATTCGTTCCCATTGTTGTTGGAATTGCAGTGGTTACATTTCTAGTTTGGTACTTCGGAGTGGATAGTGGAAATTTCTCCGGCGCTTTAGAGAAAGCGATAGCCGTGCTTGTTATTGCTTGTCCTTGCGCGCTTGGTCTTGCAACCCCTACTTCAATTATGGCGGGCTCGGGACGTGCAGCCGAACTCGGGATATTATTCAAAGGCGGGGAACACCTTGAAACGACTCATCGAATAAACGCGATCTTGCTTGATAAGACGGGAACGGTCACCAAAGGGAAGCCGGAATTAACGGATATAGACGTCGTTCAAGAATCGAATCGCGAACAGCTGCTTGGATGGATTGGCTCCGCCGAGCGTAATTCTGAACACCCCCTTGCAGAAG
>NZ_SOMN01000022.1 GCF_004564235.1 Cohnella luojiensis
TGCGCCGTGTTTCCCAATCCGCCCATGCGGGCGAATTGTTTATCCGGTCTTAGCATCCGTTTCCGAATGTTATCCCGATCTTGGGGGCAGGTTGCCTACGTGTTACTCACCCGTCCGCCACTAACCTGGAAGTTAGCAAGCTAACTTCTAGATTCGTTCGACTTGCATGTATTAGGCACGCCGCCAGCGTTCGTCCTGAGCCAGGATCAAACTCTCCATAATAGGACTCGCCCGAAGGCGATGTCCAGTTAAAGAGCCTTTGAGGCTCAATCTGTATTGCTGGTTTGTCTCCGCCGACTCGAAAGTCGACCTCGACGATTGTTTGTTTCTTACGCTCAATGTTCAGTTTTCAAAGAACAATTCGTGTTTCTTGTTTGCTGTGCTTGTCTACCTCGTTTTCCGAAGCAGGAATTACATCTACCGCGTTTCATACCCTTGCGCAACCTGTAAAATATTCCAGTTCTTCGATGCAAAAGTCAAAGCCCACCAAGATACTTCGGTGGGCTAAAGACTAATCGGCATGGAGTCATAGCTATTGCCTGATATAAGTCGACATTGGCGTTGACATCATAGGTTGTTGCTGCGACATCATCGTTTGTTGAGGCGGCATCGAATGAATCATATTCATATTCATGTTCGCATTCGCAGGCTGGTAGGTATTCATTATGGTGTTCGTAGTTATTTCTTTCATGGTCGGAACCTGATAGTACCCTTGTTGGTTCATGTACTGCCACACCTCGTAAGCCTGCTCCGAACAATTGATCGCACCCTGTTGCATAAGATGCCGAAGCTGCGGATTGGCGCATTCCAGCGAGGCGATCATTTTCATCGATGCTGACGCTTTGTGGCTGCAGAGCATCCCGCTTGCGACGTCCCGATCGTCGATTTGGTTTATCGAGGCGTTCGGCGATTGTTGGGCGGGATGGTCTAATCCGTATTTAGGCGCAAGGTTTTTCGGAGAACGATACGGAATCGCTTGCTCTTGTCCTTGCTGTTGTACCGCGCGTACCATTCCATTGTATTCATTCGTCATAAATTGAAGCTGTCTGTCTAGAATTTGTTGAAGCTGCTGATCCTTGACGTGAGGGCGAAGCAGTTGAAAATGATTGATACCGTCGATTGCGCATGTCAGTACTTCGTGAACTTCCATCGTTTCATGCGCGCCGTAATGTGCTGCCAACTCAAAAGCCCTCCTTCAATTCAGGTTCTTATATTATAAACCTGAATTATTGTATCCCGGCACTTAAATAGTTATCCAATGCGGAATGGATACGCGCCCATTGTTCTTCATCAAGCCGTACTCCGGAGGCCCGGCAATTCTCCTCCGCTTGCTCCGGCCGGCTTGCTCCGATTATGGCGCTTGAAACGTTAGCATGCCGCAAAGTCCATGCAAGCGCCAATTGGGAAAGAGTCAGTCCGTACTCATTAGCTATCTTTTGAAGCCTTTTCGCTTTGATTATAATTTCTTCTCTGAGCCAAGATTGAACGGCTTGAAAGCCATCTTTGTCCGCAGCTCGGCTAGACGCAGGCACTTCCGCGGCGGATAGGTATTTACCTGATAAGACGCCTTGGGCAAGAGGAGAATAAACCGCCTGCCCGATTCCGTTCCGCTCGCACAGAGGGATTATTTCCTTCTCTATTTCATTATTGAACATGTTATATAATGGCTGATTCGCAGCGATCGGATTTAATCCCAACCTGTCCGTAACCCTTACGGCTTTCGTAATATCCTGAGCTGACATGTTGCTAATACCGACATAAAGCACTTTCCCCTGCCGCACGAGATCGTCCATCGCGCGTAAAGTTTCATCCATGGATGTATCGGCATCCGGGTAATGACAGTAATACAAGTCGATGTATTCCATCCCTAACCGTCGCAAGGAGGCATCGCACTGTTCCATAATATGTTTCCGGGAAAGACCTTGTTGATTAGGAAGTTCCCCCATAGGTCCCCTTACCTTCGTTGCCAGAACATAGGACGACCGAGGATACTTGGAGAGCGCCTCTCCAACGACTAGCTCGGATTCTCCCCGCCGATAGACGTTTGCCGTATCGAAGAAGTTGATTCCAAGCTCATACGCCTTATCGATCGTCGCTATTGCCTGTTGCTTATCCACATATCCGCCGTATGTCAGCCAGCTTCCCAAGCTAATTTCGCTAACCTTCAATCCGGTAGCGCCCAAGTTTCTATACTCCAAAGCCAATCCCTCCTTATTCAAATAACCCTTCCCTATTTTATTAGCCTCCGCCTATTGTATGAGTAATTGTTTGCTTGAAATATTTCATTGAATATGCAAAAGACCATCTCATCCGGCATGGATAAGACGGTCTCTTTAATTAATCATACATACTTCGATAAAAGACTCTCGTAAGCGGCTTTCGGCCGAAGCCCGACCAGCTTCTCGACGGGCTCTCCGTTATGAAACACGAGAACGGTCGGCATCGACATGATCCCATACTCGGTCGCAACTGCCGGCGATTCATCGCAGTTGACTTCTAGTACCGACAGATTCTCGCCGTATTCCTCTCCAAGCTCATCCAAGATCGGCTTGAGCACTTTGCACGGCGGGCACCAAGGAGCGCCGAAATCGACCAAGGTCACTCCCTGCTGTTTAACGCTGTTTCGAAAAGTTGTATCGTTAACTGCCAACATGTTCTTTTCCACTCCTTCAATACTAGGTTAGCGTTCCTCCTGTATCGATCGGATACGATCCTCCAAATTCGACTTGATCTGGCTCAAGAGATGGATTTGCCCGTCGATTTCCTTCAGCTTCCGCTCGAAGATCGGAAGAACTTCTTCGCAGAATGCTTCCTTGTTCTTCAAGACGCAAGTCAGGAAACTCGCGATTTGCTCCGTCGAGAGACCGAGAGACAAGTAAAACTGGATCGTCCGCACCTGCTCTTCCGCCAATGGGGAATATTCCCGATAACCGTTGTCCATACGAACGGAGGTCAATAATTTCTGCTCCTCATAATAACGAAGAGAACGAATACTGACTCCAGTTCTCGCAGAAAGTTCTCCGATTTTCATTTGAATTCCCCCTTGCCGATCGATACAAACCAAGTATAAACCCTGACATTAATGTCAGGGTCAAGAGGAAAGTTCTAATCTCTTTCGTAGATAGAGCCGGAGCGGCTAGCGAAAAATTCGGCATATACCTTCTCGGCGTAAGCATCCGTCATTCCCGATATATAATCGGCCGCGAGCCTCTCCCAGCTCCACTTGTCCTTCTGCGCTTCGTAGCTTTCCAACCAATCGGGCGGAATGATAAGTCGCCCGGTTTCAAAGTTTTTGAAGCTCCCCCATAACCGTTCGATCATAACCTCGCTTCGCTTGTGAAGGCGTTGAACCCGGAAATCCTTAATCAAAGTTACCCAAGCAAGTTTCTTCAAGATTTCCATGGTCCGCAGCAGCTCGAGGTTCATCAACCCATCCCGAACTAACGTGACCTTCTTCCATCCCGTTTCCGGATCATCGATAATGCCGACCTCATTCGCGAACTTCCGCACCCAGCGCGCTTTCATTTCCCGTCGCGTTCTCGAAGGTTCCCGGTCGCATTCCGCATAGATGACTTCCCATTGCTCGAGATAATGAATAAGCACCTGCTTGACCATAGTGGACATATCGACGTTTTCCCAGTTCGCTTCGGAATAACTCGGATCATTCGTAATCTCCTGAAGCACGTGTGCGACAAGTCGGTCATCCTCGAAAAACCCGCGATCCATCTGGATTTTACCCGCACGTATCCCATCCTCAAGATCATGCGTGGAATAAGCGATATCGTCGCACAGATCCATTAACTGGGCTTCCAATGTCGCAGAGGTTCCCGGCATCCCCCAAGTTTGGCGAAGAAAATCGATCCTTTCCCATTCCTTGCTGTATACGCCTTTGAGCCGCCCCGGTTCATCGATGCAGAAAGGATATTTATTAATGGCCAACAGAACCGCTGCCGTTAAATCCAAGCCGCTGCCGCTTCCCGCACGTTTCTCCAAGAACATAAGAATGCGGAAGTTCTGCGCATTTCCTTCGTACTTCAATCCATGTTCTTCTTGGAGAAGGCGGTTCAATACCTCTTCCCCTTTATGTCCGAACGGAGGGTGTCCGAGATCATGGGCTAACGAAGCGCATTCCACGACCTCGGGATCGATCATTAAGCCCGGATGCTCCTTCCGGGATAGAAACTCGTATTGCTTTCCCAAGCGCCTCGCGACCTCGCGGGCAATCTGGGACACCTCGAGCGAATGGGTTAACCGCGTTCGGTAATAATCGCCGGAACCCGCGCCGAATACTTGCGACTTCCCTTGCAACCTCCTGAAAGCCGGCGATTGGATGAGCCTCGCATAATCCTTCTCGAATTCATCCCGGTCATCGCCGGAGTAAATGTTCTCCGTATCGTATAATCTCATCTTTCTTACGTTCATCCGACTACCTCTTTCCTATAAGCCGAAGATATTCGTTTTCTTCTCCATGAATTGGTCCTGAATAAGATAAGTCCACGTTCTTGAGGGACCTTTCAGCCCTTCTTTCTCCCAATCGACGGTTTCCCTTGAAACGCTCGTTCCCAACTTACTTAGCGTCTTGGCTGTTTCTTTCTCTATTTTATCAGGCAACTGCTCGAACGCATGGATAATGCGATGATGAAATTCATCGACAGGATTACGATTCGCCAGGCTTTCCAAATGAATTCCTTCCCGAATATAAGAAACGTAAGCTAGATGGTCGGACCAGCTTCGATCCATATGGTACAGCCTCACGTATCTTTCGGTCGAGCTTAGCGAGTCCTTATTCGTCAAGATGGCTTCACGCTGTTCTTGCTGAATTCGACGCTGTTCCTCGACCATATCGGAATATTTGTTGAGCGTCTTGCGCATTTCGAAGTTCTGACCCATCACGACGCGTTGAATATGCTCCATCTTTTTATTAAAGACGGAAGCCTCTAGAGGCTCGTCCTGCTTAATACTGCGATGAGCTGCCTGAAGAGCCTTTTCGATCCCGAAACGGTTAATCAACTCGTCCTCCAAGCAAACGTAGAAACGGGATGAACCCGGATCGCCTTGCCGGCCGGCGCGCCCCCTAAGCTGATTATCGATGCGGGCGCTCTCGTTCATATGGGTACCAATAACGTACAAACCGCCGAGTTTCGCTACTAGTTCGGCTTGATCATGTTCCCCGCCGCCTAACCGAATATCGACTCCTCGACCTGCCATATTGGTAGAGACCGTAACCGCGCCAAGCTCCCCGGCTTTCGCGATGACTTCGGCTTCCTTCTCGTCGTTCTTGGCATTCAGGACGTGGCAAGGAACGCCTGCCTTCTTCAATTCCTCGGCTAGCTGATCCGATTCCTCCACGCTGCTCGTACCGATCAAGATCGGTCGTTTCGTTGCATGTACTTCCGCGATTTCTTTCACTAATGCTTTTAACTTGGCTTCTTTATGAGTGAAAATACGGCTGTCATGATCGATTCGGATTCTTGGGCGATTAGGAGGAATTTCGACGACGCTTAGTCCGTACGTCTCCTCGAATTCGTCCGCGGAATCTTGGGCAGTCGCGGTCATGCCGCTGATCTTCGGATAGAGACTCAATAGATGCTGCAAGGTGATCGTCCCTAGAATTTTGCCGGAGGACTTGGTCACCATACCTTCCTTCGCTTCTACTGCCGCCTGCAATCCGTCTGGCCAATGCCGGTTCTCGGCCACTCGTCCCGTGTACAGGTCGATCAGCTCCAGCTTGCCATCGCGAATCATGTAATCGACGTCCCTCTTAAGCAAAGACTCCGCGTGCAAGGCACAATTTAATGCCGTTAACAAATGGCTGTTATGAGATTCGTATAAGTTGCCGCTGCGCAGGATTTGCTCGGCTTTCTCCGCTCCGGCTTCCGTAAGGAACACGTTTCTCTTGTTCTCGTCGAAGTCGTAATCCTCCCCTAGCGTAAGCTCCCTCGCTAAGTTCGCCATCCGGCTTCCATCGCTGCCGGTAGAAGCCACTTCCCCTGCGATAACAAGCGGAACGCGCGCTTCATCGATGAGCAGCGAATCGGCTTCATCTACGATGGCATAGTGGAAAGGACGATGAACGATATCGATTACCTTCATCGCAATCGTATCGCGTAAGTAGTCGAATCCGGCTTCTTTCGCCGTTACGTAGGTAATGTCCGCTGCATAAGCCCGTTGTCTTTCTTCCGTCGTCATTCCGTCCTTCACGTAGCTAACGGTTAATCCAAGAAAACGGTAAACGGGTCCCATCCATTCGGCATCTCGACCTGCCAGATAATCGTTAAACGTCAGGATATGGACGCCTTTTCCTTGGAGCGCATTCAAGTAAGCCGGCATTACCGCGGCGAGCGTCTTTCCTTCGCCGGTCTGCATCTCCACCAGGTTTCCTTCATGCAAGGCCGCACCAGCCATATATTGCACGTTGAACGGGCGCATTCCGAGTACCCGTCTTGCTGCTTCTCCTGCTATTGCGTAAGCTTCTACGAGCAAATCATCCAAAGGCGTTCCGCTAAGGGCCTGGTTCTTCAGCTTTAAGGACTCTGCTTTAAGCCGTTCATCGTCCCATGATTCCCTATTCAGGAGACTGATCTCCGTTAACTTATCCATATAATGCTTAAGCTTGTGTTGAACGAACCGAGCTTTAACCTTCTGAACAAGCTTGCTAGCGAAATTCATCGGTAAAATCCTCTCTTTAAAAAACCATAATGATTCTATTATAGGGATTACGCGGGAGAATTCATAGCGCAACAGGATTTCGAAATAGGAAAGAAGGAGCCGCACTTAGTCGTTATGACCTGTGCGGCTCCTTCTGCTTGCATGGGGATTAGTTTGTCGCCGCTAGGGAATTCTCGATCTCGGCGCCGGCTTTCTCGTTCGTCATCCATTCCGTCGACAATTCCGATATCTGCTCCGTTGTGAGCGTCTCGCGGATTTCTTCCTTCTTCTCGTCCAAAGTAGGCGTAACGGCCGCTTGTCGCTCCGATAATTTATAAATGTGAAACCCATCGGTCGCTTCGATAACTCCGCTTAACTCACCGGCCTTTAATGCAAAGACCGCATTGGAGATAACCTCTTCCACATCCGCCTTGGCGAAGTAATCCAGTTCTCCGCCGTTGTCCTTCGTGGCGGCATCGGTAGATTTCTCCTTGGCCTTCACAGAGAAATCGGCGCCGCTCTTGAGCTCCGTTAGAATCGCATCGGCTTCTGCCTTAGTTGCGACTAGAATGTGCGCAACCTTGACCTTTTCCGGTGTCTTCAACGATTCTAAATTGTCATCGTAGTATTTCTGAATGTCTACATCCGTCACTTTAACTTGCGGCTCTCATTCGGGCACCTCCCTCCCATTTAGACGATATTCGATCAATAAAGTTCGCTCCGCCGTAATTGATCTCCACATTTATTTAACGCTTAGTGGGAAAGTTACGACTGACTAAATAAAAGGGGATTTATTACATGATATATACTATAACTTCTATTTCTTTAGCTATGACTCTAATGATGTCCGCTCCCCAAGAAGCTTATCAATTGATTCAGTCCGTCAAATTTTCTTCGCCCGATACCAGGGTCATGCATAGAGCGGAACTTTTCGGTCCAATTATTCGTTTTCCACAGGGCATGGTTTTAAAAATTGATGGCAAGGTAGTCGGGAGAATAGAATCCGGGAATGCAATGAGTAGGATCATGCTTGGAGATGTGACAAACGACCGTCTGGACGAGGTTTTCTTATTTCAAAATTCATTCGGAAGCGCAGGAGCGATGGGATTAACCGTGTATAGCCTTGTAGACAACGATTGGAAACCCATTTTCACCAGCTCTAGCGTAACGACAGGGAATGATAAGGAACGATTTAATAGCGAATATGCAGGAAACAAACGGATACGATTTTATGATCAAGGAACAGGATTATCTGGTGTTCTTGATATGTCGGTGTCTCCTTTTCCTGAAGAACGTTTGAGAATGATGCGGTTCCAAACCGATCCGATTTCCGAGATTGTCGTTCATTATGAGAACATGGATTGCATTATCGAAACGGTTCAATGGATTTTTGCGTTCTCCCATCCGAACGCTGCTTTTTCTGTACATAACTTCTATCTTTATAATTATGTTAAACGAAAATTCTTACTTTATGAAACTAAAATGCAGGATACAAAAGGCGTAATTCTTGCCCGAAAATAGGAGAACAACCATGCTCGAACTAATTCTCCATAATTTCAATAAGCCCGTCGATTGGCGTTAATCGGGTCATAGACGGGCTTTTTGCATTAAATACACTATTTGGTTCACAAAGCAAATACATTGAAAATCATCGTTATTCACGCTAATCAACCTTGTGAGAGTGTAAAGTAAGATTAAAAACATCGCTGTTGAGTGGATTTACTGCGTACCCGATTAAAATCACTGGACAATAACGATGGAAAACATCGTACTTTATCTTCCCAAAGTTAATTTCCATCTAAAGAACAATATAAAACATCACTATCTGCGAGTATCACAAGTCGCCAATGATGTTGAACTCAAATATACTTCGTCAGAATGTTCTCCACGTGCTGCAGATGCTGCTTCATTCTCTGCGCGGCAAGATCGGGGTCTTGCATACGTAGCGCTTCATAGATAGCCAAATGCTCGGAATACAAGCGCTCCGCAACTCGTTGATTAGAATACAGCTCCACTCTGCGAATTTCTCGAATAGCCGTCTCTAATTGGTTCGCGATAGACTCGAACAACCGAACCATGATGGAATTATGGGTGGCATTGGCAAGCGTGAGATGGAAAAGAAGGTCCGTTCTCTCCCCTTCCACATCTTGCCCAACCGATAGCTCCATTGCCTTAATCAACGCTTGGAATTCTTTCATATCCGCATCCGTTCTCTTTATGGCAGCGATAGCAGCGTTCGATACTTCAAGCGATTGTCTAGCCTCAAGGAGTTCCAATAAAGTGATTCTATTCATCCTCAAGGAATCAAGCTCGGGTATCGCGATATCCGCCGGAACGTTGCGAATGACACGACAGCCTCCGCCTTGGCGGATTTCGATCAACCCCATCGCCTTCAGAGCACTTAGCGCTTCCCTAGTCGTAGAACGTCCCACGCCGAAGCTCTCGGACATCTCCTTCGTTGAAGGCAGCTTGTCGCCGACCTTGAGCTTACCGTCCATGATCATCTGCTGGAGCTGATCCTTGATTTCCTCATAATGATTCCGTTTCGTTAACCGGGTCAACTCCACCATCCGCTGTACCTCCATCCTAGCCAACAATTAACGCATACACGACTCCGGGTCCGTGAACGCCGATCGTAAGATCATTTTCGATATCCGCGGAACGGCTTGGCCCCGAGATGAAATGAATTCCCGCCGGCAAGCTTTCGCGTCCGCCTTCATCGAAATGAACCATGATTTCACCTAGGCGCGTTTTCAATCGTTCGACCGGAATGATTGCCATAAGCACGGTAGGCAACAGGCTAACGGAACGACCTTTGTCCTTGGAAGAGAGGACGGTAATCGATCCTGTATAAGCAGCCGCGTAATCGGCCATGACGACTCCGAAATCGGCTTCCGCTGAACGTGCTTTCCAGTATTGCCCCGGATCGCTGTTCCATACCGATACTTGCGCTTCAGGAAGCTCTCCCTCCAAATTCAACGCATCCAGCTCGGGCTGATTTTGGCGGATAACATACTTAACGCTTAGTTCTTTAGCTTTTTCCGCGATAAAACGCGTTACGTCGTCCATCGTCGTGAATCTCTCGACGTGTCCGCCCACGATGCGGAAATTCGAGGTAAACCTCTCGATGCGTTCTTGCTCATTCCATTCATAGGCGTTCCAGAAATCAGGCGCTCCCCGATAGGGATGACGAGGCGGCTCGGTGACCATAGGGCGTCTTAACTTGGTAGATATGCCATTGATGAACCTCGTCTGCTTGGAACGGGACTCCGCTTCCATTTCGATGAGCCACTGTTGATGAGTTTTAGCCGTGTCCATATCCATGACCTCCGCCTTTCGCCCGATCCTTAACGATCTGTTCCATGCGATTCTTCATTTCGGGTGCCATCTCTTGCAAGCCGTTCCGGATTTCCGCCTCTAGCGTTCCCCAACCGTCGCGGAACGATTTCTTAGGCAAGGTCGGCGTGACGCGATAGCTATTCCAGCCCTTCAGGGGCCCGACTTTTATCCGAATTTCTCCTTTTCGCGCGACCAGCTTCTGTCCTAACTTTCCTATCTTCAGGACGGTCTTGAATCGGCTGGACTTGGACATAACTGTGGCAAAGCCTTTCATTCCGGCCGCCTCAATCTTATCCCCATGTCCTTGCTCGACTTTGCGTCTACGTAAATAGATTAACATGTCATGAAGCGGAATCTTAACCGGACAAGCTTCATAACAAGCGCCGCACAAGCTGGACGCGTTGGCGATATCATCCCACTCCGCTACGTTCTTCTGCAGCGACGGCGTGAGTACCGCACCAATCGGTCCGCTATAGGTTCCGCCATAAGCATGACCGCCGATATGACGGTATACGGGACAGGCATTCAGGCAAGCGCCGCAACGAATGCAATTGAGCAATTCCTGGAACTCGGGATCCCCAAGCTGCAGCGAGCGTCCGTTATCGACAATGATAATGTGCATTTCATCCGGTCCGTCCGCATCCTCCGCACGACGGGGTCCCGTGATACCGGACATGTAGACGGTAAGCTTCTGCCCAGTTGCGGAACGGGGAAGTAACGTCGCCATCACTTCAAGATCCGCCCAGGAAGGGATAATTCTTTCCATGCCCATGAGCGTGATTTGCGTTTTCGGTACCGTAGTAACCATCCGGGCATTTCCTTCGTTCTCGAAAAGAACCATGGATCCCGTCTCGGCGATCGCGAAGTTGCATCCGGTCATTCCGATGTCGGCTTCCAGGAATTTCGTGCGCAGCTTCCTTCGAACATAACCTGCGAGCACCTGCGTATCCGGTTCAAGCTTCTCGCCCGCGTCCTCCGATAACAAATCCGCGATCTGATAACGATTCTTATGGATCGCGGGAATGATGATATGCGAGGGCGTTTCGCCCGCCAATTGAATGATATATTCTCCTAGATCCGTCTCGATCGGATCTACTCCTATCGATTCCAGGGCGTGGTTGAGATGAAGCTCCTCGGTGACCATCGATTTGGATTTAACTACTGTCTTCGCCTGTTTACGTTCCGCGATGGAGAGTGAAATATGAACCGCTTCCTCCGCCGTGTCGGCAAAATGCACATGAACCCCGTTCGCCCGAGCATTATCTACGAACCGATTCAAATAGTAATCCAGATGAGCGATCGTGTGGAGGCGAATTTGCCGGCCTCTTTCACGCCATTCTTCCCAATTCCCATGTTCGTCGGTTGCTTTGAGCTTGCCGCCCTTCAGTCTCTCCGTCGTAAACTTGACCGCTTTGCGAAGGAACTCGTTATTCATCGCGAGATCCGCGCGCTCCTTTACCGTTGCGCCGTCAGAATGTCCGTGTCCTCCGCTCATGCCTGCTTCACTCCTTCATAGAGAAGCTCCGCCAAGTGCATGACCCGGACAGGCTCGTTGCGGTAACGCAAATTGCCCGCGATATTCATCAGGCAGGCCATGTCCAGTCCAACCAGCACTTCCGCTTCCGTTTCTTTCACATGATCCGTCTTTTCCGTGACCATGGCGCCGGAAATGTCCGACATCTTCACCGCGAAGGTTCCTCCGAATCCGCAGCAGTCTTCCGCGAACGGCAAGGGAACAAACTCCAAACCTTTTACTTTATTCATAAGTGCGAGCGGTTCATCTTTAACTCCTAACAAACGGCTGCCGTGACAGGATGGATGATACGTGACTTTGTGCGGGAAAGTAGCTCCGACATCCGTAACGCCAAGCACCTGAACTAGGAATTGCGTGAATTCATACGATTTACTCTGCAGCTTCAAGGCTTTCTCGTGCATGACCGAATCCTCTTCGAACAGCTTCGGATAATGGTGAATCATTCCGGTGCAAGAGCCGGATGGTGAGATTACGAAGTCGCAATCCTCGAACGCTTCGATGATCGTCTTCGCGGTCGTCCTGGCTTCCTTCCAATATCCGCTGTTGAATGCCGGTTGTCCGCAGCACGTCTGAACGTTAGGGAATTCGACTTTTACGCCGTATCTCGCTAACAGTCGAACCATGGCCTCTCCGACGCGCGGATAGATGGCATCGCTTAGACAAGTAATGAATAAGGAAACTTTCATGCTGCACCCCTTTTCAGCTTCTTACATCATAATATCAGGTTATCAGACAAGTTGGAACTAGAAATATACTCGCAGCTTTAGTTTAGCGAAGCTTCTTCGTTAACTCGGCTCGTTTCGCGTTTGCTAGGCGGAGTTAACGAAGCTACTTCGTTATCTCGGCTCGATTCGCGTTTGCTAGACGGAGTTAACGAAGTTCCTTCGTTATCTCGGCTTGTATTTGAACGCTTTGTAGTAACTGACGCAACAAGCTGCGGGAAATTATCCCGTAGCGTTTAAAATCACCTGAGCGAACGGTCTAACTCTGTGACGAAAACAAGTTATACCCTTCCCTCAGGCGCATTGCACCTAAACCGTAATAACGGTGATCCCCCGGCCTTCAAGCTGTTCGATCATTTCCTTCGCCATGCGGCGGTCGGTAATGATCACGTCCACTTCCGACAAATCGGCGACATGAGTGAACGCCTGTACCCCGAACTTGCTGGAATCCGCTAACAAAATAACCTCATCCGCCATTCCGATCATCCGTTCTTTGATGCGTGCCTGCAATTCATTGGATTCGCTGATCCCTCGCTCCAGATGAACTCCTTTGCACGATAAGAACACTTTATCTACATGGTAGGCATCCAAGGAGCGTTCGGCAAGCGGGCCGACGAAGGACAACGATCGCTGCGCGAGTATACCTCCCGTAGAGATGACCTCGATTTTTTCCTTATGGCTGAGCTCCGTCGCGACTTTGATCGAATTGGTAAGTACGGTAAGAGGAACATCGGGCACGTCCGAGGCCATATACCAAGCGGTAGAACTCGCATCCAGAAGAATCCGGTCCTTCGGCGCGATCCGCTTGATGGCTTCGAGAGCGATCCTCTTCTTCTCTTCCGCATTCATGATCTCGCGAACGGCATAAGGAATCTCCGGATGTATCGTCGTATCCTTAACGCTTACTGCGCCGCCATGGGAACGGCGCAAGCGACCCGCTTGCTCCAGACGATCCAAATCTCTGCGGATCGTCTCTTCCGTCACTTGGCATAGCTCGCTCAGCTCGGATACCCGAATGCTTCCTCTCTCGTTCACCAGGCTTACGATTTTCTCATAGCGTTCCGCAACTAGCATGTTTGCCCTCTTTTCACGAACACGTATTATACTTGAATTCCCGTAAGCACGCAGAAACGATCATAGGCGTCACTCCATGCTTTCCGTTCCTCCGGTTCATAGATCGTCATCGGGAAGGAATCTCGAATAGCCTTGCGCGCTTCCCAAATATCCGCGAACTCGCCTTGGGCAATCCACTGAACGATCAAATTACCGATTGCGCTTCCTTCCGATGGCCCTGCCCATACAGGTTTGCCTATGGCATTCGCGGTCCATTGGCACAGCAACGTATTTTGAATTCCGCCGCCAACCATATGCAAACCGTTAAAGGTCTGGCCGGACAGTAGCTCCGTCAATTCGAACGCGTACCTATATTTCAGAGCCAAGCTTTCCAAAATGCAGCGAACAATCTCGCCCGTAGTCTCCGGCGCTTGTTGCCCAGTACGCAGGCAATACTGCGTGATCCGGGCAGGCATGTCGCCTGGAGGAAGGAACAGGGAGTTGTCGGGATCGATGAACACCGATAGTGCCTGAGCCTCTCCGGCCAATTGTACCAATTCGGGAAATGAATACGATTTTCCTGCTCTTTCCCATTCTCTCCGACATTCCTGCAGTATCCATAAGCCCATTATGTTCTTTAATAACCGGTAAGTTTCCGCTACTCCGCCTTCATTGGTGAAGTTTAATTTCTGAGCCAACTCGTGTATGACGGGTTTATCCACTTCGGTGCCCATGAGAGACCATGTGCCGCAGCTTAAATAGGCGAACGATTTCTCCGTGGCGGGAACCGCCGCTACCGCGGAGCCTGTATCATGCTCGGCTACCGCATAGACGGGGATGGAAGGAATTCGAAGTTCCTCGCACACGGAGGGTTGAAGATTGCCCGCTTTCGAGCCCGGCTTCAGAACCTCTCCGAACCATGACTCGGGAAGGTCAAGCAAACGAAGCAGTTCGCTATCCCATGTTCCTGTGGTTGGATTGAATAATTGCGTTGTCGTCGCGTTCGAAAATTCGTTGTGCATCTCGCCCGTCAAGAAATAGCGCAGCAGATCCGGTATCATCAGAAGCCGTTTGCCTTCTTTGAGCAGGGGTGAGTTCGCTTTTTTGAGCGCATAGAGTTGAAAGAGGGTGTTGAAGGGTTGAAACTGGATTCCCGTCCGCGCGAAAATGTCCGATGCAGGGATCTCGGCGAATAAACCTTCCATGGCATCTTCCGTGTGACGATCCCGGTAATGGTAAGGATTGCCGATTAATTCCCCATCCTTGCCAATGAATCCGAAATCTACTCCCCATGAGTCGATCGCCATGCTCTGTAAATCGATTCCCTGGTTCTTGGCCTTCATTAAAGCCAACTTAATCTCATGGTATAGCCGTAAAATATCCCAGTGCAGACGGTTGCCCACCTGAACCGGATCATTGGAGAAGCGGTGGAGCTCTTCTACCTCGATCTTACCATCGACTAGCCGGCCAAGCAGCGCCCTGCCGCTGCTTGCCCCGAGATCGAACGCGAGAATGTTAGACAACTTGCATCACCCTTATGTTAAGTTAGGCGCCGCGTTTCAGCAGCACTTCATTCTCGTAGTCTTTGACTTCCGCCAGCCAATCTTCACGCGCGGGAACGCCCTTTTTCTCGCAATAGTAATCCCACACCGCGCCGAACGGATAGGATTTGAACTCTTCCGTCAAAGCAAGTCGAGTTGTATAGTCGCCTTCCAGCTCGGCTTTTTTCAAAGCTTCGATCGGGTCCAACATGCCGCGCAGCAAGGCTTTAATCGTGTTGCGAGTACCGATGACCCAAGCTGCCACGCGGTTAATGCTGGCATCGAAGAAATCAAGGCCGATGTGCGTCTTGCCGAGCAAATCGCCGCGGACGAGCTCTCTTCCGATATCGATCAACTCGTCGTCGAGCGTAACGACATGGTCGCTATCCCATCTCATCGGACGGCTTACGTGCAATAGAATGCCATCGACGAACAAGGCGAGAGAAGACAATTTATTGGAGATGACTTCAGTGGGATGGAAATGTCCCGCATCCAAACAGATCAGCTTATTGTTCTGAATGCCGTAGCCCATATAGAACTCATGGGAACCAACGACATATGCTTCCGACCCAAGACCGAACAGCTTGCTTTCCACCGCGTCCAAGTTAAACGCCGGGTTTAGCTGCTCCGCGAACACTTCGTCGAGAGAATCCTTCAGGCGTTGTCTAGGTGCCATGCGGTCGGCCGGGACATCCTTGTATCCATCGGGAACCCAAACGTTCGTGACGCACGTTTGCCCGAGCTGTTCTCCGATATAGGCACCGATTTTCCGCGATGCCTTGCAGTGGTCGATCCAGAATCGGCGGATCTCGGGGTCCGGGTGGCTCAGCGTAAATCCGTCCTTCGACTTCTCGTGAGAGAAGCAAGTCGGATTGAAATCCATGCCGAGACCTTGCTCCTTAGCCCAATCCACCCATTTCTGAAAGTGCTTCGGCTCGAGTTGATCCAGCTCTACCTTATCATCGGTATCCGCGTATATTGCATGAAGATTCACCTTGTGTTTGCCGGGAATCAAGGAGAACGCTTTCTCCAGATCGGAGCGCAGCTCTTCCGGCGTACCCGCGGCACCGGGATAATTCCCGGTTACGGAGATGCCGCCGGTAAGGTCCTGATTCTTATTCAGGAATCCGCGAACGTCATCTCCTTGCCAACAATGCATGGAGATTTTGATTTTTTCCAAACGGTTAAGTACTTGATCGACGTCGATGTCATGCCGAGCGTATTGTTCTTTGGCCGCTTCATAATTCCTTGCGACGTTCTGTTGCATACCTCTGCCTCCTCTGTTGCTCTATTTAATAGGAAATGCCATGACGGACATGAGCGCATTCTCCGCTTGCGTCGAATCTAATCGGCTGTATTGCACGATGATAGGTACATCGCTTCGGACTTCGATCGCGTAAGGAACGCCGACCGGAATCGGCATTCCCTCGAGATGAAGAGAACTTGTTCTAATGTGTTTCGTGCGCCTTGCGGATACGACGACCATGATATCCTCCATCGGATCGCGATCCTCGAAGAAAATCGTAATCTTGATCAGCGCACCCTCGGATGAAGTATTCAGCACGCAGATGGATTCGTGGCTCGTCAATTCGCCCGAACTGACCTCGGGGATATAACCGTCAGGAATGTACCAGAGCTTCTCTCCGCATTGCTTATGCATGAACGAAACCTCCGAATTATCGAGTAAATGCCGCTGGAACCCCGCCGTCGATCGTCAACATGCATCCCGTCGTTTTGTCGGCTTTGGAAGAGGCGAAGAATGCAATTCCTTCCGCGATGTCTCTTGGGAAAATGTTAACGAGCAAAGTCGTGCGTTTGCGGTAGTATTCTTCCAATTGATCCGGCTCGATGCCGTATGCAGCCGCGCGTTCGTTCCTCCAACTGCCGTTCCAGATCGTGGAGCCTTGCAGAATCGCGTCCGGAAGCACCGTGTTCACCCGGATTCCGAATTCTCCGCCCTCAGCCGCGATGCAGCGCGCAAGATGAGCTTCCAACGCTTTCGCGGAACTGTAAGCAGATGCGTTCTTGCCCGCATAGACGGAGTTCTTGGAGCCGATAAATACCATGTTCCCTCCGATCGCTTGTGCTTTCATCAGCTTGAACGCTTCGCGGGCGACGAGGAAGTAACCTGTTCCGAGCACGTTCATGTTCAGGTTCCATTCTTTCAATGACGTCTCATCGAACGGGCTCGAAGTCGCAAGACCCGCATTGTTCACGATGATGTCCACTCCGCCGTATTGGAGTGCCGTTTCGGCGTAGGCCGCCTGTACCGCATCTTCGTTCGTTACGTCCATTTTAACAGCAATCGCGCGATTTTCGCCGTATTTGGCGTTGATTTCCGCCGCGACTTTCTGCGCGCCCTCTAAGTTCAGATCCGCAAGTACGACATGCGCACCTTCGGATACGAGCTTGCGCGCCGTTTCGCTGCCGATACCGCCGGCTCCGCCCGTGATGAATGCAACCTTGCGGGAAAACTCGGCTTCCGCGGGAGCAAGAGACAGCTTATAAAGCTCAAGCGGCCAGTATTCTACGTTGTAGGATTCGTTCTCTACGAGGGAAACGAAATTTCCAAGCGCCGTCGCGCCTCTCATGACGGCGATCGCGCGGTGATACAACGAACCGCTCACTTGGGACATCGCCCAGCTCTTGCCAGTGTTGATCATTCCGACGCCCGGAATCAAGATAACGCGCGGAGCCGCTTCGAACATCACGTCTCCCTCGTTCTTGTTGCGTTCGAAGTAAGCTCTGTACATTTCTTTATAGGCAGCTACGCCTACTTTAAGCTTCGTTTTAAGGCCTTCTACGTCCTCCGCATTCGGAGTCCAGTCAATGAAGAGCGGAACGACTTTCGTATGAACGAGGTGATCCGGGCAAGCGGCGCCGACTTGGGATAGGGCAGCGGAATCTTGACCGCCGACGAACTGGAGCACGTCGTCCGCGTCGTCGAAGGAAAGGATCATCTTCTTGGCGTCGCTAACGGCCCCGCGAATCGTAGGCATCACTTGGGAGGCGATGCTCTTACGAACGTCCGCTTCAAGCGTAGGATGTTTAACGCCGCCGAACACCTTCGTTTCGTTAATGCGGGCTTCAATGAAAGCCTCCGCTTCCGTGATGATCTTGATCGTCTGCGCATAGCACTCTTCCGAGGTTTCGCCCCATGTGACCAAGCCGTGTTTCTCCATCAACACGAGCTCTGCTTTCGGATTGTTCAGAACGCCCTCGGCGATCATCTTGGACAAGGTGAATCCAGGACGGATATAAGGAACCCAAACGAAACGGTCTCCGAAAATCTCGCGCGCCAGCGCTTTGCCGTTACCCGCGCAGCAAAGGCTGATGATAGAGTCCGGATGCGTGTGGTCTACGTGTTTGAAGGGTAAGAAAGCATGAAGCAGCGTTTCGATAGAAGCGCGCGGGTGTTTGGCATCGATCATGCAATTTGCTAAGTAGGCAACCATATCTTCATCGGACATTTCCGATTTCTCGAATAACGGACGGATATCTTCCATGCGAAGGCCCGTGAAATTGCCAGCTTTCATCGAAGCCAGGTCGGAACCGCTCCCCTTCACGTACATCACTTCCGTATCGCGACCGCGGAAATCCTTAACGACCGTCTTCGTGGACGTATTGCCGCCGCCGAAGTTGCACACGCGCCGATCCTCGCCGATGATGTTGGAACGGTATACGAGCTGATCCAAACCGCTCTGTTGCTCAGAAGCTTTAGATGATTGCCACAAGCTTTGTACCATGATGATACCTCCAAATGATTGTTTATTTATGTTTGTTTGTAGTCTATCATATCCGTTTACTTTTGAATATGTTTAAATCAGACATAAACAAAGAATTGTATGCGATCGATTTAAAGAAAAACGCTCCTGTTCCGGTCGTAAACAACCGAAAAGGAACGTGGTTTGGATTCTTGCTTTTGCTAGCTCATGATTCAACTTTCACGTATATGCTGCCGAACAATCTGTCATCGAGATAGGCGTTAATCCGCCACATCCCTGCTTCCGGAAACCCCATAGAGGTAGGAATGTGGGCATCAGCTCCATGTATGGAACCTCCGAGCCCGAACGTGTTGAAGATGTCGATCTCCCGTTTAGAGCCTTCTTTCACGGCCATGATGCTTAAATGACCCTTGAGTTCGTCCTTGTTTCCCCAAAAGTGCCACATATATTTATGCCTTTTACCGGCGACGATAGGTTGTTGATCGAGAATTTCGCCATTTTCGTTTTGGTATGGGCCTATGATGAATCCGACTTTGCCTTTTTCGCCAACCAACACATATTTATGAGACTTGCCATCGACTCCAATGTAAGGAATGTCAAAAGTATCGCTTCCCGTCCATGGCGAATGCTCCCCTACCTCCAATACAAAATCGCCGTAGAATTGATCATTCAGTTTTATCTCGTATTTCCAAGTGCCTGCAAGCGGAAGATTGAACCTCGCAGTGAAACGATCCAAACTGTCATAACCCGGGCTCGGCTCTGTAATAGTCTCCGGAGCAACGACGGTTAATTGTTTACCTGTTTCATGATGATAAGCCACGACGGAAAGCCGTTTTCCTTCAAATGTTTTGAACGGTTGCGTAAAATGGATCATATATCCTCTTCGAGCTCCCGCGATTAAATCGGGGTCGGGAAACACCTGAAATAATACTATACCGTTTCTCGCATATTCCGTTCGAACTTCCTCTATCCTGTCGGAGCCGGTTGGCTTAGAATTTTCGGATTCGCTCGTAAATACATTTGCCTTATCCGATGCGAATAGGATTCCAATACAAACGATCATAATCGCAAATACAGCTCCAAAACGAGTAAGACGAACCTTTGCCTTTGGTTTGTTCTTAGCCTTATAGAGAATCTCCTGCTTCATCTCATCAGTGAAACGAGGCTTCTCGAACGGTGATTTTCTCAGACTTTCATTCCATAGTTCATTCTCCATCAGAGATCGGTACCTCCTTCCGAATTGCTAAGCAATAGAACCGATAATTTCTTGCGCGCCCGGTGCAGCCGCGATTTCACGGTTCCTTCGGCGATATCAAGAATCTTAGCCATTTCTAGAACGGTCAGTTGGTAGTGCGCGTCAAGCAATAATACTTCCCTGAACCGAATCGGCAGCTTCATCACGTTGCTCCATATATGGCGCGTTACCAACCGGTCGAACGTTTCCGTTTCCGCGGATTTAGCCATCTCTTTCCTCGATACGTAATCTACAAGAACGACTTTGGAAAAAAACGCGTTTCGTTTATACTTGTAAGTTTTGTTTCGCGTAATCGTAAGCAACCAGCTCTTGATGCTGGATTCCCCGCGGAACGTATGGAGCTTCTCATATACCGCAATAAAAACCTCTTGGCAAATATCATCCGCCGCGTCCGAACGTCGAATCAAATAGAAGGCGAAATTCCACACGTCGTTACCGTATTCGTTCATTAAATCATGGAGTACCGAATCGCGATCGACTCCGACGGTTAAATGCTTTAAATAATTCAGCTCCACGACATCACCTCGACTCTCTATAGAAGAAGACCCGTTTCCCCTCCAAAAGTTCCCTTTTTCTCAAAATAAAAAAGCCGGAACCGGTCAAACCCGGTGCCAGCCTGCAAATCTGCGCATCATTTATTTAATAAAGCCTTATTCGGCAAGTAGTGCAGCGCTCTTATGAATCTTATGGTCCTCGTCTTCGCGCGCATGACAATCGAGTGGGTTTCCGCGCGATCGTCCGGCAAATAGCGAACGCCCCCTAGAAACTCCCCGGGAGTGACGCCCGTCGCGGCGAAAATAACATCCTCGCTTCCGATCATATCCTCCATCGTCAGTACTTTATAAGGATCATCGATGCCCATCTGCAGGCAACGGGCATATTCGTTGGCATCCGAAGGCATCAGCCTTCCTAATATTTCGCCACCGAGACATTTCAATGCCGCTGCGGCTAGAACGCCTTCGGGCGCTCCTCCGGAGCCGACGTATAGATCGATTCCGGCTTCCGGAAAAGCTGGCGCCATCGCCCCCGCTACGTCGCCGTCGGATAGAAACTTGATCCTAACCCCAACCTTACGCAATGTCTTGATAATGGACTCATGCCTAACCCGATCCAAGATCATGACGGTTAGCTCGGATACGTTCTTATTCAATGCCTCGGCCGCTTTCTTCAACGTGACTTCCATAGGATCCGTTAACCTTAACTTTCCGACAAGCAACGGTCCGACGGCTAACTTTTCCATGTACATGTCCGGCGCATGCAGCAAATTCCCTTTGTTTGCGATGGCGATGACGGACATCGCGTTATTCAATCCTTTGGCCACGATCTCCGTTCCCTCGAGAGGATCCACGGCTACATCGACTTCCGGACCATTCATGCTGCCCACTTCTTCCCCGATGTAGAGCATCGGAGCCTCATCCATCTCTCCTTCGCCGATGACGACCGTACCTCTCACCGATATGGAGTCGAACATCGCTCTCATCGCCGCTGTTGCTGCCCCGTCGGCATTGATCTTATCTCCGCGCCCCATCCATGGAGCTGAGGCCAAAGCAGCCATTTCCGTCACGCGAACGATTTCCAATGCCAGCTCTCTCTCCATATGTAACCCTCCAATATAGATAGTGTGGTTATATATTGTATAACATATAATTATTTATGACACAATATAAAAGATAATAGATGTTTCCGTTATGACCTATAAATAACAAAAACGGCTTCGATGTCGGTTAAGACATTGAAGCCGTTTTTGTTAATCTAGCCTTGCTGTTTGCGTAATAATACGATTTGGCCGATATGATACGCATTATGAGTACAAAGGTTGGAGATGGCCCCCCACCAAGGGCAGTCACCCGGATAACCGGGCACGTATTCATCCAGCTTCGATTCGGGAGACTCTTCGATCGCTTGACGGAATTTCAAGAAAGCGGAATCCAGCTTATTTACCGCCGATTTCCAATTTTCTTCATTGGTTTCTTCTTCCTGTATGCTGAATGTATCCTCGTTATTGCTGCCAATACTTACGAAAATATTCTTGCCGTTAAAATAACTCAACCATTTCTCGTTCCAATAGGTCAGGTGACTGACAAGCTGCCAGATCGAATGACTGGAATCATCCTTACGCCAAATGGCTTTCTCCGCTGTAATCCCCTTTACCGAATCAAGGAAGGTAGGAAACCAGCTTAGGTCATTATGGCAAGCCGCAAGCTGATCTAACAAAACATCCTTCTTAGTCCCTGTCATCCCATCTCTCCTTTATGTTGTACTCCATTATCCAAGAAGCTTGATGCGTAACTGAATGATCTCGCTTCGGCTTCCAATCCGTATCGGCGGTCCCCATGTTCCGAAGCCCGAAGACACGACGACGTGCATGAGCCCTTTTCTCATATAACCCCAATCCAATTCGAATAACCTTTTCGTGAATAGATGGTTAGGAGTGAATTGTCCTCTATGCGTATGCCCGCTAAGCAGAATGTCTGCTCCCGCTTCGGCTGCTTGAGCGAATTTCGTCGGCTGATGATCCATCATAATGATCGGTTTATTCAAATTTAATGAGGTTAATAATTCGGCCGCTTCCAAGCGCCCGGAAGGGTCGACCGTTTCCGCGGTTTTATCTTTTCGTCCGGTTACGTATAGAGCTCCGTCTATCTCGACTGTTTCGTCGCGCAACACGCGAATTCCTATCTTCTTCATTTCATCTACATACTGTTCGACATGCCCGCCATAGTACTCATGATTGCCAAGCACAGCATAAGTCCCATGTTTAGCCTTCAATTGGACAAGCAAATCGCTCATCTTATTTCTCATGAAAGGTTCTATCGAATCGTCGATTACGTCGCCCGGGAGCAAGATCAGATCGGGGTTCATCGCGTTCACCCGGTTAACCAGACGTCTGATGTGCTTACGCCCGACTACGTTTCCTAGGTGAATATCCGAGGCGACTGCGACCGTCCATTCTTTCTTATTACCACGTGCTTTCTTATCGATGTCTAACTCATATTTACGGATTACTGTGCTCCAAGCATTCCTTGAACCAAGCAGTAACGATAGCAAGGTGACCGCAAGAACAACTCCGCCTGCATAAAATTTGTAATCGGCGACTGAGTACCCCGCAAGGCTTAAGATTAACCGAACGATGTCACTCAGTACAAACAGTAGAAATCCGGCTTCCATGATGAAAATATAGTAGGATCCTAATACTTTCAAGAACCTGCCCAATGGTTTCAACGTTCCCGGCAAGGGAATTCTGCTGAGCAAATAGCCGTAAGCGATAATTCCGAATGGAACCCAGAATGCCCAAGATCCATAAGGGATTTCAGCTGCATCGAGCCATTCCGTTATATGCCACCCCAAGTAATAAGTAATGCAAGAGTAGATAGCGAGGAAAAATGTAATCATCAAGACAAAGCGCGGGTGTATTTTCATCTGTAAGGTTATCTCCCTATCTTTCTCTATAATATACGTTTCTACGAGAATTATAACATAGGTAGAACCCCGAACCGAAACGGCTCGGAGTTCTATGGATTCAACCTTCGGTCGCCAACACGATGACGATTGCTGCCGCCCATACGATTCTTTTTTTCATCCGACAGTTCCATCATCTTTCATTTATTACACAGAAAAAGCCGCATAGGGCACAAGTTCATGCACCTAAGCGGCTACTCTATTAAAAATCATTCTAGCTTTCTAACGGCATCGGCATAAATAATAGATTAATAGGCAGCATGCTACCCGAAGCCGGCGTGAACATAATCGTTACCGACTCCACGGAATCTCCCGTTTTGTAGAGCATTCCAACCTCGTTAGGGTTGGATAGAATGCCTGTATTGGTCATGTAGATAACCCGATTATTAATGGAGAACGCTCCCGCGTAATGTCCTCCTCGCGGATTTACGACAATCGCCGTGTGAGGCTGAACGTTATTGATTCTAATCGTATAAAGAGTACCGTAATTCCCCGAGTTGAGTACGGGCGTATTCGTTGTCTTATCTACTCCCGGCAGCCTTGTATCCACGACGTTATCCGCCAGAATCATCCGGCTCTTCACGTCCCCGATCGTCTGATTCACGAACATCACGCGGTTGGCATCTTCGAACGTTCCGCGAATGTGCCTGTCATGGCTCGGCAATATACTAAGATTGGGAAGATAGCTAAGCACGTCGCGTGCCGCGCTGACAACAACCACCTGAACCTTCAATTGCTTGTCCATCGTCACGTCCGCGAACATGGAATAGATATCGCCTGGTTTTACGACTTTGTTGCTGTAATCGGAAATCAGTATACGACTTTGTCCCGCGGGGATTTGTACGTTCGAGTAACTTGGGTTAAGTCTTGATTCTAGGTATCTCCCCGTAGCGGCGCGTCCTACGCAAGAGACGCAAGAGTTAGGGCCGCCTGCTCCCAATGGTCCGATTCGGACATTGGCGATTCCGTTATTGTTGTTCGTTGCGACAATATAAATCTTTACCGCCGTAGAGCGACCATTCCGATTATGCAAGAGAAAACGTACATTCCCCGTTACATGATCTTCATAATAGATTCCTTCATCCACTATCGTTTCCGGACTATTCGATCGAATCAAAGTTTGCGGCTGAGGATTAATGTCGTAGCTCATGATCGGCAAATTCAGCACGTCCGGACCGCTGATCGGGAATTTCTCCCCAACATCCGTGTAGACTAGGTAAAACTCTTCTTTCGAGTACTTGGTCTCGTTCTCGATCGTGATCGTTTTTGAATATTCGTTAACGGCTCCATTTGCATCCGTCACCTTGAGAGTAATCGTTTGCGGACCGGGTTCGAAGAAACCTTTCGCTCCGTTCGACCAAATCCGGCTAACGATGCGGTTCTCATCATCCGTACTCTGATCCGTATACTGGATGAACTCCCCCATCTTATAAGTGTCCTTATCCGTCGCGAACATTGCGACCGGAGGTTGATTCGGCGGTTTAACCGTTACGATTACCGTATAGGCATCGCTCCAAAAGCCTGTTTCGTCCATTACCCAGTGCGATACCTCATAGGTTCCCGCTTGCTCGAAGATGGTCTCGTTAAATTCCCAACGCTCGTCTACGATGGCAAGCCCTCTTGGATGGTAGGACAAATCGGTGTAAGAGACTTCCGTTTGCTGGGCATACGGATTGACATTCGAGACGGTGAATTTGGCAACCGGTTTGGACTCCCATGTCATAACGACTTTCTTCTCTTTCGGAATCGACATTAATGTCATCCCGAAGCTCACGGAAACGGTCTTCAAAGGAATCATTAACGACCCTTTAAGCACATAAGGAGCGCCTACGCCTTTAACCTCCGAACCCCCGTTCACGGAATAGACGGTACTGCCCACCTTGATGCTCAGATTAGTTAATCCGTTGCTTAACGTGTACTTTTTGCTTTTGGAGTCATAGCTGATCACTCCATAAATTTCTTTCATCAGCGACTTGGCCGCAACGTAGGATACGCCTTTTATCGCCGTGAGCGGCTGCGTGGCCATGATAGTCGAGCCGTTATGTATCATTTTTTTCGAATTTTGGATCAGGGTGAGGGTCTCCAAACCGTTCGCGCTTCCTTCGGCGATGGCCGGTATAGGAATCGAGCATAGCAGCATTACGACAACGAATAATTGCATAAAACTTCTTTTCATAGCGTGCTCCTTCTAATCTAGTTGTCTAGATACATCCATTTATTTAATCATATGTAATAACGGTAGTTCTAGTGAAAGGTTGCTATAGTTGAATAAAATAAATCTAAAGAAAAATAAGCCAGGAGCGGAAGTCTCCTTGGCTTACAGGATTTTACGCATTCTTACGTGCAGGATGTCCGCGTCAAGGAAGGGCTCCTCGGATTCCGTTACGTAACCTAATTTTTGATAAAAGGATTCGGCTGTACATTGAGCATCGAGTAAGGAAACGCTATAACCCATGCTCCGAGCTTCCTCCTCCATACGCAATAGGAGAAATTTCCCCACGCCCGTGCCCCGATACGATTTAAGCACCGCGATTCGCTGCATCTTGGCTACGCCGGGCTCAAAGGTCTTGAAACGCCCTGTAGCAATTGGCAACTCATCCTCTAAAACGATGTAATGGTGACAGGCATCCGGAGAAACGTCGTATTCATCCATCTCCAATTCACTAGGCACGCCTTGCTCGTTAACGAATACTTCCACTCGAATGTCAAAGGCCATCTGCAATTGTTCGGCCGTTGTCACTTTCATGCATTTCATAGGTTTGCCTTCTTCTCTTTATCAGCTTTATTTGCCTCTATTAGTCGATAGATCTGGCATTCTATCAGATTACCTGAGAAATCCTTGCAATTCAACGGTAATTAACTTCCAGTATCTCGCATAATTTCCGGATTCATCAACCATAATATTGGCAGATCCTTCTAACTCTCCAACTTCTCGAGTCGTTCCAATAACTCCGATTGCGAGAACCCTTCACCAATGAACACGGCCACGTTGTTGACGGATTTCTGCGGGGTAATTCTCAGGAAATCGACTTCTTTGTAAGCGTATTGGAACAGGAAAAGACTTGCGGTATCACGGAAGGTAACGATACCCTTCGCACGATAGATGCTCTCGGGCAATTGCTTCAGGAAGTTTTCAAAAGCAACGCTATCGATAGCGCTTTGAAAATAATAAGTTACGACGTTAACGTGATCATGAAATTCGGAAACGATGGAATGTTGGTGATGATCGTGATGGTGGTGAACATGATCGTCTTTATGATCGTGATTGCAGTGCTCATCATGAACATGAATAGGTGCCGACTCTTGCGCATGCCTATGCATATGTGCGTGCAAGGGCTGAGTTTCCGCATAGAGGACGGCAGGGTCAAGCTCTCCTCTAGTTGTTACGATTACCTTCGCCGCGGAATTCCAAGACGCTAACGCTTCTTGCAGCTCTGTTAAATCCTCTGTCTGGACAAGATCAACCTTGTTAAGCACCAGGATGTTGGCCGCGCGGATTTGTTCCTTCATCAGCTTGAACGTCTTACCCGATCCGATACGCATTCTGTCCAGCAGGTGCCTGCTATCTACGACCGTTACGACATTCTTAAGTTCCAACTTGGCATATAAAGATGCCTCCGTAATGCCGTCCATAATCTCGAGCGGCTGCGCTACTCCCGTTGATTCGATCCAGATGACTTCGGGCTTATGCTCCCGAGCTAACTCAACGAGTTCCAATCCTAGATCTCCGCGGCTTGTGCAACAAATACAGCCGCCAAGCAATTCTGACATCGGAATGTCCGCCTCGATAAGTTGTCCTTCAATGTTGACGTCTCCGACCTCATTCAGGAGAATCGCCGGTTTAATGCCTTTCGTCTTGGCGTGGTCTAATATTCGGTTTAATATCGTTGTTTTGCCGCTCCCAAGAAACCCTGTCAGCACGTAAACGGGGATAATGCTGTCATTCATCAAGCCTTTCTCCTCCACTCTAATCCCATGAGCAAAGCCTCCCCGCTTCAACGGAGAGGCTTTCTATAGCTTCCAGCGTTATGCGTCTTGCCTATGACCCGCTTCCACGAGCTCGACCGCGGCAGCATTGGCTTCCACCTGCGCGACGTCCTTGCATCCGGGTATTACGGATGTGACGGCGGGATGCTTCAAGCACCAAGCCAGAGCCCAAGCAGCCATATCCGTTCCTTGCGGAACCTCATCATTGCGAATCGCTTCTGCCTCTTGTATCTGCCGATCTAACTGGTCCGCGTCTCTTCTCGATCTAACGTCGTCCGAAGCGAACTTAGCTCCGGGCTTGTATTTGCCACTAAGCAAACCGCTCGCGAGCGGAACTCTCGCCAACACTCCCAAATTCTGTTCTATGCACGAAGGAAATACTTCCTTCTCAGGCTTGCGATCCAACCGATTATATACGACCTGGATGGCGCCCGCTTTAACCTTGGTTGCTTGGGAGGTTTGGTGAATATTCTCGTTAGAGCCGATGGATATGCCAAGATGACGAATCTTGCCGGCTTGAACTTGCCTGCTTAGTACATTCCACAATTCCTCTTGATCGAAAGCAGCATCCGGTCCGGAATGAAACTGATAAAGATCGATATAATCCGTTTTCAAAGACTTCAGGGACAACTCAAGCTGATGAATGACGTCCTTAGGCTCGAACACGTCGGTACGGTCGAAATGACGGTGAAAATGATGGCCGAACTTCGTCGCGACGATCCAATCCAGGCGGTTTCCTTGAATGGCTTCGCCGATCAGCGATTCAGATAAATGATCGCCGTAACACTCGGCCGTGTCGATCAGATTGATCCCTAGTTCTTTGGCCTTGCCGAGAATGGCATTGACCTCCTGCCGCTCATAGCTTCGGCCCCATTCCCCACCGAACTGCCAGGTCCCTACGCCAACGACGGACACTTTCAATCCCGTCTGGCCAAGCACTCTATATTTCATATCGCTTTCACCTCTTATTCGTCTATGCGAACGGCCGTTCCGCTAACGGCAACCATCAACATGCCGTCACGGATGACCTCATAATCAACATCGACTCCGACAACCGCGTTTGCGCCTAAACTCTGCGCTTGGCTCGTCATCTCGGAAACTGCGATATCCCGCGCTTCCTTCAGCTTGCTTTCGTAAGTACCGGAACGACCACCGACTACATCGGTGATGGAGGCAAGAAAATCCCGGAAAATATTTGCTCCCATGATCGTTTCGCCTGTGACCAACCCATGATAAGCCGTTATGCGGTAACCTTCCACGTTAGGCGTTGTCGTTATCAGCAATCGAATTCCTCCTTCGAATCGTGAACTTCGCCCTTATTTTACCATAGGGCTGGTGACGAACCAAATTCAAGACAGGTATTGACTGTTTCCGTATACTTGCAAAAAATGTTCCTTCGCCCGGGTCCTCATCTCGTCGTCGAAACCCCGGATTTCGTTCAGCATCTCGAACCTGTCGCCGTACGGCTTCTCGCCCCCGGCATAAAGCAACCACTGCGCTAAATCGTCCGTCGCGCGAATTCGATCGAATGAATGATGATACCATAATGACGCTCGTTCTAAGTATGCTTGAGCCTCGAACGGGTTGAGCTCGATGACCTTCGAGAAAGAAGCGATAGCCTCGTCGTGACGGTCAAGGTGGTTATAGATCAAGCCTAGATTGTAATGACCCTGCGAGTCATCCGGCAGCAGCTCGGAGTAGGCTAGCGAATCGATAAGAGCGGCTTCATGATCATCCAGCCGATATTGAATCAATCCTCTAAGCCAAGTCAACCTCGCATGATTTCCATCCAGCTGCAATCCCCGATTGCAATCCGCAAGCGCGTCCGTTATACGCTCGGCGGCGAAACGGCTGCGGGCGCGGCGGTCATAGATTTGGGGATTATCCGGCTCCTGCGCCAACGCCCGCGAATACTCCGCCTCGGCTAGTTCCCAATTCCCCATACCCGCGTAGAGTTCGCCAAGCGCATATGCGGTTTTGCTTTCTTTCAGCAGGCTCTCATCAAGCTTAATCGCCGACTGGATATCCATCATCGCCTCTTCATACCGGTCCTCCATGTATCGCGAGAAGCTTCGGCGCATATAGAAGTCGGCCGTTTCTTCGAGTTGCAGAGCTTTAGTATAAGCTTGCTCCGCTTCCCCGTAACGATCCGCATCGATGTTGATTTCCGCGTTTTGTTTCCAGTTCAAAGGATCGTTTGGCTCCATATCCGTCAACTCTTCATTTTCCTTACGTGCTTCCTCATCTCGTCCCGCTTCCCGGTAGGCATCCGCTAACCAGAACCGAACGACAGTATGCTCGGGAAAATGCTTCTTGGCCGACTGGAGCATAGAAATCATCTCGTCGTGCGTTCCCAAGGTCCTGTACGCGGTGCTTAGCTCCATATACGCAGGCAACCATAAAGGATTGTTTTCCTTTAAGAGGGTTAGTACTTCCACCGCCTCCGAATGGCGATCAAGCTGCCTGAGCAGACTGCCTTTGCGAAGCTGCAGCTCGGCCGCGTTCGGATATTGCCGTAATGCTTCGTCAACCGACGATAACGCTGCGTCGAGTTCGCCTTTGGCTTCGTGCAGCTTTGATTCGAACAACCGGAAACCGTACTCGTCTTGCGCTCCCTTGAGGAAGCTTGCAACTGCAGCAGGAGAGTAATTCGTTCGCTCCTTTAGCATGGCAGCTCCGAGATCGCTCAGTCTGCGCCATTCATCTTGGAGCTTAATCCCTTTGGATAACGCGTCTTGAGCCTCTTCCGTCTTGTTCATTTGTTCCAATGCTTGCGCTTGCCGGAAATAATAGTGAGGAATCGCCTTAGCCGGATTGGATGCGGACTCCCGATAACAGGCCTCCGCTTCGGCAAAACTCCCCATCTTCATGTAGACATTGCCCATCTCGTAATAAGTGGAAGCCTTCGAATCTTCCCTTCTCTCCAACGCTTCTTTGAAGTCGCGCACCGATAACTCGTATTCCCCTCTGTCATGATGGGTTATCGCTCTCGTGTACCAATAAATATAAGGCCCGGAGTCAAGCAGAATAGCGTCATTCAAGTCCGCTATAGCTTCCTCTTCTTTACCCATTTCGTTGTAGATGTGCGCTCTCCGCTCGTAAGCGTGCGCATGCTGTTCTTTAGCGAGCAGCTTTGACAGCACATCGACGGCTTGCTCTGATTTTCCGCTGTCGTGCAACAATCCCGCATAGTCGACTCGCTCGTCGGATGACATGCGGACAACGCCCCATCTTTCGTACCAACGGAGAGATTGTTGCAACTTCTGCCGCTTATGTAACCTTTTTGCCATCCAACGGGCAATCGAGTAAACCACAGGCATCCCTCCTTTTGAAGCAAAAGCTGCCGAGGGTCTCGGCAGCTTCGTTATTTCGTTTACTCTCCCGTTACTCCCATTCCTTCTTCAACGGCAAACTCGAAGTCGTCGATGTCGAACAATTGCACGGGAATGGCGTTCTGTACCACTTTATCCTGAAATTCGATTTGATCGGTCAGCACCGGACTTTGCAAGCGAAGAGACAGTAAGATAATTTCCGTTTCGATAGGGTCGAACAGTTCTCCGTACTGCATGTTCTCCGATGCGTTCACGATGACCAATGTAACATGTTCGTTGATCGGCAACGGCGGGCTTTCTCTCCAAGGAGCCATAAGCGCGCGCTCTATCTTCTTCTTATTAAACGGATCTTCGAAGTAACTAATCATTTCTCCGATCTTTAATTTCACATAAGCGTCATCTTCAGCCTCCGGCATAACCGGCTCGGGACTGTCTTTCATATCGTAGAGCTCCATCACCGATGTATAAGGTATCCTGTATTCGACAGGATGTTTCGGCTGGAGCAGTTGCCCATAGATCGCGATCATTACTGCCTCCATGACAAAACGCCGACTCATTTTACGTTGTCCCTCCCATAAAGCTTTCCGCGGTCTAGCGCATTGTTTCTCATTATATCATAAAATGATGGGCGGAATGCCACACGATGCCGTATAATATTCAAAGATTGTTGCCATTCTATCTCTGTTAAGGGGCTGTCTGGAATGTCTGAATCGACCTTTCAACATTATATGCGAATCGCTCGGCAAGAATCAGAGCAAACGTTTAGATTGTCCATGGAGGATGCGGGTTATTTCACCTTCTTTACGTTTCTGGAAGACTTCCGCAACGGATTGAAGTCTTACTCTGACGAGGATAGCTCACTGTATCTTGCAAAGCTGGAACGGGTTCGCGATCTGTTCCCGGCACCCGAACGCTTCAGCCCGTCCTGGAGCGGGATCTGGGACGAATTCAAGCTCATTATTCGCTCCAAGAACGAAACTCTCTCTGTTATTCCCCCGGAGCGCAGGGATGGAGAGTGGCAAATCCTGCTCGACAATCCTTACTCCCATCAACAGGTCGTTTGCTATCCAAGCCTCGCTTTTCTCGAAGCGGCTTATATGTATGGCTATTTCCAAAAAGAGCTCAAGCCTCACGAACGCCTGCGATTGCAGAAGGTGAACGATCTCTTGTCAACGAATGGCCGCAAAGAGGCTTCCCTTTTTCCAGATACATAGATCGACTATACTCTATTGCCCAGGTGAATAATGAGTCCGAATATACAAAAGTCATTCCTTGATATAGAGCAACTATCGCAGCAAGTATCCAGAACCAAAATCGACTACTGCGAGGTTATCCAAAGCGGTCAGGTCTTATTTACCCATACACGCAACTCCCATTCCAAAGACAAGCTTCACAAGATTAATTCGGTTACGAAAAGCGTTCTCTCCTTGCTTATCGGCATAGCGATTGATCGCGGGGAACTAGAAAATATCGAAGCTTCGATCTCCGATTATTTTCCCGATGTCAAACAGACTCTTAAACAAGATGTTACGATCGAACACTTGCTTACGATGACACCCGGCTGGGACTGGCAGGAGATGGGCGATTGGGGCGGCCTTCCGTCTCCCATGATCAATAGTCCGAATTGGGTCAATTTCATCTTAGCCCAACCGATGAAATATTCACCCGGGAAAAGGATGTTCTACGATTCGGGGTGCTCGCACCTCTTAAGCGCGATCTTGCAAAAGGTTACGGGGTTGAAGACTGCGGAGTATGCGGAGAAATATTTGTTCAAGCCTTTGGGGATCGAGCAATACCGATGGTATTCGGACGCCAAAGGCATCGTAATCGGCGGCTTCGGACTGGAGCTGAAAGCGCCGGACCTTATGAAGATCGGCAAGCTGGCGTTGGGAAAAGGATACTTGAATGGCTCGCGGATCGTTCCCGAGAGATGGATTGCCGATAGCACCAACGCTCATCATCATACCTACGATCATATCGGTTCCTATGGCTATCATTGGTGGATCGTGGCAAGCGACGACAAGCCGACATCGCCTGCTTGTTATTTCGCCATGGGTTACGGCGGGCAGTACATCTTCGTCGTTCCCGAGCACGAGCTTATCGCCGTATTCGCCAGCACGTTATACAAACATACGTTTCTCCCCTATCGGCTGTTCAAAGAACTTATTTATTCTAGGTTGATCCAGGCCAAATAAGTATCATCGCTGTTAGGTCTCCCAACGAGAATAATCACCTGATGCGACGACGGTAACCACTGAAGTCTTCTAATGTCCAAATAATCGTTCGTCAGCAACTTTGGATTAGAACCATCGGCTAAGCTTAAGATAACTTTGCTCCCTTGAACCTTGTCGTAGATGCTTGACCCCATTGTTCCGATCGAGTACGCAAGATATTTGCCATCCGGCGAGAACGCGAAGGAATGCAATCCGTACCAGCCGCCGTCCTCGCCGGCGCCGTAGAAGGGTTCGTAACTTTCCTTTGATTTTCCGAAATCCGGATTCTTCCGGGAATATTCATCCCATCCGTCCCCCCAAGGCTGCTCTATTAACGCGTTTCCATCCTCATCGTAGATGACGAATTGACCTTCGGTGGAAACCAATAATTGTTTCAGTATCGGATTATAAGCATGGTTCGAATAATTCGAAATGTCATCCATGTAGATTTGCTTCTCCTGATTGGTATACAGATTTACGACCTTTAATCCGATGACATCGTCGAATCCGTTATCGGCCAGAATCGTTTTACCTGGAGTCAGCCACCGAATCCCGCCCCAAAAACCCTCTTCGAACGACAGTTTTTTAGTTTTTCGCGATTCAACGTCGAATATAGCCAATGTCGTCGCTTCTCCGGCGCCATCTCCTAATTGAACCCCTGTTGAGGCTAGATACACGAACTGACTACCATCCGGAAACCATAACGGTTGCCGATCCTGATTCCCCTGGGTCCACCTTTCTTGTTTTCCTGTCTTCTGTTCCACGCCCCAAATCCCTTGATCCGCTTTAACGATTGCCGACCAAGTCTTATCAGGGCTTAACTGTTCATAAGGATCCGTTTCTCTTATGGATTGCCTAGAAATCGCATAACCATTGCTAGTCCCATCGAGATAAGTACTAAACCGAACCGTTCCTCCATCTTCACCCTCAACCTTAACGTACCGAAAGGAATTCACATCTATTTGTTCGTTACCTTCCCAGAGGACGGCGGATTTATCTTCTTCGCTTTCGTATGTCCACAATTGGTTTTGCCGGCTTACTGGATCGATTGCAATGTACAAAAATTCCGTATCTGTTAATGCCATTAAATAATCAGGCGAGACTCCAGTTGGACTAAGCTTTACGAAATGGTCAAAATTTCGGCTCAAAACTTCCACAAAATCTTGAACGGATACGGATGCGGATGCAGATGGCTGCAGTTCTTTTACAGAATCGGATGACAACGGCGATGGCGACATTGATGCTTGCTGCGGTGTATTCTGACAAGCTATTAAACTAAGTGATAATACCCCGATTACTCCGAAAGATTTGACTAAACCCAATGTTCTCAGCCCCCCAACGGCAAACCCCCTCGGAATCTTTCTCCAAGGGGGTTGGATAATTCATGCTTTTAAACCTTCCTTGCGGTCATCACGCCGTCACGATAAGCCACTACCCTTGACGGATCGTTGCGAAGCTTCACGTTCGCCATTTTCGCTTCGTGCTCGGTCAACTCCAGAGGTAACCAGTCTTCAAGCTGCCCAGCAGGATCTGCACGCTCGATGCCCGCTCCCGCCAAGGCTTCGGCCATTTGCGCCGAGCTTGGCGGTTCATCCCATAGTAACAACCCGTAATAAGCCAGTTTATATCCATTGCGCTGAACGCAGGCAAGCAAAGTGCCCGTAGGCGAATGTCTCATCATGTAAGGCATGGGAACGGGCACCCTTTCTCATAAATAAGGATTCTCGTGCTTCGCCTTCAGCATATTCCAGCGACGCTCGATCTCGTGCTCGAACTCTCTTAGCGTCTCGGCGTACTCCGGTTTGGACAAATGCTTCGTCTTGCCCATCATCTTCAGCCAATCTCCGACCGGGACCCTTTTCCCCTTCTCCTCGGGGTTATAGGTAATCGTCGTAACGCCTCTCTCTACTTCATAGAGCGGGAAGAAGCAGGTATTCACCGCGTAATCGATGATATCGGCGCCGTCTTTGTCCTCCGATAGCCAGTTCAGAGGACAAGTGATGAGGATCTTGCCATACACCATTCCCACGTTCTGGGCGTACCACTGGGCCTTGGCGCCTTTGCGCACCAAATCCTGAGGACTTGCTTCGCTGCCGGTGAATACGTAAGGTATGTTCGTAGCTGCCATGATCTGCGCGGTATCCTTGTGGTGAAAAACCTTGCCACCTTGATGCTTGCCTACGTTAGATGTCGAAGTCCGATGACCCATCGGGGTTGAGTAAGAGAGCTGCGCTCCCGTATTCATGTACCCTTCGTTATCGTATTCGAGAATAATCATCCGATGGTTACGTAAAGCGGCTCCGATGGCAGGCCCCATTCCGATGTCCATTCCTCCGTCGCCCGTAATCATGACGAACGTGAAATCGTCCTTCAAGCCGTATTCGTCCAGTTCTCCCCGGCGCTTGCGCTCGTGGAACATCTCGACGACGCCCGACATCGTTGCGGCGCCATTCTGGAAAAGATTATGGATGTAAGTCGCCTTATGAGCGGAATACGGATATCCGGTCGTGACGACCATCGCGCACCCCGTGTGGAACAAAGCAACGATATCGCCTTCGATCCCCTTGAAGAATAGCTCCAAACCGGAGAAAATCCCGCATCCGGGACAGGCTCCATGTCCAGGAGCAATCCGTTTGGGCTTCTTCGTCAAGGAACGAAGCGGCGGAACGCGCACGTTGATCTTGCCCGTAGCTTCATCTGGAGTAACGGTAATGAGACCGGTTTTCAAATCCTCGTATTTCATCGGCTCGAGCACTCTCTTAGGCGCTTTGGACGGATCGCCGGCCGTAATCCCGTGATAGTCGAATGGCTTCTCTACGAAGCCCTTGTTCATCGCGTCGATCGCGAACTCGAACATTTTCAATCCGTCCTCGGCGTAGAAGTCTTTGCCTCCTAAGCCATAGATCCGGCTGACGACCAACGTCGTGGAATTGCCGTATTGCTGCAAAGCCGCGCGAACCTCCATGACCATGTTGCCGCCGTGGCCGCCATAGGAGTCGGAGCGGTCTCCGACCGTCACCGCTTTGACGTTCTTAAGCGCTTCGGTGATCGCTTTGGCCGGAAAGGGACGGATTATGTTCGGAGAAATCGCTCCTGCTTTGATCCCTTGGGAGCGAAGTTGATCGACAACGTCCTTGATGATCTCCGCCGATGAATTGAGCAGGAAAACGGCGACGTCGGCATCCTCCATCCGATAGAGCTCGAGAATTGGATATTCTCTTCCGGTTAGCTCCGCGTACTCCTTCTGAATCCGGTCGAACACGGCTTCCGCGCGATACATAGCCAAGCTCTGCTGGTAGCAGTTGTTAATATAATCGGGTTCGTTCATATAAGGTCCGACGGTAATCGGGTTGTTGCGGTCTAACACATGCTTGAACCCTTCCGGCGGACGTTCGCCGACGAACTTCTGAACGTCTTCCTTATGCGTGAAGGTCATGACCCGGCGCTTCTGATGGCTTGTAAAATAACCGTCCGAAGCAACGAGCACCGGCAATCGGACTTCCGGGTCTTCCGCAAGCTTCAGAGCGATAATATTCATATCGTATACGGCTTGGGGATCGCGGCAAAGCACGATCGGCCAGCCCGTATTCAATGCGAAGTACAAATCCGAGTGATCCCCGTGAATGTCGAGAGGGCCCGATACGGAGCGGCACACGAGATTCATGACCATCGGGAAACGAGTTCCCGACTGGACGGGCATCTGCTCCAACATGTACAAGTAACCGTTTGCAGAAGTCGCATTAAATACGCGACCGCCTGCCGTCGATGCCCCGTAACAGACTCCCGCCGAGCCATGTTCTCCATCTGCCGGAATCAATACGATATCGTGCTGTCCGTTCGCTTTCATCAAATCGAGAAACTGCGCCACTTCCGTCGATGGCGAAATCGGGAAATACCCCATTACGTGATAGTTGATCTGGTGTGCGGCGTATGCTGCCATCTCGTTGCCTGATTCATAGACGATTCGTTGCTCTACGGTACCTTGCCGGCCCATTTCCTTGCGAATGTCAACGGACATGTCAGACTCCACCTTTCCTATCGGTTTCTCGTTGAACGTGCGCTAGACGTTCTCTCTATCCAATCGCCAGCTGAAATTTATGCGGTATGCGATGTCCATCGGCATATCCGTCGACCTCAAGCTCCGAGGAGAGCGCATCGGTCGGACAAGCTTGGACGCATTTGAGACAGCCTTTGCAGTATTGATAATCGATGCCTTGCAGGAACATTTGCGGTCGACCCTTCTTATCCGCCTGTTCCTCCCATACGAAGCAGAAATCGGGGCACACATTGTCGCACGCGGCGCAGTGAATGCATTTGTCGTCGGCGAAATGCGGCATCATGCCTGCGCGGGAGATGCTTAAATCCTTCAGAATGCTATTCCCCGGATTGATGACCAGACCGCCGATCGGCTGAGTTTCATACCCGAGCACCGGCGTATCCATGCGAACGAAATCCGGCATAACGTCTCCCTCAGCGAGCGAATACGTCTGAAACTTCACTTCGTCGAAGCCGCGCTGGAACGTGTTTAATGCCGGCTGGACTGCCGCAGGGTATTTTTTCTCCAGCGATTTGCGAATGACGCCTTTCATGAACTCCGCGTCCAAGAATCCGCATAAACGGAATAGCCCGCCCAACATGGCCATATTTACGCGATTGTTCTCATCTATGGAGATCCCTGTCGCATCTACTACGGCAATGATGCCGCCTTTTAGCTTAAGCTGGTCTTTGAGTTGTTCAGGCGTTTTCTTGGAGTTGACCAGCACGATGCTGTCTTCATACATCCCGGAAATGACGTTGATCGTCTTCGACAGGTTTTCATGGAAAATGCCGATCACGTGCGGTCTTTCCACTGGCGACGTATCCCGGATCCGCGTATCGATATCGCAGAAGCGAATGTGCGCCTTCACCGGCGATCCCTTCTTCTCCGAACCGTACGAGCTGAAGCTTACGCCGTTAAGCCCGACGCCCATAACTCCTGCTTCCGCCAACATTTTACCTGCCAGATTGGCGCCTAACCCTCCGATGGACTCCAGACGAATTTCAAAAAATCCGAGCTCGTTAACCTTAGGCAGCATAACCATGTCGTTCTGCAATCCCCTTTCGCGCATAATTGGAGGATAATTCAGAAAATTGGCAATATACAAACATTAATTATTTCGCGATAAAAGGATGAAATCCTGCCTGCGTTGTTAATAATCGGCAAGAGTTGCCGTTATTTTCAAGCCGACAAGCTCAACTGCAGCCTCTGCAACTCCTTCCATCCGATTAAACGAATCTTTTCCTCGGCTAGAATCGCCCTTATTTGTTCATCTTGCCAGAATGCGACTTCCATGCCCCTCTTATCGGGATGGCCGTGGAACGATCGAAGCTCATCCGTCGACCGGGAAGGATGGGAAATCCACTCCGTCACGCCAGGCAACAAATTCCGAATCAAACTCACGCCTTCCGCCTTCACCGATTCGTACGTCTCTCCCGATTTCAGCCTATATTCAGGTCCTAGCACGTAATCGGGAAGCACGATGCCGCGATCGTCAGCCTGGCGAACCCTAATCTTGGCGCGTTCGTTCAGCTCCGATGGAACAATCCTGCCTCCAACCGGCATTAATCGACGCGGCAACCGAAAAGGGAGTCCGTACCGCGCGCAGATGTCAAAAACGATCGGAAGAAAATCCTTGCCCGAATGGAACCCGTACAAGCTCCCCATATGGTTGTCGGCGTGAGAGAGAGAAAGTCCGGACTGAATCGCGGCTTCCGTCTGGGCGATCAGCTCGAATCGCACCTCTTCCGGATCCGCCCTCATCTCGAACTCTTCGATCGTCTCGGGAAACCAGCCGTCTCGATCGCTAAAGGACAATGTTGAATGGCTTCGACACAATGAACCCCATCTATATTTGGGCCACTCGCTCGTTAACGCCCAATGAACGCCGACATCCGCATCTGGGTTCGTTTCTTTGATGAGCGTAACCGCATCGGCCGACCAGGAGCAGTTCATCATAATCGTGGTCGAGCAAATCGCCTTGTCCGATAGCAAATCGGAGATCGTCTCGTTCACGCTTCCGCATAACCCGAAATCATCCGCATTCACGATCAACAACCGTTCCTCTTTTCCGTAACCCAAACGCTGCGCCGTGTTCAACTCCATCGCCTCCCTTTTCCAATATATGAGCATTCGGAGATGATTTGCCCTTTGTTCACCTATTTGAAAGGAATGTTTCCTGCGTGAAGGCAAAAAAGCCCAGACGGATTTCCGCCTGAGCCCTCGCAAGATGTCTATAGCCTATCCAGCCGCTTCGTCAACGTGTTTACCCAACTCGCAGACAGCTCCTTCACCGCCAGAAGGCGGCGAATTCCTTCCGCGTCTTCTTTATCTTTATGCATGAGGCGGTTAGCTTCTTCGACCGTGATGCGGGCTGGGTGCGTCTGCATTAACCTCAATTCGTCCCCATTCGCTGCCACGCCGTTCTCGAGCACTCGTAAATAGAAGCCGGTCGCGCCGCTTTCCGTGACGAGCAGCGGAAGTTCGTCCAATCCCCACCTCATGGCCAACTTCCAGCATGGCTGGCGAGGCTGGCTGACCTGCACCGCCGCTGTACCGACTTGATAAACATCGCCGATATGAATGTCTCGTTCGCTCATCCCTCTTACGGTAAAATTTTCTCCGAAGGTGCCATGAGGAAGCTTGCGGCCAAGTACATTTTCCCAATGGGGATAATGATCTGCGCTATATACGCAAACGGACTTATCCTTACCGCCATGATTTACCAGATCCGCTTGCTCGTCTCCTGCAAGGCCAAGCTCGGCAAGCGCAACCGCATGGGTGATCGCACTCTTAACTATTCCCGATTTGGCTTCCTTACCCTTATATGTACTTGATTTAACATTGCCAATATTGATGGATAGCAAAGAATAAGCAGTATTCTCCTCCAAACTCATTCCTCCTTCGAATCCATAATCCTAAATTCCGTGAATAAGCGTTCACCGTTAACGCCACGATAAATCATGTACTCACACAGAGGATGAAAGGTGGAATCGTATGCCTACTTCCAAACGCCGCAGGGAAAGCACATGGAAAAGCCGAAAGCAGAACCCTCAGCCTCATGGGAAAATCAGTTCATTGCACGAATTGGCGAACGAAGCTAGTCCGGAAGGAAAATCCGATCCATCAACGTAGCCTTTACTTGCCATGGAAGCCTGATGACTTCAACGTCGCATTCCTATGCGGCTTGCTGCTTCAGGCTTTCCCTTAGGTTATGCGGAGTTTCTCGGAAGCGGTCAATCTTCTTCCTTTGATATTGATGACGATACGACCGTCCTGCATCCCCCAAATCTCATCGGCGAATTTCTCGGCTAGCTCGACTCGGTGCAAGGCAGCTACGATCGTCGTGCCCTTCTCGTGGCATAACTTCTTAAGCGTCCGCATCATCTCTTCCGCGGAATGCGGATCTAGTCCCGATACCGGCTCATCCGCAAGCACCAGTCTCGCGCCATGTACCAATGAGCGTGCGATCGCAATCCGTTGGCGCTCGCCTCCGCTCATCTTCTCGACCGGTTGCTGCGCCCTCTCCATCAAGCCTACATGCTCTAGCATGTCCATCGCGCCCATATGATCGTCGCTGCGGACCATACCCGTGATTCTCCGCCATAACGGCGTCTGTTCGGATGCGCCGATGAGAACATTCTTGAGCGCGGATTTTTTCTCATACAAGAGAGGTTTCTGTTCAAGGAAAGCAACCTCCCTGCGGAAACGCATTTTCGTTAGGAATCCCGCCTCCATCAGGTCCTTGCCATCCACCCTATATTCACCTGACGTCCACACTTCCTTTAATGCCAAAGCCTTAAGAAGAGCGGATTTACCGCTGCCGCTGGAGCCGACAACGGCAATGAAAGTACCGGGTTCCAAGCGGGTATTCACGTGATCCAATATCGTCTTGCCATCGGGAATTTTGCGCGTCAATCCGGAAATTACGATCATAGCTGTCCTATCCCTTCAATCCAATATGATTCTAGTGTACGGCATTATGTAATCTCTTGCCATACGAACAAACGTTTGCTATAATCTGTAATAAGAACACATGTTCTATATTATGTTTCTATAGGTGGGATAATGGATGGTGCATTGTGAACATCTCCGTTACCTGGAACCTCCTAGAGGATCCAGGCCGTCTCGAGACTTGACTTTCAAATTTTACACCGACGGAAAACTCGTCATCATTGATAACGACACAGGGAATACAATGAGCCCCCGCGAGTTAAGCGGGGGCAGCTACGACTTCTATGTCCGTCAACGCATTCGATTAATCAAACGAAACCTGGCCGAGAAGATCATGAAATATGCGTAATCGGCTCATACATCAAGGTAAATTTTTATTGATCCCGTTTAAGCTCGGCGGAAATCGCTGCATCTTACCGATCTGAATTGCCTGCTCTTTGTCTTTAGCCTTCATGTTATTCCGTTGCTCGATTTGACTTTTGTTTTTAGACATTCGCAATCACCCCCTGCCCTTCAGTCATTGAAGGGTTTCTTTGTAGTTTTCCTCTTTCCACTCATTTACAAACCTCTTTTATCGGGCCATAATAAAAAAGAAGACGAAAATTAGACTAACCCGCCGACACATTTATGCTGATCACAGGATATTCTGATTGAGGTCGGACATTCGCATTAGAGTAAGGAGCAGCAACGGCATGAGCCAAAAAATCATGTTTGACCTTGACGATACATTGGTCTATTGCAACAAATATTTTCACTTTATCCTCGATCAATTCGCGGATGAAATGACATCATGGTATACTCCGGCGGGAATATCCCGTGAGAATATCATGGCGAAACAAACGGAAATCGATATCGCGGGCGTTCAAATTCTCGGCTTTAAGAGCGAACACTTCCCGCAATCGTTTATAGATACCTATCGTTACTTCCAGAATCTTACCGGACGCGTTGCCTCCCCTTTGGAGGAAGAAAAGTTATGGAAGCTTGGAAATAGCGTCTACGAGCTTGACGTGGAGCCATATCCTTTAATGGAGGAGACGCTGGATTCTCTAGCAAGCGGCGGCCACGAGCTGCATCTCTACACGGGCGGCGACATGCTCATCCAGTATCGGAAAATCGAACAAATGAATCTTGAACGTTACTTCCAAAATCGGATATACGTTAGACAGCATAAAAATAAGGACGCATTGGAGCAGATCTTAAGCGAGGGCCGGTTCGACAGAGCCAATACGTGGATGATCGGCAACTCGGTGAGGACCGATGTTCTCCCTGCTCTTCATTGCGGCATTCATGCCGTATATCTGAAGCAGAAAGCCGAATGGACCTATAATGTCATCCCCATCGACGCGAAGCCTAGCGGGGCACTCTTGACCTTAACGGCTCTTCCCCAAGTCCCACCCGCGATTAGCGACTACTTGATTCAAGTCGGAATGAAAGTGTAGGGATAATTCCTCTAAAAAAGTTGAAAAAAGCCGGGTAATCTGCAGCGGTGCAGTTTACTCGGCTTTTTGGGCTGTCTGATCGGGAAGGCTCATTAATTTGTTGAATATTTTTCGAACGCCATCGGACCAAAGCGGATCTTCCGCGTAAGTCTTGTTAAACCAACTGAAAGCGTCATGCCCTTCCGGACGGCTATCGGCCAGCTTAACGAGCAACCTTGAAGCTATTCCTACCGAGCCGTGAATATCCGTATTATATTCCATCCAACTATGACCCACGTTAAACGGATTGTTCGCGATAAGCTTTGCGTCCTTGCCCGTCTTAGGGACGAATCCTTGTTCTTGTCCGGTTATTGCGAACAACAGCAACGGATGAATGTCGTATTCGCGGGCTGCTTCCACGATAGCGTTAAAATACGGCTCTTCCGCTAACAACGAATCGCGGCTGTTTAAGTATGATTTCAATGCCCGGACATCAATCTCCGCATACTTCAACCGCGCGGGCATTCCGATATCGCGTAAAGGCTCGGCAGGCTTAACGACGACCGGAGGAGTGCTCTCTATTTGGCGTCCCGGGCTCTCCGTATTATTAATAAGGACGGCGAATCCGACTGCCCCCAACACGACAACAAGCAGTAATGCCACTATGGGTATTGAGGCGACTCGTCTATGAAATAGCTTTAGCGCAATTCCAAACCATCTCGCGACTTTATTCTCATTTATTAAATCATGTTCCGCGCTAGCCGGTAATCCCTGTACCAGAGCTACGGAGAAAGGTTTTCTTCTATCTAATCGCGTAGCTAGCTGTTCAGGACTCCATCTTCCCGGAGAACGTTCGTTAATCCAGCTTAGGATAGATCCAAGCGACTGTTCTTTCATATTAACATCTTCGATATCCAGTTCCGCGCACAGATCAAGGACGTCATCCGGTTGAATTCCCCTCTGTTCGCCAAGCAGACAGCGAGAGATCAGCTTATCGATCATTGGACTCTTCATTTCACTCGGAAGGTCGGGCAGCCTTTGCTGCAGAGTTCGGCGGATCGCGTCCGCTACGATCTCCGCTCGGCGGTGACCAGGGAGCGGCGCATATTTCGTATGCACATACCTTCGAATCGTATGAATATCCGTCGGCGAGAGCAGCGCTGCGCTTTCCATGACATCGACTCCTCCCTGTCATCCGAATACATGCCTCATCAGTTTACCATAGAGGAAAGTTTTGGGGGAAGCCTGTCCTACGAACCAGTACGCAAACGGCAATCGAGGGAAATCCGGCATATCCGTCATCTCTCGACAGTCGAGGCCGCAGCTATTATAGCCTTGTAGACTTCTTCCGATCGAATGAACGCGTTGATCTGTTCCTTTTCCCACTCCGTTAGCTGATATTCGCAATCGCAATCTTCATCCAACGTAACAAGCTGGATCGGGTGCCCCGCATGAGTGCAAATGGCCATGATCGAGAAGTCGATCAAATCGAGCGGAAGCGGCGTATCCTCTTCCGTTTCTACCTTTAGGGTCACGTCTACCCATTGCTCGTCCCGTCTCTCCGCTTCGTATTGAAAGTTCTTAAACCTTAGCTCTTTCCACTCTTCATCACCGTAACGAATCACATCGATAGCTCCTTTCGCATTCGCAAGAAAAGGCCGTCCCCGTCTATCGGAACGACCTCTTCATGGTAAACCAAAATCATTAAGGTAACAACGTGCTTCCCATGAGGAATTTATCGACTTCGCGAGCCGCTTCGCGACCTTCGTTGATCGCCCAGACGATCAAGCTTTGGCCGCGTCTCATATCGCCGGCTGCGAACACTTTGTTTACGTTAGTCGTGTATTTGCCGTATGGCGCCTTCACGTTCGTGCGACGATCCGTTTCCAATCCCAGTTGATCGATGATCGTGCGTTCCGGTCCTTCGAAGCCAACCGCTACGAGTACCAGATCCGCAGGCCATACTTTCTCCGTACCGGGAATTTCCTCGTAGATCTTGCGGCCCTGCTCGTCCACGTAACGACGGATTTGCACCGTGTGCAATTCCTTCACGTTGCCGTTCTCGTCGCCGACGAATTTCTTCGTCAGCACGGAGAAGGCGCGAGGATCTTCGCCATACAAGGCTTTCGCTTCTTCGTGCGCGTAATCCAACGTGTACACGTTCGGGTATTCCGGCCAAGGGTTGTTGATCTGATCGCGCGTCAAAGGCGCTTTGGAATGAGTACCGAATTGCGTAATGCTCTCGCAGCCGTGACGTAATGCGGTTGCCACGCAATCCGTGCCCGTATCTCCGCCGCCGATAACGATCACGTGTTTCTTGTGTCCGGAAATATAAGTGCCTTCTTGCAGTCCGTTATCCAGATAGCTCTTGATCGTACTGTTCAAGTAATCCATCGCTTGGTAAATGCCTTTAAGCTCATGGCCTTCAACGTTGCCGATCGGGCGAGCTTTCGTAGCTCCGCCGCACAATACGACGGAATCGAATTGCTCCAGCAATTCTTGCGAAGAAATATCTTTGCCGATTTCCGTATTGACGACAAACTGAACGCCTTCTGCCGCGAGAAGATCTACGCGACGTTGCACGATATCCTTCTCCAGCTTCATCGAAGGAATACCGTAGGTCAAGAGACCTCCGATACGATCCGCTCTTTCATATACAGTCACCGTATGGCCTGCTTTGTTCAATTGAGCGGCAGCTGCGAGTCCGGCAGGGCCAGATCCGACTACGGCTACCTTCTTGCCTGTACGAGTCTTAGGCGGTTGGGGAACGACCCAACCTTCTTCGAACGCGCGGTCGATAATGGCTTGTTCGATCGTCTTGATCGTTACCGCATCGCCGATCAGGCCGACGGTGCATGAGCCTTCGCAAGGTGCAGGACATACCCGTCCCGTGAACTCGGGGAAGTTATTCGTCTTGTTCAAACGTTCATAAGCTTCTCTCCAAAGTCCGCGGTAGATCAGGCTGTTCCATTCCGGAATGAGATTGTTGATCGGGCAGCCGGATACGCTTCCTCCTAGCTCGATCCCGGTATGACAATAAGGGGTGCCGCAATCCATGCAGCGCGCGCCTTGCGTGCGAAGCTGCTCTTCGGAGAACATCCGGTGGAATTCATTCCAGTCCTTGATGCGCTCCAACGGATCGCGGTCGCTTGGCAGCTCCCGTTTATATTCCATGAATCCCGTAGGTGTCGACATCTTCATTTCCCCCATCTGTCTGTATCTTCGTTAGTTCTCTAGTCCGTTAAAGCGCAAACTCGATAAAGCCTGTCGATGATAAAAAATCCTAACAAAATAACCCGCTTGCCAGAATACATTTTCCGAATATTGTTTGTACTATTTAGCGATTACACGCTCATAAATGCAGAATGCGTGCGGAAGCAGGTTTTTGTCGTCAAGAATGCCTTCCTCGCGCGAGACCTGTTTCCATTCCTCCCGGTTGAAGCTAGGAAAATAAGCATCTCCTTCGAAAGACTGTTCGATCTCCGTTAATTGCAGTCGATCCGCTGCCTCTAACGTCTGCGCGTAGATATCCGCACCGCCGATCACCATCAAAGGCTCTCCGGCGAATTTCGTTAGGGCTTCCGGAATCGTTCTTACTAATATACAGCCTTCGGGCGCTTCCGACAACGATCGCGACAAAATGACGTTCGTCCGATCCTTCAACGGTTGACCTATAGACTCGTAGGTTTTGCGCCCCATCAATACGGGTTTTCCCAGCGTGTGCTGCTTAAAATATTTCATATCGGCGGGCAAGCGCCAAATTAATTCGTTATTATCGCCTATGACTCCGTTCGAAGCCACGGCAGCAATCAAAGTTACGGTCATTTTCGGCTTCCTCTTCCGGTTGGCAATATGCGTTTTAAATATCATACCATACCCTCAAGTCGCTGCCTACCCGAGCGCGAAAGGTTTACGTTCTGTCAAATTCAAGCATCTCCGGTCGTATCCTGTTTCGAGGATCCGAACATTTTAGGTCCGCGGGGCGACGTTGACTGATTATCCGGTTCCAGCGTTACGCCGACGGCGTCCATTTCGGGTATTCCTTCCTGCAATGGCAGGGTCATAATACCGATGCCCGACTCGCCGACCGTGAAAGTTCCAGCGCTAGTTCTTTGCCCATCCTTCAACAGCCACACCTGATAAGCTTCGCCGTCTTTCGTCTGCGGCGTTCCGAATACGTAGATGACCAGCTGATCTTGATCTTTCGAACGCACGAGACACGCGACGCCATAAGCGCGCGGACTATCCTCGAACTTGCCGTTGCTTTTCACGGCGCTGAGATGGAACAAGGTCTCTATGCTATCAGGGGTTTGAGCGGATGATTCCTTCATGGTCGATAACGGTTGCAAATTGCCAAGCAGCCACCCCGACAGGAACACAATCAATAAAATAGCGATCCCCATAGCCCTTTTTTTCACATTTCGGAATCGTGGCTTGCGCGGCCCCTTCCCTGCCGCCACCGACGAAAGGGATTCCCTTGCGACAATAGAGCCCATGACATCATCCTTCAAATCCGTCGGCAGTTCAATGATCTCCGCATCGTCCGCCAGACGATCCCAAACTTGGTGCCATAGGACCGCTTCCTCCTGGCATGAAGAACAGGCAACCAGATGCTTCTCGAATCTCTTCCGCTCCATGTCCGAACCCTCGCCCGTTAAATATTCGATTAACCCTTCGCAGGGTGACGTTTCCCGGTCGTTCATGCTAAAGCTCCCCTCTTAAACCCTGAAGATGCCGCCGAAGCGTCTTAAGCGCTTGATGCAGCCGATTTTTGACCGTGCCGACAGGTTCTCCGCCCATCTTCGCGATCTCTTGAAGCGTGTAGCCTTTCCAATACAGTAATTCTATTACTCTTTGTTGTGGCGGACTTAACCGCCTGGAAGCCGTTGCAATGACCTCCTGCCGGTCATTCCGCATAAGAATCGATTCCGGATCGTCATCGGAAACCGAGTTGCCAGGATTATCTTCCAATTGATCTATAGAAACCATGGATTGATGCCTTCTCTCGCGCCTTAAGACATCGATGGATATATTCCTTGTCATGGTAATCAACCAGCTCGAGAATGCGCCTTTACCTGAATCAAACTCCGCTTTCGTCGTCCATAAGCGCAAGAAAACAAGCTGCACGACCTCGCGCGCCATCGTCTCGTTCCCGCATACGCGGAAGGCGAAGGAATAGACGATTCGCGCGTGCCGGTCGTACAACTGCTCGATCGCGTCTTTGCGTCCATCACGGACTTGTCGTATCAATTCTCCGTCGGACAGATTAGGCATTGGGGTATACTCCTCAAACAGGCGGGTGGAGTTATTCCTCCACCCGCCTTCGACTATTTGTCTTCTACGATAATCGTTCCGGTCATGCCGGGATGCGGCGCGCAATAATAAGTGAAGGTCCCCGATTCATCGAATTTCACTTCTTTCGAGACGTCTTTACCGAACAAGCCGGTATCGAATTCATCGCCGTCGGCCGTTGCAGTATGATTGACTTTGTCTCTGTTAATGAACGTTACCGTGGTTCCTTTGCTAATCGTCAGCTCGGCCGGAGAAAACGCGAAATCCTTGATCTCGATCACGACTTCTTTGTCCTCTTTCTCCGGTTCTTCCGATGGCGATTCCGAAGCTTCGCTCTCGCTTGGAGCGGGGCTAGCAGATGGGGAATCGGATTCGGAAGCGCTAGGCTTAGATGAAGGTGTATCACCGGAAGGCTCCGTGGACTCGTGCTCGTGAGACGCTGACTCTGACTCGGACGCCGAGGCGTTTGGCGACGGAGATTCGCTCTCCTCCTCCGCCTCCGAAGGCTCCACGCTTGCTTCAACTAAAGCGGATGGCGCCTCGGTCTCGGAAGCAGAAGCAGAAGCCGTTGGAGAATCCGAAGCGGAAGAAGGTTCCGATTTACCGCATGCTGCTAAAGCAATCAATATGAAAACGAACATCATCGTGTGTAAAAGTTGCTTGTGTCGGTAACTCATTGGACAATGATCTTCCCCTTCATGAAGGATTTATGAGGATCGCAATAATAGTCGTACGTGCCGGGTTTATCCAGCTTGATCGTCGCGGATTGCCCCATTTCGAGCAGTTCCGTCTTGAACGATCCGTCTTCCGCAACCGCATTATGCTTCATTTCGTCCCTATTGATGAATTCGATCGTAGTCCCTGCTTTAACCGTAAGCGTAGGTCCGAACGAATAGTCCTTGATCTCGATCGTCACTTTTTCGGCTGCCGGAGCCGGCGTTGTTTTTCCCGCAGTCGTTCCCGTGAAGACAGCCGGGTTCACGACGAACCATACTTCTCCGACCGATTGTCCTTTCAGATCCCCGCGCTTCGCATCCTGGAAGAAATAATAAAGCGGGTAGCCCTTGAACGTAGTCTGCTTCGTTCCGTCCGTTCTCGTGATTTCTCCGAAGTCCTCTGCCTTCAACCCCTTAGGAATGACGACGGAATCCGCATGAAAGGCTGGCCATTTCGCCAAGCAATCTCCCTCGCATACGCTCTTGCCCATAGGGTCTTTGTCAAAATAATACAGGCTAACGCCGGAGCTGTCGACCAAATAATTCCCTAGCTTCGCATCCGTGCCGAGACCGATCGTATAAAACGGTTGTTTGATAAGGAACCAGACGCTGTTCGCGCCTTCCCCGTTCACGTCTCCCGCTTTTACATCTTTAAGGAAATAATAGAGCGGCCAGCCTTGGTATGTCAGTTGCTTCGCTCCGTCGGAACGGGTAACCGCGCCAAAATCCTTGGCATCCATTCCTTCCGGAATCACCAACTGTTCGGAGTAAAATACCGGCCAATTCGTTAGGCAAGCTCCTTGGCAAGTGCTGAGATCGGCCATGTCCTTGGTAAATAAATAGAGCGCCATGCCCTTTCCGTCCGTCAAATAGGATGCACCGTCTGAAGTTTTATGGATATCGATCCTTTGACCGTCCAATAGCTTCCCATTTTCCGCGGAAATTACCTTGCTCTCGATAAGCCCTTGCAATAAGGTTGTCGTTCCGCCATTAGGCGTCGCCTGAAGCGTCTCCGTCAATGCAATCGCGAGATCGCGGTTTGTAAAAGGCGTTGCATCCGCAGCGCGAAATAGTCCTTTCTCCGAGGCAAAAGCTAACGAGTCCTTATAAGCGAAGTCCGTTCCTGAGCGATAACCCAACGATTCCAGCATGACCTTATAAAGCTGTTGACTTGTTACGGTGGCTGATGGCTCGAAGTTGCCCGTTCCCGTTCCACCCCAACCGTACTCCGGATGGTTTTTGAGATAGGCAAGCACGGGTTGGCTCGCCTTGCCGGCTTTGGCCGCATCCGCAAAATTAACCATACCGGTGTAGCTAAGCGCTTCTTGTTCCTTGCCGATAAGCCTCAATAGCAGTATAGCCGCCTGAAGCCTAGTCGTTGTTTTCATTAAGTACGATTCCGTTACGCCTTGGCCGTCTCCCTTAAGGACGCCTAGCTTAGTTACCGCCTCCGCGGCTGTCGTCGCCTGAACGGCAGGTGCCGCTACTACCGGTGTTGCTTGGTCCTCCGCGATTGCCGCCATTGGCATTAAGGCAAACATCAACGCCAATCCAAACGACACCAACCTTAGACTACTTTTATTCATCCGCAATCTTTCCCCTTTCCAGAATAGGATCATCATCCTAGCTAACGGAAGGATTCGAAATACGGTTTGAACGAAATTTCTCTTTTCGAAAATAAAAAAAACCGCTCCCCATCCGTATCCGGACGATAGAAGCGATCTCTGCACATTTGTTTATACGGCTACGGGCGCCTTAATAGCAGCATGGTACTCATACCCCGCGAACTCGAAATCCTCGAACTTATAGTCGAAAATAGAATCCGGCTTGCGTAAAATGTTGAGCTTCGGCAACGGCAGCGGTTCTCTAGTCAATTGAAGCTTCACCTGCTCCAGATGATTGCTGTAAATATGAACGTCTCCACCGGACCATATGAATTCTCCGACCTCGAGATCGCACTGCTGGGCGATCATATGGGTCAACAGCGCGTAAGAAGCGATATTAAACGGCAAACCTAGGAAAGTATCGACCGAACGCATCGTGAGCATGCAAGATAATTTCCCTTGGGCTACGTAAAATTGGAACACGAAATGGCAAGGAGGAAGCTTCATCTCGTCGATGACAGAGACGTTCCAAGCGCTGACGAGATGCCTGCGCGAGTCGGGATTGGTTTTAATCCCGTCGACCACCTGTTGAATCTGATCGATCGTACGGCCATCCGGGGTCTCCCATGCGCGCCATTGAGAGCCGTAGACGGGGCCTAAGTCCCCGTTCTCGTCCGCCCACTCGTCCCAGATTCTTACCCCGTGCTCTTTCAGATAATGAATATTCGTATCGCCTCTCAGGAACCACAGGAGCTCATGGACGACCGACTTCAGATGAATCCGCTTGGTCGTGACCAATGGAAAGCCTTCCGACAAATCGAATCTCAGCTGCCTGCCGAACACGGATAAGGTTCCTGTCCCGGTTCTGTCCCCTTTAACGGACCCGTTCTCTAATACTTCCTCCAGCAAATCTAAATAATTACGCAACGAGTACACACCTCGACGAAAGTTTTTGTTGTTTATTGTATCATCCGGCTTGTCACTCTGTCGATGAATACCGTTCGGATCGGCGTTTTTTGCGTAAATCGTAGCGATCGGGCGCGCTGTCGTACAATCTCTGTTCGGCTTCGTTCTCCGGGATGACAGGCGGCACGGCGATCGGCTTTCCGTTCTCGTCCACGGCGACGAAGGTGGAGAATGCGGTGCAGGTCACTCTGCGGTCGCCGGTAAAAAGATTCTCCGCCCTGACCACTACGTACACTTCCATAGAGGAGCGATGGGTCGAGGTCACGAACGCTTCTAACTCAACCGCTTCTCCCAATCGGATCGGAGTGAGAAAATCCAGACTGTCCGTCGAAGCCGTAACCACGGGCTTGCTGCAATGCCGCATGGCGGCAATGGCCGAAATCTTGTCGATGTATTTCATCAGAGTACCGCCGAACATCGTACCATGGTGATTCGTATCCGTCGGAAACACGAGCTCCGTCATGATGGAGCGGGACCTGCTTATCGGCCTTGCTTCTAAGTCCATTAGTTACGCTCCTTTGTTCTTATTAAATAAACCTTCATGAAGACTAATCACGAATTCTCGCGTAGCCCTCATGAAGGTTTTATTCTTTATCTCTTTAAGATTTAGGAGCGAGCGTGTGGATCGGGTGGCCCATAGCGAGCTCGGCCGCGTCCATCGTGATTTCCGCTAACGTCGGATGCGCGTGAATCGTAAGCGCGATATCCTCGATCGTAGCGCCCATCTCGATAGCCAAACCGATCTCCGCGATCATATTGGACGCCTCTACGCCGGCGATTTGCGCGCCGAGCACGAGTCCGTTGTCCACGTCGTGGATGAGTTTCAGGAAGCCGTCTGCTCCTTGCAGCGTGACCGCTCGGCCATTTCCGCCGAACGGGAACTTGCTGGACTTCACGTTATGGCCTTTTTCCTTCGCTTCCTTCTCCGTGTAACCGACGCTTGCGCATTCCGGATCGGAGAAAGCGACTGCCGGAATACATTTATAATCCACTTTCGAAGGCATTCCCGCAATGGCTTCCGCAGCGACTTTTGCTTCGTAGGAAGCTTTGTGCGCAAGCGCGGCGCCAGGAACGATGTCCCCGATCGCGAAGATGTGCTTGATGTTCGTGCGGCATTGGTCATCGACTTCGATAAGTCCGCGTTCGCCGACCTTAACGCCGATCAGGTCAAGTCCCAGCTCTCCATCCGTATTCGGACGGCGACCAACGGTTACGAGCAAGTAATCGGCCGTAACCGTCTTCTGCTCGCCACCGACTTCGTACGTTACGGTAACGTCTTTGTCGGTTTGTTCCGCGCCTTTGGCTAACGCGCCATTAACGATGTCTACGTTGGATTTCTTCAACTTCTTCACGACGAGCTGGCTCATGTCTTTGTCGAAGCCCGGAAGAATGGTGTCCGCGCCTTCAAGCACGGTGACTTTCGTTCCGAATTTCGCGTACATTTGGCCAAGCTCGATGCCGATATATCCGCCGCCGATTACGATTAGGCTCTTCGGCAATTCAGGTAGAGACAACGCTTCGGTGGAGGACAGAATACGTCCGCCGAACGGGAACGGCTTCAATTCGATCGGACGGGAGCCCGTCGCGATAATACAGTTCTTGAACCGGTAACGCGGAGCTTCTTGATCGTTGAACAACCGCGCTTCGTTCTCGTTGATGAACATCACTTCACCCTGGAACATTTGCACCTTGTTCGCTTTGAGCAGCATTTCCACGCCGCCCGTCATTTTATCAACGACGGATGTTTTATACTCCTGCACTTTACCGAAATTTACGCCGATGTTATCCGCGGACAAACCGTAATCCGATGCGTGCTGCATGGACTCGAAATGATGGGCGGCGTTAATCAACGCTTTGGAAGGAATACATCCTACGTTCAAGCAGACGCCGCCGAATTTGGCTTTGTCCGCGATAATAACTTTCTGGCCCAATTGCGCGGCACGGATAGCGGCTACGTAACCGCCAGGTCCGGCGCCTACGACGAGCAAGTCGATATCTAGAGAAGCGTCTCCTACGACCATGGATTACACCTCCATAACAAGCAGCTCAGGATCGCTAAGCAGCTGTTTAATGTAGTTTAGGAAATTCTGCGCGGTTGCGCCGTCGATAATGCGGTGATCAAAGCTTAGAGACAGAGCCATAACAGGCGCGATAACGATCTCGCCGTTTCTGACGACGGCTTTCTCGGTAATTCGGCCGGTTCCAAGGATAGCTACTTCAGGGAAGTTGATAACCGGCGTGAAGAACATGCCTCCGGCTGAGCCGATATTCGTGATCGAGATCGTGCTGCCTTTCATTTCGTTCGCCGACAATTTACCGTCGCGAGCACGAGTGGCAAGATCGCGAATTTCATTTGCAATGGACCATACGTTCTTACGGTCCGCATCGAAAACTACCGGAACGACCAAACCGTTATCCGTATCCGTAGCGATACCGACATTGTAGTATTTCTTGTAGACTATTTCGTTAGCTGCCTCGTCGATCATCGCGTTAAGAGGCGGGAATTCGCGGCTAGCGGCCACGAGGGCTTTCACGATAAACGGCAAGTAAGTCAGCTTAACGCCTTTCTTCTCCGCCACGGGCTTAGCTTTCGTGCGAAGAGCGACAAGCGCGGTCACGTCCACTTCATCCATCAGCGTAACATGCGGTGCCGTGTAGACGGATTTAACCATCGCGTTCGCGATTGCTTTGCGAATTCCTTTGAATGGAACTCTTTCTTCGACGCCAGGACCGCTTACGGTTGCTTTTGGCGCCGAAGCCGCACTTGGAGCAGCCGCAGCCGTAGGTGCGTCGGCCGTTGGAGCAGCCGCAGCTGCGGGAGCTCCGCCGGATGTAAATCCGAGCACGTCTTCGCGGGTAATGCGGCCGTTCTTGCCGCTGCCAGATACCTCGGCGATGGTTACGCCCTTCTCGCGAGCGAACTTGCGAACGCTCGGCGTCGCTAGCACTAATCCGCCGGATACTGGCTTAGCGGCAGCAGGAGCAGCCTGTGCCGGAGCAGCAGGAGCCGCTTCAGCCGCAGGTTGTTGCGCCGGCTCGCCTTTCGTTTCCGCGCCGCCGGTCGCGCTATTGCCGCTGGCGGCTGGCGCATCATGGCTTTCCGCCGATGGTCCTTGATCCGGAACTTCGCCTTCCGCCTCGATAATCGCAACGACTTCGCCTACATGCATAACCTGTCCGTCTTTGGCGCGCACTTCAACGACTTTGCCGTTTACCGGACATGGAACCTCGACGATCGCTTTATCGTTCTGGACTTCCATAATAATATCTTCGTCTGTTACCGTCTGGCCCGGCGCGATATGCATTTTAACGATTTCGCCTTCATGCAGCCCTTCGCCGAGCTCTGGGAACCGATATTCAAATCTCGTCACCTGGAAACCTCCTCAATTAGAACTGAAGCACCTGATTTACGGATTTCACGATGCGCGCGACGGAAGGAAGCCAAGCATCTTCCACTTGCGCGAACGGATATACCGTATCTGGACCTGCGACGCGAAGCACGGGAGCTTCCAAGTGCAAGATTGCTTTTTCGTTGATTTGGGCTATGATCTCCGCAGCCGCGCCGGAAGTTTTCTGCGCTTCCTGAACGACGATCGCCCGGTTCGTCTTCTGGATCGATGCCACTATGGTGTCGATATCGAGCGGCAACAGCGTGCGCAAGTCGATAACCTCCGCCGAGATACCGCTCTTCTCTAGCTCTTCCGCCGCTTTAACGGACGTATGCACCATCAAGCCGTAAGAGAGAATCGTAACGTCCTTGCCTTCGCGAACCACTTTGGCTTTCCCGATCGGTACCGTATAGTCGTCCTCCGGCACTTCATCGCGGAAAGCATGGTACAGGTTCAAATGCTCCATGAAGAATACGGGATCATTATCGCGAATAGCCGAGATCATAAGACCTTTGGCATCGTATGGGTTAGAAGGAATGACGACTTTGATTCCCGGAGTCTGGATTGCTAAGCCTTCCAAGGAATCGGTATGCAGTTCCGCCGCTTTCACGCCGCCGCCGAACGGTGTGCGGAAAACGATCGGAGCATGGTAACGGCCGCCGGAACGATAACGCATCCGAGCCGCTTGAACGAACATTTGATCCAATGCTTCGTAGATAAAACCTACGAATTGTATTTCCGCAATCGGACGGAACCCTTGCGTTCCTAGTCCGACCGCAAGGCCGCCGATCGCGGATTCGGCCAGAGGCGTATCGAATACGCGCGTATCGCCGAACTCCGCTTGCAAACCTTCCGTCGCGCGGAATACTCCGCCTACTTTGCCGACGTCTTCGCCGAAAAGAATGACGTTAGGATCGCGTTTCAGCTCAACGCGCATTGCGTCGCGAATCGCTTCTTTCATATTCATTTGAGCCATGCTGTTAAACTCTCCCCGCTAAGAGCGATCTGATGCGTTAGCGATGGTATATCGCCCGCCAGTCGTCTCGAATTTTTATTGGAAATCAGCTTTTTGCTCTTCAAGATAAGCTGGAGTCGTTTCGAACATCGAGTCGATCAATCCGGCTACGGTCATCTTCTCCGTTTGCTCCGCTTTCTTGATATGCTCGTTAACCGCGTTTTTCGCTTCTTCTTTCACGCGAGCCGTATCTTCTTCGTTCCAAAGCCCCTTTTTCTCCAAAAACTTGCCGAAGCGAACAAGCGGATCCCTCAAGTTCCACTCTTGCTCTTCTTCTTTCGTACGGTATTTCGTTGTGTCATCGGCCATGGAATGCGGACGGAAGCGGTAAGTCAATGCTTCGATCAACGTGGCGCCTCCTCCATTACGGCCGACTTCTGCCGCTTCTTGAACCGCCGAGATGACCGCGAGCACATCCATTCCGTCGATCTGTTGACCGCGAATACCTGTTGCAAGCGCCTTGTGAGCGATGGATTGGGCAGCGGTTTGTTTGGCGAAAGGAGTCGTAATCGCATAGCCGTTATTTTGTACGAAATAGATAACGGGCAACTTGAAAGAGCCGGCGAAGTTCATGCCTTCGTAGAAATCCCCTTCGGAAGATCCGCCGTCTCCCGTATAGGTAATAGCAACGCGTTTCTCGCCTTTAAGCTTGAAGCCCATGGCAATGCCGGTTGCGTGCAGAATTTGCGCGCCGATAATGATTTGCGGCATCAGAACGTTAACGCCCTCCGGAATCTGTCCGCCATGCTGGTGTCCGCGGGAATACAAGAAAGCTTGGTAGAGCGGAAGACCGTGCCACACAAGCTGCGGCATGTCGCGATAGCCCGGGCAGATAAAATCTTCTTTAAGCAAAGCGTACTCGCTTCCGACCATTGTCGCTTCTTGTCCGGATACCGGAGCATAGAAACCTAGGCGGCCTTGACGACCCAAATTAACGGCCCGGTCATCCCATGTGCGGGTAAAGACCATGCGGTACATGATTTCTTTCAATTGATCGTCGGACAGTTTTGGCATGCGTTCCGGATTGACGACTTCGCCATCGGGAGACAATACTTGCAAAGGAGTAACATCTTCGGACCTTACTTCGTGCGATTGCGCGCCGGTTTTGATTACCGGAGCTTCAGTGGATACTTTGCTCATAGGGTTCACCTCATCTTTAATTGTGGAAGAGGGCTTTCTGTTATAGAATTATTATATCCCTGTTTAAGTGGTTTGGTCAAAGAAAAACTCTAAAAATCCTTTGTTTATATAGCTTTTGACCTATTCATGTTTATATAACAGGATCGATAATATTATGTAACAATGTAATACACTCCCTTATGTTTTACCTTCAATTGGTTTGCCCATGCCTGTCCTATCCCATACCTATCAAGGAGGTTTGTTCCATGAGCGACAACCCGTTATTCAAGAGAACGATACATAAGCATGAGGTGCCGAGCCGCTTCCTTCCGGAAGGAAGCCGTTCAATCCGCGTTTATTTGCCCCCCGGCTTTCAGCAATGGATCAGTTATCCTGTCGTTTATTGTCAGGACGGGGAGGATTTTTTCAATTTCGGCCGGATTGCCACCCATTCCCAGAGATTGATCTTGGAAGAAGGTTGGGATCCGTTCATTATCGTCGGCGTCGACGTGGATAAGAAACTGCGGACTTCCGAATATACGCCCGATGGGGATCGTTACTCTTTATATACCCGTTTTTTCGCGGAAGAATTAATCCCTTGGGTAGAATCCCAATATCCTGTCAGGGACGTGCCGGATCAACGTATACTCGCAGGGGATTCGCTAGGCGGTGCTATATCGTTGTCTCTTGCTCTCTTATACCCTTCGCTCTTTAATCGGATAATCTCTTTGTCAGGAGCCTATTACGATAGTTATGTCGCGCAAATTCGTCATTCCGCTTCGCTGGATCATCTCAAACTCTGGATGTGCGTGGGACTTCAGGAGAATGCGTTCGCAACGGATCGGGGAACTTTCGATTTTGTGGAATTAAACCGTTCGGCGGTTCGACTGCTTGAGGAAAAAGGCGCTAAACTTCGTTACGTGGAAAAAGACGGGGAACACAAGTGGGGATTCTGGCAACAGGAGATTCCGGAGGCGCTGGGGACGTTCTTGGGACCAGCGCCTTTGGAGTAAGTCACGTACAATCCGTTCGGGGAGGAAGATTTTTGTCCATATTTTCAAGCAGCTTCCGAACCTCTTCCTCTCCCTGGACGCCTTGCCGGCGGAATGCCGACAATTGCTCGCGAATATAAGCTTCCGTCTCCGCATAATCAGCCTCTTCATCCGCCGCTCCGCCCGGATCATACCAGACGAAACCTCCATGAGGACCATTGCGAAGGTAGGGCTGGCTCCACTCGCTCGGATATTCGAACAAAGGTGCGCCAAGAGCCAAGGCGATGACGTCATCATGCGTCAGAGGTAGAAGATGATGATATTCCTCCTCCGCACCGCCTCCGGCCACATGGACATGAAACACCGCATAATGCAGATAATGCTCGCCGGTTTCGTTATCCTTAACGATTCGATACAACTCTAAAGCGTCTTCCTTAAGAACTTTGACCGGTTCCATGCGGCGAGTTAATTCGTCTTGCGTGACGAGCCGAATCTGCTTGAAAGACAAAGGCAGCGGCGCGGCAATAAAGTTCTCGTCTCTCCCCGAAGGATCACCCATCGCTTAGCCTCCTCTTAACCTGTTCCAATAGCTTCTCGCAGCCTTCCTTAACAAGCTCGTAAACCTCGTCGAAATTACCGGAGTAATACGGATCAGGAACGTCTTCCATCCCTTTCTCGGGAAGCAAGGACAGAAAACGGATGACTTCCGCTCGCGCGGAGACTCCAAGCTTCTCCCGGATGTCCCGCTCGTTCTTCGTATCCATGGCAACGATTAAGTCGAAGCTGCCGCCATCCTCTTTCGCAAGCTGCCTTGCTTGCATGCCTTTATAAGAGATCGAATAACGATCGAGTAACTTGCGCGTGCCTTCGTGGGGAGGGTGACCGATATGCCAATCTCCCGTGCCTGCGGAGTCGACCGTCACTATGTTCTCCAAACCTTCCCTTACGACTAGATCCCGGAACACCGCCTCCGCCATCGGAGAACGGCAGATGTTGCCCAAACACACGAACAAGACGGTATAACTCATGACTGACCTCCTTTTGGGTTGCGCTCTGCCGCGTTAAGCAAAGACCGACGCGGGAGCTTCCATTTATAATAGACGGATAACATCCGGAATAAAACGACTAACAAGAATAGTACGAACAGTTCCCACGGCTTCTGCAAATCCGCGAGCCCGATCGTAAGTCCCGCTCCAATCGCCCACATCGCGTAAATCTCGTCGCGCAGCACGAGAGGCTTTCGTCCGGCCATAATGTCGCGAACCATACCCCCGCCGATACCTGTCAACATGGCGGCTACCATCACCGCGCTAAGCGGAAGCTTGGCCTGTACGGCATACAATGCGCCTTGAATGGCAAATGCGGCAAGCCCGATGGCGTCGAAGAACGCCTCGCCTTTTTTCCAATGATGAATCCAATAGATCGGAAGAACGAATACAATTAAGATTGCAATTCCTGCCGTCTTCAGGAACAACCCTTGGCTCCACAAAGTCGTTACGGGGACGCCGATTAACAAGTTACGGATAACTCCGCCGCCGAACGCCGTTATCAATCCCAATACGAATACGCCAAGAATATCGTATTCCTCTTCCATCGCCACGATGGCTCCGCTGACCGCGAACGCGATCGTGCCGATGATGCTAAAAATTCCAAATACGTCCCATTCCAACTTAAACTCTCCTTCGTTCGCTCCGGTTCAACGCTTGGTTTTCTGGTGACTATTGTCGAATCGCATGAATTCTTACTCATTGTAGCGGGAAGCGCCGCAGTTCCGCAACGGTCTTTTTCCCGGTATACTAGGTTAATGAACCGGTTGCCGTTTTACCTACTAGGAGGCTTCAATCCATGTCAATTCATTCTAATACTCGCGCGCTTATCTTTACGGGAGGCAACTTAGGCCAATGGGCCCTAGATCAGCTATCGTCCCAAGACTATGTGATCGGAGCCGACCGAGGAGCCGAGTTTCTTATTCATAACGGTAAGGTGCCCCACTTGGCTTTGGGAGATTTCGATTCCGTCACTTCCGACCAGATGAAACGAATTGCCGCCGAGGCAGTCGAGTTCCTTACTTGCGACGCGATCGACAAAGACTGGACGGATACCGAGCTTGCGCTGAGGGAAGCGATCGGAAGAGGTTATAAAGAGATCATGATCATGGGGGCGCTCGGCACCCGTTTCGACCACGTGCTTGGCAATGTCCATCTGCTTCGTCAAGCTCGGGAGCAAGGCAGTACGCTGACTCTGATCGATGAAAACAACGAAATTCGCCTCTGCACCGAAATTCTTCGGTTAAAAGCGAATTCCCGTTTTCCTTATACATCTTTGCTGCCGTTAACCTTAGAGGTCAAAGGGGTTACCTTGCAGGGCTTTCGATATCCTCTCCATGACGCCACGTTAAAGTTAGGCTGGTCACTTGGAATCAGCAACGTTCTGGATGCTCCGGAAGGAACCATCTCGATCGCGGATGGCATGCTTCTCGTCATTCGAAGCCGCGATTAAACGTCGAGCTTCATTCCCGTCGCGGCTAGTCTCACATGCGCCGGCAAATCATAGTTCACCCGAACATCCACGTCGTGGGAGAGATGGGTAAAAATAACCGACGCAGGCCTGAATTCTTCCGCAAGCTGCAATCCCTCTTTCATGTCATAAACGGAACGCGTATCCATAGGGAAACCCTCTTCCACATAACTCGTTCCCAGCACCAAAAGCTTTAAACCGGATAATGGTGCTTTTTGTGCATCGGTCAAGTTAATCGCATCCGAGCAGTAAGCCCACTTGGTCCCTTCCTTCTCGTCCTCGAAAAAATAGGCGTAGGAGTAACCGTTCTTCCCATGGTTTACTTTCCAAGGAGTGATCGTCCAACGGCCGTAACGCATGCCCTCGTCGTTAACCGTCATCGGCAGATGACGTTCGATCCACGGAAATCGTTGACGAACTTCCGCCAACACCTCGCCCGGAGCGAACAGGCGCGCCGTTTTTTCCAGCCACCGGCAAGCATCCGCCCACTCCGTTAAACCGCCGATATGGTCGAAATGGGCGTGGGTCAGCAGTGCCTTGCTTACATGCTTTAACCCTTGCCTCTCCATCTGGCCCCGCCAATCGGGACCGCAATCCAAGAGCATTGGTTCTTGGCCGGCTTCCTCTAATAAAAGCGACGAACGATAACGGCGATTGCTCCCGGAAGCTCGCGCTTCCTCGCAAACCGAACAATCGCAATAAACTCTCGGCGTTCCCATGGAATCGCCGTTTCCAAGAAAAGTAATGCGCATCTGTATCTCCTTAGGTGCAATTCATGGCGGAAATTACCGCAAGAAATTTATAATGGCAACAAGTCTATTTCCGATTGTTCATCCAGCTTGGCGATCATCTCCAACCACTCTTTAGGTTTACTCGGCAGAGCGGAATAGTATTGCTTGAGGAATGTGGAGATTAATGCTGCCGGCAACGCGCTCAACGCGTCGTCCGAAGGTAAAAAGCCCAAATCCAGCTCGGTTACTGCTTTTCCCTCATGGTCCCAGGATGGATGCACATAAGTAAGGTCTAACTTCTGATAGCCAATATGCGATAGCACCTCGCGCCTTACTGCCGGGTGCATCGAAAGCACGTTCCCGAATTTGAACGACGAAACGGATTGCGGCCTGTAAATTTCCGCGAACATGCCGATCGATTCCGTACCGCTTTCCCATTGCAATCTTAACAAATCCCGCGATCGCTGAACATATAAGAACCGACCTACGCCTAATCCCATTACGCCGATAATCGTAAAATCTGTCATAGCCACGCGAAGTTCGGGATAATAGCGATACTCGGTTGCCCCTACTACTTTCCCATCATTCATCGCAACGTACACGTGTATGTCAGGATCCTCTATCGGTTCCTTCCACAATTCGAACGCAAGTACTTCCTCCGCCGGGAAAATCGAACTCATCATTTTATGCATGGCTGTAAAATGGGGATCCTCTATCGATGTTAAGCGTATGTAGTCCATTTCTCTAACTCCTTCTTAAACGGATTTCGCCATTCCATAAGCACCGCATAATGGGCGGATTGATCTTCCTCCAGATAACAGGGCATTCTTTATTGCTTTATATTATAAGAAATGAACGATATGGGGCAAGCCTGACTAAGGGAACTTTTAGTCACGTTGTCGATATATGGCATGAGAAAATTCTCATGATTTTCTAAGAAAGCATTTCAAACCGTTGCAGCGCCAAGTTTCCTCTTCTCCTTGGGAAACATTAGGAGGTCTGCAATTTGATATACTCCTAAACATGATAATGTAGAAAAAGCTTGGAGGGAACAACAGCATGAGCTTCAAAAACACATTCATCCGAAAAGTAGTCAGCGTGAGTCTTTGCGCGGTTATCGGCTTCACCGGAATAACGTTAGGGCATGCTCCTACTGCCTCGGCTGCAACGACTAAAGCGGACAAAATTATTACGCTCGGCAAAAAATACTTAGGCGTCAAATATCGCTTCGGCGCTCCTTCGGGATCGACCTCCGCATTCGACTGCTCCAGCTTTACCCAATACATATTCGGTAAATACGGGGTGAAATTACCTCGCGTATCAAGCTCACAGGCCACTAAAGGCGTCAAGGTGGCGAAAGCCAACCTGAAAAAGGGAGACCTCGTTTTCTTCAAAGTCAAGCGTACTGGCAAAAAGATCGGTCATGTAGGCGTATATGTAGGAAATAACAAAATGCTGCATACTTACCGTGCCACAGGCGTCACTTACTCCTCGATGAACACGAACTATTGGAAGTCGAATTACATAACCGCTCGCCGCGTATTATAGCTTCTCATTTGCCTTTATCCTATTGACGTCTAGGCATTACGTTAGGTTGCAATCAAAAACCGGCCATTTCGGATTTTTCCGAAACGGCCGGTTTTTCGTCTTAAATAAGTTGTCGGCTCTGTTAGATCTTACGCGGCAGCAGAATCGAAATCGTCGTCCCGTTGCCGGGTTTGCTGTATACTTCGACGCTTCCCTCGTGAATATCGATAATCTTCTTTGCGATGGACAGACCTAACCCGCTGCCGCCCGTCGTTCTATGACGGGCTTCGTCCACGCGGTAGAAACGCTCGAACATATAAGGAATCTCGCTTTCGGGTACGCCTATGCCGTAATCGGTGACCTCCAGCTTGATGCCGTTCTTCTGATTACGGATCCGAACATCGATCGGCTCCTTGCTATACTTTATCGCGTTATCGAGTAAGATGAGAAGCAATTGCCGGATCTTCTCCTTATCCCCTCTTATGTTCACGGAATGGGTATCGGCATGAACCCTGATTTCCCTTTGAAAGGTTTTGCCGAGTACGCTGGATAGTTCCCGTACGATAGTGGTGACATCGAACCTGGACACGTCCAACCAATTATCCTGCTCCGCTTCCGCAAGGGTCAGCATGGACCGAATGAGATTCTGCAAGCGTTCGGTCTCCTTGGCGATCGCTTCGATCGCTTCGTCTCTCACCTCGGCATTATCTCTTCCCCATCGCTTCAACATATCCGCGTAACTGGAAATGACGGTTAGCGGCGTCTTCAACTCATGCGAAGCATCCGCAACGAAGTGTTTTTGATGCTCGATCGTCCGGTCTAGCCGATCGATCATTTGGTTGAACGCTCTTACCATCTGCTGAAGCTCTACGGATTCCTCCCGGCCGTTGAGCTTGACCCTGTAGAGCTTACCGCTGCGGTCGATCTCCCTCATCGTTTGCACCATCTGACCGATGGGTCCGGTCAATCGCGAAGTAAACCAATAAGTCCCGAAAATGGCGAATACGATCGCCCCGATGCTAGTTACGCTCAAGGCTCCGACTAGGATTTGCAAATAGCTGTCAAGCACGGTCAAACGTCGCGCTGCCTCTATCGTGCCGATCAGATGGCCTTGGTCAAAGAAGGGCACGGAAAGATACAGCACCCTTTGACCGTTAATTTGTCTTGTCTCGGATTGATTGTAAACTTGCATCTGAGGCGGGATGGAGAGAAGCTCCTCGTCCGTTCCCACCTGGTTCACGATGCGAACGTCGCCGGTTACGATGCGCATCATTTCGTTATAGTTGTACAAGTCGCTGAGCAGCTTGGGATCTTCGAATCCCCTCATTCCTTGCTTACGCAAGGTATCGATGACCAAATCCGCCTTGTTCGTCAGCAATTGCAGTTCTCCGCGAGTCGTAACCCGAATGACGAAGAAATAAACGAAAATGTTATATAGGATTAATATAAAAATGAGCCAGAAAACCGTAAATAAAGTAAACCTGGATCTTAGGGTCATGCATCCGGCTCCTTCAGCATGTAACCGACTCCGCGGACGGTATGAAGTAGCTTATGGCGATAGCCCTTGTCCATTTTCTGCCGCAAGTAACGTATATAGACGTCGACCACGTTCGTGTCTCCGATATATTCATAACCCCACACGTCGGACAAGATCTCGTCGCGGGTCTTTTCGCCGTTCTTATGCTTGGCCAAATAAAGGAGCAGCTCGAATTCCCTAGGCGTCAGGTCGATAGAATGGTCTTTGCGATAAACTTTGCGCGTCAGAAGCTCGATCGACAAATCGCCGATCCGCAATACGTCTTCGCTCTCCCCTTCGCGGGAAGCTTTGAAAATCCGCAGCAAGTTCCTTACCCTTGCCAGTAATTCTTCCATCGCGAACGGCTTCGTAATATAATCGTTCGCTCCGTGCTCGAATCCGCTCACCTTGTCCGGCACCGTATCCCTTGCGGTAATCAGGATAACGGGGACTACCGCGTCATTCTGTCTTAGACGGCGCAGAACCTCGATCCCGTTAAGTTGCGGGAGCATGACGTCGAGCAGGATAAGATCCCACTCTCCGGAAGTAGCCATTTCCAGTCCTTTGCGGCCATCCGCCGCTCTTCCGACGCCGTAACCTTCATGCTCAAGCTCCAACTGCAATATCCTTGCGATTGCATCCTCGTCTTCGATGATCAATATATTTTCATTGTTCATTAAGGTCACCTCACCTATGTAATAGCCATCCTAAAGCCGCGGCTAGAATAACCAACAACCAAGGCAGACATTTTCAAATCGCGATCAACATTAACCGATGCCTGACTATCGAATTCTCCCATGTCCATTGTAACATGAGTGTCAAAGCGATGGAAAATCGGTCGAATGAACATACGAGCCGTATTATAAAGTCCTTATCGTTGTTTCATAACCGAAGGAATCCACTTATGAAACGACTCGTCGATAACGCTTGAAACCGGACTATAAGTAGGGATTCCCGTTCCGCGCCATAATGCATTCAACATGACTTCGCTTGGGAGTTCGGGCAAATATACGTCCGGTTTCGCAGGGAACAAAGAATGCCATTGTTTTCGGTCCGGAAACGGTTGGTCGCGATTGGCGATCCATACGCTTCGAACACGATGTTGTCTAGCTTGCCGTTGCAGCTCCATGCAAGCGGACTGTCTTCGCGTTGTCCACTTGCTCGGATAACAATCCGCCACTAACCCGATGTGATCCACCGTTCGCACGATCCAACCGATGTTATCCCTTAGGTCGGATCTGCCGGATACATCTAATAGGACGATTGGTACGCCTAATCTTCTTAGCCACTCGGCAAATTCTCTTTCGGGTATCCGACTGACGGTTTCGTTAGGATTTAAGGGGTAATAGGCAGCATGACCGTGACGCCAAACCGGAAACGCAGCTTGCTGCCCATAAGCCTGCGCGTAAAGGGCTCCCTTGGGCATTCGGCTCGAGCCATCCAATAAGGCGTATATTTCCGGTTCGTTACCCGGACACTCGACCACTGCATGGGCGATCCCCCGTCTCCATAGAGACGAGGATAGAGCAAGCGTGGCGAAAGTTGCGCCGGCCCCCGGATAAGCGGAGGTAATTGCGATTACGGATACTTTATCCGTGATCTCATTATCCCTTGCACAGGATGATGACCGATAGATGCGCGGTGAACCTTCTTGAATGGATTTCAGCTCTGCGGATAGATCATACGCCGTTTGCGGTCGCTTCTCCGGATCATTCTCCAACATTCGCTCCAATATCTTGATGAATTCCGCCGGAACATCGGATTGAAGATCCCTCTTCAGACCGCCTCTTTGCTTATAAGCGAAGAGTCCTCCCGATAATAAGTGATAGGCGAACGCACCTAAACCGTATATATCCGTACGACGATCGGATTGTTCCCCGCGCAGCTGCTCGGGAGCGGCGAAACCCGGCGTCCCCAATTGAAGAGTATCGCTAAGCCCCTCCTCCCGATAACGGCGGGCGATCCCGAAATCAACGAGAATCGCTCTATTTTGCCTGTCTAACAATACGTTTGAAGGCTTAAGGTCACGAAAAACGATTGGCGGATTCTGGGCATGCAGATACACCAGCACATCGCATAAATCTGCCATTACGGATAGCACCAACGCATAAGCAAGCTTGAAGCCATAGCGTTCGAATCGTTCCGCGACCGAATCTCCCGCGATATAATCCATCACGATACAAGTCACTCCGTCGGCATCGGGCGGATAATAATCGACGATCGCCGGGAGGTTCGGATGGTCTAACTCGCTCAGCATCTGCGCCTCCGGCAGGAAGGTTCTCCGTTCATCCGGCAACGGGCGAGTCAGCTTGAGCGCACGATGTTTGCCTCCTACTCGTATGTCCTCCGCTAGATAAACGCGCCCCATGCCTCCCTTCCCGATCGGCATGACGATCCGATACCGTTCTCCGTACAATTGTCCCGGCGTAAGCTCCAACCCTGCTAGACGATGATCCTCCAATGCGATTCCCCTCTCTTGGACAAGAATATAAAAAAACCGCACCACGGTACGAAGCCCAGATTGCGCAAGGCTCCGACCGGATGCGGGATGCTTTCCCGTATTGGACGCGTTATTTCCTTTTCACCCACATTGTAACTTCTTCCCGGTTGTGAAACAACTGCTTTACCTTGCGAATGTCGAATTCATGCCCGTAATCTTCCATTAGATCGTTAATACTCTGGAACGGTTTACGATACATGAGCTTAAGCGTGATGATACCTGACCCGCCGGCCGATAGAACGGGCGCTAATTCGGAGACGATTCTCGCCGTATGGTGAGGATCCCAGCTCATGTCGCATACCAGGAGATCGAACGAACCGGGGGCGAACGACACGTCCGCCGCATTAGATCTTATATGCCTAAGCCTCGGATGCAACTCCAAGGAAGGATCCATCTCCGCGGGATCGACTGCGGTTACCTTCAAGCCTCTCTCCAGCAATACGGACGTCCAGCCGCCGGGAGCGGCGCCAAGGTCGAGCGCGTTCGAGAACCGATCGAGCGGTAATTTAAAAGCCCGCTCGGCCTCAAGCAGCTTGAATGCCGCCCGGGAGATCAGCTCTTCGTCTTTACGGAAGCGAACGGCCCCGCCAGGCCAGTCAGACAGGTTGTCGCGCGGAAGCGAGCAGCCCAAGTAGAGTTTCTTCTTGGACGCATAGACCGAAAGGATCCAATCCGCATCCCGGGCTGCCGGTTCCCCTCCAAGCCGTTCGATAACCGGAACGATAACGTCTCTTCCTTCCGCGGAAGCAAACGGGAACGGGCTCCCCTGTTCTTTGCGGACCTGTATTGCAATCTTCTTGCCTTTAACCCGGTCGTTTAGCGTCTCCGCATATTCCCGTAACGTCGCCGCGGTCTCGTCCGGGTTATTCATGACGTCGTACTCCGCTTCGATCGGGAACATGTGCCTTAGGAAGATCGGCTCATCGCGCCGCAGATCCTTAAGCAATTGTTCGGGATCGAAATCCCCGGTCGTGAACGAGAACGTTTCCCCTGGCGCTAGTCCGGAAACTTTAGTCCCTCGAATTCGTCTGCGCAATTCCTCCATCGCGTAAGGCGCGAATCCCGGATTCGCCGTTGCAACATAAGTAATCATTGTCGTTCCACCTTCCCGACCTCGATCCACGGCCGGTCATCCTTCCATCTGATCTCGAGCGGAAGGTCGTAAGCAAGCTGCAGTTTTTCCGGCGTAAGCACGTCCCGCTTCAGTCCCGAAGCTATCAATTGCCCCTCCGACATCAGTGCCACGTGCGTGAATAGAGGTACGATTTCTTCGATATGATGCGTTACGTACAGCATGGACAAGTTATGGGAAGATAACTCGGATAAGGCATAAAGAAACTTCTCGCGTTCATAGAGATCGAGTCCCGCGCATGGTTCGTCCAATATTAGCAGCTCCGGTGAGGCCATCATCGTGCGAGCCAACAACGCCTTCTTGCGCTCTCCCTGGGATAAGGTTCCGAACGGCTGCTCAGCGAGCGATCTTAGTCCGACTCGATCCAGTTCCAAGTACGCACGCTCGCGGACCTCTTCCGGCACCTCCTCGTAAAACCTTAAATAAGCAAAAGCTCCGCTCCCTACGATTTCCCATAACGGATCGCGAAGCGTCATTTTCTCGATAAGCGCCGGACTTATGTAACCGATCCTCTTGCGTATTTCCCTTACGTCGACCTGACCGAAACGTTTACCTAACACATCAATCGTGCCGGAGGTAGGGAACAAATATCCCGTAACCATCTCCAGTAACGTGGATTTGCCGCAACCGTTACGGCCAAGAAGCGTCCATTGCTCTCCCGGTTTCACGCGCAGATCGACGCCGCGAAGAATTTCCCGGTCTCCCCGGCGGAACGTCAAACCTTGTAAATGTATCATTGCCTATCCCTCTCGCTTCTCAGTATTTCCACTAATTCCGTAACGGATGGGAAACGATATTGTTTAGTCCAAGATCCGTTCTTGCGCTTGATCATTAGGCATGGCACGCTCTCGATCTGGAATTTCTGCGCCAAGTCCGGCATGACGTTAATGTTCGCGGACATCAGCTCTACTTCGGGAACGATTTCCGCAGCAACCGCGAGCATGCGCCTGGCCGCTAAGCACGTTCCGCATAGCGGCGTATGGACGAACAACGCGAACGGCGCCGGGGTAAACGTCCATTCCCGTTTCCACTCCGTCGGCTCCCACTCACGCATGGCCGGTGTCCTTCGCGGCAGCCGCTTCCAGAACGGCGGCCGGCATCGGCCCGTCGTGAATCGTTACGCCCTGCGGATTCGCCGCCCTCAGATCGCTCACCATCTGCGCCCTGCCCATTAAGCTGGAAGAGTGGACGTAAACCTGCTTCGGATATTTACCGCTTGCGATAATTCCTTGCACGACGGCAAGGCCATTCGGTTCGCGGAAGCCCAATTCGAAATCGAGCGACAGAACGTTGACCTCGTTCGCGGACAGGAGCAGCAGGCACTCCTCTGCCGATCGTGCCGCAACGAACCCTCTCGGGCATGGCCTCATGTCGTCTAAGTAAACGTTGATCATAGAATTGCCTCCCCCGACAACTACAACGACTATTCATTCCATTGCTGGATGAGTTTTAGTTGATCCCGGTGCGTTCCATCCTCGCCAGCGGGCGTTTCCAACAGGAGCGGAACATCTGCCAGCTCCGGCGTTCCAATAACCTCTTTCATGCCGTCACGCCCAATCCAGCCTTCCCCGATAGCGGCATGGCGATCTTTCAAGGAACCCGAAGCATATCGGGAATCGTTCAGATGGACCGCACGGACGTACTCCCAGAATCCGATCTTCCTCGCGCGTTCAGTGAAGCTTGACCAATCTCCATGCCGCCATTCGCCGCTTGCGTAGAGGTGGCAAGTATCCAAGCAAAACCCTACCTTCTCGGGCGACTCGACGAGAGATCGGATTTGCATGAGTTCCTCAGGAGTCGTTCCCATCGGTCCATGATCGCCTGCCAGATTCTCCAGCAGAATCTGCGCATGTCCATTCCAAAGCCTCGTAACGCTATTAATCCATTGTATGATATTTCGATATCCTTGCAACGGGTCTTTCCCTTTGTAATGCCCGAAATGGACGACGACCCCGATAGAACCGCAAGCTTCGGCGATCTCCAGATCGTTCAGCGTACTCAGCGCCATCCGTTGCGCCGGTTCCCCCTCGGATGCCGGATTCACGGGATAGGGTCCATGTCCGATCGACAGAACATCGTTACCTCTGCACCACTCCGCGCATTTCCTCGCATCGGTTCCGTTGAAAGTTTTCGTTTCCAGCGTTCGGGGATTTTTCGGAAAATATTGATAAGCCTTTCCGCCGATGGCAACCGCGTATTCCGCTGCCTTGAGATATCCATGCCTCGTGCTGACGTGACTGCCGACTCGAGTCATTACGAATCCTTCTGGCAATTCGGGCAGTAGAACATTTTGCGCCCCGTTAACGTCTCGAACTTGATCGGAGTTCCGCACACGAGACACGGCTCATCCTTGCGGTCGTAGACGCGACATTGATCGTTGTATCCGCCGGTCAACGTATCGTCCGGAGTCAACGGATGCTCCATGTATCCGCCCACTTCCTTCGCTTCCACCAGCACTTTGCGAATGGAGTTATACAGGCGTTCTACCGAAGCGGAATCCAAGCTGCTGGCCGCAGCCGCGGGGTGCAGCTTCGCATCGAAGCAAATTTCGTCGCTATAACAATTTCCGATGCCCGCCAAGAACCGCTGATCGGTTAAAGTCGTTTTCAGCTTTCCTTTTTTTCCGGATAACCGTTTCCCGAAAGCCTCCAGAGTCAATCTCGAATCGAAGGGATCCGGACCAAGCTCCTTCATTTCCTCGAGGGCGGCTTTCGCCGTAATCCGGTGAAGATACCCAAGGCGCAATCCTCCGAAGAAAAGCGAATTTCCGTCCCCGAAACGGAGTATGACTTGAAAGTGACTATCCTTCTTCGGTCCTTGCTCGCCGTAAGCAAGCCATCCCCCAAGCATGAGGTGCAAATGGAGACGGTGTCCGTCGTCAAGATGGAACAGAAGATGCTTGCCTTTGCGTTCCACGAACAGAATGGTTCGACCCCTAAGGGCCGACTCGAACGCTTCGATGGGTTCGTTAATCGTTTTTGCTCGGTTAACCGTCACGCCGGTTATTCTTTGTCCGCATAACAGCGGGGATAGTTGTGAACGGTAATGCTCCATTTCCGGTAATTCCGGCATTTGTCTTCTTCCCTTCTGCTCATCCATACCTGATTGCCTTACTTAAGTATATCACTAAGAATGACTTCTAATTGTTCCGGTCCCGCGCACACGGCGTCCGGCGTCACTCCGGCCGAGGAGCAGTGCTCCCGCCAGTTGTCCGCGGTGCATAAGCCCGTCAGAACGAGAACGGAAGGACAACCCGCATCGCGGGCGGCCGCAAGATCCGTGTATGGATTATCGCCGATCACCCATGTTTTCTCCGGAGAAACTCCCGCTAACTTCAGGGAATAATCCATTAGAATGCGGGATGGCTTACCGATGATAATCGGTTCTATTCCGGTTGCCGCTTGCAGAATGGCCCCGATGCTCCCCGCTCCGGGGATGAATCCTCCGTCCACAGGCAGGAGACGATCCGGGTTCGTTTGTACGAAGACGGCACCGTTCAGTAGATGCTTCACGGCTTTCGTCAATTGCTCGTAAGTCAGTTTGCGATCAAGCCCCTGCACGACCAAATCTGCCTTCCTGCCATCCGGTGCACCTTCTAACAGGGAGAGACCCTCATTCTCGAGAGCTTCTATTAAACCACGCTCGCCAATGACGTAAGTATCGGCTCCGGGGTAATGCATCCGTACATAATAGGCAGCCGCCAACGCGGATGTGACGATTGCTTCTTCTTTGGCGGGAATTCCCATCGCAAGTAAATGCTCTACAACTTCCATAGGCGTTCTTGTTGAATTATTGGTCACATATAGGCATGGTATTCCTCTGCGCTCAAGAGAGGCGATCAACCGGTCAGCTCCCGGAATGGCTTCATTCCCGCGGTATAACGTGCCGTCCAGGTCGAACAATAGAGCTTCCGGCGATGGGTGGTTATTAAGATGGTTGAGCATGAAAGTCATTATGCGCTTACTTCCTTTCCCGTGCGACTTTATCGCGGAGCCGCGCCACTCGATGCAATAAGGACTCTCTTTCCGCCTTGCGTTTAGTTGCGTCGCTTAATAACCTTGCTCTGCGTTGCGCCAATTCCAAAGCTTTCTCGGCATAAGTCAATGCCCTTATTAATTGTTTATCCCGATGCTCGTAATACATCGCAAGCTCCACGTGGGCATCCAGTTTAGGAACCGTTGAACCTTCCGCTAATTCGGCGGATCTTCTCCAGAGCTTCAACGCGCGATCATGCTGTCCTGCCCGCTTATATCGCGCAGCCAAAGCCAAACTCCAACCGCTGCCGTCTCCTTGCTCCTCCATGTCGTTCAACAAGGCAAACAATCGTTCGGCCGTCTCCTGCGCGCCGTGCTGCTCTAACCAGCAAGCGGTTCGGAACAACTCTTCGCCTTCAGCCGCCTCGATACCTTCGTCGCTCGCTCCTTCCCCTCCTAACAACAAACCAAAGTGAACGGAGAGCGAAGCCAAGGTCAGAATATCTTTTTCGTTATGGGCGTATACCCCATGCAGATGCGCAGGATTACCATCGCTTAAATATTGGAAATACAATGCGGGAGCAAGCGATCCGGGAACGTCATGCCCTCTCTGTATGCCAAGCCTGGCTTCTTCAACGGTGCTCAGACGGCAGGAAGGAAGCGTGTTGCGCCACAACGCCCGCGAAGGATGCAAGAAATCGATATGCCCCGGCTCAGCGCCGCTTCTGCGCCAACCGTTCAGGATGAAGCGATTCACGAGCACCGGCCAATCGAAAGTGCGACCGTTATATGTGACCAGATGGCTTTTGTCCTTCATGCGGCCAAGCAGGTAAGTCAGCATGGCTTTCTCCTCTCCGGGATGCCGAATGAGCGTCTGCTCGACTATGAATGACTGATCGGTGTAATACCCGTATCCGATCATGAACGGGACGTTCCCCGTTCCAACGCCAAGTCCGGTCGTCTCGGTGTCCAGGAACAGAAGTCTCTTAATGTCGATGGCTTCGCTTTGCTGATTCTGCCGCATCGCGATGGGATGTAAATGCGGGGCGCATGCTAGCAATTCCCCGAGATCATAACGCCCATGCCTGTAGGGTAACGAATATTCTATCCGTCGCAGCAGAAATTGTCCGGACTCGTTGCTGATTTGCTCCACGCCGATTTGTCTGAATCCAGCCGGCAGATCCTGCCCCTCGGACAATGCCTCCTGTTCGGACGCTTGTTGTTCCGGTTGCGCGGGAGTGACCGGATTGACCGAGGAGTCCTGCCGCAGCCGGCCAAGCCTCTCTCTCAGCCCGCTCATGAGCTAGCCCTCGTTCCCTGCAGCAGGGATAGCGCCAAATCCTTTCCTAGCAGTCCGACTTCCTCTATCGGTCCGACGCAAGCCGGACAACCGCTTAAGCAACCGCAGCCTTGGATGAGACGCTCGGCTTCGTCCAGCAGTTCGCCGTGTTTCTCGTACAGCCGTTGGCTGAGGCCTATCCCGCCAGGGTAACGGTCATAGAAATAAATCGTCGGCCGCTTAGTATGCAGCGCCTTCACTTGAGGCACGACGCGGATATCGAGCGGATCGCACATGAGATGCAGCGGAGCCAGATGGATAAGGACGTTCGCCAAGCCAAGCAACGCCATCTGCATGTCGTTGGCGCTTCGCTTGCCGGCTTCTTCTTCGGAGAAGGAGAACCAATAGCCGCTCGTATGCAGGATTTCCTCCGGCAAGTGGATCGGGCCTGAGCCGATGTTCTCATGAGTCCGCAAGCGGATTTTCTTGAAAATGGTCGGTTTAGCCATAACCGTCACTTCCCCGTATTGACGCTCCAACGGTCCGTCCGTCGATTCCAGATCCACGTGCAGCACCTTAAGCTCCACCGCCAGGTTCGCGTCCGTGAAGTAATCCACGTTCACTTCGCGCACGTAGGCTTTTTTCTCCGGATAATCCAGCTTCTCCACCTGATACTGTACCCCTTCATGCAGGTAGATCGCCTCTTCGTGTATAAGCGTCGGCGCGCTGAATCGGTCGACCTCTCCGAGTACGCGGTGACCTTCAGTCTGGTCGATGATGACGAAGTTCTCCTGAGCGGCAGAGCGCAACGAGATGTTGTGGGCAGGGAAAGCCTGCTCCATCCAATACCAACGGTTACCGACTCTGTGAAGCACCTTCTCCTCCGCGAGGAACTCGAGCAAATCCGTAAGCTTCTCGCCGCCGAACGTATCTCCCTCCTCGAAGGGCAGCTCGTAAGCCGCGCACTTCAAATGGTCAAGCAGGATGAGGAGGTTATCGGGATGAATCCGGGCTTCCTCCGGAGGACGGCCTAGAAAATAATCCGGATTCTGAATCAAGTATTGGTCGAGCGGATTGCTGCTGGCCACGAGGAACGTGACCGAGCTCCCTTGCCTTCGTCCCGCGCGTCCGGATTGCTGCCAGGTGCTGGCGATCGTTCCCGGATAACCGTTCAGGACGCATGCTTGCAGCTGTCCGATATCGATGCCGAGCTCTAACGCGTTCGTGCTGACGACGCCTCGAATCTCTCCGTTGCGCAAGCCTTTCTCGATTTCCCGGCGCAGCTTAGGCAAATACCCGCCGCGGTAACCGCGAATGGATTTCGTGCCGAGCTCGTGCTTGATGTTTTCCTGCAAATAGGTCAGCAGGATTTCCACGCGAACGCGGCTGCGCGCGAATACGATCGTCTGAATGCCGCTCTTAAGCAGCATGGCCGCGAGCTTCTGCGATTCCAGCACGCTGCTGCGGCGAATGCCGAGCTGTTTGTTCACGACCGGCGGGTTGTAGAACACCATGTGTTTCTCCCCGGTCGGCGCGCCGTTATCGTCCACGAGCGCGACCTGCTCCCCGATCAAGCGCTCCGCGTGTTCCTGCGGATTACGAATCGTCGCGGAGGCGCATAGAAACTGCGGCTCGCTGCCGTAGAATCGGCATATCCGCTTCAGTCTTCGGATCACGTTCGCCACATGACTGCCGAATACGCCGCGGTAAGCATGAAGCTCGTCGATTATAATGTACTTGATATTTTCGAATAGCTTAACCCACTTCGTATGATGCGGCAATATAGCGGAATGAAGCATATCGGGGTTAGTCACCACGATATGACCCGCATTGCGTATCGCCTGCCGCACCGTAGGAGGAGTGTCTCCGTCGTATGTAGCCGTCTTGATATCCACTTCCATCAGGTTGGCCAACTCTTGCAGCTCGGCCACCTGATCTTGGGCCAGCGCTTTCGTAGGGAACAGATATAAAGCTCTGGCGCTATCGTCCTCGAGCAGCTTCTGGATAACCGGCAGGTTATAACATAACGTCTTCCCCGAAGCCGTCGGCGTTACGGTAACGACATGACGACATTGGTTAACGGCATGAAAGGAAGCCGCTTGGTGCGTATATAAATTCGTAATGCCCTTCAGACTAAGCGCGCGAGCAAGCTTGGGGTTGATCGCGTCCGGGAGTCGGACCGTACGAGGCGGTCGTGCCGGCTCGGTGTGCCAGAACGTCACGTTCTCCATTAGTTCCGGTCGGCTTCGAAGCAGCCCTAGCCACTCCTCGACCGACTCCGTTTTGTGCGTCCACGGATTCATCGCCATTCTCCTAAAATCGTAATATCTTCATTGTACAGAATACATGTTCGCACATCAACGGGCGCTTCCGTCCTTTATTCGACAAATGTGCTACTTTATCGCATTAAAGACTCCTAAGTTTCGAACGGATATAGGGATTTGCGACAATTCGTGTCGGCTCCTGCGCTTTCCCGGGAAACTATTTTATTTCCTCAAATAAAAGTTTTAATGTACGAAAATAACCGCTCTTCCGAATCGGCTCGCTTAAAGAGCTTATTCGCAGGGCGGTTATTGAAAGTTGCTCACATGCTATACATAGGGTGCTTCCCATGCTTTTTTATACCAGCCGATACTCTCCGCTAGAACTTTGTAATTCTCGTCCAGCCTAACCTCCGCCCGATACGGCCAATCCTTTTCCCGCCAGAACCTGAGATCGGTCCATGTAACCAGATATCCGCCATCCGGCTGCGCCGACCAGCTTACGTACTCGCGCTTTGCGAATTCATGCAACGTTCTGACGGAGGCGACATTCCGCGTAGCCTCTACGCAATCGTGCAGAACGCTGAAGGATAGGTGTTTAGAGGGCAACAACCTTCTGCCTGCTAGGGTTCCCATTTCGTAACCTTCGTTCGTCTGCACGATATATTGCCACCTAAACCACCACAACCCCGGAAGAACGTGAACCGCTCGCCAACGACGATATCTTCTTTTCACCCTGCGAACGACAATTTCATGATGAACGGCCCTCCAAGCGACATAGACGATGGTGGTAACCCAAGCGAGGACTGATGCCCATTGGGGGAAAGGCCATAAACCAGTGATCGAACCTATAGCCGTCGCAGCATGCAAAATAACCAAGAACGGATCGGTTAAGCAAAGGGCGTCAAGATGAAGCCATTCCTTGCGAAAAGGCAACAGGCATTGTACGCCATAGGCATTCGTATAGTCGAACAATACATGTAAAGCTACGGCCATGAATGCGAAGCAGAATAATAGAGCGAAGTGCTCGATCTCTCCCCATCCCCATCCCCATGCCGCTAAGCCGCCAATCGCACCGGACCACAGAAACCAAGCGAGAAACGAATGGCTGATGCCCCGATGGTGCTTGAGATAAGCGTCGTGACTTTTTAATCGAACAACGGAATCCAAATCGGGAGCATGCGAGCCCGCTAACGTTACGCTGAGAACCGAGGCGGCTAACTGAGGATTTGCAGCAACTTCCGGATGAAAAAAAGCCAAACCAGCCAACGTAGCTCCGAATAACAAATGAGAACCCGTATCCACCTTTACATTCTCCTCTCCTTATCCGTTTCTACAAGCGTAACGGAGTACTGTTAGAGAGAAATCATCTTGGCGTAAGGTTTTTATTATTTTCTGCGAATCCGAATAATCGTTCCCTGTTAGAAACAAACTAATCGACGGGCAAATGGCCTCAATCGGAAAATCAAGGAGAGATTCAAATGGCAAAGCCGGACGACCGCTCGGATAATGTGGAGAAACTGCAAGAAGCCTTACAAAACACGATAGAAAATCTAGAGGAATCAGAGGATTATCTCGAAGAGTTTTCGGAAGAGCTGAATCCGCAGGATGCGCGGGATCTCGCCGACAAAAACGAGAACCGGCGGGACGCGATAGAAGGCTTTCGCAACGAGATTAAAGATGAAGCCAGAGCCGATCAATAATTAAATGGCGCATAAAAAACCCCCGAATGAACAAACCATCGCGGTCCGTTCATTCGGGGATTTTTTATAGTAGATTAAACTTTCTCGACGTTAAAATATTGCGCTTCCGGATGAGCGAACACCATGGCGGACACGGAAGCCTCCGGTTCCATCATGAACCCTTCGGTCAGATGAACGCCGATATCTTCGGGTTTCATGAGCTCGAACAATGGGGCTTGATCCTCTAGATCAGGGCATGCAGGATAGCCGAAAGATACGCGGATCCCTTGGTAACGCGCGCCAAAACGCTTCTTCATCGTCATATCGGCCGGATCCGGGAAGCCCCAGCTATCCCTCATGATCTGATGCACGCGTTCGGCAAGTCCTTCGGCTACTTCCAATGCGGTTGCAAGCAACGCATGCGAGCGTAGGTAATCTCCGCTTTCCTTCCACTTCTCCCCTTGTTCGCGAGCGCCTTGGCCTGCCGTAACGACAAGGAATCCGACGCTGTCCATAATCCCGCTGTCTACCGACTTGAGGAAGTCGGCAAGGCAGAGATACGGCTCTACTTGCTGTCGCGGGAAAGTGAATCTCTTCCGTACTTTGGAACGATCCTCCGGATCGAATATGATAATATCGTTGCCATCGGATTGGGCCGGGAAGAAGCGATACATCGCTTGCGGGTTCAACCAGCCTTGCGCCTGCGATTGTTTCATGATGTCGTCAACCGTTTCCTTAAGGTTAACGGTTCTTTCGTCGCCGGCGGCAATTAAGTCTTCTACGTTCCCTTTCAGTCCGAGGTGATGGCCCAATAACATTTGCAGATTCACATACGGCAGAACGTGCGACATTGGATAGTCGCGCAAGACATGTCGTTCGTAATCCGGCGGCGTGAAGACCGGCGCATCCGGAGAAATATTGGAGCGACGCGCCCTTGTCAGCTCGGGCAGGTCTTGCTTAGGCTTCTCCGCTTCTTCAGCGAGCGCGGCTTGCGCCGCCCAATGCTCTTCGATGATTCGCGCGCGATGTCCCGGATCGTTCAATTTGTTGGCGATATCGAGACCGTCCATCGCATCCTTGGCGTAGAGCACGATCCCTTCGTATTCCGGAGCGATCCTATTCTTGGTGAATTTGCGCGTTAGCGCCGCACCGCCCACTAGAATCGGGGCGTCTATTCCCGCGGCGCGCAAATCTTGAGCCGTTATGACCATTTGCTGAGCGGACTTCACGAGCAGCCCCGACAATCCGATCGCGTCGGGACTCTCCCTGCGGGCCGCTTCGATGATCTGATCCGGCGGTACTTTGATGCCTAAATTGATGATTTTGTACCCGTTGTTGGAGAGAATGATCTCTACCAGGTTTTTGCCGATATCATGAACGTCGCCTTTAACGGTAGCGAGCAAGATCTTTCCTTTAATCGCCGACTCGTTCTTCTCCATATGCGGCTCGAGCTGCGAAACCGAAGCCTTCATGACCTCCGCGCTCTGCAGAACTTCGGCAACGATTAGCTCGTTGTTGTTGAATAGCCTTCCGACCTCTTCCATGCCGGACATTAATGGTCCATTAATAATATCCAAAGGGGCATACTTGCCAAGAGCTTCGTCCAGATCGGCGATAAGACCGTCCTTGCTGCCCTCTACAACGTATCCGGCAAGCCGTTCTTCCAAGGTTTGGTTCGATACTTTCTCCTTCTTCTGCATCTTCTTGTCCCGGAAAGCGGCTACGAAAGCGGCTAACGTTTCGTCATTCGTGTCGTAGATGAGCTGTTCCGCGAGCAAGCGTTCCGCTTCGGGAATGGAAGCATATCTCTCCAGCTTCTCGGTGTTCACGATGGCGTAATCAAGTCCTGCTTTCGTGCAGTGGTACAAGTAGACGGAGTTAAGCACTTCGCGCCCCGCGTCCGGCAAACCGAACGAGATGTTGCTGAGTCCGAGGATCGTCTTCGCTTTCGGATATTTTTCCTTGATCATCCGAATGCCTTCGATGGTCTCGACGGCGGAACCGATATACTGCGGATCTCCAGAGCCAACGGGGAACATATTCGGGTCGAAAATAATATCCTCGGGGTTCATGCCGTATTTTTCCGTCAACAACTCGTACGAGCGGGTGGCCACTTCCATTTTCGCTTCGCGACTGACCGCTTGACCGCGCTCATCGATTAGAATACATACGACCGCAGCGCCATACTGATGAATCAGGGGGAGGATTTTCTCGAACTTCGACTCTCCGTCTTCAAGGTTAATGGAGTTAATTATCGCTTTGCCTTGCGAATACTTAAGACCCAGCTCGATGATATGATCGTAGGTAGAGTCGAGCATCAACGGCACTTTGATTTTCTTCGTTACCATCGGAAGGAATTGGTTTACCGCATAAGCCTCGTCGATATCGGTATCCTGGAGGTTGATGTCGATGACATGTGCTCCGCCTTTGACTTGGGCGCGGGCGATATCGGAAGCTTCGTCGAACTTCCCTTCTTGAATCAAGCGCTTGAACTTGCGGGATCCGGAAATGTTCGTTCTTTCCCCGATCATGATCGGACGGTTATCTTCTTCGATGTAGACCGTTTCGATGCCGGATACCGCCGGAGGATGTCCGCCTGCGATCTTGCGGGGAGCAATGTCCTTCATTGCTTCGGCCATGGCCGCGATATGTGCAGGCGTAGTGCCGCAGCAGCCGCCCGCGATATTGATCCAGCCTTGCTCGGCAAAAGCTTTCAACTTCTTGGCAAGCGATTCGGGAGATTCATGGTAATGGCCATTTTCGTCCGGTAAGCCCGCATTAGGATAACAGCTGACCGCTGCATTCGCGAGGCCGGATAATGTCCGGATATGGTCGCGCATGAATTCCGGACCCGTTGCGCAGTTCAGACCCATGGAAATCGGCTTCAGATGCTCAAGAGAAATGTAGAAAGATTCGATGTTCTGTCCTGCAAGCGTCGTTCCCATGGGCTCGATCGTACCGCTAATCATAATAGGAAGCTCGCAGCCCATCGTCTTGAATGCTTGACGGATGCCAACGCTTGCGGCCTTCACGTTAAGCGTATCTTGGCTGGTCTCAATGAGGATACAATCGACGCCGCCCTCCATGAGGGCAAGCACTTGCTCCTCATAATCGCGAATGAGCTGATCGAAAGTAACGCCCCCGGTAACGGAAAGCGTCTTGGTCGTCGGCCCTAAAGCACCCGCAACGAAGCGAGGCTTGTCGGGCGTCGAATATTTATCGCACGCGTCTCTTGCGAGCTTAGCGGCGGCAAGGTTAATTTCTCTGGCTTTCTCGGGAATGTCGTATTCCGCCAAAACTATGGCCGTTGCGCCGAAGGTATTCGTTTCTATAATATCGGAACCGGCTTCCAGATAAGCTTCGTGAATGCGGCTAATGACGTCAGGGCGGGTTAAAACCAGGATTTCGTTACAACCGTCCATGTCATCGCCGCCGAAATCATCCGCAGTCAAATCGGCTTGCTGGATCATCGTTCCCATGGCTCCGTCAAGGATAAGAATACGAGAGTCTAATGCCTCTTGCAGAGACGGTTTGATATGCGTTAAAGTCATAGTAAGTCTCTTCCCCTGTCTGTCAAGTCATTAAACTCTATAGTACCAGAATCCTTGCGGGACGAAAAGGTACACTGTCGACAGTACTTTGGAATTGAACTATAATTAAGGCATTAATTCACATTGGGAAAAGAGGGATTATCAAATGGCGCAAATTCGTATTCGCAATACGAACGAACGAATTGAAAATGAAGACCAAGTGTTAGCATTTTTGACAAAACAAAACGTCCTGTATGAGCACTGGGATAAAAGCAAACTTCCAGAGTATCTTCATAATAAATTCACGCTGACGGACGATGACAAGAACGCGATCCTTGCCGCTTACGATGAGGAGATTCACGAGATCGCCGGACGCCGCGGCTACAAGGTTTGGGATATCGTTGCTCTTTCCGAGGCGACTCCAGACCTACCTAATATTCTGAAAAAGTTCGAGCAAGTGCATACTCATACAGAAGATGAAGTGCGCGCGATCACTGCCGGTCGCGGAATCTTCATTATCAAGGGCGACGAGGAAACGGGTTACTTCGATGTCGAGCTTACGGTAGGAGACGTCATCTCGGTACCGGAAGGCCAGCCTCATTTCTTTACGTTGATGGATAATAAGGCTATCGTTGCTGTGCGCCTTTTCATCGAGCCGGCCGGTTGGGTCGCTGATCCTTTTGACGATCCTGCTTTTGTGAAGTAAAGCTTTTTTTGAATGTGGAGGTTAGGGAGTCCAGAGTGTTCTCCTTCCAGCCGCTTGTTCTCGACCCCTTGCCTGAATTTGGTAAACTCGTTACAAGGAGGCAAGGGGTCTCAAAAAGGCGGACGCTTCGCTCTTCCAGGAGATCGCTCTTCCAGGAGATCACTCTTCCCTCCCCATTCTCTCTTCATTCGCATGAAACCTAAGTACAGTTCAAAGGCACCAGGCTCGACAACGAAAAAGCGTCCTAACCGGGCAATGTCATTAAGTTAAGGCGCAGGGCCAAAATTAAGAACAAGAGCAGGTTATCTAAAAGATAGCCCGCTCTTTTTTTTGCATGAAAAAATGAAAACAGGACTTGACAAGTAGATGAAAAAGTGTGG
>NZ_SOMN01000023.1 GCF_004564235.1 Cohnella luojiensis
TTAAATGGTAATCGCCTACGATTAAGTGGTTACATTCTTTTTTCTTATCTGCCAAGAAGATGAATGTAAAAATTATACACATTTGGATATTGTGATGCTGATGTCAGGTTTTATGCATGTCTAGTGGACCTACGCAAACTACGGCGCCTTAAACCCTCTCCCCGCATGCAATTAGATCGACCTAAGCAACATGCACGGAAAAGGGGAGGATGAATTCTCCTCCCCCTTACGCTTACTTGTCTTTCTTCGCCGGTACGATGATAGTAATGGCTTGCGTTAATGCCTTCGTACCGTCCGACGTTCTCGTCACTTCTAGTACAAGCTTAACTGCCGTTGCTTCTTTTGGCGGTTTCACTTTGCCGTCTAGCCCGATGACCTTCGGATCGTCCGAGCTTGCGATCCTAACCGTGAATCCTGCCGGTATGACAGGCAGCTTCAGATCTTTTTCATCGGCTGCGGGCGACTCAATGGCGGTCAGATTCTCCGCAACATCGGCTGCCGTATCTTCCGCCAATTCGATGACGATCTGCCCAGCGGCACCGATGTCGGCAATCTCGATATCATTAATTTCATAATAATAAGGAGAGCTGTAGAATCTGCCGCTGTAAATCACGATCTGCATTTCGGTAATACCTTCTTGCCCCAGGATCGGAAGTCTTTCATTGAGATAGCCGCCCGCGTTTGCGGAGTTCAGGCCTTCGTATAGGGGCCAGAACACGGTATCTCCATTTTCCACCCAAGTCATGTTGTCGCTTAGAATTTGAATCCATTCGTCCCCTTTTTTGACCTTTAACGCCAGGTAGGCGGGCTTATGGTCAATCGCTCCATCCGGTACGATCAACCCGAAGGTATTAAAGGTTTGAGGCGTATCCCATTTCAAATCGATGGTGTGAGGGAATTGAAATTCCGCGTGCGAGTTGTATACGCCATTCTTAAATACGGTGGAGTAATCCTCGTCGATAAGATATTTGACATCCGTCACGCCTGCCATAGGTTTATCCAAGGTAATAGAGGAAGCTTTGGCGGCAAGATTATCGACCCTCTTAACGGCAATCGAGTACTCCTTGAACGCCCCTTGATCTCCAATGGCTTTCACCGTCAACGTGCTTAAGCCTTCAGGAATCGAAGCGATAACCGTCTTCCCGAGCGGTACCGGTACGCCATTCACCTCAACTGTGCCATAATCGTTCGCGAGCGAAGGCGTAATCGCGATTTTGTCCGTTTCCAAACCTAAACGAATGGAATATTCCTTGACGTCGGGATCGAACGAGATGTCGATGGGATTGCCGCTGTTCTTATCTTCGATGTCTAACCCCGACAACGCAACATCCCTCGTAACATGAACGGCAATCTCCCCATGCTCGGGTAGTTGATAGAGCTCAAGCTCATATACGGCGTACATATTCCACGAGGTATAGTAAGCATCGTTGATCTGCACTCTCAACTTCTGCGCGCCGCTTACTTCAGGGATGTTAGCATAGGTGTATTCCATCACGCCGTCGTCTTTGTTGCTCTTCCAAGTAATTGGCACCCTCTGAGCTATCGTCTCCCAGTTCACTCCGTCGCTGGAAGCCTGAACATCGATATCGGTGATGCCCTGAATGAGACCGGAAGAGGTCGCCATGACGATCGTGTTAAAGGTTTGCGGACTATCCCACGACATGACGATCTCATGCGGGAACGGATGATCGTTATTGTAGCCTTGCAAACTGGCGAACATCGTACCGTAGTTGCCGTCAACCATTTTCATGGGACCGTACGTAATGCCTTGGTCTCCCGAACGGGCAGCGGATGCCGTAACCCCGGCAGCGGTCCTGGCAACATTGGTACCCGCTTCATTCACGTTACCCTTTAGGAAATTCAAGGTGTACAATTTCGTAGTCACGCCGTCGCCAGCGGTTGTCCGTATGCTTATCTTGCTTTTTCCCGTTGGAATGTCGGCAGTGGCCACCATGCCGCTGTCCATAGGGTTGCCGTTAATGGTAATGGTGCCTTCCGCGTCCATAAGAGCAGGAGTAACGGAGATGGTGTTCACGTCTTCGGGAATCATGACCTGATAATCCGTGATTCCGCCGCTGAATTGAAACGAAGGAGCATTGGCGATTTCCAGACTGGCCAGAGATGCATTGTAAATTTGCTGTCCTTCGTACATATGCACCCTGAAACCGTCCAAGCTCAGCTCTTTGTTTTCCAAGTTCACGATCTTGATGGTGTGTTGTTCGCCTTCCGTCAGATTCCATTTGGCGTATATCGTAAAATAATCGTGCTGAACCTTCTCGTACAAATCTACGATCACCGGTTCCGAACCGTCAACGGAAATAGAGACTTTACCCGAGGCTTGGTTCTTCTCTATGATGACGTCGATACCGGAGCCAACGAAGGTATATTCCGCGTAAGCATTGGCGCTCGATGTCGCCTTGGTTGTGCCAAGATAAGCGAACTGCCGGCTCCTTGCAAACCAGTTGCCCGAATAGCGGATATCGCTTTCCGTATTGTCAACCAGATGCGTTAAGGGCATTTCCTGTCCTATATAAGGATTGGTTGTCTGGGGAATATCGCCCGCATTCACGCCGGCGGCCGACTTGACCGCATAATCGTGAAGCGCTTTGATATAGACCGGATCCAAAGTATATTTTCTCGGATCCTCCCGGTTAACGACGCTATCGGCAAGCTGTTGGGCCAACTCGGGATTCGATTGCTTAATGAGGTTAAGCAGCTCGTAATCCTCGATTCCGTCCCTCATGGCTTCATGCCGCAGACTGCTCTTCACCGTTTTATTGGCTTTGTCCGGATACACGATATACGAATCGCCATTCCATGGTCCCGTGTACCAGGCGTTCCATGCCCAGTGCAAATGGCCCGTGACGCCCTCCTGATTTAAATTCCAGTACAGCAGCCTTCCGGTCAGGGTTGGTTGCGTCCAAAAGCGGTTCAGCCACGGGGGTTGATTCACTTCCATCGTATATACCCACATATCCTTGCCGGCGGCCTGCTGAGCTTTATACTGATCCTGCATGGCATGGAAAGTCGGAGTATACGGAACCATGACGTCCAGATAGGGCAACGTTTCTTCTACCATAAGCTTGCCGTCGGGATCCGCATCCATAGTCTTGAATTCCGAACCCGTTTCCGCATTGATTTGTTTTATTTTTCTGGCCGCATACGTCCACCAGTTTTTGTGGTTAACATTATTCGGTTCATCCAGGATATGCTGGTACCAGGTGAATCCGTTGTCGCTCGTCCAACCCTTTTCCTCCAAATGAGCATTCAGAGCGGTCAGGTAATTTTCCAGAAACGCGTCGGTTTGCGGCAAGTAATCGGGCAATGCCGTGCTCCACTCGGCGGTCGGTTTTTCGTTTTCCGGCATTTTGTTTAAAGCATGGATCAAGTGCTGGTTGGCAAAATGGGTGACTCCGTTATCGATATAGGTTTGCACGTATCTGTCGAATAAAGACCAGTCGATCTCCTCCGGAATTCCGGTCACGAAATCCGAAAGCAGCGTCCCTGTCGCGTTCAGGAACAAGTCCGTCCGGACCCAGACCATGTTCGTGCGGTACTCCGTCATGACTCTAGCGAATTCGGCCATCAAATCGAACCATTCCTCGCTATAAGTCTCCACGCCGTAATAATACTGGCCTACGTCGAATGCCGGATTGGGGGGCGAACCTTCCCAGGTAAGACCGTCCCACGTAAAGCCGTTGGTCATGTTCCAATGGTAGTTGACGAAATCGGTCTGCGAGACTTCGGGGATCGTCGCGTCGTATACTTCCACCCGGATGGGAACGGTAAGGTCCCCGAGGCTGGTCTTTACGATAATCGTTCCCTCGTAAGTGCCGGGTACCGCATCGGAAGGTACATAGTTGACAATATAAATAGGCTGCGTTGAATTTGCCGCTACCTCTATGGACTTTTCATTGGACAGAGGATCGGGCACTTCGGACAGCGGATAGAGCTCGAGACCCTCTCTTTCGGGCCAGAATGGGTTCGCTTTGGCCGTATCCTTCTCCTCGTATTCCATAAAATGATAGCTCAGATTACTGCCGGCGATGATATCGCTGCCCGAAGAGACAAGAGCGGAGAATTCGACTCCGGCGATTCCGAATCCCGTATCGTTTCTTAAGGCGATTTGAGCGCTTTCATATTCGTTTTTGGCTGAGACCAGGTTGATGCTGCTTATAGGGTTTTGAGGAAAGGTGCTCGTCCGGTACACGGTTTTTAATGGGGGTTCCACCCACGCATCGATCGTATCGTTGTCTTCCGCGGAGGCGAAAGGCATAGAAGACAGAAGAAAAATGATTGCAAAACCAATGGTCATTAGCTTTTTACTCATTATTATCCCTCACTTTCTTCCTTCGGATTGTTACTTCAAGGACGATGCGTATTCTTTCATATCAATGACGCTTCTCTCTACTCTAGCCTTCTCTGCCGCAAACGCCATCAAGTGGCTTTGCACCGAAGCAGAAGCCGAGGTGAGCCCGTTCCGCTTACCGCCTTCGCGCGCCAGATTGACGAAGTCTCGGATCAAACCGCCGTCACCCCCTCCGTGGCCTTGATGTCCGCCGGCGACTTCCAAGGAGATGATCTCCGGCTTGTCGCTGCCGAAGCGGATAATCTCGATCTCGTTCTTCTCCATCGCCCCGCGAATTTCTCCCGTTGTGCCCATCAGCTTCAGCGTACGGGTGCAATCTTGCGTAAAGGCAGTCATCGTAAAGACGGCGGTAACCTCATTGGCGAATTCCATGTTCACGACCTGGTGGTCGACCACATCGTTGTCGCAATGATAGACGCAGCGTCCATAAGGACCTTCCTGCAGCGCCTTCAAGCGGGCATCGTAGCTTGGGTCGTCGCTGATCGCCCACGCCATCCAGCTATCCTGCTCGGTGAGGTAAACGTTCGGCGCATAATACAAGCATGTATCGGCAACCGGACAGCCATCGGTACAACGCTTCGGCGCTCCTTGCGGCGCATTTTCCGCTTTAAAGTAAGACAAGGCGCCGAACGACGACAACCGGACGCAGTCCGTTCCCGCAAGCCAAAGCAGAATGTCCATGTCATGGCACGACTTCGCCAGGATCATCGGGCTCGATTCGGCGGAGTTGCGCCAATTGCCGCGGACGAAACTATGCGCCTGATGCCAGTACGCGACGTTCTCGTTATGCTGGATCGACATCAGACGTCCGATCGCGCCTTCATCCAAAAGCCGCTTGAGCGTTCCGAAAAAATTCGTATAACGGAGCACATGGCAAATCGAGAAAATAAGGCCTCGGGATTTCGCTTTCTCCCCCATCTCGATGCACTCCCGCGGATCCGGCGACATCGGCTTTTCGAGCAGAACGTGATACCCCGCATCCAACGCTTGCATGGTCGGCTCATAGTGCATTTTGTCCTGCGTGCAGACGAACACGGCATCCGCGAGCTTCGGCTGAGCCAGTAATTCGCGCCAATCGGCAAAGCACAACTCTTCCGCAATGCCATGACGATCCTGGAATTTCTTCCTTCGGTCGGGATTCGGGTCCGCTACGGCTACCAGCTGCATCTCTTCCGGATGATCCAATGCGTAATCCGTATAAATCTGTCCCCGCAATCCCGCGCCGATCAACGCTACTTTCAGTTTGCTCATGGTTATCAACTCCAGGTATCTGTAATTGAAATCTAATCGAGGGAAAGAAAAGCGTTCGTCTCCGCGGATTGCTTCGCTTTCAGGCACATCAATGCGCTTAGCAGCCCGGCATCCAAAGGCGCGACCGAAGCTTCGCGGCCCTGCATCACGCGAATAAAATTCTTCGCGAGCACTTCGTCTCCGCCCCCGTGACCTCCTTCATCCGTATTCAAGTCATATTTCTCTACCCGCGCGGCGTGGTGCATGAAGACTTTCAGCTTATTCGTATACCAATCGAATTCGAGCGTACCTTTGTACCCGAGCAGTCTGGCCCCGCGTGCGGCAGCGCCTCTGCGGGCGAAGAAATTTTGCGAATAAGAGACGTGCATGCCGGTCTCGTATTGGATCAAGGCGCTCCCCGAATCTTCGTTGTCGCCGTCCACCGCAAAGCAGCACATGCTGTTATCGGAAACGGATTCTCCGCGAGCTCGCTTCATCTCATGACCTTCCGGGCAAGTCTGGTTTTCTTCGCACTGTTTGCACGACAACCCTGCCTGACGGTCTCCCTTGAAGATTTGCTTCGATTTCATGGCGCAGATTCGGACAGGACGGATGCCGAGAAGATGATTGATATAATCGAAATCGTGCGTTGCTTTTTGCAGAAACAGGCCGCCGGTCTCTTCCGCGTCCCGATACCAGCTTTGGAAATATCCGATGCCGTAGGGAACGTTGTTCACCGCTTGCACGTGTTCGATCGTGCCGAGCTTGCCCGAATCAACAATCTCTTTCGCGAGCGTCACCAACGAGGAGACGCGCAGGGGAAACGAAACGACGACATCGCTTCCGGAGGCGGCTCCCGCCTCGTTCAAGAGGTGCCAATCGTCCATCGTCGTAGCCACCGGCTTTTCCAGAAACAAAGGAATATTACGCTTCAGCGCTTTTAGAGCCATGGTCGTATGAAGCGAGCAGCGGGTCCCGATGACGACGCCGTCCAGCCGTTCGTTGTCCAGCATTTCATCCGCATCCGAATAGAAAATCGCGCTTTCCGTATCGATGCTTCGGGCGTTCGCTTTGCTTTTGGCTCGCTCCGCGTCCCGATCGGCGATCGCCCGGATGTTGACGCCTTGCTCAGCTTGCAGCAGCAAGCTCGCAATCCAGCTGGACCTCTCGCCGAGTCCGATGATGCCAATATTCATCGTATGTCCCCCTCTATCGTCCCTACTCCTTTACGCTGCCGACGGTGATTCCTTTGACGAAATATTTTTGCAGGAACGGATAAACGACCATAATCGGTAGAGCGCCCAAGAAAATTTGCGCGGTTCGCAGCGTCCTCTCGCTTAAGTTCTGCAATGCCGACATGTTCTCGATGGTAATCGACTTCACGTTAATGGCGGTTACCAACGTGGAAAGGTAGGTTTGCAACGGATACTTCTCTGGCGAGTTCATGTACAAAATACCGTCAAACCATGAATTCCAATGCCCGACCACCGTGAAAAGCCCAATCGTTGCAATGGATGGCAGCGATATCGGAAGATAGATTCGCCACAGCACCGACAGGTGACTTGCGCCGTCAATCGTGGCCGCCTCTTCCATCTCTCTTGGAATTCCTCTGAAGAAGTTAAGCATCATCACGGCGTTCCATACATTAAGAGCGCCGGGTAACACAAGCGCCCAGATCGAATTCATGAGCCCGGTCTCTTTGACGACAATGTACGATGGAATCAGTCCCCCGCCGAAAAACATCGTCAGCGCGAAAAACCACACGTAAACGGTTCTGAACCTGAATTGCTCATTCGTCTTGGACAAGGGATACGCGGTCAGGAACACGAGCAGCATGTTGATCGCCGTTCCGAGCACGACCCTTTCTAGCGAGATAACGAACGACCGGATGAATTCAGCCTTTTTGCTCAGAAAATGATACGCATCCAGCGTAAATCCGACCGGCCATAGACTGACTTCTCCGGCCGATGCGGCCACATTCGAGCTGAGCGATACGGATAACAGATGGATGAAAGGCAATATGCCCAGGAGCGTGATCAACGTCAATACGATAACGTTAGTTACGTTGAACAGCTTCCTGCTTAACGACTGTTTGTAAAACAATGGAGTTCACCAGCCTTTAAAATATTCTATAGTTGCTTAACCTGTAGGCAAGGTAGTAGGATAGGGTCACCAGTACGACCGAGATAACGGATTTAAACAACCCGATGGCAGCCGCCGGAGAATACTGTTGGTCGAACAGTCCAAGCCTGTATACGAAGGTGTCGATGACGTCCCCGCTCTCGTAAACGATCGGATTATACAATATCAATATTTGATCGAATCCGGCATTCAGGATACCGCCCAGACTCAGCGTGCACATCAAAATAATGATAGGCGCCATCCCCGGCAAAGTGATGTGGATCATCTGCTTCCATTTGCCCGCTCCGTCGACTTCCGCGGCCTCATAGAGATGGGCATTGATCCCGACGATCGCGGCCAAGAAGATGATCATGTTGTAGCCCATGCCTTTCCAGACGTCCGATCCGACGAGAATTGATACGAACCATTGGTTGCTGCCCATAAACATGATCCGCTCCAAGCCAAAGCCCGACAGCATGGCATTAATCGGTCCGTTCAGCGAGAAGATTTCAATCATGACGCCTCCAAGCACGGCCCATGAAAGAAAGAACGGTAAAAAAATGCTCGTCTGGATGAGCCGCTTGAACCAATCCTTCGCCACCTCGTTCAGCAATAAAGCCAGTATCAAAGGAACGACCAGCGCGAAGAAAATTTTCAATATCGAAATGAGAAAGGTGTTGTACAAAACCTGATTAAAATCCGGAAGGTTAAATACATATTCGAAGTTTGCTAACCCGATCCACTTGGATTTGAGAAACCCAAGAAACGGTTGATATTTCTGAAAAGCCATCACTATCCCGAACATCGGACCGTATGCGTAGACAAGCGTAACGAGGATGCCGGGTATAAGCATGAGATGAAGAGGCAGTTCCAATCGGATGCTTCTCTTTCTTGCCATTATAATTTTCACGATGCAAAGCCTCCCAAGCCGGACGAGAATAAAGAAAGGGGAGATTTCCGATATCATCTCCCCATCCGTCTATACCCTTGTTACTTCACGGCGTTTTTGTCATACCACTCGTTAACTTCTCTCGTAATATCATCGCCGCCGAGTTTTTTCCAATCTTCCACGTACTTATCGAATTCGGATATCTGTGCGGAACCCATAATGATTTTGGTGAAAGTTTCGTTCGTAAGCTTATTTAAAGAAGCGCCTTTTTCAACCTGCGTCGGAGTCGGAGGTCCGTAATACTCGTTGTAGACGAATTTGCTTTTATCTTCCTTGATTTTTTCCGCCACGGCGATTCCGCCGTCTTTGGCTACGCGGCTGTAGTACATTCCCCATGCGGTGTTGTCTTTCGGATTGGCTTGATATTTCTTCGCGGCGTCGAACCAGGTTTGCGCTTCGCCCGATCCGATGAAGTCCTCCGGCAGCTCCAGCTTTTCTTTATTTGCATCCAAGGCTTCGTTTACCGCGAGGAAAATATCTTTAAATCCGCTATAGTATCTCGGTTGATACCAGGAGTAGTTGTATCCGGTTTTGGGACCTTTGAAATCCGGGGAATTCTTGTCCACGTATTTCGGCTTTTGCAATTCCTGAAAGAAGTTGGCCATTTTGATAGCGGCTTCCGGATGCTCGAAGTCTTTCTTGACGACCATAATCGCGCCTATGCCTCTGGAAATCAACGTTTTGCCCGGATTGCCGTTTAAGGACGGCAGCTCGAGCTGTATCCAATCCGCTTTCGGATCCTTGTCTTTGTTCAAATTCAGCGGCCAGTTCGGATACCACCATTCCCCGAACGAGATTCCGACTTTACCGGCCACGAGGTCTTCGCTTTCTTTGTCTTCATCCTTCAACGCGAATTCTTTTTCCAGAATCCCGCTCTGGTACCACGATTGCAGCCTTGCAAGCGCGGCTTTCGTTTCCGGCTGAATTTCACCGGGAATCAGCTTGCCGTCAGCTCCTTTGAGCCATGCGAACGGATAAGATCCGCTGCTCTGGAAGAACCCTTTGGCATCAAAGCCCCATCCGGCCGCGAAGTTTTTGTTCAGCGCGAGGCCGTACGTATCATTCTTGCCGTTCTTATCCGGGTCGTTCTTGACGAACGCATCCGCGACTTTCTCCAACTCTTCTATGGATGTAGGCGCTTGCAAACCCAGGTTGTCGAGCCAATCCTTCCTGATCCACAATACCTGCACTCCGCCCTCGCCGCTGGACGCCAAGCCGAGAAGCTTGTTGTCGGAAGTCATTGCCTTTAAGGCAAAGCCGCCGTCCGATTCGATAATCTTTCTTAACGTCGGCGACGCATAGTTTTGGTAAGCCTCGGATAGATCTGCGAGGATCCCTTGTTCTTTGAATTTCACGAACGTGTTATAATCGACCATCATCATGTCCGGCAAATCGCCCGAGGCAATGGCCAGATTGAATTTTTGATCGAATTGGTCGGATGGAACGGTCCATTTGTATTTGAGCTCGATGTTAAGCATTTCTTTCAAATCTTTGATATAGCCGTTCGTTTCAGGGGTAACCCCTTGCAAGGCATCCGCTTCTTCCGGCGGACGAAAACCGAGAACTTGGGTCACGGTAACGGGTTCCGGATATTTTCCTAATGGATCATTGCTTACGGGTTCGGCGGATTGCGAACTGCTGGCAGTTGCCGTATTCGCCGGAGAAGATTCTCCTGCTGTTTCCTTATTGTTGCTGCATGCAGCCAGCAGCATGGTCGCCAGCAGGGTCGAGATTAATGCAACACTCGTCGTAACTCTTTTCATAGGTACCTCCCCTTCAATTTCGAGAATGGTGTAACAAAACCTTACACTAATTATGTTATAGGAGTGAGGTAGGCTCTCTCAATAATAAGATCTTTACTTGCTTCTGTTTTGTTTACCTTCTCTCGAGAAGCGCTTCCCGGTATTCCTGCGGAGACGTCCCGGTCATTTTCCGGAAAAATGCCGTGAAATACGATGGCGAATCGAATCCAAGCTTTAAAGCGATCTCATTTACTTTCAGGTTCATGTCCGCCAACATTTGCGAAGCCGCCTTCGCTTTCGTCGCGTTAATGTATTCCGATAGATTGCGGCCGCTTAACTGCTTGTAAAAGCGAGAAAGATACGATGGATTGAAATATACCGCTTCCGCAATGCGCGCCAATGACAGATCCCCTCCCAAATTCTCACCAACGAACTTATGTATCCTTTCGACAACGATGTTTTCCCTTTTCTCGGCTTGCTCTTTATTGCGCCGGCAAACCCACAGGCTAAGTTCGATAAACTGTTCCTCCATCGCTTCCCATTCCGCAGGCAGTCCGATGGCCGGAATGCTTGGAAGACGAATATCCGGCTGCGAATTGTCGGCTGCGTTCGTTCCGTTCACGTGGGAAATATAGGCCGCGAGGAATTTATAATATCTTTCGATGCCCGTCATATAATTAACGCTGATATCCCGTTTGAGATCGCCGATCAATTGTCCGGTCATTTCGGACGCTTCCCGTTCATCTCCCGCACCCAGATACTTATCCAACCTGTCCAGCCGGTTGTTGAAATCATGGGATGATGCGGGCGGCTTCCCGGATTCCCACATCGTCAATCCGTCAGGCATGCCCAGATCGATGACGGCCATCCTTTGACCGAAAATCCGGCTCTGCTGCAGGGCCGTTTTTAACAAAACGAATTCCTTGCCGATGCTATCCCACGCTACCGCTCCTCCGCAAATCGCGAACGAAGCGGAAATGCCGTGCCTTTCTTTGCTGTCGTTTTGAACGGGCTCCAATATCGCTTTTAAGTAGGTAAGCAGGCCGGACCCTTTCGAATCCCCGTCCTCGATCAATTTCGCGGCATCCGCGGCTGGCTGAATAAACCATACGAGCACGGAATGCTCCATAACGGCCGATTCTATCTTGAAGGCCGCAGGCAAATACCCGGCAAACAGATTCTGAATCGCGCCGAATACGTCAAGCTTGCTCGAATAGGATGCCGTTTCCTCCCACATGTCCACCTTGCCGGCGATCATCAGAACCGGTTCCTTCGGATCTAACGGGATCGTCAGTTCGTCGAAGTGTTTATAACGGATGACGGAAGACGCAGGCTCTCCTTGCAGCAACGCCTCGAAAAACTCTTTCTTGAGCAGCGGTTCCGTCGCCTTCCACTGTTGACGGGCTTTCTCCAATAAATCGCGGTTCCGGTTTGCTTCCTCGATTTTAACTACAGCCGCTTTGACGGCATCAAGAATCGGCTCCATTCCGTCGCTCTTCAGGATATAGCTGTCCACGTTTTTTTGAATCGCCGTATACACGTAATCGAACTCGCTATATCCCGTTAAGATAATAAAGCGGCAAGACGGCCAATAATACAGAAAATCCTCGGCCAAATCCAACCCGCTTCTGCCGGGCATGCGAATGTCGCTAATCACCACGTCGATCTTCGTTCTGCCGGCAATGTCCAACGCTTCACTTGCCGAATAGGCTTTACATACGTCAAGCTCCAACTCGCTCATCTCTTGGAATTGGTGCATCAATCCGTTGACAATATTCGGTTCGTCGTCCACGATCAATAGTCTGTACAAGGTTTACGCCCCCGCTCCCGTAAAATGCATGACGATTTCCGCTTTCAGGCCGCCCCAAGAGCTTCGCGAGACAAAGACGCCGCTGCCGTCGCCGAACTTTAGACGGATGCGCCGGGACACGTTGATAAGTCCCGTTTTTTCAAGCGCTTGCGTTTCATCGGCAAGCTTTTCCTGCAGCATTTCAAGCGAAGAATCGCTCAGCGTGTCCCCGTTGTCTTGAACGACGACTCGCAGCGTTTGCCGATCATAAGTCACGGATACGGAAACATTCCCGCGCTGGAGCCCGCTTTCAAAGGCATGCTCGAAAGCATTCTCCACGATAGGTTGAATAATGAACCTGGGAACCATTAACGACTTGCAGGAATCCGGCAATTCTCCCGTTTGTACATGGATCCGGTTCGAGAACCGGATACTCTGAATCTCGCAATAATCCAGCGCATGCCGGTATTCGTTAATAAACTGCACTTCGTCCCTCCCGCTTCGCGTGACGAATTGATAGTAGCTCCCGAGCTTCTGCGACAGGATTGCCGCTTGTTCGACGTCTCCGCTCTTGCAAATCATATAGATGTTAAAAAAGCTGTTATACAAAAAGTGCGGATTAATCTGCGACTGCAGCTGCTTGAATTCCGAATGCTGCAAAGCGATTGTCGATTCGTAATTTTCTTGAATCGATTTCTTCAGCTTCTCGACCATCCGGTCGAAGCTGCGGAACAAATAGCCGAATTCTGTGTCCTTTGTCGGTCGTACCGAGATGTTCAAGTTGTCGGTTTCGAGGATTTTGAAAGCTTGTATCAATTCTTTCAACGGTTTATGAATCATCCATTTAATAGAGAACGAAAACACGAGAACGATCACGACGGATACCAATGAAAGAATGACAAACCACATATTGATGGTTCTGAGCGGCCCCGTTATGTCGTTCTGATTCACGAAAGTATAAAGCGTCAAATCTAAGCTATTGATCGGTGTCGACGTGATTCGGTAGTTATTATTATCGAGAGTAAGAGGAAAACTATCCGAATTCTGCTCTTTGGCCGGATTCAATACGTGATTCATGATATTGGAAATAACCGTATCGTCGCCGTTACGGTTGTTGTCATTGCTGCTGACCGAAATCTTATTATGAAACCGGTCGTCTGCAAGGAACGCACCGGATTCGGCATAATCTTTAACCAATTCGGATAAGGTTTCCTTCAATTTGTTGACCGAGATCTCAATATACGATATAACCCCCCTATCCGACTTGATGAAATATATCCTTCCGTTTTCGAAATATAAAGGTACGTCCGGTTTATCGTTATATTGTCTGACTATCACGTCATGTTCCTGATTGGGAACATTCTCGATTCCAATCCGAGTGGATATCGTTCGGTCGAAAGATTTAATGAACACGCCTGCATTGACGATATAATTGCTTGAGTTCTGGATCGTAACAAGCCGCTCTTTCACTCGATTGACCACTTGAATCTTTTCGTACCCCTCCAACTGCTTGGCTCGAAAACTGAGGTTTTGGAGATCCGGATCGTTGTTGAATTGAAGCTGCAGATTTCGGATGAATGCGATTTGATCGTCTAATTGTCTGGCGTAAAACTGCACATTGGATTTCATGGATTTGGAAATCTCGTCCTTAATAAAAGACGCTTCCATGAGATTCATTCGCAAATTGATAAGATATACGGGAATGATGAGAATGATAAAAACAAAGATAATCTTCTGATAAACATGCAGTTGATGCAGTTTGAACAGTTTAACTATCATTCTCTCCTACTCCCCATGATAGAGTTTTTCTTATTGTACAAGAATACGACTCCCCGTTTCATAAATTCTAAAAATAAAAAAAGCCGAACCCCCTAAGAAAGAGGATCCGACCTATTTTCATTTTCATTGCCTTTGCCTTGACGATCGCTGATTCCGTACCCGATTTTCTTAAGCACCGCAATAAGTTCGAGCTTCTCCTCATCCGTCGCGAAGGACAAATTGTCGGAGATCGTCTGAGCATGCTTAGGGAAGATATTATCGAAGTAGCTTCGTCCTTCTCCGGTCAATGTCACGTTCGTTTTGCGTCGATCGCCCGGAATGGGAAGCCGTTCCACATACCCCTTCTTCTCCAGCTTGTCCACCACATAGGTGATACTCCCGCTTGGAATCGAAAATTTATCGCTGATTTTCTGGATAGGATGCGGACCTTTATTGTATAGAAGCTCGAGAATTTGGAAGGTTTCCGCACTGAGTCCATAGCTGTCGATATCGCGTTCCAAGCTCCCGAACAGAGCGCTCGCCATGTTCCTCATTACACGAATTAGTCTTAGATCAAGCGCCTGACCCTCAGCATCGCGTTCAGTCATTCCTCAACCACCTTATCTTGCTTTCTTATACAAAGGATATTCGACTTCCGATGGAATTTCAATTAGAAAGATCCGAAGCCTCTCTGCTTCGGCGCGGATTCTGATTTCTCCCTCATGTTCGCCTTGAATGATCGCAAAATCTTTATTCTTAAAGGCGACGGGTTCTTGTCCGGATGTCCGTAAGGAACCGCCGTCTCCTCTAATCGCCAATCCGGCAAGCGTCCGGTTCGGCAATAACCGATGGACGTACGCTGCCCCTGGCTCAACCTCGACGTCAAACATCCGCGCATCCGTTACCAAATTAAGAATGGGCGAGCCTTCTCCCAATATCGTCTTTACGTTTACCCCATCCCGATGGGTCTGAGGAAACTGTTCGTGCTTGAACAAGGTATAAGTAGGCGCTCGCTTGACGGCTTCATTCAAGTAAGGCTCTAGCCAGATTTGAAAGCTCTCGAAGCCAGCGTCAACGCTTTCGGCATGCTGAAGTCCCGAGCCCGCTTGCATGAGCTGAATATCGCCTTTCTCCAGAATGCTTTCGGTACCGAGCGTGTCTCGGTGAAGACCCTTGCCTGCAATACCGTAAGACATGATCTCGAAGCCTTGATGGGGATGGAATCCGAGGCCCCCTGCCGCTTCTGCTTGCCCCCAAGCCCAGTAGAAAAGAGGACCAAGCCTAACCGTAACGGCCCCTTGACCCGAGAAACCTAGCGGTTTCTGCGCTTTTATTTTACCGCCGTCAAATTCTTCTCTGGCTTGATGTTCCGGACCTAATATTTGAATGTTCATTTGAACCAGCTCCTTAACTTATAGTGTTTGTTCCGGTTTTAACTGACCACAATCAATGCCAAGCAAGCGCCAACCATAGCATAGGGATCGATCCAAATTCCAATAATAACGATAGCCTCCGATCGATGGACAATACCTGCATGCAATCGACCCATAAACACTAACAATATTTATTCTATGCTTAGGATATTAATTCGTCAAGATACAAAAAAGGCAGGATCACCTCCAAAGAAGGTTCCTGCCTTTAAATGATAATGCAGCCATTTCGACTATACCCACTTGTTCGCCCAATCCTCGAGCCCCTTTAACGCTCTTCCAAGCTCGATGCCTTTCCTTGTCAAGGAATACTCCGTGCGAATGGGACGATCCGTAATGACATTCCGAATGACAATGCCCAGATTTTCCAAGTCCTTCACGCGCTCATTCAATACTCGCTTGCTTAGATCCGGAATATAACCATGAATCTCGCTGAATCGTTTGGGCTCTTCCATGAGGGTATGGATGATGGAGCTGACCCACTTCTTGCTGATGATTTCATGCACATGCTCGACTTTCTCGCATATTTTATCTGAATTTTTCACTGTATCCATTGTCGTCTCCCCCTACACTAGTTACTTATTGTTCCCTTAATCAATGAACGCGATAATATTTCCGAATAAGATAATTAAATATAATTTATCACAGAAAACGCATACATACCAACTTTTTATGATATTCACACTTAGGACACTTTCTTTATTGACGAACCCTCCGTACGGGTGTAACATAGGCGATACTTAGTATTCAGGTTACAATAAGTAACCACCATTTATTTAAAATGAAAGCGCGAGGAGGAATCGCAATGGAGTCCATGACCTTCGTATTGTTTGGCGCAACGGGAGATCTTGCCAAGAGGAAAATATATCCCGCGCTGTACAATTTATATTTGGACGGCAAACTGCCGTCAACTTTCTCCATCATCGGATTGGGCAGACGCGAACTACGGGACGATGCGTTCCAAAGCCAAGTGGAACAATCTCTGAACCAGTTTTCCAGGCGCTCCGTGATTCAAAGCCCTGATCTGAATACCTTTTTATCCGCATTCCGTTACCACCCGCTTAATGTGACCCATCCCGACGATTATCGCAAGCTGCTTCATCTTGTCCAATCCCGCGAGAACGAATTGAATATAAGGGGCAACCGTCTGTTCTATTTGTCGGTCTCTCCGGAGTTTTTCGATGTGATCGCCCTTCAGATTAAAGAAAGCGGGCTCGGCGATACAGAGGGCTGGAAACGCCTCATCATCGAGAAGCCGTTCGGACGCGATTTGCAGTCCGCTCGTTTGCTAAACGCTAAGCTCAACGAGGCATTCGAAGAAAATGAAATCTATCGGATCGACCATTATCTTGGTAAGACAATGGTGCAGAATCTCGAGACGTTAGTGCTCGCCAATCCGGTTATTCAAGCCGTTTGGAACAATCGCCATATTGCCAACGTACAGATTACGGCCAGCGAAACGGTCGGCGTGGAAGAACGGGCCGGTTATTACGACCGTGCCGGCGCCATTCGGGATATGATGCAGAACCACATGCTGCAGGTCCTAATGATGACCGCCATGCATCTGCCAAGCCAAATTACCCCTTCTCATATCAAGGATGAGAAACGGAAAATCATCAAAGCGCTCCAACCGGTCCACAAATCGGAAGCCGCTCTCAGCGTAGTGCGCGGCCAATATGCAAGCGGCTCAGTCAACGGCAATGCCGTTGCAGGTTATTTACAAGAGCCGGGCATTGAAGCTTCATCGAGAAACGATACGTTCGTTGCCGCCAGGCTATGGATCGACGACCCCAAGTGGGAAGGCGTTCCCTTCTATATCCGTACCGGAAAAAGAATGTCAGAGAAGTCGACCCGCATCGTGGTGGAGTTCAAAAACCCGACCAAGGAATTGTATGTAACGCGCAATGCGATCACTTCTCCAAACCTCTTGGTTATCGAGATTAGCCCGAATGAACGGGTGTCGCTCCAATTCAACGGCAAAAATGCCGAGAACGACGGCAATATCGAATCCTTGGAATTGAGCTTCAAAGCGGATCAGAACAAGCAACCGGAAGCTTATGAGCGGCTTATTCACGATGCCCTGGAGGGCGACGCCACCTTCTTCGCTCATTGGAACGAAGTCGAGCTGTCTTGGCAGTGGGTCCAGCCGATCCTAGAAGCATTTGAGGAGAACCTCATTCGCCTTCATGCTTATGAAGCCGGCTCGAACGGCCCTGAGGCATCCGATCAGTTGCTCGAGGAAGACGGTTTCGAGTGGTGGCTGGATCCGAAGATACCGCAGCTTGTACTATTATAACCAACTTCATCAGGAGGGAAGTATCATGCAAATCGGCTTAATCGGATTGGGAAAAATGGGCTTCAACTTGGCGCAAAACTTGCTGGATCATCATCACGAGGTGGTGGCGTTCGATCTGAACGCCGATGCGGTCGAATCGGTCAAATCACTCGGCGCGCAAGGAACGACGAACTTAAAACAGCTCGTTCAATCATTGGAAAAACCGAGGATTCTTTGGCTGATGGTTCCGCACGCCGTAGTTGATTCGCTCATCGCAGAAGTCACTCCAATGCTTTCGAATGGGGATATCATAATTGAAGCCGGCAATTCACACTATAAAGAATCGATTCGTCGGTATGAGCAATTGAAGCCTTTCGGCATCCACTTCCTTGACGTTGGAACTTCCGGCGGTATGGAAGGCGCTCGCCATGGCGCTTGTTACATGGCTGGCGGAGATCCGGAAGCGTGGAGCATCGTGGAGCCCGTCTTCCGGGATACTGCAGTCGAGAACGGGTATTTGTATGCAGGCAAAGCTGGCAGCGGTCATTTCTTGAAAATGGTGCACAACGGCATCGAATACGGGATGATGGCCTCTATAGGCGAAGGGTTCGAGGTGCTGGAGAAAAGCGGATTCGGATTCGACTTCGAGAATGTGGCCCGCGTCTGGAACAATGGCTCGGTTATCCGCTCTTGGCTGATGGAGCTGACCGAGCGGGCCTTCTCCAAGGATGCGAACCTGGACGAGATCAAAGGAACGATGCAATCGTCCGGAGAAGGCAGGTGGACGGTTGAGACGGCTTTCGATCTGCAGACCGCGACACCCGTCATAGCCATGTCGTTGCTGATGCGTTACCGTTCGCTTGAGAACGATACGTTCACCGGCAAAGTGGTCGCCGCCTTGCGCAATGAATTCGGCGGACATGCCGTCGAGAAAAAAGAAACTCCGCAGACTGTGAAAATCTAAAAATAAATGAGGCGATTACCATGAAGAAAGCAGCAGTTATTATCGGAGCAGGCCCAGCCGGATTGACAGCCGCCATCTATCTGGCAAAGGCGAACGTGGAACCCCTTGTGATTAAGGGGCTCGAACCGAGCAAATATTTGCTAACCACGATGGAAGTGGATGCGTATCCCGGTTTCCCGTTAGGAGTTAACGGGCCGACGCTTCTGGACGATATGGGCAAGCAGGCAGAGCAGCTAGGAGCGCGGATCCGAACGGGAACGGTCGACAGCGTGGACTTGTCTATTCGACCTTTCCGGATTCATCTGGAGGGTCATGAGACGATCGAAACCGAATCGCTCATCATCGCGACCGGCGCTTCCTTCAAGCAGTTGGGTATCCCGGGAGAAAAGGATAACTTCGGACGAGGAGTAAGCACCTGCGCGACATGCACCGGATTTTTCGCCACCGACAAAAAGGTAATCGTGGTCGGAGGCGGCGATTCCGCGCTCGAAGAGGCGTTGTACTTGACCCGGTATGCTTCCGAAGTCACGATCGTACACCGCCGGAACGAACTCAGGGCTTCCAAAGGCATGCAAGAACGAGCTCGCCGATCTAAAAAAATCAATTGGATACTAGACGTTACTCCGCTGGAAGTGTTAGACAATGGGATCCATGTCTCGGGCCTTAGGGTAAGAAACAACAGTTCCGGCTTGGAAGAGGTCATCCCTGCCGAACGCGTATTCGTCGCAATCGGAAGCACGCCCAACACTGCTTTTCTCGAGGGGCAGCTTCCCGTTAGCAAGCGAGGGCACCTTCTAGTCAAACCCGGTACGACGGAAACGGATATTCCCGGAGTTTTCGTCTGCGGCGATGTGCAGGACGACAAGTACGGCCAAATCGCCAGCGCAGTCGGTTCGGGCTGCATGGCTGCCGGCGACAGCGAGCGGTATTTGGAATCGATCGAACATAACGGCTAACTAATATATTAACGTTTTTCTGCGAAAACCGTGCTAAAGCTGCTGTCAATGCCTTCGATAAACAAAGGTAAAGCATAGACGATGTCCACTTCGGACAAGTCATGGTTTAAGTTCATATCCTCAATAATCAATATGAATCGGCCATCCATCCGACCTTTCCCGAGAATGATTTGATGAAAAAGGATTCCTTCATCCAACCTTTGCGCGGCTGAGGCGGAAATGAAGTCAATGCCTATGGCCCGCAATGAATCAAATACCATAAAGTACTTAGCTGCCGATGCTGAAAAACCCGGGTTATGGTTGCCGTAGCGAACCGGATCCGAATCGCGGATTTTCCCGAACCTTGTGCGTATAAGCAACAGATCGGAGCCAGCGATCCGGTTCGCAAACGGCTCCAGATCTTCTTTCGTGATCAGTTCATCATCCGTTTTGGGAATGTCGAGGATCGTCATACGGGTAAAGACAAAATAATCAATGGGCAGCTCGCCGAGCTTTTTACCTTGCGGGTTGAAGTGCCACGGGCCATCAATGTGCGTGCCATTATGATTAATGGTCGTTATGATAAATTGATTGAACAGATCGCCCTTTCGTATACTGAATTGTTGCTGGATCTCAACAGGGGGATTGTCTTTAAACACTGGCGTATCCACGCTCAGCGGATAGGACAGGACCAATCGCTTCATATTTCGCGGTCTCCTTTTTCCAATATATTTCCGCCGTTAAATTCTACATACCCCCTCCGACTTCCTACGGGATTAGCACTCCTATTTGCAAGAACAATTAATAATATGACGATAATCTTCTTATGAATTACTTTTTGACAAATTCAATTTGGTATCTAACGGTTCCCGATATCGACGAATAAGACGCTGACCACTTGAGGTCAGCGTCTTTAACGATCTTATAGGTAGAATTGAAAATTAAAGATATCAGAATTGTTCAAAGGGAAAGTTACCATTCAGAGTTATATAGGAAGGGTGGCGGCCCCTATGGTCGTTGTTATATTTATATTGTTCGCATGGTTTTGTATTCAAGTCCTAATAGGTCTGCTTCGCAAGCTCCCGCTTGTTGTCAATTTTCTTTTATTTATGGCTATTGAAGTCGTACTTATTAACAAACTTACCATTAGTTACAATAATTTGAAGTTGTTCAAAATTAACACGAGCTTACCTCTCTTCATAGCTTTAATTCTACATAATGACTTCACCGTTACGTTCGTCCTGCTTGCCTTTGCTAATGTTTTTCTCACAACCCCGAAAACCAGTGTTTGCATAGGAATCTCCATCTACACGTTCCTATTTCAGATACTAATCGGCTTTGCACTTCGTTGGAATCACGTGCTTATCGATAAAGATTGGAATTTCTTCAAAGAGTCCATGATGATCATAATACTGATGGTTTATACATTGCTTTTGGGGAGGATCTTTCAGCGAATGGCTTCGAAGGAAGGATGGATCCGATAATGGAAAATATCGTTTACGACAATCAATTCAACGGCAATGAATGGTTTGTTATCGGACTAATGCTTGTAGGCTTCGGAGCGAGCTGGTTATTGCCGCGAACATTTTCTCCTCTGCAGATGATATTTAATATGTTGATTGGCATTACATTCGGGCTTATTTTTGACCATACTATCGGCGTACCGCCGTTAGACCTTTACGATTTTGGAGACCAATCGAATTATGAAATGTTTGATTTATTCTCATATCTGATGTATGCACCGTACGGATACTTGTTTATATATGGGATTGAACGACTTCGAATTTACGGGATATTGACAATCGGATATATTCTTTTATGGACGAGCGGCGCTATTTTGATCGAATGGTTGGGCTTAAAGGTCGGTTTATTCCACTATAAAGACGGTTACCGATTATTGTACTCGATCCCTATCTACTTAATATTGCAAAGTTTTCATCTACTTATGTATTGCATGGTATTTTCACTGGATCGATGGCAGAGACAGTGAATTAGGGAACGCGACTTTAATTCGCTATCAATCCGTTACATCGCACCCCATACGAAACCGGCTACTTGATCAAATAGACAATAATCGATTTTTAGAGGATAATTTATTTATACATAAATAGCGGAGGCACAGCATAATGCAGAGACTAGGCAGAAACGACCCTTGCCATTGCGGCAGCGGCTTGAAATACAAAAAATGCTGTCTCAACAAGGACGAAAAGGGCAATGTCACTCGGCTTACTCCCCCTAATCCGAAGACACCTGCAGACATCATTAACACCGAACTTACTTGGGCAAATGAGCTCCACAAGATTATTGCCATGTACTTCTTCAGCCAAACCATCGGCCTGTACGAAACCGAAGAAATCGACAATGTTATCCTCATGTGGAATGACTATGCCAACGAAGTGGTTCCAATCACGAAAAAGATCGGGGTGTACCCTGCAGCACTGGAGTATGTCCTCTGTCAAATTTACGGTTATGAAAATACCCAAAGCTCTCTAGCCGAAAAATATGAAGTGTCGGTCGGTACGCTGTCGCAGCGGGCTAATCAAATCCTCTCTTTTCTCGATGAGCATCTGCCTCAGTTGCCGGGTTCGCCGGATCCGACCGTTTCGGTCGCTTCGCATTCGAAATCTCGGTTCGTGATGGAGCAGGAGATGCAACGCCTCCACGCATTGCTCGGCGAGCAAAATTTCGAGACCATCGAAGATGCCAATGTATTTCTTCAACAACAGTTGAATCAGAAGCCTGCCGGACGCAAAAGCGTAACCAAGCTAGAGCAAGCAGCCGAGATTCTTAGTGTTGCATGGGACGAGCCGAATCCCCAGCAACGGACCAAGCTGGCGCAGGATGCGCTACTCCTCGACCCCAATAGCGTCGATGCATACAACATATTAGCCGAATGTGCGTCTTCTACCCCCAAGGACATGGCCTATTATTACAAGCAGGGAATGCTCGTTGGGGAAAAGCATCTCGGCGAGGCGTTCTTCGCTGAAAACAAAGGATACTTCTGGGGCTATCTGCCGACGCGTCCTTATATGAGAGCGAAAAAAGGTTATGCCGAAGCATGTGCCGAGCTTGGGAATATGCCTGAGGCCATAAAGCATTACCGTGAGCTGCTTGAGCTTAATCCGAATGATAATCAGGGGGTTCGCGATCTTCTACTATCTGCCTATATCGAGACTTTGGAGTGGAGTAATGCGGCGACTCTTATTAAACGATTTGATGGCGAAGGAAGTGCAACCTTCAATTACAGTCGAATCCTAGTCGAATACGGGATGAACGGGCAATCGTCGAAGCTCGCGACGCTGATCAAGAAAGCCACCGCGCATAATCCTTATGTGCCCGCTTACTTGCATGGCAAAAAACGGCTTCCGCGTGAAATGCCCGAATTCATGGGTTATGGTGACGACCGGGAAGCAATCGTATACGCCCATTTAAACCGCCATCTATGGATGGTTCGTCCTGAGCTCCTGCGTCTTTTTCCTGCTGGACGGTAACTTCTTTATAGAGTTGAATACCGGGAATGTAGCGGTTGTAGAGAATTAAGTCGATGCGCTGCCACGCATACAAAAAGCCGACCTCATGCGGTCGGCTTTCGTGATGGTGGAGGCGAGGGGAGCCTACCCCTGAAGATAACGTGATATGTGCTTCTACGGTGTAGTACAGATTTGATGTCATTCAAAGCGCGCGTTATTCTTCTAGCTAATTCCTCCTTGTTAGGCCTAAGTCCCTTGCCCGTAATTAAACTCCAAACTCAGGATAAGGGATTAATTCCGTACTTAAACTTGGTCATTCGACTGCCGCCTTTCCTTTACAGATTGAATAAGAACTATAATTTCGTCAGTTCATCCTGGGCTAATAACGGTGCTTTGGGCTTCTTTACAATGAAATGAGTGGAGTAATTCCGTTCGACGTCGGTGTCCCCGGACTTCGAGAACCGCAGCTGACACTTAGGTCCCTTCCCCCACTTTAAATAGACCGTGTAGGATTCTTTTAAGTCCATTTCTCTTGCCGTCTCCCGAAGCTTGGCCATAATAAAGCTGAATTGAGCCAAATTTCCGTGAAGAACTCTTTCCAGATAGGGAACTCTGCCAAAGCGCCATTCCTCCACTAACTTGGATGAAATCTTCCCCATTTTCACAAACAAATCCAGCGGACTTGCATAGCCTTTCTCATGGATTAGTTGGTGTACGGCGCTTCTCACTTTGATGTGCAGTTCTTGTCTATTCACTTAACTGACTCCTTTATAAGGGGTGAATCAAGGTTGTTTGCTCTTGTAGCGTTCGGCCAACTCATCGTAATTAAGCTTAACGCCCTCCATCCACAGTTTAATTTCTTCCTCCGCATAATGGCGCTCAAATCTATTCCATTCCTCCCAAATATCCAATTGAGTAAGCGTATCCTTGAATCTTCGAAAAGGCTTATGTCCTTCAAGCGCGTCGAAAAGCTTCATCTTCGGATCCGAATCGGTTTGTTTGGCGAACTTCATCATGACATAATAAGCTTCATTAGAATCGATCTTTGGAACATCCACATATCGATCCTCATTCTCTTCATCCTCCCAGTCAATACTCGGTTCGCCGGTATAAATTTCATCCATATCCAAAATGACTTCACCGGTCTGCAAGTCCAGAAAATAAGGATGTTCAAAGTCGTTGTCCAAGTAAGCATCAATAAGCTCGTCCATGAGTTGCGGCATCTAAAATCACTTTCCTTCTCTTAAAAGATTGACTGACTACGGCTTCTCTATTTTAATTCCCACTATTATATTAATAAACCTGCCTCGGTTGAGACAAGCCTGTACTACACCTTATTCGGGTTACTTGGGGACATAGTTGCATATACAAGCAAAACTCCGATTTCTTTCAGTCGGATTTATTCATGATGAAAAAGCATGGAGGCTTTCTTTTTTGCTCCCCATACGAATCCGACTACTTCGTGTCGTTTCTTGTGTCGCGATTCTATAGTCGGCTCAGGGGTATCCCATTCTTCATTTAAACTGCTGACGAAGAGGATTCGCGGATGACGGTCTTAGCGGTAGAATGAGATGCCGTGCTCGTCCGCTGCGCTCCCTGCGCGCGGAACGAACCCCATTGTCCTCCTTCGGACTGGATCGACTCCCCGTTTCTTTCCACACAAAAACCCGACCTCTTGCGGTCGGGTTTCTCGTGGTGGAGGCGAGAGGGGAGTCGAACCCCTGTCCGAAGACAACGCCACATGTGCTTCTACGGGTGTAGTGACAGATTTGATGTCACCCTTAGAGACTCCCTGTCTTCTCACTAAGTTTTCTTTCGAGGAATTCCTAATTAAACAGTAAGGATATCGGTTGGTACAGACCGTAAGTGTTTTTCCCAATCTTCTATGAAACCAATTCTGTTTAAATCGCAGACATCTCTATAGCGATCGATCAAGGAACTTAACTCAATAATCCAAGGATTCCAGACGGAATATTCTTTAACGAGATATTTTAAAGTGAATATAATACTGTAAAGAGAATTCGGTTCGATTTTCAACTTTTGAGCGTTAAAAGTAAGGGCTACTTGCTGAGATAGTTTGGTGTTATAAACTCTAGAAAAATGAGCACACCGATTACGAAGAACGCACATGGAATGTAACCAACTATCCAAGAGCTTGGCTGTTTTCAGTCCATATTCTTTCGAGATAATCCTCTTATCTTCTGGTTTTAAGTTTGTGTAAAGAATAGACAAGCTGGAAAATGAGAGTACTTCGACTGCTAACCATATTGGATACCTACTGCCATATTTCGTTTTATAATGAGCAACGAATAATTCCTTGCTACGTTCTAATTCTTCACTCATCTTCGTCACAAAACTATTGTAATCTGTATTTTTTCGAAAGGAAAAATTAGAAGGATCTTTATATCACTCAGAACCATATTTATGAGCAAGATGATATGAAATCTGTGACCGCATACTAACTTCAACATATTCAAAGATATCCAATAGTAGCGACCTTAAGCGCATATCAAAGTCATATAATTCCACTACATGCTCAAAGACAGTTCCATCAATATATTTTTCTTCATTAATTTTATATGGTAGTAAGTACCCTGTTAATCGATAGTAGTTAATGCGTTTGAGAATATCGGTGGCTCTATTCTCGTTCCCAACCTTTAACCCGCGAGATCTAAGAATATCTATCATTTCTTTATATGTTGCAGGGGGTTTTAGTTCAGACTCATAACTTTTGTCCATACCCAATATCCCCCAAAAAATAAAATGGCCCGCCCAGTTTCGCATTGTTAAGAGGCGCGGGCGGGATCTGTTATCTTTATTATATACCTCCGTCATTCTATCGTCAATTCAAATCACAATAGCATAAAGAAAGTACCCATGCGATACACAAGGATTGGTGGAGGTAGGGAGTATCCAACTTTTTTCTGGGGCCAACCCCTTTAGCTCCCCATACGAAACTCGACTACTTCGTGTCGGATTCTTGTGTCGCGATTCTCTATTCGGCTCAGGGGTATCCCATTCATAATTAAAGTTGCTGACGAGGAGGATTCGCGGATGACGGTCTTAGCGGTAGAATGAGATGCCGTGCTCGTCCGCTACGCTCTCTGCGCGCGGAACGAACCCCAATGTCCTCCTTCGGACTGGGACGACTCCCCGTTTCTTTCCACACAAAAACCCGACCTCTTGCGGTCGGGTTTCTCGTGGTGGAGGCGAGGGGAGTCGAACCCCTGTCCGAAGACAACGCCACATGTGCTTCTACGGGTGTAGTGACAGATTTGATGTCACCCTAGAGACTCCCTGTCACCGGATTCCCTTCGGGTCAGCCTGATTGTCTTCCTCTAGTCAGCCCCAGGCGGAGACTAGCTAGCGTATCCCACTAAAGTTGGCCCCTATCCCGCCACATGGGCGATGGAGAGTAGAAGCTTAACAGTCAGTTTCTTAGGCTGCTGCTAAAGTTGGTTGTTGTTTGCCGTTTAATAGGCTTTCCGCGTTAGTGAAGCAGACGCAGCCCTACTACCCGCTACCCACGCTCGTTCTATCCCCGTCGAATCCATAAACGCCCCCGAAATGCTGGTCGCCACCGCATCCGCGGTTGGACTTCCAGGAGCTCTCCCTGAGGAGAGCGAAGATACAGCATCGTTACAAAATCTATTATAACACGTGCGGCTTACAGATACTAAAGTTGTTACTGGCAATACTGCCACTTCGTTCCCAGCCATCAACAATGCCAAATCATGTTAATTATAGCTGCTGACCTTCTGCTTTTCCCTCAGGATCCGCTGAATATCCCGTTGGGAATCCCGCTTGGCATCGGACTCGCGCTTATCGTACTGCTTCTTCCCTTTACCCATCCCGATCAAGCACTTGGCGTATCCGTTCTTGATGTAGACGCGAAGAGGAACCAAAGTATAGCCGTCCCGCTTAACCAAACCGAGCATCCTATGAATCTGCTTCTTATGCAGCAAAAGTTTGCGAGCCCGAGTCGGATCGACCGGATTGTGTCGGTTTCCTTGCTCGAACGGACTGATGTGCATGTTGTGCAGGAACATCTCGCCGTTACGAATCGTGGCGAACGCATCGCCTAAAGTCGCGCGGCCAGTCCTTAGAGACTTGATCTCCGTACCCGATAGTACCATGCCGGCTTCGATGGCTTCCTCGATGAAGTAATCATGGGAAGCTTTCTTATTCTGAGCCAACGGCTTGTCGAACTGGTCTTTCTTTCCCATTTTCCTTCACCTCTCTACCTATCCATTCCATTCATGGCGCCGGCCAGATAACGCTTGCCGGACATTCATTATAGCACGCGCCCACCTGCGCCATCAACCGAACGGACTCCAATAACGTAAAGCCGAAGTTAGCCCGATCTCGTTACTATCTCGGCTCGATTCGATTACGACAAGCGGAGTTAGCAAAGTTTCTTTACTATCTCGGCTCCATTCGACTTCGACGGGCGGAGTTAGCAAAGTTTCTTTACTATCTTGGCTCGATTCGACTGCGGCGGGCGGAGTTAGCAAACTTTATCCCCTAGACTCGGTGATACACTTGTCGATCAGAGCCATCCGGATGTACAAGCCGTTAACGGCTTGGCGGAAGTACGCTGCGCGAGGATCGGAATCGACATCCTCGGTGATCTCTCCCGCACGCGGCAACGGATGAAGAACGATCGCGTCCTTGCGCATCCGATCCAGCAGCTCTGCGTCGACGATGAACTGGCCGGAAGCCTTCTCGTATTCCTCGACCGACGGGAAACGCTCCTTCTGAATCCGGGTCTGGTACAGTACGTCGATCGAGCCGGCAACGGAATCGAGGTCGTTCGTCTCCGCGTACCGGATGCCCTTCTCGTCCATGTACTTCTTCACGTTGTCCGGAATCCGTACGTTGTTCGGGGAGATATAGTGAACCATAACGTCCTGGTAATTGGCCAAAATATAGCTAAGAGAGTGGACGGTCCGCCCATACGCGAGATCCCCGACCATCGCGATATGCAAGCCGTCGATCTTGCCGAACTCCTTGCGAATCGTGTAAGCATCGAGCAAAGCTTGCGTCGGATGTTCACCCGCCCCGTCGCCCGCGTTGATGACCGGGATATCCGCCACCCTCGCCGCGCGCTTGGCCGCGCCGATCTCGGTATGCCGCATCACGATGACATCGCTATAGCCGCTGATGATCCGGATCGTGTCCTCCAGCGTCTCGCCTTTGATCGCCGATGAGAATTGCGACGCATTTTCCGTCCCGATGACGCCCCCGCCAAGGCGGTGCATCGCCGATTCGAACGACAGCCGCGTCCGCGTGCTTGCCTCGAAGAACAGAGAAGTCATGATTCTACCCTCATGCCGTCTGTCCCCGCCGCGCGCGACGATTTCTTCCATCTCCCGCGCCGCATCGAACAATTGCTCTAATTCTTCCCTAGCGAATTGCTTTGCTCCTAGCACATGATATAACTGTTTCATATCTGCCAGCCTCCCCGACATCTCCGTACACACTAAGTACTATCCTATAAGATACGGCGAAGTTTGTAAATTGGAATCGACATCTCCGCGCAAGCCGCTTTATCGGAAGAAGAACCTCCCGGAAACGTGCTCCGGAAGGTCCTTTATCGGCTTACTCTTTAGGTTTTCTGCTTCTGGGAGCTTTCTCTCCGCTTTGCTTCGGAACGGAGGCATCCGCGCGGGTGAACGGCTTAGGAGCGCGTTTCGCACGATCTCCACCGCCGCCTTTACGAGAGCCGGAGGAAAAGTCCCGATCCGTGCCATCATCCGCGTCCTTCGGATAATTGCCCGAACGCGGAAGGCCCCACATATCGAGCTTGCCGCGTCTAGCCGGAGCCGCGCCGCCATTAGTCGAACCAACGGCATTTCCGCCTGATCTCGATCCCAGCGACGCCGCTGGAGTTACGCTAGGCACCGCGGTTACGTTAGGCACCGCTGTACCTGCAGAGCCGCTCGAGCCCGCGGCTGCGCCATCCCCGCCACCTCTGTTCCTACGCTTCGGAGCACGGTCCCCAGCTTCCGTCACCGGGATGCCTGCCGGTTCGATGGTAATGCGCGGCTCGGAATTCTCTTTGTTCCCCGACTTCTTCTTCCGTTTGCCGCTTCCAGGTGCGCCAACAATTGTAGGCGCGACGCTGCTATTCGCGCTACGGTCGTCCGAACGCCCGCCTTTAGCGTTGCGGCCATCGCCGCCACCTTTGCCCGGCCTGCCGCCGCGATCGGAACCGCCGCGTCCGCCGGCGCCATTACCGCCGCCGCTACCGCCTACGCCGGCGAACTTGCCCGCCGCATTGCGCTTCTTGCGCTTGCGGTCGAATCCGCCCGGCCCGCGCGCGTCGACGAAGCTTACGCGGCTTCCGCTGCGCGACTTCATGTCCACCATCTCGAAATCGATCGTGTGGTCGCTCATGTTAACCCGGCCAACGCGAATTTTCACTTCGTCGCCGATCCGGTAGATCTTCGACGTACGCTCGCCGATCAAAGCCATATGCAATTCGTGGAAGTGATAGTAATCGTCCGTCATATCGCTTAGACGAATAAGTCCTTCCACCGTATTTTCCAATTCGATGAACATCCCGAAGCTCGTCACGCCGCTAATAATCCCGGTGAATTCTTCTCCGATCTTGTCGAGCATGAACTCGGCTTTCTTAAGCTTCTCGGTATCCCGCTCGGCATCGACCGCTACCCGCTCGCGCTCGGAAGATTGTGAAGCGATATCGGGCATACGCGCATTCAACGAATCGAACCGATTATTCGGCAACGTACCTCCGTTCTCAAGAACCTCGCGCATAACGCGATGGATAGCAAGATCCGGATAACGGCGAATCGGGGAAGTAAAGTGAGAGTAATATTCCGCGGCGAGGCCGAAATGCCCCAAGCTCTCGGCATCGTACTTCGCCTGCTTCATCGACCGAAGCATCATCGTGCTCAGCACGGTTTCTTCCTTCGTTCCTTGGATCTCTTCCAATAAAGTCTGCAACGCGCGCGGATGAACCGTATTGCCCTTGCCGCGTACCGCGTAACCGAAGTTGCCCGCGAACTGCATGAACGTCATCAGCTTCTCGTTGGAAGGCTCCTCATGGATCCGATAGATGAACGGCACCTTAAGCCAGTGAAAGTGCTCCGCCACCGTCTCGTTCGCCGCGAGCATGAATTCTTCGATAATCTGCTCGGCGATCGAGCGCTCTCTCTTGATGATATCGACCGGTTTACCCTGCTCGTCCACGATGACCTTCGATTCCTGGAATTCGAAATCGATCGCGCCGCGGCGCATCCGCATCGAACGCAAACCCATGGCGAGCTCTTGCATCAGCTTGAACGTATCCACCAGATCGGAGTAACGCTCGGCTACTTCCGGATCCTCTTCGTTCAATATTTTGCGAACGTTGGTGTAGGTCATTCTTTCCTTCGTGCGGATCACGCTCGTGAAAATATCATGGCGAACCTGCTTCATCGTGCCCGGCTCGAATTCCATCTCGCACGACATCGTCAGCCGATCAACTTGCGGATTCAAGGAACAAATTCCGTTAGATAGACGGTGCGGCAGCATCGGAATGACGCGATCGACCAGATACACGCTGCAGCCCCGATTATAAGCTTCTTCGTCCAGCTTGGACTTATCGCGCACGTAGTAGCTCACGTCGGCGATATGCACGCCCAATACGAGGTTTCCGTTAGGCAAACGCTCTACGTTCACCGCATCGTCCAGATCCTTGGCGTCCTCGCCGTCGATCGTCACGATGACCTTGTCCCGAAGATCGCGGCGGCCTTGCTGCAAGATCTCTTCCTCAGTGATCGTGTCGGGTGCCGCATCCGCTTCCGCCAGCACGTCTCCAGGGAAGCTCTCCGGCAATCCATGCTTGCGAATGATGCTCAAGATATCGACGCCCGGGTCATCCTTGTGCCCGAGAATCTCGATGATCTCGCCTTCGGCGGCCGCGCGCCCTTCCGGATAAGTAATGATATTCACGACGACCTTCTGTCCGGTCACCGCGCCCTGGAAGCCTTCTCCCCGGATGAAAATATCTTTGTTAATCCGTTTATCATCCGGCACCACGAAGCCATAGCTTTCATGGTTATGGAACAACCCGACGACTTGCGTCACTGCACGTTTGATAATGCGAACGATCTCGCCTTCCAGCTTGCCGTTCTCGTTCTTCGCGGACACCCGCGCAAGCACGATATCTCCGTTCATCGTGCCCTTCAGATCGTTGGCATGAATGTAGAGATCGGGGTGCTCCTTATCGTCCGGGATTAGGAAGGCAAAACCCTTCGGATGGGTCTGAATCCGTCCCCTTAGCAAATTCATCCGTTCCGGCACGCCATAGCGATCCGTACGGGTCAACAGAATCTTGCCGTCTTGCTCCATTTCGGTGAGCATGCGAAGAAAGGCCTTGAATTCAGCCGCGTCTTCGATGCCGAAATGTTTCTCCAATTCCTTGTAAGTCAACGGTTTATAAGCGGTTTCCCGCATGAAATCGAGCAACTCCTGCTCCGTGCACATCGGCATCCGTATCACCTCGTCTTACGTATAGTATACACCAATTCCTTTATCGGCAACCGGATAAGCGCCTTCATAAGCATTCAAGCAAAAACCGCCCGGGCAACCTCTCGCCCAGACGGTCCTTTTCCATATTGTACCTCATTCCGCTGCCATTCGACTAGCCGGGCTTGAAATCAGACGACCGGAGTCACGGCTTCCTCGATCAGCCGCGCCATCTCCGTCCCTAATATTTCCCTCTGTTCTTCGTTCCATCCGCATAACTCGGCCATGGCGGAATGGACGGAATCTCTATATTTTCCAACGAACGCCCGGTCGAAGAACAGCCTCCCCGTCCGACGAATCCAGAAGTCCTCCGGCTTTACGGCGCTCTCTTCCGCGATCGCGTAGATAAGCTCTGCGGCGAGATCCAAGGGCAAATCGTGCCGTTTGGCGAATTCCCCGGAGTTGGCCGCCGATAGAAAGAGCTTATTGACATTCGAGCCGTACTGACGCGCAAGCCGCTCAGATTGTTCCCTTCCGAGTCCGTAAGCCACCCCTTCTCCGATTCGTTCCTTAACGAACTTTTCGAACTGGTCAGAACCCCCGACGTCTCCTCCCGAGATCGCCAACCGCTTGGAGATGCTTGAGCGGGTGAGCTTCCGCCCTTCCGCTTCCATTAATTGTCCGATACGGTTCACGACCGACTCCGCCATTTTCCGATAGCCGGTCAGTTTACCGCCGGCGATCGAGATGAGCCCCGATGGCGACACGAAAATTTCGTCCCGACGCGAAATCTCGGAAGGATCCTTGCCCTCCTGTTGAATCAGCGGCCGCAAGCCCGCCCAACTGGATTCCACGTCCGATTCGGTCAGATGCAAGCTTGGGAACAGGTTATTCGCCGCTTTCAGCAAATAAGCACGATCCTCTTCCGTCATTCGGGGGCGGGCGACGTCCGCGGCATAATCGGTATCCGTCGTGCCGACGTACGTCTTGCCCGCGCGCGGAATGGCGAACACCATCCGCCCGTCCGGCGTATCGAAGTAGATGGCCTGGCTCAGCGGGAACCTGCTCTGGTCGAACACGAGATGAACCCCTTTGGTCAAGCGCAGCGTCTTGCCTTGCTTGGAGCGATCGATCTCCCTAAGGGAGTCCACCCAAGGTCCGGTGGCGTTGACGATCTTGGACGCCCGGATCTCGTAGCTTTCTCCGCTGATCCGATCGCGAACGACCGCGCCGACCATTTTTCCGTCTTCATAGAGGAAAGATTCCACCGCGGCGTAGTTGGCCGATTGGACGCCCCGTTCCACCGCTCTCTTCATGACTTCTATAGTGAGGCGCGCATCGTCGGTACGGTATTCCACGTAATACCCGCCCCCCAGAAGACCTTCCCGCTTTAGCAGAGGTTCCTTTATTAGCGTATCCTTGGCATTGAACATTTTGCGCCGTTCGCTTCTCTTGACTCCCGCCAGAAAATCGTAGACCCGAAGTCCGACCGACGTCATGAACGGCCCGAACGTCCCGCCCTTGTATAGCGGGAGCAACATCCATTCCGGCGTAGTGACATGAGGCCCGTTCTCATACACGATCGCCCTTTCCTTGCCCACCTCGGCGACGACGCCGAACTCGAATTGCTTGAGGTACCTCAAGCCGCCGTGCACGAGCTTCGTTGAACGGCTTGACGTGCCCGCGGCGTAATCCTGCATCTCCACGAGTACCGTCTTCAACCCTCGCGTTGTCGCATCGAGCGCGATGCCCGCCCCCGTAATGCCTCCTCCTATAACCAGCAAATCCGCATGGCCAGCGGCCATTGCGGCTAACCGGCTTCGGCGATTCTGCGCGGAGAATCCTCCTTCGACATCCGCATTCGTAGTCGTTCCCATCGTATTGTTCGTCATCTGTAATCCTCCTATTGCTGTTTATTATTCCATCATTTCATCCGCGGAAAACAAAAAACCACGCCAACGACTTTCCGTTCCCCAATGGGGGTTCGCGAAAGTCTTGTCGTGGTTTCTCCAGGTCTCCAACCGATATTAACTTATATGTTCACTATAGCACTATTCGTTCTTGAACGCCATAGCCGCGCGGACGGCCCGCAACCAGCCTCCGTGAAGCTTCTCCCGTCTCTTATCGTCCATTGCCGGTTCGAAGACTCGCTCGATTTTCTTTAACCGGCGTATTTCTTCTTTCCCGCTCCAGACGCCGACCGCTAAACCCGCCAAGTAAGCCGCCCCTAGCGCCGTCGATTCGTGCACCGCCGGTCTCTCGACCGGGACGCCCAGCATATCGCTCTGGAATTGCATCAGGAAAGCGTTCATGACCGCTCCGCCATCGACGGATAATGCCTTCAACCGCATGCCGGCGTCGATCTCCATAGCGGACAGGACGTCTTTCGTCTGGTAAGCGAGAGACTCCAGCGTGGCCCGGACCAGATGCGCCTTGTTCGTGCCCCGCGTCAGGCCAAACACGGAACCTCGTACCTCGCTATCCCAATGCGGCGTTCCAAGCCCTACGAACGCGGGTACGACGTAAACGCCTTCGCTCGAATCCACGGAGTCGGCCAGCGCTTCGGATTCGCTAGCCGACTTGATCAGCCCCAGCCCGTCCCTCAGCCATTGAATAGCCGATCCTCCCACGAATACGCTGCCTTCCAGCGCGTATTCCGTCACGTCGCCGATCTGCCAAGCGATCGTCGTCAGCAGGCCATGGGAGGAGGTTTTGGCTTCCTCGCCGGTGTTCATGAGCATGAAGCAGCCGGTCCCGTAAGTATTCTTCGCATCTCCCGGCCGGTGACAACCCTGCCCGAACAGCGCCGCTTGTTGATCTCCTACGATCGATGCGATCGGAATTTCTTCTCCGAGAAGCTCCGCATCCGTCACTCCGTATATCTCCGAGGTCGAACGGACTTCGGGGAGCATCGCCTCCGGAATCCCGAGAATATCCAGCAACTCCAGGTCCCAGCGGCGTTCGTGAATGTTGTAGAGCAGCGTTCGGGAGGCGTTGGAGGGATCCGTCACATGGACGCGGCCGCCGGTCAGCTTCCAGACGAGCCAGCTGTCGATCGTTCCGAACAACAACTCTCCGTTAACCGCCTTCTGCAGCGCGCCTTCCGTTTCCCGCAGCATCCAAGCCACCTTCGTCCCGGAGAAATACGGATCGAGCAGCAGCCCCGTTTTATCGCGAAACAACGCTTCATGCCCCGCTCGCTTCAACTCTTCGCAGAGGCCCGCCGTCTGCCGCGATTGCCAGACGATGGCGGGCCGAATCGGCTTGCCGGTCGCGCGGTTCCAGACGACCGCCGTCTCCCGTTGGTTCGTGATGCCGATCGCCGACACCCGGCCTTGCTCCAATCCCGAACTTCGCAACGTCTCCCTGGCGACTTTTAACGTCGACCGCCAGATCGCTTCCGCGTCTACCTCCACCCAACCCGGATGCGGATAATTCAGGGAGAGATCCTCGCGGGAAATATGAGAGATATCGCCCGCGCGGTTAACGAGCAATGCCCGGGTGCTCGTCGTTCCCTGGTCTAACGCCATAATATAAGTTTCCAATCAGGTTCCTCCTCTCCCGAAGGAAGGTTTCCATAACTCCTGCCTTGAAGTCGTAATGGCTGCCGCACCCGCGGCAAACGCGTCTTCCATCTCCCGCGACGAACGAATCAGGCCGCCCGCGATGACGGGCACTCCGGTTCGCTCGCGCACTTCGGCGATCAGATGCGGCATAACGCCAGGCAGCATCTCGACGAAATCCGGTTTCGTCTTTACCGCCAGCTCCACGCTCTTATCCAAGGCGTCCGAGTCGATGACGAACATTCGCTGAATCGAGATGAGCCCGTTCTGCTTCGTCTTCTGAATGACGGATACGCGAGTGGAGATCAGGCCCGCCGGACGAATCTGCTGGCAGAGGAACTCCGCGGCGTATTCGTCGTTCTTCAGCCCGTCGATCAGATCGGCGTGCAGCAATATTTTCTTTCCGTTCCGCTCCGCGAACTCTACGATCGGACGCAGCGCGCCGATTCGGCCTCCGAGCAGAACGAGATATTCGTAGGAGGAAGCGAGCAGCTTCTCCAGCTCTTTCATCTGCTTGATCGCGGGCAATACCCGCTGGTTGCCGAATGGCATGCGTATATCACTTCCCTAGAGTCTGAATGGCGCGCTTGGGGCGGGGCGGAGAACAGCTCTTGCGCACTGTCAAGACCGTCGGCAGAACAATTTTCTTGGCGATCTCGCGTTTGGCCCCGAACCGGTCCGACAGCAACTCGACGGCCGTTTCTCCCATATATTCCATATGGACCTTCATCGTCGTGAGCGCAGGCTGCAGGAAAGCAGAAATCGCGATATCGTTGAACCCGATAACCGATACGTCTCCCGGCACCTTCAGCTTTGCCTCGTGCAAAGCCCTTAACACGCCCGCCGCCATCGAATCGTTTTCCACGAAAAATGCAGTCGGCATTGCGTCATCGCTTGACACCAGCCGCTTCATCAACTCATAGCCGTCTTCCGAGAACAAATTCTCGCCAGTATAAATATAAGAAGGATTAAACAAGTTCTTCCGGGAAAGCCACTCGATGAAGACGAGTTCCCGATCATCTTGCACCTGTCTTTCGTTCACGCAGTTATGGCTGCCTATATAACCGATTTCCGTGTGTCCCAATTCCGTCAGATAGGCTAGAATCTCCCCTACCGCCTTGCGGAAATCGAGCACGACCGAATCGTATCGGCTATCGTCCGGAGAAGAGTCGACGAATACCAAATTATCCATATCCGCAGGAAACCGGACGATATCTTCCTTGTCGAACCGGCCGATGGCGATCATCCCGTCCAGCGGTTCGCCGTTCCACTCCAATGGGCGGGAGTCGTGCAGGAACAGCTTCGCCCATTCGATTTTCCGATGGAAGCACTCTCTCTCCACGCCGAGCCGTACGGCCATGTAATAGGGGTCCAGCATTTCTTCGCGCTCCGAATACCAGCTGACGAGCCCGATTCGATATCTATCCTTGACGACGGAATGGTTGCGTTCCCTCGGCGTCTTGTAATTCATGTCTTGGGCAATCTCCAGAATCCGTTTGCGAGTGTCGTCTCCTACCGATAGGGACGGGTCGTAGTTGAGCACCCTCGATACGGTCGCGATCGACACGCCAGCGCGCAGGGCAATCTCTTTAATAGTCGCCATCTTCTTTGTTTCCTTCCCTCGCGCTTAACCTCTGCCTGCCGCCTCCGCTTTCATAATGAAGCTTGCATAGGGCGGCAGTCGTGTTCCCCGGAAGCTTTTCTCTTCAGGAGTATGGTTAAGAACGAACCAATATTCCGATCCGCGGGCATACACTTCGACGCCCGGTTCACTTTCAATATGACAGATCTCCCTAGCGTTGACAATGGTTTGCGCCAACGCATCCAGTACGTCTTCCGCCAGTCCCCCGCCCACGTAGTAGACGTCGCCTTGACCGTAGGAATTGCGCGTGACGGCCGCTTCCGAGAAGAAGGGATCCTCATAGCGATAGAGAACATCCGCGGTCGTCGGCAGGAGCAGATCGCGCCATACCTCGCATGAAGAGCGAGCCGGCCATTCGGCAGCGGGCGGAGAAGCTTGCGAAGCGCCGGCTTCCCGGACGATCGGAACCGATCTGCCGATCGATAACGCTTCGGAGGCTTCTACCCTCACGCCGCAAAGCGTCGCAACCGTTCCCGGGAAAGGGCGCCCGAAATAAACGTTGTTGTTCTTATCCCTCAAGCCCGTCCGGAACGAGAACACGACGGTTCCGCCGGCTGCGGCGAATGCTTCCAACCGTCCGGCCAACCGTTCGTCCACAATCTGCAACGCCGGAATCAACAGCACCTTATAACCCGCCTCGGAGAAATCCCGGTTCGCGGGAATGACGTCGATCGCGCAATTCAAGCGAAAGAAAGGATCGTATAAGCGAAGCAGCTCGTTCGTGAAATCGAACGCCTCGCTCTGCCGTTGGGAACGCCACGACCAGACGTTGTCGTAATCGTATAAGACCGCGACCTCGGCCTTGATCTCTGTTTGCAACAAATCCGCGTAAGGGGCGATTTCCGTGAATACGGATTGCGCTTCCTTGTATTTACGCCCTTGCTGGTTATCGTGATCGACGATGCCCAGGCAGAATTGCTCCGCCCCGCGGTTCATCGACCGCCAGCAAAAGTAGAGCATGTCCGAACAACCGTGCGCGAACGCTTGGAACGACCACATCTTCGCTTGATTTGGACGCGGAAGATATCCGATGACGTCATGGCCTTGCGCGCCCATCAACTCTTCGACGATCCAGAAATTTTTGCCTTTCAGCCCGCGGTTGAAATCGTGACCCAAGGCAATAGCCGCAGGTGTAATCGGCTCGGCGAGCCCTCCCCATACCGGATAATTGTCGTAGGAGACGAAGTCGAGCGCTTCCGCCTGCTCCGCGTGGTCGAACCATTTGCCGAAGAAGCCCCCCGACACGTTCGTCGTTACCGTCTGGTGCTCGCCTTTGCTAGCGCGGACGATTGCAGCCATCTCTTCGGCATAGCCGTTCACGGACCGCGAACGGAATCGCGCCCAGTCCAATTGCAACGACGGATTGTGCGTCGTGATCGTCTTCTTCGGAATCGGTATTTCATCGAACCCGTTATAGGTCTGTCCCCAGAAAATCGTTCCGTAAGTCTCGTTCAACGCGTCGATGTCGATATATTTGTCTTGAAGGAATTTTTGAAACGCCGAGTGGCATTGACCGCAATAACACATGTCGCTGCCTTCGTGACCGAGTTCGTTGTCGATCTGCCAGGATATGATGGATGGCTCCGAGCGGTAATGCTCCACCAGCTTACGGGTGATGCGCCCGCTATATTCGCGGTATTCCGCCGAGTTGAAGCAATATTGGCGGCGACCGCCGAATACCCGGACGCTCCCGTTCTCATCCTCGGAGAGGATGGTTGGATGCTTCTTCGCCAGCCATGCGGGAAAAGTGGCGGTCGGCGTGCCGAACATGACCGCAAGGCCTTTCTCCTTCGCCCGGCGAACGATTTCGTTGAAGAAGGAGAAATCGAATTCTCCTTCCCGCGGTTCCATCCGATGCCAAGCGAACTCGCCGATGCGCACTATGTTCGCGCCGAGCCGCGCAATGCCTTCCAAATCCTCTTCCACCAGCTCTTCGGGCCAATAATCCGGATAGTAATCTACGCCTAAATACATGATGTGTCTCTCCCTCTAACCGGTTATTCTTTAACGGAGCTGCCCAGCATGCCGGATATGAAATGCTTCTGCAACAGCAGGAAAAACAAGATGATAGGTCCGGTCGCCAGCGTGACGCCGGCCATAACCTGCCCGTAATCTATTCGCGATAGCCCGAACAAGCTCGATAATGCGACGGGTAACGTGTACATTTCTTTGGTCTGTGCCGCAATGAGCGGCCACAGGAAGCTATTCCACTGAAACATGAACAGGAAGATCGCAGTGGCCGCGAGCGCCGGCTTCACCGAAGGCAGAATGATGCGCGTAAACAAGCCCGCCTCGCTTACGCCGTCGATTCGGCCCGCTTCCATCATCGCGTCCGGAACGGCCAGCATATTTTGCCGCATAAGGAAGATCGCGAACGGATAAGCCAGGTTGGGCACGATCAGCGCTTGATACGTGTTCAGCCAACCCCATGCCGCCATCATTTTGAACAAGGGAATAACGAGCGCATGGTACGGAACCATCATCGATAACAAGAATACGGCAAACAGGACGTTACGGCCTTTGAACCGGAACTTGGCGAAAGCGTACCCCGCCATCGTGCAGATCGTCAGGCTGAGCGCCGTGTAGACGATGACGACGAAGAGCGAATTGCCCATGACCCGCCAGATACCGATCGTGTCGTTCAGGTTCGAGAGGTTCTCGATGAACTTGCCGCCCGGCAATAGCACCGGAGGTTTGGAGAACACTTTCCCGCTTTCATTGGTGGAGGCGATTGCCGCCCAGTAAAAAGGAAACAGCGATACGATGGCACCGATTAACAAGCCTACGAATAGAAACAGCGAGGTTATCCGATTGGTTTTCATTTTACTCATCCCCCGTCAGCTTGAATTGCACGAACGATAGGATGGCGATCAACAACACGATGACGTAAGCCAACGTAGAGGCATATCCGAAATCGTAGTAACGGAAGCCGGTCTGATACAGATACATCCCGATGGATAACGTCGCGTCGCTCGGACCGCCTTTGGTCAACGTATACGGCTCGTCGAAAAGCTGGAGTGTTCCGATCGTCGACAGGATTGCCGTGAACAGGATGACCGGCTTAAGCTGCGGCACGGTCACGGTGAAAAACTGCCTCAGCTTGCTCGCGCCGTCCAAGCTTGCCGCCTCGTAGAGCGATTCCGGAATGTTCTGCATGGCCGCCAAGTAGATGACCATATTATAGCCGGCCCATCGCCAGGTTATGGCAAGAATGAGCGCCGCCTTTGCCCATAGAGGGTGAGATAGCCAAGGAACGCCGTTCAAACCGATCGCTTGCAGCGCTTGATTGATTAAGCCGTCGCCCATGAGCATGATCGAGAAAATAATCGAATACGCGACGAGCGAGGTGACCGCCGGCATGAAGAACGAAACACGGAACAAACCTTTGAAACTTTTGGCTGTATTTAAGAAAGTCGCCAGCACGATGCTGATCGTCAGCATGAGCGGCACTTGGATAATCAATATCACGAAAGTATTCTTAAGAGCCGTCCAGAAAATCTCGTCTTGAAACAACCGCCGGTAATTGTCGAGCCCCGCGAACTCGAACTCTCCGCCTACGCTCGTCTGAAAGCTCAGCAAGAAGGAGTAGAGAATGGGATAAACCATGAATACGGCAAATAAGACGATTGCCGGCGTTAAAAATAAATAAGGCACGTAAGACTTTGTTCTCATGACTTGCCCTCCCTGGTGAAATAGAAAAAGAGCGAGAGATTCGGGCCTGCGCCCGAATCTCCCGAACCTCTTCGTAAGTCTTTAACCGTTGTTTACCGCACGTTTCGTCCGATCCGCCAATCTTTCCGCCGCCTCTTTCAGCGCTTTGGCCGGATCTTTGTCCATGAATACGTGCGCTTGCGCTTTGACCGCCTCGTCCATCGCCATCGCGTAGTCCTTCGTGTAGTACGGCGTCGGAATGTTAGCCATCTCGTCGCCGAACAGCTTCCAGATCTTCTGTCCGCCGAAGAATTCGTTGTCGGCTTGGAATGCCGGTTCGCTGTATGTGCTTTGCAGCGAAGGGAACAGTCCGAACTTCTCCATCGCTACCGCTTGTACCGCGCTCGTCGTGGAGAAGTACTCCATGAAGCCGTACGCCGCGTCTACGCGCTCGGAATCCGCGTTGAGCATCCAACTGCTTCCGCCTAGATTAGCCGCTCGGTTGCCGCCTTTCTCGAACGCAGGCAACAGGAACACTCCCCATTTGCCTTTCGTGTCCTTCGCTTGGTCAATGATCGTGCCGTAATACCATGCGCCGAACGGAATCGTAGCGACGGAACCGTCGACGGTAGCCGATACGATGCCGTCCCAGCCGTTAACGTCCTTCACGAGGTCCGCGTCGCCAAATTTCTTAAGCGTGGCCATCGCTTGAACGACTTTAGGGTTGTTAAAATCGATGTTGCCGTCTTTGTCGAAGTAATACACGCCGAGCTCGTTCATCATCATGCGGAAGTTGGCGTCGTCCTTGAACTTATCCGCGGGAAGCGCGTAAGCGCCCGTCTTGCTCTTGATCGTCTGGCCGGCGGCTAGGAAATCGTCCCAAGTCTCGATTTTCGTCGCGTCTACTCCGGCTTTCTCGAAGATGTCCTTGCGGTAGAACATGCCCGTCGGGCCCGCATCGAACGGGAAGGCGTAGAACTTGCCGTCTTTGCTCGTCAATTCTTTCTTGAAGGCAGGGAATTGGTCGGCTTTGGCGTCGAAGCCTTTGTCGGACAAATTCTGGAACCCTTTCGGGAACGCTTCGAGGTAACCTTGGATGCGATCGTCTTCGACGAGCACGATATCCGGAAGTCCGGATCCGCCGGCCGCAAGACCGGTGGATAATTTATCGTATACGTCCAAGCGGCCGATATCTTCGACTTTGATGCTCACGTTCGGGTGATCCTTCTGGTACATCGTCATCGCTTCATTCAGCGCGCCGACGTTCACGTTCCACGCCCATGCGGTCAATTCGACTTTCTCTACGTTATTGTCGCCAGTTCCCGGAGTAGCCGCAGGCTGATTATTGTTGTTCGCACCCCCACAAGCGGTTGCAATCAACGAAATTCCGAGCATTACAGTAGATAGCTTCATCCATTTCGACATTTTAAAGCTCCCCTTTTAATAAAATTTTACCTTTTTTCTCTTTGTGCCTTTGAACAAGTGCCATTCAACTTGAAAGCGTTTGCTGACAATCATTATCTTACTCATTTTTTTACTAAAAATCAATCGTTATTTTACTAAAAATTTTTCCAATTACGGTTTTCAAATTTTATTACTGCCTATTCCTTGCCTTAAAAGGGAGCTCGAGTCCATCTGAATACATCCATATGTTTCCCCAAAAATCGAAAACAACATGTTTTTATGCCCGAATCGCGCAAAAAAAGACCGCTAAGGAAACATTCTTCCCTGGCGGTCTTCAACGGTCTCTATGGACTTATAAAAAAAGACAGGAAGCTCGCGCTTCCTGCCCGTTCTCGATTATTAGTTCTTAACGAAATAAGCGACTACCAAAGAAAGGATAAAGAAACCAACCGCTAAACCGATCGTCAGGCGTTGCAGGAAAAGGTCGATTCCACGAGCCTTCTGCTTGCCGAACAAGTGCTCAGCTCCACCGGAGATAGCGCCCGACAAACCTGCGCTCTTACCGCGTTGAAGCAGAACGACCGCAATCAGTCCCAGCGAGAATATAACCAGAATTATTTTAAGAACGACGTCCATCGCTTACACCTCCCAAATCCTAACTCACCCGGCATGCCATCTTGGACGGCTTTCCGAAAACAGTATTCTTATATTAACATACCGCCCGGCAAGTTGACAACCTTAACTATTTTCTGTTTTCTGCGAGACAATGGGACTTCCGATCAGAAAAAGTCCATCAAATGCGTCGTCCGTTCCGGAATCCTCCGTTCCAACTGCGCCGCATCCTCCGTGGAACCGCCGCTGATCCGTCCGACTTCCCGTAACAAGGACGGCTTCCGATTGCCGATCAGCATCGCCGTCAGCGTTTGAATGTCGCATTTCAATCCACCGCTGCTCTCGGCCGCAATCCCTTCCAATCTCTCCAATCTACCCTCGCCACTCGCGCTCAACATCAGCCTAAACGCCCCATTGTTCCACGGCGCATGCGCGTCCGACAGAGTCAGCACGACAGCTTCCTCCCGCTCCCCCGGCATCCATGGGTACTGCTTAACGAATGCTTCCGCGTCCACGATGCGAGACATGAAATACGGGATGACTTCCTGCTTGATCCGAGGATCGGCTAACAGGAACGGAAGCGGATCGTCGATGGCCGTGATCGTCGTTACTTCCGCAACCATAGAGTCGTGGTTGCCGACGAACGTCCATAACCCTACGCGGGATGTTTCGCTTGTGCTCGCCCAATCCTGAATCGTCAGCATGTTGCCCTCGACTTGATAGAACACGTATCCCTCGGCAACATCGTGCTCGTTATAATAAACAGCCACTTGGCCGCCCTTCGTCAGGATTCGGTTCTCCCACCAGTCCTTCTCCCGAACTAGCGTCCCGCTATAGCGCGAGGCGTAAGCCGAATAAATACCGTTCAACACCTCGATATCCGGTTTCGCCATGCGTTTCACCTGTCCGGGAGTTTGCGTGCGGGGCGGAAGCTGGCGCGTCTCGATCGTGTACTTCTTGCGCTCGACCGTCATCTCATAACCGTATCTGCGGTAAAAAGAAAAGGAAAAAGGGTGCAGCATACTGACGGTTTGCCCATTGTTCTTCATCGTCTCAAGGGCGCGAACGAGCAACTGATTTACGCAGCCCTGCCTTCTTGCTTCCGGCCAAGTCGCGACTCCGGCAATCCCGCCCATCGCGAACGATTTGCCTTGAATCCAAGTTTCCAATGGCAGCAGCAATAACGCCGACAGCAGACGGCCATTTTCATCGAATGCGCCCCAATCTTGCTCAGGTCGGAACGTAAGACGCTTGGACTCCTTCTGCTCCGGCGTTAAACGATATTGAAAGGCGAATTGTGATAATGCCGTTCGTTCCTCGAAATCATCTTCTCGCAGCTGTCTGATTTCCATGCCCGCACCGTCCTCTTCCCTTTTTTCCGCAAGCATAAACAGCTGTCGCCGTCCTTGGGATGGCGACACAGGTTTATGTCGGAGACGATTCAGAAATGGATAGCGAAATTTAATACATTCTGAATCGTGTAAAAAAGCCCGGCTTCCGCCGAGCTTCCGCGTTTATTCCATTATAACCAGCCGCGTTCCTTAAACCAAGCGTAATTCAGCTTCGCGCTCTCGAGCGAGGATACGTCATAATGCTCTTGCTCGATGATGACGTATTCTACGCCGGATGCTTCGCAAGCGGCCAACGCTGAATCCCAATCCACCGTACCTTTGCCGATCTCGGTATCGTTGCCGTCCGCTTTGAAGTCCTTCGCGTGAACGACGGGAAGGCGACCCGCGTACTTTTTCACGTATTCGGCAGGGTCTTGACCCGCTACCTTCACCCATCCCAGATCGAATTCCGCGAACAACAGGTCTGACGGAATGCGGTCGAAAATATGATCAATGATGAGTTTGCCTTCGACGGGCTTGAACTCGAACGCATGGTTGTGGTAACCGAACTCTAGGCCGGATTCCTTAACGATCTTCGCCGCTTGCTCCAAGTCGTCCGCCATTTTGTTCACTCCGGCTAACGTAGGGTTATCGCCTAACGGATAATAAGGAACGATAAAACGTTTCAAACCAAGCTCCAATCCGTACTCGACTTGCTTCTTCAGATTATCCCAGATGGCAGGATCGCCGACGGTCAAGTTCACGTGCGCGGAAGGAGCGTTCAGGCCCGCGTCATCCAACGCTTTGCGAACTTCCTTGGCGGAATGGCCATAGTAACCTGCCAACTCCACGTTGCGGTAACCGATTTCGCCGATCTCCTTAATCGTTGTCAGGAAATTCTTCTCGCTGCGATCTCGAACGGAATATAACTGAATGCCCACTTGCGGTTTGCTCATTTTATTCCCACCCATCATTATGATTAGTTTCAAGTCTTCTCCACCCTATTATAGGCTTATGAATGCGTAATCACGATAAGGGTTTTTGTCCTCTTTGTATGCATTTTGGAGATTGCGGATTTCTATTTAATAAAATGGAACAACTGGAACGGTTCACAAATATGCAATATGTGGTAGAATAAATACGAACCAGTGTTCTTACCATTCGCGAAGAAGGGGGATCATGATGGGCAAAGTTATCCTGGACATCACGATGTCTTTGGACGGATTTATAGCGGGGCCGAATATCAGTTCTAAATTGCCTTTGGGAGAAGGCGGGCTTCGTCTCCATGACTGGATATTCGGGGCCAAGACCGACAAGGACGACATGATCCTGCAAGAGCTAACGGAGACTTCAGGCGCGGTTATCCTTGGCAGGCGCACGTACGACGATGCGATAGAGGATGCCTGGGGAGGGGTCTCTCCCTTCCATGTGCCCGCCTTCGTCGTTTCCGGGGAAGAACCGGAAGAGGCCATAGGGGACTCATCGTTTATCTTCGTTACGGACGGGATCGAGAGCACGATCCGGCAGGCCCAAGCCGTCGCGGGCGACAAGAACGTCTGGGTGATGGGCGGCGCTAATCTCGCGCAGCAATACATAGAAGCCGGACTTCTCGACGAGATGCAGATTCACGTAGCGCCCGTTCTATTATGCAAGGGGACTCCATTGTTCAAGTATATCGGCATCGACCTTATCGAACTCGAAAGCACCCGGGTGTTAGAGACCCCGGGCGCGATACATCTTAGATATCGCATCGTTAAACCTTAGCAACGTAAAAAAAGGACGGACCGTGCCTAAGCACAAGGGTCCGTCCTTCTTGTTGTTGTCGATTTCATGAGCGAGTGCGAATTACTTGAAGTTTTTAAGATTGTAGAACGCTTTTTTGCCGCCGTAGATTGCAGTAGCGCCCAAGTTGTCTTCGATGCGAAGCAATTGGTTGTATTTCGCGACGCGGTCGGAACGGGAAGGTGCGCCCGTTTTGATCTGACCCGCATTCGTGGCAACCGCGATGTCGGCGATCGTGCTGTCTTCGGATTCGCCGGAACGGTGGGAGATAATCGCCGTGTATCCAGCGCGTTTCGCCATCTCGATAGCGTCGAAAGTTTCCGTCAACGTACCTATTTGGTTAACTTTAACGAGGATGGAATTTCCTACGCCTTTCTCGATACCGTCAGCCAGACGCTCCGTGTTCGTTACGAACAGATCGTCCCCGACGAGTTGTACTTTGCCGCCCAATTTCTCGGTAAGCAATTTCCAACCTTCCCAATCGTCTTCGGAGCAACCGTCTTCGATCGTGATAATCGGATATTTGTCAACCCAACTAGCTAGCAGATCTACGAACTCGGCAGGCGTATAGGATTTGCCTTCGCCTTCAAGGTGGTATTTGCCGTCTTTGAAGAATTCAGTGGAAGCAACGTCCATACCGAGGAATACGTCAACGCCCGGTTTGAAGCCCGCTTTCTCGATCGCTTCGATAACCGTCGTGATCGCTTCTTCGTTGGAACCGAAGTTAGGAGCGAATCCGCCTTCGTCGCCTACGGCGGTGTTAAGGCCTTTTGCTTTCAATACGCTCTTGAGGGAGTGAAAAATTTCGGCGCCGGTACGAAGAGCTTCCGCGAATGTAGGAGCGCCAACCGGCAAGACCATGAACTCTTGTACGTCAACGTTGTTGTCCGCATGCGCGCCGCCGTTGATGATGTTAAGCATTGGAACCGGCAACGTCTTCGCGTTGAATCCGCCAAGGTATGTGTACAACGGAATGTCCAAAGCTTCCGCAGCAGCGCGAGCCGTTGCAATGGATACCGCTAGGATTGCGTTAGCTCCAAGCTTCGCTTTGTTAGGAGTACCGTCGATCTCGATAAGCTTCTGATCGATAACGACTTGCTCAATGGCATCGTATCCGATGATTTCAGGAGCGATGATCATATTTACGTTCTCAACGGCTTGCAGAACGCCTTTACCAAGGTAACGGCTCTTGTCGCCATCGCGAAGCTCTACCGCTTCGTGCGCGCCAGTAGATGCGCCGGATGGAACGATTGCGCGGCCCAGTGCTCCGGATTCCAAACGTACTTCAACCTCAACCGTCGGATTTCCGCGGGAGTCCAATACTTCGCGTGCATAAACATCAGAAATGATTGTCATGAGTAACACTCCTTTAATGGGGTTTAATTTTTAATTTAAATAATCAAAGATTTGCCGGTCATCTGCACGGGCTGAGGAAGCTGCATCAATGTAAGGATCGTCGGCGCTACATCCGCCAGGATTCCTCCTTCGCGAAGCGTATGCCCCGCTTCGGTCACGATGCAAGGAACAGGGTTAGTCGTGTGAGCCGTGAACGGACGCTCGTTATCGTCGGTGACCATGTCAGCGTTGCCGTGGTCGGCGATGATGACGCAAACTCCGCCTTTGGCCGTAACCGCATCGACCACTCTTCCGAGGCATTCGTCCGTCGCTTCCACCGCTTTGATCGTCGGCGCAAGCATACCGGAGTGACCCACCATGTCCGCGTTAGCGAAGTTCAGGACGATCGCGTCATGGTTCTCCGCATTGATCTCCTTTACCAGCGCTTCCGTGACTTCGTAAATACTCATCTCCGGCTTCAAGTCGTAAGTAGCGACCTTAGGCGAATTGATGAGGATCCGCGTTTCGCCTTCCAGGACATGATCCCGTCCGCCGCTGAAGAAGAACGTCACGTGCGGGTACTTCTCCGTCTCGGCAATCCGGAGTTGCTTTTTCCCATGCTGCACAAGAACCTCGCCTAGGGTATTATCCAATTCCTTAGGCTTATACGCAACGAAACCGCCAACCGTTTCCGCGAATAGCGTCATGCAGACGAAATACAGGTTCTTAGGAAAGCTCGGCCCGCGATCGAACCCGCGGAAGTCTTCGTTCGTGAACACATTCGATAGTTGAATGGCGCGATCGGGACGGAAGTTGAAGAAAATAACCGAATCCTCCGACTCCACGAGACCAACCGGCTTACCGTCCGCTCCTACGATTACTGTCGGCATCACGAACTCGTCGTATACCGACCTCTCGTAAGACTCCTTCACCGCTTCGATCGGATTGACCGAAGTCGGTCCATCTCCGTAGACCATTGCGCGATAGGATTTCTCCGTCCGTTCCCAGCGCTTATCGCGATCCATTGCATAGTAACGGCCTTGGATCGTCGCGATCCTGCCTATGCCGAGCTCTTCGATCTTGCTTTGCAATTGGGTTAAGTAGCCGACCGCGCTATCCGGGGATACATCCCGTCCATCGAGAAAAGCATGGATGTAAACTTGGTCCAGTCCTTCCTTCTTGGCCAGTTCCAACAAAGCGAATAGATGAGCGATATGGCTGTGTACGCCGCCGTCGGATACCAGGCCGTACAGATGAAGCTTCTTGTTGTTCGCCTTCGCGTGCTGAACCGCGCCGAGGAGCGTGGAGTTCTCGTAGAATTCTTGGTCGCGAATCGACTTGGAGATTCTCGTGAGATCCTGATACACGATCCGGCCCGCGCCGATGTTCAGATGCCCGACCTCGGAATTGCCCATCTGGCCTTCCGGCAATCCCACCGCTTCCCCGCTCGCCGTTAAGGTCGTATGGGGAAAGGTTTTCCAGAGCAAGTCGAAGTTCGGTTTGTTGGCTTGCGCAACCGCGTTTCCGTGGGTGCTTTCGCGCATTCCGAAGCCGTCTAGAATAATGAGAGCTACCGGTCTTGGTGCTGCCATCTTACTTCGCCCCTTCTACTAACGCCACGTAAGAAGCCGGCTCCAAGCTAGCTCCGCCGACTAAAGCGCCATCGATATCGGATTGGCCCATGTACTCGGCTACCGTATTCGGCTTAACGCTTCCGCCGTATTGGATGCGGATCTTGCCGGCGACTTCAGCGCCGAATAGTCCGGCAACGACGCCGCGGATGTAGCTAGTCACTTCATTCGCGTCTTCGGATGTCGAGGATTTCCCCGTTCCGATAGCCCAGATCGGTTCGTATGCGATAACGGATGTTGCGACTTGCTCGGCAGTCAATCCTGCAAGGGCGCCTTCCGTCTGCACGCGAACGACTTCTTTCGTCTGGCCGGCTTCGCGCTCTTCGAGCTTCTCGCCTACGCAGATAATCGGAGTCAGGCCGTGGCGGAATGCAGCATGGGCTTTCTTGTTGACGATCTCGTCCGTTTCGGCAAAATATTGACGGCGTTCCGAATGACCGATGATGACGTAGTGAACGCCAAGGTCCTTCAAGAACAATCCGCTGATTTCACCTGTGTATGCGCCATTGTCTTCGAAGTGAAGGTTCTGAGCGCCAACCTTGATCGTAGTACCTTTTACTGCTTCAACCAAAGCGGGAAGCGCCGTGAACGGAGCGCAGATAACGCTCTCCACGCCAGCAACCTCTGCTTTGCCCTTAACCTCGGCCACGAAAGCCGCAGCTTCGCCTGCCGTTTTGAACATTTTCCAGTTACCCGCGATAATCGGTGTTCTGCTCATCTTCGTTCACCTCTATTTGTCGTTTAGCGCCACGACGCCAGGAAGGACTTTGCCTTCCATGAATTCCAGCGACGCTCCGCCGCCCGTGGAAATATGGTTCATCTTGTCCGCTAGCTTGAACTTCTCCGCCGCAGCCGCGGAATCTCCTCCGCCAATAACGGTGTAAGCATCCGTCGTTGCGCAAGCTTGAGCAACGGCAAGAGTACCGTGTGAGAATGGCTCGATTTCGAATACGCCCATCGGTCCGTTCCAGACGACCAGCTTGGAGCTCTTGATGACATCCGCGTAGATCTCGCGAGTTTTCGGTCCGATGTCGATGCCTTCCCAATCCGCCGGGATAGAGTCGGTATCTACGATTCGGGTGTTAGCGGAAGCGCTGAATTTGTCCGCTACCACGATATCGACCGGGATGTAGAAGTTTTTGCCGAGCTGCTTCGCCTTCTCGATGAATCCGAGGGATTGCTCCAGCTTGGAGTTGTCGAGGAGGGATTTGCCGATTTCCTTGCCTTGCGCTTTGAGGAACGTATAGGAAAGTCCCCCGCCGATAATGATATTGTCCGCGATTTCGATCATTTTATTGATGACGTCGATTTTGTCTTTCACCTTGGAGCCGCCCACGATAGCCGTGAAAGGACGTTCAGGGTTGTGCAACGCTTTGCCGAGTACATCCAGCTCTTTCTCCATCAACAGGCCGGAAACGGCCGGAATGTGATGAGCGATGCCTTCCGTAGAAGCGTGCGCACGGTGCGCCGCGCCGAAAGCGTCGTTTACGAACAAATCCGCCAATGCGGCAAAAGCTTTTGCCAATTCGGAGTCGTTGCTTTCCTCGCCCGGGTGAAACCGCACGTTCTCGAGCAGCAGTACATCGCCGTTTTTCAGCGCGCCTACCTTCGCTTGAACGCTTGTGCCAACGACTTCATCGGCTTTGTTTACTTGCTTGCCTAGAAGGTCGGACAAACGCGCCGCAACCGGCGTCAAGCGCAACTCTTCCACGACTTCGCCTTTAGGACGACCTAAGTGGCTGGCGAGGATGACTTTTGCGCCTTTTTCGATCAAAAATTTGATTGTCGGCAACGTTTCGCGGATACGCGTATCATCCGTGATCGCTCCGTTCTCGAGCGGCACGTTGAAATCTACCCGGACAAATACCTTTTTCCCTGCAACATCGACGTCTCTTACGCTTTTCTTGTTCAAGAGTCAAACCTCCTCGGGTGGCTGTAAATCCCCGGGCGCAAAGCTAGGCTCCATTGATGAGAACCAGCCTCGAGTCCGTCACGCATAATTAACTCATTGCAAAAGCGTGTCCCGGTTCGCTGGGCAACCCGGGACGTTAGCTTTATTTTCATAAAATTGTCTTACAGACCTTTGCTTGCAATGAATACAGCCAAGTCAACAACGCGGTTGGAGTAGCCCCACTCGTTGTCGTACCAAGAGATAACTTTAACCATGTTGCCTTCGACAACCATAGTGGACAACGCATCGATCGTGGAAGAAGCAGGATCGCCGTTGTAGTCGCTGGAAACAAGCGGCTCTTCGGAGTAGTTCAAGATGCCTTTCAGAGGACCGTCCGCAGCGGCTTTCAGAGCCGCGTTCACTTCTTCAACCGTAACGTTTACTTTTAATTCCGCAACGAGATCCGTTACGGAAACGTTAGGAGTCGGAACGCGCATAGCCATACCGTTCAATTTGCCTTTCAGTTCAGGCAATACGAGGGAAACGGCTTTCGCAGCGCCAGTGGAAGAAGGAATGATGTTCTCAGCAGCCGCGCGAGCGCGACGCAAGTCTTTATGCGGAACATCCAGCACGCTTTGATCGTTCGTGTAGGAATGGATCGTAGTCATCATGCCTTTAACGATTCCGAATTGATCGTTAATGACTTTAGCGAAAGGCGCTAAGCAGTTCGTCGTACAAGAAGCGTTGGAGATGATGGTATGTTGAGCCGGATCATATTTGTTTTCGTTAACGCCGATAACGATCGTGATGTCTTCATTGGTAGCAGGCGCGGAGATAATAACTTTCTTGGCGCCGCCTTTCAAGTGAAGCTCGGCTTTTTCTTTGGATGTGAAAATACCCGTGGATTCAACCACGATCTCTGCGCCTACGGAAGACCAAGGCAAGTTGCCGGGATCGCGCTCTGCGAATACTTTAACCGTTTTGCCGTTTACGATAAGCGCGCCTTCGCCCACTTCAACCGTTCCGTCCAATTTGCCGTGAGTCGTGTCATATTTCAGAAGGTGTGCAAGCGTGTTAACGTCCGTCAGGTCGTTGATCGCTACGATTTCTACGTTCGGGTTTTTCAGAGAAGCGCGGAATACGTTACGTCCAATACGTCCAAATCCGTTAATACCCACTTTTACTACTGCCATGATTTGTTCCTCCTTAGAATGACTAGCTTTTTTTGATCTATATGTCAGGCGCCTTTAGCGCCGAGACCACTATAGTGTAGGATTACCCTTTTGTTACGCTTGTAACTTGTCTGTTTCGATTAAACATGTCTCAGGGCTTCGATCGCGGCCGCTTCGTCCGTAACCAGAACGTCATCATGGCCGAATCTCATGACGGAAGCGATAGCTTCGCCTTTGCTGCTTCCGCCGGCGATGCCGATAACTACGCCCGCTGCTTCGATATCCTCCAGACGTAATCCCGCCGTCGCCATCCGATGTACGACTTTGCCCGATCGGTCGAAGTAATAGCCGAAAGCCTCGGCCAACGCGCCGTCTTTCACCAGCTCTTCCTTCGTCTCGTCCTTAAGCTTCCGGCGCCGAGCCATCGTGATGGCATCTCCGATTCCATGAACGACGATTCGCGCGCTTCTGATCATGTCCACCACTTCGCGAACGTTAGGCTCCTGCATGATCGTCTGGTACGCTTCCTCGCTCAGATGATCGGGCACGTGAAGCATGCGATATCGCGCTCCCGTACGCTTGGCAAGTTCTGACGCTATCGTGTTCGCCTGGTAGTCCACGCTCTCTCCCAAGCCGCCCCGCGCGGGCACGAACCAATTGTCTTTCATTTGAGACGGGGTCGCGAACTGCGATGCCATGCGCGCCATCGTTGAACCGCCCATGACGGCTACGACGTCGCCCGATGATAGGCTGTCCCTCAGCACTCGGCTTCCCGCCCTGCCAAGCTCCATCTTAATATGGTCGGATGCGTCTGAGTCGCCGGGTACGATAATGACTCTCTTCAATCCGAATGCGGTTCGAACCGCCTCTTCCAGATCCGATAAGCCGAATATCTCCTTGACGATCGGCTCCATCTCTTCAACCAGCTGCTTGCCGCTCGCGCTTAGCGTCATTCCCGCCGGGGCGGTATCCAATAACCCTTGCGTACGCAATACTTCCAGCTCCGAACGAAGGATCCGCTCCGTCATGTCCACGCTGGCGGCTAGCGTTCGACGCCCGATCGTTCCCGCTAAGTAGATCCGGTGCAAGATATCGTACCTTTTCTCCATGACCTGCATGAGATCGGGAAGCAGCTTCTTCTGAATGTCTACGATTTTTCGCATTCTGTCCGCGTATCCTCCTGGGAACGGATGGTCATCGTCGGCAACGATGCGAATCTTTAGTTGGACGTAAAATGTCCCGCCGTTACACTTTAAGTCCCACCTCTATATTATCGAAAATTCCGGATTGGCGCAAGTCTTAACATCCACGTAAATAACAAATTTACCAAGGCGCAGTTGCTTGCTTTTTACGTCGCAATCGCCTATAATAATTCTTGCTGTCATTCATGAGCGCCCGTGGTCCAACGGATATGACGCAGCCCTCCGAAGGCTGAGATTGAGGTTCGATTCCTCACGGGCGCGCCAATACCTTTTTCCGCCAAACAATAGCATCCAACATAACCGACCGTTCCATACGGTCGGTTTTTTTGATTTTATTTGCCTCTTTCCGGCATTTGACTACTCCTCTTCCATTTACATGATCCAACCCGCTCACGGCGGGTTTGCTAACTCCGTCCTCCATGTGGGAATCGTACCGAATTAGCAAAGAAAGTTTGCTAACTCCGTCCTACATGCGGGATCTGCGCCGAATTAGCAAAGAAAGTTTGCTAACACCATCCTCCATTTGGGATCTGCGCCGAATTAACAAAGATAGTTCGCTAACACCGTCATCCATTTGGGATCTGCGCCGAATTAACAAAGATAGTTCGCTAACACCGTCATCCATTTGGGATCTGCGCCGAATTAACAAAGTAAGTTTGCTAACCGGTTTAAGCCACTTCCAGCGAAACAAGCGTTCCTGGCGCGGGTATCCGGTTGGTCTGAGCCACTTTCGGCGAAATAAGCGTTCCTAGCGCGGGTATTTGGTCAGTCAAAGCAACTCGCCCTTCCTCTCCACATAGTCTGCCGCGTGACTTTGCGGTTATTTATTATTCTGAGAGTATATAGAGGAAAGGGGTGGCTCCGGAGAGTTTACGTCCGCCTTTAAAATCGAGTTGCACCCGCATATTTCATTCCCAGCAACTCGATTTTAACCAGCAACGTAGGAGGTACCCCATTCCGGCATATGCGGCCACCAGAATAAGAATCTAATCCTCCAAGTCACCGCGCCTGACGGCCCTTTGACTTTCTTTGACTTTTACCACCGGATTCGCTATGATAAAAAAACCAAAACATGAGGAGGGACGTCAAACATGAGTTTCGTACCTATGGTTGTCGAGCAAACAAATCGAGGAGAACGGGCCTATGACATTTATTCCCGTTTACTCAAGGATAGAATCGTATTTCTAGGCACTCAGGTTAATGACGTGGTTGCCAACTCCATCATCGCCCAGCTGCTGTTCTTGGCGGCCGAAGATCCGGAAAAAGACATCCACCTGTACATTAACAGCCCCGGCGGCTCCATTACGTCAGGGATGGCCATTTTCGATACGATGCAGTTTATCAAACCCGATGTCTCTACGATCTGCGTCGGCATGGCCGCATCGATGGGTGCTTTCCTGCTAGCCGCAGGCGCAAAAGGCAAACGTTTCGCCCTTCCGAATAGCGAAGTCATGATCCACCAGCCGCTAGGCGGTGCCGAGGGCCAAGCCAGCGACATCGAAATTCGGGCACGCCGAATTCTTAAGCTGCGCGACAAGCTGAACGGCATACTATCGGAACGCACGGGCCAACCGCTCGAGCGCATCGAGAAAGATACCGATCGCGATAATTTCATGGAAGCGGAAGTAGCTCGTGAATATGGACTAATCGACAAAGTCATCGATAAGGTCGTATAACGTTAACTCCCTTTAGAATTACGCATTCGAATAAAAACGCGTATCGACGTGAAATCAGCGTCGGTACGCGTTTTTAACTGCTTAAAAGCAACATTATTTATCACACAACAACACTCGTGTCAACAAAAATTCAAAACTTTGAATGCCCTCTCTGCTAGTCGGACAATCCATGATATGCTGTCTGAAGAGGTAATACCATTTACCTCCAATTCTAGTCATCACCTAGGAACTTTGGAAGTGAGGGATCTTTATGCCTGAACGGTCCTACCCGTATCTTGTAAACAAACAGTCCGATGCCAAAATGCCAATCCGAAAAACAAACGAAAGCCACATTGATATGGTGGCCGCTCGTCGGTTAAGCGATAAAGCGTTGCTGCTTCGCCCGCTGAAGGATGAGCATCTGTTGGAAGTCTACAGGGAAGCCAAGAAAATGAACTTATCCGACGAATTCATCGAGTTGCTGGAAGAAGCACTCTCCATTCGCCAATTAAGTCAATACAAAGAAGCTTAATTACAACCAATGCTAATCCCTAACCTTCAGACCGCCTCCTCCTTCGGATGGCGGTTTATTTATTTAATAAAAAGAGCAAGAACAAGGGATCACTTCCCCTACTCTCGCTCTCAATCTCACTCGCCTCGCCTACGCTAAGCGATCCACCTTCATCTACCTACACGTTACTGCATTTCGTACTGCACGGTAACATTGGTGCTGATCTCGATCTGTCCCGACTGCACCGATGATGAGGCTTCTCCGTCCGCTGTCGCAAACTTCATGTTGGCTTGCTCTCTTGCAAACAAGATCGGATTATCGGAAACGTCTCCCTGAACGATGTTAATTACGCCTTTCAGCTGACGCTTGGCAGACGTAGCGAGCACGCCGGCTTTCGCCGCGGCGTTGTCCATTGCTTTTTTGAGCGCGTCCAACTCATACTGTTCCTTCTTCTCCGTAGAAAATCGAACGCCATCTATACGGTTAGCACCGGATGCGGATAACGCATCGAACAGCTTGCCGATCTCCGTAAGCTTACGGTAAGTCACCTGGATGGAATGGACCGCGACGTAGCCCTTCAGTACCTGTCCATCCTCCTCCGTATAGTTATACTCCGGCTGCACGTTGAATCCGGTTGTCTTCACGTCTTTCTTGTCGATCCCGAACTTCTCGTACAAGGTCTTCTCGACCGCGGCAAACTTGTCCGCGTTCGCCTGTTGGGCTTCCACGGCCTTCGAGCCCCGAGTCTCGACCGCCAAATTCAAATACGCGACATCCGGCTCCACCATAACCGACCCCGTCGCCCCTACCGTTACCGTGTAAGGCGGAGTCGCGCTTGCGACCGTCTGAACTGTTTCCGCTGCCACCACACCGCTCTCCCCTCGTCCAAACCCAAACCATCCGATGATGACTGCCGCCATCAATACCGCCAACAATTGCACAGTGCGTTTGTTCATGATCTATACCCCTTTCGGTTGTTTGACTTTAATGACGGAACTACCATCCCTAATGTTTCAATTATTGCCTATAAAATGCAAAAAGCTCCCCTAGGGAGCTCCATGCGAAAGTAACTTATTGGTTTTCAAGCTCTTCTTTGCTTACAAGCTGGACTAAAGCGGTTACAGCTTGCTCTGCATCGGAACCTTCCGCGCTGATCGCGACTTCCGTTCCGGAGCTGATCGCCAAGCTCATAATACCCATGATGCTTTTCGCGTTAACTTTCTTGTCATCCTTCTCCACGAAGACATCGGAGGAGAATTTATTGGCTTCTTGCACGAATAGTGCCGCCGGTCTGGCGTGAAGACCCGTTTTAAGCCGAACAACAACCGGCTGTCTCGTCATGGACCGGATACCCCCTATCTTTGTTCGTCCCGCTGCCCGGGACCCCCGTGCTACAGTTTCTAGACTATTATAACATTGTTATGAACAAAAGCGCTATACGGTTTATGCGCCGCCATTCCGGATTTTTTCAGCTAATTCGTCAAGTTTCCTGAGACGATGATTAACGCCGGACTTGCTGACCTGTCCCTTAAGCAAATCCCCGACTTCCTTCAGGTTAATATCAGGATGCTGAAGCCGGACTTCCGCCACCTCGCGCAGCTTCTCGGGCAGGTTGTTCAGACCGACCTCTTTCACGAGCAGCTTGATATTGTCGATTTGCCTAACCGCCGCCCCGATCGTTTTGTTCAGGTTGGCCGTCTCGCAATTGACGATCCGGTTCACGGAATTCCGCATATCCCGCATAATGCGAACATCTTCGAATTTGAACAAAGCTTGATGGGCGCCGATGATGCTAAGAAACTCGATTATTTTTTCGCCCTCTTTAATGTACAGGATAAAGCCCTTCTTGCGCTCGATAAACCGTGCGTTAAGATGAAACTTGTTCGCAAGGTCTACCAAGGCTTGGCAATGCTCCTCATACATAGAAGAGATCTCCAAGTGATAGGATGATCCCTCCGGATTATTAACCGATCCCCCCGCCAGGAATGCACCGCGCAGGTAAGCTTTCTTGCAGCAAGGCTTGCGAACCAAGTTCTTGTCGATGCTGGGGTGGAAAAGAAATCCTTCCGAGACGATCGACAGGTCGTTCAGAATCGCTTCCGCGCCTGCCGGCACCCTCACGACGTAAACGTTGTTTTTCTTCAGGCGCATTTTTTTGCGGACGAGCAATTCGGTCACTACCGTAAAATGTCGTTTGAGAAGGGTGTACATTCGGCGTGAGATTGCGGCATTCTCGGTAGCGATATCCAGCACGACGCGTTTATTGGTGAGCGAGATCGTTCCGTTCATCCGGATGAGCGCCGATAGCTCTGCCTTTTCGCAGCAGCTTTCGGTTTCGAGCATGGTTAATTCCTTTTTCGTTAGCGCCGCAAATGACATGCCAAATCACCCCTTTCTCAACATCCATTGTTCGACCAAATGGTAAATATGATCGCTTAGCTTGGCGGCGTCATGACGTAGATACGTCCGGAACAACACCAGCGTATCCGCGATGACCTTATAACCCCGGCGCGTTACTTCCTCCAGATCCAGATGTACCGCCGTGGAGCCCTGTTCCGCGTACAAGTTCTGAACTTGCGGGGGAATCTCCCCGTCGTTAACGATAACGTAATCGAACAGATGATGGCCGATATGAGCATGAACGGCTGCAAGGTGGTCGCTCACGGAATAATTGTCCGTCTCGCCCGGTTGCGTCATGACGTTGCATACGAATAGCTTCACCGCATCCGATTGGATGATGGCTTCCGCTAGCTTGGGCACGATCAGGTTCGGTATAATGCTCGTGTACAGGCTGCCCGGACCGATTAGGATCGCATCCGCCTCCCGTAGAGCTTGAACGGCTTCGGGAAGAGCTTCGACGTCAGCCGGTTCCAGGAATACTTTGCGGATGGCTAGACCGGATTTCGGTATCGTTGATTCCCCGACCACGATCGAACCGTCTTCCATCTCCGCTTTCAGTACGATGGCATGATTAGCGGCTGGAAGGACGCGCCCGCGGACCGCGAAGATCCGGCTTAGCTCGGTTATTCCCGTAACGAAATCTCCTGTAATGTCGGTCATTGCCGCAAGGATAAGGTTTCCCAAGCTATGCCCGGCTAAACCCGTGCCGTTGCTGAATCTATACTTGAGCACCTCGGCAAGCAAGGGCTCCGTGTCCGCCAGCGCGGATAAGACGTTGCGAATATCCCCCGGAGGAGGGATTTGCAGTTCCTCTCGCAAGATGCCCGAGCTGCCGCCGTCATCCGCGACCGTTACGATAGCCGTGATATCGAGCGGCTTCTGCTTCAATCCTCGCAGCATAACGGACAACCCCGTGCCGCCGCCAATGACGACGATCCGCGGTTTGCGGGGAAGATTTGGTTGTATTTTCATCTATTCACCTCGGCTATGCCCGATCGCGATCGGAATCGCGATGGCTCACTCGTACCATCTCCGTATCGCTGGAGCCGAGCCTTCTTCCCAAGTATTCCGCCAAAGCTACGGAACGGTGCTTCCCTCCGGTGCACCCGATTCCGATCACGACCTGGCTCTTGCCTTCCTTATGATAGAGCGGAATCAAATACTGCAGCATATCGAGCAGCTTCGTTAGGAACGTTTGCGTTTCCGGCCACTTCATAACATAATCGTAGACCTCCGGTTCGACTCCCGTCTTAGGCCGAAGGCTATCCACGTAATGCGGGTTAGGGAGAAAGCGAACGTCGAAAATCAAATCCGCATCGATGGGAACGCCATACTTGAATCCGAACGAAGTAACGTTAATAGAGATATTATTCTTGTCCAGGTTCGTGAACCGACTAATGATTTTCTCTTTAAGCGCCGCGGGCTTCAGACTGCTCGTATCGATAACCTGAGTCGCCCAACCTTTCAGATCCTCCAATAGCTTGCGCTCCAGGTGAATCCCCTCCAAAGGCAAGCCTTCCGGAGCAAGCGGGTGCCTGCGCCTGCTTTCCTTGTACCGCTGAACGAGAATCGAATCCGTCGCATCCAGGAATAGAATCTCATAATGAATCGTGTAATGCTCTCGGATATGATTAAGCGATTCGGATAAGGCCGTGAAGAACTCTCGCCCCCGCAAGTCGATCACTAATGCCACTTTTGCGATCCGACCTTGCGATTGTTCAATCAGTTCTGCGAACTTAGGGATAAGTACGGGCGGTAAGTTATCGACGCAGAAGAAACCCAAGTCTTCCAAGCTCTGCACCGCAATCGTCTTCCCCGCTCCCGACATCCCAGTAATAATAACGAGCGTAGGCTGCGTCGTGATCGTGTCCAATTTGATCCCCTCCCCCTGTAGCGATTAACGAAAGAACGCCCGACCCGTTTAATGAGCTTACGGAGCCGAGCGCCTGCTTCAATTATGCTCGAAGGAACAAACCCGCTGCCCCGACGACGCCGGCATTGTTTCCTAACTCCGCTGCTACGATTTCGACGCCTTCGCGCGCATTTTCCGGCGTGAGCTTATGGAATACTTCGCGAATTTGCTCGAAGAGGTATTCCCCCGCCTTGCTCACTCCGCCGCCAACGATGAACCGCTGAGGGTTCACGACAACCGCTACCGCCGCCATAGATTTACCTAGATAGTAGGCAGCCCGGCTCACGATGCGCTGAGCGACTTCGTCGCCCGCCTTCGCCGCATCGAATACGTGCTTAGCCGTCATCTCTTCCTCGACGAAGGTTAGCGTGGTCTTGTCTCCGCGATCAACCGCATCCTTCGCCATCCGGATAATACCGGTTGCCGACGATACCGTCTCTAAGCAGCCCATCTTGCCGCAGCCGCATTGAATCGCTTCAAGATCGGGTACGATGGACATGTGTCCAAGCTCCCCTGCCATGCCCGTGTACCCTTCGATAAGCCGGTCGTGCAGAATAATACCGCCGCCGACGCCCGTTCCCAATGTATAGCATACGCAGTGAGGGATGTTCTTGCCCGCTCCGCCCCAAGCTTCTCCGAGCGCGGCCACGTTGGCGTCGTTATTGATTTTGACCGGCTTGCCGATCTTCTCTTCCATGATTTGCTTCGCGGGTACATCTTTGAAAGGAAGGTTCGGCGAGAAGTTGATAATCCCGTTCGGTATATCCAAGAAACCGGCGATGCCGATCCCAACGCCAGCAACGGCTTCCCATTCCGGTGTTCCCGGAGGTACGAGCACCTTGACATAGGCCGCAATGTTGGATAACACGGCATCCGCTCCATCAGCGGTTTGTGTAGGCCCTTCGTATGTGCGAAGCAGATCACCCGTTGCGTTACACAAGCCGACCTTAATAGCGGTTCCACCCAAATCTACGCCTACGAACAACGATTCTGACATGATAATCGACACCTCATAAGAAATAATGGTTAAAAAGTTTACGCGTTAAGAGATTGACTCCAGTCATGTACGGCCGAACCTTCCAGGAACTTCTCGCAATCCAGCGCGGCCATGCATCCGCTGCCCGCCGCCGTAATCGCTTGACGATATTTTTGATCCTGCACGTCGCCGCATGCGAACACGCCGGGAATATTCGTTTCCGTCGTACCCGGCTTCACCTTGATATAGCCGAGTTCATCCGTGTCGATCTGATTATCCAAGAATTTCGTATTCGGCGTATGGCCGATCGCCACGAACAAGCCTTGCGTTTCGATGATCTCTTCCTCGCCCGTTGCGTTGTTGCGTACCTTCAACCCGGTAACTCCATTCTCTCCGGTCACGACTTCTATCGGAGTTTTGTTCAGGCCCCACAGGATTTTGTTATTTTCGCGAGCGCGGTCTTGCATGATCTTGGACGCTCTCATCTCATCGCGACGATGGACAAGCGTCACCTCCGACGCGAAGCGAGTCAGGAAGTTCGCTTCTTCCATGGCGGAATCGCCGCCGCCGACAACGACGATCTTCTTCCCGCGGAAGAAAAATCCGTCGCATGTTGCGCAAGTGCTGACTCCGCGTCCTACATTGTCCCGTTCTCCGGGAATGCCCATATATTTAGCCGATGCGCCCGTGGAGATAATCAACGTCTCCGCATGCAAAGTCTCGCCGCCTTCCAAAGAAAGCGCGAACGGGCGTTTGGACGTATCTACCTTATTGATCCAGCCCGTGCGGAATTCCGCGCCGAAGCGTTCTGCCTGCTTGCGCATATTCGTCATGAGATCCGGCCCCATGATTCCCTCCGGGAAACCCGGAAAATTCTCTACTTCCGTCGTGGTCGTCAGTTGGCCGCCCGGTTCCGGCCCTTCAATGACGAGAGGAGATAGGTTGGCCCTTGCCAAATAGATAGCCGCCGTCAAACCGGCAGGCCCCGTTCCGATTACGATTGACTTATACATATTTTGCTCCTCCTAAATGCTGATTGCTGAATGCTAAACGCTGAATGCGATTGCTTAATAAAAAGAAGGTGTCGTTAAGTCTAGCTTCTCCCGAATTCCGCAAGCTTCGTCAATGCGGTTCGCATATCGGCTAATACTGGCCTGGGAGACACCGTAACGATTGACCAAATCCGCATAAGTTACGGTCCGGCGATGCATCTTGGCAGTCCAATATTCCAGTGCCGCGGCCCAACCCGTCGACTTGTGAAGTTTGGGGACTTCCGGATATACCCGGGATAAATAATCGACCCATAACGTCATCATATCATGCTGCTGTACTACGTCATACCTGCCCGACATGCCCTCCAGGGCTTGTTCCAGAACGGCTTGCCATGCGCTGTCCCATACCGGAAGCTTAGCCGATTTCCGCCGTGCCTCCAATGTCAGCGTACGCCCGCTGAACGTAACGCTCAAGGAATCCTGCACGCCGATGGAACGCAACACGAGAACGGCCACCCGCTTTAATTCGTCTTCCTCATCCGCGTCGATCAGGAACGCCTTCAGCGCCTCGATCACTTCCTCGTCCGCGACGAGCCCCAACGCCTGGATGACTTGCACTTTCGTGCGCCGGTCGCCGTGGCGAAGCGCCCAGAAGAAGGAGGAGCGGATCAACGGGTCGCGCTTCAGAGCATCCGTCACTTGGCCCGGACTATGTTCCCATTCCCGGAACTGCTCTTCGAACGGAAGATGGTAGTGATAGTGCGTTGGCGGGGTTTCCTCGCCCGTGCGCACCTTCTCCAGCCTCCGCAGATAGAACGCGGGAACCGGCGACTCGGAATCGAGCTTCTCCGCTTGCTTCCAATGCTTCTCCGCATCGTCGTAGCGTTTCAGGTTCACGGCGGCTACCGCCGCAAAATGGTGCAGGCTCGGCTCGCTGGAAAGCTCGCCGGTCTTAAGCAATCTCCTGAAGTGAACATAAGCTTCGCGGTGCTCCCCTACGATTCCGAGCGTAGTGGCCATTTTGAATACGTGCTCCGGATGGAACGGCACCGTCTTGTTCAGCTTCTCGATTAACGCTTGAAGCGGTCCCTCTTGGTTCGAATGCTGATAGAAGATCGCAAGGTTGCACAGCGCGTGCAAGTTGCCCGGTTCCGAATCGAGCACCTCGGTAATGGTGGCGACCGATTTGTCGAATAGCCCCATATAGTAGTATGCCAACCCCAGGTTATTCCTTGCCGCCAGGAAGTCGGGTTCTCGCCCGATAATTTCTTCTAGCATCTTTACCGCTTCCGCGAAATGACCCGCTTCAAGCAATTCGCGGGCTTTGTCGTGCGCGTATATATTTTCCTTCGCCTTTATGGTCACCAGCTTCGTCGGCCGGTTGAGCTCGTAATGAAGCAGATCAAGCAGCTCGTCCGACTCGTCCAGGAATTGCCCTTCCAGGTCGTTCTCCAGATATCGGACAAGCGCCTCTTCGGCAGCTTCGAACAATTCCATATTCGCGTAATTATTGGCTAAATAATAGTAGCATTCGGTCATGGCCGGATCGATCTGATCCAGTACGGAGCGAAGGATGACGTTCGATTCCTCGTACCGCCCCATCTCCGACAGAATGCCCGCCATATTGCAATGGTTTACCGGATTTTCCGGCTCGTACTCCACCGCGCGGCGAAAATATTTAAGTGCCTTGTCGTAATGGTAACGATCCAGCGACTGCACGGCACGTTCGAAGAAGAAGGTCGCGTCCAGACGCATCGGGATCACTTTGGGACGTCGGCTTTTGGCCGCACGCTTCCGCTGACTCATCGGCAAGGCACCTCCTAGTTGTTCTGGAACTCCATCATCCACGATTATAACACAGCCTGAGCCATCCATAAAATAAGCGCCGCTTAGTATGCGGCGCTTATTTTATGTAATTATTCTACTATCCCTGCTCCACGCGCATATCAATGCCAGCCGGTCGCCGTAAAGCACGGCTGTCAAGGAACCGTTCATTTTCTCCATCAAGCTCTTGGCGATGGACAGGCCAAGACCCGATCCTTGGGCGGATCGGGTTCGGTCTGCCGTATAGAAGCGGTCGAACAACAGGCTAACATCGCTCCCCGCCAGAAACTTCGCGTCGTTAACGACCGTCAGTACCGCGGAGTCGCGTTGCCGCTCCAGTTGGATCTCCACCTGCCCCTCCCGGCAACGGATGACTGAAGCCGCCCAGCAGCGTCGCCTCGATCGTGCTGACTGCGGGGAATACGACGGCAAGAGCCATCGCCCCGATGATGAAGCCTAACCAACCACCATGTATAACGTTAGCTCAGGCGGACGGGAATCGAATGAATAGCTCAACGGTACACATGATTAGGAAGGGGATATCCCTGCTGCTACCACCCTCCATTCCGCCTCTGTTAATAAATCTAAGTGTACATTATGCACGTAATTGTTCCAACTAAAGGGAATTCGAGTTTCTTCATGTACAATTTGCAACTAAATCTCTTCTGCGCAGCAGGTCACGGTACGTTATCTTTGACAGTAAACGGAGCAAACTTAATACCCATTTCAAAAAAAATCACAGGTGAATTGCCATTGCAGCAATTCACCTGTGATTTTCTAAAACTCCCCTTTAGACCCCCGCGTTCTTGAACAGGGTGCTGATCGAGCCGCCCTCCATGATGATGCGAGTGGCTTCAGCCAGCATCGGAGCGACGGTTATGACCTTGAAGCGCGAGGAACGATCTTCCGGCAACAGGATAGAGTCGGTGACGACCACTTCCTTGATGTTAGGATGATCGAGCCGTTGAAGGGCAGGTCCCGAGAACAACGGGTGAGTCGCGCAGACGTATACGTCTTCCGCGCCGCGTTCCTTCAAGCCTTCCACGACGTTTACGATCGTCGTTCCGGTATCGATCATATCTTCGATAATGATCGGCGTACAACCTTCGACGTCCCCGATGACATGGGTGATGACCGATTCGTTGTGCGCCGGACGTTTCTTAATCATGATGGCAAAAGCGCAGTCCAGTTGATTCGCCAATTTCTCTGCCGTGGAAGCACGGCCCGCATCCGGCGAAACGACGACCGGATTGCGAATGTCTTTGGACTTCAGATAATCGCTAATCAGATCCAGTGCGGTCAGGTGATCCACCGGAATATTGAAGAAGCCTTGAATTGCCGGAGCATGAAGATCAATCGTAACGACCCGGTGAGCTCCTACCGTGGTTAGAACGTCAGCAACCATCTTCGCGGAGATCGGTTCCCGCGGAGCGGCCTTCCGCTCTTGCCGCGCGTAACCATAATAAGGCAGTACGACATTGATGGTGCGGGCGGATGCCCTCTTGGCGGCGTCGATCATGACCAGCAATTCGACGAAATAGTCATTGATCGGATGCGATAACGATTGGACGAGGAATACGTCGCAATTGCGAATCGTTTCCTCATAGTGAACGTACACTTCGCCGCTCTTGAACCGGGAAAGTTTAATTTTCCCAAGCGGCAATCCTAGGTGCTCGGCGATCTTGCCTGCCAATAACGGATTGGATGATCCCGAAAAGATACGAAGCTTGCTGCTGCTGTACATGTGCCCCTCCAAATTTAGCGATTCAACACTTCCAAGTGTCGAAAACCGTCAGTAAACCCATTTAGTCAACCCTCATTATACATTAGTACGGGTGGATTTCAAAAGGGTTTTAGCACCATTTTGCGCTGCTCAAACGTAGCAACGTGCGTATATCCGACGTTTTTCAGCATCGTTCGCGCATCTGCCCCTTTTTGTCCGACTTTATCGGGATGATGGGCGTCGGAGCCGTAGGTTACGGCAATGCCGTATGCCTTGGCTCGTTCTAACATTCTAACGGAAGGATACATCTCTTTACAGGGGGCATGAATGCCGGCGGCGTTGAGCTCGAAAGCGACATTATGTTTCTTAAGGGCCTGCAACGCTGCATCCTCTAAAGGAATTGCGTCCTCCTCCAGACGGTAGCCGAAGCGCTTGATCGCGTCGATGTGGCCGATGTAATCGTAGAGCCCCGTTGCTGCCGCTTTCTGAATCGCATCGAAATATTGCTCGTAAGCCCCGATGACGCCGCGGCCTTCCCATTGGTGAACTTGGCGGTAATCCGTCACATCCCACGTTCCGAGAAAATGAACCGAACCTATTACGTAATCCCAAGGATAACCTTTCACGATGGCTTCGATCTGTTCCTCGTAACCTTCGATAAAGTCTCCTTCAAGCCCTACGCGAATCGCGATCCTGTCCTTGTATTTTTCCTGCAGGCTCAAGCACTCCTCCACGTAACGGGGAAGCTCCTCCATAGACATCGCGATATCGGGATGTTCTTCCGGTTTGACGTGGATCAGCGGCATGTGGTCCGATAAGCCTATCTGCTGCAGGCCCTTGTCTATGGCGCTAAGAACGTATTCTTCCAACGTTCCGACCGCGTGCCCGCATCGGAAGTTGTGCGTATGGTAATCGATTGGCATGCCTTTCGGGGTCATCGCCATCGCCTAATCCTTCTTGACCGGCTTGCGATGCCGGAATTCGAGCTCCTGCAGCACGCCGTCGAACGGAATTCCCTGCTCGCGCAACAACACCATCAAGTGGAAAATGAGATCCGCGGATTCGCAGCGAAGCTCGTCTTGATCGCGGTTCTTGGCGGCAATGATAACTTCCGCGGTTTCCTCCCCGACTTTCTTGAGGATCTTGTCTACGCCCTTCTCGAACAAGTACGTCGTGTAGGCGCCTTCCGGACGTTCCGCGTCCCTCTGTGCGATCGTCGCTTCCAATCGGCTTAACGGGCCGAATCGATCCTCAATCGGAGGAGCGGCCTGAGCTTGGGCTTCGCCGGACAGCGAACCGTCACGGTAAAAACAGCTATAAGCGCCGGTATGGCAAGCCGGTCCGTTCTGTTGTACCTTCACGAGCAACGCGTCGCCGTCGCAGTCGTAGTTAACGGAGACGATTCGCTGCGTGTTGCCGCTTGTCGCGCCTTTGTTCCACAGCTCGTTGCGTGACCGGCTCCAGAACCAAGTTTGTCCGCTTTCGAGCGACATCTGAAGGGATTCTTTATTCATATATGCGAGCATCAGCACTTCTTTGCTTAGGGCATCTTGCACTATGGCGGGAACCAGCCCATCGGCGTTCCAAGTGATTTGGTCCAGTAATGGAGCAGTTTGGGATTGAGATTGCAATTGTGTCATCGTACGTTCACTCCTTTGCCGCGCAAGGTAGTCTTAACCTCTTGCACCGATACTTCTTTATAGTGGAAAATACTTGCGGCAAGCGCCGCATCGGCGCGGCCTTCCGCGAACACGTCCGCGAAATGCTGAGCGTTGCCCGCTCCGCCGGATGCGATAACCGGAATACCTACGCTGCTCGAAACCATGCTTGTCAGCTTAATATCGAAACCGTCCTTCGTTCCGTCCGCGTCCATGCTCGTCAGCAGCAGCTCGCCCGCACCCCGACGTTCCGCTTCACGCGCCCACTCAATCGCGCGGATTCCCGCCGCGTTGCGTCCGCCGTGGGTGAACACTTCCCATTCTCCCCACTCCGCGTTAAACTTCGCGTCGATCGCCACCACGATGCATTGCGCTCCGAAGGTTCTCGAGCCGTCCGTTATGAGGTCAGGATTACGGATCGCCGCCGTGTTAATACCAATCTTGTCCGCGCCTGCGCGCAGCAATCGCTTCATATCTTCAACTGCCGAGATGCCTCCGCCGACCGTAAAGGGGATCGTGATCTCTCCGGCCGTCCGCCGCACGACATCCACCATCGTCGCGCGGCCTTCCACCGAGGCGGAGATGTCCAGGAACACGAGCTCATCCGCTCCCTCGCGGTCATAGATGGCCGCGAGTTCCACCGGATCCCCGGCATCGCGCAAATTCACGAAATTAACGCCCTTTACCACCCGGCCGTCTTTCACGTCTAGGCAGGGAATAATCCTTTTTGCTAACATGTGGCGTTCCCCCTTTTTTCGCGTTATCGCTTTATCACGACCGCGACGGATCGCAATAGGCTACGACTTCGCTATAAGGCAGAGTCCCTCCGAAAATATCGAGAGCGCTGCCGATCGTAATGTCCAGCTTGCCGCCAGTCAATTCGCGGAACCGCGCCAAGTCTGCGATCGAGCGCGCGCCGCCTGCATAAGTGGCCGGAATTCTCGCCCATTCGGCGAGCTTAGCCGCCAGCTTCTCTTGGACGCCTTCCCGCTTTCCTTCAACGTCGACCGCGTGAATCAGGAACTCGTCACAGTAGCTTTCCAGCTCCCGGACGTTCTCTTCGTTCACTTCCAAATCGCTGAACGTCGTCCACTGGTTCGTCACCACGTACCATTTGCCATCCCGTTCCTTGCAGCTGAGGTCGAGCACGAGCCGTTCCCGGCCGACCTCCGAAACGATTTTCCGCAGGTTGTCCATATGCAGGCGACCGTCCCGGAAAACGTACGAAGTGACGATGACGTGCGAAGCCCCTTCGCTTAAGTAGGCTGCCGCGTTCTCCGCCGTGATGCCGCCGCCGATTTGCAAGCCGCCGGGATACGCCCTCAGCGCGGACAGCGCCGCCTCCCGGTTGCCGCCGCCGAGCATGATAATATGCCCGCCGGTTAACCCGTCTTGTCTATAAAGCGAAGCAAAGTGGTCCGCCCCCCGCTCGGAGACGAAGTTCTCCACGACCTTCGAGGCGTCCGCTTGAAGCGTCTCCCCGACGATCTGCTTCACCTTGCCTTGGTGAATATCGATACAAGGTCTGAACTTCAAAGCTCTCAGTCCTTTATTGTAGTTTTCCCGCTCGTCAGATCCGTGAACTTGCGGAGGAGCGCCATGCCGAGATCGCCGCTTTTCTCCGGATGGAACTGCATCCCGAACAAGTTGCCTCTGCCCACGATAGCGGCGACTGGTTGGTGATAGTCCGTTACGGCGAGCAAATCCGAGCTTTGCTCCGGCAAGGCATGGTAGGAGTGGACGAAATAAACGTGTCCAGGCTCCATTCCTTCGAACAGCGGGCTCGACTGCTTAAACACCAGCTCGTTCCAACCCATATGAGGCACTTTGTAGTCTCCCTGAAAACGCACGACGCGGCCCGGAAGCAAATCCAAGCCTTGGTGAACGCCATGTTCTTCGCTTTCCGTGAACAGCAGCTGCATCCCCAGGCAAATGCCTATCAGCGGTTTTCCCGAAGCCGCGTAAGCTTTAACCGTATCCGCCAAACCGGTGTCCCGCAGGTTAGCCATCGCATCGCCGAAAGCGCCGACGCCGGGCAAAATCGCTCCGTCCGCGGCGAGAATTCGCTCCGGATCGGAGGTCGCGATCACGTCGCAGCCCAGTCTTTCTACGGCTTTGCTGACGCTATGAAGGTTCCCCATTCCGTAGTCGATAATGGCGATCACTTACAACACTCCTTTGGTGGAAGGCACGCCCTTCACGCGAGGGTCGATCGAGGTTGCCTCGTCTAGAGCGCGTCCTAGCGCCTTGAACACGGCTTCGATCATGTGATGCGTATTGCGTCCATAGTGGACGATAACATGTAAAGTGATGCGGGCTTCCAGCGCCAATTTCCACAAGAACTCATGTACCAGCTCCGAGGAGAAGCTTCCTACCGCAGCGGAAGGAAAATCCGCGCGCAGCTCGAAATGAGGACGGTTGCTGATGTCGATGACGACTTGAGCAAGCGCTTCGTCCATCGGTACGAACACGCTCGCATAGCGCTTAATGCCCGCCTTGTCTCCAATCGCTTCGCGAAGCGCTTGGCCTAGGCAAATACCGATATCTTCGACCGTATGATGATCGTCGATGTCCACGTCTCCGCGCGCTTCGACCTTCAAATCGAATTGTCCGTGCTTGGCGAACAGGTCCAGCATATGGTTCAAGAACGGAACATCCGACTCGATGGAAACCTCTCCGGTTCCGTCTACGCCAAGGGACAGTTGAATGTCCGTTTCGTTCGTCTTACGCGATATTGCCGAGCTGCGGCCTGCTTTAACTTGATCTTCACTCATTTATTTTCCCTGCCTTCCAATCGGATTTCCACCGCGCGGGCGTGACCTTCCAGCCCCTCACGGCGGGCAAGCGTTGCGATTCCTGCCGCATCTCTTAACAGAGCTTTCTTGCTATATCGGATCAAACTGGATTTCTTCAGAAAATCGTCTACATTCAGCGGAGAGGAAAACCGCGCAGTCCCATTCGTCGGCAAAATATGGTTAGGTCCGGCAAAATAATCGCCCACCGGCTCGGAGCTGTAAGGACCGAGGAAGATCGCCCCCGCCGTCTCAATGCGTCCGAGCAGGTCAAGCGGATCCTCCGTCATCACTTCCAGATGCTCCGGCGCCAGCTTGTTCACGACATCCAGGCCTTCGTCCAGGCTGTCCACGACCAAGATCGCGCCGTATTGCTCCAGCGAGCGCCGAGCAATCTCGACCCGCGGCAGCGTAGCCACCTGCCGCTCCAGCTCTGACGCGACCGCGTCAGCCAGCCCTTGCGACGGCGTAACGAGCACCGCCGACGCCATCTCGTCGTGCTCCGCTTGCGACAGCATATCCGCGGCAATAAACCGCGGATCCGCGCTGTCGTCCGCCAGCACCACAATCTCGCTCGGGCCCGCGATGCTGTCGATGTCGACCGCGCCGAACACGGCGCGTTTCGCCAGCGCCACATAGATGTTGCCGGGCCCGCAGATCTTGTCGACGGCAGGAATGCTCGCCGTCCCATAAGCCAGCGCCGCTACCGCCTGCGCCCCTCCGACCCGGTACATCTCCGTCACGCCCGCTTCCGCGGCCGCCACCAGTATGTACGGGTCGATACCTTCCTTGCCCCCGGTAGAAGGGGGCGTCACTAGAACGATTTCCGGCACGCCGGCTACCTTTGCCGGAAGCACGTTCATCAGCACCGACGACGGATACGCCGCCTTGCCGCCGGGCACATAAAGCCCTACCCGCTTCAGTGGACGCAGCACCATGCCCAGCATGGTGCCATCCTCCGCCACGTCGATCCAAGTCCCGCGCTTCTGCTTCTCGTGGAACGCGGTAACGTTCGCCGCCGCCTGCCGAAGAGCTGCGAAAAACTCCGGCTCTACCGAAGCATAAGCCCCCTGAATCTCCTCGTCCGTAACCCGCAGCTGCTCCGGCTGCAATGTCACTTTGTCGAATGCCGCCGTATAGCGCAGCAACGCATCGTCGCCTTCGCGGCGCACGGCATCCACGATTTCCTTGACCGCCGCATTCTGCTCCGGAGAGCCGTACTCGCTTTCCCGCTCCAACCGGAAATTAGCCGCTTTACCAATATACATTCCTGACCCTCCAATCCTCTAACCGTTTCGCTCTATCCGTTGTATCACTCAAACCCGAGCCGATATCGCCGTTCCCAGCCGATCGCACAGCTCTTGGATCGCTATATTTTTCAACCTGTAGCTCACCCGATTTGCGATTAAACGGCTCGTTACCTGGAATAGCGTCTCCATCTCCACGAGTCCGTTCTCCTTCAGCGTCTGCCCCGTTTCCACCATGTCCACGATCCGGTCGGCTAAGCCGATGAGCGGCGCCAGCTCGATCGAGCCGTTCAGCTTGATCACTTCCACCTGCTGGCCTTGCTCGCGGAAATATTGCGAAGCCACGCTCGGATATTTCGTCGCCACGCGCGGATGAATGACCGGCTTCCAATCGGGCAGCCCGATGACCGACATCCGGCATTTGGCGATTCCGAGGTCGAGCAGCTCGTATACGTCTTTATTTTCTTCCATAAGCACGTCCTTGCCCACGATCCCGATGTCCGCAACTCCATACTCCACGTAAGTCGGCACATCGACCGGCTTCGCCATGATGAACTCCATGTTCGCTTCCGGCACGGGAATAATCAACCGCCTGGAATCGTCGAAGTCTTCCGGGATCGGAAGACCCGCCTGCCGGAACAGCTTGCTAGCTTGCTTATAAATACGCCCTTTGGGCATGGCGACCTTCAGTACTCCGCTATCCGTCACGCCAATCCCTCCGCTTCCTTGCCGATGAGCACCACATGGCGGTATTGCGTCCCCCGGTAGGAAAACGTGCCGGCTCCGCCCCATTTTCTTGCGGCTAAAAGCTCCGAATCATCGGATTCATACACGACCGCGATAACCGACTCGCCCTGCTCTCGTCTGCGTCCGGCTACCGTCAACGCCTCTAACCGCGAAGTCTTATCGTATACCACCAAAGTCCGAACCTGTTCCTGCGCCGCATCTTCCACGACCTCGAGAATTCTCGTCGTCTTGAGCGCGAAACCCGTCGCGTGCGCCGGACGGCCGAATTGCGCCAGCAGATTGTCGTATCTGCCGCCGCTGCACACAGGGAAACCCAGATGAGAAGCATAGCCTTCGAAAGTCATTCCCGTATAGTATGAAAAGTCTCCGATCATCGTAAGATCGATCAGCACATGCTCTTGTATACCGTAAGCTTCAAGCACATCCCACACTTCGCAAAGATGCTTGATGGCCGCTTGGGCGCCTTCGTTCGCGCTAAGCTGCAGCGCCTGAGCACATACCTCCTGCCCTCCGCGAAGCCTCAGAATGTCCTCCAACTCCCGCTTCCATTCCGCATCGAGCGATAAGTTGCGAATGACGTCGCGGTAGCCGACATGGTCGCGTTGCAGTAAGCAAGCTTTCAGCGCTTCCTGCTCGCTCTCCAGTCCGGGCAGCGTCTCCTGAAATAAACCGTTCAGGAAGCCGACGTGACCCATCGCGATCTTAAAGGAAGGTACGCCAGCCGCTTGCAAGGAAGCGACCGCCAGCGCAATGATTTCCGCGTCCGCTTCTGGCGAAGAATCCCCAACGAGTTCAACGCCGGTTTGGAAGAACTCGGCTTCGCGCCCTCCCTCCTCCTCGAAAGCCCGAAACACGTTGCCGTGGTAGCTGAGTCTTATAGGAAAGGGTTTATCTTTAAGCAACGAACCGACTACCCGGGCAATCGGAGCCGTCATGTCGGAGCGAAGCACGATCGTCGTTCCCCGCTGGTTCAGCAGCTTGAAAAGCTTCTGGTCTGAAGTGGAGCTTGCCACCCCGACCGTATCGTAATATTCGATCGTCGGCGTCATGATTTGCTCGTATCCCCACAACCGCATGCACTCCAGCACGCTCCGTTCGATACGGCGCAGCTTGGTGACCGCGTGAGGCAAATAGTCTTTGACGCCTGTCGGTTTCTCGAATACTTTCGGTTTCGTCATGATTGCGCACCCTCGTCTCTACCTAACGGGATCATCGTGCGTATAATCCCATTTCATTTATGTTATACTTCAATACGTTAAAGTGCTAACAAGTTACCATACTGCCAAAATAAAGAGTTTAGTCGTATATTACCATGCCTCTCCCGCTCAGTCAATCCCGCGCAAGCCGATATGACAAAGCCGCCCGATTGCCTTTTTCCGGCAATCAGACGGCTTTTGGACTACAGCCCATCGACTTCTTCAACTTAACTGCCCGCCAGCTCTCTAAGAGGATTACCGCCCACTCGGGCGTTCGGCGCAACATCCTTATGCACGACTGAACCTGCCGCTACGACGGCACCGTCACCGATCGTTACGCCCGGAAGAATGGTGACGTTCGCCCCGATCATCACATTTGAACCGATGCGAATATCTCCCAGGCGGTATTCTTTAATCAAATACTCATGCGTCAGCAAGGTAGAGTTATAGCCGATAATCGAGTTTTCCCCGATGGAGATCCGCTCAGGAAAAAAGACGTCGACCATCACCATGAGAGCGAACGCTGTATGGCGTCCCACCCTCATGCCGAGGACACGTCTATAAATCCAATTTTTTACGGGTAAGCTTGGGCAATATCGGGTCAACTGAATGAACACGAAGTTACGGACCGCCTTAAACCGCGAGATCGTCCGATACATTTGCCAAAGCGCATTCGGTCCTTCCACCGGATACCGCTCTACGTTTCTCAACCTTGGACACCTTCAATTCCGCACAGGGCCAACAGCTCATGCATCTCGTGAAGCATGTGAACGGCTCCGGCTTCGAATAAATTCCGTTCTCCTTTTAACGACCAGGCCACTCCTACCGGTATAGCACCTGCCGCGATGGCCGACTTCATATCGACGGAACTGTCTCCTACCATTAATGTTTCCGAAGGAACGGAGCCGAGCGCTTGCATGGCTTTCTCTACCGGTTCGGGGTGAGGCTTCGCATGCTCCACGTCATCCAGCGTCACGATCGTCTCCATATAATCGCGTAAGCCTAGTAACTCCAGAGCTCGAAGGGTCGTCGCTCTCATCTTGGTAGTCACGATTCCCAGTTGAATCCCCGCAGCGTGCAGCTGCTTCACTGCCTCGGCCACGCCTGGAAAGAGCGCCACCATCTCGTCATGCCGTAAATGGTTGTACTCCCGGTACGCTTGCGTGAGATGGGCTACGTCCTCCTGTCCGGAGAACTCCTGCAGCTGCGTAGTCAAGGGTTGTCCCATGCTTGGGATGATATGCTCTCTTCCGAAACCTTCGGGGACGACACCCTTCAGCGCATGGAAGAAAGACTGGATAATGAGTTCATTCGTATCGATTATCGTACCGTCCAGATCAAACAGGACGGCCTTGATCTTCTGATGTTGAGTCATTCTGGGTAGTCTCCGTTTCCTCTAGTGCGGGTGTTTCTGTTTTAGTCTTATGGTTAATCAACGGATCGTTGTATTTTTGCTTCGCCAGACCTAACATGCGGCGCACGACAATAAACGCGATGCCTCCGATGATTATAAGCAAGGCTAGTAATTGAGAGATACGGATGTTGCCTTCGGCAGGGTTCAGGTATCCTTGTTCGAATACAGCCTTCATCGGCGTCCATAAGGCATCAAGCAGATTTACAAGCCATTCCGGTCCTTTGAAAGCCAAGCTGTCCGTCCGAAGCGCTTCGATAAAGAACCGACCGATCGAATACCAAATGATGTATATGAAAAACTGTTCTCCCGCGCGAAGGAAATCACGCCTCCTGATCACGAAAAGGATGATCAGTCCCACCAAGCTCCACAACGATTCGTATAAAAAGGTCGGATGGTGGTAGATCCCTTCCACGTTCATCTGATTCACGATAAACGATGGAATACTTAAAGTATCGGTTAGGAAAGAGCGCTCGACTTCACCGCCGTAAGCTTCCTGATTAACGAAGTTCCCCCAACGCCCGATCATCTGGCCGATGAGCAATGACGGCGCACATATATCCACGATCCGCCAGAAGTCGTATCCTTTGGCGCGAATGTAGAAGAATCCGCACAGTAACGCTCCGATCAATGCGCCGTAGATGGCAATCCCGCCATTCCAGATCTGAATGATTTCACCGGGATGGTCTTGGTAATAGCCCCATTTGAAGGCCACGAAGTACAAGCGGGCCACAATGATCGAGGAAGGTACTCCAAACAGCATCAAATCCAGGAAAAAGTCCGGACTAAGACCGAACCGCTTACCCTCCAGGACCGCGATCAGCAAGCCTGCGAGAGCTGCCAATCCCAGAATAATGCCATACCAGTGTACCGTTAAAGGCCCGAGCGTAAAGGCGATCGGATCCAGAAGTAGAGTGAACATGGTCATCCTCCAATAAGTTATTCATAATCGTCTTCAGAGATCGCTTCGGTCAATTTGTTCGTGAATTGCAGAGCAGCGTTATAGCCCATCCGTTTGAGACGGAAATTCATCGCCGCCACTTCCAGGATAACCGCCAAGTTGCGTCCAGGCCGAACCGGGACCGTCAATAAAGGAACTTCCGTCTCGATGATCTTGGTTGTTTCTTCGTCCAAGCCTAGGCGGTCGTACTGTTTGTCCTGTTGCCAATTCTCGAGCTTAACAACCAAGCTAATGCCTGTCTGGTTGCGTACTGCGCCGGCTCCGAAAAGCGTCATTACGTTCAAGATACCGAGTCCGCGAATTTCAAGTAGATGGCGAATCAAATCCGGCGCCGTTCCGAACAAGTTATTGTCCGAGGTCTGGCGTATTTCTACCGCATCGTCGGCAATGAGCCGGTGACCGCGTTTGACAAGCTCAAGAGCCGTCTCGCTTTTCCCGATTCCGCTGCCTCCCGTTATGAGCATCCCCACGCCATATACATCGACAAGTACGCCGTGAATAGTCGCCGAAGGGGCTAGCTTTTTCTCCAGGAAGTTCGTTATACGGCTTAATAGGATCGTCGTCGCTACCGAGCTCCTCAACACAGGAAATTGCCTTTCGTTAGCAATCTCGATCAATTCACCCGGAATATCCAGTCCGCGCGTGATTATAATGCAAGGCGTCTCCTCATGGCATAAGCGCTCCATGCGATCGCGCCGTTCCTCTGTCGTTAACGTCTCAAGGAACGCAAGCTCCGTGCGTCCAAGCATCTGAGCCCGATCCGCAGGATAATAGTTAAAATAACCGGCCATCTCCAGGCCCGGACGATTCAAGTCGTCCGTATTAATCGTACGCCGCAATCCGTCTTCGCCAGCGACAATTTCCAGGTGAAATTGCTGCACGAGCTCGGATACTCTCACTTTTTTAGCCATCGTACAGCTCCTTTCCTCATTTCCCCTATTTATCGTAACGAAATTAAACCCACAAAGCAATTTATACTTTCCGATCGTAGAAAAAAGAAAACCGCTCGGCCATTTGGCCGAACGGTTTCCGCTCTAATCGTGTATTAGTTTTCGAAAACGTTCAATTCCGATTCCGTGTCGAATACATGAATTTTGTTCATATCGATAGCGAGTTTGATGTTTTGGTTCTCGCGAAGGCCGGCACGTCCGTCAACACGGGCGATTACGTTTTCTTTACCCAGACCATTCAGGTAGAGGAACATTTCGTGACCCAAGTTCTCGGATACTTCGATCGTTGCGTTCACGACGCTGTTTGGTGAAGCTTCGATGAACACAGGCTCTTCGTGGAAATCTTCCGGACGAATTCCAAGAATGATCTCGCGGCCGATGTAGCCTTTTGCGCGAAGCGCTTTTGCTTTGCCTTCTGGAACTTCAACGTTGAAGCCAGTAGCGCGGAAGCGAACAGCTCCGCCTTCTTCAACCAATTGTCCAGTAATGAAGTTCATCGATGGAGCACCGATGAAGCCGGCAACGAACAGGTTAACCGGGTGGTTATAAAGAACTTCAGGAGTAGCGGATTGTTGAATGAAACCGTCTTTCATAACTACGATACGATCGCCCATTGTCATAGCTTCCGTTTGGTCATGGGTAACGTAGATGCAAGTCGTTTCAAGACGTTTCATCAATTTGGAAATGTTAGCGCGCATTTGAGTACGCAGTTTCGCATCCAAGTTGGAAAGCGGCTCATCCATCAAGAAAACTTGCGGTTCGCGAACGATTGCGCGTCCCAAGGCAACACGTTGGCGTTGACCCCCGGAAAGAGCTTTCGGCTTACGATCAAGCAAGTGCTCGATTTCGAGCGTGCGAGCTGCTTCGCGTACGCGGCGATCGATTTCGTCTTTGCGGAACTTACGCAATTTCAAACCGAATGCCATGTTTTGATAAACATTCATATGAGGGTACAAAGCGTACGATTGGAACACCATTGCGATGTCGCGATCTTTCGGTGCTACGTCGTTCACGACGCGGTCGCCGATGTACAGCTTGCCTTCGGAAATTTCTTCAAGACCTGCGATCATACGCAGCGTGGTCGATTTACCGCAACCGGAAGGACCAACGAGAACGAGAAATTCTTTGTCCTGGATATCCAGGTTAAAGTCGGTAACCGAAGCTTTTTCGGTACCTGCATATTTTTTGTACACTTTTTCTAAGCGAACGCCTGCCATTGTACATTTCCCCCTAAACTTCGTTTGAAGGTACAGGTTTATCTTACCTCACACCCGAGCCAAATGACTATGCACAAAGCGTACAAAAAATTCATTTCCTTTTCGTGACTTTGTACAATAGCAATAAGATTCGAACCAACACGGCGTCATTAAAGGAACGGACGTCCAAGCCTGCTTCGTGCTTTATTTTATCCAATCTGTACAATAAAGTATTGCGGTGGATAAATAGTTTTTTGGCGGTCTCGCTTACATTGCAATCCATGGAAAAGAAAGCGTCGAGCGTCGAGACGGTCTCCGAATCCGTGAACAGATCGGGCCTTCCCATCATTTCTTCGACGAAGCGCGACCTTACCATCTCCGGTATTCCGCTTAGCAATCTCTCCAGATGAACGAGCCAAGGCAAATGGATCTGCATGCCCATATGGAACTTGCGGCCGAGGAATATCGTCTCCCTCAGCGTTCCTACAATCCGAACGACGCTTTCCGACGGTACGATCGGTTCACCGACGGCGATATGACATTCCCCGCCCCATTCTCCGGTTATGAGCTGATGAAGACCTTCCGCGAGATTAGACAGGATCTCCTTAGTTTCCTCGTAGCCGAGAACCTCGTCTGATTCGTTATCCGCCTCCGTGAGTACCCGATCGCTGCTAAGGATGAGCCACTCATGTTCCCTTAGAGGAATGAGCAAGGTATCATCCGAGATAAAGGTTCGGATCGTCTTCTCCAACTCGACGTAAGATGGCTCCTTCTCTTCGACTTGCTCGCACAGAAGCAGGAACGGTACCATCCCGTCGAACAGCCGGTTGCGAAGCTCCATACGATCGGGAACTTCAGCTCTCCACTCGCCGGCCGTAACCGATTGCTGGACCCATTCGCCAAGCCGCCTGGCTTGTCTTTCCAAATCGGAAGCCCCGGAAACCGGGCGCGTTCCGCCTTGTTGTACGGCCCATCCAAGCAATTGTTTCTCGACCGGAGTTAAGATCGCTGATATTTCGATGCAATGCAGCTCGGAACCGTGCACGCGGGTAACCATAAGGTAAACTTTCTTTAATTGTATAGCATCCCCGACTTCGGGGTGTTTTTTGCCGCCTTCTTTTTCCCATTCCGCTCCCGTCAGCACCTTAGATACGACCGACGCATTCAATAGTTGCCCCAATTGTTGCAGTCTGGTTTTATTCATCCTTGAAACCCCTTGTCCGCGGAGATAAGCGATATATGCGTCATTGTACCATAACTGACACATATAAGGGGATTCATAAAGGGATTCTCAGCGAAGCACCAATAGGATAACAATGGACAGTAACGAGAAGACGGCAGCTATTAAATAGAGGAAGGAAACCGTCTGAACCTGAGTCAATCCCCATTTCATTAAGCTATGGTGGGTGTGCAAATTATCCGCCCGATGCAGGCCTTTTCCCTCCAACAGCCTCCTTGAGAAAACAATGACAGTGTCCAGAATAGGTACGCCAAGCGCCAGCATGGGCACCGAAAGGGACAATATCGTGGCACCCTTAAGCGTTCCGTCAATAGCAGTCACCGCAAGCGTATATCCGAGGAACGTGGCCCCTGCATCTCCCATGAAAATTCGGGCAGGATGGAAATTATAGGCCAAGAATGCCAAACAGGAGCCTGCGAGCGCAACGGCTACCACGGCGGTACTAGCATGATTAAATATTAACGAGGCTGCGAATAAGGTCAAGGAAGAGATGACGCACACGCCCGAAGCGAGACCATCGATCCCATCGATAAAATTAAGCATATTAATGAGCGCGAAAACCCATATGATCGTGAATAAAGCAGCCAACGCGGGCGAAAACAGGATCATTGCCGAGGAGGATGGCGACGAGATTCCTTGGATCGAGATTCCCTGCATGATAGGGACGAATGCCACGCCTATGTAAACTAACAACCTGGGCCAGACTGGAAACTCGAGGCTTCTGGATTTATACCCGTCGTCGATAAGTCCGATGGCGACCAACGCTAACCCGCCTATCAAAATGGTACGAAACAGAGCAGGATGTCCCATGAACAGAAACGAGGTAACTACGACGCCAGCGAAAATCGCGACTCCTCCCGACAAAGGAATCGGCTCCTCATGGATTTTGCGACGCGTCGGCCGATCCACGAAGCCCACCCTTATAGCAAATCTGCGCACGAACGGCACAAGCAACATAACAAGCGCGAACGAGAAAGCCAACGCGTACAGATACATCATAATAAGTTCCTCCGATGGGACGGTTTGTACTATAACATTCCCCTATGTCCATGGGAGGCATTCGCCGATCGTATAAGGAATCTCAATAAAATAGGACCACTCAAGGTGCGGGACAATACGGTGCGAGTTGGTTTAGCAGCAGAGGGGAAGGGAGCACGTGATTGTGGGCTGTACTTCGGTATAGTCAGACTATAGTGGCGTTTCTGAATGTTTGCGGGGCTTTAGTTCGGTTTGGTCGAACTGCAGAGGCTTTTCTGCAAGTTTGCAGGGAATTAGTTTGATTTAGTCCAAAAAAACAAAAAACAGACGTTTGCACGTCTGCGCGTTTGTTGGTTTAATGGTGAGCCATGTAGGACTCGAACCTACGACACCCTGATTAAAAGTCAGGTGCTCTACCAACTGAGCTAATGGCTCGAAACTGGTGGAGGATGATGGATTTGAACCACCGAACCCGAAGGAAGAGATTTACAGTCTCCCGCGTTTGGCCACTTCGCTAATCCTCCACAATACAAGCCGGTCTGGTAAACCGGATAAAAAAATGGTGGCTCGAGACGGAATCGAACCGCCGACACGAGGATTTTCAGTCCTCTGCTCTACCAGCTGAGCTATCGAGCCTAATTTACTCCCCTGCGTACGGGGCCTACGAAAAGTAATCGGAATTATCTTCGAAGGTTAACGTCACTTTTGGTGAAAATGGCGGAGCTGACGGGATTCGAACCCGCGGTCTCCTGCGTGACAGGCAGGCATGTTAGGCCACTACACCACAGCTCCGTGTTAAATAAGGGGTCCCCGAAAAGTAATCGGATTAAGCTTCGAAGGACTACTTCACTTTTGGGGTGAAGTTATGGTGGAGGCTGACGGGATCGAACCGCCGACCCTCTGCTTGTAAGGCAGATGCTCTCCCAGCTGAGCTAAGCCTCCATGGGATAGAAAACGAGTGGTAGCGGCGAAGGGACTCGAACCCCCGACCCTCCGGGTATGAACCGAATGCTCTAGCCAGCTGAGCTACACCGCCACAATTAAATAAGATCACAAGGCTTGCGCCTTGAAAACTGGATGCGAAGCAAAGCTTAGAAGAAGTTGGTGAGTATCGTTTGTCTTACAGTGTCATTCGTTAGGATAAGCCCTCGACCGATTAGTACTCGTCAGCTGCACACGTTGCCGCGCTTCCACCCCGAGCCTATCAACCTGGTGTTCTTCCAGGGGTCTTACGAATTGGGAAATCTCATCTTGAGGCAGGC
>NZ_SOMN01000024.1 GCF_004564235.1 Cohnella luojiensis
TAACAGTCTGTCAGCCTAAGATGCTATACGCACTGTCTTAGGATTGGCTGATGGCACAGCCCCAACCTTAGCAGTTGTCCAAACTGGAAACAGACTGCGGACGTACTAACTAGCTAAGAATCCCACGGCTTTAGCCGTGTGGAGTGTCAAGTTCATCACTATCGGCCTGATCTCGCGGCGATGGAGATATTGGATTTGGCAAGGGAATGACCTTGGGAGCGCGAGATAGCGTATAATGGGAAAAGGGTTGTAAGAGGGGCGTCATGGAAACAACTAAAAGCAAGCCAATATAAAACAACGGATGAGGGTAATAGATGAGCAGCAACCGTTTCGCAGACTTTGAATTAAGCGAAGAAATCGTTCGAGCGTTAAGCGGATTAGGTTATGAGCAGCCGACCGACGTGCAGAGTAAAGTGATACCGATCGCGCTTAAAAAGCAAGACCTGACCGTGAAATCCAGGACGGGGAGCGGCAAGACAGCTGCGTTCGGGATACCGATATGCGAGCTGGTGGAATGGGAAGAGAATAAGCCGCAGGCTTTGATCTTAACGCCTACACGCGAGTTAGCCGTGCAAGTAAACGAGGATATTACGAACATCGGGAGATTCAAACGGATTAAGGCGACATCCCTCTATGGCAAAGAATCCTTCGCGAAGCAAACCGCCCAATTAAAGCAGAAAACCCATGTCATCGTTGGCACACCGGGGCGGGTAATGGACCATATCGAGAGAGGTACGCTCGATTTGGAGCTCATCCGTTATCTAGTCATCGACGAAGCGGACGAGATGCTTAACATGGGATTCATCGAGCAAGTAGAGAAGATCATACAGAAGCTTCCGAAGGATAGGGTGACCTTGCTATTTTCCGCCACGCTGCCTAAGGATGTCGAGAAGCTTTGCCATAAAATCATGAGGAATCCCGTGGATATCGAGATTGCCGCGGCGGCAGGAACGGCGTCGAACCCATTGATCGATCACTCCCTGATCACGGTAAAGGACGGGGATAAGCCAAAGCTGCTCCAAGACCTCATCGTGGTCGAGAACCCGGATAGCTGCATCATCTTCGGGCGCACTCAGGAGCAAGTGGACAAGGTCTACAGGCAATTAGATCAGCTTGGCTTCAGATGCGGGAAGATCCATGGAGGCATGGAGCAAGAGGATCGGTTCAAGGTGATGAACGAGTTCCGGAAAGGGGCGTTCCGCTATCTAGTCGCGACGGACGTAGCGGCCAGGGGAATCGATATCGATAGCATCACGCACGTTATCAACTACGATCTTCCCCAGGATGCCGAAGGTTACGTGCATAGGACAGGCAGAACGGGCCGCGCGGGCAAGGCAGGGAAGGCGATCAGCTTCGCCACTCCGGGCGAGGACAAGTTCCTGGCGAATATCGAAGGCTATATCGGGTTTGAAATCCGCAGAAGGAAGGCTCCTTCCAAGGATGAAGTGTCGCTTAGACAAGCGGCCTTCGAGAAGAAGCTAAGCGTTCAGCCGACGATCAAGAAGGATAAGAACGAACAGCTGAATAAGAGCATCATGAAGCTTTACTTCAACGGCGGCAAGAATAAGAAGCTAAGGACCGTGGACTTCGTAGGTACGCTTGCCCGGATCGAGGGCGTAACGGCGGAGGATATCGGCATTATTACGATACAGGACAGCGTGACTTTCATCGACATCCTTAATGGTAAAGGACCGCATGTCCTCGAGGTTATGAAGAATACGACGGTTAAAGGCAAGCAGTTGAAGGTCCAGGAAGCTAAAGGGAATTAAGACGAGAGCCGAATTAACGAAGGAACTTAGCTAACTCAGCCTACCGCCGCCGAATCGGGTCGAATTAACGAAGCAAACTCGCTAACTCAGCCTACCGCCGCCAAATCGGGTTGAATTAACGAAGGAAACTCGTTAACTCTGCCTACCGCCGCCGAATCGGATCGAATTAACGAAGGAACTTAGCTAACGCCGCCCGCCGCAGGCGAATCGAGCCGATGATAGTAACGCAACTTTACAATCTCCACCCGCCGCAGCCGAATCAAGCCGAGAAAGTAATGAAACTTTACTAACTCCGCCCGCCGCAGGCGAATCGAGCCGAGATAGTAACGAAGCTTTACTAACTCCGCCCGCCGAAGGCGAATCGAGCCGAAATAGTAACGTAACTTTACTATCTCCACCCGCTGCGGATGAATCGATCCGAGTAACGAAACTTTACAATCTCCACCCGCCGCAGCCGAATCGAGCCGAGAAAGTAATGAAACTTTACTAACTCCGCCCGCCGCAGTCGAATCGAGCCGAGATAGTAACGAAGCTTTACTAACTCCGCCCGCCGCGGGCGAATCGAGCCGAAATAGTAACGAAACTTTACTATCTCCGCCCGCCGCAGTCGAATCGAGCCGAAATAGTAACGAAACTTTACTATCTCCACCCGCCGCGGATGAATCGAGCCGAGATCGTAACGAAAGCTTACCAACTCCGCCCACCTCCGCATTTCACCGCCATCACTGCCGCCGCACCCGGCTCACTCCCCGATAATCGCCATTAAATGCCGAGCGCTCTTGGAGAGGTGCCGATCCTTCAGCCATACGATTCCGACCTCGCTTTGAAATTCGGCGTTGGAGATCGCCACCTGCTTAATGTTCGGGGAAGCGAAGGAGGTCATGACGGACTTCGGCAAGATGGCGACTCCTAACCCATTGGCGACCAAAGATACCGTGATGGCAACGCTAGAGCACTCGCTAAGAATTCTCGGTTCCAATCCGTGCTGTTTGAGTTCTTGGAAGATTTGGTTGTGCATACCCGTCGTTCTATCCGTCTTTAACGTTAGAAAGGGAAATTGGACAAGCTCCTGAAGGGTCATCGTTTTCTGATCCTTATCAAGGCACCATTCTGATGGAAGAACGGCGACGAACGGGTCCGACGGCAGCGGCAGCACGGAATAGTGCTGCGATTGGAAGTCCGATTGGAAGGGCAGCCGCGATACGATGAGCTCGATATCCCGATTCTCAAGCAACTCGCCGAGCAGGTAATGGTCGCCTTCTTGGATTTTAAAGGTGACCTGCGGATATTTTTCAGAGAATCGGCGTATGGTAGGGGGCAATAAGGAAATACAGGAAACGACGGCTCCGATGGATAACACGCCTTGAACGCCTTCGCCAAGCTCTTGCACGTAGGTGATCGTCTCGTCGAATTGGTTCATGAGAGCCACCGCCCGCTGACGCAGAAGCTCCCCTGCTTGCGTGAGCTGCAATTGCTTCCCATTGCGATCGAACAGGACGACTCCGAGCTCTTGCTCCATCATTTTAAGCTGTCGGCTTAGAGGTGGCTGTTCCATATTCAATTGCTTGGCCGCGCGAGTGATTTGCCCTTCGTTGGCAATCGCCAGGAAATATCGAAGCTGTCGCATATCCATCCGAAGCTTCTCCCTTCTTCCATACCTTCAAGGTATGGATAACCGATAAAACAGATATTATCAATATACTTAATGCTCTGCTATCATTCAACTATAACCGCTATAGGTAAGGAGAAGATGTTCGAATGGGAATCAAAATCAACGTAGAGCGAACTTCCGCTCCTAAGGAGAAGCCGGAAATCTCGCAGTTGGGCTTCGGAAAATTTTTCACCGACCACATGTTCATCATGGATTACGATTCGGGAGAGGGCTGGCACCACCCGAGGATTGTCCCTTATCAGCAGATTCTAATGGATCCCGCAGCCAAAGTGTTTCACTACGGGCAGACGGTTTTCGAAGGGATGAAGGCTTATAAGACTCCGGACGGCCGCATCCTCATGTTCCGTCCATATAAGAACCTGCAGCGGCTCAACCGCTCCAATACCCGCCTCAGCATTCCTTCCCTTGACGAGGGACTGGTCATGGAAGCCTTGAAACAGCTCATCAAGGTAGACGAAGATTGGATTCCGTCTGAACTAGGAACTTCGCTGTATATTCGCCCATTCGTGATCGCAACGCAGGCTACTTTGGGAGTATCGCCGTCCGAGAAGTACCACTTCATGATCATCCTCTCGCCGGTAGGCTCGTATTACGAGGAAGGAATCAATCCTGTCAGCATCTACGTGGAGTCGGAGTATGTCCGTGCCGTTACGGGCGGTGTCGGCAATGCCAAGACAGGCGGGAACTATGCGGCAGGGCTCAAAGCGCAGCAAGAGGCAACGGAGAAAGGTTACTCTCAAGTGTTGTGGCTCGACGGCGTGCATCGGAAATACATCGAGGAAGTCGGCAGCATGAACGTGTTTTTCAAAATCGGCAATAAAGTCGTTACGCCGGCGTTAAACGGAAGTATTTTGGAAGGAGTAACTCGAGATTCGGTTATCCGGGTACTGCGCCATTGGAATATCGAGGTCGAGGAGAAAACGATCTCTATCGACGAGTTGGTAGCGGCCTATCGGAGCGGCACTTTAGAGGAAGCGTTCGGAACGGGAACGGCCGCGGTCATCTCGCCGATCGGGGAGCTGAACTGGCAAGGCGACAAGCTGTCGCTTAATGGCGGCAGAACCGGCCCGCTTGCGTCGAAGGTGTACGATTTCTTAACCGGCGTGCAAAGAGGGACGGTCGAAGATCCGTTCGGTTGGATCGAGAAGGTGTAATCAACCATAAGCTGTCTCAGAAGCGCCCAGCTTTTGAGCAGCTTTTTTAATTGTTTATCAATCGAATTCGACAGATCCAGCGAAAATGTAACATTTTTTTACAATAATTCGCCAATCACTTGAAAAAAATGCGACTTTAAACTTATAATGAAGGTATTAATGCCTACATCTAAATCTAGATATTTCCATAATGTTAGTCGAAAAGTTCTATACAACCACGAACGCACACACGAAAAAGGCAAACCTTTTGAAAAAAAGGGACGCAAAGCTATGGACCTAAGGGGCTAATGCCCTATGGCCGCCAAGCTTCCGAATGGGGTGCTGGCCCAGGCATCTTCCAATCGGAGGATGTCTTTTTTATTTCGAATAGAAAAGAATAAATCCCCATGTCCTAGCATGCATGGGGCAAAAAGCTATGAGTTTGTGATTCGAGAGGTGCTTATTTTGAAGGAGAATTACGACAAGCAAGTCTTATGGGAATCAAAGGTTTCAGCGGAAGATCGAATACCCTGGGAGATCGAAGAGCAACCTCTGTTCGAGGTCACCATTTCAGAGGACAAGATGTTGGCCTACTTGCATCTTCACGCGCTTGAGCGGAAGACCGTACAGCTGAGTGAAGTCGTCGCCCGGATCGAGCAGATGTCCATTAAAGCCCGAATCGAATTTGCCGCTATCCAGCAGGAGCTGCTAGTCCCTACCTATGAACCGGTTATCGTGGCGAGAGGTAAGGAACCGATACCAGGCAAAGACGCGCGCTTGGAAATTTATTTCTCCCAACAAGTAATGAGCGAGTTCTTCGAAGTGGGTGGAGCGATCGATTTTCGTAACCATCTGCGTATACCGACCGTTAACAAAGGAGATGTGATGGCGAAGAAATTTTCGCCGATCGACGGCGTCATCGGATATGACGTCCTGGGCAGCGTCACGGTGCCCGACCCACCCAAAGACCTGCTTATCGTCGCGAAATCTAATGTAGAGCTGACTCCTGATGGAACCGTTATCGCAAGGGTGCAGGGCAGGCCCAGAATTACGGGAGGCAAGATCAAAACCTTCGATGTCTCTACTTCTTATATCGTATCGGGGAACGTCGATATCGAGACGGGCAACATCGGTTTTTCGGGTGATGTGACCGTATACGGGGACGTTACGGATAATATGATCATTGAATCGCTAGGGAACGTGTACGTTTTCGGAAATGTCTTTAACTCTACCATTACGGCGACCGGCAGCATTAACGTTAGAGGGAACGTCATAGCAAGCAAGCTGTACTCCGGCTTTTTTGGCGTATTGTTCAATCGTCTCTACAATACTTCGAAACTATTATGCGATTACATAGAGAAGCTATTGGCCGCTTCCAAGATGTTAACGGAAGCCTTCGAAGCCAAGAGGCAGACCTTACGATTCGGGCAAATCGTGTTGTTGCTCTTGGAAACCAAGATGAAAGAGATCACCGCCACCGTAAAAGAGCTATTGTACGTCATCTCGAATATCCAGCACATTAAACAAGGGGAATACGAGAAGCTGAAGGAGATATCTACGATATTCTCGCAGCCCCCGAAACTTCTGGAGATCGCGACATACGGCTTCGTGCAGAGCTTTCTCGCCCTGCTTCGGGATACCCATAACGAAGTAGCCCGGATGCAGGAGGAGAAAGTTGAAATCAGCATAAATCAATGCCAGAACAGCGAGCTGAAGTCTAACGGCGATATCGTGATTCATCGCGACGGAGTGGTGCTCTGCAATCTACTCTCCGCCGGGAACATCATATTTAGGTCTGATCATTCGATTTGCAGGGGCTCTCGGCTCGAAGCGGGAGACAGCATATCGGCCAAGGTCATCGGCGGGCAAACAGGGGCTAATTCCGTACTCAAGGCCAAACTAAAAATACGAGTCAAGAAGATGTACTCCGGCAGGGTTTGCATAGGAAAATATTGCACGGATATCTTTGAGCCCGTCGATAATACGACCTTCGATACCCAGACGCTAAAGAAGCATGGCTAAGCTATCGAAAGCTAATGAGAGAAGTCCGAAAACGGAAAGTGGTTGGTAGAATGAATGAGGGTCAATCAAGGCAAGACGTATACGTAGGCAAGCGATTAAACAAAAACATATATAACGAAACAGGAACGTTGGTTATTCCGGCCTGGAGAGTATTGACGAAAAAAAATATCGTCATGCTTGCCTCGCAACGGATCATTCTTTCGGAAGACGACGTCGAGCCCGTCACGATTCTCCATCTCGTCGATTCCGCGATTAAAGAGGTTAGGGATTTGTTCGACCATGCCAGAAATTTGGACCAAATCCCTTTCACGGTCATACGCGATAGGATCGTTCCAATGATTATGCAAATGAGCAATCACCCGAACCTGAATCAAATTCTCAGCCATTTGGAGTTATATGACGAGTATGTTTACAGGCACAGTATAGGCGTCGCTTTATTGTCCAAGTTAATCGGCAAAGCCCGGGGGTTCGATGAAGTCCAATTGCTGGAGCTTACAACCGCGGGCTTCTTGCACGACATCGGGAAAGCAAAGATACCGAGCGCGATTCTTAACAAACCCGGGAAATTAACGGACGAGGAATACGAGTTGGTGAAAGATCATACCGTCTATGGTTACGAAATCATCAAGCAATCTGCCGGAATTCCCGAGAGGCATGCTTATGTTGCCCTGCAGCATCATGAACGCGAGGATGGAAGCGGGTATCCTTTCGGGTTAAAGGGAAGCGAAATCGATGTATACAGCAAAATCGTAGCGGTTGCCGATGTCTTTCACGCGATGGTGTCCAAGCGGGTATACAAAAATCCCGTTCCTTTTTATAAAGTACTTAAAGAAATGTCGGACAATGCATACGGTACGCTGGATCCAGCCATTACTCTCAGCTTCCTGAAAAGAATCATGGACTTGCTCATCGGGAACAAGGTTGTCTTATCGGATGGAAGAGAAGGAAAGATCGTGATGGTCAGCGAGCAAGATCCGGCGCATCCCTTCGTCGAAATAAACGGCTGTTATGTTGATCTTAGCAAGGAGCAGGATATCCACGTAGAGAGTATTGTTGGATAACGGTTATCGTATCGTAGGGGGTCATGCAATCTAAAAACCGTGCGGAGATAGACTCCGCACGGTTTTTAAGCAATGCCTGATCAGCCCTTAACGGCACCGGCAACGACGCCTTTGACGATAAACTTCTGCAGGAAAACGAACACGATGATGGATGGCAATACGGCCATCACCATGGCGGTCATCGCATACTGCCAATCCGACGTATATTGTCCGACGAACGTGTAGGCCGCAAGCGTTAGCGTCTTCGTTGAAGGAGAACCGTTCACCATCAGGAGCGGAAGCAGGAAGTCATTCCAGATCCACATGACATCGATAATGATAATCGTAGCGGTAACCGATTTAAGCAGCGGGAATATGACTCTGAAGAACAAACCGAACCCCGAAGCTCCGTCGATCGTTGCGCTTTCGTCGATCTCCTTCGGGATCCCCTTCACGAAACCGTGATAGATGAATACCGCCAGCGGAGCGCCGAATCCCCAGTAGAGTACGCCGAGTCCCCAAGTGCTGTTGGTGAGATGAATATCCTTGGACAACTGGAGCACGGTCAACATGATGGACTGGAAGGGAATGAGCATCGGCATAATGCAGAGAATATAAATCAAGCCGCTTACCCGGGACTTCGTCCTGGATAGCTTATAGGCGGCGATAGACGAGACTAGAATGATGCCCGCGAGCCCTACGACCGTAATGATGGCATTGTTCAGAAACAGTCGCGGGTAGTCGATGAACGACCACACGTAGGAATAGTTGTCGAAAGCCAGCTGCTTAGGAAGCGCGACGACATCGCTCATGACCTCTCCGAAGCTCTTCAGCGAGTTATTAATCGCCAAGAAGAGCGGATAGAGGAAGAGGAGAGAAAGAAGGACCATGACGATCTCGAGTACGATTCGTCCTGCTTTGCTGCGGTTATTCATTATGCCTCAACCTCCCTTCTCTTAAAGAGCGTCAGCTGAATCAGGGTAACGAGCAGAACGGCCACGAACAGAATGAGCGCTTTAGCCGTGCCGTATCCGTACAGGTTGTTCTGGAAGGTATCTCTGTAAATATCGAACGCGATGCTGTAGGTTGTCCCGCCCGGACCTCCTCCCGTTAGGGAAAGGATGACATCGAAGACCTTGATGGAGTTGGTCAAAGCCATGAACACGGATATTGTGATGGATGGCGCTAATAACGGCAACGTGATGCTGATGAATCTCCGGACAGGCCCGGCTCCATCGACGGTAGCCGCTTCCTTAAGATCCTCGGGAACGGATTGCAGGCCTGCAATATAAATCACCATGTAAAAACCTATGGACTGCCAGATCGAGACGGCAACGATGGAGACGAAGGCCAAACCGGGCTCTCCCAGCCAACTGAGCTTAAAGATGGCCCAACCCGTACTGTCCCCCAACGATTCAAAGCCTTGCATGAATATAAATTTCCAGATGAATCCGACAATAACGAGGCTAAGGATGTATGGAATGAAGAAAGACGTCCTAAGCCATGTGGTGCTTTTCAGCTTCATGTCCAGAATGACGGCAAGCCCGATCGCCAGCACGTTCACGATGACGATGTAGAGAATGGCATATTTGACCGTAAACCATGCCGCGTTGGCGAAGTTGGCGTCACCCATGAATATTTGCTTGAAATTATCTAACCCGATGAATTTCGGATGTTTGGAAATCCCGTTCCACTTGGTCATGGAGTACCGGATCGTCATTGCGAACGGGATGTAGAAAGCAACGGCGATGCAGATAAGAACCGGCAAGGTGAAAATACCGAATTCCAGCTTTTCGCCCCATTTTCTCCCTAACGATTTAAACATGATTGCACCTCTCCTTGCTGCGTTAAGCGTAAATGCCTTATAGCTGCGATATGACATAGCCATCTCGTTTCGACTATACTGTGTATTATAAATGAGCCTATTACCCGCAAAAATGGATTTATGAAATCAATTAGGGGTAAAAAGGTGAACGGAATCGCGTGACCGGAGGATTATGAAGAACCTGATCAAACAAGTGTTTATAGCCGCATCGTTCTTATATGAACGGATATCCCGGCGACTGGTTAATAAGTTGATTCTGCTGTTCACGTCGATCATTATCCTTGTCGTGACGGCCTTGACGGTCATCTCGTACCAGATGCTGCAGAAGGAATCCGTCAACAACAGCATCGCGAGTACGACTAATAATCTTCTGCTGGTCAATCAGAACCTGGAGGATTATCTGGACGGAATCGAGCAGCTGTCCCTGCCCCAAATCCGGTACGACAAATTCACGAACGCCATTATTCACGAAGACAAGGATTACTCCTCAAGGCTGTACTTAGAGGATTATTTGCGCAGCCTCTATTTCTCCCGCAAAGATTTGGAATCCATCTGTCTCTACCTGGTCGATCAGCGGAAGTATTATTCCATTACAAAAGAGAATTATAATATCACGGTTCGCACGGGAATAGCGGAGGCTATCGAGGACATGCCTTGGTACAAGCGCGCTTTGAGCGATCCGTTCAACCGGGAGTTTCAATCCTTCGTCGCCTCCCCTGCCGAGACGGCAGGTTATCCAATCGACACCGGGAATAGCTTCATGGCCTATCACAGGGTGCTGAGAACCATCGTATCCCGGCAGCCGCAGGTGGTCATTTCCTTCTATTTCAATTCGTCCGCCATGGACGCCATCATGAAGGATGTCCCGTTTAACGAAGGGCAGCATCTCTTGTTCCAAAGCCCGGAAAATGAGGTCTTCTATGCGGATGACCTTCCCTTCTATAGGCAGGTTGAGGGCTTCGGATTAGTTGATAGGTTATCGGCAAGCCCAAATCAGCGCGTAACTTGGGATGTGGGCGACGAGAAGTATCTTGTCGTCTTTGACATTGGAGAGCGGGAAGGCTGGAAGCTAATTAAGCCCATTCCCTATAAACAAATCTACGAAGCGGCGACCACCACCCGGAATTGGAGCTTCTTGATCGGATTTCTCTTTCTTCTGCTGTCGGTTATTCTCGTATCCCTCACCTCGAATGCGATTACAAGGCCGTTGAAGAAGCTGTCCCACCAGATGGGGCGGTTCAGTGCGGGAGATTTCGATGCCGAAACGCAAGTGAAGGGGCGAGACGAGCTGGCTTACTTGTCCCGTCATTTCAATCAGATGGTGAAAAGAACGAATGATTTGATTAACGAGCGGTACAAAATGAAGCTGGTTGAGAAGAACGCGATACTGAAGGCGCTGGAAGCGGAGATTAATCCCCACTTCTTATACAACGCGCTGCAGGCGATTTCGACTAAGGCATTGAAAAACGACCGTTACGATATCGCCGATATGGTCGACGCGCTAGCCCTAACGTTAAGATATTGCATTAGCGGCAAGGATGTCGTGTATGCCAGGGAGGAATTGAAGCACATTGAACGTTATATGGCGCTGCAAAAAGCGCGTTTCGGCAATCGGCTTCAAGTGACTTACGATTGGGAGCAAGCGTTAATGGAGCTGGAAATTCCGAAGCTGTCCATTCAGACGCTTGTCGAGAACGCCATCAAGCATGCGCTCGAGAAGGTGCCTGGCACGGTGACGATTGCCGTTAAGGCACGCTTAACTCCAAGCCATGCAGTCATTTCCGTCCAAGACGACGGGCCGGGATTCGAGGAGGGAAAGCTTGAGGAAGTGGTCCAGTCGTTCCAAAGCGAGTGGGAGGACCGCGATCACGAAAGCGAAAGCATCGGATTGGTCAATCTGAATACGCGATTGAAATTGCTTTACGGAGAAGAGGCGGAGCTATTCATCCGCACGGATGCTACGGGTACGGAGATGGAAATGCGGTTACCGCGGGGGAGTGGCAGCTATGTATAACGTACTGATCGTCGACGATGAAGAGCCTCTGCGCGAAGCCATTCGCATTTTGGGCGATTGGAAAGGGTTAGGCGTCGGACAAGTCTTGGAAGCAACGGACGGACAAATGGGCCTCTCGATGCTGGAGGAGCACAAGATCGATCTGGCCATCATCGACATGAAGATGCCTGTGCTGAACGGCGTGGACCTTCTCCGTATGATCGAACGGGAGTATCCCCAGTTGTTGACGATTGTCATCAGCGGTTATAACGATTTCGAATATACCAGGCAGGCCATTCACTCCAAGGTCGTCGACTATTTATTAAAGCCGATCAACCGCGGCGACCTGAATGAAGCGCTTGCCAAGGCTTTTAACGTACTGGAAGCTAAGCGACGGATGGAGAGCGAATTCATTAACAAGAATATCGCTCTCAATATGTCCTTGCCTAAGCTTAAGGAAAAGATATACTTGTCGATCATTGAGCGGAGCACCAAGAATCAATTGAGCGAAGCGATGTTGCCTTTGATCGGGGCTGACGATTCGGGAAACCGGTTCGCTGCGATCGTTCTTCGGGTGCTGAATCTGGAGGAGACCAGCACCAACCGGTTTCATCAAGATGTAGATTTGCTCCATTTCGCGGCAGCCAATGTCATTAACGAGATCGCGGGCGATCATTTCCAGTGCTTTGGCTTCGCGAATCCCAAGCGGGACAGGGAACTCATCACCGTTGTTACGATGAAAGGCGGATATCGGGAGGATATGGCCTACCGAGCCGTTCATCAGATGAACAAAGTCGCCGCCACCTTGAACAAGCTGTTCGGAACTCTAGTATTGATAGGGATCGGCGACATTCGCGATGACGTGATGGAAATCTCCGCTTCCTACGATTCCGCAAAATCGGCGATCTACGGAATCGACTTGTTGAAGCTGCAAGGGACGACCGTTGCCAGCGGCTCGGACAAATTCGCGAGCACGGACAACCGCTCATGGATGGGCCGAATACCGATGATACGGAATGCATTGGAAAGCGGGAACCTCCAGCATGCGCGAAGCATATTGGGCGATTATGCGAAGAAGTGGAGGTCGGCGGAAGGCTTCAGCGTCGGCGAAGCCGACCGTATGATTCATGATTTCGTGATTCTCATGAACGATATGGCGCTGGAGCTTAAGGTTGTCCCGGAGCGGTTGCCGACGAATGGCGAGAATGGCCTTCGCGGGATTGGAATAATGGCCGATTTCGCGACCTTCGATCAATATGAATCCTTGCTCATTCGCGTTCTCGAATATTATGCCGATGAAATCCGCAAGTCCCAATCGGCGAATCGGCAGTTCGATGTAGGAGATATCAAGGCATATATCGACAATCATTATTACGAGGACATTAAAATTTCGATGTTTACGGAGAAGTATTACTTGAGCAGGGAGTACTTGATGAGGTTGTTCAAGCAACATTACGGATTCGGTATTCACGAGTATGTGCAGAAGGTCAGAATGGACAAGGCTAAGGTACTGTTAGATGATCCATCCTTGAAGATTCAGGACATTTCTTCCATGCTCGGATATAAGGATAAGAATTATTTCAGCAAGGCTTTCAGGAATTACTACTCCGTATCTCCGTCGGAATATCGGGAAAATCCCGCGAATGGATAAAAAGCGAACATGCTGCATCCAACCACTTTTTTACCCTTAACACATCACTTATGTACATTCTTATCCTCCCATTAATTCTTTAGAATAGGCATCGTAGACGAATATTCAACCAAAGAAATGGGGGCACTACCGTGTTGAAAAAATTTAGCGCATTATCGATTAGCTTGGTACTGATCGTTGGAATACTTGCCGCATGCGGAAGCAACAATAACGCCAACGAAGGCGGAGCCACTGCCACGGGAACGGCGGAAGGCGATTCTTCCAAGCCCGTAACGATTAATATGTTTACGGCTTCTCCCGAATACACCGAAGCATTTAACGCTTATATCGCGGAATACAAGAAAGTGAAACCGAACGTTACGATCAACCTGGAGATCATGCAGGCCGATTACAACACGATCCTTAAGTCGCGAATAGCCGCGGGAAGCACGCCTGATGTATTCCAGACGACTGCCGGCGGAGATATTGATACTTTCGCTGAATACAGCGCAGACTTGACGAACGAGCCGCTCGCTGCGGCGATGACGGATGCCGTTCGCTCGAACATGACCTCTACGGACGGCAAGGTGCTTGGCCTTCCGGTTAAAGGCAACTTGTTCGTTCTAATGTACAACAAGAAATTGCTCGCGGATGCCGGCATTGCCGCGCCACCGAAGACGACCGCTGAATTGGCGGACGCGATCGCGAAGCTGGAAGCCAAAGGAATCACGCCGTTCGCCAATGCTTATAAAGAGTGGTGGGTATGGAAGCATATCGCGCAACACTTCGTTGATGCGGCTGCTCTAGACGCCAACATTAGCGCGAAAGAGTTAGTCGATCAATTCATCGCAGGCGAAACGACATTCAAAGACCATCCTGCCCTGTACACCAATTTCTTCGCTTTCATCGATCAAACCGTGAAGCACGGTACGGACAAACCTCTTGAGCGCGACAGCAATGCCGAAGTCAGCGATTTCGCTTCCGGCAAAGCGGCATTCATGACCGGTAAGGGCGCATGGGACGAGGAAGCGATTAAGAAAATCACCCCTGATTTCCAATTGGGCATCATGGGTTATCCGGTAAGCGATAAAGCCGAACAAGCGACGATCATCACCGGCGCCGATCAAGCGCTCCGCATTAACAAGGATTCCAAAGTAGCCAAAGAAACGATCGAGTTCTTCAACTGGCTGTATACTTCCGACTACGGCAAAGGCTGGTTCTCTAACGTAGCTAAAGTTATTCCGCCGATCAAGGATGCTCCGATGCCGAACCTCGACATGCCGAAGCAAATGGAAGAAATCTTGAAAACGGAAAAATCCGGCGACCTGTCGGTTAACTACTCGCTCGATACTTTCCACCAGAAATTCGGCGAATTGATGCAAGCCTACATCGGCGGCAGCAAATCGAAGGATCAAGCGATCGACGAAATTCAGAAAGCATGGGTTCAATTCGGTTCCGCGGAATAATTGAAGCTGGGCTGAGTAACGTAATAGAGCCTCCAAAACCACCTTAATGGTGGGGTTGGAGGCTTTTATTATACCTGTTAGGCTTGACCCCGAGATGGTAACAAAACTTTACTAACTCCACCCGCTGCAGTCGAATCTAGCCGAGAAAGTAACGAAACTTTACTAACTCCACCCGCCACACTCGAATCGAGCAGAGAAAGTAACGAAACCTTACTAACTCTGCCCGCTGCAGTCGAATCTAGCCGAGAAAGTAACGAAACCTTACTAACTCTGCCTACTGCCACAAATTGAGCCGAATTAACGAAGGAACTTAGCTAACTTTGCCCTCCACAGTCGAATCGAGCTGAATTAACGAAGGAACTTATCTAACTCTGCCCTCCGATGCTAATTCGAGCCGAATTAACGAAGGAACTTAGCTAACCCAGTCCGCCGCAATCGAATTGAGCCGAGAAAGTAACGAAATCGTACCAACTCCGTCCGCCGCAATCGAATTGAGCCGAGAAAGTAACGAAATCGTACCAACTCCGTCCGCCGTAGTCGAATCGAGCCGAGAAAGTAACGAAATCGTACCAACTCCGTC
>NZ_SOMN01000025.1 GCF_004564235.1 Cohnella luojiensis
AGCCGAGAAAGTAACGAAATCGTACCAACTCCGTCCGCCGCAATCGAATTGAGCCGAGAAAGTAACGAAATCGTACCAACTCCGTCCGCCGTAGTCGAATCGAGCCGAGAAAGTAACGAAATCGTACCAACTCCGTCCGCCGCAATCGAATTGAGCCGAGATGGTAACGAAAGCGTATCAACTCCGTCCGCCGCAATCGAATTGAGCCGAGAAAGTAACGAAATCGTACCAACTCCGTCCGCCGCAATCGAATTGAGCCGAGAAAGTAACGAAATCGTACCAACTCCGTCCGCCGTAGTCGAATCGAGCCGAGAAAGTAACGAAATCGTACCAACTCCGTCTGCTGCAATCGAATTGAGCCGAGATGGTAACGAAAGCGTATCAACTCGGTCCTGCGAGTGCGATACAATCGTCAAAAGGACGCGTAGTGCAAAATTAGCAATCGTTATGTTTCCACCAGATGCCCGCGCATTCAGGTAGACGGACGAGGTTCTGCTCAACGGCCTTGTTCGCGAGCTCGTCCCCGAAGAAGAAGCGGGTTAACCGCTCGGCCTGCACGATATCGTCGAATTCGTAGTCTGTACGGATCCAGCGGTGCGAGAAACCATACTTATCCACTAATGCCGCGTAATAGGGCAATAAGAAATCCGGAGGGTTGGGAGTCTCGAAGCCGGTGCCCATCGTTTCAAGAATGACGACCGTCCCGTCGGGGCGAAGAACGCGTTTGATTTCGTGGATGACCTCCTCTAAATTCCGCTCCCAATCCGGATTGTTCATGCTTGTTAAGTAACAGATACTCCAGCCCGAGACGATGAGGTCCGCGCTTTGATCCGGCAACGGGAGTTCTCGATGATCGGCGACATGCGTAGACCACTTCCGCGGGCCGCCCGCTGCGCGTAACCGCTCACCAGTCACTTCTAACATCGCGGCGGAGGCATCCAACGCGATGATGGAGCGGGCTTCCGGCGCGAGTACCGTCGTCAGCCTGCCCGTACCTGCTCCCATATCCACGATATCGAGTCCGCTAACCGGCTTGATTTCCTCGATGGTCTCTTTTAAACCCGGCTGCTTGGCGATTAATTCATGATATTGCGATGCTTCCCGCCTATAGATGCTTTCGTGATCAGGCATGATTTCTCTCCTCCTTGCAGGCGTAGATGATATGAAGCCATTCGTTCATTGGGGTAATTTCCACGCGGTAACCACTATTCTCGAACCAATGCCTCAGCATTAGAATAGCAGGGTAATTCGGACTGGTTGAACCCTCATGAGCTTCGGAATTCATGAGATCGGCGATACAGATGCGTCCTCCCGGCTTTAGCACCCTGCGCATTTCTTCTAGAGCAAGGAGCTGCTGGTCGGGGGTTAGATGATGGAAGGCGAAGCTGGATACGACGAAGTCGAATTGCTCTTCGAGGTAGGGTAACGCTAGGAAATTGCCTATTCTCGTTTCTAGAGCGGGATATTTTCTCTGACAATGCCGGAGCATTTCCTTGGACTGATCGACCCCCGACATCGAGATGCCCCGTTCCATAAATCTAGCGGCTAAATTTCCGGTCCCTGTTCCGATGTCGAGCCCCTGTTCGTCTCCCGACGGTGACACCAATCGCACGATAAGATCCAATGCTTTGTCGTAATCGGCATAATTCCCGGTATTGGCGGCTACCCGCTCATCGTGAGTAGGCGCTTGTTGATTGTAATCCCATTTGTCCTTCCAGTTGCCGCGATGCTCCCGCAGCTGTTTGGACGCTTCGGCGAGTCGGAAAATATGCTCGAGAGGCAGCGATTGTTTCGTTTTGAGAAGCTCGATCATATGGTCCGTCGTCTCGACGACCTGCTTGATCTGCAGCCACTCCGACATCATGACCGATCGTTGCAGCTCTAGATAATACTGTAGTTCCTCTTTGTCGTTCTCGTCCCATTTCTCCAAAACCAGTCGTATATCCGCTACGGACATTCCTGCTTCTCTAAGGGAAATGATGGTTTGAAGCCTCCAGATATCCTTCTCGGAGAATGTCCGATAGAGGTTGGCTGGCTCCTTGATAGGAGACAGCAGTCCTTTCTCCTCATAGAATCTTATCGCTCTCGGCGAAATGTTAAGCCTACTTGCCACCTCTTTTATTTTCATGTCGATCACCCCCGCATAACCATTGTAAACGTTCACGCAGCGTGAATGTAAAGGGGGGAGGTTTTTTCTAATCCAAAAGAAAAACCGCCTTATCATAAGACGGTAAATGAATTATTTTAAGTTTGAGTTGGACAGCAATTCACCAGTTAACCTCGCCGCCGCCTTTTACGGAGGATGTTGTTCATTCGTTTGATGCCCAGGTAATATTTTTGATTGGGTAGTCGGGAGAAACCTGTGAAGCCCGGATACTTAAAATTCACTTCGATAAGGCTTATTTTTCCTTTCTTATCAACGGCGAAATCATTACCGATCTTTTGATAATATCTTATCTTTCCGGCCCGCTTGCAGATTTTGTGGCTTAGGCGAATAAGCCGGTTTTTGACTCTCGCAGCTTTTTCATTTGAGTACCCCAGCGACTGCTTCATCGATTTTTCAAAGAGAGTCACATAGCCTCGCGAGCTGGATACATTGGTGACAATACTGTTGGGCCCTGCTACTTTCGAATAAAGCCCGAAGAACTGCCAGCGGTCCCGTAAGTTGCGCATCATCATAACCCGGATATCGAAAGGCCTGCCTTTAATGCGGGCAAGAGGAATGGCTTTTTGAATGATGTATGGCTGGGAAAAAGACCGTTTTTTGATCTCTGTGTACAGCGCATCCAAGGAAGCGCATTTTACGGTAGTTCCCCTCAAAAGGACAAAGGCGTATCCTCCGCGAGTTTTCCAAGCTTTCATAATTCCTTTACCCATGTGGGTATTATCGGGTTTAATATAGACTGCTCCATATTTCTTCATAAATATTCTCAAAGTCTGCGCATTAAATATCGAGGTTGGAGGCAAATGCTTTCGGATTTCGGAGTCTCTTGAATAGAAGCGATGAAGAAACCATTTTCCCAAGGGTGCCATTCCTCTCCTGTGCTGCTATTTATGTTTGTTTGCCTTTCTTGAAGTTCACTAACTAACATATTAAAAGCATTTTAAAAATCGACGGCATTTGATGATGGGCACTAACCCGTTTTTACCCTTTGGACAACCATACAAGTTCATAAACTTAGAAGATTTATCCCATTCGGGCCCGTCCGTGCGGCACATAGAATGCCGTATACCTTGGTTCGTTCCGAAAGAGGAGATGCATGATGGGAAAAGGCAAAAGGATCAATGTCAATATAAAGAAAGGGAAAGCAACGGATGTCGCATCCAGGAACAAGGGGTTGAAAAGCCGGCTTCTCAGCTCGAAATATATCCGCAACAAAACGCTGAGAAACAAACTGCTCCAAAAGTATGCCGGCGCGAGGCAGGAACAACGACTGTCTGATGTCGCGATTACGTGCCTTCGTACAGTCAACTGGAACAATACGAATCAGATCCTAACATTGGCGAGAGGAAGCGGAGCAGAGCGCACCGTATTAGTAACCGCAAGAAATGTAGGAACGCAACTCGCGATAGCCGTCGTACGGCTGAATGTCCAAAGCGAGTTCGCCGGGATTCTTAACATCGTGGTGCCGGGCGTCCAGGTTGCTCTTCTTTTTCCCGGGGAGTCGTTTACGTTCAGCTTCAGGGCTGGCCTAATCGCGCTGAGCAATACGCGACCGGGAGTAAAGGCCGTTCTCGTGGTTTCCACTTCAACGAATCCGGACGGAAGCGCGGATCAAAATCCTCTCAATAGCATCCGTGCCCTCGCTAGATTCGTGAACGTCGTGTGAGCGCGAATCGGCCAACACGGTTAACGAATTAACGGCTACCTCTGCGGTAGCCGTTAAATTATTGTATTCAAATAGAAAATGGGAACCTTTTGCGTGCTGAATTGTCTAATTTATCGAGGTGAGCAAGTTGGCGCACGATTATTTGAAAAACGTAACCAGCATACAGTCCCCGTCCCTGAACGATCTGATGCGGGAGCATGGGCAGGATGTATGGAATTACGCCTTCCTGTTGACCAAGAACCACCACGTTTCCGACGATATCGCACAAGATGTGTTTTTGCAGGCGTTTCTGCACATTTCCTCCTTTCGGGGTCAGTCGTCCGTGCGGACCTGGCTTTTTTCCATCACGCGGAACATAGCCATTAATCAGAAGAAATCCGCTTTTTTCCGGAAGGTAACGCTGCTCGACTTCCTTTACCCGGCCCCAAGCGCCCCGTCGGCGGAGGAGCATTACTTGAATCGTACCTATGCGGACTCCATTTGGTTACTGGTCATGAAGCTCCCGACGAAATACCGTGAAGTTCTGATTCTCGAAGCCCATTATGAAATGCCTCAGACGGAGATCGCATTATTGCTGCGAATATCGATCGGTACCGTGAAGTCGCGGCTGCACAGGGCCCGCGCCAAAATGAAGGCATTCCTGGAGGAGGTGGAGCGCCATGAGCGATCATAAACCGGAGTGGTATGCGCGACTAAGAAAAGGTCCGTTCGAAAAAGCCATATTCGATTCGAAAATGCAGCAAGAAATGGAGTCGCATACGAAGGCGGAATGGTCGAAAAGCCCCAAAAGACGTTTGAATCCCTGGGCTGCGGCTGTTGTGGCGGCGGTTTTCCTATTCATTGCTATTGCTCTGGTTCCTGCGGCGAGCCAACCCTTCGGTTCTTTCCGTCAGTCTGGCGGCAACGCGGATGAGCCGGTCATGCCCATACAATACGTGCTGGATCACTTGCAAGTCGGGATGTCGGAGGAAGGGGTCAAGCAGGCTTTCGGCGACGACTTTGATGGGCAGGGCGTCCGTCGGGATTTCGCGCAAGGTCATAAGGAAGATCCAAACGACATGTCTACTTGGAGCGCAGTCGATACGTGGCGTTACGACTTCGGCGTCAATGACGGGTACGTGATTGCACAGAACAGCGGGGACACGGACGAAGAGGCAATCTTCGATCTTCAAGGAATCCGAAATGGAAAGATCGAATCTCAATTGGTCGTATATTGGAAAGACCGGAAAGTAGAACGCGCCATTTTCAAAGACATGGACATCGAGGGCAACATCCTCACCACGCAAATCGGGCCGGGCGTTGAAGAGGCTCCGCCTACGGAGCCGCCTGCCAACGACGATCCGTCGGGCAACCCTGAAATGCCTCCCCCTAACGAAGGCGTCCGGGCAGTCGGGGACACTTCTTTCGGATTATTCCAGTTGCGTCCCGCAAAAGGCGGCGATGAAAAAATCCAGGCGTTGGGTGCGCCAAGCTGCCTTGGACAGGAGAACGATCTCCAGTACTCGGGCGACTACGAGCTTTATTTTCATAAGAGATCTGGCGATGAAACGCTTATACAAGAATTCAATCAGCTGGAAATGATCCAACGAGAAAATAACACCATAGAGTTCATGAAATTGGAGTTCCCAAAACTCGAGTTATACCTGTTCATTCCGCGCTACACGGACTGCCATGGCTTGGAGTTCTACGCTTACGGCATCGATAAAGAAACAGGCGAGGTATCGAACTTCACATTCCTAAATGGGGAGGAAACCTACCCCAATTGGACTACGTCGCCCAACAACCTGCCTCAAGCCGTCGAAGGAAAACTGGTGGTCGAAGGCGGCAGAGGAGCCGGCCAAGACGGCGCCACCCGGTATGTATACGATCCTGATCTTGCGACTCACCAACTGGTGCTGGAGAGTAAAGAACAGATTCCTTGAAGGGCTGCCAATTGGCAGCCCTTCTTTCGGTTCAGGTCAGATAATATTTCAGGTTTCCGTCATGATGCCGCCGTTGACGTGAAGTACCTGTCCCGTTACGAAAGAGGAATCATCAGACGCCAAGTAAATGTAGGTCGGAGCAAGCTCGAACGGCTGTCCGGTGCGTTCATAGGAGTTTCCTCCCATCGGATTGTCAAGAGACAATGACATATGAAACAATAAGAGCGGATGTACATGAGACTGTTTTTGCATTCTTAAAATTTTAAGGAGGGTTTCACATGAGTTCAGAGGTTGTAATTGGAATTGATGGCGGCGGGACGTATACCCGCGTCATGGTCAGTGACCTTGATGGAAACGTGCTTTCTTACATAGAGCGAGGCTCCGCCTCCATTTATAAAGACGAACAAGCTACTCTTAATGTACATGAAGCGATTGCCGAAGCGTTGCATATGACAGGCAGAACAAGCGAGCAGGTACAAGCTCTTGCAGCTGGAATTGCCGGATATGACAATCCATCCGATCTGGATTGGATTATTCCTTTAACGGATCTTCCCGGATTAACATGTCCAAAATGGCATGTGAATGACGCCGTATCCGCTCATTCCGGCGCGTTAATGACGCAGCCGGGTATTGTTGTCATTGCGGGAACCGGGTCTATTATCGCAGGCATCACAGAGGATGGGCAATTCATCCGCAATTATGATTTTCACCATTATGCAACGAGTGCTGCAAGATTTATTTCGTATGATGCAGTATACGAAACGCTTGCGGGTCATTCAAACGCAACGGACAGTAATCTTATTCGACTCATGCTGGAGCATTGGAACGTGTCATCCATTAGCGAATTTGCTGCGGTAGCTATACGAGGATTTACCGAGGATAGACGAGAGCGCGATAAACGATTTGGCGAGTTCGCTCCTTTCATTACCGCGGCGGCAGAACATGGCAGTTCAGTTGCCGTGCGAGTGTGCAATCGGGCGATTGACCAGATGAAGGTCGGCATTGAGCTTATAGCCTCCTCCTTCATAAGCAATGAGGTCGCGGCCACATTCATTGGCAGTGTCGTCAATAGTCCATATTTCTATCGAGCACTAAGTGAACAACTCTCCACCGCCGGAAGCAATAAGCGCTATACCGTTGTAAAGCCACAGTTCTCACCGGTCGCAGGCTCCGTATTATTAGCATTAAAAAACCTCAACATCCCCATTGATAAAGCTATTATTAATAACCTGCATAAAAGCGACCACCTCCCAAGATAATCATTATGGGCTGCCCTGTTTGAGTTGGTCCAATGTATCACGTGCGTCTATACTCGAAGCGCTTTTACCACCAGCCGTTTTACCATTCCAAGTAATCGAGGTCTCGTCCAAATAGGAGACACGAAAATCGTGCGCATCCCTAACCGGTTTCCGCCCCATAAATCGGCGATAATACCATTACCAATAACCGCCGTCTCGTTTCTGCGGGTTCCAAGTACATCCAATGCGGCCAGAAATGCTTTTTTCTTCGGTTTCCCCGCTTTGAACAGAGTCGGAAACTCATTAACCAGCCCGTGTTCTTGTGCCGGAGGTTTGCTGTTTGAGACGATAATCAGCTTTATCGCATATCGGGACTGAAAGTTTTTCAGCCATGTTTTCATCGAATCCGATAAAGACTCGGCATTCTTTTTGATTAACGTATTATTCCAGTCCAGTATTATTCCTTTAATTCCTGCCCGCTGAAGTGCATCTCCGTCTACTTCATAAATCGAGCGCGCAATTTGGGAAGGTTTGAAAATAGGCATAAGCTTCCTCCGTTACAGTGGTGATATAAGTAAACCAGTCACATATAGTTTGCCTTCATTTGGTTAAAATCATGCCATTTGTAACCTATGGGTACTCCATAATTGATTCGTTCTGCCGATGGACGCATTCATTAAATGTCCTATCATAGGAGATGAAAGCCGATCCTGCATCGCAAAAAAATATAATCGAGGAGTGGATGCCAAGTGTCAATGCTACGTGGGGACCAATTGCCGCAGATTAATGGAGATCTTGTTGCGATGCAACAACAGCAGGCGTTACGGCGCTATATAGAGCGAACCGGTATACGAGAAAATAGCGCGCACGAACTCAAATCGAAAAGTCCGCTGGAAGTCGATACGCGGGAACGCGCTTCTTTTCGCAGAGCCATCATTAATCCCCTAGACGGATTGGCTATTGAACGAATTATCGGGAATAATGATTTGTTTCCAATCTCCTATCTGGAGGGTGGTTTGAAAGCGGGAAGAGCGGTCTGTCGGATCGAAGTGCGGGATCGCCTGGGAAGGGTCCTAGGTTATGGTACCGGATTTCTTGTTTCTCCTTGTTTGCTGTTAACCAACAATCATGTATTGGAGAACGAAGACGCCGCGCTGTTCAGTCTGGGACAATTTAACTATGAGCTAGGTCTCGACTTGAAAGAACGCCGTGCCGTGAACTTTCGTTTTGTACCCGGAAGATTTTTTATGACCGATGCCAAGCTGGATTTCACGCTCGTCGCTTTGGAGGAACTATCTTCCGATAAAAGTCCATTAAGCGAATTCGGTTTTTTGCCGCTCTTGAGGCCATCCGGAAAGGCGTTAATAGGTGAATACGTATCTATCATCCAACATCCGGGAGGAGCGCCTAAAGCCGTAACCATCAGAGAAAACAAAATAACGGATGTCGTGGACGATTACATCCAATACTCGTCGGATACGATGGAAGGCTCATCGGGCTCGCCTGTGTTTAATGACGAATGGATTGTCGTTGCTCTTCATCATGCAGGCGTACCGGATCCTAAAGGCAACGGACAATACATAGCCAACGAAGGCATCCGTATCAGCAGTATCGTAGATTTTGTCCGAAGCCAGCAATCCGGGCTTGCGGATGATCGGAAAATGCTTCTCGACGCGATGATGAAGCAGTGGCAATTCAATGACATTAAGGCGGAAACGATGCCGGCGGAAGAACTAAGCATCGATAGCTATGATGGCTTAACCGGATATGATCCGGCATTTCTCGGCGAAGAATATACCGTACCCCACCCTACGTACTCATCCAACGTGGTTCAAGATTTGGCTCCCGTGAGCAGCGGCGGCACTATTTTACACTATACCCATTTTTCCATCGTGATGAGTAAAACCCGCAGGCTCGCCTACTACACAGTCGTGAATATCGATGGCAATCAATTAATCGATGTGCAGCGCGACAATGACAAATGGTATTTCGATCCTCGGATTGATCGCCTCTATCAATGCGGTCCAGAATTGTACAGCGGTAACTCGCTGGATCGGGGACATCTCGTACGAAGACGCGATCCGGTATGGGGAGACAAGGCCGAGGAGGCGAATCGAGATACGTTCCATTTCACGAATTGTTCCCCCCAACATGCTTATTTGAATCAAAATACTTGGCTGGAGCTTGAGAATTATATTCTGGACCATGCGGAAAACGACAAACTTAAGGTTACCGTATTTACCGGGCCTGTGTTTAGGACGGATGACAGGGTCTATCGAGGCGTTCAAATCCCGGCCGAATTCTGGAAGGTAGCAGCAATGGTGAAGGTAGACGGAACGCTGTCCGCTACCGCCTACTTGCAGACGCAGAAGAACTTGATCGAGAACCTGGAGTTTGCTTACGGAGCTTTCAAAACGTACCAGGTTCCCATCTCCCGCATCGAAGAATTGACGGGTTTGCAATTCGGCGAATTACGAGATCACGACCCCATCGATTCCCCGGAAGTTCAGGTTATTGAAGTGGCTCTCGATATTAAGGTTTGACTTTCGCGTCGACCGCCTATTTTAAATACAATAATGCCGCCGACGATGACCAGCACGCCTATCAATTGCTTGAAAGTAAAAGGGACCTTCTCTAGACCTAACCAGCCTAGGGAGTCCCACAATAAAGCAAACCCGAGCTGAGATGTCAGAACGATAGAGATGGCATACGTAGGACCGAGTAGTCTAATCCCTTGCACCAGACAGACGACTACTCCTACTCCGATCAAACCGCTGATCCAGTACCAGGGCTGCATATTTTGCAAAATAAATAGATGCTTCCCTTCAAAGATTAGACCGATCGTTAGCGAAGCCAAGAAACCCAAACCTAATACTATGGTTGTTGTTGCCCAGGACCCGGCGCGCTCGTTCACCTTGCTGTTGAAAATATTTTGCAAGCTTACCAGCGAACCTGCGATTAGCGCCAATAATAGTCCCGCAATCATGACTGTTTCTCTCCCATATGTTGAGTTATTCGTAGATATTTTGACTAGCCAGCGCGCTTAATCCATCCCTGTCCTTAACAAAGAGGAACCCTTTATTACGCTCGATCAGTCCCTCCGTACAAAATTGTTGGATGACCCGATTCAGATGTCTATAGCTGGTTCCGATCAAGTTCGCTGCATCCCTGAGACTGGCAGTGCTTAGTTGTCCTTTATATTGAGAATCGGATTCATCAAAGGAGACGGATAATAGATAACTAGCCAATCGCGCTTCTACCGGATACATCAGATTAAAGCTCATAGAATTGGACTTCACGTAAAACTTTCGCGTAATGATTTCCAGCAAAAACCGGAGCAGGGGCGAATAATCTCTTCCGTATTTTTTCAACCAACGATGATGAACGCCGATCATAGAGACAGACGATACCGCCTCAACGGTATTGATTATGTCAGTACCCCGAACGTATTCAATATCCCCGATCACCTCAAGCGGCGTCTTAAAAGAGAGAATAAGCGATTTGCCTTCCGCAGAGGTAGTATAGATTTTCAATTTTCCCTTAACAAGCACGTACAGATACTGCGAAGGTTCTCCTTGGGAACAGATGAGTTCCCCTTGATCAAAGCTGTATAGCGACAAATAGGGTTGTAATTGTTCGTTAAATACGGATTCTATTTGATGAGCATGCAAATAATGATTTAGTTGCTCCCGATCATTGATTTCTTTCATTACTCGGTTCATCTCCAATCAAAACCTCAGTATCACCACGCCGGCTATCATCATCCCGATGCCGATGAATTGTGGCAGCCTCATCTTCATCTTCGCCACGCCGAACCATCCTTTACTATCAATAATAAAGGTCAGGCTCAGTTGGGCAATCAGCAGAGCAGATATAGTAAGAGTAACACCGATCCGATGAATAGCCGTGATATTGCTGAAAATAATAACCGCCCCAAAGGCGCCGCCAGTCAGATACAACGGTTTTACTTGCTTAAGCTTTTGCCATTTTCCATCACGGACGAAAATCAGGATAAGCAAGGCCATAATAAATCCGGTTAACTGGGTAATCGTCGCCGCTTGCCATGTGCCGATATCTTGACTGATTCGGGAATTGGCTACTCCTTGCAAAGTGATAAAGGCTCCGCCTAAAAACGCAAATAGACTCCCTCTCATATTTACTCTCCTCACTTTAGATTTCTCCCTAATTAAAAGATAAATCCAAGCGGTTTGGGAAGGACATATGTCCTCGACTGGTATTAGTTACGGGTTCTTCCATTGAAAACTGGAATGATATCGTATGGAAGTTGCCGTTTATATCGACTTTGTTGTTTATTTCGGTTTTCGTTACCGCTCTGGGCTGGCTCGCTTTCTTTAAACTTTGGGTTCTAAGAACAGGTTATATGATGAAACTTCGCGACCCGCTACCCGTAGTAAAAACTAAGCCGAAGGAGGGATGAAGAAATGCTCAAGCGGTTGCTTCAAAAATTGTTAGGGTCCGTCCAACATTCCAAGAATGGACGTCATCGCTATAGTTCCAGCGGTCGCAAGCAACATTACGGTCGTCGGAATTCGTCCGACCAAGGTTACGGCCACCATAACCAAGGCCAAGGCTACTACAAAAATAAATATAGAAGCTCCAGCTAATCAAAAAAAGCCGCGTGCCGCGGCTCTTTTTTATGTCCTCATTGATACAACCAAAGGTCCAAATCCCGCACAAACTGTTGCGTATTCCTATAAGGAGGATCAATCTGGAGCAGTTTGCGAAGCATATGCTTGGTCATCGGCGATATATTCAGTTCGTCCTCCCATCCTAAATTTGATTCAGATTCGGAATTGGACGATTCATAACCGGAATAAAGCATAAAAAGAATAAAATGGCCAACCGCATATAAATCGTTTGAAACCTCGGCGGTTCTACTTAGCGTTGTCTTCTCATCCGATCCGAAATCCGTGCGAATCGGCTCTCCCAAGCGACGGGCCAAGCCGAAATCAATGAGGTGGATCTGATCGCCATCTAATATGACGTTCGGTATCCGGATATCAAGATGAACGAATCCTTGTTCATGAACATAACTTAAAATCTCCATCAATCTGCGAACGAACCGAAGCGCCTCTTTTTCGGAAAACACTGCCCCTCGCTCGAAAATCAAATCTTCCACAGTCTGGCCTTTCACGTGCTCGGTTACCATATACAACTTGTTCTTATATTCGAACGACGCTAAATATTTCTGAATCGAAGGATGCCGCAGCCGCTCCAGAACGTTAATCTCCCGGTACAATAAATCTCGACCGACCGCTCCCTTGCTTGGCTTCGCTTGCTTTAGAACGACCTCTTGACCGGAATCCGCATCCAGGCATATGTAGGTTAAGCCGTAGCTGCCAATGCCAAGGAATCGTTGAATTCGGTATTTGTTAGCGATGACGGCGCCTTCTCTTTGGGGATAGTCGATCCAAGCTTCATATACCCCTTTCAAATACTCGAACAGACTCATGATGAGGTTCTTTCTCATAAATAATTCGTATACAGGCGGACTTCTTCGTCGGTATTCGCATACCGAATCATGCGTTCATAATGCAACCCCAGTTTTTCCAGCAGCTTGGCGGACGCATGATTATCCTCGGACGTAATAGCCGCAATTCGATTTAGCCCAAGAACGGATTTTGCATAATCCATCACTGCGGAAGCAGCCTCGTAGGCGTACCCTTTTCCCCAGAACGCAGGGAGTAAAGCATACCCGACATCCGGGTCCTCCAAGAAATCCCGTTTGACGAGTCCGCATATTCCGATGGGAATACCTCCGTCTTTCAACTCCATTATGTAGAATCCATAACCCAAGCGGTCATACATAGCTATAGGACCTTCTAATATTTGTTTACGTGTGTCGTCTAGGGTTCTTAAGCCCCTATCGCCTATATACTGGATCCATGAAGGATCATTCATGATTTGCGTAAAGGACACTCGTGACTTTAGTCGTGAGAGGAATTTGCGTGCTCTTCGTCCTCCTGAAATTGCCCCAGCCCCTTTACTTCCTCCCATCTAAAAGTTGTAGTTATTTACACGAAATACTCTAAATACGAACGAATGTTTGGTATAATAGAGGTAGAGAAAACCTTGTTCTTCTTGAGGTTTTAACTTCTATGTCCTCGTGAAATGTGGTGATCCATTGCAGGTGACATTGACCGCTAAAGTGAAAATCATGCCCACACCAGAACAGATGGATTGGCTACTTCAGACCTCTCGCGCGTATCGACAAGCGAGTAATTTTGTTTCTCGACTCGTGTTTGAGAAGAAGATTCTTTCTTTATCGGCGCTGCACACCATGGTCTACCGGGAATTACGCGCCACCTTCTCCTTGCGATCGCAGATGGCGCAGTCCGTGATTAAAACAGTTGTTGCCAGATACAAGTCGCTAATCAGTAACGGTCACCCTTGGACATCCATCTGCTTCAAGAAACCTGAGTACGATTTGGTATGGCATCGCGACTATTCGCTGGGTAAGCACTTGTTCTCGGTGAACACGCTAGATGGACGGATCAAAGTGCCTTATGAAACCAAAGGCATGGAAACCTATTTTGACGGTACTTGGGTATTTGGCACCGCCAAACTGATCTATAAGCGCGGGAAGTTCTTCTTACATATCCCCATGCGTAAAGGGGTTGATGAAACAGCTTGGAAATCGATCCATCAGGTTGTCGGTATTGATCTGGGCATCAACTTTGTGGCGACGAGCTATGATACCCAAGGCAAGTGCCTCTTCTACCCTGGCAGATCGATCAAGGATAAGCGGTCGCAATACAAGCATCTGCGTAAGAACCTGCAGAAAGTGGGTACCCCCTCCTCCCGCAGAAAGTTAAAACGGATCGGAGATCGAGAAAACCGCTGGATGACGGATGTGAATCATCGCATTTCGAAGGCACTCGTTCACCGTTATGATCCTAACACGTTATTTGTTGTGGAAGACTTATCTGGCGTTCGCAAGGTAACAGAATGTGTGCGCGTACAAGATCGCTATGAAACGGTATCTTGGTCATTCTACCAGTTACGGCAGATGATTGAGTATAAGGCCAATCATCGCGGTGCCAGGGTGATTGCGGTCGATCCCCGTTATACGTCGCAAACCTGTCCGAAGTGTACGCGCGCTGCAAAAGCGAATCGAGATAAGAAGAAGCATCGCTTTTGCTGCACCGCATGTGGCTACAGCTCAAATGATGATCGTGTCGCCGCCATGAATCTTCAGCGTATGGGAATCAAATACATCGCTGAAGTGGTTGTGTAGGTAAACCTATACCATCGGGCAGATGTCAGCCTGCCTATTGTAACGCCACCCTAAGGAAGGAGGCTCTTCGCCGTTCGCACTTCCGGGCAGTTACAAGCTTGCGACTTTAGTCGTGAGTTGTTGACGAGCTCCAAAATAAAACGCATCTTCAAGCGTCTGCCGACGAAGAATCAGCCTATCCGTTTCTAGTACTTTCATAGCAAAATGCCTCCTGAAGTTAAAAACGGCAGCCCAAGCAACCGCTTGCTTATAGCTACCGTTTCGTTGGTGTCACTAACTTAATCGGCTTTTCCGTACAAGGAACGGTACTCATCCTCCAGCATGGACATCATGATCATGTCATGAAATTCCCCATCCTGATAAAGAGCATCTCGTTCTACGCCTTCCCGTTGAAAGCCGATTTTCTCGTACACATGGATCGCCCGGGGATTAAAAGCATAGACACCCAAATGGATGCGATGCAGCTTTAACGTTTCGAAGCCGTGCCGGAGCATATGAATCATCGCTTCCGTTCCGTATCCTTTACCGCGATGGGAGGTTCCTTGAATGGCGATACGGATATTCGCGCTGCGATTGACGGAGTCGATTTCGTTCAACACGACTTCTCCTATCAATTCATCGGTTTCCTTCAAAGCAATCATGAAATCGACGCGCTCCTCATGGATAACACCAATTTTCCTGATCCAATCCGCAATCTGATCACGCGTGAATTCTGCTTGAGAACCCGTTAACCGCGTCATTTCAGGATCTTGCAAAAAAGCGAGATACGCTTCAAGATCAGACTCCCGTGCATAGCGTAAATTCATATTCTTACCATCGATCCGAGGCTCTTTCAATGGTTCTGTCATAATGAGACTCCTATTATACGAACTTACGCGATGCGCCAATGAACCAAATAAGGAACGCAAAGCACACGAATGCGATGAAGCCGTAACTTCCGAACACATCATATTGGGTAGAAAAGTACCCGAAGCCAAGACCTACGATGATACTCAGCGCATTCTCCCCTAACGACCGGAAGGAATCGATCGTTGCCCGCATGGAGGAATCGATTCGGTGATGCAAGTATCCGGCAGCAATCGGCTCCATCACGCCGGAGAACAAGCAGATGACGAGCATCGCCGCGAGACCGATGTAGTCCATGCTTGCGGCCACATAGGTGAAGCCGATAGCGATCACGGTTATAACGATGAAGATCAGCGTCCTGTAGCTGAATCGGCGTATGAGCAGATGGGCCAGAAGATTTCCTGGCAGCTGCAGAAGCATGATCGCGGCCGACAGCACGCCGAAGAAGATGATCGGCACTTCCAGTCTGTTCGCGTAAAGCTGCCAGAATTCGTAGATGTATCCCATGGCTGCTCCCGTGATCATTCCGGAGAGTACGATCAGGCGGACACCTGGATTCACCCGAAAGAAGCGCAGGGATTCAGTTACATATCGCTTGAACGGAACGTCGTCCTCGTCCTCGTCCTCGTCCGAGGCGTCACCGGCTGCTTCTGGAGGCTCGATAAGCGATATCGAGAGGAGTAGTGCGATTAGTGCGCTTCCGAGCGATATCCAATAGTTCAGCTCTAAGTTGAATTTACTGGCGAGCAAGCTTCCGCACAGGGCGGCAAGCATGGCGGATCCGAAGTCGCAAGCGTTCAATCTGCCTAATTGCTTCTCGAACGATGCGGCTTTTCCTTGCAACGCCAAGGTATCGTAGAGAAGGGCGTTTTCCGATCCGCTGCTGGAAGCGCGGCTGATGCCGGCTAAGAACACGACCGTGGCAAAGTGCCAGAATTCCGTCGCGAACAGAAGGATTAGAAACTCGCTGCATCCGAGAATAGCGCTCAGTACGAGCATCCTTTTCCGTCCCCATTTGTCGGCCATAATGCCTGTCGGGACCTCCAAGAGAACGATCGTCAGCGCATAAATAATCTCGGTAAAAACGACCTTCTGAATGGTCATGCCTCGCTCTTCCCAGTAAAGCCTTTCGATAACGTAGGCCGGGATGAGGCTGGAAATAAACCGAAAGGCATATAGCTTCCATAAATTGCTTGTATAGTCCACGAGGGAGCTCCTCTCCATAATCCGATTGGGTTTGCAGGCTCAATCGGAATAGGGGGGGCTCGCGGCGGGCTGGCGATTATGTCTTAGCAGGGAGGTCTTGCGAATGGAATCATGTTAGGTCCTCCTTCGAAAGTTGGTTGTAATTCCCATCATAAGTCGCGAAATAGGGGGAGTCAAATGCGATGAAATGCGGCTTTAATCCATTAACTCCTTCAAATAAAAGCTTTTATTCTCCAAGAACCTCCGGGTGATCTGATAATGCTCCGTATCCTCGTATCGAATGGGCTGAATGGATGCTTCGTTGAAGTGATAGATGTCGGCGTTCGGATAGCCGAGAAGGATCGGCGAATGCGTCGCGATAATGAGCTGAGCGGTTTTCTGCAGGTCGTGGATGATGCTTAAGAACGCGAGCTGCCTTTGCGGGGAGAGGGCGGCCTCCGGTTCATCTAATAAATAGATCCCCCGCTTCCCGAAACGATTCTGGAATAAGGAGAGAAAGGACTCCCCGTGCGATTGATGGTGCAAAGATTTCCCGCCGTAGGGGTCGTACGCCCCGGGATGTTCCCTTGCAAGTTCATCGATATGCGAGGCAAAGCTGTAGAACGTCTCCGCCCGAAGGAAAAAGCCGGAGTTGATCTTGGGCATCCAAGAGAGCCGAATATAATCCCCCAGCTGTGCTTCCGACGAATCCAGCTCGTATTGGTTATTTTGACTGCCGCCGGCAGGGTTAAAGCCGCACTGATAAGCAATAGCCTCTAGAAGCGTAGATTTCCCCGAACCGTTCTCCCCAACGAAAAACGTTACGTTATTATTCAATGACAATCTGTCCAGGTGTTTGATCGATGGAATATGAAACGGATATACGTTTGGATTCGGAATTCTCTCGCTCATTATAACTATCTCATGTAAAAACATGGCCTAATCTCCTTCCTTAGGATTGTCTTCCTTATGAAAAAAATGACCCTCACTGATATTTCATAGGAGGGTCATAACTTAGGGCTTTAATGAGTTGTCCTCTCTTAGTATATAATTTTCTGAAGTAGTTGTAATTGGTTATATAAACATTTTTCAATTCTTACTAGATGAATCTCCCTTGTACAATTACCTATCTTTGGTTAGAAATAGATAGTCGTCCATGAGTTGCAAGACAAGCGTCCATGCCCCCAATAGACAAGTGGAGTAGTATACAACAAATCTAATTGGAGGTGCTGGAATTGGGTTGTCCTCAAACTAAGCGAAAAAAGGGCTGCAAAAAGAAAAAAGTTATTGACTGCCCTACTAAGAGAAAATGTTGTTGCAAGAAAATTGTCGTCAAAAGGCAAATTGTACAGGTAAATATTCCTCCAGAGGCTTTAGGTGCAGTAGGTGCCGTTGGAGCTGTAGGCTCAGCAGGCAGTGTAGGGTCAGCAGGCAGCGTAGGGTCGGCGGGCAGTGTAGGGTCAGCGGGCAGCGTTGGTACCGCGGGGACAGCAGGAAGCGTTGGTGAAGCAGGAAGCGTCGGTGCTGCAGGAGCAGTAGGTACTGCAGGCGCAGTAGGCACTGCAGGTGCAGTTGGAGCCACAGGAGCCACAGGAGCCACAGGAGCCACAGGAGCCACAGGAGCCACAGGAGCCACAGGAGCCACAGGAGCCACGGGTGCTGGGTTATCCGAGTTCGGGTACGTTTACAACTTAAGTGCTCAAACGGTTGCGATAGAAGCTGATGTTGTTTTTGATACAAACGGTTTCCTTACACCTGGAATTACGCATGCCCCCGGAACCACTCAGATTTTGGTTACTTCTGCGGGCATTTACGAGGTTACTTACTCCGTATCAGGTTCAGAGCCGAATCAATTTGCACTATTTGTTAACGGCAATCTGGTACCGGGAACCATATATGCTGCAGGTGCCGGAACGCAGCAGACCACTGGTCAAGTCATATTCGCTGTAGGAGCCGGTGATGTTATTACTCTTAGAAATCATTCTTCTGCTGCAGCTGTTGGCCTTGCGACTCCGATCGGAGGCACGCAAGCAAGCGTAAACGCTTCTGTTGTAATCAAGAAATTAAATTAGTATTTCATGAAATGTAAGAGGCAGTCTCCCTAAACGAGCAAATAAAACGGTTGCCAAAGCAACCGTTTTATTGCTTTCGTTTCCTTTTGTGTTATTTGCCCTGGCTTACGATTTCCAGCCTCCGCGCCATGGCCTGCGCCGGAAGAGATGTTGCTACCGCACCGCCGAACCAGAGACGGACCTTCTGCTTTTCCTTCAGATCGCCGTAAACGATCGGCTCGCCGGCTTCATCAAACAATTCGGAATGCTCCGAGAAACTGAAATAGTAGCTCGGTTCTTCTTCGCCGTCCGCCAAGATCAGAATGCGGTTCCCCGTAGTATCAACTTCTACAATTGTCCCTACGACATCCGGCTTCGCGCTCAGCGGCTGAATATCGTAAGAAATCATATCGGGATCAATTAGCTTCTCGATCTCCGGCTTAGCTTCGGCTTCGCTCGTATCGGGCATACTGATCGTCAATTTGTTCTTAATGACGTCGATGCCGGAGGAGTACATATTCAGCTTCTGGTACAGCTTTTGATCGAACAGCTGCTGCTGAGCGGCTTCTAACTCTTTAAGCGTATAGGTTACGTCCACGGTTTGGTATGTCCCAGCAGCGTATTTCTCAGCGATTATGTGTTCGATTTCTTCGGTGAGCCCGACGACGTTGATATAGAGCAAGCCGTCTTGCAAATAAATATCGCCATGAGGGATATCCTTCGACTCCAGAAAAGCCCGGACTTGACCCGGAGCAGTTAGCGGATTCGTGGTGCCTGCGGGTATTTCTTCTTGGAGCTTCGGTTGTATGGTGTGATCATCGTTGCCGCTGGTACCCGCTTCCGGTCTAGCGCCGCAGCCGGCTATGAGCAAAGACGCCAACATTAGCGGTATGCAGAAAAGGGAGATATATCGATTCATAAGGTATACATCCTCTCGTTCCTTTACCTATTCAGACGGTGGGGTAGACCCTTTGGTTGCGTCAGCCAGGGCAGAGTTAGCTAAGTTCCTCCGTTAATTCGGCTCGATTCGCCCGCGGCGGACGGAGTTAGTAAGATTTCGTTACTATCTCGGCTCGATTCGCCCGCGGCGGACGGAGATAGTAAGATTTCGTTACTATCTCGGCTCGATTCGCCCGCGGCGGACGGAGATAGTACGATTTCGTTACTATCTCGACTCGATTTGCCAGCGACGGACAGAGTTAGTAAGATTTCGTTACTATCTCGGCTCGATTTGCCCGCGACGGATAGAGTTAGTAAGATTTCGTTACTATCTCGGCTCGATATGCCTGCGGAGGGCGGAGTTAGCTAAGTTCCTTCGTTTCTATCTTGGCACGATATTTCAGTGGCCGACGGAGTTAGCAAAGTTCCTTCGTTTAATTAAGCTTGAATCATCCGGGAAATGGTTACTTGTTTAGCCTATAATAAAGGGACACATTCCTAGTTCTGCTCATAGGAGGGGAGAGAGCGATATGAGAAATCATCTCCAAGAGATCATGTCGTTCTCTTTAGTAGCCATACTATTGCTAGCCTTGGCGTCTATCGTCCATCGCAGCTGGATGAACGGGATTTCTCCTATGCCGTCATCGGCACCGGTTCGTCGGGCGGTAGTGGCGGAGATTCATCGGCTTTCGGAAAAAGGGTTGATCGTGGAGGCTGGCTCGGGTTGGGGGACGCTCGGAATTCACATTGGCCGATATTGCCGAGGCTGGCGACTGGTCGGGATCGAGAACTCAACGTTACCGTTGGGGATATCGAAGATCTTGGCTTGGCTGACTTTCGGGGTACAAGCGAGGAGGGATTCTTCTGATTCATCGCGGACTTCGGTATCTTTTCAACGAGGCGATATCTATCGGTATTCCTATTCGGAAGCAAGCATGGTCGTCTGTTATCTATACCCTGAGGCGATGAATCGGTTGAGTCCAATGCTTCAGCAACAGCTCAGGTCCGATGCTTTCGTGATCAGCGTATGCTTCGCGTTGCCGGGCTGGCAGCCGGAGAGAGTGATCACCTGCGGGGATCTCTATCGGACCAAAGTTTATGTTTATTCGGCACAACCGAGGAGAATCGAAAAATAGCTAGCCAAGCCCTAAGCAATAAGGAATGGCTAGCTATAGCCTCTTTCTGACCTATTGGCTCTATATGTTCGTCCCAAAGCTATTCGATCTATTTCTCAAATTCTGCGATAACTTCTCTCTTAAGCGGATTAACCACTCAGGTTCATTAGCCCATTGTTCCGCCATGGCTCTCAGAATCCGCGTATACCCGTATAAATTCGCGAAACGCCTGCATGCGGGTAAGATAGACTCGATATCATCCGAAATTTCGAATTCGGTGAGAATAACCATCCATAAAACATCGTTTTTTAAACTCGAACATCTCCGGCGGCAAATAGTCCTGCAAACTATCGAGCGCTTGTTCAATATCCATCGCATACCAGTGATACATCGAATCATCGAAATCAATGACGTTACAAGAGTCTGTCGCTTCATCGTAGAAGACATTGTCATATTCGAAATCATAATGAATAAGACCGAAATTACGGTTGGTGATCGGTATAGTCGAGAAGTAGTCTTGAAGTAATCGTGCTTCTGCTAATGCCGCGGTTTCCAGTGGATAATCAAATAGAACATCGCTGTATGACCATCTTTTGTGCGAATCGGGAGTATAGTAACTCGACAAATAATGAAGTTTTCCCAAGGCCTTGCCATGGCTGAAAATAACGCGATCGCTGAAATCGGTTTTGTTTATCTGTTCGCCGGACACTCGGTTAAACACGGATGCATAGTACCCTCCCTATGGAGTCTGCACTTCAACGAGCTCCTCCCCGTTAATGGACGCCACGGACTCCAATGCCCCATATTGGTTAGATCGCAGATAAGCGATAAAATCCAGTTCCGCTTGAACGTTCTCTTTAAGCTTTTCCGCGATGGGGGCAAATCTTAGTAGTCGAGTTTTACCTTCGAATCGAAACGGATAAATCGCATTCGATGATATTCGGTAATATTGAAACAGTTCTAATGACGTTCTATCGAAATCCCAATTTCCTAAAATCATTTCGGCTAAACTTACATTATTGAAAAGATACTTCAGCTTTAAAATAGGCCTTCAGCTCCCTCTAGTTTTCATAAGTGTCGAACAGCGATGAAAAGCATCGTTATTCATGGGATACAACCATGTCAAAGCTCAAAGTACGGTTCATATCATCGTTATTGGGTGAATATATTTCTCTTCTTGTAAAATCATGCGCCGACAGCGATGAAAAACATCTTTATCAACTCTTTTAACAGTCATCATTGCTTCAAATACGGTGCAAAACATCGCTCTTCGGGGCTCAACGTGCCTGAGCAGTACTAAAATTTGCTCTCACCCCTGTTTTTGCGCGCAAAAAAGACCGCAAGGCTACGCCTGCGGTCTAGTAATGAGCAGCGATATCCTATCCTTGTGGCAGACGTATCTTGATTAGCCTTCGCGTTGTAAGGTTACTTAATAATCGAAGAATGGAACTGTCCGGATTCGATCAATTCCTCGACCGTAACGAACTCATAGCCCTTATCGCCCAACTCTTCAATAATGGAGGGCAACAGCTCTATCGTATGTTCGATCGCATGCTTGCGGCCGCCGAAGGAGTGCATGAGAATGACGCCCCCTTTATGAGCGTTGGTCAGCACGTTCTTGCGCATATCCGATACTGAGGTGCCGGCCCAATCTCTCGTATCCACGGTCCAGTAGACATGCTTCATATGCTCCAAGCGAATCGACTTCAACACCTTATCCGAATAGGCGCCGTATGGAGCGCGTACAAGTTCGGGAGCAATCCCCGTCGCTTTTACCACTGCTTGCTGAGTCTTTTCGATCTCCGCTTTCAGTTTCTTTTCGGACAACTTCGTCAGGTCGCTATGAGACCATGAATGATTGCCGATCGTATGGCCTTCTTTAATGATGCGTCTTGCGACATCCGGATTTTTCGCGACCTGAAGACCGACGACGAAGAAGGTGGCTTTGGCGTCGTATTTCTTCAGGATATCGAGAATTTGAGGCGTGTACTTACTGTCGGGACCGTCATCGAAGGTTAAGGCGATGAGCTTGCGTCCCTGATACTTGTCTTGGTTCGTCTCCTGAGGATCCGTCACCGGGGGCGCAGTAGATTGAGCCGAAGGAGGCGTTGACTCCGCAGTCTCCGTTGGAGTTTCTGATTCCGTTGACGGTGCCGTTCCTGTTGGAGCATTCGATTCCGTAGGCGGAACCGTCGGTGCCGGAGAAGCAGTTTCGGTCGGAGTGGTCGTATCCGCGAATACCGCTCCTCCGATCAGCCCGTTCAGACTCCATTCCTGACTCATGGATAAGCCCCATAAGCTTAAAGCGAGCATGATGAAGACAAGCATACCCGGAAGGGCACGTTTTTTGGTTTTTCTATTCGGTTTTCCCCGCATCGCAAGTTCCTCCATGGTTTCTCTTTCCAATTCAGAAACGAGAGGCGCTTGGGGATGATCCGAGCAGGAGGGATCCCCATCCCCGCCTGCTAAGACCGATTTCGCAATCTGTTCTCTTTGGTTACTTATTAGACGAGAACGGCGGAAAAAAGTTAATGGTTTTCGTCGATTTTTAGAAGAATGTGCGGAAAAAACCGCGTTTTTTTGCAGGAGCAGAGATTTCGCCCATGGCCGGAAAGCGGAATTCATCTAGCGGCAAGGTCGATTTGACGCCGTTCCCCTGCAAGTTCTCGACGGTAGCGGCCAACTGGGCGACCATCAAGCGCAGCTCGTCCAATTCCGAGCGGTGCTGCAGCACTTGCGCGGACACGACTTCATCGGCTTTCTGGGTTAGCGAGCGCTCGACTTCGCGGATTCGTGAGAACACTTCGTTTTCATCCAGGGAAAATGACACTATCTCGGGCTTGCGAATAGGCTCGGCAACGTCGGGTTCGGGGAGAACGATCTGCTCTAAGGAGCTTCCCTTGTCGACTTGTTCCTTCATATATAGAAGCAGACTGATCTCGCTGTCCGAGAAAACATAGTGGCCAAGGCGGTCCTTCGGAAAGGAAGGGGGAAAATGAGAGGCCCATCTTTTGACGGTTGTTTGACTGACGCCCAGAAGCTCGGATGCTTCCTTTGTTTTCATGGTTTTCACGTTCACGGCAATCACTCCATTCGCAAGTGTTGCTTACTTATTCTAGGTCGACTCCCAGCCCCCTGCGACGCTGACAAAGGAAGTGCCGATTCGCCAAACAAAGTGTTAATACGAGGGGCGCAGCCGCACCGATCCCGCAAAAGATTACAAAACGGCTACAGCGCGATAATAGCGATAAGAAACAATTGGGTACAATAAAGATAAACGATTCATAAAGGGGTCTCTTTCTCTATGACAACCGATCAAATCTCTCAGTTTGAGAAAAAGGTCATTATCCGCAACATCGAACGCGAAGATTTCGATAAAATCATCGAGCTGCAGACAATTTGCTTCCCGAACATGAGTCCATGGAAGAAGGACCAGTTGGAGAGCCATATCCGCTATTTTCCCGAAGGGCAAATCTGCGTGGAATCGGAAGGGGATATTATCGGTTCCTGTTCCAGCCTAATCGTGAATTTCGACGATTACTTGGAGCAGCACACCTATTCGGAAATTACGGACAAAGGCTACATTCGCAACCATAATCCCCGGGGCGGGAACTTGTATGGGATGGAGGTCATGGTGCACCCGGAATTCCGCCGCATGAAGATCGGCCGAAGGCTGTACGAGGCGCGGAAGAGACTGGCGGAGAAGCTTAATCTGAAGAGCATTATCGTTGGGGGACGCATCCCGGGGTATCACAACTATAGCGATAAAATGACGCCGAGAGAGTACGCGGAGGAAGTGCTGCAGCAGAACATCTACGATCCGGTGCTTACTTTCCAGATGATGAACGGCTTCACTCTGAAACGGATCATCACCAACTATTTGTCCGACGATGCGGATTCCAAGAATTTTGCGGCTCTGTTAGAATGGAATAATATCGAATACAGGCCGAGCATCAACAAAACGCATTATAAAATGTCGTTCCCCGTCCGCATCTGCGTCGTCCAGTATATGATGAAGAAGATCGATTCCTTCGAGGAATTCGCCACGCAATGCGAGCATTACGTCGACGTGGCCTCGGACTACAAATCGGATTTCGCCGTCTTTCCCGAGAATTTCACGATGCAGCTGCTTTCCTTCTTGGATGAGCGCTCTCCGAGCTTGGCCGTCCGGAAGCTGACGACTTTTACGACCAACTATATGGAGCTGTTCTCGGAGCTTGCGGTCAAATACAACGTGAATATCGTGGGCGGCTCCCACTTCGTGGAGAACAATAACCGTATTTACAACGTCGCCCATCTGTTTCGCCGGGACGGCACGATCGAGCAGCAATACAAGCTGCATATTTCACCGAACGAGCGCAAGTGGTGGGGCATTAACGGGGGCTCCGAGCTGGGCGTGTTCGAAACGGATTGCGGCAAAATATCGATCCAACTCAGCAGCGACATCGAGTACCCGGAATTGTCCCGGATCGTAGCGGAGGAGGGGGCTCAGATCATCTTCGTACCCTTCAACGCGGAGGATAGACAAACGTTCCTTCGGGTGAAGTACTGCGCGCAGGCGAGGGCGATCGAGAATCAAGTATTCATCGTCACCTCCGGAACGGTAGGAAACTTAACCCACGTCGATAACGTGGACGTTCAGTACGCCCAGTCCGGCATCTATACGCCTGCGGATTTCTCGTTCCCGCGCGACGGCATCGCCGGGGAGTGCAGCGAGAACACGGAAACGGTCATCATGGCAGAGGTAGACATGGAGACGCTGGAGCGGTATCGTAAATCCAACGACGCCTTGTCGTTCAAGGACCGAAGAACCGACATTTATTCCTTGCAAATTCGCTCTTAAACATACAGAGGTGCATATGAAAAAACTGATGATGGCCACCACCCAATACGGACTTACGGATATTCGAGCCGAGGAAGAGTTCTGGGATGGAATCGGATTAAAAGTACGAGAGGCTGCCGAGCGCGGTGCTTCGATGATCGTATTCCCCGAATACATGACCGCTCACTTGCTGAGCTTAGAGCCTTCGATGCTGCACGATGAAGCTTGTCATTATCTCGATCAATTGACGGAGGAATATACTCGCTTCTTCGGAGAGTTAAGCGCGGAATGGAACATAGTCATTCAAGCGGGGACGCATATTTGCAAAGTAGACGACGGCGAATACGCAAACATGGCGTTTCTCTTCTTCCCGGACGGCCGGGTCGAAACGCAGAGCAAGGTGCATCTCACCCCGGAGGAGCAGATTCGCTGGCCTTTGGTCGCGGGCGACGACCTCAACGTATTCGAGACGGAATGGGGCAAGATGGCGATCTTGACCTGCTACGACATCGAGTTTCCCGAACTGGCGAGGGCCGCCGCGCTTCGCGGCGCGGAACTGATTCTATGTCCTTCTTATACCGACAGCGTCTATGGATACCACCGCGTGCGGCATTGCTGCCAGGCGCGTTCCATCGAGAACCAGCTGTTTGTCGTTCTTAGCGGTCTCGTTGGCTCGTTATCCGAGGATCGTCCTCAGGTGGATACGGGGTATTGCCAAGCCGGAGTGTTCACGCCGTGCGACCTCCCGTTTGCGCCGGATGGCATATTGCAGATCGGGGAGGTTAACGAGGACATGACGGTACTGGTCGAAATCGACTTCCACAGGCTCCGTGAGAATCGCGAACGCGGCTCTGTAGCGCCCTTCTATGACCGCCGACCGGATCTGTACGAGCATGAGCATCGGAAGACTCTGCTTTAAGACGGTTTCAAGCCGTTTGACCCCTCCTAAGGGATGGATGGGACAAACGGCTTTTAGTTTGAGGGAAGCGTTACTACTTAGGTCTCCTTGAATCCCCACGGAGAAGAAGTTATCCCGCTTGCTCAGGTGAGGGACGGGGGATGAGGCCCCTACACTGATCTAAGTGTAAAAATGGCAGTAAGAAATGACGAGAAACCCGTCACGGTAAGTCTAAGTGGAAAATGTGCATCTAGATTAGCCACGGCGACCGAGATACGGAATTTTACGTCGAAATAACTGCACTTTATGCAACTAATCATATTTATCGGCACAAACTCGGGAAACTAAGTGTACTTTTTCCACTTAGATTTCAGCTTACTGAACGTAGACTACTTTCACCCGCCGCCCGCTGCGACGATGACAGCCATCGAGCCACCCCGCCAAAAGCGATAAGCCAACGCCAACAAGGCTCCTCGTCGCCGCCGCGGGTTCCGTGTATAATGGGTTCATGGATGCGGAACAGGAAGGATTGAGAATATGCTTACGATTACCGAATACAGCGTGGAGCTGGTTAAGGATCCTTTTCAAATCCTGTCGGGGAAGCGATACGAGTTTCTGCTCGACTTGGATCTCGAGGAGGACGATGAACTATACTCCGCTAACGGAATTGCCATCAAGGCAGTTTACAAAGTAGACGCGGAGCAACAAGGCAGCATCGTGAACTACGATCTCATCGAGAAGTCGACCGGCAAATATCTCGACCTCGACATGGAGGCCGAAGAGGAAGCGGCGCTGGCCGCGTTCTGCCAAGAGCATTACTCCGAAGCCGAAGAATAACACGAGCTTATCCGCTCAATAGAAGAAGAACCTCGGGCTCGTCGCTCGAGGTTCTTCTAGTCACGGTGAATTCAAACGTATTCCGTAAATTATTAAGAAAATAGCATGCATACGCGAACGTTTGTTTGGTATAATGAACAAATCCCCTGCTCTCAATCGGTGGGACCACGATAATAGATGTTACTTTTTAACGTAGACGCGGTTCGAATGGAATTGTAAAATCAGGTAGTAACGATTGAAATTGGAAAAAAGGAACAGAGGTGAGCGTCATGTCTTTCGTGCTTCGATTGAAGTGGTTTTTCAAGGAACGATGGGGGAGTTATGCAGTCGCGATCTGCCTAATGACCGCAGTTAGTTTGTTATCCATGATCCCGCCGCAACTCATCGGGAAGACGATCGATCAAATTAAGGATGGAACGTTAACGTCCTCGGGATTAAACCAATCCGTTTTTCTGCTCGTCGGTTTGGCTTTGATCATGTACCTCATGGTCTACATATGGATTACGACCCTGTTCGGTAATTCCATTCTCATCGAGATGGTTCTCAGGTCTAGGCTGCTTAAGCATCTCACGAAAATGACGCCGGCTTTCTTCCAGCGCAACAGCACGGGTCAATTGATGGCTCTGGCCACCAACGACGTACTAGCGATTGGACAGACGGCTGGATATGGCGTCATGACGCTGGTTAATACTTTGGTAGGCGCCTCGGTCGTCATCGTGATGATGTCCACCTTCATCAGCGTGAAGCTGATGCTTGCCGCCTTGGTGCCGTTACCGCTCCTTGTACTGGTCATCAGTAAGCTCGGCAACCAGGTGCGGGTCCGCTTTATGGCTGCGCAGGAATCCTTCGGCCGCATGAACGATCACGTACTGGAGTCCATCTCCGGCATACGCGTCATTCGTTCCTATGTGCAGGAAAACCATGATCTTCGGGCTTTCGATCGGATGACGACGGACGTAATGAATAAGAATAAACGGGTATCCGTGGTGAATGCGTTATTCCAGCCTCTGATCTCGATCATCGTTGGGATCAGCTATTGCATCGGAATCGGATATGGTTCTTACTTGGTATTCCATGACGAGATATCTCTCGGTCAGCTTGTTTCCTTCAACATCTATCTTGGGATGCTGATCTGGCCCATGATTTCATTCGGCGAATTCATCAACGTCCTGCAGCGGGGAAGCGCTTCGGCCGACCGGTTGCAGACCGTCCAGGCCGAGCAAGCGGATCTGAAGGATTCGCCAGACCCCGTGCATATCGAAGTCCCGACCTCGATAGAGATGAAGGGACTAACGTTTACCTATCCGACAGCGAATCAACCTAGCTTAATTAACGTTTCGTTCCGGATGAGTCAAGGGGAGACGCTTGGCATCGTCGGAAAGACCGGCAGCGGGAAAAGTACGCTTCTGAAGCAACTGCTTCGACAATATCCGGTCGACCGGGAGAAGCTCTTCCTCTCTCATGTTCCCGTTGAAGACATAGCCATAGACCAGATGAAACGTTGGGTGGCTTACGTTCCGCAGGAACATCTGCTGCTATCGAAGTCCATCCGCGATAATATCGCGCTAGGCAAGCCGGGGGCGTCTCCGGAAGAGATAGCGCGCGCGATCGAGATGGCATCCTTCACGCAGGATATCGCCCAGATGCCGGAAGGACTGGATACGATAGTCGGGGAGAACGGCGTTATGCTGTCCGGAGGACAGAAGCAGAGGTTAGCTATTGCTCGCGCATTGTTGTTGGACTCGGAAATCCTGCTCTTGGACGATTCCTTGTCCGCCGTTGACGCCAGAACCGAGAGCCGGATCATTCATCAGATCAGGCAAGAGCGTACCGGCAAGACGACATTGATCACGACTCACCGGTTGTCCGCGGTCAGCCATGCCAACTGGATTCTCGTGCTCGAAGGTGGCCGGATCAGGGAAGAGGGAACGCATGAGCAGTTGATGCAGCTCGGAGGCTGGTACAAGGAGCAGTGGGAGCGCCAGCAAATGGAAGCAAGTCTAGAGGAATAATATCGATTAAGCCCACCCGAAGAAGGAGGCCCTTATGAATCCCACGCGATCAACGTCGAGCAGGCTGTTTTCCTACGCCCTCGTCTACAAATACCGGATTATAGGCGCGATCGCGATACTGTGCTGCGCGGTAGGCGCCGAGCTTGGCGGACCCTATATCATTAAGACGATCATCGATCAGCATCTCTCGAATCCAACCAACGAAATAGAACCCGTGCTTGGGTTGCTTGCCCTCTTTATCGGATTGCTCTTACTGGCAGGCTTCAGTAACTTTACGCAATCTTACATTCTGCAATCGACGGCGTTAAGAATTATCAAGAACATGCGAATGGATCTCATGCGGCATATCCAGCGCATACCGCTCCGTTACTTCGACAACACGCCGATCGGGCAGGTCGTTTCGCGAATCGCCAACGACACCGAAGCGATCCGCGATTTGTTCATGAGCTTCATGGCCACCTTCGTCGTGAGCTTCATTCAATTGATCGGTATTTTCACGGCGTTATTTATCCTGGATGCGCAGTTGGCCTTGTACACCTTGATGCTTCCGCCATTATTCGCGATTATCATGTACGTCCACCTGAAATATTCGAAGAAATACATTACAATCATGCGCGCCCGGTTAAGCGACATGAACGCCATGATTAACGAATCGATCGCCGTCATGCCGATCATTCAAGCGTTTCGCCGGGAGAAGCACATGCTGGAAGAGTTCGAAGTCCTTAACAACGACCGGTACGTGAACCAAGTCAAGCAATTCCGGGTGTTCTCCCTATCCTCCCGTAATATCGTGGGAACGATCGGAAGCCTGGTCACGGCATTCGTCATCTGGTATTTCGGTAAAGCTTCGCTAGTAGAAGCCACGCTTTCGTTCGGGGTGTTCTACGCGTTTATCGATTACTTGGGCCGCGTGTTTCATCCGATTATCGGAATTTTCGACCAGCTTACCAATGCCCAGAGAGCGTTCGTCTCCGCGGATAAAGTATTCGCGATTCTGGACATGGAAGGCAAGGACGTGGAAGACGCCGGACAAATCAGCCGACCGCAGGGCGTAGTGAAATTCGATGACGTTACGTTCGCCTACAATGAAGGGGATAATGTTCTTAAAGGCATTTCCTTCGAGGCGCGCAAAGGCGAGACGGTGGCGTTAGTCGGCCATACGGGCTCCGGGAAGAGCTCGATCATCAACTTGCTGCTCGGCTTCTATGAACCGGGCGAAGGCAAGATCACCATCGACGGAACCGATATTCGCTCCTTCTCGAAGCAGACTTTACGCAAGCATATGGGCATCGTATTGCAGGATCCGTATCTGTTCGCAGGAGACATCAAGTTCAACGTAAGCCTGTACAATGAGGAGATCACGATAGACCGGGTGAAAAAAGCGCTGGCGGACGTCGGTGCGGCATCCTTCATCGAACAGCTTACTCACGGCTACGACGAGCAGGTGGTGGAACGGGGCAGCACGCTTTCCTCGGGCCAACGGCAGCTCATTTCCTTCGCTAGGGCGCTAGCATTCGACCCGTCCATCCTCATTCTCGACGAGGCGACCGCCAGCATCGATAGCGAGACGGAAGGCTTGATCCAGCGAGCGCTCAAGGTCGTGAGCGAAGGCCGGACGACGCTTATCATCGCGCATCGGTTGTCCACGATCCGAGACGCGAATCAAATTCTCGTGCTGCATCGCGGAGAGATCGTCGAACGCGGCAATCACGATCAGCTCATGGCACTCGGCGGCCGTTACTACAAGATGTACCAGCTGCAAAAAGGAGAAAAAGCTTCTTTGCCGGTTTAGGCGAAGAAGTTTTTTTTAGCCGAAACGGTCATTTTGGCCACCTCACACGTTCACTGTGCCAATATCGCATTTGATACTGTCATTTTGACCGTCTTGACGCCCAAACTAGGCATCGATGTTTCAATTTGCACGCCGAAACGGTCATTTTGACCACCTCACACGTTCACTCAGCCAATATCGCATTTGAGACGGTCATTTTGACCGTCTGGACTATGAAACGTTCATCCTGCGTTGAAGCCATGCCTATGATTGTACGTCTGTGTTTCCAAAGGTTTCTCCCTGAGCCCGTTAATCCAGAATATCCGTCAGTCCGCCGTAAAATACTTTAATGGCGAAGTAGAGGAACAGCAGTGCGGACAAGAATGAGAGTACCTTGACCATCGATTTCTTGAAGAAAGCACCGGACAAGCTGCTCATCCAGGCAACGGTGAACGACCAGGCCAATCCGGCAACGAAAAATCCGGCGATAAAGTACGCTAAACCCCCTTGTTCCTTGATGTTCGAGCCTGCGATGATGGGGCCGGCAACGAAGGCGAACCAAGCGATGACCGTTGGCGAAGCCATGGCCAAACCCACCCCCGCTACCCAGTCGCGGAATAGAGGGCGCTCCACGACGACGGTTTGGTCCGTATCCAGACTTTTCGCGCGCCACGTCTCCCTAAGCATCTTGTAAGTAAGGTAGAACAGCACGACGGAGCCTACGATCCACATGATCCATTTTACGACCGCGTATTCGAAAATAACGCTAACCCCGAGCAGAGCGAGCGAGAGATAGAACAAATCCCCGAAACAAGACCCGAATCCGATCATGAAGGAGGGCTTGAAGCCTCGTTCCATTCCGGTTTTCATAATGGCGACGTTCACCATTCCAAGGTCGAAGCAAAGCGATAAAGAAAACAAAAATCCTTCCAAAAAAGCGAGTACGGCGAACATCTGCATCCCTCTGGCACGTTTTATCGACTATTGTAACTGAATTTCCCTTGTTACCGCACCCCTTTTTTTCTGAAAACTCACCCGAATGTGCTAGTCCTCCCCGAGAATGGTACACTAAGGATCAGAACGTAAACTTATTGTGCCTAGGAGGGAATAAGAGCATGAACGCATTTGAATTATACAACCCAACCAAGATCGTGTTCGGAGCGGACAAAGTGGGACAGTTAGGCGCGTTAGTTCAACCATACGGTAAGCGGATCCTGCTCGTATACGGCGGAGGAAGCATCAAGAAATCGGGGCTTTACGACGACGTATTATTCCAACTGAACGGGATAGGCGCAACGGTCCGCGAGCTTTCGGGCATTGAACCGAATCCGCGGCTGACGACGGTGAACAAGGGAATCGAAATATGCCGCGCGGAAAAAATAGAGTTCGTTCTCGCGGTCGGAGGCGGCAGCGTCCTCGATGCGGCGAAAGCGATCGCGGCAGGTGCTTTGTACGATGGTGACGTATGGGATTTCACCGTGCACAAGGCGATCATCCAAGAGGCTTTGCCGATCGGGACGGTATTGACGCTCGCAGCAACCGGCTCGGAGATGAACGGCAATGCCGTCATCTCCAACTGGGAGACGAAACAGAAGCGGGCATTCGGCAGTAAGCTCGTCTATCCGAAATTCTCGATCCTGGATCCCAAGCTAACTTATACGGTGCCCGCGAACCAAACGGTTAACGGCATTGTCGATATCATGTCCCACGTTTTCGAGCAATACTTCAGTTTGACGACGGACATCCCGTTGCAAGAAAGGTTCGCGGAATCGATTCTCCTCACGGTCATCGAGAACGGCGAGAAGGCAATCGCCGACGGAACCGATTACGATGCCCGGGCTAATCTGCTGTTGGCCGGCACCTATGCCTTAAACGGAACGCTTCCTACCGGCGTGACGCCCGACTGGGCTACGCACGGGATCGAGCACGAGGTGAGCGCGATCTACGATATCGCTCACGGCGCGGGCTTGGCGATTATTTTCCCGAATTGGATGAAGTACGTTTACCAAGAGCGGGTTGGCAAGTTCGTGCAATTCGCGGTACGCGTATGGAACGTCGACCCGAGCGGCAAGAGCGACGATGAAATCGCTCTGGAAGGCATCGAGGCGACCCGCGCGTATTTCACGCGGATCGGCGCACCGGCCACGCTCGGCGAGCTGGACATTAACGACGAGCATCTCGACCGCATGGCCGAAGAGGCCACTCAATTCGGTCCGATCGGCTCCTTCAGGCAGCTGACGAAGGAAGATGTGAAGAGTATTCTGGTTGCAAGCCTGTAAGGAACGGAGAGGTTCAGATGACGATTACGCTGGACGAAGTGATGGATAAGCTGAAGGAAATGGGCACCGAGCAGACGAAGATGACCTTTCTTCGTCATGGTGCCCAAGAGCCTTTCTTCGGAGTTAAAGTCGGCGACATGAAGAAGCTGGTCAAGGACGTGAAGAAGAATCAGGATGTGGCGCGAGCGCTTTACGCAACGGGGAATAGCGACGCGATGTATTTGGCGGGTTTAACCGTGGATCCAAAGACGGCCACTAAGGAAATGCTGCAAGAGTGGGTAAAGCAGGCTTACTGGCACATGATTTCGGAGTACACCGTGGCATGGATAGCCGCGGAAAGTCCCTATGCGGTCGAGCTAGCCCGAGAGTGGATCGAATCCCCGGACGAGCAGATCGCGACTTGCGGGTGGAGTACGTACGCGAATTATATTTCGATCACGCCTGATAACCAATTGGATTTAGAGGAGATTGGCGCTCTCATGCGTCGTATCGAAGACGGCATCCACGAGGAGCGGAATCGGGTCAGGTATAACATGAATGCTTTCATTATCGCAGTAGGGGCCTATGTGGTTCCGCTAGTCGGCGAGGCGTTCAGAATCGCGGAGAAGATCGGAAAGGTCAGCGTTAATATGGGCCAGACCGCGTGCAAAGTCCCTCTCGCAACCGAGTATATCGAGAAAATCGAGCAGATGGGCAAGACCGGCAAAAAGAAAAAGACTTGTATCTGCTAAGGTAGACAGATTAGAGCATCCCCGCACGGGGATGTTTTTTTTGCGTAAAATGGAACTTTCGAGCTCCTATGGTGTCTATTTGCATGAGGTGAATCGGTTGGATGAGGAATATCTAATGGATGCGATGGCTCTGGAGGATGGGCAGCTCGAGCATCTGATAAACGCCCACTGGAGCGATGTATGGAATTACGTATATATGATGACTCGTAATCGAGATACGTCGGACGATCTTACCCAGGAGACGTTTATCCGAGCTTTTCGTTCGCTTTCGTCGTTTCGAGGGCAGTCCTCTTATCGTACATGGTTAATTCGGATTGCCCGGAATCTGACGCTTAATCATAGACGCTCCGCTTTTTTTCGCAAGATAGTATTAATGGGGGATGTTGTTGCCAGCCGTGAAACGGCATCGGCCGAAGCGGAGTTTATGCAGCGGCAAAGAGTTAATGAAATATGGAAGTACATCTTCCAACTCCCCGTTAAAATGCGTGAGGTGCTTATTCTGGAAGCGAAGTATGGCATGTCCATTAAAGAGATAGCGGAGCTGCTAAGCCTCCCCGAGGGGACGGTCAAATCGAGGCTGAATCGAGCGAGAAGCCAAATGATTCAAAGGCTGAAGGGAGAGTTGTGAGATGAGCGATTCCATTCGACCGGAATGGTACGGGAGATTGGCGGACGGACCTATACGGCAAGCTGCGCCAAGCATCTCCCAATTACAAGCGATTATGAAGGGTTCAATCCATAGAAGATCCAAAAGAAAGTTGATTTGGTCTATAACCATCGCAACAGCCGTGTTGATCATGCTTATTGCGAGCGGGATATACGGTTTCTATGAAGATCGCCGCTCCGATATCAAGCAGGCTACGATTCCGCAATCCACAGAATGGTTCGACGTACAGCATGCGGTGGAGAATTTCAGACGATTTCCAGCGGGTCAAATGGATGTCCAGCATGTCGTCCCGGTGAGCGATGGCGTCCTCGTGTTCTACCAACGATTCTTCAAGGAAAACGAAACGGATATTTCCGTCGAATACATGCGCAAGACTATTTGGGGGTGGAAATGGATTCATGGCGGAGGTATGAGCGCATCCTACGGTAACAGCCGTATGTCTCTGTTCTTTGAATATCATCCAAGCCCGGACGTTTTTCTGCATACCCGAACGCCATTTCCAATATTGTATGGTACGATTGTAGGTGAAGCAACGAAGGTGATGATCACGGGGCGGCAAGGATTCAAAGTTGAAGCGACGGCATTCCCCTCCGAAAAGCAGATTGGATGGTTCGCTTACTTGCCTGAATCAGCCGGTAACCCAATAAACATTCAAGCGATAGGATCTGACGGGCGCGTGATCGAGGAGAAGTCGCTGGATACGAAGGAATATACCTCTGGAATTCCTAAAGCAAGCGAGGGAACCCTCGGCCAAAAATAAAGGACGGATGCGCAGTGGAAGTGAAACCAATCGTAATAACAGGTCATAAAGTAGAATTAATGCCAATGGAAGCCGGGCATATCGAAGGCCCGACGTCAAATCTCGTTTGGAGGAGTTTTTGAGAGATTAATGTTCGCCGAGAACGTCCGGAAAATAATGAAAAAATAAGGTAAGGAGTCTGCGACGGTCATAGACTGAAGTAGGCTCCTTTTGGTTTGTTCCAAGAAGGAAAACGCATACATGAAAGAGAATAGAAGAGCATTCATTCTTAACGACATGGCGGAGGGTATAACATGAGGAAAAGGTACCTGAATTCCCCGATGATGTACGCAATCGGGATGCTGGCCATGATGATTCCGAGTCAAGCCTTCAGCTCCTTCTACAGCTATTATTACGTGGATACTCTCGGGCTTAGCCTTGGCTTGTTCACTCTGGCGCGTACGATTTTTCTTATCTGGGATGCGGTTAACCAACCGTTATTCGGCTATTGGTCGGATCGGACGAACACGAAGTACGGTCGCAGACGACCGTGGATCTTCGGGGCGACTCCGCTCTTCATGCTGTCGTTCGTCATGGTATTCTCCCCGCCGCAAGGTTTGTCGGAGACGGGCTTGTTCACATGGGTCATTATCGCGCTTGTCTTTTTCGAAGCGGTAGCTACCGTAATATGGGTCAACTACGGTGCTCTCTTCCCCGAATTATTCAAGGGCGATCGTCTTCGCGCCAAGGCGTCCGCGGTACAGCAGGGTTTCCAGATCGTCGCGCTTCTGATCGGAACGGCCCTTACGCCGGTCTTGTTCAATGCGATGGGCTTCAGTAATATGTCGATCATCTACGCGGTGGTCTTTGGCGTACTGATGCTTATATTCCTGCGCAACGTGAAGGAAGACCAGGAAGCCGTCCAGGCTCCTCAACTCGGTTTCAAAGAAGCGTTCCGGGAAACCTTGAAGAACAAAACCTTCTGGACGGTCAACATCGCCAACTCCTTCGCCCAAACCGTCAACGGCTTGCTCAGCTCGATGATTCCCTTTTACGCCAAATACGTACTGAAGATTCCCGAGGAACAGAACGCCATCCTGCTAGCCGCCATCTTCGTCTCGGTCATCCCGCTCGTAGCCGTCTGGTTCTGGTTGATTCGCAAGATGGATCCGTTAAAGGCATGGAGATTGTCGTTCGTGGCGTACGCGCTGTCCGTTATTCCGCTGTGGTTCGGAACGAGCCTCCTGAGCGGGATCCTCGCGGGCATATTGGTCGGCTTCGGATTAGCGGGTTTCCTTGTTACGCCGCCGATCATTAACAGTATGATCATCGATCAGGACTTCGTTAAGACGGGCAGCCCGCGAGAAGGGATCTACACGGCCGTCGGCGGCTTTATCACGCGCTCTAGCGGACTGATTTCCGCCCTTGCTTTTCTCGTCGTCGGTATCATCTTCGGATACGAGAGCGGCGATAATCCGGGACCGGATCCGGAATCGACCTTCCGTTACTTGATCAGCGTCGTTCCATGCGGCCTCCTGGTCATATCCATCATCCTATCCTTGTTCGTTAAGATAGAGAGGAAGCCTACGGATGAACGCTAGGTATCTCATCATTAATTGCGACGATTTCGGACAAAGCCAGCCGATGAACCGAGCGATCATGCACCTGCTCGAGGAACGCAAAGTCTCGTCGGCGACGATCATGGCTCCGGCTCCGGGATTCGAAGAAGCCGCCGAGTGGATCCGGCGGAGAGGGCAAGCGAATATCGGACTTCACTTGACTCTGACAAGCGAGTTCGATGCCATCCGGTGGAGCAGCCTAACGGGTCATCCATCGCTGCACGATGAGAGCGGCTTTATGCATAAGACGGTCGAAGCTTTCGAACGTCATGCCGACACGGGAGCCGTCATAAAGGAGCTTGCGGCCCAATACGAGGCGGCTCGGCGATATGGAATCCGATTGACCCATGCCGACAATCATATGGGAAGCTTGTACGGCATGGCTACCGGAAGAAGCCACATCCCTCAGGTTTTGAAACAATGCGCGAAATGGGATTTACCGTTCCGGTTGTTTCGCAAAGTTCATGCCAAGGATCCTCTGCTAGCCGCCATTCCCGGAGTAGAAAGCGTCGTCGCCAAGGCATCTTCTCTAGCGGGCGTGCTTGGCGTGGCCATCCCCGACTATTTGCTGTCTCATTCTTTTCATATTGAAGAAGGAGAGACGTACGAGGGATTTAAACAGTCCATGATTGCGAAAATGTACGATCTTCCGGATGGAATTAGCGAAACTTATATTCACCCGGCAGTGGAGGATGCCTGCATGCTTGAGCAGGTGCCGCACTGGGAGAAGCGGGTATGGGAATACAAGCTGATGCTGGATGAAGACTTCTCTTATTCCGTTCAAGACGCCGGGGTTATCCTGACGGACTATAATCACGTACGCAAGCACGGACGCGCATCCCGATTCGGCTCCGCGTTGACCTTGGTTCGGGAACTGCTTCGGAAATCATAAAAAAATATTGTAGAATTATGACAATCAATGAGGTATATTCTGTAAAAGCAGGCTAAATCATACGGAACAACAGAGCGGAGTTGACGGAGAACTTGTCTCTAGACAATTTACTTGGCAAGAAATCGAAGCACGATGTCTTGAATTCAGCGGGTCTCCTTCTGGTTCCTGCCCGGGTTACTATTGACGAAGGTTACATTCGCCTCCTCGAGCAGCATCATATTCATGAATCCGAAATTCTTATTATGGGCGAACGGGCGGAAGCCGCACCCCTATCGACTGCGGCGCTAGTCCGGCAAGCTGCGGGTTACTCCAAGCAATTGTTCGACCAGGTGAAGTCCGAGAATAGGCTGCCGTTAGATGAAATTACGAATGAGCTTCTCCCCATCGTGCACCAGGTATCCGCGCATCCCGACGTGTTTCAACTGTTCGAATCCGTTAAAGCTAAGGACGAGTATACCCATCAGCACAATATCGGTGTCGGCGTGTTGTCAACGCTCATCGGAAAGTGGATGAAGCTGAACGATTCGGACTTGACTCTATTGTCCATGGCCGCAACGCTGCACGACGTCGGGAAAATCCACGTCTCGGACGATATCCTAATGAAGCCAGGCAAGCTGACCGCGGAAGAATTCGAAGAGGTTAAGCGCCATACGACATACGGGTACGAGATTCTTAAGGAAACCGCGGGATTGGACCCGCGGGTTGCTCTCATTGCCTTGCAACACCATGAGCGGTTAGACGGGAAAGGATACCCTAACGGGCTTAAAGAACACGAGATAGATCCATTCAGCCGAATCGTAGCGGTGGCCGACGTGTTTCACGCGATGTCCTCCAAGCGACCGTATCATGAACCGCTTCCGTTCCATGAGATCGTCAATGAGATGCGCAAGGGCTCCTTCGGCGAGCTCGACCCCAAGGTCGTTTCGGTGTTCCTGAAAATGATGATCCGGCACTTGATCGGCAGCAAAGTAAAGCTATCGGATGGCAGATGGGGAGAAGTCGTATACATTAACCCGCACGACGATACGCACCCCTTGGTCAAAGTAGATGACAAGTTCATTGATCTTAGCCAAGCCCGCCATATTCATATCCAAGAGATCGTCGTTTAAGGACGATCGTTAGCGCAAGCAACAAACCCGCAGGAGTTGCCATTCATTAGAATCGGCAGCCCTTGCGGGTTTTTTGTTGTCTCAGCGGAGAGGGCAGCCGTATAAATTTACCAACCGGAGGAAAAAGTAGAACGTGTTCCAACCAATAAACCAACTTCAGAGGAGACAGAGCATGAGAGCCATGAAGAAAATTTGCCTAGTACTGGCGGCATTATCGCTATGTATCATGCTGGGACTCCCGCTTACGGTTTCCGCCAAGCCGGCGGCATCCCTTAAAGCGGCGTTCGTTCGGGGTGGAGATCTATGGATGAAGGCCGGCGGAATCGAGCAACAGCTGACCAAAGGGGATAACGTTCGCAATCCGAAGTGGTCCTTCGACGGAGAATGGATCGCCTACGCGAGGGGAGAAGATGAGCAGGAGCTCAGGGTGTGGCATGTTCCGACGGGAAAAAGCGAGCTCGTGTCCGAGCGGGGAGGAAGCAATTTCCAGTGGTCTCCAGATAGGAACAGACTCGCTTTCCTGCTTGATCGGAAGCTGGTCTGGGTCAGGCCGGACAAGCCGGATGAACAAATGGAAGCCGCCAATGGAATCAGCAATTACTCATGGTTGCCTAATGGTAACGGCTTCGTCGCTTCGGGCGCCGCGGAGCTGCTCCCGGAGGGATGGACGCCAGTTCCTATTCTTGAAATTCCTTTAAACGAACCGAACCGAGTGAAAACCTTGTACGTGCTGCCTAAGCAATCCGACGATTTCTTCGCCGTGGGTACGAGTGAATTCAAATTCTCGCCCTCCGGACGTTGGATGGCTTTCTTGGCTACGCCTACCGCTTCGTTGTCGGCAGATAGCAACACCTTGGTCCTATTGTCCGCCGACGGAGCATTCTTCAGGAAGGTCGATCGGATGGCTAATAACAAGGACTGGTTTAAGTGGTCCGATCGGAAGGATAGGCTGGCATACATCGGAGGCGTGGGTAGGGAAGCGACTAGCAACAAGCAGCTAAGGGTACTTGAGGCGCCAGAAGGAAAGCCGGTTACTTACACCCCGGCGGGTTACGTGGATCAGAGTTTTACTTGGGAGGGCATGCAGCATGTCGTGGTGTCCCGGGCCAAGGAACGGAAGCCATCCGACGGTTCGGCAGCCCAAGCTCCAGATCTTCCTAAGCTTGTGGAGATTAAGCTCCAAGGCCGCCGAGACAAGCCGATCACCGAGCCGCCCAAGCGCTTTGGAGACTTTAACCCTCAATTCCTTCAGCGCGTAGACCGGTTAGCTTGGGTGAGATCGAACCAAAGCATCGCCAATGTGTTGTTGTCGGGCCGAAGCGGCAAGCAACCCTCTATTTACATCAAGAATATCGACTTAGGGGCTAATTTCTATCAGCAGTGGAGATGGAGCGACGTGCTGAGCTTCCATTCCTAAGATAGGAGAATGACGGAGAACGTCTGGCCGCCAGCGCCAGACGTTCTCCTTTCCAAGCAAGCGAACGCCGCCCAGCCATAGATCGATTCATCCAGAGATTTCCTCATATCCGCATCTTCCGTACTTCTGTACTTCCGAACTTCCGTGCAAAGCTCTCTCCAAACCAGAATTTCGCCGTAAATTTTCCCCTTCCCTCCGTTTACGAAATGGAGCACAGCTATCCCTCCTCTCGAGTCCATGAAACGTTTCCGACCTAATCACGTATGGTCTATAGTTAAATGTATATAGCTATCCCGTTAGCTCAGGAGCGACTAGATCCCCTGTATGAACGACAGTGAATAACGATGATAAAAATCGTTATTCACCTAGTTCCAAGCAAAGATTAGGTTAATAGCGATGATAAACATCGTAATGTGATTGAATTCTCCTTGAAGCTACCGATTTCTGACGAAAGTACGATGTATTTCATCGTAATTATTCCACCTTTCGGGTAGCGTCAACAGGAATAACGATATATTTCATCGTAATGGATTAAGCGGCTAGCCCATTAGCTCAGCAACGACGAATTCCACAGTAATGAAACTGTCATATTGACCGTCACGGACTACCTGCAAGCGTGGCTGGCTGTCGAACAATAACGGAAGAGGTTGAATCGGAAAATGTTAATGACCATACTAGCCATAATCGCCATTATAATCGTCGCAGGGGTTCTCGTCGTCAAATTTTATCCTCCACTAGGGGGAAGAGCCTCGCATGGGAGCTTGCAGCGAATAAACCAATCCGCTAATCGCGCCAATGGGATTTTCGTGAATCAAATTCCTACGGTCATGAATCTTAACCCGCTAACGACGGCCAAAGTCATCTTCGAATTCATTAAAGGGAATCCAAAGGGAAAACCATCGACTCCCCTGCAATCTCAGCTCCTAGACGCAGATCGGCTTCAAACCGACGAGCTGCCGTCGGTTACGTGGTTTGGCCACTCCGCGATCCTGCTCCGCTTAGATGGCAAAACGATTTTCATCGACCCGATGCTAGGCCGTACGCCGTCTCCATTTCCGATATTCGGAGGGAAACGCTACAGCGATCGATTGCCGATCGAGATCGACCAGCTCCCTTCCATCGACGCGATACTGATTTCTCATGATCATTACGACCATCTGGATTACGGATCGATCATGAAGCTGAAGACTAAAGCGAAAAGATTCATCGTCCCGTTAGGAGTCGCTGCTCATTTAACGAGGTGGGGCGTAGATCCGTCCATCATCACGGAGCATGATTGGTGGGATGAATTGGAGTTCGAAGGACTCAAGCTTGCGTCTGCGCCCGCTCGCCATTTCTCGGGAAGAAGCGTTGGTGACCGTAACAAGACCTTATGGTGCTCATGGGTCATTCAGGGGAGGCAGGCAAAGATTTTCTATAGCGGGGATAGCGGATACGGGCCGCATTTCAAGGAAATCGGGAACAAATACGGCCCCTTTGATCTGACGTTAATGGAATGCGGCCAATATGACGAACGTTGGGCAGCGATTCACATGTTGCCCGAGGAAACCGTCCAGGCTCATATGGACGTCGGAGGCAAAGTCATGATTCCCGTTCACTGGGGTGCTTTTACGCTTGCGTTGCATGATTGGTACGATCCCGTAGAACGAGCGGTTAAAGCCTCCATTATGCGGAATACCGCAATAGCTACGCCCGGGATAGGCGAGGTCGTTCGAATCGGATCCCCGGCATATCCTGCTTCGACTTGGTGGAAATAGGAGAATACGCCGTTAGCAGTTATTGTTCTCTAGTCTTTCGAATGGGGTTATGTGCTAGAATAGGCTTACTAAGTCTGTCTATTGGGGGAGAACGCGGTGAATGATCATTCCGGTACAGAAACTCTACATCAAGCGACCTTGCAGAGCGACGACGATAAGAAGCTTAGCCATTACGAAAAAGTCAGGGAAGATGTAAGGAACGAGATAAAGCTGCGCATGCGGCAAAGGGACAGGTTCGCTATTCATCTGATTACGATGCTCACGCTCTTGTTCGCGGTCGCTTTTGCGGAGGAAAGCTATAACCTGATACTAGTCGCGGCTCCCATGCTATCGGTTTTTTACACGTTGATGATCCTGCATAGTTACCGGAAGCATGACCTGCTTGCCAGATATTTGCGGGAGGTAATCGAGCCCGAATTGGCGATGCTTTGCCGGATCGACCCGGCGCGGGAATGGCAGTCTTATAGTTATAAAATGAGCAGATACGGTTCTCGAAGGGCTTTTTTCCTCTGGGTGATGTGGGTCGTCTGCACGGGGTTAATGGCATACCTATGGTTTAACGCGGAGTCTGCTTTTCAGCTAACGTTCTATATTTTCTCCGGCGTCTATCTGATTGCCATGCTCTGCGTAACCTTATCCTTCATTAGAGATACGACGGGGCGCAGCAAGGGCAGGCATAGAGGAGCGGGGACCGATTATAGCTCGGCCGCAGGAGCTTACTTGTCTTAGGGCAGGAGGAAAAACATACGAATGAAGCCGTTTACGGAACGAGTGGTCGAGATTATCAAAAGCATTCCGGAAGGGTTCGTGATGACTTACGGGCAGATCGCGGAGTGCGCCGGAAGCCCGAGAGGGGCCAGGCAGGTCGTCAGAATCTTGCACTCGCTTAGCGAGAAGCACGGCCTGCCTTGGCATAGAGTCGTTAACGCAAAAGGGCAGATCGCGATCCAAGAAGAGGAATCGCGCTATATGCAGAGGCTCTATCTGGAGAACGAGAACGTCGAGATCGGCTTGGGCGGCCTCATCGATCTCGACGTATATCGGTTTATACCTCCGCCGACTTCATCTCGAAAAGCTTAACGATCTCGATTATCACGCTTGTCGCTTTAAGCATGGTGTCTACCGATACGTATTCATAGCGGCCGTGGTAATTCTCTCCGCCGGTGAAGATATTGGGCGTCGGCAATCCCATGTACGACAGCTGGGAGCCGTCGGTTCCGCCGCGTATCGGGCGCACGATCGGCTGGATGCCGAGGTTCACCATCGCCTGGTGGGCGATATCGACGATTTCCTTCACCGGCTCGATTTTCTCGCGCATGTTGAAGTATTGGTCCTTGATATCCAGCGTGATCCGTTGTTCCCCGTACGTTTCTTGCAATTCCTCCACGATGCCGCGCAGCTCGGCTTTTCTCTCTTCGAACCGTTCCCGGTCGAAATCCCGAATGAGGTAATGAAGTTTAGTCTCCTCCACGTTCCCGTTAATCGAGATCAGATGAAAGAATCCCTCGTAATCTTCCGTATATTCCGGCGCTTCCTCCGCGGGCAATCTGCTGTTTATCTCCATCGCTATTTTCGCCGAATTCACCATCTTGCCTTTGGCCGTGCCGGGGTGAACGATTTTGCCCGTACAGGTAATTCGCGCTGCAGCCGCGTTGAAGCTCTCGTATTGCAGCTCTCCAAGCGGTCCGCCGTCCATCGTGTAAGCATAGCTGGCGTCAAACGCGGCTACGTCGAAACGGTGCGGTCCTCTTCCGATTTCTTCGTCCGGTGTGAAAGCGACCCGGACGCGGCCGTGCTTGATCTCCGGATGCTGGATTAAGTAAGCCATTGCGGTCATAATCTCGGTCATGCCCGCTTTGTCGTCGGCGCCGAGCAATGTCGTGCCGTCCGTCGTGATAAGAGTCTGTCCCTTATAGTCGGCAAGCTCGGGGAAGTCCCTCGGAGACAGCACGATATTCTGCGCTTGATTGAGGACGATGTCCCCGCCGTCGTAGTCTTCGACGATCTGAGGATTAACGCCTTCGCCCGTGAAATCGGTTGCCGTATCGATGTGCGCCAGGAATCCGATCGTCGGAACGGGTTTATCCGTGTTGGCGAGCAATGTGGCCATGACGTAACCGTTAGCGTCTATGGTCACATCCTCCATGCCGATCTGTTTCAACTCGTCCACCAGCATTCGTCCAAGCGTTAACTGTCCTTCCGTAGTCGGACAGGTCTGGCTGCTTTCATTGGATTGCGTATCGACTTGCACGTAAGTTTTGAATCTCTCTATGATCTCTTTTTTCATGCGACGCTCAGCTCCTTGAGGCTATTTTACCAAAGTTCCGGGCGGGATTGAAATCCAACTTCGAAGTTTGATTAAAGAATGCGCGAAAAGATCCCGTATAGCGACCCTAGCAAGAGAAGGTTATACTAGACGTACCTATAACACGGAAGAAGGACCTCCAGTGCCGCGTCTAGTTTATGTTGCCCTCATTCTTCTAAGCCTCATTTGGGGCGGGTCGTTTTATTTTATCAAGGTGCTGCTTCACGATTTCGGTCCGTGGACGATCTCTTTCCTGCGATCGGGCTGCGGGCTCTTTGTCGTTGTGCTCATTATGCTTCTATTCAAGAAGCCGTTCGGTTTCCGATCGATCCCGTGGATGCCGATGGTCGTGATGGCATTGATCAATACCGCCATCCCATGGTCTCTCATTGCCTTCAGCGAGACCCATCTGACGAGCAGCATGGCGTCCATTCTGAATGCCACTACCCCGGTGTGGACGATCGTCGTCGGCATCGTTTTGTTCCGAAGCGAATCCAGCCGCAATCAGTGGATCGGCGTCGGCGTTGCCACGATCGGACTGCTTGTTCTTCTCGGCATCAAGCCGGGAACGTTCGTATCCGTCAATCATCTTGGGCTTATCTGCATGATGGCGGCCACGTTCTGCTACGCTATCGGATCGCAGCTTTCCAAACGGCTTCTTACCGGATATTCCATGTATCAGATTAGCTTCGGCACCTTGCTGACGAGCGTGGTCGCCAGCGGAAGCATGGCCTTCACGACGGAATCGGTTTCCGTGACCGACATCGTATCCGCTGCGAATCTTCCCATGATCCTCGGATTAGGGGCCTTCGGCTCGGGCTTTGCTTACATATTGTTCTATTACATGGTTCAGAAGGGAAGCGCGGAGTTTGCCTCCATGGTTACTTATCTGGTTCCGGGCACGGCGTTGATTTGGGGCTACACTTTGCTTGACGAAGTGATTAACTGGAACATGTTAGCGGGACTAGTCATCATTCTGGGCGGCGTGTTCCTGGCCAGTAGGACAAGCAGGAAAAAAGGGGGATTGGCCTAGCGCTTTTTGGGGTAGTTTAAGACGGTATTTGAAAAAATACCGTTCAAAGGGGATACGCATGCACAGGAGTCACGAAGCAGATCAGGTCAAGGGTAAGTTAGACGGTCAGACGGTTTTATTGCTAACGGTGAACGTGTTGTTCATCATGGCAACGGCGCTATCGGCCACTTATCTTGGTGTATACATCTGGAAAGCGACGAACGACTTCGTAATCCTTGGTTGGTTTACGTTGCTAAGTCATATTTCCATGGGGTTGACCTTCTGGATCGCGGGCAACGGGGTCAAGGAAGGGAACAAAATGATCTGCCTTAGGCTCGGGATCGGAGTATCCGCCGCATTCTACGCGATCGTCCTTCTCCTGGGAAAGAATGCGTTCCACTACTTAATTCTGCTCGGCATCGTGCAAGGAGTGGCGAACGGGTTGTTCTGGCTGGCGTTTAACGTGATCTATTTCGAGCTGACGAATGCGAGGAACCGGGATCGGTTCAACGGCATGACGGGCGTATTCAGCTCGTTTGTCGGGATGATCGTGCCATGGAGCTCGGGCGCCATCATTGCTTCCATGGGTGGCGGGAGAGGTTATCGCCTTATTTTCCTCCTATCCTTGCTCGTATTCATGGCGGGAATGGGTGTAAGCTTCTGGGTTCGCAATAGGAAAACGGAAGGTTGCTATGATTGGCGCTTAACGCTTCGTACGTTGGGTAAGCGGAGATCGCCTTGGCGACCGGTATTCGGAGCGCTTGCCGCGCAAGGAGTCCGCGAAAGCGTCTTTGGCCTCATGATCGGTTTATTGGTCTATATAAGTACCGGCAGCGAGTGGAAGTTAGGCAATTATGCCTTGATCGTATCGGCCGTGTCCTTCGTCAGCTTCTTTGCGGTGGGAAAATGGCTGAAGCCGGCTTGGCGCAGAAGGGGGATGCTTATCGGAACGATCGTTATGACCGCCGTTATACTCCCCTTTTTTACAGGCGTTACCTTCTTCACTTTATTGATTTTCGGTATCGGGGCCGCGCTATTCACTCCGTTATTTTCCATCCCGATGACTTCGTCGGTGTTCGATCTTATCGGGTCGGACGAGGAAAGCGCCAAGCAGCGGGTGGAGTACGTGGTCATGAGGGAGTTGGCGCTGAACATAGGCAGGATTACCGGAATGGCGATCTTCATTACAACGCTCATCTTCAGCCATGCGCCGGGCGTTATCAATGTCATGATGCTCGTCGTGGGAAGCTCGCCTCTGCTTAGTTGGCTGTTCATGCGCAATCTTCTTGTTCCTCAGGGCTAGACGGAGCATTTTCCGAAAATAGTTCGCGCGAATAGGATATAAAAGAGCCGAATATAATGTAAGCGCAACCATGTATAGTCCTATACCATGAAGTAGGGGGCGATAGCGATGGGAACGCGTTTGCTGTCCGAATATTTAATCAAGAAGCATCATCCGCAGCTCAGATACGTGAGAGTTCATACGAGTGGGAGGAATCAGGCCACTTTATATGCATGGAATGAAGACTTGCAGCTGCCTGATAGCGACGTCGATACGTTAAAGCGGTTTGTGTCCGGATATCTGCCTCCGCATGTCTGTTATCAGATTAAAGCTTATTCCATGGTTCAAGCGGATGGCGTTCCAAGGGAATGCGAGTTGCCCGATACGATCGTGCAAACGGCTATGAAGAGAGATTTGGACCAGTACGGCATCGTCGCGTTTATTAACACCATGCTGGGGAGCGGCGGAATGACGTTCAGCAGGTACGACTTTAATACGGGAACGCTTCATTTCAATGTACACACGACCAATACATTAACGGGAATAGAGAAGGAGCTTATTCGATGGTACCTTTCGGAGATTATTCCGCTCGGAAGCCGGTGCGAGGTTCAATACGGATAGGAAGCGCGCTGCGGATACGGCGCACGGATTGTACAAGCCTGGAGACTATCTCCGCGCTCTGAACTAACTCCACCCTCCGCGGTCGAATCTCCCTGAGATAGTAACGAAAACTTACTAACTCCGTCCTCCGCAATCGAATCGAGCCGAGATAGTAACGAAAATTTACTAACTCCGTCCTCCGCAATCGAATCGAGCCGAGATAGTAACGAAACTTTACTAACTCCGTCCTCTGCAGTCGAATCGAGCCGAGATAGTAACGAAACTTTACTAACTCTACCCTCTTCGGTCGAATCTAGCCGGGATAGTAACGAAACTTTACTAACTCTACCCTCTTCGGTCGAATCTCCCTGTGGTTCAATGACACGTCCGCAAAGCGGCTGAGGGGGCGGAAGTACTTGCTCAAAGTGGAGAAAATAAGTCTCTGCAAGTCGAACGAGACTCCGCAGAAGGAGGGCGTTATCCCTTAGCGGCGGCTCTACGGCGGACTATTTTCGCGCCTTCATCAAATCTTCATCGAACCTTCATGCTATGTTCATGATTCGGTCGATCTCTCCTGCTATGATAGATTTATATTTAGATTAAGTCTAAATTAAAGGAGAGATCGATATGAACACCGACACGATGACCGTTAGCGCGGTACTCAACCAACAGATCGCCAATTGGAACGTATTGCACACGAAGCTTCACAACTACCATTGGTACGTGAAAGGTCCTCAATTTTTTACGCTGCATGCAAAATTCGAGGAACTCTACACCGAAGCGGCTACGCATATCGACGTATTGGCGGAACGGCTGCTTGCGGTGGGCGGGAGCCCGGTAGCAACGCTATTGGAAAGCTTGCGTCTATCGTCCGTCAAGGAAGCAACCGGTGAGGAGACGGCCGAACAAATGACGACATCTATCGCGAGCGACTTCGCCCAGTTGGCTTTGGAGCTGAGACAGGGGATCAAGATTGCCGAGTCTTTCGACGACGAAGATACGGCGGATCTGCTGCTTGGCATTAAGACCGGATTGGAAAAACACGCTTGGATGCTGAACGCATTCGCAGGACATTAATTTATCTCGGAAAGCTACTCTATAGGTCTCGACATCACCCTCTTTCTTGCGAAGCCGCGTTTCGCAGGGGTACAATGGATAGATAAGGGGTGAGCTCATGAACACATCGAATCGGGGAAACCAGATCGGTCCGCCGCGTTTCACGATTGCCGTCCATAGTTTAGTATGGCTTGCCAAAAGCGGGAGCTTCCTATCCAGCGCCGCCATTGCCGATCAGGTCAATTCGCATGCGACCTTCATGAGGAGAGTATTGGCTACTTTAGCGCAATCCGGTCTCGTAGAAGCTCGCGAAGGCCGTGAAGGCGGTTATAGCTTGAAGGTGCCGGCTGACCAAATTACGTTAGCCGATGTATACTTGGCAGTGAAATGCGACGGCACCGAGATCGCGGATAACTCGGAATGCGGCGCGGAAGGCGAGCAGTTGGACAATACTCTAGCCGAAATCTTGAATAAAGCCGAGAATCGATCGTTAGAGTATCTAAGAGGACATACGATTGCCGGCTTATTATTGGGGATTGACTTCCGTAACTGTACGTTATAATATGTGCTTACAGTAGGTGCAGTTAACTACAATGTTGACTGCACTTTATCTTGGTACATACTGTGCTTAAAATAAGCTCAGTATATAGAGAGGAGATCCATTCATGGACATCGTATCAATCGTATTGCAAGCATTACTGGCCGCGGCTTTCTTTATGTCGGGTCTCACGAAAATCTCGGGCATGAAAATGCAAGTAGACAGCTTTAACCACCTGAAGCTGCCGCAATGGTTTCGCGTAGTTACCGGATTGGTCCAATGGGTAGGCGTAACGGCGCTTATTATCGGTTTCTGGGAACCTAGCTGGGCGGCTGCAGGCGGATTATGGCTCGGAGCTATGATGATCGGGGCTACTCTGGCGCACGCTCGGGTAAAGGACCCGGTTAAGCTCATGTTCCCGGCAATAATACTAACCCTTTTGTCGTTGGCCGCGTTCTTCTTGCGAATGTCCGAACTGTCCGAATTCCCTGGATTCTAAGGGATCGTAAGATGCTTCATGGACACCTCATTCCGATGGGGTGTCTTTTTCTTTTTTATCCGCTTGACATTCGTTTCGAATTGTATTATCTTAAATTTAAGAGATTTGATCGCCAGCCGGTGATCATTGAAAGGAGGCAGCGTGCGTGTCAAACCATAACGAAGATTCATTAGACCTGTTCATAGCGCTTAACCGGGCGAGTCAGTGGATCAACGCTCATGCCGACCGGGATATCAAGCAATACGGCATGAACCGTACCGAGTTCGGAGTTCTCGAGCTCCTTTATCACAAAGGTCCTCAGCCCTTGCAGCAAATCGGCGGCAAAGTGCTCATGAGCAGCGGCAACATTACTTATGTCATGGATAAGCTGGAAGAGAAAAATCTCGTGAAACGCCGGGCGTCGTTAGAGGATAGACGATTAATCTTTGCAGAAATAACCGATGCGGGCAAGAACTTGATGGAAGAAGTGTTCCCCAAGCATGCAGAGGTTATTGCTCGGTCCGTCAACGGACTTACCGCGGAAGAGAAGAAGATCGCAAGCAAGTTGCTTAAGAAGCTAGGCAAGTACGCGGAAGAGGGATTCAAGTAGCGGAGTTGGGATAACATAAAGCTTAGATAACTCGGATCCGAACGCTTTATATCTTTAAGTAAAGAATCTTTAATTAATATACTAGAGGAGATGGATTAAAATGGAACAAAAAACAGCTGGTATTCACCACGTCACCGCATTCGTAAGACATGCACAAGCTACGGTAGACTTTTATTCCGGGGTATTGGGGCTTAGGATGGTAAAAAAGACGATCAACTTCGATGCGCCTGAGGTGTACCACTTGTACTTCGGCAATGAAGCGGGCAGCCCGGGGACGATCATCACCTTCTTCCCGTGGGTAACTTCGCGCCAAGGACGGATAGGCGGCGGTCAGGTGGGCATCACCACCTACGTCGTTCCTTCGGGAAGCCTTGAATTCTGGAAAACGCGCTTCGAGAAGTTTAACGTTCCAATGACTCTGGCTACGAGGTTCGGCGAATCGCTCGTTCAAGTTTCTGATCCCGATGGACTGCGATTGGAACTCGTCGAAAGAGAGGAAGGGCCCGCTAGCAAATGGGAGTTCGGGGGCGTACCCGCGGACAAAGCGATTAAAGGCTTCGGAGGCGCCGTTCTATTCAGCACCGCACCGGAAAGGACCGCCTCGGTTCTTACGAAAGTAATGGGAATGGAGGAAATCGCCCGCGATGAGGAGTTCATCCGGTTCCAAGCGACGGGGGATTTAGGCAACCTGATCGACGTTAATGCTACGGCAATGGAGCCCGGAGTGGGGGGAGCGGGTACGGTACACCATATCGCGTGGCGCGCGAAAGACGACGAAGACCATGCGCGGTGGAGAAGCCTTGTGGAATCGGGCGGATTCCACCCGACGCCGATCATTGACCGTCAGTATTTCAATGCGATCTATTTCCGGGAAGAAGGCGGAATTCTGTTCGAGATCGCGACGGATCCTCCGGGCTTCGCCCATGATGAATCAGTCGAAACGATGGGCGAAAAGCTAATGCTTCCGGAGTGGTTCGAAGCGCACCGGGCCCAGATCGTAGAGGGATTGCCGCCGATTGAAGTGAGAGTATTGGAGGGAGATCGATCATGAAGCATATTTTCAAGCAAGGTTCGAATCCTAAGGCGCCGGTACTTGTTCTTCTCCACGGAACCGGGGGGACGGAGAACGATCTTCTGCCGCTAGCGGCGGAAGTATCACCGGAGTCGTCGGTACTGAGCATAAGAGGCAACGTTCTGGAGAACGGCATGCCAAGGTATTTCCGCAGGCTCGCGGAAGGCGTCTTCGACATCGAGGATCTGATCTTCCGGACGCAGGAGCTCCGAGATTTCCTGGATAAGGCATCCACGGAGTACGGGTTCGACCGTTCTAACGTCGTAGCCATCGGCTATTCCAACGGAGCTAATATTGCCGGAAGCCTGCTGTTTCACTACGAAGGTTCGTTAAGGGGAGCGATTCTTCACCATCCTATGGTTCCTATTCGGGGGGTTAACCTGCCCGACTTAAAGGGAGTGCCGATCTTCATCGGCGCCGGGGAGAACGATCCGATCTGCCAGCCTCAAGAGACGGAGGAGCTGAATACGCTGCTTAAGGATGCAGGAGCAGAAGTAACCATTCATTGGGAACGGTTCGGCCATCGCTTAACCAACACCGAGGTAGTTGCCGCGGCGGAATGGTTCAGGGCGAATATCGCGGTACGGCCATGAAGAGCATCGATCCGGCAAGCCTGAGCGAACGGGATAACTATAAGCTGTTGGTTGGAAGTATCTTGCCAAGACCAATCGCTTTCGTGACGACCCTGTCGAGCTCGGGAGTGCTGAACGCGGCGCCGTATAGTTATTTCAATATCGTTACCGCGAATCCGCCAATGGTCTCGGTATCCGTGCAGAGAAAGAATGGAGAGCATAAGGATACGGCGAGGAACGCCATGGAGAACGGCGCCTTCGTCGTCCATATCTCCGATGAATCGTATATCAGCCAGATTAACGTCACCGCGGCTAATTTGCCTCCGGAGGAAAGCGAGGTTACCCTTGCGGGACTAACCCCTATTGCGAGCGAGAATATCGCCGTTCCGGGTATCGCCGAAGCCAGGATTCGCATGGAATGCGTGCTGGAACAAGCGATCCCTCTCGGGGGCATCGAAGGTTCCCCGGCATGCGACCTGCTTATTGGAAGGGTTGTCCGCTTTCACGTTGATGAAGCTTTGTCGAACGACAGAGGGCATATCGATGCTTCGGCGCTTAAACCGGTTAGTCGGCTAGCGGGTAATGCATACTCCAAGCTTGGCGAGATGTTCGAGATTGAACGGCCTTAAAGAATACGATCATAATAAAGTCAACCGGACAGGAGAGTTCTTGTCTGGTTGGCTTTGTTTTTAGAATTTGACAAACTATTTCTTATCGCTCCATCTTCACAAAATTGGCTATTCTAAGTTGTTGACATGAAACCAAATGGTTTCGTATACTGAAAAGCGAAACCAAATAGTTTCCTATCACAGGAGGTAATAACATGTCCGATCAAGCGCAAACCAATACCCTGCCCGATATTCGCCAGACTTCTGTATTTAATGCTCCGGTCCAGAAGGTTTGGGCTGCCGTATCCACTTCCGAAGGCATCGCCGCCTGGTTCATGCCCAACGACTTCTTGCCGGAAGTCGGCCATGAATTCCATCTCGACGCGGGACCGTTCGGTAAATCCGCTTGCAAGGTAACCGTCATCGATCCCCCTAACCGGCTTTCTTTCAATTGGGGCAAAGACTGGACGCTTACTTTCGAATTGGAGGAGAAAGGCGGTCAAACGGAGTTTACGTTGATCCACAGCGGATGGACCGCCGATGTTGCGACCGAATTCGGAGAGCCGCATGACGTCGTTCGCGAGCGGATGAGAGGAGGCTGGGTCGGACTCGTGCAGAAGCTGGGAGCTTATGTCGAAGCCTAATCCGGCAGCTTCCCCGCCAAAGCACGACGTGTTCCAAGCGATCGCGGATCCGACCAGGCGCGGGTTGCTTCTGTTGCTAGTCGATCAGGAGATGCCGGTGACCGCGATTAGCAGTCACTTTCCAATGACCCGGACCGCCGTTTCCAAGCATCTGCGCATTCTGGAGGAGGCGGGGCTTGTGAAGGAGAGGAAGGTCGGCAGAGAGACGAGATACCGGCTGGATGCCGATCCGTTGCGGGAGCTGAAGAGCTGGCTGGCTTTCTACGAGCGGTTCTGGGAGAACAAAATCGAATCGCTTAGACGGTACGTGGAGTCGGATGATACGGACCCGCAACAGCAGGGTGAGGACGCAGCCAAGTCTTAACATTGCGTCATAAGGCACATTGTTGTTACAATGTAAGCAATAGAATACAAGTCCGAATCTGCGGGGAAGCGTATGCTTCATGCGAATCGGGAGAGGTTCTAGACACACCCTCTATAAAAAACTAAGGAAGGCGGTATCTCCTTTGTGCGATGAAGGAAGATACCGTTTTTTCTATTGCCCGGGAGGCTTCATCAGATGAAATCAGGAAAAGCAGTCGTCGTGTTCAGCGGCGGACAAGATAGTACGACGTGCCTGTTCTGGGCGCTGCAAAGGTTCGAGGAAGTAGAAGCGGTCACGTTCGATTATGGCCAACGCCACAAGTTGGAGCTGGAATGCGCGGCGCGTATTGCCTCGGATCTGAAGATCAGGCACCATGTGCTTGATATGTCTTTGCTCGGCCAATTGACTCCGAACGCATTAACGAGGCACGACATGGCGATCGAACAAAAGGAAGGCGAGCTGCCTTCGACGTTCGTGGATGGACGCAATCTGTTGTTCTTATCCTTCGCGGCCGTGCTTGCGAAGCAGGTAGGTGCACGCAATATCGTAACCGGCGTCTGCCAGACCGATTTCAGCGGTTACCCGGACTGCCGGGATGTTTTCATAAAGTCGCTTAACGTGACGCTTAACTTATCGATGGATTATGAATTCGTCATCGATACGCCGCTTATGTGGCTGAACAAGGCGCAGACGTGGCAGCTTGCGGATGAGCTCGGAGCATTCCAGTACGTACGGGATAACACCCTGACTTGCTATGAGGGAATCATGGCGGACGGTTGCGGGGAATGCCCGGCATGCTTGCTTCGCGCAAGAGGGCTTCGCGAGTTCGAAGCAGCTAGCAAGGAGGGGCGGCGAGTATGATTCAACAAATCTATCCATCCACCCCTCATCCATTCCGATACGAGTTGAACAAAGACATGCATTTCGCTGCGGCTCACTATGTGCCAAGCGAACAAGCGGGCGATTGCGCCAAGTTGCACGGCCATACCTATTTCGCTAACGTAACGATCGTAGGCAACGAGCTCGACGAGAGCGGATTTCTTGTTAATTTTTCGCTGATCAAGAAACTGGTCCATGACCGCTTCGATCATTCTCTGCTGAATGGGCATGCGGAGTTCGCGGATGAACATAACCCGGAACGTTATCCTACGACGGAGAATGTCGCCCGCACGCTGTGCGAAATGATCCAAGATCACTTGAACGGCATGGCGAATAAGCCCCGATGCGTGCAAGTTTTTCTAAGGGAGACGCCGACGAGCTACGTGGTTTACCGTCCGGCTGCGGGAGGCGTTTATGGCGGCTAGTAAATTTCCCGTTATTGAAATTTTCGGACCGACCGTTCAAGGCGAAGGAATGGTCATCGGCCAGAAGACGATGTTCGTTCGAACGGCCGGCTGCGACTATAGCTGCGTATGGTGCGATTCCGCCTTTACGTGGGACGGATCGGGTAAGAAAGAGACTCGCTTGCTTACCGCAGAGGAAATCGTGGAAGGGTTGCGGGCAGTCGGCGGCAATACTTTCTCGCATGTAACGATTTCCGGAGGTAATCCCGCGCTGCTGCCCCATCTGGAAGAGTTGATCGAACTCTTGCATGAGGACGGAATCCAAGTGGCATTGGAAACCCAAGGCAGCAGGTGGCAGGATTGGTTCTTGCTCATCGATGAGCTTACTCTATCGCCGAAGCCGCCGAGTTCGACGATGAGCACTGATTGGAACGTGCTCGATGCTATCGTAGGCAAGTTAATCTCTAACCGACGCAATTTCAGCTTGAAGGTCGTCGTATTCGACGAGCTGGATTTAAGGTATGCGGCAACCGTTCATCATCGCTATAAGAACGTTCCGTTCTTTCTTCAAGCGGGCAACGATGATGTGAAGGAGCCAGATTCGTCGTTGCTATTAAACCGTCTCATGCAGAAATACGTCTGGTTGGTGGAAACGGTAATGGATTCGGACGAGCTGAAGAACGTGCGCGTGCTTCCCCAACTGCATGCTTGGTTATGGGGAAATAAGCGCGGATATTAATGGTAAGATGCGGTTGCCAGCAAAATGCAAGTTATGGTATCGTTATAGACATTGAGCTTAAGGAGGTGAAGGTAGGATGAATCGAGAGTTAGTGAACAACCAAGTTAGCCGGCTGCCCATCGCGATGGCTGGCATCGTTCATGGCGTGCGCGTAGACGGGATAAGTCTGTCTGCTTGCAACCATACGATTTCACAACTCGCGAAAAGGCTCCTACCTTGACCACGGCGGATTAGTCCGAACGGGCGTAGGGAATTTTCCCTACGTCATTTTTGTATTCTCGGGCGAGGGGGCCTTCTATAATTGGAGGAACCAACATGTTAACGATCAATTGTCAAAACGTTAAAAAATATAACGGCGCCCAGCTGATTCTGGAAAATGTTACATTCGAGCTTCACCACGGTGAGAAGGCAGGACTTGTCGGCCGCAACGGAAGCGGCAAATCGACCTTGCTAAGAATGGTTTCCAAGATAGATGTGCCGGACGAAGGTTTGCTGACCATTCGCAAGGAAGCCCGAATCGGCTATTTGGAGCAAATTCCGGCGGATGTTGCCGAGCGTACGGTATTCGACGTATTGGCGATGGGATATCGGGAGTTGCTCGCTTGCCGTTCGGCGATGGCGGAGCTGGAGCTGCGCATGTCCGAACCGGAAGCGGGGAATGACCCCGATCTCCTGAACGGGCTGCTCAAAAAGTATTCCGCGCTGCAAGAGAGCTTCGAGCGAGATGGCGGCTACGAGCTCGATGCGCGCATCGACCAGGTGGCAAATGGGCTTAGAATCGATCGGGAATGGTACGGGAGACCTTATTCCTCGCTGTCCGGAGGAGAGAAGACAAAGGTGGGGCTAGCCTCGCAGCTCATCCTCAGACCGGATCTGCTGCTGCTCGATGAACCGACGAACCATCTTGATTTGGGCGGTGTCGAGTGGTTGGAGGAATTCCTGCTGAAATACGATGGGGCTTGCTTGATCGTATCGCATGACCGCTATTTTCTGGATCGGGTCGTGACGAAGATAATCGATCTTGAGGATGGAGAATCCTCGATTTATCATACGAATTACACGAAATATTTGAAGGAGAAGGAAGAGAGGCTGCTTCAGGAATTCGCGGACTATCAAGAGCAGCAGAAGAAGCTGAAGAAGATGAGGGAAACGATTAAGCAGCTGATGGAATGGGGCAAAATCGGCGGGAACGGCAAGTTTTTCCGCAGGGCAGCTTCCATGCAGAAGGCGCTCGATCGGATGGAGAAGCTGAAGCGACCGGCGATAGATCGCAGGGAAGCCGAGTTTGAGCTCAAGCCTGTGGACCGGTCGGGCAAGCGGGTGATCGAGTTTGCCGGCGTAAGCAAGAGGTACGGAGAGGCCGTTGTCCTGGATCGTGCCAGCGGAATGCTGGAATACGGGGAGAAGGTCATGCTCGTAGGTCACAACGGCTCCGGTAAAACAACGCTGCTCAAGCTTATCCTCGGCGAGGAACCGGCTGACGAAGGAGAGCTTATGCTCGGTTCGCGCGTCGATGTCGGGTACTTGGCCCAGCAGCAATATCCGGATAACCCGAAGCAAAGCGTTCTGGAGTATTTTCGCCAGGAGGCGGGTATGGAAGAAGGGGAGGCTCGATCTCGGTTAGCCGCGTATCTATTCTACGGTGCAGACGTGTTCAAGCCCGTGAGTCTTCTGTCAGGCGGGGAATGGACGCGGCTGAGGCTGGCCCTGCTCGTGCTGCGCAAACCTAATTTACTGATCTTGGACGAACCAACGAACCACATGGACATCGCGTCAAGGGAGGCGCTAGAAGAGGCGCTGGAGGAATTTCCGGGAACGATACTGGCAGTTACCCATGACCGATACCTGATCAACCGATTGTCGGAAAAAATCTGGGAGCTCGATAGAGGGCGGATTAATGTATATTTAGGCGATTTTGATGACTATAAGGAGAAGAGCCGCCGGAAATCGGTCTTGAAGACGGAATCAACGCAGAAGAAGGATCCAGTAGTAGCTAATAATCCACTGAACGCCAAAACTTCTCGCGATAAGGTCAATGCGAATTCCAAGATGGAAGCAAGCCGGATCCGCCTGGAGCAAGAGATTGCCGAGCTGGAAAAGAAGCTTCTAGGGCTTGATGCAGTGCTAAATCAAGCGAATCTTCTCGGAGATTCCGTGGAGTTGGAACGGATGTGGGAGGAACGGGAAAGCCTTCAACGGGAGCAGGATCGTCTATACGAACTGTGGATGAAGGAATAATTCAGCCGCATCCGGGTACGATAGGGTCGAGGCATTATTCGATCGAAGGCGGGTGCAGATCTTATGGCGAGAAGAAGAAAACTAATCGTGCCGGGAGCGGAGCAGGGCGTAACCGATTTTAAGGCGGAAGTGATGCGCCGCGAAGGCTATTCGGTAAATCCGGCGAGACCGGATGACGTTAAGTACGAAGTCGCGGAGGAATTGGGCGTACCGCTGACCCCCAGGAATAACGGGAAGCTGACGACCGAGGAAGCAGGCCTGGTCGGCGGCAACATTGGCGGCCCGATGGTTCGTGAAATGATCAGGCTCGCCCAAGAGAAATTATCGAAGCGAGAGTAACTTGTAATGAGAATAGGAGCATTCCGCGAATAACCCGCGGAATGCTCCTATTACATAAGAATTTGCGCACGGCGGACCGTGGTTCCTCTATTTGTTCATTTTTACGTAGATTTCGGGTCTTGGAGGACCATAGATCCCTTATAAGTCTATAGTGTTACCAGTAGTGTCGGATTTGACTGAAATAACGGAATCATGGTCCGGAAGCGGTGTCGAAAACGATGTTTTAGGTAAAATAACGCATCTCTTGTCCGCTTAATAAGCAGCACCATCCAGAAAGCCCTTTGGCTATGTTTCATGTGCCGGAAGGCTATTTGATTCGTTCTACCTAGCTGTATAATCTCCGAGACATCCCCCTAAAGTCCGATAATAATACAAAAAGTTACAAATTTCCTTAAAAAATGATTCTCAAGACGCGGAAATTTGCTATAATAGCTTTTGAGATATCCAATATTTTCTTAATATTCACAAATATAACCGATAAAGGCAAACCCATCGTGAGATGGGGGCGCAAAGTCATGGGTCCCCCGTTGGATCGCCAGACCGTCGAAGTCGTAGGAGTCCGCAATGAATTTGCGCAGCCGAACGCTTAGGCGTTGCGGCTTTTTGCTTTTGCATTCGGGAAACGAGGCGCGAGATGAGAGGTAAAGGCTGGATTCGAAGCTTGTCTGTAACACTACTGATTTCCATAATGATAGGTTTGGCTCCGACCGCGGTCTGGGCGGAGGCGGCAGATCGCTTAGGCGACGCTCTTGCCGAAGGCGGAGAGGCACTAGCCGAGTTGATGGAAAGTCTAAACGAGGAGCCGCAGGAGCCTTGGACAGACGGCCCGGATCGGACGGAAACGCCGCAATATTATTCTTTTACCGGTGATCAGGTTCTTGTTAAACGTCCCGATATGGGAGAGAAACGCGGCGGCGCGGGCGGCGCTTATTTGGACATGAACGATACCGCGGATATTTTCTCCGTAAGCAATGACCGCATCACATTCACCTGGAATGACCAATTACAAGACTGGATCGACGCGCAGGAAAAGGAATCAGGGAAAGCTGTCAGCCCGCCTGCGGGGTACACGGTAACAGTAGAAGTGAAAGAATTGAAGAGCGGCACTATTCAAACGCTCGTCGAGGATAGAGTAGATACTTCCGGTACGAATACCTATTCGTGGAACGGTAAAGACGCCAATGGCAAGTTGTCTCCGGACGGTTTCTATCATTGGCGATTAAAGGCGACGCCGCCTACGGTCACCTTTGAGCTCCCTCCGTTGAAACCGGGCGGTCAACCTCGTCCGGTTGAGAAAACCGCTCCTGCCTATTCCATGGAGTACCAGCTTTTCGTCCTAGACCGTACCGCGCCTGAGATCATCGGCGTCCTTCCGCTTGGAGATAATCAGCTTGCGGTGGAAACGCGCGATATGGTGGGCGGCTTAAAGAAAGTGACGGTTAATGGTTCAACAACGAGCACGAAGAGCTGGACAACCTCTCCGCTTCGTACTGCCGTAGCCGTTCAACCGGGAAATTCGGAAAAGCTGAAGGTTACAGTAGAGGACATTGCCGGCAACAAGAAGGAAGAAACGCTGCCTTTGTATCCTTTTATTACGGGAACGGGTTCGGAAGAGTACGTGCCGAATGCGCAAGCCGTCGTAGCGGGGCAAAATACGCGCATTAACTTAACGACCGGTAACGGAACGCAAGCTTTCCAAGATTATACGCAGCATGGACCCGGAGTCGATTTGGATATCTTTTTTACATACAATCATCAGAATCGGGTGAAAGGTCCGTTCGGTTACGGATGGAATTTCAGCCTGGACTCCCGCTTGAATAAATGGGAGGGCGGGAATATCACCTGGCAAGGCTTTGACGGAACGGTGTATTGGTTCAAGCCGGAAGGGGGCGGGTATGCCACCTATGCTAACGGTCAACGCCAGCACTATCCGAATTTATCGCTTCACCCTAATGTAGACAATCCGGAGGACCTCAATGCATTCGTAATGGAATGGCCGGACCAGCTTCGTTATCGCTTCAAGAACGACGGACGGTTCTGGTTGATTCAGGATCGTTACTTGAACCAAATCTATTTCGAATGGACCGGCGCGAACGACTATCATCAACAGGATTTACGGATCGAAAGCGTCAAAGATACGAGCGGCCATTTTGTGGAATTTATTTACAAGCCAAATTCCGGAGATATAAAGTCTACCATCATCACGGATTTGAACGGCATCCCCAGTCAGTCAAATTCGGAACCTATCCCACTCAAGCAGAAGTTTTTCTTCATGTATAACAAAAAAGGCGAGTTTGTCGGGTACCGGGACCCGTCTCAGAAAATTACCCGTTTTGTTTATGACGATTTGCATCGGATTTCCAAAGTCATCGACAACGGTAATAATAAGGAGGAAGAAGAAGGCGGAATGCCGGAATCGGTTACGACGGCTTGGGTTTACGATGACCACAATCGCGTGACGCGGATGGGCATGACTCGCAAACAGGATAACGCGGAGGAGTTCCTCGGGGTTCAGTACGGAACGCGCGAAGCGACCGTGCAGCAGCCTCTTGGTGACTATAAGCTTCGCTGGAATAGCTCAAATCTGCCAACGGAACGCGTAGAAAATGTGGAGACGGCGGATGGGACGGAAGAAGCGAAGACGTCCTATGTATATAGCGCGAACAATCTGATCAGAGAGACAGATCCGTTAGGTCGCGTAGCTCGCTACAAGTACGATGAACAGGATCATGTCATCGCAGAGCAGAGTCAATCGGGCCGAATTGTTCATTATAAGTATGATGATCAGCATGATTTATTAAGCGAGAAAGGGCCTCTCGGATATAACGTCCTATATACGTACCAGAAGGACGAACGCAAAATCCTAACCAAAACGACAGCGCAGCTAGCCGTCGATCCCGCAGGCGTAAACGAGAATCAGACCATCACGACGAAAGAGGAGTATAATGGCAAAGGTCTGCTCGTGAAACGGACAGATGGCAGTGGCAATGATTTTGATTATACGTACGATAAAAATGGATTCCTAACCGAGGACGGGACACGTCTGTCGTATGAGAACGATCTGCATGGCAATATCGTAAAACAAATCTCGGATAAAGGGACGACGGATGCTGCCGAGACGAACTCGACTTTCAATGACGTGAGCTGGCTCAGGCACCGCGAAGGTCCGACCGGTTTAGTCGAGGACTTCGAGTATGACGCGTGGGGTCGGGTAGTTAAAGCTACTCAGAGGGATGAGGACGACGGGACTCTAGCTATCACTCAAACCTATCTGTACGACGATGGCGGGAACTTGATCGAGCAATCGGACGGATTGACGAAGACGACCTATAAGGTAGACGGAGCGGGAAATGTATTATCCAGCGTGACGGTTCCCCTGGAGGAAGGTACGGCAGGCCGGCGGGAGGAATCGTACGAATATGACAGCCGCGGGCTGGTCGTGAAGCGTACCGATTCGCGGGGAGAGACGACCGAAACCGCGTATAACAAAGCCGGTCAGCCAGTGACGACGATTATCTCGCCGGACGACATGAAGACTTCATATGAATACGATAATGCAGGTCGGCAGAAAACGGTGATAGCGGCGGACGGCGGTCGAACGGAATACGCGTATGATTCGTGGGATCGCGTGATCGAGAGTAAGCAGGTCATTAAACCCGTACTGCCTAGCAATATTGTGGTAAGCTCCTCCGGAACGTTGTCCGAGAAGGTGGCGATTACGACTTATCGTTACGACAGCGCCGGACGGCAAGTGGAAGAGAAACGTCCGAATGATTCATGGACGAGATATGCCTATGACGGCGACGGCCAAGTGCTGGAAACATCCGTAGGAGGTCCGGTCCCTCAGTGGAATGGCACACCCCTTGCTTCGGGCACCGCCGATAGCCTATATGAAGGTCATGAAGTATTGCAGCGTCAGCAGTATACGTTCGACAAACTGGGGCGCGTGCTCACCTTCACGGACGGAAAAGGAAATATGACTCGATATGTCTACACGGGCCGAACCGTGGAGACGGTGACGCCTGCGTTGGATGATAATGGACAAGCTATCGCGTATTCGCGCAAGGAGTTCTATGATCCGGTCGGTCAGCTCGTTAAAATGATTTCCGAAGCTGATGACGTTACTACGACTTCTTACAATGCTTTCGGGCATGAGGTCCAGTCGGTTAACGAGGAAGGGCAGACCGTCTCTACACTAACCGATCCTTACGGCCGAGTTTCCGAGAGGACCGAAGCGGTAGATCGTTCGGGCGCTCAACAGAAATTCCTATACAAGACGGATGCATGGGGCAACGTTCGGGAAGAGCGCCGCCAGCTTAACGGCAGCGACTGGGCGACTACTTCATATGCGTACACGCCGGATGGGGATTTGCAACAGGAAGTCTCATCCTCGGGGCTTGTTACGTTTTATTCCTATGATACTCACGGATTTCTGAAGCAAGCGATCGAACGGAATTCGATGGGGGGCAGCGCCGCCGAGGAGCGGCTAACGTCTTACGCTTACGATTCCTTAGGCCGTCAGGTTAAGGTTACCAATCCGGATGGAAGCCAGACGCAGACGGTATACGATACGACTGGCAACGTCGTGCTTTCCTTCGACGGATTGATTAATGTTACCGAGTCCCGTTACGACCTTGGGGGTCTACTAACCGATTCGATTACTTATAAAGAAGGTACCACGGATTTAAGCGCGGCTAACATTAGCGCATTAACGCATTATGTGTATGATGGAGCGGGCAACGTCGCGCTGACGAAAGACCCTAACGGCAATATTGCTCGGTCTGTTTATGATGCGGGCGGTCAGTTGGCACAGGAAATTCATTATGCGCAATCGTCGATGGCAGGCGACCAGATCGTGAACGCCTTCGAGTATGATCCTCGAGGACTTATGGTTGCGTCCGTTGATGGGAACGGTCATACCACGAAGTATGCTTACGATGCTGAAGGACAGCAGACGAGAGAAACCGATGCCGTCGGACATTGGACGAGCTTCGAATACAGTCCTTCGGGTTACGTAACGGCGGAGCGTCGCCCGCTCAGCCGCGATACGGAGTGGAAGTACGACTATCGCGGGAATCAGCTAGAAGAGAAGGATGCGCTCGGACGGATAGAGCGTTTCACCCTAGATTTGGATGGCCGAACGGAAACACAGTTCAATCGCCTCGGGGAAGCGACGCAGTATGACTACGATTCCGCGGGACGGATGACGTCTAAGCAAACCCCGAATGAGGGTGTTTTCTCGTACCGTTACGATTCCGTCGGGAACAAGCTCGAAGAGGTGCGTCCGGTATACGGTCCGGTTCGTTACGACTACGATACCCGCGACAGCCTCACTTCCGTCATCGAACCGCAGGCTGCAGCCGGGGAATTGAAAACCGACTACACCTATGACGCGGAATTAAACCGGACCAGCCAGAAGGACGGAAACACCCAACTGACTTCCTACGACTACGACGAGCTGGGAAGACGTCTTCAGAAGGTCGTCGTACGCGGCGAAACGGGCCAAGATGTTTTCGAATACCAGTATGATCCGAATGGCAACGTCATCGTCGAGAAGAAACCAGGCGGTCTTACGACGCAGTATCAATACGATTTCATGAACCGTAAGGTTCGGGAGGATTACAACGACGGTACTTGGTATGCCTACACCTATGACAAAGCGGGCAATATGCTGACCCGTACCGATAAGAACGGAACGATTAATTACAGCTACTACGACAACAACCAATTGCAACAGACAACGTATCCGAACGGCGATACTGTTGTCTATGAGTATAACGATAACGGGGAAAAGACCGCCGAGATCGTGAACGGCGAACGTACCGAATATGAGCTCGATGCGAATGGCCGTCCGACGAGTTATACCGACAGCAAAGGGTACAAGTATGAATACGAGTACGATGCCGATGGTTACGTAACGGCGGTAAAATATCCGAACGGAACGGTAACTTCCGTCGATTACAAACCGGGCCATCTGATCGATACGCAAAAGACGACCCGCGCAGATGAGGCATTGCATGCCAGCGCGTATAATT
>NZ_SOMN01000026.1 GCF_004564235.1 Cohnella luojiensis
CTTTGTTTGCTGTACTCTTTTTCCTTGCTTGCACCAAAAAAACAAACGGCACAGGGCTTTTCCCCATGCCGTTTCGGATTCCATTTTTATTCCCTGTCTTGTCTTTGAGTTTAACTTAATGACATTGCCGAGGAGGGCTAAGCTTTTGTTCATCAACATCCTTATTGTACCGAGTCCGGCGCAACCGGAGTGAACAAGTATTTGGTCGATCCCGGCCGGTTACCGTCATCGAAGGTCGCGTCGTCCACGAAGAAAGTGACGTAATCGGTTCGGCCAACATTGACATAAAGAGGAGTCGCCAAGTCAAATGTCAGTGTCTGCGCTTCGGTTACGCTCATGTAATAGAGCTTCTTTCCCGTTTTACCGTTCTCCCGAACCTCGATCCAACATACTCCGGTAATATCAAGCTTCAGCTGATGTCCCGTTCCAGGCGACACATCGTAATAGTTGATGCTGTTGCTAGTTTCCTTGAGGGTTAGCGTAACAGGGCTGATCGAAGGCGTCTCGGTAGGGCTCTCCGTAGGCGTGACGCTAGGAGTTACGCTAACCGAGGGGCTAGGGGTCGACGTCTCCGAAGTGATCGGCGGGTTGGAGTTCAGCTCTTGAGTTCCAGGCTCCTTGTTGTTAGACCAATAAATATATATAACGACGACGATCAGGATGGGAAAGGCCCACATAAGCAGGGATACGGCTACTTTGCCCCATCTGTCGTTATGTTGCACGCTTCTTCTGCTGGATTTGATCCTTGGCTCGGTCTTAACGACCTCCGTGGAGGTTGGCTGAGGCAGTTCCTTGTGATAAAGGCGCAGCACTTCTTCCGCGTCCAAACCAACCGTTTCCGCATACGTTTTTACAAAAGCCCGCACGTAAAAGGAACCGGGCAATACTTTGTAATCGCCGGTCTCAATCGCTTCTAGATATCTCTTTCGAATCTTCGTATATTCTTGAATGTCGTCTAACGTGTATCCACGTTGCTCGCGAGTTTTACGAAGCAGGGCACCCAAATCGGACATGCCTTTCACCTCCCGATGTTCATGGTGTTGGCGGTATGTAATTTAGAACTCATCGTTCAATCCCGCGGTCGTGAAGTTCTCGTACGTGATCTCTTCATCCGGGGTATTGCGCAATTCCACGATGCAATCGAAAACGTCGTAATCGAACTGCGATTCCCTTACGAAAATATCGGGATGCTCGATCACCTTCGTGGAAGGCATGGCCATTATGTCTTGAAGCAAGGAATAATGCTTCTCGTTAGATCGAATCGTGCTGACGATTCCGTCGATGATAAATACATTATTAGGATTCATTTCTTCTTCGGACAGTTGGCTTCTTACGGTCTGACGAAGCAAAGTCGAAGAGACGAATGCCCAGCGCTTGTTCGAACAGACGCTTCCGGCAATGATGGATTCCGTCTTGCCTACTCGCGGCATTCCCCGAAGGCCAATCGTCTGGTTGCCCTCGCGCTTGAATAATTCACCTAGAAAATCAACGAGAAGGCCTAATTCGTCGCGAGTGAACCTGAACGTCTTCCTGTCATCGGAGTCCCGTTCGATATAACGGCCGTGCCGAACAGCCAAGATGTCCGTCAATCTAGGCGGTCGCAACGTATTCACGGTAATATTCTCTACTTTGCGCAGCATCTTGCCGAGAAGCTCGATTTTCTCTTCGTCGTCGGTTTGCAGCAGCATTCCGCGCGTTCTATCTTCTACGCCGTTGATCGTCAGAATGTTGACTTCTAGCATCCCAAGCAATGATGCGATATCGCCGAGCAATCCGGGACGATTTTTATGAATCTTGTACTCCATGTACCATTGTTTGGGTTCCATCTTGCACCTCATTCAAAATAACGATAATAATTCCCATTTATGACTATCGTCAAATGGACGAATTTTTATATTTTATATCATACTTCTCCTTTATTCTACAACGCTCATCATTATCCTGCAAAATAAAACGATTATTAAACCGAAAGTCCTATGTTTATTCGCGCTGATGGACAGAAAAGCCTCCAATTGGAGGCTTTCCCTTGCTATCCACTTGCGTTACTCGTTTTTGCCGGCTAATTTGACCATCAAGCGAGCCATCGTCTTGCGATCGCCTTCGTCGCCTACGTCCCATAATTCCTTGAGCACGCGTTCCTCATCGTTCTTCGGATCAACCTTCTGATCCAGAAACTCGCCGATCTCATACGCAAGCTTAGAGATGGCTTCCTCGTTAATCCCGAGCTTTTTGGCCGCCTCTACCCGATCGCCCAAAAACTTCTTCCATGTATCGAAATTACTGAGTACCGTTGACATTGAGCAGCCTCCTTACGATGATTGGGGTTAAATCTCAACGATAATATGTCCGTAAAAGTACGATTGTATTCTACATATGCCAGCCGCCGTTTATTCCGATTAGCTGTCCGGTTATGTATTCCGCTTCGTCCGAAACAAGAAAGCGTACCAGTTGAGCGATTTCGTTCGCTTGCCCTAGCCGTCCCGCGGGAATCTCCTTGCGCAACTGTTCCAGATCTGCCTGTTCAAGCGATGCAATCATTTCCGTCTCCACGGCTCCCGGACTTACCGAATTTACCGTTACGCCCGAGGAAGCCAATTCCTTAGCTATCGACTTCGTAAAGGCATTCAAGCCGCCTTTGGAAGCAGCATAAGCCGCTTCGCCCGAAGCGCCAGTCTGGCCCCAAATGGACGAGAGAAATACGAAACGTCCCCACCGCTTCCATCTCATCGAAGATGCGAACCAACGGGTCAAATAGTACGCGCCCTTCAGATTCAAGTTCATCAGATCATCCCAGAGCTCTTCATCCGTATCTTCTATTAACCCATAATGTGCCATTCCCGCGCAATGAACGACGATAGCGGGCGTCCATTGCAGCTCGTCTAATTGCTGCTTCAAGCTTAACGCAGACGATCTGGAGCGTAAATCCGCCTGCAATACAATCGCAAGCACTCCATAGCCTCGGCATTGATCCGCAACGGCCTCTGCCTCTTTCCTCGCCGAATGATACTGGATAACGACGTCGGCGCCGTCCGAAGCCAACTGACGGGCTACCGCGGCACCGATGCCGCGGGAACCACCCGTCACAAGAGCTACTCGCTTCATGCCGTCCCGCTCCGCACGATGGAGATCGCCCGCCGATCCGGATTCGCATGCTCTTTGACACGTTCGTTGATTTCTTCAAGAGTCAAGCTTTCGTACACTTCCACTAACGTGAACAAGTCGCCGCCTTTATGCCGGTAACGGGTAAATTCGCTTGCGATCGATTCCGGACTGTTCATCATACGCAGGAAGGCCCCGATTTTTTTGCGGCGCGTCCGCTCGAAAATATCCGAGGAAATTCCGTTCTTGGCAGCTTCGTACAAAGCCTCGCTTACTTGCGTAACCAATTCGTCCGGATCCCTTGTCTCGCCGCCGATAATCGAGAAAGCATAGCCGGGACCTGTATTATACTCTTGCCCGAAGCCGTCGGAGATCAGGTTGTCGTCATACAATTGTTGATATAGCGCCGAACTGGAACCAAGCAACGCCTCTAACATTATTTTACTAGCTAGCTCTTTGCGGACGTCATCTTTATGTTCGTCAGGATCTTCCTTAAATCCGAACAAGCACTTCGGCAACGAAACTGGAAGCTGGAGCTCTCTTTTCTCGTCTTTTACCTTTTCCGGCTCATTTTCAAACAATCGTTTGATTTCTCCGCTCGGCGGGAACGTCTTGTTCGCTTGATTCCGCTTTATCCGCTCCATCGTTTCCTGCGGATCCACTCCTCCGACGACGAAAAACGTCATGTTCGAAGGATGATAGAACGTGTTGTAGCAATCGTAAAGCATTTCTTTCGTTATGGAACGTACGGACTCGGCTGTCCCGGCGATATCGATATGAACCGGATGAGTTTGGTACATCGCCTCGATTAATCCGAAATAGACGCGCCAATCCGGATTGTCCCGGTACATGTCGATTTCCTGCACGATAATTCCCTTTTCTTTTTCCACGTTCTCGTCCGTGAAATAGGGGTTTTGAACGAAGTGCAGAAGCGTATCCAAGTTCGCCTCGATCTCGTCCGTCGCCGTGAATAGGTATACCGTCCTGTCGAAGCTCGTATACGCATTGGCTGAAGCGCCTTGGGAAGCGAATTTGGAGAAAATATCCCCATCGGGCTCCTCGAACATCTTGTGCTCGAGAAAATGCGCGATACCGTCCGGCACTCTAATCGTCTCGCCGCCCGGAGGAGTAAAGTGATTATCAATGGAGCCGAAACGCGTCGTGAACGTCGCATAGGTTTTCGTGAAACCGGGCTTCGGGAGAATAAATACCTCTAGTCCGTTATCCAGCTTCTCATGCCATAACGTCTCTTGAAGCTTCGGGTATGGTTTAGCAGACATGTTCAGCCCTCCTCCTTCCGGTTGCGCAAGAAGTAAATGGTGTCTAATTCAACGCCTTGGGCGACCGCGGTAATTCTCTCAGGCGTTACCGCCTGGATTTCGGCTATAAAGCTTTCTCCCGTGCGCTCTACGCCGGACAATACATTGCTGAAATCAAATGAAATTCTCTCGAAAGCAGAGTCCTGTATCTCGCGCAATTGACCAATAATCATGGCTTGAGTCCTCTGCAAATCCTCCATCGCGAAATCCCCAGCCTTCATCGCTTCGATCTGCTCGCGAATGATCTTAACGGCTCGCTCGTAATTGGCAATTTCAACGCCCGATTGGAGCGTCAGTATGCCCTTATGTCCGTCTAGCCGCGAAGAAGCGTAATACGCTAGGCTTGCCTTTTCCCTAACGTTAATAAAAAGCTTCGAGTGAGGGAAACCGCCGAGTAGTCCGTTATACACTAGCAATGCCGCATATTGCTCGCTGCCATAGGTCGCTCCCGCCCGCAGGCCCATGTTCAGCTTGCCCTGCCCGACGTCCAACTTCTCCACGATGGTTTGGACTTCGCTTCTGGCACCTCTGAGATTTGGCTTCGTATAGGTCGATGGCCGACCACCCGGGAGGTTGAACGATTTTTCAACCAAAGCCTGAACCTCTTCCAGGGAAGTATCGCCCGACACGTACAAATCGAAAGAAGCTTCCTCAAGCCATTTCCGATAAGCTTCATAGAGTGTATCGGCGCTTATCGTTGCAAGTTGGTCTTTCCGGCCGAGAGCTGGCAAACGATAGGGTTCATCCTTGCACATCTCTTCGACGCACCGCTCTGCCGCATAACGGATCTTATCATTGATAATCGCGTCGATTCGCTTGCTTATCGTCGTTTTCTCTGCCTCGACGTATTTGCTTCTAAACTGGTCGCCGTCCAATGCGGGAGCCGTTAGCACTTCGCCGAGGAAAGTCAAAGCTTCCCCGAGCAGCGATTCCGTCACCGAAACGAACCGGTCGTTAATGATATCCAAACGGAATTGAACGATCTGGTGATCGCCTCTTTTGTACAAATCGAATCCGAAGCCCGCGCCGTATAAATCATCCAATCGTTCGCGGAATGAGATCGTTTCCGGATACGAACGGGTCCCCCGTCTGAGAACGAAGGGCGTAAGCGCAACCGGCGTCACCCTATCTTCGGATAATGGAACGCCTGCAAACAATGACAAGGCGAACGTTTTGAAACGTTTGGTTGGCAATACGTGCAGGCGCAGCCTTCCCCATACGCCCCTCTGGAACTGTTCCGACATCCTCTCAAGCCCCTTTGACTAATTTCGCTTCATAAGCGTCCATCGTGACATTTCAGCCCCATTCTAACCGATTGGACGAACAGGAAGCAAATGTTGGAAATGCGATTCTCGTCCGTAAACGCGACAACCAACCGCTGCGCTAGGCGCACTGGTTGGTTGCATAGAGCAATATCGATCGTACTATCTGCAGAAAATATGTTTGCCGATCGTTTTGTACTGCGGACGGGTCCATATCCACTTCGACGTTGCCGTCTCCGGATTAAAGTAATAGGTGCATCCATCGCTCGGATCCCATCCGCTCATCGCGTCTTTAACGGCTTTGATCGCTTTCTCGTTCGGGGTCAGCCAGATCTGCCCATCGGCGACGGCCGTGAATGCTAAAGGTTGAAAAATAACCCCAGTCGGAGTATTCGGAAACTCCGGCGACTTCACGCGATTGATAATAACGGCCGCTACCGCCACCTGTCCTTCGTACGGCTCGCCCCGCGCTTCTCCGAATACGGCGTTGGCCATTATTTTCAGGTCCTTCTCGGTAAAACCAAGATTGTTCGATGCGGGCAGCTTAGCATCGCCTTCAATCGCGTTACCTCCCGGGGTTTGCGGTAATCCCTCAGCCGTCGGCTTCCAGTTCTTCGTCGCTTGCCATAACTTCAGCTTGGTTTTGGCGCCTACGACGCCATCCGACTTCATTCCGAATTTCCATTGGAACCAAGTTACGGCATTTTTAGTGGTGGCGCCGAATTGTCCATCCACTGGGCCGTTATAATACCCAAGCGCTTTTAATCGGCCTTGCAGCTCGTAAATATCCTTTCCCGAGGCTCCCTCCTTGAGAATGGTATTGCTGAACGTTTCCCGGCTTTGGGTCGAGTGCTGTATCGTATAAAGCCCCAGCAAGCCAAATACGACGCATACTGTCAAGATCACTAGACGATAACTCACTAAAGGTCACGCCTTTCCTGTTCCATGTTATGTCTTCGATCGTTAGTATTAGAAAGGTGAAAGGCTCTTATACCCATTTTTATTTGCTTTCTAATTACGCATGAAAGCCCGCGGTCCATTAAAGGACAGCGGGCTTTCATGAAATTCGAATAGCTAGGATGGAATGCGTTGCTGGTATTGCTCCATCGTCATAAGCACCTCGCGCGGTTTGCTTCCCTCGTAAGGACCGACGACACCTTTAGCCTCCATCGAGTCGATGAGTCTAGCTGCGCGCGTGTAGCCTATTCGCATGCGCCTCTGGAGCAGCGATACCGATGCCTGCTTTGCCTCCAGAACGATATGTACGGCTTGATCGAACAGCTCGTCCAATATTTCTTCGGAACCTTCGTTAACGGAATCATCGATCTCCGGGACGAGATCTTCGATGTATTCGACTTCCGCTTGCCCGCGGCAATAAGCAACAACCGATTCCACTTCCCCGTCGGACAGGAAGGCTCCCTGCACGCGGATAGGCTTCGAAGCTCCCATCGGCAGGAATAGCATGTCTCCCCGGCCTAGCAATTTCTCCGCTCCGACCATGTCCAATATCGTCCGAGAATCGACTTGGGAGGATACGCCGAAAGCAATTCGGCTTGGAATGTTGGCTTTGATAACCCCGGTGATAACGTCGACCGACGGCCTCTGCGTCGCGATGATGAGATGGATGCCCGAAGCCCGCGCCATCTGCGCTAAGCGGCAGATCGCGTCTTCTACGTCGCCTGCAGCGACCATCATTAAATCCGCAAGCTCGTCTACGATGACGACGATGTAAGGAAGTACGGCATCGGCATTATCTCCGCTCAGCATTAAGGCATTGTAGCCCTCGATGTTCCTCGTTCCGGATTTGGAGAACTTTTCGTACCTCTTCTCCATTTCCACGACGATTTTCTTCAGGGCTAACGAAGCGCGTCTAGGATCGGTTACAACGGGAGCTAGCAAATGCGGAATGCCGTTGTATACGTTCAGCTCGACCATCTTAGGGTCGATCATCAGAAACTTAACCTCTTGGGGCTTCGCTTTGTATAACAAACTCGTTATGATCCCGTTAATACATACCGATTTCCCCGAGCCGGTCGCACCGGCGACGAGCAGATGCGGCATCCGGGCAAGATTGCCGACGATCGGCTGTCCGGAGATATCCCGGCCGAAGGCGATGGTCAGCTTGGCCGCAGACTCTTGGAAAGGCTGGGTTTCCAGCACTTCCCGAAGCGTTACTACGCTGACTTCATTGTTAGGCACTTCGATGCCGATGGCTGCTTTGCCCGGGATAGGGGCTTCCATCCGAATATCCTTCGCGGCCAGAGCAAGCGCGATATCGTCCGTCAGGCTGACGATACGGCTTACCTTGACGCCGACATCCGGTTGAAGCTCGTAACGGGTCACCGCCGGTCCACGTGCGACATCCAACACCTTAGCTCTAACGCCGAAGCTCTCCAGCGTTGCTTCCAGCTTCCGGGCGATGCTCATGTAGTCCGCAGGATTGCCGGATTTCGCGCCTCCCGAAGGTTTGTCCAGTATATTTACTCCAGGCAAACGGTAGGGCTTCTGGATTTTGCGAACGGGCTTCGGCGGGACGGCCATAGGCGTTACGGAATCCTCATTCAAGTTCAGATCCAACTCCGTATCAACGATATCCGCGTCTATTGCGACAGACAAGTCCGTCTCCATCGCAAGCGGCATAGTTTGTTGCTCAACCTCCGCCTCGTCATCCCACTCGTAGTCCGGATATCCCTGCGCGGTGAAATCCGTAAATCGTGGAGCAAGCGGCTGTTCCTCATCCGGCTCTTCCGATTCATGAATACCGAAATCCAGCGGTCTTTGCGAAGGTGCCGTGCGCTCACCTCGCTGGCTATGCGCATTTGGCGCCGGCGTAGTTGGAGTAGCCTTCCCAGAATAGGGGATCGGCTCCTCATCATCCCAATGCTCCTCTTGGGAAGCATTCGCAACCCTTTCGGGTTTGCCATGGAATAGTTGGAAAAAGAGCGGCGTTTTCCTAGGGCGCGGAATGAGAGAAGGCTCGTCCATTCCGTCGTCTTCGGGCAACGTAGGGATAGCAGCCTCTACAGGAGCTTGCCTATTACCTCGTCCCGAGTTTTTAATCGGAATCGCCTTAACCGACAGCAGTTTGCGACCGGAAGACAAGCGCGCCGCCAACAAGGGCATTACCCTAAGCAGGAACAAACGGACGGTTCTTCCGATTTCAACGTAGGAACGATTCGTTACTAGCATCACCGCAATGGCAATCTCAATTATTAATACGAATTTAGCGCCGTAATATCCAAATAACCAATAGAGGACCGAATACTGGAAAGCACCGACGATTCCACCGCCGACATGATCGATTCCCTCGGTCGAAGGCGTCATCTGCAGCATTTCTCTTAGCTGGATCATAGTCTGGCTGACTATACTGGACGGAGTTAGGGTCATGGTCTCAAGAGCGCCAAATGTATTGTCTATGGCCGTCATAGCACTCCATAATGCCGCGATCAGAGACACAAGAACAAAGCCTGAACGCCTTGCCGTCCAGCCCCTTGGCCAGCTTCTTTTAACCATCACATATAATCCGACCCATATGCATGCTAACGCGATCAAGTAATAATGCTTCCCTAATAGAAAGCCGAACAGCTTGGAAAGCGAGCGTCCGACTGCGGCTTCTCCGGAGATGGCGATAACGGAAATCGTAATGAGCAATATCCCGTAAACCTCATATTTCAAGCTTGCTCCGAACGAGGCCCGCTTCTTTTTGCGCTTGGCCAAATTTGCCACCTCCCGGTTCAACATTATATCACAGTTGAGGGGAGGTTGGCAGGCTTACCTAAGCTACCATGTAAAGTCGGGTAAATCCGATCCTTTCGGCGGTTCGGCTGCGGGATGATAACTGATTAACTGGCCTGGAGCATATTCTGAAAGCAAGTAATAATCCAAAGGGGCCGAAAGGAGCCTCACGATGCGTCCGATGCCGGGAGCGTCCGTGGGGCTGAGCTGCATGAAGACTCCATTAATCGTGACCTCAACGAAGGGACCTGGTTCATTTCGCCACCCGTCAAGCACCAATTCCATAGGCATCGGAGTATAAATCGTCATTCGCTCTTAGCCTCCTCGGGACCGCTCTCCTTACGAACCTTGATGCGACGATTAAGTTCACGCAACGCTTCCCCAAGCGCTCCTACCGCATCTATCAAGCCATACTTAACAGCGTCGCCGCCAATAACCGTCGTTCCGATATCCCTTGTCAATTCACCAGTCTTGAACATGAGTTGTTTGAACATATCTTCAGTGATCCGCGAGTGCCGAATTACGAATCGGGTAACTCTTTCCTGCATTTTCTCCAAGTACTCGAAGGTCTGAGGAACACCGATGACAAGCCCGCTCATCCGAATCGGGTGTATGGTCATCGTTGCCGTTTCCGCGATCAGGGAATAATCGGCCGACACCGCGATCGGAACGCCGATGGAGTGGCCTCCTCCCAGCACGAGCGTTACCGTCGGTTTCGTCATGGAAGCGATCATCTCGGCGATGGCAAGCCCTGCTTCCACGTCTCCTCCGACCGTATTCAGCACGATCAACAGCCCTTCTATTTTCGGGCTCTGCTCGGCCGCGATCAGCTGCGGAATGACGTGCTCGTATTTCGTTGTTTTATTTTGAGGAGGCAACATCAGATGACCTTCGATTTGTCCGATGATGGTAAGACAGAAGATATTGCTCTCGCCCGTCGGAACGGATGTCTGACCCAGCTGTACGATCGTTTCCGTTACTGCGGCTATCTTGCGTCCTTCTTCGGATGGGGCCTCCGGCTGTTCCGCGGTTTCCCCGGGTTTACCTTTTTCGCTCATGTGTCGGACCTCCTACGTTTTGTGCGGCTTGACATAGTATGGGCGTTCGCGCAAAAAAAAACCGTCCTCCTGCCGCTTTAGCGGTGGAGAACGGTTTTAGGTGAGTGTGGGTTAGTCTTTCTACACTTCCATGATGATCGGCAAGATCATCGGTCTTCTTCTCGTTTGTTCGTATAAGAACCGTCCGAGCGCGTCTTTGACGTTCGTCTTGAGCGACGCCCATTCGTTAACGTTCTCGTTCATCAGCTTATGCAAGGTGCTCGTCACGATGCGATTAGCTTCTTCGAGCAAACCTTCGGACTCGCGAACGTACACGAAGCCGCGGGAGATAATATCCGGTCCGGACATGATCGTACCGTCTTGCTTGCTTAGCGTGACGACGACAACCAGAATTCCGTCTTGGGACAACAATTTGCGATCGCGGAGAACGATATTGCCTACGTCTCCTACGCCTAGACCGTCGATCAGAACGTTGCCGGCAGGAATTTTACCTGCTTTGCGAGCTGATCCGTTCTGAATCTCGACCGTATCGCCGTTGTCCAACAGAAAGATATTCTCCTTCGGAATGCCAACGGATTCGCCGAGCATGCCATGATGGCGGAGCATCCGGTATTCCCCGTGAATCGGGATGAAATATTCCGGGCGCATCAGGTTCAGCATAAGCTTAAGCTCTTCTTGGCTGCCATGTCCCGATACGTGAACTCCGGAGACGGAGCCGGGACCATAAATGACGCTTGCGCCTAAGCGCATGAGCTCATCCACAGTTCTTCCGACGTACCGTTCGTTGCCCGGAATCGGGGTTGCCGCGATAATAACGGTATCCCCCGGTAAAATGTCAACCTTCCGGTGAGTGGAGCGGGCCATCCTTGTAAGCGCCGACATCGGTTCGCCTTGACTACCGGTCGATAGGATAACTACGCGATCCGCAGGAAGCTTGTTTACTTCTTCAGGCTCGATCAGCATCCCTTCCGGAATGTTCAGATAGCCCAGCTCGGAAGCGATGCTCACCACGTTCACCATGCTTCTGCCGATAACCGTCATCTTGCGGCGAGTCTCGGCGGCGGCATTGATGACCTGCTGAATACGATGAACGTTCGAAGCGAACGTAGCAACGACGACGCGCTGCTTCGCGCTGCGGAATAACGATTCGAACTCCTTGCCGATGTTGCTCTCGGACGGCGTATAACCCGCGCGTTCCGCGTTAGTGCTATCGGAAAGCAAGGCCAATACGCCGCGGCTGCCGATTTCCGCCATCTTCTGCAGATCTGCGAACTGGTCATTGACCGGAGTATGGTCGAACTTAAAGTCGCCCGTATGAACGACTAGGCCTTCCGGCGTTTCCAAGCATACGCCGACGGAATCGGGAATACTGTGGTTCGTACGGAAAAAGGTCGCTTTGATCGTACCCAAAGTCAGTTCGGAATCCTCGTTGATCAAATGCCGTTTCGTATCCCCCAGCAAACCTGCTTCCTTCAGCTTGTTTTCCACTAAGCCTAGCGTAAGCTTCGTTCCGTAAATCGGTACGTTAAGTTGCTTCAAGACGTACGGCAGACCGCCAATATGGTCCTCGTGTCCATGCGTAAGCAGAATGGCGCGCACTTTCTCGCGATTCTCCATCAAGTAGGAAATATCCGGGATGACGACGTCGATTCCGAGCATCTCTTCCTCCGGGAACTTCAATCCAGCATCTACGACCACGATGTCGTTTCCATACTGAATGCAATACATGTTTTTGCCGATCTCGCCAACGCCGCCGAGCGCGAAGATCAGTAATTTATCTTGGCTGTTTTTCTTTGACACTTCTAGTACCTCCTAGATCCATTCGACGCACCCGATCGATATGAAATTTTCAATTTGCTAAAATATTAGCCGCACCCAATCACTCTCAATCATTATACATGAAGCAATTCAGGAAATACAAGATCGACGATATTATCTTTCCCTGCCGAGTATACCGGATTCGCTACCCGCCAATGACAGTATTCTTATGTATCGAACGATCAGATGAGCCTAGGTGCGCCCGCACCCCTACCCATCTCATCGCGCGAAAAACCGACGCCCGGAGGACGTCGGTTTGCGCATGCGAAGGACTGAGCGACCGACGGACTCCTCGATTAGTTATCAAGCAGGTTTTGCAGGAAAGCAGCCTCATTATCGTCCATGGGAACCAAAGGCAGGCGAACTCCGCCTACCGGGAAGCCGCGTAAAGCAAGCGCATGCTTAACGGCAACAGGATTCGGAACGGGATGCGGGCAATTAAACAATCCGTTGAAAATAGGATAGCATTCCTCGTTGATTTTCTTCGCGTCATTCACTCGGCCTTCTAGGTAGGCTTCGATCAACTGCTTCATCCTTGCGCCGATAATATGGCTCGCGACGCTGATGATTCCGTAACCGCCGACGGACAGCGTAGGGAGCGTAATCGCGTCGTCTCCGCTGTATAGTATGAAGCCCTCCGGAGCGCCGCTTACGATCTCGGTCATTTGCCCTAAGGAAGCGCATTCCTTGGTCGCTACGATGTTAGGCAGTTGGGCCAACCGCAACGTCGTTTCCGAAGAAATGCTAACGACCGTCCGGGATGGAACGTTATACAGGATAACCGGCAGCGATGTCGCTTCCGAGATCGTGCGGAAATGCTGATATATCCCTTCCTGGGAAGGTTTATTGTAATAAGGAGCAACGAGCAGAATGCCGTCAACTCCTGTTTGCTCGGCTTTTATCGTCAATTGCACGGAGTGCGCCGTTTCGTTGCTTCCCGTACCGGCTATGATTTTACAGCGTCCTGCCGCATGCTTGACTGCGAAACGGAACAACTCTACCTTCTCTTCATCCGATAAGGTCGGAGATTCTCCGGTCGTCCCGGAAATAACCAAGCTATCGGTTTTCTGCTCGTCGATTAAATAATCGATCAAGCGGCCCGTCGTTTCCCAATCGATATTCAATTGCTCGTCAAAAGGAGTTACCATTGCCGTAATCAATCGACCGAAACTCATTACCTTTTCCTCCTCTATGTTTTGTCTGGAGTAAGATGCAATCCGAAAGCCTTATGCAAAGCTTGCAGAGCTTCAGCTAAATTTTCTTCGGAAATAAGCACCCATATCGTCGTATTCGAGTCCGCTGACTGCAGGATCGGAATCCCGGTATTCGTCAATGCTTCCACGATGACCGCCATAACTCCCGGCTCCCCGTTCATTCCGCCGCCGATAACGGACACCTTAGCGCATCCTTTGCGTATCTTCGGTTCAAACCCTAATCCCTGAAGCAATTGCACGGCATTGGGAGTATCGTTTTCCGAAACCGTATAATGAACGCCCGTAGGCATTACATTAATAAAATCAACGCTGATCCCGTGCGAAGCCATCGCGCGGAAGATGCGCAGCTGCAAATCCGCAGGGCCGTTGTGATTTATGACGGCCAATTGCGTCACGCTTCGCACGTGGGCGAGTCCCGTGACGGTCTTGTCGAACCAGATTCCTTGGCTCCTAAGCTCCCTCGCGTGGGTAACCAATGTTCCTTCGCTATCCGAGAAAGTGGATCGCACGCGAACCGGAATACCGGCCTTCATCGCGATTTCTACCGCTCTTGGATGAATCACCTTGGCTCCATTTTGCGCCATGTTGCAAATTTCCTCATAGCTGACCGCCGATAAAGGCCTCGCATCGCTAACCCACCGGGGATCCGCGGTTAAGATTCCGTCTACGTCCGTATAAATATCGACAATATTCGCATTTAACGCGGCACCTAGAGCCGTTGCGGAGGTATCGCTGCCGCCTCGCCCCAAAGTTGTCATTTCCCCGTCGGTTGTCATTCCTTGGAACCCTGTGACAATGACGACACGTCCATCCGATAAATGCTTGAGCATTCGATCCGTCTTGATTTCCATAATCCGAGCGGAGCCGAAGCGATCATCCGTGACTATGCCTGCCTGTCCTCCCGTTAACGATACCGCAGGGATGCCTTCTGCGTTGAGCAGACTGCAGAGGACCGAGGCAGAGATAAGCTCTCCGCAGGAAAGCAGCAAGTCCCTCTCCCGGGAAGGGATGGCATTGCCGTTGCCGCGGATAAGCTCCAAGAGAGAGTCGGTTGCATAGGGATCGCCGCTTCTTCCCATCGCCGATACAACCACGACAAGGCTTCGGCCGGCTTCATGCTCCCGGATAATATGACGGAGGACGTGGCGCCGACTTTGCTCGTCGGACAGCGACGTCCCGCCGAATTTTTGTACGATCAGTTCCATCTCGTTTCCTCCGCTCTAGATAGTTGTGATAATTGAGTGGAAAGAAATGAAAGGATGTCTGCCGAAATTCAAGTTCAGTTATTATTGCTGCGGAATCGCAATATACTCGGCGATCTGCACGGCGTTCCATGCTGCGCCCTTAAGAAGATTATCAGAGACAATCCACATGTTCAGGCCGCGAGGGTTCGACAGATCGCGACGAACGCGACCTACGAAAACATCGTTTTTGCCAGCGGCGTCGGTAGCAAGAGGATATTGTTGGCCGGAAGGATCGTCGATAAGCACAATACCCGGAGAATCGGACAGTAAGCCTTTAATTTCTTCAATCTCGAAATCCTTCTTGAGCTCCACGTACACGGATTCGGAATGACCGTATACGACGGGAACGCGTACGCATGTCGCCGTAACTTCAAGAGACTCGTCACCCATGATTTTCTTCGTCTCGCGAATCATTTTCATTTCTTCCAAAGTAAAGCCGTTGTCTTGGAATTTATCGATCTGCGGAATGACGTTGAAGGCGATCTGGTGCTTCACGGGCAAGGACGATACGGGGAGAATCGCAGGCTTAGGATCGTTGCCCGCAAGAACCTCGCTGGATTGTCTCAGCATCTCGGTAACCGCCGATGCGCCCGCGCCAGATACCGCCTGATAAGTCGAAACGATAATTCTCGATATGCCAAAACGATCGTAGATCGGCTTTAATGCAGCGACCATCTGGATCGTGGAACAGTTCGGATTGGCGATAATGCCTTTGTGCTCGTTGATTTTATCCAAGTTGACCTCCGGAACGACAAGAGGCGTTTCCGGATCCATGCGATAAGCATTCGTATTATCGATGCAAACGGCACCATGCACTACCGCATGCGGAATAAGCGCTTTGCTTACGTCTCCGCCCGCGCTGAACAGGGCAATATCCACGCCGCGAAAACTTTCCGGAGTAGCTTCCTCGACCGTAATCGGCTGCCCCTTGAACTCGATAGTAGAACCTGCGGAGCGTGCGGAGGAAAGCAGCTTCAGACTAGCGATCGGGAAGTTGCGTTCTTCAAGTAATCTGCGGATCTGTTCCCCAACGGCACCGGTCGCTCCCACGACGGCGACATTAAACAACTGCTGTATCGACATTTGGTATATTCTCCCCTCGAATGAAAGCAAGTATATCTCAAGCGTGCAAGAAACGCTCTATGAGCAAAGGTTGAAGTTGTTTGCCTTGCAATGCGGCTTCGCAGGTTTCCATGACGAGATCCATTCTGGCCACTAGCGAATTCGGTTTGGCAATCGGATTATCCTGGCCGAATGGCACGAAAAAGATGTTCTTCATGATGAGAAGCTTGGCGATGTTCGCGGCATTGAGCCCTAAGCCGTCATTAGTGGATATCGCGAGTACAAGGGGGCGTTGGTTGCGCATTTGCGCTTTCGCCGCCATTAACACCGGTCCGTCCGTCATGGCGTTGGCTAACTTGCTCGTCGTATTGCCGGTACAAGGAGCGATCGTCAATACGTCCAGCAGCTTGGAAGGTCCCAGCGGCTCCGCGTCCACGATCGTGGATATGATCTGATTTCCGGTTATCTCACGCAGGGATTCCTGCCAATGGTTTGATGTTCCGAACCGCGTATCGGTAGTCATAATCGTAGTCGATACGATCGGCACCACATTCGCGCCCGCGTCTACGAAACGCTGAATTTGCGGCAAGATTTCCTCTAGCGTGCAGTGAGAGCCGGATAGCGCATAACCTACGGTAATTCCCTGCCAGTTCATGGTCCATTCCCCCGTAATCGGTTGTCTTCCAGAATGATCTGGGTTAGACTGTTCGCGATGATTCGACCGGCTGTCTTCGGAGCCACGATCCCGGGTAATCCGGGAGCGAGCATCGCCTTGATTCCTCGCTTCTCTGCGAAACGGAAATCGGTGCCGCCGGGCTTGGATGCCAGGTCGATAATACATGCGCGCAGGGGAAGTTGAGCGATCACTTGTGCTGTGACTATCATAGTCGGAATTGTATTAAAAATCAAGTCGATATTCCCCGCCTGACGCGCTAATTCAGGCATATAGAAGGGTTCGAAACCCATCTCGAATGCGCGTGCGAAAGCTTCGTCCCGGCGCACTCCTACCTTCACGCGCGCCCCTAACGCCTGCAGTGTCCTTGCCATCGTGAATCCTGTTCTCCCAAGGCCGAGAACGATGCAATTCGAGCCGTGAATCGTAATATCCGTATTCTGTATTGCCATCATTAGAGCGCCTTCCGCGGTCGGAATCGAGTTATAAATGGCCACGTCGTCTCTCTCGAACAACTCTACAAGTTCCAGATGGTATTTCTCGCACATTTTACGCAGATAAGACTTCGCCATACCCGTTATAACCTTGCAGGTCTTCGGAATTCCGGCAAGATGGGCATCGGTCAGCTTTAACTCCTGGTCCGTAAACAACGCCGTAATCAGGCCTTCGTCATCGGTGCCAACCGCGGGCAAAATCAGGGCGTCTGCCTGCTTTAAAATCTCGGGCGTCCACTCCGCTTTAATGACACCGCTAAAAGGAGTATCCAGCCTGTCGAATCCCGCTATCGTCACCGAGGCATCCAACTCCGTTAAGCGCTGAATCACTTCCAATTGACGGGCATCTCCGCCCGCGAGAACGATTTGTATTCCCGTAAGTATCGTAGCCCCCTCCTTTCGGCAATCATGCATAGCACATCGTATGCATGCGCCCAGTCCGGGGTGCCTGTAGACATTGCGGAGGGATTAACGCAAAAACAACCTAACGAGGCAATTGGCCTCGAAAGATTGTTTGCGATGCGAATGGATGTTTATTTGCCGGTATGGCCGAAGCCGCCTTCGCCGCGAGCCGTGTCCGATAACTCTTGCACTTCTTCGAGTATGACCTGGGGCACTCGTTGGAATACCATTTGCGCGACGCGCTCGCCGCGTTCGATCGTAAAAGGGTCTTGGCCCAAGTTAACGAGTAGTACCTTCACCTCTCCGCGGTAATCCGCATCGATCGTTCCCGGCGTATTCAAGCACGTAATGCCATGCTTAAACGCTAATCCGCTTCGAGGCCTGATTTGCGCCTCAAGCTCCCTTGGCATCGCCATAGCGAAGCCTGTCGGGATCAATGCCCTCTGGCCCGGAGCAAGCACGATCGGTTCCGTTACGGCAGCGTGCAGATCGAATCCCGCCGCCCATTCCGACATTTGACGCGGTAAAGCAACATCCTCATTCCCCGGCAACCTCTTCAACTGAATTGGATACAATGAATTCCCTCCCGATTCCCGACAGCACTTTCTCGTTTGCTCCCACAAGCGCAACCGCGCATGGCTGCGCCATGATGGACTGCATAATTTCGTTAAGATCGGACAACTTTACTTGGTCGATCCGCTCCAGCATCTCATCAAGCGTATAATGACGACCGAGCATCAACTCGTTCTTCCCTAGCCGATTCATTCGGCTGCTGGTACTCTCCAAGCTTAATATCAGATTTCCCTTTAATTGTTCCTTGCCCCTATGCAATTCCGCTTCGCTCAAGCCGCTAGCCGCGATTTCGTTGAGCAATTCCATCGTGATATCATGGACATCCTGCGTTTGTTTAGGCGCCGTTCCCGCATATACCGTAAACAGACCGCTATCCGCATAGGAGGTATGATAGGAATAGACAGAATAGGCTAATCCGCGCTTTTCCCGAATTTCTTGGAACAGACGGGAGCTCATGCCCCCGCCAACCGTATTGTTAAGCAGGATCATCGCATAGAGGTTAGGTGCTTGTATCGAGCTGCCGGGGAAGGTTAAGCACAGATGGTTTTGCTCAGTCTTCTTGCGATGAAACAAAGCTCTTGAATAAAATACGGGCGATGTCAATGCCGCATCCTTGCCTTGCACGTCGAATCCTCCGAAATGACGCTCGATCAGCTCTAATACTTCTTCTCCCACATTGCCGGCTATGCTAATGACCGTATTATCAATACGATAACGCTCGTTCATGTACTGACGCAAATCGGCTGAGCCCATCGCATTCAACCTATCGGCCGTTCCGAGAATCGAATAGGCAAGAGGGTGATCTTGGTAAGCCGCGCGCGAAGCTAAGTCATGGACGGTATCGTCGGGCGTATCTTCGTACATCGAGATCTCTTCGAGAATGACATTCTTCTCTTTAGCCAATTCGACATCGGCCATTTGGGATTCAAAGAACATATCCGACAAAATATCTACCGCAATCGGCAAGTGTTGGTCCAATACCTTGGCGTAATAACACGTATATTCTTTGGAAGTAAACGCGTTCACGTTGCCGCCGATACCATCGAATCGATCGGCTATATCTTTGGCGCTATGCCGGTTCGTCCCTTTAAAAAGCATATGTTCAATGAAATGGGAGATCCCGTTATTATTCAAATCCTCATAGCGGGAACCGGTTTTTACCCAGATACCGAACGATACCGACCGACAGGTCGGGATGGATTCGATCATGACGCGAAGCCCATTCTTAAGTACGTATTTGTTCATCCGATTTCCCCCTTTTCTTTGATCCCTATCGCACAGTGATATCACTATAACAAATATAGACAATCGTCACAACCGATCTTCTATCCTCTCGGACGACAGCGTTTGCGACACCGTCCCGAGCAAGTATCCTTTCGATCGGATGACCTTTATCATCCCTCTTAATGCTCCTTTCGAAGTCGAGGTCGGATGCATCAGAATCAAATGGCCCGGACCGACTTTCATCGATACCTTGGAAACGACCGTCGACGGCTCGGGCTTCTGCCAATCGATCGTATCCAGCGTCCATAACACCGTTCTCAATCCGTATTCGGAAGCTATTTTTACGGTATTGGCATTGTAATAACCCGACGGCGGAGCGAACCATGCGTTTTTCACGCCTAATTTCTTCAGCAACGCTTCCGTTTTCCCTATCTCTTCGCGCTGCCTTGCCTCGCCAAGCTTACTCATATCCGGATGAGTATACGCGTGGTTGGATAACTCGTGACCTTGCGATAGAATGCTCTGAGCCGTATCCATGTGCTTTGAAAGCCAAGTTCCGTCGAAGAAAAAGGTAGCCTTCACGCCAGTATCTTTTAGAATATCGAGCATGGGAAATAAGAACTCGTCTCCCCAAGCCACGTTTATCATCAGAGCGACCATAGGCTTGGCGGAATTCCCTCTATAAATCGGTTGAACCGGTAAATCCTCAAGCGCGACCTTCGGCTTGATCGTACGATAGATCCATGGAAATTCCTTATCGTTACCGGGAGAAGCACCGATGACCTTTGCCTTCAAATAAGTAGCCTGAACATCAACGGTACGCCCTTCATAACCTGGAATCGCTTTCCATACACGATCGATTACCGCGTTAACCGGCGGCCGATTATGTTTGGCCGCTTCGGATTTAATCCAGTTCATTAGCGAATCTTCGTTTTTATCGCGCATCATCGACGCATTCGTTGCCGCATGCGGCTTAACCGCAAGAACGTACGGCTGCAACGGCCCATAGGTCCCGGCAAGAATGACGGCCGAGAAGCAGATCAGCATTGCCGCCAATAGTCTCCCGGTCAATTTCCTTTTCAATCGGCTCACTCCCGTCTTGTCCCGATTCCCTGCCTCATCCTATGCCGGGATATCGTTCTTTATGAGTGAGCATCCCATTGAAGCCGCCGATTTATGCAAAACAAAAAGAGACCGTCACTTCGGAGTCTCTTTTGTCCATCCTATGCAGTTGCGTTGATCTTTTATTCCTTCGTTATACGGAAACTTCTTCCGAGCTAAGCAATGCTTTCCGGGAGAGATTAATACGGCCCATGTTATCGATCTCGGTAACCTTTACTTCGATCTGGTCTCCGATATTAACGACATCCTCGACTTTCGCCACTCGCTCGTTAGCTAGTTGGCTAATGTGGATCAGCCCGTCTTTGTTCGGCAGAATCTCTACGAAGCAACCGAATTTCTCGATCCGTTTGACCGTTCCCGTATAGATCTCGCCAACCACGACTTCTTTGACGATGCCTTCGATAATTCCGCGCGCGCGTTGATTTGCCGCTTCATCCGTCGATGCGATATAAACGGTCCCGTCTTGCTCGATATCGATTTTCACGCCGGTTTCCTCAATAATTTTATTGATGATTTTACCGCCGGAACCGATAACGTCCCTAATTTTGTCGGGATGAATTTTAAGCGAAATGATTTTCGGAGCGTATTTGCTTAATTGCTTACGCGGCTCCTGAATCGTCTCGAGCATCTTGCCCAAGATGAACATGCGTCCTTCTTTAGCTTGCTGCAGGGCATCCGTAAGAATCTGGCGATTGATACCGTCGATTTTGATGTCCATCTGGATGGCGGTAATTCCTGCTGCCGTTCCCGCGACCTTAAAGTCCATGTCGCCCAGGTGGTCTTCCATGCCTTGAATATCCGTAAGAATCGAAGTATGGTCGCCATCTTTGATCAAGCCCATAGCCACGCCGGCTACCGCCGCTTTAATCGGTACGCCTGCATCCATCATCGCTAAGGTGCTAGCGCAAATGCTGGCTTGGGATGTGGAGCCGTTAGATTCCAGAACCTCGGATACAAGGCGGATTGTATAAGGGAACTCGGCTTCGGAAGGCAGAACCTTCAACAACGCTCGTTCACCTAGCGCTCCGTGACCGATCTCGCGGCGGCCTGGCGGACGCAATGGTCGTGCTTCCCCAACGGAAAACGGCGGGAAATTATAATGATGCATGAACCGTTTCGATTCCTGAGGGCTAATGCCGTCTAGAATCTGTACTTCGCCTAATGGCCCAAGCGTACAGATGCTTAGCGCTTGCGTTTGTCCGCGCGTGAACAAACCGGATCCGTGCGTACGCGGAAGAATGGACGTATCGCTGGAGATCGGACGGATCTCGGCCAATCCGCGGCCATCCGGACGCACTTTGTCATGCGTGATCAGACGACGGACTTCGTTCTTGACGATATCGTACAACACTTCTTTTACGTCTTTGAGTTTGCTTGGCGTATCGGCGTACAGATTGCCGAAATGCTCCACCGTCTCGCCATTGATAGCATCGATCGCGTCTTGACGGGCATGCTTCTCGGAAATGCTGACGGCTTGTACCAATCGAGCCTGCGCAAATGCTTTAACGTCAGACTCGACGGAAGCATCGACGCTATGTAGCTTAACTGCCATTTTCGGTTGTCCGGCCGCGGCGACCAACTGGTCGATCGTATCCACGATCTTCTTGATTTCATCGTGACCGAACATGATTGCTTCCAGCATGTCCGCTTCGGACACTTCGTTAGCTTCGGCTTCTACCATCATGATGGCATCGCGCGTTCCCGCTACGACGACGTACATATCCGTGATCTCTTCTTGCGCTTGCGTTGGATTGACGATGAACTTGCCATCGATGCGTCCAACGATAACGCCGCCAACCGGACCGTTAAACGGAACGTTAGAGATCGAAAGAGCAGCGGACGTACCTATCATTGCCGCTATTTCGGGCGAGCAATCCTGGTCCACGCTGAGTACGAGATTTACGATCTGCACATCATTCCGGAAGCCTTCCGAGAATAGCGGACGAATCGGGCGATCCGTCAAACGGCTAGCCAGAATGGCTTTCTCGCTCGGGCGTCCTTCCCGCTTAATGAATCCTCCGGGAATTTTACCTACCGCATATAACCGTTCTTCATAGTTGACGGTAAGCGGGAAAAAATCAAGATCCTTCGGCTCGTTAGACGCCGTGACGGTTGACAAAACCACTGTATCTCCATAACGAACGACGACAGCGCCGTTCGCTTGCTTAGCCAACCGACCCGTTTCCAGAGCGAACGAGCGGCCTCCAAGCTGCATTTCCACGCGATGTTCCAAACCAATTCCCTCCTTTAATTAACCCTATGTACATTCGACGCTCTTTCCATTATTTCCTGCCAATCAATTGCTTAGGCATATGACTCGCGATTCTTCTCCCATTAATATCAAGTTCAAAAAGTCAGCTTTTCAGCATCGAGAAGGTTGGATGAAGCTAGGGACTGAGGAGCGGAGCGTAGGCAAAACCTACGTGAGCACCGGAAGGCCCGGCTGAATTCAAGATTCGAAGTCGAATACGCTCCTTGTCCATCTTCGTGATCAAAAGTTGACTTTTTGAACATCCTCTAATATGGGAAAAAGCAACCTGTTGCCGTCGAGGGCGTTGAGCCCCGTTCGGCGTGGCCAGGTTGCTTTCGTGCAGGTAATAAATTAACGGCGAAGTCCCAATTTTGCAATCAGGGCACTATACCGGCTAACATCTTTGTTTTTCAAGTATGCTAGCAGCTTACGGCGTTGACCAACCATCTTGAGCAGACCACGGCGGGAGTGATGATCTTTCTTGTGCTCCCTGAAGTGATTTGTCAGATTATTGATGTTCTGCGTAAGGATAGCAATTTGGACTTCCGGAGAACCGGTATCCGTAGCATGCGTCTTATGCTCTTCGATCAATTCTTGCTTGCGCTCTTGTGTTAATGCCATCCTTGTTCACCTCCTTCATTAGAATCGCCATTAGCCAAGCAGGCGCCGGTGAGCACGCTTTGCCAAGCTAAGGTTCATGTGTACAACGTCATATAGTATAGCATAGTCCCTACTGCAGATACAATGCCAAAACTTTTAATCATTTTATGATAGATATTTAGTCCTGGAGCTTAACGGAGAAAATCTCCTTGGCTTGGGCGGAATCGCTTGAGATTTGCTCTATCAACTTATCGATGGAAGCAAATTTATTCTCCGCTCTTAGAAAGGAATGGAAAGTGAGAGCTAATTGGCGCCCATAGAGATCATCATTGAAATCGAACAAATGCGCTTCGAGCTTTAGAGCTCCGCCGGGAGCATCGAAAGTGGGCCGGTAACCCACGTTCAGAACGCCATTATGACGGCTTTCCACCGCTCCGGAATCTTTAAGCACATCGATGTGGATCGCGTAAACTCCAGACCTCGGGATGACGAAGGGTTGCTCCGGCTCCAAATTCGCCGTAGGGAAGCCGAGTAACCGACCTCTCGCATCCCCGTGAACGACGACGCCCTTGATGACATAAGGTCGTCCAAGAAGACCCGATGCTTCCGAGCATTGCCCGTCGTCCAACCGCTCGCGGATACGCGTGCTGCTCACTTTGGTTCCTTCCAGGAATACGGGCGATACTACCTGCACCTGTATTTCACCGTTGCCGTAAAGCTTTAAGGCTTCGGCATTGCCTTCGCCCCGATGTCCGAAGGAGAAATCGAATCCCACGGTCGTCGCTTTAACCCCGAGCGGCGTGATAAACGACTTAACGAATTGCTCTGCCGTCACTTCCGAGAATTCCCTGTCGAAATGAATAATATAGGCTGCCTCGATGCCAAGCTCGGAAAGTAACGTCAGCTTGTCCGATAGCGGAGTCAGCACCGTCTGAAATTGCGAGCCTTGACCGAGAACGACCCGGGGATGCGGATCGAAAGTCATGACCGCAGGGACGAGTCCTTGCTGGCGCGCCAAAGCGACCGCTTGCCGAACGACCTCTTGATGCCCCAGATGGACGCCGTCGAAGAAGCCGATCGCTAGCGATATGCCTTGTTCCTTGCGCGCTCCGTCCGGGAGAACTCCTGTTACGTTCGCTGCTGATAGATCATACCGTTCCACGTGATGCCCTCCTGCTTAATCGGACTGACTGTCGTTTGGCTGCCCATCCGGAGTATGAAAAACCTTTACCGGACGGACCGTTTCCATATTCTCGTCGACAGAGAACAATCCGAGAAAAACCCCATCCGATCGGTATAGCTTTAACAAACCTTTGCTTTCCGGGATAGGCAGCAGCCTTGCGGCTGCAATCCCTTTGCCCTGCAGAGCATGCAGGGATTCCGGATATGCCGCCATGGCGGTTGGAATCGCCGTAAGCATGGCATCGGGCGCTAATAACTTATCGCCCAATTCTCCTGATGCAAGTAACTCTGGAATCTCCTCCAAGGTTACGCAATGCTCCTGCTTCATTCCCGCGCTTTCCGTGCGGACAAGCTCGGACATGACTGCCGGAACTCCCAGCTTGCGGCCGATATCCACGCATAAGGTTCTGATATAAGTTCCTTTAGAACACGTGACGGAGAACGTAAGTTCAGGCTCCTCGGCTGCCGTATTCACCTGCAAAATGTCAATGGCATAGATACTTACGCGCCTGGATGGCCGTTCAACCGTTACGCCTTGCCGCGCCAATTCGTACAGCCGTTTGCCATTGACTTTAACGGCAGACACCATCGGAGGTACCTGGTCGATCTCTCCGACGAAAGATAGAGCGGCTTCGACTATCATCGACTCCGTAAGGAAAGATGCATCCTTCCGATCGATGACGTTACCGCTTAAGTCTTCGGTATCCGTCGCCAACCCGAATCGGAGGGTTGCTCTGTACGTCTTGGGCATTTCTTGCAAATACTCGACGAATCGCGTGGCGCGACCGATACAGAGCGGCAGGACACCCGTTACCGCCGGGTCAAGCGTCCCCGTATGCCCGATTCTGCGGACCCTCAGCAATCCGCGAGCCTTAGCCACTACATCGTGGGATGTCCATCCGGCAGGCTTCCAGATCGCTAATACTCCGTCCCAATTCCCCTCGGTCCGCTTATTCATTCTTCATCCAACGCCTTCTGAACGTAGCCGACAACTTGATCGATAGCTTCACTAAGCGGATCGGTCAGCCTGCAGCCTGCGGCCCGGACATGCCCTCCGCCGCCGAAATGCTGGGCAACCGCGGCGACGTTGACTCGTCCTGCAGAACGCAAACTAACTTTAACGGACTCTTCCCCATTTTGCTTAAAGAGTATGCCAACCTCGACTCCCTCTATGTTGCGGGGATAGTTGACGAGGCCTTCCAAATCTTCGTTGGTTGCTCCCGTTTCGTTCAGGTCCTCCGAATTCACCCAAAGCCAGCCAATCCGTTGATCGGGACTGAAGCTGAGCCTGGAAAGACCTCGTTGAACGACGAGCAGCTGACCCATCGTCATCCGTTCGAGGAGCAACTCCGCAAGCTCCGGGCCGTTGACGCCCGCTTCAAGCAGACGGGATGCCATAGCCATAACTAGAGGGCTTGTATTGGAGTAACGAAAGCCACCCGTATCCGTTAGCAAACCGGTATAAATGGCAGTCGCTACGTCCGAATCCAACTTAAGATTCAACTCGTCAAGTAACTCGAATAAAATCTCGGCGGTTGCCGAAGCATGAAACTTCATTAAGTTTACGATACCAAAGCCGTTATTCGTAGGATGATGATCGATATTCAGCAGTTCGGCGTCAGGAGCAAACCATTGATTGGTTTTGCCGACCCGCGCGTAATCCGCGCAATCCACGCAAATCACATTGCGGTATTGCCTATTGGGTGTACTCTCGCTTCCGTCCAACGTAAGAATATCCGAGCTTTTCCACAGAAATTGCAGACGGGAAGGCACAGGCCCTTCGTTCAGCATCGTAAATTTCTTGCCCAGCTTCTCCAGCAGCCATCCAGTGGCAACCGTGGAGCTAATCGCATCGCCGTCGGGCTGCACATGAGAAACGATAAGGAAATCGTCCCTTTCACGAATGAAAGCGGCGGCTTCCTTCAGATCCTTGGCCCACATGCTCGTTTCCCCCTAGCTAGTACTAAGTCTCCAGTGAATCTTTGTTAATCTTCTGCAACAACTCTTCAATGTGGCTACCGTAAGCTATGGAACTGTCGAAACGGAATTCCATTACCGGGGTATGGCGAAGCTTGACGCGACGCCCCAGCTCCGAGCGCAGGAACCCATTCGCGCGCCCGATTGCCTTAAGCGTCTCTTCCTTTTGCTCTTCGCTTCCCAATATGCTCAAATATACTCTCGCAAGCGACAGATCGTTAGTGATATCCACTCCGGTCACCGTGATGAAACCGATACGGGGATCTTTCAGCTCCGTCTGAATGATGGAGCTGATCTCCTTCTTAATCTGTTCGCCGACCCGTCCGACTCGGAATTTGGCCATGCAGATCCCACCTTAAATTTGTTGCTAATATTAGCGCTCGACAGACTCCATCACGAATGCTTCGATGATATCGCCCTGTCTAAGGTCATTGAATTTGTCCAACGTAATACCGCATTCATAGCCTTCCGAAACTTCCTTCGCGTCATCCTTAAAACGTTTGAGGGAATCGATCTTGCCCGTGTAGACAACGATTCCTGCGCGAGTTAGGCGAGCTTCGGAATTGCGGGCGATTTTGCCGTCGGTAATCATGCAACCGGCAATCGTACCGACCTTAGTAACTTTGAACGTCTCGCGAACTTCCGCATGTCCGGTAATTCTTTCCTTGAATATCGGATCGAGCATACCTTTCATCGCGTATTCGATCTCTTCGATCACTTTGTAGATGATCGAGTGCAGACGAACGTCGACTTTCTCTTGCTCCGCGATTCCTTGCGCGCGCGGCTCCGGACGAACGTTGAAGCCTACGACGATCGCCGAGGAAGCAGACGCCAGAAGGATATCGGATTCGGTAATCCCGCCTACGCCGCTGTAAATCGTTCTAACGCGCACGCCTTCGATCTCGATTTTCTCGAGCGAGCCTTTGAGTGCTTCAAGCGAACCTTGAACGTCGGCTTTAAGGATAACGTTAAGCTCCTTCATGTCGCCTTCTTTGATTTTGCTGAACAGATCTTCCAGCGTAACCGTTTGGTTTGCTTTAACTTGCGATTGCCGGGTCTTGATCGAACGCTTGTCGGCGATTTCGCGCGCTTTGCGCTCGTCTTCGAACACCATAAACGGATCTCCCGCTTGCGGCACTTCCGTCAAACCCGTAATTTCCACCGGCGTCGATGGGCCCGCTTCTTTAATGCGGCGACCGCGATCGTTCGTCATGGCGCGAATACGTCCGAAGCAGTCGCCCGCTACGAATGCGTCGCCCACTTTAAGCGTACCGTTCTGCACGAGAATCCTTGCAACCGGTCCTTTACCTTTGTCGAGCTCGGCTTCCAAGACCGTACCGCGCGCCCGTTTGTCAGGATTTGCTTTATAATCGTTGACTTCGGCGACGAGTAGAATCATCTCCAGAAGGCCATCCAAGTTGATGCGCTGTTTGGCGGACAATTCTACGAAGATCGTGTCTCCGCCCCACTCTTCTTGCACGAGGCCGTACTCCGTCAATTCCTGTTTTACTTTATCCGGATTCGCGCCCGGTTTATCGATTTTGTTAACCGCAACGATAATCGGCACGTTAGCCGCTTTCGCGTGAGCGATCGCTTCTACGGTTTGAGGCATGACGCCGTCATCCGCCGCGACGACGAGTATCGTAATATCCGTAACTTGAGCTCCACGGGCACGCATCGTCGTGAACGCTTCATGACCCGGTGTATCCAAGAAGGAAATTTTCTTGCCGTTGATTTCAACTTGATAAGCCCCGATATGCTGCGTGATACCGCCGGCTTCGCCGCTTGCGACTTTCGTCTCGCGGATCGCGTCGAGAAGCGTTGTTTTACCGTGATCGACGTGACCCATGATCGTAACGACCGGCGGACGGGAAATCAAAGCATCCGGATCGTCGTTTTCTTCGATTGTCTCGAATTGAGTATCCTCGACCGCGATTTTCACTTCGGACTCTACGCCGTATTCCCCAACGACGAGAAGGACGGTATCCAAATCAAGATCCTGGTTGATCGTAGCCATAACGCCCATCATCAAGAGCTTCTTGATCACTTCCGAAGCGTCCTTGTGCAACAATTTCGCCAACTCGCCTACGGTCATGTTACCGCGAACGATAACTTTCTTCGGCGTGTTGTCGATTTTCTCGCGCGGAGGTTGATTGCTCTTGCGAGCGTTCTTGCCGCCTTTGCCTTTTGGACCTCTGAAGTTGCCGCCTCTGCTGTCATCAAACCGACTGTTGCTATCTTTACGCTTACCGGCAGCTCCTGTGCCGCCTGGTCCGCGATTGAAATCACTATCGGTACGTCCTTTTTCGCCAGGACGCCCGCCGCGCGCGCCCGCTGCCGATGCTGCCGGACTGCGTCCTGCGCCCACGCCTTGACCCGGACGGCTAGGTGCCGCGCTGCTCGCGCCGCCAAATCCGCCGCCGCCTTGCGGACGTGCTCCGCCGCTGCTATATCCGCCGCCTTGGCCTTGCGGACGGCTTCCGCCGCCGCTGCTATATCCTCCGCCTTGGCCTTGCGGACGGCTTCCGCCGCCGCTGCTATATCCTCCGCCTTGGCCTTGCGGACGGCTTCCGCCGCCGCTGCTATATCCTCCGCCTTGGCCTTGCGGACGACTTCCGCCGCCGCTGCTATATCCTCCGCCTTGGCCTTGCGGACGGCTTCCGCCGCCGCTGCTATATCCTCCGCCTTGGCCTTGCGGACGGCTTCCGCCGCCGCTGCTATATCCGCCGCCCTGGCCTTGCGGACGGCTTCCGCCGCCGCTGCTATATCCGCCGCCCTGACCTTGCGGACGCGCTCCGCCGCCGCTGCTATATCCGCCGCCTTGGCCTTGCGGACGTGCTCCGCCGCCGCTGCTATATCCGCCTTGGCCCTGAGGACGATTGCCGCCTTCACGTTGGCTATATCCGCCTTGACCTTGCGGTCGATTGCCTCCTTGGCCTTGCGGGCGATTGCCGCCTTCGCGTTGGTTATAACCGCCTTGACCTTGCGGACGAGGCGCTTGACCTTGCGATGGTGCAGGTGCAGACGTTGATGGCGCCGGTGCGGAATTAACCGTTGGCGCAGGAGTCTGCGCCGGAGCCGTTTCCGACGGCGTCGAAGCAGCCGATGTTTGTGCTGCTTGAGGAGCCGGTGCTTGCGCCGCAGGACGCGATTGCTGCTGAGCTCCCTGGCTAGGCGCGCCGGAAGAAGCCTGCGCACCCGGACGACGGTCGCCCGCCGCCGGTGCCGGCTTGGAAGCTTGGGCCATTTTCGCGGCCGCATTCGCTTTAATATCGCGGAAGAACTTCTCAACCGCTCCGGTCATTCCGTTTTCCATAACGCTCATGTGGTTGTTGACCGGCATATTCATTCTTTTCAATATCGTAATAACCTCTTTACTGCTCATGTTGAGCTGCTTGGCATATTCATAAACCCTTAATTTATCCTTGTTATCCGTACTATCTTGTTTACTCAATATTCTCCACCTCCGAATGATGACCCCAACCGACGGCTAGCATGTCGGCAAAGCCCCGATCCGTTACCGCGAATAACACGCGCTCGGGCTTGCCTACGGCAGATCCCAGTTCGAATCGGGTAAAACCGATTAACAATGGAACGTTATAACTATTGCATTTATCTTTAATCTTCTTGGTCGTATTAACCGAAGCATCGGCGGCTAGCAACACAAGCTTGGCTTCGCCCGCTCTTACCGCCTTAAGCACGACTTCTTCTCCGCTGATCAGCTTGCCCGCTCTTGTCGCCAAGCCTAGCCGGGACAATACCTTATTCCCTGTCGTCATCGTCGCCCTCAAGCTCCTTGCCGGCCTGAAACTCTCCTTCAACCTGAATGAAGTCGGCTTCCAGACGATCGTATATATCCGCGCCGACCGGCGTTTTCAAAGCACGCTCGAACGCCTTCGACTTCTTCGCCAGCTTGAAGCAAGCGACTTTGCCGCATAGATAGGCTCCGCGTCCGGGCTTCTTGCCGGTCAGATCGATTTGAATTTCCCCTTGCGGAGAACGAACGATTCGAATCAGTTCCTTCTTGGGCATCATTTCCTGACAGGCGACGCATTTGCGTTGCGGTATCTTTCTCGGTCTCAAGGCAATCCCCCTCAGTCGATGGATACGCTGTCCTGATGCATCGTCGTTCCGGTCGATTTCGGACGTCCATACTCCTGCTCGGCCTGCGTTTCGCTCTTAATATCGATTTTCCACCCCGTAAGCTTCGCGGCTAAACGAGCGTTCTGTCCTTTTATTCCAATCGCAAGAGAAAGCTGGTAATCCGGCACGATTACGCGCGCCATCTTCTCGGCTTCGAATACGATGACCTCAAGTACCTTCGACGGACTTAATGCGTTAGCCACGTACTCATCGATCGACTCGGACCATCTGACGATGTCGATCTTCTCGCCTTTAAGCTCCGTCACGATAGACTGTACCCGAATTCCGCGTTGTCCGACGCATGAACCGACCGGATCCACTTCCTCGTTGCGCGAATGGACGGCAATCTTGGAACGGAATCCCGCTTCGCGGGCGACCGAACGAATTTCGACCGTACCGTCGAATATTTCCGGCACTTCCAATTCGAACAAACGTTTCAACAGCCCCGGATGAGTACGCGATAAAATAATTTGCGGGCCTTTGCTCGTATTCTCGACCTTCGTTATGAAGGACTTGACTCGATCGCCCTGTTTGAACTTGTCCGTCGGCATCAACTCCGTTAACGGCAATGCCGCTTCCACTTTGCCGAGGTCAACGTATAAATTGCGCAAATCCATCCGTTGCACGATACCGGTAACGATATCTTGCTCCTTATCTACGAAAGCATGATAAATGAGTCCGCGTTCTGCTTCGCGAATCCGTTGCGTGACGACTTGTTTAGCCGTTTGGGCGGCAATTCTACCGAAATCCCTTGGCGTAACTTCAATCTCGGCAATATCGTCAAGCTGATAATGCGGGTTCATAGCCCTAGATGCTTCCATTGAAATCTCCAGACGCGGATCAAGCACTTCTTCCACGATCGTCTTACGAGCGTACACTTTAATTTGCCCCGTCGTCCGGTTGATGTCGACCCGAACGTTCTGAGCTGTATTAAAGTTACGCTTGTAGCTGGAGATAAGTGCCGCTTCGATAGCTTCGATCAGGACGTCCTTGCTAATGCCCTTCTCGCGCTCGATTTCGGTCAGCGCTTCGATGAACTCCATGCTCATGTTTTGATAATTCCTCCTATTTGTGCGATCAATGTGCAACGAAGGCGTTGCGATCTTTCGTCACTTATAAATGATACTAGAAAACAATGGCCAACCGTGCGGAGGCCACTTTATCGTAAGGGATGGCATGTTTGCGGCGTCCGATCATTACGATCAAGGTCGATCCGTCGAACCCGTCCAGCCGTCCTTCAAACTCTTTGGCTCCGTTAATCTGTTCATAGGTCGTAACGAACACATGCTTGCCTACCGCTTTCGCTACGTCCTCCGCCTTTTTAAGCGGCCTTTCGGCGCCGGGCGAACTAACTTCGAGGAAATACGCTTCTTCGATCGGATCCAGCTCATCCAGCTTTGCGCTAATGAATTCGGATGCGCGGCCGCAATCCTCGATCTCGATGCCGCCTTCCTTGTCCACGTAAATACGCAAAAAGTAGTTGCTGCCTTCCTTCACGTATTCGACGTCCACTAGCGTAAGCCCGTTCTCCTCCAAGTAGGAGGTCGCGAAGCTTTCCACGATGGACTTGATTTGCGGTGAATTCAAAATGGTTTACCTCCCGATGCTCCAAATGGATTCCTGCAGTCTTCGTAACCGTAAAGATCCGCAGACAAAACGGAAAGAGTGGGTTTCCCCACTCTTCTGCAGACAGTGATATCCACATGATTACCAAAATTAATATAACATAACCTTAAAGCGGCTGGCAACCACAAGTTTCCTGTGCCGCCGCTCTCTCGCACCTAGAACAGCATGAGTTGGTTGGATTCCGGCAACCCTCGGAAAGCGCCTAAACCGGTCAATACTTCGACGATCGTCTTGCTCGCTTTCGACCGCTGCTGGAAGTCCTCGATCGAGAGGAAATCCCCGTCATCCCGCGATGCGGCGATGTTGCGGGCCGCGTTCTCGCCTACCCCCGGGATCGCTCCGAACGGCGGAATCAGGCTGTCCCCGTCAATAATGAAGCGGGTAGCTTCCGAACGGTAAAGGTCGACGGATTTGAACTTCATGCCTCTCGCCGTCATCTCAAGGCCCATCTCCAGAATGGAGATCATGTTCTTCTCCTTCGTCGTTGCTTGGAAGCCTTTTCCTTCGATTTCGAGCAACATTTTCAAGATCGCGTCATAGCCTTGGCAGAACAGTTCCACATCGAAGTCGGCTGCGCGAACGGAATAGTACGTCGCATAATATTGAATCGGATAATATAACTTGAAAAAGGCCGTCCTAACCGCGGAGATGACGTATGCGGCGGCATGGGCTTTCGGGAACATGTACTCGATGCGCAGACAGGAATCGATGTACCACTGCGGAACCTTGCATCGCTTCATTTCTTCGATCCATTCCGGAGTGAGCCCTTTTCCTTTCCGCACGCTTTCCGTGATTTTGAACGCCAGGGAAGCGTCCATTCCCGCTTTATAAATAAGAAATAACATAATATCGTCCCGGCATCCGATAACCGTCTTGATCGTGCACGTATTGTTCTTGATCAGCTCTTGCGCATTGCCGAGCCATACGCCCGTTCCGTGGGACAATCCCGAAATCTGCAGGAGATCGGCGAAGGAGGACGGCTTCGTTTCCTCAAGCATTTGCCTGACGAACCTTGTTCCCATCTCCGGGACGCCGAACGTCGCGACCGGCGACCGGATTTGCTGCGGGGAGACGCCGAGCGCTTCCACGGAGTTGAACATGCTCATGACCTTAGGATCGTTCATCGGTATCGTCGTCGGATCGACGCCCGTCAAATCCTGCAGCATCCGCATCATCGTCGGATCGTCGTGACCTAGAATATCGAGCTTCAGCAAGTTCGCGTCGAAAGCATGGTAATCGAAATGGGTCGTTTTCCATTCCGAGTTCTTATCGTCCGCGGGGAATTGCACCGGCGTGATGTCTTCCACTTCCATATAATCCGGAACGACGACGATGCCGCCGGGATGCTGACCGGTGCTGCGCTTGACGCCCGTGCAACCGGCCGCCAGCCGGTTTAATTCCGCGCCGCGCCACGATTTGCCGTGTTCTTCCTCGTATTTCTTCGTGTACCCGAACGCCGTTTTCTCCGCTACCGTACCGATCGTGCCCGCGCGGAAAACGCTTTTCTCGCTGAAAAGAATCTTCGTGTAGTTGTGGGCATGCGGCTGATATTCTCCGGAAAAGTTCAAGTCGATATCGGGAACCTTATCGCCTTTGAAGCCGAGGAACGTCTCGAACGGAATGTCCTGTCCTTCGCCGCGCATGATCGTGCCGCAATGAGGACATGTCTTGTCCGGCAAATCGAAGCCGCTCGGGACGCTGCCGTCAAGGAACCATTCGCTGTGCTTGCAGTCGCTATTCTTGCATAGGTAATGCGCCGGCAGCGGATTTACCTCGGAGATGCCCAAGAACGTGGCGACGACCGATGATCCTACGGAACCCCGGGATCCGACGAGGTAGCCGTCTTGGTTCGATTTCTTCACGAGCCGCTCGGATATCAGATAGTTGGCGGAGAAGCCGTACTTGATGATCGGTACGAGTTCTTTCTCCAACCGGGCGGTTACGACTTCCGGAAGCTCGTCGCCGTACATGCTTCTCGCCGTTGCGTAACAGGTTTCGCGGATCTCGTCGTCAGCCCCTTCGATAATCGGCGTGAACAGCTCGTCCGGGAAAAGCTTGATTTCCTCGAAACGGTCCGCCAGCTCGGACGTGTTCTTCACGACGACTTCGTGCGCTTTCTCGGCTTCAAGAAACTGGAAAGCCTCCAACATCTCCGCGGTCGTCCGGAAATGCGCGTCCGGCTTGCGTTGGTCCTTCAGCGGACTGAAGCCCGTGATGCCGTGAATCGTAATGTCGCGGAAGATTTTCTCCCTCGGCAGCAAATAATGGACGTTACCCGTCGCGATCACGGGTTTGGTCAGCTTTTCTCCGATTCTGACGATTTTCCGCAGAGCTTCCTCGAGCGCGGCTCTGCTTGCGACCAGTCCTTTATCGAGCAAATGCATGTAGAAGTCGATGGGTTGAACTTCCAGCACGTCGTAGAACGCCGCGACCTCTTCGGCTTCCTCTTGCGATTTGTTCAACGCCGTCTCGAACAGTTCGCCTTTCTCGCAGCCCGAAATGACGAGCAAACCTTCTCTATATTCGATCAGCTTGCTCTTCGGGATGCAAGCCACGCGATTCATGTACTCGGTATGAGACAGGGAGATAAGCTTGTACAAATTCTTCTTGCCGATCGCGTTTAAGGCGTAAATGCCGCAATGGAACGGCCTTGTCGTTTTCCAACTGTTGTCGTTCACTTCATTCAGCGCTTGAAGCTCATTCACGCCTAACGCCAGTGCATCCTTAAGCAGTCCATTAAGAATGCCGCCTAGTGCGATCGTATCATCGATGGCCCTATGGTGACTTTCCAACGCTACTTTATACAGATCGGCCAACGTATTCAAACGATGATTCTTCATCTTCGGATATAGGAACCGGGCGAGCTCGAGCGTATCCAGCGCCGGGTTCTTAAGAGGCGGCAGCCCGTGTTGCTTGCACGCTTCCTGCATAAAGCCGATATCGAACCGGGCGTTATGCGCGACGAGGATGGCATCGCCGATGAATGCGATGAATTCCTTCAGCTTAGGTTCCAGCTCCGGCGCATCCGCGACCATGTCGTCCGTGATGTTCGTCAATTGCTGTATGTTGAAAGGAATCGGTTCATGAGGATTAATGAACGTTTCGAATCGTCCCGTCTCTTGGCCGTTCACCATCTTGATTCCCGCAAGCTCGATGATCTTGTTGTTCGTCACCGAGAGCCCGGTCGTCTCGATATCGAATACGACGTATTCGGCATCGGTTAAGCTCTGCTCCCGCGGCTGAATGACCATCGGAACGGCATCGTTGACCACGTTCGCTTCCACGCCGAACATTACTTTGATGCCATGCTTCTTGCCCGCTTTCGCCGCATCCGGAAAACATTGAACGTTAGCGTGGTCGGTAACCGCGATCGCCTTATGCCCCCACTTGGCTGCCGTCTTGACGTAAACGTCGATCGGGGTGACCGCGTCCATCGTGCTCATCGTCGTATGTAGATGGAACTCGACCCGCTTCTCCTCGGCCGTATCTTTAGGCTCCGGCGGTGCCATGATCTCGCGAATGTCGCTCGGGAACATGACTAACTCAGGCGGATTGAGGAATCTGTCATATTCGATTTTTCCGCGCATTTTTACCCATTTACCGTTAGCAAGCAAGCCGAGCATCTTAATGTCTTCTTTGTTTTTACCGAAGATCTTAACGGACAAAGAATCCGTAAAATCGGTGATATAACATTGGAAAAGCGTGCTTCCCGTCCTAAGCTCTTTCGTTTCCAATCCGAAAATAACGCCCTGAACGGTGACCTTCTTCTCTTCTTCGCGGATTTCCTGGATCGGCATGGCGGCATCCTTAATCTCGTACCCATGCTGCAGCACCTGAGGAGCCTCCCCCTCTTCGACCTGGGTTTCCTCTCTGGCGCTGGCCATCAGCTGTTCGATCGCATCGCGATTTTCCTGCTCGATTTTCTGCGTGAATTCCGTATACGTCTCCGGCCTCGATTCGCCGACGGCAAGCTTTACCCGGCAGGTCCGCAGAAATCTTTCCTCGAAAAACCGAGCGGCTTGAACGTCGATCTCTTTCTTTCGGGCTAGTTCCAAGTTCGTTTCGTTGAGAAGGGTGATCGTTAGAAGATCCCCGTCCACGGCTAAATCCGCTTTGGCCAACCAACCGTTCACCGACGCGATTTCCCGCTGCATGAAGTCTACGAACACGGACCAATACTCTTGCACGATATTTTCCGTCGTTACGGCTTGTCCGTAATTGAAGATTTTCTTGATTTCAGCGATATGTCCAAGCTTCGCCTTAACGCGTTCCGTAAACCCGACGTATATGGATTTCGGGAGCAAAGCATCCTTGCCGATATATAAAGTCCACTCTTTGCGGGTACGGTTGATTTCCACTTTCTCGATATGCCCGTCCCGAAAATGCTGCCCTAGCCATTCGGTCGGCAGCTCCGCCTGCTGCAGCAGTACCTCGAACCGCTTGCGTTTATCTTCCGTCGGCTGCATTCCCACGTTCCTCTCCTGTCCCGCTACCCCGTAAATATAAAAGCTTCCGTGAAAAGGGCCGGATGCGAAAATCCGCAGCCGTAGACCGTCTTCAATCAGAAGCTAACTTTGCGTCTTCTATCATTCTACCTGAACGACAACGAGCCATCAATAGAGCATCCGATAAAAAAAGCCGTAAACGGATGCGATATCCGCCTGCGGCTTTCCCTATCGAAATCTTGTTTTTTAATAGGCTCTAGCGAAAACGACGGTATGTTCGGCAGCGGCTCCGCACACAAGACAGGTCGATTTCTTCTCGGCGGGCTCGAACGGAATATTCCGGCTCGTTGCTCCCGTCTCTTCCTTCACTTGCTTCTCGCAAGCCTCCGATCCGCACCAACCCGCTAACGCGAACCCTCTCTTCTCTTCCATAGCCGCCTTGTATTCATCCAGCGTATTGACGGAGAAGAAATTCTCTTCGCGGAACGTCAGAGCGCGAGCGAACATATCGTCATGGATTTGCGCCAGCAGCGACTGAACTTCCGCCACCAAATTGTCGATCGGCACCGATTTCTTCTCGCCGCTCACGCGGGAGACGAGCACGCATTGACCGTTCTCCAGATCGCGAGGTCCCAGCTCCAAGCGGATCGGTATTCCCCGCATCTCGTATTCGTTGAACTTCCAGCCTGGAGATACGTCAGCGCGGTCGTCAACGCGAACGCGAATGCCTGCAGCCTTCAGTTGCGCGTAAAGCTCGTCCGTCTTGCCAATGACGACATCGCGCGTCTTAGGCGGCCCGATCGGGATCATGACGACCTGCGTCGCCGCTACCTTCGGCGGCAGCACGAGCCCGCGATCGTCGCCGTGAACCATGATCAAAGCGCCGATCAACCGGGTACTGACGCCCCAAGAAGTCGTATGGCAGAACTGCTGCGTGTTCTCGCGATCGAGATATTTAATGTCGAACGCGACGGCGAACTTCGTGCCGAGGTAATGGGAGGTTCCCGCTTGAACCGCGCGTCCGTCCTTCATCATCGCCTCGATGGAGAACGTATCCACCGCTCCGGCGAAACGTTCGGAAGGGGTTTTCTGCCCCTTGATTACCGGAATCGCCAATACGTTCTGAACGAAATCCGTATAGACGTCCAGCATCTGCATCGTTTCCTTGCGCGCATCCGCTTCGTCCTCGTGGGCAGTATGGCCTTCCTGCCATAGAAACTCGCTTGTCCGAAGGAACGGCAGCGTTCTTTTCTCCCAGCGCACGACGTTCGCCCATTGATTGATCAAGAGCGGCAAGTCACGGTAGGAATTGATCCACTTGGCGTACATATGGCCGAACATCGTCTCCGAAGTCGGACGGATCGCGAGCTTCTCCTCCAACTGCTCTCCTCCCGCCTCGGTGACAAACGGCAGCTCGGGATTAAAGCCTTCCACGTGCTCTTTTTCTTTATTGAAAAAGCTCTCGGGAATGAACAGCGGGAAGTAGGCGTTGCGGTGGCCCGTGTCCTTGAAGCGTTGGTCTAATTCCTTCTGCATGTTCTCCCACAGCTCATAACCGTCCGGACGAAACACGATGCAGCCGCGAACGGGCGAATAATCCATTAACTCCGCTTTCTTGATAACGTCGATATACCAACGGGAGAAATCCTCGCTCTGCGGCGTGATTTCCGTTACGAATCCTTTATCCTTCGACATAATGGTCCTCCAGCTCCAAGCATATGCTTACTTAATTTCTTACCAATCCTAAAATATCGTTATAGGTGACCACGATCATAAGCAGCATGAGCATGGCGAAACCGATTAAATGCACCATGCTTTCCCGGTTGGGATCGATCGGTTTTCCCCTTACCGCTTCCAATCCAAGGAACAGCAAGCGGCTTCCGTCGAGCGCCGGAATCGGCAACAGGTTGAATATGCCTAGATATAAGCTAAGCACTGCCGCCCATAGCGTAAGCTGGTCAATGCCCTCACGCGCGATCTCGATGCTAACTTGCGTCGTTTTTACGGGTCCACCCAGGTCATCCAGCTTGAATTCTCCGAATATCAGCTTCCTGAAGCCTTCGAAAATGCGTTTTGTCATCTCGACCATCGAATTGCCCGCGAATTTTAACGTTTCGCCAGCGGTAGGACTTCTCATTTCCCCGGCCGGATAGATTCCGATCTTCCCTGTTTCGGCGTCGGGCGTTATTTTAAGAGGAACTTCCTCTCCGTCCCGGTCGACGACCCAGTTCATGGGCTTGCCGGCAGACGCGTTGATCTGCGCGACGAACTTTTCTACGTCTCCGCCGATCGACTCGCCATTAACGGATTTCACCCAGTCACCGCCGCGCAGACCGGATTGTTCCGCCGGCGTATCCGGCAGAACCTTCGAAATAAATACTTTAGACGAATTTTCCAGCGGAACTCCCTGAATAAGCAAGAACGTGGCGAATAAGACGAAAGCCAGCAAGAAGTTCATTACGGGTCCGGCAAATATGGCTAACGCCCGCTTGCTAACAGGTTTATGTCCGAATTGTCGATCGAGAGGCGCGATCTGCGTTTCCCGCCCTCTTGCAATGATTAAAGCTTGAGGATGCATGGAATATCTTTCGATCTCTCCATCAACGTCCAGCTTGATATAGAGGTCTTTTTCCAGGTCAAGGGCTTTCACTTCTCCGCGCATGACGCCGGAGCGCTCGTCCAAACGATCCAGATACAAGCGAGTGACCAAATCGTCCTTCACGCGGACGGCTAACGTCTGCCCGGGCTGTACCTCGACGATCTCCGGATCCTCTCCGGCCATTCGTACGAATCCGCCGATGGGCAATAAGCGCAGCGTGTACCTTGTTTCCCCGCGTTTGATGGAAAACAGCTTAGGCCCGAATCCGATCGCGAACTCGCGGACCAAGATACCCGCCCTGCGAGCGAAATAATAATGACCCCATTCGTGCAGCGATACCAATAAGAAGAACATAAGCACGATCAACAACGCGATCTGTATATTTTCCATCATTTCAACCCCTTCGTACCGCGGCAAACGGCTGTCCTTAGATTAACATTATTCTCCGAGCCGTTACAAGAGAATACAACCTTGCGTTTTACTGCTTCGCCGATGCTTCTAGGCGTGCCCACGCATCCGTCTCCAGAATAACTTCCAGACTTGGAGAGGCTGCAACCGTATGACGCGAGAGAACTTTCTCGATGATTTCCTCGATGGCTAGGAACGAAATTTCTCCCCGCAGGAACCGCGCGACGGCGATTTCGTTGGCCGCGCTGAATACCGTGGGGGAAGTCCCGCCCGCACGTCCTGCCTCGTACGCCATTCGCATGCAGGGATAGCGTTCGAAATCCATCGGTTTGAAATGCAGCGTTCCCTGCTTAAGCAGATCAAGGGGAGACGCCGGGGAAGCTTTGCGCTCCGGAAAGGTAAGCGCATATTGAATCGGCACGCGCATATCGGGATTGCCGAGCTGCGCCATGACGCTCGTATCGACGAACTCCACCATCGAGTGAACGATGCTCTCCGGATGAAGGACGACGTCGATCCGATCGTAAGGCAAATCAAATAGCCAGTGTGCTTCGATAACCTCCAAGCCCTTGTTAACCATGGTCGCCGAATCGATCGTGATTTTCGCGCCCATACTCCAGTTCGGATGCTTCAGCGCGTCCTCAACGGTAACGTTCTGCAGTTGATCCCTGCCGAGATTGCGGAAGCTGCCACCGGAGGCCGTTATCATAAGCCTTTTAACCGCTTTGCCGCTTTCGCCGTTAAGACACTGGAAGATAGCGGAATGCTCGCTATCGACGGGGAGGATGGATATCCCCTTTCGTCTTGCCCTGTCCATAACAAGATGTCCCGCGGTTACTAAGGATTCCTTATTGGCAAGTCCGATATCCGCACCCGCTTCGATGGCGGCTAGCGTGGATTTAAGTCCCAAGCTGCCAACCAACGCGCACACTACGTAGTCCGCTCCGGAATGTCCCGCGATTTCCGTCAAACCCGCTTCCCCGGAGACGACTCGAACTCCCGCCGGCAACTCAGCGCGAAGTTGATCCGCTAACGCTTCATTCGCGGCGGAAACCCATTGCGGCTGAAACTTTCTAGCCTGCTCCAGAAGCAAGGAAACGTTGTTTCCCGCGGCCAAGCCCACAACCTGGAAGTCTTCCGGTTGACGGGAGATGACATCGAGCGTTTGGGTTCCGATGGATCCCGTACTCCCGAGCACCGCTATTTTCTTCATAAGAGAACCTCCGTCAACGCTTTATGTATAAGTCATTCAATCTATAAGGTCAGAAGCCCAAGTAAATGAATCAAAGGAAATACGATAAGCCAGCTGTCCGTTCGGTCCAGCACTCCGCCGTGGCCCGGCAGCAATTGTCCGGAATCCTTCACTCCCCGGAATCGCTTGTACGCGGATTGAACGAGATCCCCTAGCTGACCGGCAACGGCGGCAGTTAAGCCGATAAGCGCAGCTTGACCATAACCAAGCCAATCCGGGTTGCAGAAGGCGAAGATCAGTCCCGCGATTACCGCGATAGCCAAACCGCCAAGCGCGCCCTCGATCGTTTTGTTAGGGCTGATAGCTGGCCAGAGCTTCGTCCTGCCTATCGCCTTCCCGACGAAATAAGCGCCGGCGTCCGAAGCCCAGATACAAGCGAACACAAGGGCAGACCAGAATATGCCATGATCAAGATCTCTCGTAAGCGCCATAAAGTGAAATCCCGTGCCGACGTATACCGCTCCTAGAAACATTACGCTGACGTGCTCTAACTGTATACGGTTTTTGCTGAACACGGTTCCGCATAACAGGGCGAACATCAGAACCCACGTTACCGTCGTGAAGGAGGGCAGATCCCAATCAAACGGCATCCTGGGAAGCGCAATCAATAGAACGGCCGCGAATCCGATCAGCACGTCCAACCGATTCCAGGCTTGTCCGTTTAATCTCGCATATTCCCAATACCCGATAAGTGCCAACAGCAACAGAAGGCCGGTATAATACCAGCCTCCCGCAACCAGCAGGCCGAGGAACGCCGCTCCCGCGACAACTCCGGTTACAATCCGCTGACCCATTCCGTCAAAGACCCCCGTAACGGCGCGCACGCCGTTGATATTCGCGAATCGCGTCGTATAAGTGCTCTTCGCTGAACTCCGGCCAATACACGTCGGTAAACCAGAATTCGCTATAAGCCAGTTGCCATAACATAAAATTGCTCAATCGCAGCTCGCCGCTGGTCCGGATTAGCAAATCCGGGTCAGGAAGTCCGCACGAAAGCAACCATTTCTCAAAATCGGACTCTTCGATCTTATCGGGATCCAACTCTCCGGCTACTGCTTGCCGGGCTAATTGCTTCGCTGCTTCTACCATTTCCAGGCGACTTCCGTAATTCAACGCTAAATTAAGGATAAGACCCGTATTATGCCGCGTTTGCCGAACGGCTTCCTCCACGGCTGCCACCGTATGATCCGGCAGCAAATCCCGATTGCCCATCATTTTTACCTGTACGTTATTTTCAATAAGCTCTCCAAGCTCCAAAGACAAAAATTCCTGCGGCAATTTCATCAGGAATTCCACCTCCGCTTTGGGTCGCTTCCAATTTTCCGTGGAGAAAGCATACAAAGTCAGCACTTTGACGCCGATGCCATCGGCAGCCTTCGTTATTCTTTTGACGGCTTTCATCCCGTTATGATGCCCGGCGATGCGAGGAAGCCCTCTCGCCTTTGCCCAGCGGCCGTTCCCGTCCATGATGATGGCCACGTGTTCCGGGATATTATCTCCCGACGGGATTTCCTCCGATTTCACTTGCGATTGCTGCATCTCGTTTTCCGTCAACACCCCGAACCGCAGCTTACGGAGCCATTTGCTGAACAAACCCATGGTCCTTCCCCCTAATAGCGGACAATGCTCGCCCGCTAGCTAACCAAAAGAGAATAAACCCCACCTTTCGGAGGGGCCTTGCGAACTCGAATCAAACTTCCATGATTTCTTTTTCTTTGGCGACCAGGATTTTGTCCACTTCGGCGACAAAACGGTCGGTTATCTTCTGAACGTCATCTTGATGACGACGGGATTCGTCCTCCGAAATCTCGCCCTTTTCTTTTTTCTTGATCTCGTCGTTGGCATCGCGACGAATGTTGCGAATAGCCACCTTGGCTTCTTCGCCGAATTTCTTCGTCGATTTCGCCAGATCCGCGCGACGTTCTTCCGTAAGCGGCGGAATGTTCAGGCGAATAATCGAGCCGTCGTTAGCAGGAGTCAGCCCGAGATCCGATTTCTGGATCGCTTTCTCGATGGCGGACAAAGCTGTTTTGTCCCAAGGCGTGATAATGATGGTACGGGAATCGGGCGTGTTAACGGAGCCCATCTGGTTAACCTGCGTAGGCGTACCGTAATAATCCGCTTGAATCCGATCCAGCATGGCAGCCGAAGCGCGGCCCGCCCTTAAGGTTTGCAGGTCGCGTTTCAACGCGCCCAACGCTTTCTCCATACGCTCTTCCGCGTCTTTCTTGATTCCCTGCGGCATTAGTCGATACTCCCCTTCACTATGGTACCGATTTTCTCGCCCATTACGGCACGCTTAATATTCCCTTTCTCGGTAATCGCGAACACGAGGAGCGGAATATTGTTGTCCATGCAAAGCGAGGAAGCGGTTGAATCCATAACGCCTAAGTTTTTATTCAATACATCCATGTAGGTCAGTTGCTCGTATTTCACGGCGGTGTCATCCTTGAACGGATCGGCGCTATAGACGCCATCCACCTTGTTCTTCGCCATCAGGATAACTTCCGCCTCGATCTCGGCCGCTCTAAGCGCAGCGGTCGTATCGGTGGAGAAGAACGGGTTGCCCGTTCCCGCCGCGAAAATGACGACGCGTCCCTTCTCGAGATGACGGATCGCGCGGCGGCGAATGTACGGTTCCGCGATTTGCTGCATGGCGATCGACGTCTGCACCCGGCTAGGAACATCCATCTGCTCCAATGCGTCTTGCAACGCGAGAGAGTTCATCACCGTTGCCAGCATGCCCATGTAATCCGCCGTCGCGCGGTCGATTCCCTTCTGACTGCCTGCGATTCCGCGCCAGATATTGCCTCCGCCGCAGACGATCGCCACTTCTACTCCGAGCAAAATGACTTCTTTGACTTGCTCCGCAATCGACAAGATGGTCGTCGCGTCGATGCCGTAGCCGTTCGGACCGGATAACGACTCGCCGCTCACCTTTAATACCACACGTTTATAAACGGGACGCTCCAACGTTTTGTACCTCCATCATGTCTTGAGTTTAAAAAATAGGGAACACACTGTGCCCCCTAATTTCGTTATTATTAATGTTTGACCTGAGCCATAACTTCTTCTACGAAGTTGTCTACTTTTTTCTCCAAGCCTTCGCCTAGCTCGAAACGAGCAAATCTGCGGATGGAGATTTTTTCGCCGATAGCTGCAATTTTTTCGTTAAGCAGCGTCGTGATCGTTTTGTCCGGATCTTTAACGAACGCTTGCTCCAAGAGACAGTTTTCTTCGTAGTATTTATTCATGCGGCCTTCAACCATTTTATCGACGATTTTCTCCGGTTTGCCTTCGTTAAGAGCTTGGTTGCGGAGAATTTCTTTCTCTTTGTCCAGCTCGGCTTGAGATACTTCTTCGCGAGCCAGGTATTTCGGGTTAGCTGCCGCGATTTGCATAGCGATGTCTTTGCAGAACGCGCGGAATTGATCCGTTTTGCCTACGAAATCCGTTTCGCAGTTGATTTCAACAAGAACGCCGATACGTCCGCCGGCGTGAATGTAGGATTCTACTACGCCTTCGGTGGCGATACGATCGCCTTTCTTAGCTGCCGCAGCTAGGCCTTTCTCGCGAAGAAGCTCGCCTGCTTTCGTCAAATCGCCGTTCGCTTCCTCTAATGCTTTCTTACAATCCAACATACCTGCTCCGGTTCTCTCACGGAGAGATTTAACGTCTGCTGCATTTACTGCCACGTGGATTCCTCCTAAGTATTGGCTCCCTTAAACTTGATTCTATAAGGGATGCTCATCTATTTTTTGAAAAAAAGGGCGGTGAGAAGGTTCTCTTCTGACCACCCTTTGATTGTGTCCTTATGAATGCCTTGGCTATTAAGCCGTTGTTTCTTCGCCTTGGCGGGATTCTACGATCGCGTCTGCCATCTTAGCCGTCAACAGCTTAACGGCACGGATTGCATCGTCGTTACCTGGGATAACGTAGTCGATTTCGTCCGGATCGCAGTTCGTATCAACGATTCCTACGATTGGAATGCCTAGCTTGCGAGCTTCGGCAACGGCGATACGCTCTTTACGAGGATCGATGATGAACAAAGCGTCCGGCAATTTGCGCATATTTTTAATGCCGCCGAGGAATTTCTCGAGGCGCTCTTTCTCTTTGCGGAGAATGATAACTTCTTTCTTGGGCAGCACTTCGAACGTGCCGTCTTGTTCCCATTTGTCCAATTGGTGCAAACGGTCCGTACGCTTCTGGATCGTGGAGAAGTTCGTCAACGTACCACCCAACCAGCGTTGGTTGATGTAGTATTGGCCGCTGCGCTCAGCTTCTTCCTTAACGGAATCTTGAGCTTGCTTCTTCGTTCCTACGAACAGCATCGTTCCGCCGTTCTCTCCGAGCTGACGCACGAAATTGTAAGCCTCGTCAACCTTTTTAACCGTTTTCTGCAAATCGATAATGTAAATGCCGTTACGTTCAGTAAAGATGTACTTATCCATTTTCGGGTTCCAACGACGTGTTTGGTGACCGAAATGTACCCCTGCTTCGAGCAGTTGTTTCATGGAAATGACTGCCATCTTCCTGCACCTCCTAGTGGTTTTTGGTGAATCTCCGCCGCATTTCGCTTCTTTCGCCAAAACTCTTCTCGTTTCACACGAGAAAAGCACCGTCAGCGAAATTGAAATGCGTGTGTTTTTTACACCGAAAAATAATATACCATATCGCTAACCTTCGCGCAATGGTAGATCATCAATATATCGCTATTTCTCGCGAGTGAGCTCTTGCATAATCGCTTTATAAGTCGGCTTGCCAGTAAACGTTGATTTTCCAACGCTCATTTTTTTGGCAATCGAACTCGCTACATAGATGAAGTCTTCGGCATCTTCGATGACGCCTAACATCTTCAGCTCATCCGCCACTTCCGTGAGGGTCATTCCATAAGTCACGTTCAATGTCGCCGTCTTAGGTTCGGGATCCTTGGAAGGCTCTGGTGGTTTAAGGGCGGAATTCGTTTCCTTGTTGCCTTCGGATTCGCCCTGCGTCTTCGGAGCTTCGTCTTGCAGGGCGGCCGAGACCGCACTCTCGACCTTCGCGGCCAATTGTTCTTCCGTTAGCAGCACTAAGTCCGCCTTCTCTGCCTCATCTTTCAATTGCTCCCGAGTGATCGGTTCCTCGGCCACCATGACGGCCTGTTCCTGGGCAAGCTGTATTAACTGCAGCATGGAAGCTCCGATAATCAGCCCGATTCCTAATCCCATCAACCAACTCCGATATTTACGCATGCTGCTGTTCCTCCCGACGCACGAGCTGCAAGATGAGTTGCACCTCGCCCTTGTTCATGCCCATCGCTTTGGCGATCTGTTCTACCGATCTGCCTTTATCATGCATCTCCAGCAGCTCAGGATATCTTCCGCGAATGGTGGTCGGCGGGACATCTATTTCCCCTGCGACGAGATCATTCCCCATCTCCGCTGCCTCGGTCTCCAGCGAAACTGCCACATAGGGCAATGGACTTTGAGAAAGAGCTTCTACGGCTGGAGCTTGAAGCCCCGATTGTATCTCTGTTGGAACGCTGACCGAGACCGCCTGCTCCGTCCACATTTTCATCTGTTGTTCCATATCGACGATGCGCCGCCCTAATTTGTCGACGGTCTCGTCCTGCTCCCGCTTAAACTTGGCAACCGCATCGAACAGTTCGCGATTTTCCGTTTCCAGATCCTCAAGCAACTGAGTGTATGCCGCCTCGCTCTCGAATTCCTTTTCCTTGTCTCGGGCGTTCGTCTTGGGCATCAACCATGCATACCCGGTGATCGCTACGCCTAACAATACAACGGCTAACCAAGGACTCACCTTTATTCCCCTCTCTACTGCCTCTTACTTCTACGTCATCCCATGAAATCGATATGCTTCCCTTTGTACGGGTGCTCCGAGACCTTGCTTTCATCCGGAGCTTGTTCATGGGATCGTTTATTGGAAGAAGATGATTGCTTGTTGCGATTGCGAGGTTGCCGCTCCGAGATCGTTCCGTTCGAGGTCGATTCCATCTTCGCGCTGCGCTTGGCTTGCTGCTCCGCGTTCTTAACGACCTGTTGTCCCAGCAAAGACTGCTCGGTGGCCGAACGCTGCTGCTGTTGATGCTGCAGAGGAGACATCTCTAACGTGCGGGGCAAAGAAGCTTGCAAATCGATCGACTTGTAACTCAAAGCGATTCACCTCGATGGTTTAAAATGAAGAGAGGCTCCTTCACCTAGAATCAGTTGAAAGGAACCATGACGATGTCTCCGTCCGAGAAACGGAGGGAAACTCTTTGGGAACCGTCTTTAACGAATCGGGTATACCTGCCGATGACGATTTTCGTTCCGCCCCAGAGAGTATGTACCGCGTCGACTCGCGCCGTCGTGGCATCTTCGAGCGTTTTCTCGATCTCGAGCACGCGCTCTTTGGCGGCAGCGAGTTCCTCTAAGGTTTGGCGTTTCGTCGCGGTAACCTTTATCCTTAGCGCAAGCTTGTCAGGGGACAATTGGCCAATGGAGGCCATCTGGTCAAGCATAACGAGCGCTTTCTCGGACTTGTCCATGTTATCGGCTAGCTGGCGCATGGTCGTTCTTAATTCGCCCAGCTCTTGACGAAGCTCCGGTCGCACGCCAACCTCGATCACCGTTGCCGTCGACATGGAATTTCCGATCATTCTCGCGGTGACGCGGTCTCCGGCCTGTACGGTACCTCCCACGATAAGACCTTTAGCTCCAATGCATTTAACCGTTTTTCCCGCGCGTACGTTCGAATGCATGATGCTCTGGGAAACCAGAACATCCTCGCCCGCAATGACGTTCCCCTCCTGGATAAAGGAACAACGAATATTACGGCCGGATTTTACATATCCTTTGTTGCTTCCGATAATGCCGCCGGAAATCTCGATCGAGCCGTCGGACTCCACTTCCGCTCCTTCTATCCCGCCGGTTACTCGAATGTCTCCCGACGCTTTCACCCGGAAACCGGTTAGAATATTCCCTCTGATCACGACGGTGCCTACGAAATCGATGTTACCGATATTATAATCTACATCCCCGTTAACCTCGTAAACGGGGAATACGTTCAGCTTATCTTTATCGGTTCTCGTTACGAGTCCGTCAATGGCGGCGTACATGGCGATTTGCTCGGGATTGACGACCACGTTCTTGCCGACCTTGAAATGAGCCTCTTTCCCTTCCCGCGGAGGGATTTCGTCTCCCGTCACGCCTTTGCCCGGGGCACCGGGCTGAGGAGGCACTCTTTCCGCGATCAACTGGCCTGCTTTCACGTTAGCCAGTTGCTTAACTTCTTTATAATCCACGCTTCCGTCTTCTTTTTCCGTCGGCCGCTTATTATCTTCGCTAGACTCGTCGTATAGGACGTTAACGAAACCATCCACTCCCGGCTTAGGCGGAGTTCCCACGGCGACTACATTTTGCGTAAAGAAAAAATCCTGCGGCTTCTGAGCGATTAAATACAGGGTGTCCGACTGTAAGCCATACTTAATCCCTTGAGAGGATAAATACTGCTCTAATTGACGTGAATTAAACTTAAGATCATCTTCAACGCGTTTGAAAACCAAGTAAGCCTGCATCTTATCTTCGGAAATCGTTACCTGCAGACATTCCTCCAATGGCATTGATCCATTGTCAGGCATTATTTCGCGCCTCCTTCATTATCCATTCTGAAGCAGCTGTTCCTTTTGTTTGGCAAGAGCTCCCCTGAGCCTCAATATCGCTTTAGAGTGCAACTGCGATATCCGCGAAGGCGACAAGCACATTACTTCCGCAATTTCGCTCAAAGACAGATCCTCATAGTAAAACAATGAAACGACGGTGCGTTCTTTTTCCGTTAATTTCTCTATTCCGTATTTCAAGGAGTCCTTCAGGTAGGTTTCATGTACCTTCGATTCCGGACTCACCGCTTTATCGTCCACCAAGAGGGACATTCTCGTTTCGGACTCTTCCTCCCGGATGGGATCTTCCAGGGAAAATACCGCCGCTACCGCGACTTCTTGAAGCATTTGTTGAAAGTCTTTTTCGCTAATATTTAAATAGGCGCATATCTCGTCATCCGAAGCAGAACGTAAATTCCTCTGTTCCAGTATCGCATAAGCGTCCTCCATTTTTTTCGCTTTGTCGCGAACTGACCGCGGTACCCAATCTCCTTGCCGAAGACCATCGATGATAGCGCCTCGAATTCTCCAAGAGGCATAGGTTTCGAATTGGAGCCCCCGTCGATAGTCGAACTTCTCGATAGCATCGATCAAGCCCATGGCCCCATTGCTCGCCAGATCGTCTTTCGTTACGTTCTTCGGTAAGCCAACCGCCATTCGACTGGACACGTAATCCACGAGTGGCAAATAGTGCTCGATCAGAAGCTTTCTCGCATCCGGATCCTCGTCCTCTTTCCAGCGCTGCCATAAATCTTGATGGGATAACCGGGAACGTGTTTGATCGACCATTTTAGCCTCACCATCCTTATTCGTCCGTCAGACGACGTATCGCCTGAACCACTTCCTCCGGATTGGGATTGTCAAGCGACACCAATCGCTTGGGCGTGAGCGGCTGGAAGCCTTTAACCGGCTCTCCCTTGCCGTCCGCCCACTGTTCCTTCATCATCTCCGACAAGGAATCGTCATCGGGAGTCGTAATATCTAGCACTGCGCCGCGTTCATTCTCCGTAGACTCGATTGAATCAGGCTTCTTCGCCGGATTTAGGATCTGGCCCAATACGATTCTTACGACCAATGCTAAAGCAGCAAATACGATAAATGCATACAAACTGCGCATAAAAGTCGTTCCTAGAGGATTGTTCGACAGCGAGAACATAAAGGTCAATAATGCGCCGAACCCGCCGAATCCGACATTTAAGCGCCAGGAACCTACCATCTTAAATCTCCTTTACTCCGAACTGCACGCTTCGTATGCTGAACACTCCGGTTTGACTGCTCAATTCCACCGTTCGTCCATAATTGCCTCCGGTATCTTCGGATACTAGAGGGATCGAGAAGTATTCCAACGCTTGCTTCGTCGCTTCCACGTTTCGTGGACCAATACGCATCGTATCAGCCGCGCCCACTAAAGCGAACATTTGCGCTCCTCCCGCCATTTTCGCGATTAGCCGTCCGGTTACCGCCCCCTTGCTTGTCATACGCCGCAGGAGCTCCGGAACGGCAGTGTCCGCGTATTTGGCGATGTTCAACTGACCTTCGCGGGCAATATCGGATGAAGGGAGCATAATATGCGCCATCCCGCCGATCCGAAGAATAGGGTCGAATAGAGTAAGGCCTACGCAGGACCCCAAGCCGGTCGTTCTGAGCATCGCCCCTCCTTCGGCAATGTTTAAATCAGCCATCCCTACCTTGATAAGGGTGCCTTCCGTCATTAGAGCGGCACTCCCAACGCACGGAAAAGTTTGTCGAACGACTCGGGGTCGGGTATGAGGAAGAAGTGTCCTTCCGCTTCTTGATGACCCTCAAGAAAAGTCGTATCGATAAGCAAAGCATCATCGCCCATCGTGCCGAATTGGAGTAAACCGTAACTTAAAATCGCGCCTGCCATGTCCACCGCAAGAGAAGGAACCGTCGGGGACATATGCAGTCCCGTAAAATCAGCCAAAGAGGATAAGTAAGAGCCTGCCAGGATATTTCCGATTTCGTTAAGTGCCGATAGCTCCAATTCGCTGTAGTTATCGTTCTCGGCGGCATTAAAGCCCAGTAACCCTTGCAAGATACGTCGAGCTGGTTCCTTGTTAATGATGAAGAACATGTTGCCGGGAGCATCGCCTTCAACGCGAAGGAAGATGGCAATAACGACGGCTTCCGTTCCTCCGACCCGCTCGGCAATCGCTTCGAACGGCAGCAGGCTTACGGTCGGAACCGCCATATCTACCGGTTTATTAAGCAAGGTCGACAATGCGGTCGCCGCGTTGCCTGCGCCGATGTTTCCGACTTCCCTGAGTACGTCCATCTTGAAATCCGCGTCATTCTTGAAGAGATTCACCGACTTATTCCCCAAACTGTTCTAATTGAATAATTTCGTTGCGGCTGAGCACTTCTACCAAATTCAATAGAATCAATAGACGGCTATCGCCGATCTTAGCTACCCCGCTGATGTACTTGGCTTTGATTCCTCCAAGCACTTCCGGCGGATTCTCGATAGCATCGCTCATCACGTCCATAACGTCGTTCGCGGAATCTACGATGAAGCCAACCTCCAGATCGTTCGCCGCTACGATAATGATCCGGGAATTCTCCGTGATCTCCGTCTCGGCAAGCCCAAAACGACCGCGTAAATCGATGACCGGAATAACGATTCCTCTAAGATTGATAACGCCTTTAACGAATGCAGGGGTTTTCGGAACTCTCGTAATCGGAACCATCCGCTCGATCGTGCGAACTTTGTCTACCTCGATACCGTACTCTTCATGCGCTAACGTAAAGACAATGACTTTCAATTCCTCTGCCATGGAATAAATCCTCCCTTGAGTCCGGTTTTTACTTAATAAGTGCGTTTGGATCTACGATTAATGCAACTTGGCCGTCTCCTAGTATCGTTGCCCCGGAGACGACGTCTAGGCTGCCGGCTAAGTATTTGCCTAACGGTTTCAATACGATCTCGCTCTGTCCGATAAATTCGTCAACCAATATAGCGGCAAGCTTGTCCCCTTTGCGGACGACCAGCATTTCCGTTTCCGCCTCTTCGTCATCGCGATAATCCGGCGACTGTACCAGAGCAGCCAACGAAACGACCGGAATGATAGATTGACGATAATCGATTATGCGATTTCCATGCAACGTACGTATTTCCGATCTCTTGACGGATCCTGTTTCTACGATTGAAGATAGCGGAAACGCATATTTCTCGGAGCCAAGCTTGATGAGCATAGCGGCAATGATCGATAGCGTGAGAGGCAATTGAATCGAAAATTTAGTTCCCGCCCCCAAAGTCGAGTGAACGGCAACATGACCGCCCAGCGAGGATATTTTCGATTTGACCACGTCGAGCCCGACGCCCCTGCCGGAAATATCGGATACTTTGTCCGCGGTACTGAAGCCAGCCGCGAATATGAGCATGTTGACTTCGTCGTCGGTGAGGTTCTTCGCCTCCTCGTCTGTGATTACGCCACGCTTGATAGCCGTCTCCAACACCTTCGGACGATTGATTCCCTTACCGTCCTCTTCGATCTCGATGAAGACGTGATTACCGCTATGGAAAGCCCTTAGATGAACCGTTCCGACTTCTGGCTTGCCGAGCTTGACTCGTTCCGTGATCGACTCGATGCCATGATCGACCGCATTACGGATAAGATGAACGAGCGGGTCGCCGATTTCATCGATAACGGTGCGATCCAGTTCCGTCTCTGCTCCGACGATTACCAGATCAACCTTCTTATCCAACGACTTCGCTAAATCCCGGACCATCCTTGGAAACCGGTTAAAGACGCTTTCCACGGGAACCATCCGCAGCTTAAGAACGATATTCTGGAGGTCCGCGCTGACTCGGGCCATATGCTCGACCGTTTCCGTCAAGTCATTGCGCCTAACCTCGGATGCAAGCTGCTCCAATCGAACTCGATCGATTAACAATTCGCTAAAGAGATTCATCAACGAATCGAGACGCTCGATATCGACGCGAATCGTGCGGGGCGCGGCATTGCCAGCGTTCGTCGCTGCTGGCCGGGTTGCATTGCTATCCGCTGCGGAAACTAAGGAAACGGGTGGAGGTGTAGAAATGGCTACAGTGGCCGCGGACTCCTTAATCGCCGCTTCAACGGCTTTCTCCGCCTCGCCTTGGGAGCGTCCCAATTCTTCAAGCGATGCACGATCAACGGCATTTAATATGGCTGATTCGATCTCGGATACTCGCGAGATTTGGTCGCGAAGCAAACCTTCCTCGGCTTGAGTAATGTAATAGACCGAGAAACTGCGATCGAACTGCTCTTGCTCGATCTCTTGAACGGAAGGATAAGCTTTGACCACTTCGCCGTTTCTTTCCAGCACGTCGAATACCATGTATGCACGGGCGGCCTTAAGCAAACAATCCTCCCGTACCTTGACTTCAATGTAATACGCATTATGGCCGCTTTCCAAGGATTGGCTAAGGATGGACAATTGATATTGATCCAACACTAACGAAGCGGATAATCCAGCCGCCGGAACCGTCGCTTTCACGACACCGCTGCCGTTGACATCCCCCTTGACGATCGCTTTTAACCGCTCTACTAAATCCGCGACATCGCCTTTGCCCGTTCCGCCATTGATAATATCTTGAACCATGGCTTCAAGAGCATCCAAGCATTTGAATAACGTGTCGAAAATCTGGCCATTCATGCTAAGCTTGCTGTTACGAACGAGATCCAGTACATTTTCCATTTCATGCGTCAAAGCCGCGAGATCTTCAAATCCCATCGTCGCCGACATTCCCTTCAGCGTATGCGCGGAACGGAAGATAATTTGCACGATGCCGATATCCTCCGGCTGTTGCTCCAGCCGAAGCATATTTTCGTTCAGAGATTGCAAGTGATCGTTAGACTCATCGATAAAGATGGACATATATTGATTCATTTCCACGTGCCGGACACCTCCTTGTTGGCTGAACTTCCATAATCTAAATTAGGATTTTCGGGTTTTCACTTCCTGTATTAGAACAGGGGCGATGGCTTGAAGCGGGAGCTGATGGGAAACGGCGCCTAACTCTACGGCGGAGCGCGGCATGCCGTATACGACGCAGGTTTGCTCAGCTTCCGCTATCGTCGTTGAAGCACCATCCGTTTGCAGTGCCTTCATTCCCTTTGCCCCGTCGCTGCCCATCCCAGTCATAAGCACGGCATGCCTTTTTAGTTGCTGGTGCCCGATTAAGGATTCGAACAATACATCAACGGATGGCATATGGCCGGCCCTTGGACCTTCCTCCGACAATCTGATGCGGTATTTGCCGGTTGCATCCTTCGCTAGCGACATATGCTTGCCGCCGGGGGCGATATAAGCCGTCGCCGTTTCTACTGCCTCGCCATCAACCGCTTCCCGGACGTGGATGCTGCAAAAGTTATCTAGTCTTTGCGCCAGCGAGTGCGTAAATTTAGGCGGCATATGCTGGACGACCAGGATGGGTGCCGGGAAATCCGACGGTATGCCGGTAAGGACTTCGTGAAGAGCGCGCGGCCCCCCCGTTGAAGTACCTATTGCCACTAAGTGAGTAAAGTTGGTAGTGACTTTTGGAGCAACTGCAGAAGCAGCAGGAGGAATAGCTTGAGCCGGTTTCTCCATATTTACCGTCGCTTTAGGCGTTTTCTTAGTTGAGGTTTCATGATTCGCGACCGCCGGAGAAGGCTTTAACTCTTGCCTCTGTACAATCTCTTTACCGAGCTTCGGCTCTATCGCATTAACTTTCGGTAGTCCGTTGTTAGAAACCGGCTGCGATGATGACCCGGTTCGCGGTATACGTTTGTCCATCAGCCCATCAGGCGCGCGCTGTATCCCTTCCGGATTCTTCTTTGCTCTCTCGGATTCGGAAGGAGGTCTGGTCCCATCCGTCGACAGCTTGCGTAAGGTCGCTTCGGCACGACGGATCGGCTCGGGTTTCTCCGACGGAGTCGGAGGAGGAGATGGAACGACGACTTCCGCTTTTTCCTCCACGGCCGGCAGCATTCGCAACGAGCCGCTGCTCATCGTTTCCAATGCAATATGTAATTTTTCTAAAAGCTGCTCTCCGACTTGACGGATATCATGCTTAACGGCACCGTCCGGCTTACGAATAAAGTCGACCGCTCCGCATTGAAGAGCTTTAATGGTATCCCTTGTCCCGTTATCCGTTACCGCAGAGAGCATGATTACCGGAGTAGGCTGAACGGCCATTATTCGTTGCAAGGCTTCGATCCCATTCCAATGCGGCATTTCCAGATCCATGGTAATAATGTCCGGCTTAAGCTTGATCGCCAAGTCCACGGCTTCTTTGCCATTAGAAGCCGTTGCCAATACATTAAATGCAGCGTCGGCATCGATCACATCGCTGAACACCTTGCGCATAAAAGGGGAATCATCAACGATCAGCACTTTATATTCCGGCATTTTGGCGACCCTCCCCCGTTAGTCTAGTTGTTATATTGTTTTCGCTCTAACTCCACAGCTTTTTTATTCGTTGCAAGAAACTCGATACTCCGCCGACCGGGGTTGACCCCCGATCTTCCAATAGGAAACGGGACGTGATCCGATCGATCCCCCGAGTCGCATCGCTATTAGGGAACGCTATAGATAAAGGGGTTTGGCGTTTTACCGCTTTCGATACGCTGGAATCGTCTGGAATGTAACCAAGTACCGGAATTTCCAACCCCAAATATTTGCTAGCTACTTGACGGATATTATCCGCCGTTTGATTTCCTTCGCGTTCATCGGTAACGCGGTTCACGACGAGCCTGAAGGAAATTTGGTGCCCCATCGACTTCAACATCTTGATGAGGGCGTAAGCATCCGTAATGGACGTCGGCTCCGGAGTCGTCACTACGATGGTCTCTTCGGCAGCCGTAATGAATCGAACCGTTTCTTTGGATAACCCGGCACCGGTATCAAACAGAATAAAATCTACATGGCCGTGCAGCTTGCCAATTTGTTCGGAGAAATACTCCAGCTCTTGTTCGCTTAGACGGACCAAATCCTGAAATCCGGAACCGCCCGCGATAAATTGCAAGCCACCCGGTCCGACCTGTATAATCTCCCAAATCGTCTTCTCTCCCTTAAGTAGATGCATCAGATTGTATTTGGCCGGGGTACCCAACAATACGTCGATGTTCGCAAAGCTAATGTCCGCATCGAACACCAGCACGCTATACCCCCGACTTTGCAATGCCATGGCGAAATTAAGGCTGAAATTGGATTTTCCTACCCCGCCTTTACCGCTAGTCACGGTAATCACCCTTGTCGTCCGAGCGGAGCCCAAATCCTTAGAATGAACCAAATGCCGAAGCGCTTGCGCTTGATCAATCATCGGTTCGATCCCCCAGTATTCTTGTGACCAAGTCCTCCGGATCGAAAGGTTTAATATCGTCCGGAACCGCTTGTCCGCAGGTTATGTAGGAAATTCGGAAATCGAACTCCTTAACCAGATTGATCACGGCTCCGAAGGAATCCGTCTCGTCGAATTTGGTTAGCAAGAGCTGATTGACGCCGTATTTCGCGAATTGAGATGCAACCATCTTCATATCGCCGTATTTATGAGTCATGCTTAAGACTAAAATCGTTTCCGTTTGTTCGCCGGGAGCGAGCAGACTGTTCACTTCGGATACGAATAACTCATTGCGGTAATTGCGTCCCGCGGTATCCATGAACAATAAATCGTGATCGCTAAGCTTTTTATATGCTCGCGTTAACTCGCTTGGAGAAAACACGACTTCAAGCGGTACGTTTAAGATATCGGCATAAGTTCTTAGTTGATCCACTGCCGCGATTCGGTAGGTATCCGCCGTGATGAATCCTACGTTTCGTCGGTGGCTGAACGATTGATCGGCGGCTAGCTTGGCAATCGTGGTCGTCTTGCCAACCCCGGTCGGTCCTACGAAATGAACGACGCGAGTCGAAGTGTCGATACCGTCTCCCTTGGCGTTTCTTAGCCAGGAAAGAAGGACGGCCCGAGCGGCTTCATAAGAGGAATCTTCCGGATTATCGATTCCTTCGGCTATAAGCTGATTAACCGCTTCCGCGAATTGCTCCACGTATGAAGGCTCCACCCCTTGTTCCGCAAGACGTTTACTCCATTTCATGACGGCTTCAGGCATGCTGCGGAAAGTTTGCTGCTTCGCCATCTTGGTCATCATTTCTTTCATGGAACGCAATTCCAGGAGCAAAGCAGATGTTTCCTCTGCCGATTCCTTGTTCTCCCTAGCCTCCAGCGTCTGCACCGCTACCGCTAATGCGGCGGTTTTCGCTGAATAAGGCGTTTGTTCACTATACGATTCTTGTACGGAGTTCCCTCGATCCTGCAGTTCTTTCACTGCTTGTTCGAATCCGGATTGAAAGCTGCCCGGTTTGACCAAGTTGATCTGAGCCGAATCAGAATCGTATTCCGGAGCTGACGGTACCGGCTTCCTGCCGCTATCCGCGAACGGCGGTTGGGAGTACCTCTCCCTTATTGCGTTTGATGGCAATAAGGGAGAGGATACAGTCTGATCATTTACTAAAGGCAAAACCGGATTTCTCTCAATCGGTTTAGAAGAAAAAGGCGCGCGAGCAGGCGGTTTCTTGGTTTGTTCGTCAATGGCAGCGATGACTTCCATACGCTTTTTGCGAAACATACCAAGAAATCCGCCTATGCGGATTTCTTTCGTATTCAGAATAACGGCATCCGAGCCAAGCTCGCTGCGGATCATTTGCACCGCTTCCGGCAAATCGTCGACGACATATCGTTTTACCTTCATGCACTCACCACCCCAACGCTCTGCACTTCAATGCTTGGCTCCAATTCACTGTAGGAAATGACCGGTATGTCCTGCAGGCTTCTCTCAAGCAACTGGCGCAAGTACATACGAATCGTCGGGGACGTAAGAATAATTGGCTGCTGCCCCGATTGAACAAGCCGATTCACTTGTTCGGTTAACCTCTGATAAATAGCTTGGGAAGATGCAGGATCCATTGCCAAATAACTACCCTGGTCTGATTGCTGTACGGCTTCAGCGATCTTCTTCTCCACCGCGGGACTAACCGTTATGACTTTAAGCGGTTCTGACGTACTGGCATATTGCTGCGTAATTTGCCTCGACAAGCTTTGCCGTACGTATTCCGTTAGTACTTCAGGATCTTTGGTGAATTTCCCGTAATCCGCCAGCGTCTCGAAGATCGTGACCAAATCCCGGATCGAAATTTTCTCCTTCAATAGCTTGGACAATACCTTCTGAACGTCTCCGACGCTAAGAATGGATGGAATAAGCTCTTCAACCAAGGCAGGATAGGTTTCTTTGACGCTTTCGATCAGAGCTTTGGTCTCTTGACGGCCGATAAGCTCATGCGCGTACTTCTTGATGACCTCGGTCAAGTGCGTTGCGACGACGGAAGGAGGATCAACGACCGTATAACCGGCCATCTCCGCGCGTTCTTTCGTTGCTTCATCGATCCATAAGGCCGGCAATCCGAACGCTGGTTCCTGGGTTTCGATACCCGTCACGGAATCATCGTCGAACCCCGGGCTCATGGCTAAATAGTGATGTATCAATAGTTCGCCACGAGCCACCATATTTCCTTTCATTTTTATGACGTATTCGTTCGGTTTTAGTTGAATATTGTCGCGAATTCGAATAACGGGGACGATTAAGCCCATTTCAAGGGCGCATTGCCGTCGAATCATGATTATTCTGTCGAGTAAATCTCCGCCCTGTTGAGTATCAGCCAGCGGTATTAGCCCATAACCGAACTCGAATTCGATAGGATCTACCTGCAACAAACTGATGACGCTCTCCGGACTCCGTACTTCTTCGATATGCTTCTCTTCTACTAGAAGCTCTTCTTCTTGCTGCTTGCGGTTCAAATTCGACTGCAGGCGGTAACCCGCAATAGCCAAAATGATTGCGTATGGAAGCGTGCTGAGAAGAGGAATCGGCGTCGCTAATCCTAGTAAAGCAACCGTACCCGCAACGATGTACAACAATTTCGGATAACGCAGCAATTGCTTGCTCAAGTCGTCCGCCATATTGCCATCGGAAGCGGCCCTCGTCACGATAATACCTGCTGCCGTACTGATCAGCAGCGCCGGAATTTGGCTGACGAGCCCGTCACCGATCGTGAGGATGGAATATCTCTCGAGAGACTCCATCGCAGACATGCCATGGATAGCCATTCCGATGATAAAACCGGCGATGAGATTGATGAGAACGATGATGATGGAGGCGATCGCGTCTCCCTTGACGAATTTACTCGCTCCGTCCATGGCGCCGTAGAAATCCGCTTCTTTCTCGATTTTCTCGCGGCGTTCTCTTGCCTGTTGCTCGTTAATCAATCCCGCGTTCAAATCCGCGTCGATGCTCATTTGTTTACCGGGCATTGCGTCGAGAGTAAACCGCGCGCCAACCTCGGCGACGCGTTCGGAGCCCTTGGTGATGACGATAAACTGAACGACGACAAGAATGAGGAAGACGACGAACCCGATTGCGATCTGTCCTCCGGCAACGAATCTTCCGAAGGTCTCGACGACGTGTCCAGCATCCGCTTTAGACAATACAAGACGGGTCGTGGACACGTTAAGCGCCAATCGGAATATCGTGGTTAAGAGCAATATGGTCGGGAAAATGGAAAAGTGCAGCGCATCCTGAGTATTCATGGCGATGAGCAATATCATTATGGCTATGGAAATGTTAAGGATAAGTAGAATGTCCAGCAGTCCTGCGGGAATTGGAACGACCATCATCAGGACGATGCCGATGACGCCTATGAGTATGCTTAAGTCCCGAATTTTCATGACGCGTTCCTCCCCATGCGATTCGTTCTCTTGCGTTGCAGAGTGCGACGAAAAAGGATTACCACTACGCCGCTGTTAAAACCAAGTTGTTTTTGATTTGATTAGTCGGATACAACTCGGTTTTAAAGGCGGACGTAAACTCTTCGTGGCAATTCCTTTTTCTCTGCACTCTTTCGCAAGCCGACCATTCTTTTTTTTTCATTTTCAGAACAATTAACGCCGGCCCTTGAGCCGATATACATATGCCAGCACTTCCGCAACAGCTTGGAAGAGATCGCCAGGAACGCTTTGTCCCACTTCCGTCCTCTCGAATAGCGCGCGGGCGAGCGGCTTGTTTTCCATCGTTATAACCTCGTTCTGCTTGGCGATCTCTCTGATCCTGAGGGCTAAGTAATCCGCCCCTTTGGCGATGACCGTCGGAGCATCCATCTTCGTGGCGTCGTATTTAAGAGCGACCGCGAAGTGAGTCGGGTTCGTAATGACGACATCCGCGTTCGGAACCTCTTGCATCATGCGCATAAGAGCCATTCTGCGTTGGCGTTCCTTGATCTTGGCTTTAATCAAGGGATCGCCTTCCGAGTTCTTATATTCGTCTTTAATATCCTGCTTGCTCATTTTCAAATTCTTCTCGAACTCGTAACGCTGGTACATAAAATCGAAGATAGCTATGAAGAATATGATCGCCGCAACAAAAATCCCCATGCGAACCGTTATCCCCGCTACGAACGAGAAAATATCCTCGACCGGCAAGTGGGCTAAATCCATGAGCCTCTTTCTCTCCGACCACAATATCGAAAACACGATAAATCCGACTAAGATGAGCTTCAACGCGCTTTTCAGAAACTCCACCACGGATCGAACACCGAAAATGTTCTTGGCTCCGGTTAGCGGATTTAGCTTTTCAAGCTTTGGTTTCAATGGCTCTAAAGTAAACAGCCATCCAAACTGCACGTAATTCGCCGCAAAGGCGATAATCAGAACGATAAAGAAAATGGGAGCCAGTATCAGTAACATTTGAATCGCGTAGTGGCCGAATAGACTAAGGGTGTTCTGCTGGGTTACTTCCATGTTCAGCCGATTGATAAAAACATCCCCGAACATAGCCAGCACCTGTTTCTGCAGGAAAGGACCGAGCATAAGCAAGCAGCAGATACAAGCGAGAAGGATCAGAGAGCTTGGAATTTCCGCGCTTTTGGCAACTTGTCCCTTCTTACGGCTTTCCTGACGCTTCTTGGGCGTAGCCTTTTCCGTTTTCTCGCCGGCAAACATCTGCAGGTCCATCTTCAGGCGATATTGGGACATGATTCTCATCTCCTCTCGTATGCTTCGATGTTAAGAGGATGTTTTCAAGATGGTAAACAATTTCTCGAGCGCCTGGAACATATCATCGAATATCATTTGGAACAACATTCCGAATCCCGGTAACAGTAGGACCAGCAATGCTAACCCAATCAGGATTTTAATAGGAATCCCGATAACGAACACGTTATATTGAGGAGCGGTACGTGCAAGCAGTGCTAATCCGAAATCCGTCAAGAACATCGCGACAACGATCGGCGCGGATATCTGCAACGCGAGCAAGAACGTGTCGGAGAAGGTTCTGACCAAAAACTCGGTAATGTTGCCGCCATAATAAATTTGAAAAAGCTGATTATCCAGCGGAAGCCACTTGTAGCTGTCCATGATAGCCGCCAACAAGTAATGGTGTCCGTTCACGGATAGAAACACGAGCAACATGAGCATATACTTCAAGTTGCCAAGCATCGGTGCCGAAACCCCGGTTATGGGATCTACGATATTCGCGATACCGAACCCCATCTGCATATCCATGAATGCGCCTGAAGTTTGCACGATGGTGAAGAACATATACGCCAGGTAACCAATAAGTAATCCTGCGAATATCTCGCGAATGATCGCTAAGATGTAAGTCGCGTCCGCCGTCACCTTCGTATCGAAGCCAATCGTCAGAAAGACGATTAGCGATACGGAGAACGCCAATCCGATTTTTATGGAAGTCGGAAACGTCCGCGAGGAGAAAATAGGCGCCACTACAAAAAACGATGTAATTCGACAAAAAACAAGCAGAAAGGCAGGAAGAGCTTGCGTAATTATTTCCATTCGTCGTCACCCAATATAATTCGCCAAATTTCCAAGTAAGTGGCTCGTGAAATCAACCATTACGTTCAGAATCCACGGACCGAAAATCAACAGCGCTAGGAAAACGGCAATGATCTTGGGAACGAAAGCCAGCGTTTGCTCCTGGATCTGGGTCGTTGCCTGAAAGATACTGACCAGCAATCCGACAATCAATCCGATCCCGAGCATTGGAGCGCTTACTTTAAGCACGGTGTAAAGCGCTTGTCCTGCAAGACCGATAATAAACTCGGATGTCATGTACTCCCTCCTACCTTACGACTGCGCGGCGCTTCAAGAACTGAAGCTGGTCAACAGCGATTTAACGATAAGATACCAACCGTCGACAAGCACGAAGAGCAGAATCTTGAACGGAAGCGAAATCAAAACGGGCGGAAGCATCATCATCCCCATTGCCATTAAGGTACTCGCAACGACCATGTCTATAATCAGAAAAGGAATAAATATCATAAAGCCCATTTGGAACGCCGTTTTCAACTCGCTTATGGCATACGCGGGAACGAGTACGGTAATCGGAATGTCTTGATACGTTTCCGGTTTCTCGGTCTTGGTATAGTTCATGAATAACAGCAAATCTTTGTCGCGGGTATGCTTGTACATGAATTCTTTCATGGGCACGGATGCTTTCTCCAAAGCTTCCGTTTGGCTGATCTCGCCCGCGAGGTAAGGCTTCAATGCCGTTTCGTTCAATGTCGAGAACGTGGGAGCCATGATGAATAGGGTCATGAACAAAGCTAATCCGATCAACACTTGGTTGGGCGGCATCTGCTGCGTTCCGAGAGACGTCCGGACGAACCCAAGCACGATAACGATTCTTGTGAAGCTTGTCATCAAGACCAGAATGGCTGGTGCTAAGCTTAGTACTGTAATCAGAAGCAGCAGGGATAATCCCGATGCTCCCACAGGCTCCGAGCCGTCGCCGAGAGTGACTCCGATTATGGGTTCGGCGAAGGCAGAGGCTTGAAATCCGATCAATAGTGCCTGTATCGTGAGGAAACTGTATAGTATTTTTTTTCTCATTGCTTATCCGTCCGATCTCCGGAACGGCTTTCTTCCAACAATTGTTCCACCCGCTGCCTTCTTTCGGAGAGCTGGCGAAGCCGATTCTCCAACGTTTGCTCAAAGCTCGCGTTGTTTCCCGAAGACTTGGAAGCCATATCGTCGTTCTGCGGATTGTTGCGCTGGGTAAGCTTGCGAAGCCATTCAGGCATTACCGCTCCCGTATGCGCCGTATTGGAATCGTGTTCCGCCAGCAGCGCCGCGACAGCTTCAGGATCCGTGATGGATTCGAGGAGCCTCACGTCGTCTCCGATACCGAGTACGTATATTCGACCGTTCCATTCTACGATCTGCATCGATTTGTTCGTCCCGAGCGGAAATCCTCCCAATGAACGAAGAGACCTGTTCATTCCCCATCCGCGATTGCGCTTGGCGAGGAACCGCAGAACGATGACGATCAATCCGACGATAATCGCGAGGACGAACAATACCCAGATGAGATCCCATGCCGTTGCGGATCCCGATCTCGGAAGCTCGTCCACGAGCCCGTAAGTTCTCATGAATCTTCAACGCTCCTGACTTTTCTTAACCCAGTGTTTTCTTGATGGCTTCGATAACGCGGTCTGCTTGGAATGGCTTTACGATAAAATCCTTGGCACCCGCTTGAATCGCGTCGATTACCATTGCTTGCTGTCCCATAGCCGAACACATGATAACCTTAGCATTGGTATCCAATTTTCGAATTTCTTTCAAAGCCGTGATTCCATCCATCTCAGGCATCGTGATATCCATGGTGATCAGATCAGGATTGAGCTCCTTATACTTCTCGATAGCCTGTGATCCGTCTTGCGCTTCCCCAACAACCTCGTAACCATTTTTCGTTAAAATGTCCCTGATCATCATGCGCATGAATGCTGCGTCGTCTACGATAAGAATGCGGTTTGCCATTTCAATTTCCTCCCGATGAGCTTATTGGATTTTTTGGACACGATCCCATTGACTGACGATATCGGTTACGCGTACTCCGAAATTCTCGTCGATAACGACGACTTCGCCTTTGGCGATCAATTTGTTGTTTACTAAGATGTCGACAGGTTCGCCGGCCAGCTTGTCTAGTTCAATGATCGAGCCCTGGGACAGCTCCAAAATATCCTTGATCTGTTTCTGCGTTCGGCCCAATTCCACGGTAACCTTCAGAGGAATGTCGAGCAAAAGGTTAAGATTCGTTTCGTCTCCTTGCGTAAATCCTCCGCCCTGGAAATTCGCGAATTGAACGGGATTGACGTTCACGTTTCGATTAACTCCTCCTCCCAAAGTTTGCGGATAGGATGGCATGGGAGCTGCGTAACTAGGCGGCGCAGATGCCATTGGAGGCGCTTGATGCACGGGTGGAGCATTGGCAGGTTGCGGTTGTTGAACCGGTTGTGCTGCAGGTTGTGTTGCAGGTTGCGCTTGCGTTGCCTGCGGTGCATTCTCCTCCGATACGCTTCCCATCAGCAAGCCAACCATCTCTTTGGCAAAAGGAACGGAAATCAACTGCATGATCGAGGAGTCGATCAAATCGCCGATCTTGAGACGGAAAGAGATTTTCACGAACACGCTCTCTTGCGGGATGTTGTTAGTGCCGGAATTATTCCGCACATCCATGATATCAATGCCTGGAGGCGAAATGTTTACCATCCGGTTGAAGATCGTCGACATGGAAGTCGCGGACGAGCCCATCATCTGGTTCATCGCTTCTTGAACGGCGCTGACGTGGATTTCATTCAACTCATCGGAAGTAACGTTGCCTTCTCCCCCAAGCATCAAATCCGCGATGACCTGAGCATCATGGGACTTGATGACGAGAGAGTTGATCCCCTCGAATCCCTCCACGTAACTTACGTGAACGGCGACATGAGGCTTCGGAAATTCGGCTTCGAATTGCTCGCGTTCGATAGTCGATACGGTCGGAGTCGTGATGTCGACTTTTTTACCAAGCAATGTCGACAATGCCGTTGCCGCGCTTCCAAACGTAATGTTACCGATCTCTCCAAGTGCATCTTGCTCTAAGGGAGTCAAATAATCGTTTATCGACCGTTCGCCAACGACAGATGCCGATGACGTTTCGTCATCTCCGACAGAGGATTGACGCAGCAAAGCATCAATTTCTTCCTGGGATAAGTAGTCTTTACTCGTCATTGATTTCATCTACTCCTTCGCTGACGATTTCATGGATTTGAATCGCCATTTTGTCTCGCACCGTTCCGGGACTAGCAATAAACTTGACCTTGTCTCCAACCTTGACTTCCAGGCCTTCGTCCGTCGGCTTATGTAAGGCAATGACGTCTCCAATGGCAAGATTCAGAAATTCCTGAACGGAAATACGGGAACTCCCCAGTTCCGCTACAATCGGGAGCTTGGCCTTATTGACCCTCTGCTCGAGCATGATCTGTTCTTCCGGTGCCCTGGTCTTCTTCTGAGATACGAACCAGTGATGCACGGAAAGCCTTGGCATGATCGACTCGATCACCAAGTGCGGGATACATAGGTTGATCATTCCCGTCGTCTCTCCGATTTTAGTGCTGAGAGAAATGAGCGCTATCGTTTCATTGGGCGAGACGATTTGCATGAACTGAGGATTCGTCTCCAAGGCTTCCAGCCGCGGATGCAGATCGATAATCGTTCTCCACGCCTCCTGCAAGCTTTCTAACGCCCTGCTGAAAATCTTCTCCATAATAATCGTTTCGATTTCCGTTAAGCTCCCGATTTTACTCGGTGCAGTTCCTCCGCCGCCTAGAAGCCTGTCCAACATGGCGAAAGCGACGTTGGGATGTACTTCTAGAACCATGCGGCCTTCCAACGGCTCAGCTTCAAAGATGTTGAGAATCGTCATCTTAGGGATGGAGCGGATGAACTCGTCATACGGCAGCTGCTCGACCTGAACGACGCTAATCTGAACGAACGTCCGAAGCTGAGCGGAGAAATAAGTGGTTAAAAATCGTGCGAAATTCTCATGGATTCTTGTCAAACTGCGGATGTGATCTTTTGAGAAGCGGGTTGCGCGTTTGAAATCATATGCGCGAACCTTCTTCTGCGTATCCTCTTTTTTAAGCTCCTCCGCGTCCATTTCTCCCGACGAGAGCGCCGCCAGCAAGGCATCGATCTCATTCTGCGAAAGTACATCTACCAAATCTCTCACCCCTTTCTTAAACCGAGGCGAAACGTGAGTTCCGGCAAGCGGCCAAAGTGTTCTGACGATTTTCCACGATGCGGGATTTCTTTGTTAAACTTGCGTCATAACGAATCCGGTAATTCCTACGTTGGTTAACTTTCCTTCCGACAAGGCTGCGTTAATAGAGTTGATAAGGCCTGCCGTAAGCTGATCCTTGCCTTTGGTGCCAGACATATCATCAGGGGTCATCACCCATAATGCACGGTTAACGATCGGTTTGATCTTGTTATCCTTGATCTTGTCGAACTCTTCTTTGGCTGCTTCGCTATCGAGCGTGAACGACAGACTAATTTGCACGACATAGTCCGTGTCCGCAAGATTTGTTCTGATATCTATTAATTCGGATGTGACTTTTACCAATTCATCCGCAGATACCGGCTCAACTTGTACGTTCTCGGCAATTTCCTTCGCATCTTGTTCAGGATCGTTCGATTTCTTGTCCCCGAACAGATTGTTCCAGAAGTAAAAAGTGACAACGACGATCAACGTAATCGCCAATAATAGCGAAACGAGCCATGGCAACAATTTTCTCATGACGTAGCTCCCTCCGATTGCGTGTCCGTCGGGCTTGTTACAGCCGCTAACACGCCGATACTGCGTAAGTAATGCCGGGAAGCCCGGATTACATCCGAAGAATTTTCGATAACAATGAATTTTTTCCCTGTCGTGAGCGTGATGATCGTATCCGGCGTATCCTCCACCGTCTCGATCAATAAAGCGTTGATATGAAACTTGCTTCCGTTTAAGCGCGTGACCAAAATCATTGCTGGGCCTCCCCGAAGTTGCCATGGGGAGAGCTAGCCCTCCCCAGGCAGGAGATCAATTACCGTTTCAGGTTAACGACTTCTTGCAGAATTTCATCGGATGTCGTGATGATTCTGGAGTTTGCTTGGAAGCCGCGTTGCGCGACGATCATTTCCGTGAACTCGTTGGTCAGATCGACGTTGGACATTTCAAGCTGGCCGGAGACGATTGCTCCCGTTCCTAATTCCAGGTCGGCTGCGGAGCCTACGACAAGTTCGGACTCCGGGTTAGCATTTGGCGTCATGCGGTACAAGCTTCCTCCGACTTTTTCCAAACCGCTCGGATTTACGACTTTAGCTACGCCGACTTTGAAATCGGTTGGCGTCGCCAGTCCGTCCTGGTCAATGGAAATTATCGTTCCGTCTTGGGAGATCGACCATGCGGTAACCTCTTCCCCCAACGTGATGATTCCTCCATCATCCGCAGCCATAACGAACATTCCGTCCGAATTAACCAATTGACGATTGGCGTCAAGCGTGAAGTTACCTGCACGGGTTAAGTATTGCGGTCCTCCATCGGCAGGGCTTACTACGAAAAACCCGTCGCCATCGATCCGAAGATCTTCGGCCTTGCCCGTCGTCATCGCGCTGCCTGGCGTATGGATGGTATCGATCGAAGCGACCGATACGCCTAATCCGACTTGCTTAGCGTTAACGCCCCCGGATTCACCTTCGACGGGTGCCGTAACCCCGGATATCGATTGGCTCAAGATATCCTTGAACATTACGCGTCCGGCTTTGAATCCTACGGTATTGACGTTAGCAATATTGTTGCCGATCACGTCAAGCTTCGTTTGAAATCCACGCATACCGGATACACCAGAATACATTGAACGCAACATGAATTGCCTACCTCCATTAGTGTGTGGATTTGTGCCGCTTCAGTCGGTCGGCGGCATTGGGCTCCCTTGTCAGGACCAGCCCTGCATCAAAACTAACTTACGACCACTGCGCTATCGATCTGCGTAAAAATATGCTCTTTCATCGAGTTGCCGTCCATAGCCGTGACGACGGTTCGATTCGGCACGTTCACGATCATGGCGATGTCCCGGAACAGTACAAGGGAATCCTTGGCACCCTTCGCGGCTGCCTGATCTACCGCATTGGCGATGCGCGTGAGTTGATCCGGCAACAATTCAATGCCTCTTTGTCGCAATCTTTGCTCGGCATGATGACTGAACTTCAGCTGTTGTTGGCTAAGCAGCTCTTGGAACGATACCGAATCCGCATTCTGTTGCTGGTTCCGATTTGCGTAGCGATTGACTTGAATAGGTCCCGTACGTCCCGTCGACAAGTGCCCAACGAGCATCCGGTCACTCATTCTCGGTCACCTCAGCGTCGCTGTCCTCGGACGGCTCCGAGATGGAGATGATCTCGTCGATCGGTACTTCTACATCCCCGACTTTGACGAATTGAACGCCATCGCGCCAAAGTACGGAATTCACGGTTCCATTCTTTTCTACCGTGCTTGTTTCGGTTTCTTCGAACCAGGACACTTCTTTGCCTATCAATCCGGCAACCATTCCCGCCGATTGCCTAAGCGAGCTTACTTCCTTGGACATGTTCATCATCTGCTCCAAGGACGAGAATTGGGCCATCTGCGCGATAAATTCTTTATCTTGCAGAGGTTGCATCGGATCCTGATTACGCAATTGCGTGACTAAGATTTGGAGAAACTGATCTTTCCCCAGCTCTTTCACTGGTTTTCTGGCTGCCGCTTGCACGTTCTGAGGAGCATAATTGGGCCAGACGTTATTCGAGCCGATACTATCAGCCACAGGATTCACCTCCATTAAAGGGCATTACGCCATGACATTCAACGAGCTTCCGAATCCGAACTCCTTCAGCGAGGAATTGCGTTCGAGCTCAGCCGCGAATACGGCAGGATCCTCGTAATCGCCTTTCCCTTGGCCGTTAGAGCCGTTACCGTTACCGGAATTCGATTGGCGATGCTCCTGCTGCATAAAGGACGTGCCAGCGGAGGAAGACGGTTGTTGAACGACCTCCAGGCGATCTACCTGCATACCTTGACCGCTTAACGCCGTTCTAAGCTGAGACATCTGATTCTCAAGCAAATCGCGAGCCATCGCGTTTTCCGTCATAAAATGCGCGGTTACTTGGCCGTTCTGCATGACAATGCGAATGTCTACCTGTCCTAGATGCTCTGGAGTTAGCGAGAGCTTAGCTTCAGATACGCCGTTTCCTTGCGTTAACTGAAATTGCTTCACTAGAAACTTCTCGATCTGCTCGGCGAATTGTTGCACGGGAACTTGAGCCGGCATAGCCGCTTTGGCGACCGCTGAATCGGCAGCCAACTTGTCGTTCTGCATGAAAGTCCATGCAGGTTGGGAGTCAGAATGGCTTGCTTCCTCCACGGCTGTCACGGAAGTAACGACCGCTGTCTGTCCGTCCATCGGCGCAGCATCGTTGATTCCCGTCACATTGAATCTCCAGACCGGATCGCGAAGAGCCTGAACTGGACGACGCGGTTCTTGGGCAACTGCCGCTGTTTCCTTCATCGCTTCGGTAGGAACCGCCGTACCGGACACTGCAGAATCTGTCGATTTATTTGCCGCTTGAACTTCGGAAGCGTTTGCCGTTGCCGTTTGAGCAGCAAGGTTTGCATTCATAACTTGCGGCGCGAGCGAATCCAACAGATTTTTAAGTTGGCCTGCGAAACCGGATGCTAGCGATATGCCGTCTTTACCGGAAGCGATCGCCGTGGACAGTTGCTGCAATGTCTCGCGCAATGCTTTCACGACTGGCTTGGCCGATGAAGCGTCAGTCGACATAACGCTTGCGAACGAAGAATCAGGCGTTTCTACTTGCTCAGAGGCAACCATTGCCGGACCTAGGCTCAACTGCTGCAGCACATTTTGAAATGCGGCTAGCAATGCTGCCAATTGTTCTTCCGCTTCAGGCGATAACGTACTGAGATCGCCCTGCTCTAGTTGTTGCAATTGGCTTACTAGCTGATTAAGCATTTCAAGCAAACCTTGTGCTTCATCGCTTGACTCTTCCGTCCCTAATTGTCCGAGTAATCCAGCCAATCCGACCGGTAACGATAACCCCGCGCTAACTTCAGCCGATGTACTGTTTCCGTCGATTGCTTGAACCAAAGCGCCCGCGAAGCCACTGCCCGTTGTTAAGCCAGCAGATGAGCTTGGACTCGAAGAAGATGATGTCTTCCCTGTAGATACAGGTGTTGTAGAGATGGCCATGTTCATTTTTTTCACCTCCTTCCATGAAGTCCGAAGCGAATCCTTTACGGATTAGCCGGCATGAGTTTGCTAACCAAGTTAGCCGTCGCTTTTTTATCCAAGTCAGACATTGAGGATAAAATTTCGGAGCGAGGAGCATCATCAAGCACGCCGAGAATGCGGAGCACTTTACTTTGGTTTGTTGCAGCCATTTGAAGAAGAAGAACGCCCGCGTTGTTCGGCTTCATAGCCGAGAACGTACGGTTTAACTCCGCCGTGTCCAGCGTAGAGGATTGTTCGCCCGCTTTAAGCTCCAATTCCCTGACTCGCGATTGCAAGGCAGCGATCTCGCGATCTTCAACGGTGTCCGTATCCTTCAGCTTCATCGTCACGTCAGCCGCTTTCTTAGGAGTCATTCTCTCTAGCACGCGACCTCGCTCCGTATCGGACATCTCTCCTACAACTAGAGCGGATTCGTCCAAAGTCATATTCTCCAATATCGGTGCCGCTTTGCTCGGCGTCATCTTGGCATACATATCTGCCAAGGACGAAATGCGAGCATGATAAGCGTCAGTGGTTATCGTCTTCTCGGAGTTATCCTTAGTAAGTTGATCCACTTGGACTTGCAGCTCTTCGATTTGTTTCTTCTGTTCAACCGTTTGATCCGTTGCTTGCTTAAGTGCAGTCTCCCGGTCCGCGAGAAGCGCGTTCAGCTCCTCTACCTTTGCTTTGGCGTTGTTGACTGTTAATTCTTCATCCGTATTCGCGTTCGGCTCGACGGGCTTGTCAGGCTCCGGTAACAACGATTTGATGACCGGAATCTTATTCCCCGTCTCTAGCGCCGCGTTCCGCCATTCGGTATTAAACATTAATAGCAATACGCCTAGCAATACAGCGGTAAATACGATCGGGGTAACAAAAAAGAGAAATCGTTCGAAGCCGCTGTAACTGCCTTTCTCTACATCCGCGTTCGCCACGATTCTCCCTCCCTTCTCCTGCGATGCGTTCAATTGTCTTTGCTTTAGCCTCGAGCGGCTGCGGCAGCACGAACGATCGCGATTTCATCCAGCTCATTCTGCTCTTTCGCGAGCCTATCGCTCCTGAAGCGTTCAAGAGCACGGTCCCTCGCGTTGAGCCATACTTTCTCGTCTACCATCTTATCCGTTAGATGTCCTTGACGTTTTCTTACTAGAAGTTCCGCCGATCTCACGCCCTCGCGCTGGCGTTGAATGCGCTCATCCAAGATTTCAATGTAACGTTGCATGCTCAACAGGCGAGTCAATGGCGTCGGTCTTACTGAGGTCTCTTGCAATTGTCGTTCTATTTCATGCCGTTCATCGTATAGGTGCTGCAAGAGTTCTTCCTCATTACGGAGCTTCCCTAGCGCGGCGGCATATTCCCACTCCGCCATCGATTTCTCGCTGCCTTTTAGATCGACGATCTTCTGCAAAGGATATCGGAATGACATAATCGCTTATTCTCATCTCCTGTAGAAATCGATGATCAATCGTTCTTGCGCCTCGTGCAGCGAAACCTTCTCGTTCGTCCGTTGCTGGGTATACGATTTGATTAGATCATGATATTGAATAGCTTTATCGATCTCGGCATTGGATCCGCGCTGATAAGCCCCGATATTGATGAGATCCTCGGAATCGCGATATACGGCCAATAATCTCTTCAATTGCTCGGCTGCACCCTGCTGTTCGTCGCTAATTATGTCTTTCATGACGCGACTGACGCTTGAGAGAATGTCGATAGCCGGAAAATGTCCCTTGTTAGCCAAATTCCGGTGCAGCACGATATGTCCATCCAATATTCCTCGAACCGCATCGGCTATCGGTTCATTCATGTCGTCACCGTCCACGAGAACGGTATAGAACGCTGTAATCGACCCCGACGGCCCCGTTCCCGCACGTTCCAGCAACTTGGGAAGCGCTGCGAAAACCGATGGCGTGTACCCTCTCGTCGCCGGCGGCTCGCCGATCGCAAGTCCAACCTCCCGCATGGCCATGGCGTAACGAGTAACGGAATCCATCATTAACATGACGTTCAATCCTCGATCGCGAAAATATTCCGCTATCGTAGTCGCGATCAGTGCGCCCTTGATTCTGATGAGGGCCGGCTGATCTGAAGTGGCTACGATGACTACCGATCGGGCAAGTCCTTCCGGACCGAGATCCTTCTCGACGAACTCAAGCACCTCTCGTCCGCGTTCACCGATCAAGGCGATCACGTTCACATCCGCCGATGTATTCCGGGCGACCATGCCTAGCAACGTACTCTTTCCAACGCCCGATCCGGCGAATATGCCTACCCGCTGGCCTTGTCCAACCGTTAAAAGCCCATCAATCGCCCTGACTCCGACCCCAAGGGGGTTCGTAACCCGTGGACGCTTGAGAGGATTACTCGGCGCGTTATGGGTGGAGTAGTGAGGCATCCGAGCCGGAAGGCTCGAACCGTCCAGCGGCTTCCCCAATCCATCCAGCACTTTGCCAAGCAGCTCCGAGCCAACCTGTACGGTTAATGGACCTCCAGTTGCGACTACGTCGCAACCGGGCCCTACGGAGTGCAGATCGCCTAGGGGCATTAACAACACTCGGTTATTGCGAAACCCCACCACCTCCGCAAGTACGGGCTTACCGCCTTTCATCGGATGAATGGAGCATACGTCTCCAATACTAGCGTCAGGTCCTTCGGATTCGACAGTTAAGCCGATAATCTGTATGACCTTGCCGTTAACCCGTACGGGATCCATTAGTCGAAGCGCTTCCGTATAGCGATTAATGTCAAGGTGCGGCATGACGGGTCCCCTCCTCGGAGCCATGCGAGACAACTCTTAACAGCTGCTCCCTAATGGCTTCCAATTGAGTGTCGACGCGTGCATCGATGCTGCCGAAGGCGGAACGAACGATACATCCGCCTTCTTGAATCGTGGAATCCGGAACGATTTGAAGCTCCGCTTGAGCATCCAATGACAAAATGAGTTCTTCCTTCGCAGCCTGAACGTAAGCGAATTGCGAAGGGGATACGCATAGAACGATGGTTCCTTGCTCTTTTCTTCTCGAGAGAGCTTTCTCGTAAAGCTTCATGGCCATTTCAGGGGCTTTTGCAAGTTTCCGGTTAATGATCTTCTCGGCGATAGAGCAACTAAGCTCTACCAGGAAAGCTTCGCCTTCCATAATGACCGATTCTTTAGCGGAGTATGCTTGCTGCACGATCGCTTCGGATTCTTGAAGTCGGGACTCCCATTGTTGTTTAAGGTCTGCCTCCGCTTGTCCGGCTCCGACTTGATAACCTTCTTCGTAACCTTGACGACTAGCTTCTTCCCGGTGGAGCTCATCTTGTTCCCGGCGGGACTGCCACCACGACTCTGCTTCTCGTTCGGCCTCAGCACGCAGCTCGGTCGCTTCGGCTTGCGCTTGAAGCAGAATTTGCCGGGCGGTATGCTCGGCATCCGCGATAATGCGATCTTTCAACGATTGTGTTTCGACATCAACCGCCTGATTTCCTTCGCCATCGACATCGGATTCCGAAATATTGTGCGAATTGGACGAGATCATTCGCATGAGTTCTAACCTCTTTAAATCTTCAAGCGACACGACGTGAGAGGATTTGATGAGATTAGACAATAATATCGTCTCCTCCGCCGCGAGCGATAATGATCTCTCCGGCTTCTTCCAGCCTGCGAATCGTTGCTACGATGCGAGTCTGAGCTTCCTCGACGTCGCGCAGCCGCACCGGCCCCATGTATTCCATCTCTTCCTTGAACGTTTCGGCCATCCGCTTGGACATATTCCGGAAAATCGTTTCCCTAACCTCTTCGCTGGCCACTTTAAGCGCCAATTTAAGGTCTGCGTTCTCGATATCTCTAATGATGCGTTGGATGGAACGATTGTCGAGATTGACGATATCCTCGAAGACGAACATCCGCTTCTTGATTTCTTCCGCCAACTCCGGATCCTGAATTTCCAAGGAATCCAGTATCGTCCGCTCCGTACCGCGGTCTACCCCGTTCAGGATCTGAACGATAGCCTCGATGCCGCCTGCGTTCGTGTAGTCTTGAGTAACGGTTGAAGACAATTTTTGCTCCAGCACTCTCTCCACCTGGGAGATGACTTCGGGAGACGTGCTGTCCATGAGCGCGATACGCCGTGCGACCTCGGCTTGCTTTTCCTGCGGCAAGGACGAAAGCACTGCGGAAGACTGGTCGGGTTGTAAATACGAAAGCACCAACGCGATCGTCTGCGAATTCTCGTTCTGGATGAAGTTAAGAATCTGGGACGGCTCCGCTTTACGAGCGAAGTCGAACGGTCTTACCTGCAAGGTCGCGGTTAACCGATTCAGGATATCCATCGCCCTCGATGAGCCGAGCGCCTTCTCCAATATTTCCTTCGCGTACGTAATACCGCCTTGCGTAATATATTCCTGCGCGATGCAGATTTGATGGAATTCGCTAAGAATCATTTCTTTCTCGCCGCCATCGACTTTGCGTACGTTTGCGATTTCTAGCGTCAACTGCTCTATCTCATCGTCACGCAGATGCTTGAACACCTGAGCGGACACTTCCGGTCCGAGGGTGATAAGCAGAATGGCCGCTTTTTGCCTGCCGGACAATTGTATTCCCTTAGCCATTACCGCCACCTCTATTCATCCACTAGCCATGTCCGGAGAAGATTGACGAATTCGTCCGGCTTGCGTTTGGCCAAGCTTTCCAACTGTTTGCGTACTTGGCTTTCGTTAGCCACATTGTCGATATCGATCGTTGGCATTTCCGCGCGAGGCATTGCCTCAAGCTCGGCTGCTTCCCGTTCGGACTTCCGTCGACGGTACAAATAATATCCTCCGCCGCCCAATAGCGCCAATGCCAGGAGACCAGCACCCGCTAACCAGAACGTTGAAGGTGAAGCGCCGCCGCTTGCATCCTCGTTCCCCGAGAATGATTGGGACATAACGGAAACCCTCTGGCCTAAAGCCTCATCCGATAGATCCAATCCGGATTCGGCTAGCAGCACTCTAGCGTGCCTGAGTATCACTCCTTGAATCTCGGCTAGCTTCTCGGGAGTCATGTTCGCGGAATCTACGCCAACATTTATCGATAAGTCCTTCACTTTATATGGGCCGTAGTCGATATTATTAGTAATCCGGTTAACTTCGTAATTCTTGGTCGTGGATACTTTCTCAGTGGAGCTCGATCCGGAGCTTCCGCCGCCAGGGTAGTTGGAGATATCCGTTTCCCCCGTGCCCGCAACTCCGCCGGATTGCCCGCTTGAACCCGTAGAGGTTTCGGAGGTTTCCTGGGTGCTGATCTCGATACCTTTGTTATCGTTATCCGCCAGCGGCTGTACAAGCTGTTCCTGCGATGTAATCTTGTCGAAGTTAAGCGCGGATACGACGCTGACCACCATGTTATCCATTCCGACGATCGGATTAAGGAATTGCTGAATATTTCTTTTCAAGGTGTTCTCGAATTCGTTTTGAATCGCGAATTGCGTTTCATACAGCGCCCCGCCGATTGCCGAGCCCCCGCCTAATTGGGAAGATGCGGGTAAATCCCCAGTGCTGCTGCTAATCGTCACATCTTTAACGTCTAGATTAGGAACGGCGGACTTGACGAGGTTATAATAGCTGTCCACTTCTTCTTGCTTGGGACGGAATCCCGGTTTGAACGTGATTACGACGGCCGCGCTAGCTTTTTCCTTGTCTTCTTCGTTAAGGAAAACGGATTCTTCCGGCAAGGTTACGATGGCTTTGACCTTCGCGATTCCCTGCTTGCTAAGCAATAACTGCTGAATCTCTCCGTTCAAGGCATTACGGTACTTAACATCAAACTCCTGGTCCGTAGTACCGATCGTCGACGAGGACTTGCTCATTTCCTCGAATCCGATCGAACCATTTTGTACGAGCCCCTGCGAGCCCACATCCACTTTAACCTTAGATGCCGAAGCGCTCGGAACGGAAATGCTCGTGCCCGCGTCGTTCAGTTGGTAGCTAATGCCGTTCCCATCCAAATATTCGATGATAGCAGCCGCATCCGTGCTGTCCAAATTCTGAAAGGCTAGCTCATACTCCGTTCGCGTGAACAAATAGGTAAGTAATATAATTGCAAAAATCAACAAGGCAGCCGTCGAGGCGAGAACCCATTTTTGCGCCTTGCTGTACTGGTTCCAGAAACCAACGATCTTCTCTCGAACCTGTGCCCACTTCTCGTTCACGATTTCACCTCTCCTGCTGTTGGCACAACAGGAAGCGCGGAGACCTTCCACGTCCCCCTAGTTGCGTGTTTACTACGTTGCATGCTAGGACTGAACTATATTTGCATGCGCATGATTTCCTGATAAGCTTCTATGACTTTATTACGCACTTGGGCGGTCAGGGAAAGGCTTAGCTCGGCTTGGGTGGCTGCGAGAATAACTTTGTTCTCGTCTACTTCCCCGATCAGAAATTGATCGTTAACTTTATGTACGTTCTGCTCCTGCGCTGCCACGCCGTCGATCGCGGTCTTCAGGTACGAAGCAAACGTTTCCGTCGCCTCGGCAGGAGTGATTTTTGCTTGGAGCGCGTTTACGTTGGGTAAGAGCCCTGCAGGAGTAATCATCGAATTCGTGATCAAGCCGGAACCTCGCTTTCTTCAGATAACAGAATTGGGTTAAAACCGGGTTTAGCGGCCCATTTCCAAAGCCTTCATGAACATGGCTTTCCTTGCATTAAGCGCCGTTACGTTCGCTTCGTAGGAGCGGGAAGCGGCGAGAAGGTCAACTTGCTCCTTAAGCATATCCACGTTTGGCATGTAAACCATACCGTTTGCATCCGCGTCTGGATGCGTCGGATTATAAACTTGTTTGAAAGGCGTTGAATCCTCTTGAATACCCGTGACTTGCACCCCTTGTGCAGACAGGCCATTCATTTGTTGGCTTAATATATCTTGAAACTTAGGCTGTACCGCCTCCATGACCACCATCTTGCGCCGGTATGGTACGAATTGCCCATTCACGTAGCCCGCCCGAGTGGATTCCGCGTTGGCGATATTAGCCGAGATTACGTCCATCCTGAGCCGTTGGGCAGTTAACGCCGATGCGCTAATGTCAAATCCTCCGAGCTTCATCCGTTAAGCACTCCCCTGAATGCCGATTCTCATCATTTTTACGTCATGGCTAATCTGTTGGTTGATTAGGTTGTACCGGAGCTGGTTTTCGGCGAGTAAAGCCATTTCTTTATCCATGTCTACGTTATTGCGATTGTTGTTGATTGCTGTCGATTCATCCGTTATCACCTGTGGGGCCGGGGAAGGATAAGAGCCGTTGATCGGGATATGACGGCTATTCGTCAATTTGCCCGGTAAACCCCGATTGCCTTGTCCGCCAATAGCCTGCGCAAGCATTTCCTCGAAAGCGACATCGGATCTCTTGTAGTACGGCGTATCTACGTTTGCAATATTGTTGGAAATTACGCGATGTCTCATCGTTGCGGCATTCATTGCGTTCTCCAAGCGTTGAAACGCAGCGCCACTTAACACTTCCATTCTTGTCGCCTCTCCTCGCTTGTACATGAGAATTTATTCATGTTGCCAAAGTATTCCACGCAAAACTCTCAAATTCCTGCTAAAAACGACAAAAATATCGAATATTCTACATCTTTTGTTCCATCTTGCGACAAATGATAAATTTCTAATAACATCATCTACGACATAGGGTCACGTGACAATAAGAATCGAGTAGGCCCATGCGCAATTGCATGGGCCTCTCACAGATCCGTACGTGCGGGTCAACGCATACGGCTCTTCCAGTATTTATCCCCTCTAGGGATGAAGTTCATTGTAAAGATCGGTTAGCGCA
>NZ_SOMN01000027.1 GCF_004564235.1 Cohnella luojiensis
AGTTACTTTGTCACGGGGCTTCAACCTTAGGATCTCTCCACCAGTTGCCCGTCAGCTACGAGGCGACTTGGCTCTTACCTCGACCGGACTTTCACCGGCTAGTTGTGCCTAGCTTGACTAGGCGCGCGATGTTAAAAAAAGACTCCGAAAGCGGAAGCGAAAACGACTGAAATCATCGTACCGCGCCTGCCGCTTTCGGAGTCTATTGAATAGTCATGTTTTCTCATTCAATGATAATAAGGTTCTTGAGCGTCTAGATCTTGTTGATCTGAAGGCAGCGCCGTGAAAGCGACTTGCTGCCTTTCTTCTCTCATGGCGGCAGGCTGAAAGTCCTCGCGTTGCCGCTTCTGAGCGTTTAGCCAACCCCTGACAAGATCTCCGATCGGTTCGGCGCCGTCAATCGGCAACGTGTGCTTCAATCCGGGAATGTATGCGGAACTAAAGTTAGCCAGCCCATTCTGAAGCACTTTCATGTAGCCCTTGAATTCTTTATCCTTTTGTCCGCACAACAACAGCATGGGTTGGTGGATGTCCTTGAGGCGGTTCACCGCGGAGTAGGCAAGGCCGCTCTCCATATATTGTCGCCAGTTCTCAATATCGCCGGAACGCGTCTCTCCGCGGATACGATGGAATGTTTCGCGGTTGTCCGCATTCACCCATGCCAATGGAATTGAGATAATTTCTCGGGCTCGCATCTTTCCTGCCCACACTCCGGCTTTGAGCTTGGCTCGCGATTTCCAACCGGTTAACTCTGCCGTTCCGCCTAGAAAGATTCCTCCGAGAAAACGATCCGGGTAAGACAGAAGCGCTTGCAGGGCCACCACCGAGCTCATCGAATAGCAGCACAAGTAGGCTTTTGAAATATCCAGCCTGTCCATTAGCTGACGAACGTCTTCCGCTAGCAAAGGAATCGTGATAGGGGCATGCGAACTGCCGCTTCGGCCATGACCGCGAAAATCGAACAGAACCGTCTTGTGATCTTGCGATAGATCATTTCGCATATACGTAAACACGCGGCTGCCTATGCAAGGAGGATGAAGAAAGACGATCGGCGTCCCTTTCCCTTGCATGTGATAATGGATATCGACTCCGTTAACTTGAATCAGGGGCACGGATAACACCTCGCGATAGTGTGTTTTCGTTAGTCTGCCCGACTTCCGCTCTGTTCCATGCGTTTCGTTCCCGGAAACACCCAAAACCGGTAACCCGCATAATTGACAACTAGCGAACAAACGATAGAAGCGATCTTCGCCAAGGCGGATTCCGTACCCCATTGCTCAAGTCCGAGCAGCACCGCAGTGGCAGCGGCGAAAGACAAGCCGTTGATCAGGATAAAACGCGTCAACTCCGCCATGCTGCGCTTCCCTTTGACTTGGAACGTCCAGTTGCGGTTCAATAGATAGCTATTCGCCACTCCCGCCAAGTAGGATATCGTTTGGGCTCCGATCGAACCCATTTCCGCGCCATAAACCAATAAACAAAAAACGGCGAAATCCACCCCCGTGTTCAGCCCGCCCACGATTGCGTATTTCACCATTTTGATTCCTTCCGATAAACGGAGCATGCGACTCCTCCTGACTCGTGCGAGCTCGTCGCTCCTAGAACATTTTATAACCGCCGCGACGCAATGCGCGAATCGCCCATCCGCTCATATAAGCGCCTACCGCTCCCGCCACGATGAGAATCGTGTCCGATACGAGCAGCGACTGAATATTTTCGGTTACGCTAAGATCGTTCTGCCACAATTGCCAGATCCCTAGCGGCACGACGATGATAACGAACATCCAGAGCGGAAACCAAGTCGTTTTAATAAGCATGTTCAATATGAAGCCAATGCCGAAAAACAGCACCAGACAAAGTAACGAACCTACGATAGCGAACAATATGCCGCCGAGTATTCCACCGACCATAACCTATACCACTTCCCGATTACGCAAAATAGTGTACTGTACCAGTTTACAAGTTGGCTTCCGCACAGTCAACGAGCAGGGTGTGAATGGGATGTGAACAAATTTCGGCGGAGGTACTTTCCGAGGGTTCGGACATGGCTATCCGTTTGCCCCTCCCGCTTAGTTGGGCTACAATGGGAAAAGCCATGTTGGACAAGGAGAGATGACTTATGAGTGAAGCCGCCCAAACACTAGAGGGTTGGTACGTACTGCATGATCTGCGCAGCATCGATTGGCAGGCATGGAATGCCGCTTCCCGAGCGGAGAAGGATACGGCGATCAGCGAGGTTACGGCGCTTATATCGGAGTGGGAAGCCGTCGAGGAACGCAAAGAAGGAAGTCTGGCGCTCTACTCCGTCGTAGGACAGAAAGCCGACTTCATGTTTATGCATCTGCGGGAAACGTTGGAGGAGCTGAACGCGATCGAGAACGCGTTCAACCGTTCCAGCTTTGCACGATATACCCGCAAGGAATATTCCTACGTTAGCGTCGTGGAGCTCAGCAATTATATGAGCCCTCCGGGAGTAGATCCTATGCAAGTACCGGAAATCGTTGCTCGCTTGAAGCCGATATTGCCTAAGAGCAATCATATTTGCTTCTATCCGATGAACAAGAAGCGCGATCTTCAAGACAACTGGTATATGCTCCCGATGGAAGATCGCAAGACGCTGATGAGAAGTCACGGCATGATCGGACGGGGCTACGCAGGCAAAGTGAAGCAGATCATCTCCGGATCCGTCGGGTTCGACGATTGGGAATGGGGCGTAACCTTGTTCGCGGATGACGCCTTGCAATTCAAGAAGCTCGTATACGAGATGCGCTTCGACGAAGTAAGCGCCCGTTACGGCGAATTCGGCGCCTTCTATGTCGGCAATCTGCTGACCGGCGAGTCTCTGACGAAGCTGCTTAATTAAACGAAAATGAAATAGGTACGCGATCAGGATATTTCCTGGCCGCGTACCTTTTTTATTTGTTGTTAGCTTTGATCCCGAAGGAGCCCTTCTCCGGCGATTCCTGGCGTAGTCATCTGCACTGGATCGAGAATCACGTCCATCTCCTCTTTAGTGAGAAGATTTCGTTCCAGAATGAGCTCTTTAAGCGTCATTCCTGTCGCGGTGGCTTCTTTAACCAACTGGGCGGCGACATCGTATCCCAGATGCGGGTTGAGGGCTGTCACGATGCCGAAGCTTTTATCCACGTACATCCGGCAACGTTCCCGGTTTGCTTCCATACCGTCAAGCGCAAATCGATGGAAAACGTCCAATGCGTTCCGCATGATTTTCAAAGACTGCAACAAGTTGAAGGCAATGACAGGCCCCATAACGTTCAGCTCGAACTGGCCGGCTTCCGATGCCATGCAAATCGTGTGGTCGTTGCCCATGACCTGAAACGCTACCTGGTTAACGACCTCGGCCATGACGGGATTTACTTTTCCCGGCATGATGGAAGAACCGGGTTGCCTCGGAGGCAGCGAAATTTCTCCAAGCCCGACCATCGGTCCGGAAGCCATGAGCCGAATGTCGTTACAGATTTTGGACATATTCATGGCGCATACTTTAAGAGAGCCGGACAATTCGGTGTAGGCGTCCGTATTCTGCGTCGCATCGACCAAATCGGATGCCGAATGAATCGGTATCTTCAAATCTTCGGCCAGTAGGTTGACGACTCTTTTAATATATTCCTCCGAAGCGTTCAAACCGGTACCCACTGCCGTTGCACCCATATTGACGGACAACAATTCCGTAGAGGCGCGGCTAATTCGCACGATATCCCGTTCCAGAACCTTTGCGTAAGCTCCGAATTCTTGTCCCATCCGTATGGGAACCGCATCCTGAAGATGGGTACGCCCCATCTTGATCACGTCGTCGAACTTCAGAGCCTTTTTGCTGAAGCCTACAAGAAGTTCGCGCATGGTAACGACCAATCGCTCGGCTAGGATGTATGCCGCGATGCGCAGAGCGGTCGGAATCGCATCATTCGTCGACTGCGACATATTCACATGATTGTTCGGGTTGCAATGAAAGTAGCTGCCTTTGGGGTGTCCCATTAATTCGAGCGCCCGGTTCGCAAGCACCTCGTTCATGTTCATATTAATGGACGTTCCGGCACCGCCCTGGATGGAATCGACGACGAACTGATCCGCCCACTCTCCTCGCGCGACCTCTTCCGCGGCTTGAATAATTGCTTGGGCAATCGGTTCCGGCAACCGCTTCATCTCGGCGTTTGCCTGGGCCGCCGCCTTCTTCACGTGGGCGAGCGCAACGACCAGCTCGGCGTGAATCGCGGTCCCGGTAATCGGAAAGTTCTCCAACGCGCGCAGCGTTTGAATGCCGTAATAAACCGTTCCCGGAACCGTATGGCTGCCTAGCGAATCTTTTTCAATGCGTTCAGACATTACATCTCCCCCTCGCAATGGTTGACAAGTCGTTCTCCTATACCCTTTGAGTATATCTTTCCCATAAGATTATGTCTAAAACAAACCGGAGCTCCGCCCCTGGGATCGTAAATCAAAAAAGAGACTGCACGTCGGCAGTCTCTTTCTCAATCCTCATCATCCACCGCCCGCATCTGGGCTTCCCATTCCGCGCGGCGTTTCTCTTCCAAGTATTCTTGCGTCATCCGGTCCCGGGCTCGGCCCTTCTCCTTCAACCGCTCTATGCCCGGTTGAATGAGTAAATCCACTTCCGCCTGAACCGTCGCCACGAGATCGTACCGGCTTTGCGATTCCAGATAAGAGCCCACTTCCATCAGCGCGTTGTAACGGTCCAGTTCATCTCGCGTTAACAGGCCCCGAACTTGTACGCTGCAGTGTCTCATTACAGGAATTTACCTTTGCGCAGCACGAGCGGAATACCGCCAATAATGAACAAGTAACGGATGTCGATCGCTTTTTTCAACCAAGCAGCAACGCGACCTTTGTATTTCTTGCCGAATGCGATACCGATCGCTTCGCCTTTACCAAGCGAGGCCACCGTACCTTTGTTAACGAAGGTGTAAGTCTTAAGTGGTTGGTTGCGGATCGACGCTACCAAGTTATGCGCGCAGTTTATGCCTTGTTGCATAGCCATTTGCGCAGTTGGCGGGTATGGACGACCTTCCGGGTTGAACACCAGAGAGTTGTCTCCCAGAATATATACGTTCTCGTGGCCTGGAGCGCGCAAGAATTCGTCGACTTTCACGCGGCCTCTCATCGTTTCGAACCCGGCTTCTTCGATCAGACGGTTACCGCGAACGCCGCCGGTCCAGATGACCGTCTGCGATTTGATTTCTTCGCCTTCGCCGACCATTACGCCGTCCGGAGTGCACTCCTTGATAGCCGTACCGATGCGGAACGTAACGCCTTTCTTCTGCAGCACCTGCATCGCGTATTCAACGAGTTCAGGATCGAAGCCAGGCAATGCTGTCGGAGCCGCTTCGATATTGATGATTTTAACCAACGAAGGATCTACGTCGAATTGCTTGCACAGTTCCGGAACGCGATCCGCAAGCTCGCCGATGAATTCGATGCCGGTGAAACCTGCGCCGCCGACTACGAATGTCAAATAGTCCGTGCGGTGCGGCTCGCGTTTGAAGCGAGCGAATTGATATTCGATGTGCTCGCGAATCAGACGGACGGAGTTAATGCTTCGAATGTTCATCGCATGCTCGCCCAGTCCTGGAATTCCGAACGTTTCGGATTCTCCGCCAAGACCGACGATCAGGTAATCGTAGGAAAGCGTTCCGTCTTCGAGAATAACCTTGCGATCTTGCGGACGGATTTGAACGACCGTAGATTTAACGAAGTCGATTTTGAATTCATCGATCAGCTTGGAGATGCTAACCCTGGCGTTCTCCGGATTATCCGTACCCGCTGCAGGCATGTGCAGATGGGTCGTGATGTAGTGGTAGTCATGTTTGTTGACCAACGTTACATCCGCTTCATTATAATTTAATTCCTTTTGCAGTCGAAGCGAGGTTAATACACCGCCATAGCCTGCTCCAAGGATAACAATCTTCGGTATACTGCTCATTGATGATCCCATCCAATCCCTATGTTTGTTTAGTTTGTGAAAAATTACACAATCTTCTGCGTTAAGTTGCTATAACTGAGATCTACAAGTAGATCATATCGGTTTTTCCAACAATTTTCAAGGTTCATTTTCACGAATAAATTTGGACATCTTTACAAAATCCTTTTCATGCTTCCGTCACAAGATTATAATGGATACGTTTAGTTCTAATGTTTCGGCATTTTTATCGGAGGTGTCAAATTTTGAATCCTAGCATTGAACCTGCCGTAGACGTAGCCATTATCGGCGGCGGACCCGCCGGAATGTTCGCGGCTTTCTATGGCGGAATGCGTCAAATGTCCGTCAGCCTGATCGAAAGCATGCCGCAACTCGGAGGCCAACTCGCCGCGCTATACCCGGAAAAATATATTTACGATGTCGCTGGGTTTCCGAAAATAACCGCCCAAGAGCTTGTCAACAACCTGAAGACGCAAATGGATCATTTCAAATCCCAGCGTTATTTGGAAGAAAAGGTCGTTAAGGTAAGCAAGTTGGAAGAACGCCTATTTGAAATTGTTACCGATAAGCGCATTCATCATGCACGTGCCGTCATTATTACGGCAGGAGTCGGAGCTTTCGAGCCCCGCCGGCTGGAACTGCCCGAAGCCGCCCAATACGAGAAATCCAACCTCCATTATTTCGTCAGCGACCTGGAGCGCTATCGCGGACAGAAGGTTCTGATCAGCGGCGGCGGCGATTCCGCGCTGGATTGGGCGCTAATGCTTGAACCGATCGCCGATCATGTGATGCTCGTCCACCGTCGGGACAAGTTCAGGGCCCATGAGCATAGCGTTGAGCTGTTAATGAAATCCAAGGTCGAGGTTATCACACCGATGGAAATTACCGCGTTGCGCGGAGACGGCACGATCAAGCAAGTCACTCTTACGGACGTGAAAACCGGGACGATCACCGATTATGACGTCGATGCCGTCATCGTCAATTTCGGTTTCGTTAGCTCGCTAGGACCGATTGCCGAATGGGGTCTCCAGATCGAGGGGGGATCAATCATTGTCGATTCTCGTATGGAAACGAACATTTCGGGGATTTTCGCCGCAGGGGATATTACGACATATCCCGGGAAGCTGAAGCTGATCGCCGTAGGATTCGGAGAAGCGCCGACGGCGATTAACAACGCCAAGGTGTACGTAGATCCCGACGCCAAGCTGTCCCCTGGTCATAGCAGCAACATGAAATTATAATCGGCAAAAGGGCATCCTACCTGAGGTATAACCGGAAAGATTCCGGTTCCTAAGGAGGATGCCCTTTTGATTTGTCCTGTCTGCAATGCACTGAGCCCCCTAGAGGTTTCTTGTCCGCAGTGCGGTTCCGCGGCCGAAGACGAAGGTCGGTGGAGCGATTGGAGCGGTCCCTACTCCCCCTATGAACCCACGCTCTTCGCCATGGAGAACGCTTTCCCGTCCACTGCAGAAACGGTATGCCAGCATGCCGTCCGCTGCGTCGACTGCCAGCACCCTTTCACCGCGGATATTTCCGCCTGGCATGTCTAGAACATCCGCTCTTCCGGAACGGAGAGCTTTCTACGCTTAATCTCGGATCTAAGCATACGAACGAATTCCCTTTCCAATTGCAAACGCAACGCGCTTCGGTAAGCATCCAACAATAGATCATCCGTTAGTAGAGGCAACATTGCCCACGCCCTTTCCTTAATTTGGGGAGGATTGTGAAGGCATCATAGCATGGCCTCAAACCTTCGGACAAGCTTCGCGTTATCCACAGAAGGATGTGCATAAGGTGTGAACTATTTGTTGAAAAATGCCTGTAGACCTTTGTCGTCAAGGCGTGAATTGTGGATGAAGTTATACACAGATTTTTTGCAACACGTTTCATAAATAAGTTTCATAACCGCAAAATATTCAATTAGAGTCTTCTATAGAAAAAATTGTCGTATCCGGTTATTTACTGCGGTCGCGTATTGACCTCAAGCATCCAAATATGTCCTTTTCGGTCGATTCCATAGTCGTATCCTAGCTGTCCGATTCCCGGATAGCGGCTCTCGAGCAGTACGGTTGACGCATTCGTCAATTGTCGCATCTCTCGTTTCTTAGACCCGACGAGACGGGACGACAAAGATCGTCTAATTCCTTGCGCTGCCGTCATCCGAGTTCCGCCGCGACATAGGTTCGTTACGAATAGCCCCCGTCTGGCCAACCGGCCTACCATCGACCGATAAGTCCATGCTCCGTTCTCCTTCACGTATTTGACGCGATAATCAATCGGTCTCCCGTTGATCGTCGCCAGATGTATGCCTCTTTGAATCAAATAGGCGCGCTTCCTCTTGGTTGCATTTAATGCGCTTACCAATCCCTTGAAACTAGAGAAAGATCGCCTATTTGATTTATGGGTAAGCCGATACGTTTGACCTGATTTTTCAATCTTAATGACGCCGACTCCCCCTGCTCCTCGAACCGGTTTCACCACGACCATGCCGAATCTCGATAGCATCGATCGCAGGTTTGCAGGAGTGTACAACCGCGAAGTCGGGATATGACGGGCGATATAAGGATTAGAAAGCAAGGTGTTGGTCTTTAGCCACTTGCTTGCCAATTGCCGACTGATCGTAACCTCCATCCATGAGGCTCCTTTCCTGAGGGTATATCTATACATACTCCGCACGGCGGACAGGTTCTTGGATGGATGACGCCGGAAATTCGCCTCTATTTCTCGGAAGACTAGAATGTCACGGCTTTACGACCATAAGAAAAAGAACGATCATGGGCAGCAGCACGCTGATTATTCCGAATCCGTTCCAAATCCTTGACCATCGGTAATATTCTCCGGGAATAACGCCCGAATCGAGCCCCGCTTTGCTCCATTTGATCATCCGATACTGGCTTGGCAGCAGAACGAATATCCATATGACTCCGGATATGATGAACAATAAATAGGAGATACCGAGCCAACTCCATTCGAATAACTCGTATCCGGCTTTCTCGGCCATTAGATGTCCGAACGTTAGCAGCAGAACAATCCCGGGCAAAGTAAATGAATAATCGGCGAGCATGACATATTTCGAGGTTCGATGGATCAACCGGACGTCACCGGATCGATCGGCCAACACCTTCCAGAACGCCGCCGTTATAATGTTTCCGAGAAACAGAATGGCCCCTAACACGTGCAGAAACAAATAGACCTTCATCTTAGTTTCCTCCCTGCAATATCGTTTTCATGATTGCGTAGTAATCTTCGTCGCCGAACTTGCTACTGCCGGATAATAAGTTTTCCGTACCCAAGATCATATTCCGAACCCTCAAACCGTAGGAAAGAACATTAAAATGTTCGGCTGTTTTCCTGGCGTCTATGGTGCTAACTATGACACCATATTGTTGACCAAGCTTGATCCATTCCGTCGATGCTGCGATGAACCGATCATTAAATTGCTTCAAAATATCGGAGATCCCGCTCTTGTCTTGCTGACTTAATAAGTACAGCAAAATCCTATTCATCACGTTCTCCGGATGATGGCTCTCCTGCAGCCCTTGAGCAATAACTTGCAAGGGACCATGAAGACCTCCCGCCTCCGATACTGAAGCGTAGAATCTCTTGTTAATGAACTCCAACCTTGCCTGAAGGACTAAACCGAATAACTCCTCCTTGCTTTTCACATAGTGGTATATCGCGCCTTTGGACAATCCCGTGTCGCTCATAATGTCTTGCATTGTCGTGCTTTGACAACCCTTCTGCGCGATAATTCTCTCGGTCGCGGTAAGTAATCGCTGCAAGCTGTCCGTAGTCGGGGGAGACATAACAACCACCTTTCCGATAGTAACTAAATTTATCCATATGATAACAGACCGACGGTCGGTTTGTAAAAAAGAAATAAAAAATAACCGCCGCCGTTTGCTCTGAAGAAAATGCATTCAAGCATCACGCATTGCGCTTGTAGGTAAACAGCGGAACCGTATTGATCTTGACGGATTTGCCGGACATTTGGTACCTTGCGCACTGCTCATAGCGATTAAGCTGTTCGTCCAGTAACTGCGAGACATGCAATACTTGAGGATCGCTCATGTCGGCGCCGTTCTGAACGTATGTCAATACCATCTCATGACGTAAATTTTCGATTCTCTTCTTAATCGTTTTTAATTTGCTTCCCATCTTAGCCTCTCCCATCCAACGTAATAGGTTCTTCACCCATCATCATAGGATAAAAGTTTGTGGAAAGTTCATGACCAAATATTAGCAAAATGTTAAGAAAAAGCCATCCGAATAATTTCAGCGTTCCTAACGCAAAATAATTAAGACGGTGTAAGAGAGGTGTGGTTCCATTGGACCGATTGGTGCAAGGGCTGCAGGAGGAACTTATCTAATCACTTAGCCTAGGAAGCGAGGGGTTGTGCTGCAGAGTTTCTCTGAACACATGAGTTACCCAAGTGATTCCATTGTCGCGAAGTGTGATATCTGAGACTCAACAATCAACCACCGTCGAAAGAAGGAGCCTGTCATAGGCTCCTTCTTTTAATACAATAAACCGTTCTAATTCTGAAGGCGATCGGAAAGTAAGCACAAAAAACCTCCTAGTTAGGTGTATGTTTGCCACATATACCGCTAGGAGGTTGTATTTTTATTCCGTTCGCAAATCGAATCAGCAAGGCTCGGCAGCAGGGTTACCCGCTTCGGTTGCCGTACGGAAGCTTGATCCGCAACCGCATGTAGCAGTCGCATTCGGATTGTTAATGGTGAAGCCTCCGCCCATGGCGGATTCTTTCCAATCAATCTCAAGCCCATTCAAATATTTCATGCTATCTCCATCAACGACGACCTTGACGCCACGGATATCCATCGCTTTGTCGCTTTCGTGAATCTCGTCATCGAAACCCATGCCATATGAGAAACCGCTGCAGCCGCCTTCCTGTACGCCAATGCGGAGAAACAAATTCGGACTTTCCTCTGCGGCTAGCATTTCTTGGATCTTCTCGCCGGCAGACTCGCTAATGTTTACCATTATGGTTTCCTCCCCCGTGCCTGTTCTCTCTTTAGTATACCCTAGAGAGCCTCATGCCTCAAGTGAGGTATCGCCCGCTATTTGCTGGGCAATCGCCTTAAGCTCGATCCGGCAACGGAATTGGCCTTTCTCGTTCTGCAGGAAGTCCGCCAACCTCCGGAAGACATGCGCGAGCTCCGGCCCCGACGAATCGGTATCGAGCATATAGCGGAACTGATCCGCTGATAAACCGCGCACCCTTCCTCGCTCGACTTCGCGAACTTCCGTATCCTGTAATCTTTTCCATTCCTTCGAAGGCTCGAATTTGTCTGCACGCCTCACGATTTGCTCATAAATGCGTTGTTTCTTGAGCCACATATAATACTGGATAGGATTGGACAAACTCCAGGCTTGGCTCAAATCTTTAATCGTGTAGGCCGCTCTGTACTGCTGCAGCGTTTGAATTTTCTCCGCCTCGTTTAGCTTCTCAAGCTCGCTAAGTGGCAAAATTTCCGGTTTCAGTGTAATGCACCGCCTCGTTTAGTATTTTTTACTAATAACATAACCATAATTTGTTTATTATTCAAGTTCATTCCCGAATCTGCCAAGGTTTATACCTTTTCTATTTCCAGTTGCCGAGGTTTATAATGAGGTTTATAATATTTACAGTTGTTCACCCTAGTTTTCTACGCATACTAGGTAAGTTATTTTTTTCACAAACCTTGCGCTATTACGTTATTCGTTCTATTCATTATTCAGATCAAGGGTTATAGGAGGCGCATGTCATGACGCTCGTTACGACGCACCCCGATCGCCAAATGGCGGAAATCGCCGACAAAATCAGTAATGGCGAACGGTTATCTCTAGAGGATGGCGTATTCCTCTATCGTTCCGATGATTTGCTGTCGATCGGACAACTGGCAAACGAGGTTAATCTAAGGAAAAACGGCAAGAAGGTTTACTTTATCGAGAACATGAGCTTGTACTTTACGAATGTGTGCGAAGCCCATTGCGCTTTCTGCAATTTCCGCAAGGACGAGGGCCAAGAAGGCTCCTATACGTTATCTCCTCAAGAGATGATTGATTACGTGGAGCAGCATATTCACCCGGGCGTTCGCGAGTTCCATATCGTGGGCGGACATAATCCCAATGTTCCGTTCGATTATTATGTGGAATCAATCCGCGCGCTGAAGCAAAAGTATCCGAACGTCACGATGAAAGCTTACACGGCTGCCGAGATCGATTTCTTCTCCCGCATATCCGGGCTTAACTACAAAGAAGTTCTGGAGCGCTTGATCGAGGCGGGTCTGGAGACGCTAACCGGCGGAGGCGCCGAAATCTTGTCCGATCAGTATCGCAAAAAAATGCGAGTGGAAAAGGCCAACATCGAGCAATATTTGGACGTTCACCGTACGGCGCACCAGCTTGGATTACGTACGCACACCACCATGCTCTACGGCTCGGTGGAAACGCTCGAAGAACGCGTGCAGCATATGATCCACATCCGCGACCTTCAGGATGAAACGAACGGTTTCCAAGTTTTCATACCGCTCTCCATGCAGCCGATCAGTCCGAAAGCGAGCATTCGCCGCAGAAATTCCGCGTACGACGATCTGAAGGCTATCGCGATCAGCCGGCTCATGCTTGATAACATCCAGCATATTAAAGCTTATTTTATCAACATCGGCACTCAGTTGACTCAGGTAGCGCTTACAATGGGAGCTTCCGATGCGCACGGCACGATCGTTAAGGAGAAGATTAGCCACGCCGCTGGCGCATTGACTCCCGCAGGCATTACCCGCGAGGATTTGGTCTGGCTTATCAAAGGAGCCGGCCGTATCCCGGTAGAACGCGATACGTTCTACAACGAAGTGAAAATATACGAATAATACCGAGTTCCCCGTCGGGTAGACGGGGACTCTTGTGTGTCATACTAAGCAAAGGCAAACCCATGTAAAAGGAGATCATCGTATGAGTAAGGTCGTGGTTTTAGGTGGCGGCTACGGAGGATTAACGGTCGTCCAAGAGCTGCTGGAGCACCTGCCGAAGGATGCTCAACTCGTTCTCGTGGAACGCATGCCCTATCAAGGGCTTAAGACGGAATATTATGCTTTAGCGGCAGGAACCGTATCCGACTTGGATATTCGCGTGAATTTTCCCGTTCATCCGCAATTGCAGATGGTTTACGGTAACGTAACGGAAATTGAACTCGAGAGGAAACTCGTTCATATTACGAACCAGGAACCGCTTTCCTATGATTCCTTGGTTATCGCGCTTGGCTGTACGGACAATTATCACGGCATCGAAGGAGCTTCCGATTATTCCTGCAGCATACAGTCGCTTTCCTCGACTCGCCGCACTTTTCAGCAAATCAACGACATTCCTCCTTACGGGCAATTATCGATTATCGGCGGAGGACTTAGCGGCGTCGAGATCGCGGCGGAGCTCCGGGAAAGCCGCGCGGACATTAACATCCGCATCATTGATCGCGGCAACAGCGTAATGTCCTCTTTCCCCGGCAAATTACAAGAATACGTCGCTTCTTGGTTCCGTCTTCACGATGTGGAAATGCGTTCCCATATTTGCATTACTTCGCTTGAGCAAGGAATCATTCATAACGGCAACGAACCGATCTTCTCGAACGTAACCGTGTGGACGGCAGGTATTCAGCCCGTAGAGCTTGTCCAGCGCATGACGCAGCCTAAAGACCCGCAAGGCCGGTTGATCGTTAACGAGTGGCACGAGCTTCCCGACGCGCCTAATGTATACGTGGTAGGAGATTGTTCAAGTCAGCCGTTCTCCCCTAGCGCGCAGTTGGCAGGCGCCCAAGGCAAACAGGTAGCGGAAGTCATCCGCGCCCGCTGGGAGAACAAAGAACCGAAGCTTTCCCGTATTAAGCTTAAGGGAGTCCTCGGTTCTCTAGGCAAAAAAGCGGGATTCGGTTTAATGGGGAACACCCCTCTGCTGGGCCGCATCCCGCGCATGCTCAAAAGCGGGGTGCTCTGGAAAAGCAAACGCCATTTCGGATAACGTTATAGGTCGTCCAACAGCTTATCCATCGCGGAACGGTGAAGCTCCTGCTCCGCAATGGCTTCCAGAATGAGATCGTAAAGCTGTTCAGCCTTCTCGGCGACGACGCTTTCCCCGTTAACTAATGCATAAGGAGACAAGAAGCACTCACCGCAATTGCCGAGGCAGCCGTATTCAATGACTTCAATATCCGGAAGCTTTTCCAGCTTCTTCAGCACTAGATCGGTACCATGGTGCGCGTTGCTTACGCAGAATTCCACGATATGCATAAGTTCAATTCCTTTCTGACTGGTTCAATAGTTAATGCTTGAGCGAAATGCTAACAAGCGTCTGTTTGAAAACTTGGCTTTTTGTACTATAATAGATGTTGAAAGGAGTGGATGATTATGAGTACGAATGCTCCAAGCACGCAGTATGATGAAGTTATCGACGTTCTCGATAAATTGCGTCCGTTCTTGCAACGCGACGGAGGAGACGTTGAATTGGTCGACATCGAGGACGGCATCGTTAAATTGCGCCTGATGGGTGCATGCGGCAGTTGCCCAAGCTCCACGATCACGCTCAAAGCAGGTATCGAGCGCGCTTTGCTGGAAGAAGTCGAAGGCATACAAGAAGTCGTTCAAGTGTTCTGATTCCTTCTTATCCAGAAGTGGAGAAGGTCCTGCCCCCGGCAGGACCTTTTGTCGTTTCGTCATCTTTTCAAATGCGTACGGATGGGATCCAATCCGCCGGATACGTCGATCGTGTTCCCGGTAATAAAATCAGATTCCGGCATGCACAGAAAAGCAATCATTCTCGCCACGTCTTCCCCGGTTCCGGGACGGCCTCTCGGGGATTCATCGTCTAAGATGCCCTCGACGTCTACGATGCTCTTCTCCTTGTTTCCCCCTCGGATATCCCCCGGACAAATCATGTTCACTGTGACCCCGTTAGAGGCTTCCTCTACCGCCAATGTCTTCGTGAACGATACCAGACCGACCTTAGCCGCTGCGTATACCGCCCGATGCGGCCAAGAACGCGCTTCCGAAGCATGCCCGAAACCGAAATGAATGATTCTTCCCCATTGCCGGCTTCTCATGCCGGGTAAAACCCGATGATCCATCAACATCGTGCCGACGAGATTTCCGTTCATCAGATAATGGATGTCCTCCGGTTTATAGTCCGCGAACAAGCGACGCTCCCGTATGAACGGTCCCGCGTTATTGATAAGAATATCTACGCAACCCAAGCAGCTTTCCACCTCGGAGACGAGTCGTACCGCATCATCCGCTTTAGCGATGTCCGCTTGGATGGCGCACGCCTTGCGTCCCATCGATTCGATAGCCCGGACTAGCTCTTCGGCCTCCTCGCGGCTCGACACGTAATTGATGGCCACGTCGCAGCCGGAGGATGCCAGCTCTAGCGCCGTCCGACGTCCCAGTCCTTTGGCGCTTCCCGTTATTAATGCCGTTCTGCCCAACAGCTTCAATCGGTTTTCCCCCCTCCCCGTCTATCGCTTAACCCATTTCGCGGAGCCGTTTGCATGCAAATCGGAAGATGAGGTTAATCGAGCCCTGAACCATCTCCCAGCTTTGATCCAAGTCGGCCATATTGGAGATCAAGTCCTCAAGGGTCCTTGGTCCGCCGGCGTTGGCAAATCTTTGATCCAAATCGTCTTTAAGCTCCGCGTTCATTTGGTGAATTTCCAGATTTCTGCGAGTGCGGAGCCGATTCATCTCGCCTTGATAACGCTCCTTCAACTCGTTAAGAGGTTTCATTAGCTCGACGTGCAGATTGTTTTCGCGCAAATTGCGCAGTACCGTGAAATAGGAAAAGTGGGCTTTGAGCCGTTCCGTTCTAAGTTCAAGCAATTGGTTAAGCAAGAAGCCCAGCTTATCCAATATAGCGAATATTCGAATATAAGAGTTTTTGTCGTAGTAGACATGACGATTATAGCTAAGCCGTTCCTCGAACGAGAGCTCATCCACGTGGTTATGGCGTACGAGTTCGGAATAGCGCTTAGCCGCATAACAGCTCTGTTCGAGCTCGTCCATCGAGCGAAGAAGCCCTTCCGCCCAAATGGCGAACGTATGATATCTGGAGGATTGTTCCGGCAGACGCTCCGCGAGTTCGCTAGCTAACAAGGCAAATTGCTCCATCGACTGCACCGTATCGAGCAACAACCCCGTCCACTCTCTCGGTTTTTCTCCGAACAACATTCTTAGCAAAAACTTTCCTCCTCGACTGCAGTCAAGACATCATTATTCCATTGTAACGCAAAAGAGACGGCTCGCTCAACCAGTTCGGTTGAGCGAGCCGTCTCTTAAGAGAAAAATGATTATAAATTGATGTCTCCTACGGTTTCGAATGATCCGTACCTCTGCGTCGATTTGCGCAAAACCAATTCGGGCAGGAGCACGATTCGCTGCTTGGGCTGCTCTTCTCCGAGCAGTTGCCGGTGAAGCAAATCCACCGCATTGCGCGCCAGCTCCCGAATAGGCTGACCAACCGTCGTCAGTGCGGGATCAACCATTCCGCACAAGAAAGTATTGTCAAAGCCGACAACCGAAAGCCCTTCGGGCACGGAAATCCCTCTAGATCGCGCTGCCTGTATGGAACCGATAGCCAGTAAATCGTTGCAAGCAAAGATGGCTGTAGGACGAATCTTGCGATCCAAAAGCCTGCCCGCGACCTCTATGCCCGAAACGATCGAGAAATCGCTGACGCTCACCCATTGTTCGTCATAAGGGCAGTGGAATTCATCCAATGCCGAACGGTAACCTTTCAATCGCTGACGCGAGCTTTCCAATTCCATACTCTCGACGATGATGCCGATCCTTCGATGACCGAGCGACAGCAGATGGGACGCCGCTAAGTACCCTCCCATGAAATCGTCGACGTATACCGAATTCACTGCTAATTGCGGGGCATCCCGGGCTATCAGGGCAATGGGAAGCTTCTTTTCCAGTATCAAGCCAAGAGACTGCGGATGAGCCAGACCGGTCGCCATCAATATGCCGTCCACGCTTTTCTGTTGAAGAAACGTCAAATAGTCGCTTTCTTTGTCGATTTGATTGTCGGTGTTGCAAATGACGACATTATATCCCAGTTCATGGGCTCTGTCTTCGATATTCCGCGCCAGCTCGGCGAAATAAGGGTTGGAGATGTCCGGAAGAAGCAGGCCGATCATATAGGTTCGTTTGCTGGACAGGGCGGAAGCAACCAAATTCGGCACGTAACCCATTTCGGCCATAATTTGCATGATTCTTTCCCTCGTCTTCTCGCTGATCCGACCGTTTCGATTGATGACTTTGGAGACGGTCGCTATCGATACTCCCGCCTTTTGGGCAACATCGTAAATCGTCATCGTTTTCATGTCGAGTTCTCCCATCCGCCTTCAGTTCCATAACGGTCCGTTCTCTGGAAATTTCCTTGATCGTATCATAATATCAATTTAGCATCTAGCAGCTATCGTTACTTCCTGCCGGAGCTTTAATGTAACGATCTCGAAAGGACGAGCATGAACGGTTACAGTCCCATTCTGTAGAGGCAACTTTTCAATCTCCCTTTCTACCCCGCTGCAACGCACGATTTCGGAATAAGTCCGGTTGAACCGGAAAGTTATTTCACGGGTTTCGTCGGAAACGTTCATCCATCGGCATACCATTGCCGCATCTCCGTTCTCCGCGGGTTTGACGGCCAGCCAACGGACCCCGTATACGGATTCCATAAGAAGCGGTTCGATAATGGCGGGCTTTTCTTCCGTTATTGGCAAGTAAGCTTGCAGCGGATAACGCAATTGTTCCGCCCGTTCTTCCAGTCGCGCCTGTTTCCAGTCGCCGTCATGCGGGACGATATGGAACCGGTAAGTGAAATCCCCTCCGATCCATTGCGGGAAATTCGTGCCCCACTGGTTGTTGAACAAGTTAAAGAGCAGAACCGGTTGCTCTGGTTCGTATACAAGATCGTACTTGTAGACGCCGGATTCCCCAAGCGAACAAAGCGGGGTGTCTAGCGGGAAAACGGCAAGCCCCGTACCGTCTTCGTCGCAGACATCGACCCACTGATCGACGCAATGCAGACGGAAATTCGCGCCCCGGGCAATATCCTCGAGCGGATTGACGACTGAGCCCATTTTTTGCAGCCGGTATTGGGGACGTTTCGCCAACAGCGGAAGCACGAAATGGCCCGCCTCGGCGAATGCCGTTTTCTTCTTATCCGATAGCTGCAGCGTGAAATCGGCGCCATCTCCGTCTTCTTCCAACGCAACCGTCAGCATTGCCGATTCCGCGTTGCCGAATTCTCCCCTGCTATCGGGGGAAACCCCGTACCGAATCCGGATTTCCTGCCTTTTGCCGATGCGGCGGCTTTCCACGCTCACTGCTTGCGCCTCGTATCGCGCATAAGGAATACGAGGGTACCCCGGTTTACTAAAGTCGTTGATATACCAATCGGTCAAATCGTAGGCGTAATCTTTTACGAATTTCAACATGTCTTGTTTACCGAAAACTTCGTATAAATAGGTGCCGAAGCCTTCGCTTGCCCACTCTTTTCCATTTCTTTTGTCCTGAAAACGAAAAATCGTTCCGGTCTTTGCATTTACTTCAATGCGGATCGACGAGTTCTCGATGACGCCGTCTGTTTCGCAAGGCTCGAACAGTTGCACACCTAACTCGGCTGAGGCATCCGGCTCCCAAATGAAGCTTCGGGCCGCAAGCGGCCCTATCGGACCAACGGAAGCTTCGCCTCTTCCGTTCACCCGGAAGCGTTCGCCGTTGACGGGATCTCGCAACCAGCCAGCGGAATCGACGTCAATCCAAATAGGAGAAGACTGCCGTTCCCGGGGAAGCGGATTGTATGCCGCTACCTTCTGACCCGCTATTGGTACGATTGAAGGCGAGGCTTCGGAAGCGAAACGATTGGCTTTACGAACGTAATCCCGCTGCTCTTCCCATGACTGTTCGGTCTTGGCGTAAGTCTCGGGAAACGCCGCTCGGTCCCGTGCGATATCTTCTGCCCATATCGCGCGTCCGCCGTGGCGGCCCGGAAGAAGATTCGATTTGATGTCGATTCCCCACGTATGTTCGCCGAATAACAGCGTCTGCTCGTAACCTTGGCGAATCGCTTCCGTGGGGCCGGCGCTTCCGGCACGATTGTGGTTGACTGCATTCAAGCTTTCTTTGGCTGCGAGATCGTAACGAAGCTGTCGGACGCTCGACACTTCAGCAGGGTAGGTACCGACTCCGTGAATCCACGAATCGGCCAAATCTTTCCGAATAACCGGAATATCCGAATAGCCGCGGGCGATAAAATCGCGAGCGAAATCGTCCATCGTCCCCAATTGGACTTCCGCATCCGGATATTTCGCCGCAACGTCTTCGAGCAGTTGGCTCACGATGTCGCTGCTTTGCGGTCCGATATTGTCGTGAGTCTGCATAAGCGCGAGCCAGACCGGATAATGCCAATCTTCCGGAGGCAGCAGGCTCGTCCCGTATTCCCCAGCGGAGTACCACGTCAATACCCGGCTGCCGTCAGGACCTTCCCACCAGAACAAGCGAGGAAGATCAACCGGCGCGGAGCACGAATTTACGCCGAGATGTAGAAATTGAATGCCTGCTTGCCGCAAAAGCGAAGGAAGCATCCAAGTATGGCCGGGTACGTCCGTCATTTTGGCGGAAATCACCTCTTTGCCGTATTTCCGGTTCAACTCCTCGTTCATATACAATCCGCGCATGTATTCCTCGACGCCGCAAAACTCGGTATGCGTCGTGAACGGCAAGCCATGCCAGCACAGCTGTCCGTCGCGGACGAGCTTCTCAAGCCGCTCCCTGCGCTGCGCGTCGTCCTCGTTCAAGCACTGCTTAAGCATCCATGCCGGCAGCGTCCATACATACCGGTGCCCCGGCGGGTTGTCGGCCGTCGCTTCGCATACGGTCAAAACATCGTCCATCATTTGATGCTTATATTGCTGGACGACTTTGCTGGGAAGATCCGTAAACCCTAAATCGACATGGGTTTTAAAAACAACGTATATTTTCTCCGGTTTCATGAATTGATTCTCTCCCTTACCTTACTTGCCGCCTGTTCCGAGATTGGATAAGCTTTGTTGGAAAAATCTTTGCAAGAAGAAATAGAACAGCAATGAAGGCATGGCTACGACTGTCGCGCCGGCCATCAAATACGGCCAGTTGATGGTGTACTGCCCTTGGAAAAACTTCAGAGCGATCTGGGCGGTATACATATCTTCCGATCGGGATATGGCAAGCGGCCACAGATAATCGTTCCAAACGAGCAAAAACGTAAACACGGCCACTAGCCCCATCGCAGGACGAATCATAGGAATGATGATCAAGCGGTAAGTTTGAAACTTGCTGCAGCCATCGATTTCCGCGGCTTCGTCCACATCCCTCGGAACGCTGACCAGGAATTGACGGAACAGAAAGATCGAGAAGCCCGTAACGGCGTAAGGCAGAATCAGTCCCGGATACGTATCGAGCCAGCCGAACGAAGTTCCCGGCAGCGATTTGACGATAAAAAACAAAGGAATGATAAGCAACGCCCCGGGAACCATCATGGTTAGAAGAACGATGTTAAACCAAAACTTTTTACCGGGAAAATTCATTCGTTCGAAGCCGTATGCCGCCAAAGAAGCCAGAAATACGTTAACGACGATGGCGCATAGCGTGACGACGATGGAATTGTACATGGAACGCAGAAGCACCGTTCCTTTGAATATTTCAACGAAGTTATTGAACTGCGCCTTGTCCGGCAGCAATTTCGGAGGCCACGTCATCGCTTCGGGCATCGTTTTGATCGCCGTGCCGAACATCCACAAGAACGGGAATAAGAACGCGATAGTCCCGACGGCCAAACAAAGGTAGGTCAGCACGTCCGCAATGAGTTTCGACTTTTTATTATCCAATTATGCCGCCCCCCTATTGCTGATCCGCATCTGGATCCAGGTAATGAAGAACAGGATAGGCAACAGTCCGAGCGACAGCGTCGCGGCATAGCCCAAATTGTTGAATTCGAAACCTTGCCGCCAAATGTATTTCAAGGTCACCATCGTGCTGTCCAGCGGACCGCCGTTCGTCAAGAGATCGACGATCGCGACCATTTGGAAAGATCCGATGAACGCCATAATGATCGTATAGCTAAGAATCGGGACAATCATAGGCAAGGTGATGCGGAAAAATTGCTGAATCGATTTGGCGCCGTCAATGGCAGCAGCTTCATAAAGTTCCTTAGGTATGTTTTGAATCGCCGAAAGAAACAAAGGAGTGTTGTACGATGCACCCCGCCAAGCGCCGACAATGATGACGGACAGCATGGCCAACGTTGGATCAAGCAACCAATTGATACGACCGAAGCCCATTTGTTCGGTCATGTAGTTCATTAAGCCGAAATTGGAATCAAGCAGCCACAGGAACATCATGGCCGTGACGACTTCGGACGTAACGGAAGGAAGAAAAAACAGAATGCGAAAAAACTTGCTTCCTTTGACGTTGCGGTTAAGCACTACGGCTAGCAAAATTGCCGCGCTCAGCCCGAGAGCGGCCGAACCGACTGTATACGTAAGCGTGTTGACGATGCTTTTGAAATATAACGGGTCGTGAATCAGCTTGTCGTAATTGGCGATTCCGTTAAATTCGAATTTTCCAGCAAGGGTCTGTTCTTGAAAGGACATCCATACCACATAAACGATCGGGAGGATGCTTGTCACCATCAACACGAGCAGCGCCGGCCCTACGAACAGGTAGCCGCTCCATCGATTTCGGCGTCTCCCCGCAGTTCGAATCAGCATTGCTCCGCTCTGCGTTGCGGGAGCCTTTACCCGATTGGTCATTTGCTTCCACTCCGTTTCCTAGAGAGAAAGCGGGACCGTCCTTTTAACAGACGATGCCCGCACCCCTCAAAGCTTCATATTCTCTATTTCTATTTCTTGGACTCGACAGAGTCGATCGCAGCTTGAGCTTTCGCTTGCGCTCTATCGGCCGCGCCTTGCACATCGTCTTTCAAGACTGCTTCGCGAATCAAATCGCCGAGTACTTGCCCGGCTTCCGGATAAGCATCGAGCAGGAACGGCTTAGCCGTTTTAAGTTGAGTGGTAAACGCCAGGTTCAGCGGATCTTCTTTGAACATCGGATCTTCGTACAATTTGGCGCGCGCCGGGTTGCGGCCAAGGTCTTTCGCGAACATAAGCGCGTATTTGTCGGAAACGAACCATTTGCCAAGCTCGAACGCGACTTCCTTGTTTTTGGAGCCTTTCGGGATGAAGAGGCTGCCGCCGCCTTGGACGGATCCGTCGGTCCCGCCCGTCATGCCGTTCGGCATTGCTGCGGTTCCTACGTTTTTGAAAAGATCAGGGTTTTCATTGCGCAGCTGGGTCACGTGCCACGGACCGGAGTAGAACCCGGCAACCGCTTTGTTTGCGAACAGCGCTTCCGGCGTATCGGATTGACGGGCTTGCAGACCCGGCATAGGAGCCAGTTTCTCTTTCGCCATATCATGCAGCCATTGAAGCACTTCCACGACTTTCGGATCGTTGAACGTCGCGGTTACTTTGTCCCCTTCGAATTTCAACAGATCGCCGCCGTTGGCCACGATAAGACCGTAAGTGTCCCAACCGCCTAAGTTGATGGCCATTCCGTTCGGAGCGGCCTTGGAGTCGACGATTTTTTTCGCGTCGTCTTTCCATTGCTGGAATGTATAGTTATCGCCCGGCTCAGTCAAACCGGCCTTTTGATAAATCTCTTTGTTATAAATCATGAACGTGGTGTTCACTTCGAGAGGAATTCCGTATTTTATATTTTTCCAAGTGACGTCGACGAGGCTGCCCGGCAGGAATTCGCTTTCCGCGCCCCATTCTTGCCACAAGTCGTCAACCGGTTCGGCAAGCCCTTGCGCGCCCAACGCGAACGGGTGGTTCATCGACAGGTCGGCTGGCGCTCCGCCTTGTACGGAGACGCGAACTTTGTTGGGAATATCTTCCCACGTCACGCCGGACATGTTGACTTTCACGTTCGGGTATACGCTTTCAAATTCGCTGACTAAATCTTTCACTTGTTGTTTGTCCGTCCAGTCGGCCGGCATCCATACTTCGAGTTTCACGTCGCCTTTTGAAGCGATTTTATCGTTGATCTTGGGTAGCCCTTCTTTTTCCAGATCGCGCTGAGGCGCCGAAGCAGACTCGGAAGGCGATGCGGAAGTTGAAGCAGAAGGCGATGCCGATGCGGCTTCATTATTGTTCTTGCCTCCGCCGCAAGCTGCAAGAAGCAGCGTAAACAATGAAACCAAAGTAAGAAGCACAACCGATTTCCTCATCTTGCGAAACATGTGAGGTTCCCCTTTCGAATTCCGTTCTATGATATTGGCGGGTCAACGCTCACTTAAATGTATAAATTTGGGTAAGCGCTTTCCCTACATCATTAAATCATAATAGCGCTTACTTAGTCAATACACACGAAAATATTATTAATTTAATGAATATTCTCGGATCACAAAGATCATATTTCGATAATTATCGTATATTTTTGGTTAAGCGCTTTTCTTATGGGCATTGCCGTAACCTAAAAAAAGCCACAGCTCGGGCTGTGGCTTTAACATTAATATTCATGTTCTGAAATATTCTTTCCAACGCGAGGGAACAACTCGTCGGGGTAACCCGGCTTCATGCGGGCATCGATAACGATCAAGCACGCAACTAACCTCCGGGTAGCTACTTAACGGGATAATTGCCGCGCTCGGATCGCTAATAATACCAGCATACTGAAGAGCGCCGAAATGATAATCGTATGAAGCAAGCCGGTGAAGATGTAGACATCCTCGCTGCTGATCGTGAAGGCAAGAAGACCTCCGCTGATCACTTGCAAGAATACGAGAGCCAGAGCTTTATTCGCGATCGATGCCAGCTCTGATGAGTTTCCTGCGGATTTGCGAACGTAGATCACAAGTACGGCGATCAAGACCAGCAACAATAACGCCGCTATCCTATGGGCGAAGGCGACCGCCGTAGAACCCGTAAGCTCAGGAACGATTTCCCCGTTGCATAGAGGCCAGCCTTCGCAAGCGCCGCCGGAGCTTGTGTGCCGGATATAAGCACCCAAGTATACGACGCCGTAACAATATACCAGAACGGCGACGATACTGCGAAACATAGCTTTAGGGAACGTGAGAACCGTTTGCGGTTTGATCATCCGGCTACTATCGTTTGGTTGTCCGGATTGTTGCAAATCCTGTCGCTTAGCGACGGTGTATAACAGCCAAGTGCACGTGAAGGCGAACAAGGAAATTCCGAAGTGGAGCGCCAATACAAGCGACGACTGCTCCCACACGACCGCCATCGCTCCAAGGACGGCTTGCATCAAGGTAAAGAGCAGAGCGCCGCCGGCATACAGGACATTCTCCTTATGGCGGGCAGGCTTCCAGAACCATGTAACGAGATAAGCAGCTCCGACCAGCAACCCGACAAGCCCGCTAATCATGCGGTGACTATATTCTACCATGGATTCAACCGTGTACGCAGGCACGAAGCGACCGTTGCATAATGGCCAGTCCGATCCGCAACCTCGCCCGGAATCCGTATTCGTAACGAGAACGCCTGCAATGAGAACCATAAACATGCCGATGCAGGTAAGAAGGGTCAATAAACGATATCTCTGTGTAGTCATGCCCATCCCCGATTTCTTGTGAAAGTTGGCGCAAGGGGCCAGTTCCCATTATACCGAACCCCTACTTTCAAAGCCATGTTCATTATGTGAACATTGGATTTCGAAAACTTATACTTTCTGATTGTACGAAAAAACCCCTTCCCCGTCGGACGAGGTAAGAGGCTTTAACGATTTTCTTCGGTTACTTTTGAGCAAGCGCTCCTGAAACTTCGACGGCCCGGTCAAGGAATTGCTCGATCTCATCGCGCGTCTTGCGCAGCTTGCTTACGAACCGGACGAGTTCTTGTCCTTGGCGGAAAGCGATGAAGCTCGGAATCCCGAGAATGTTCAGCTCGCTGCACAGATCCGGCATTTCGTCGCGATCTATTTCAACCATAGTTAGTCGATCGGCATAAGCGGCCTCCACGTCGGCAATGAACGGCTCTATGAAGTGGCAATCCTTACACCAAGTTGCTTTGAAAATAGCGACAGTCAGACTGTCTTCTCCTACTAGTTCGCGAAACGTTGCTTCATCCGTAATCTTCTGCATATCCTGTCCCTGCCTCTCGTTAGCTCTTTATGTTATTATAGCCTCTTATAGATCTCTTGCAACCTCCATGATTCGTTCTCCGCTTTCATTATCGCTTACGGAATACTCGGCGTGCAGGATACCGAATAGGTCATCCGCGGACACATATACGAAATGCCCATCGTTAACGACCTTATGCTCAAGTGTGACAGATTTGCCGTTAACGTTAGCCTTTGCCGAACCGGTTTGGAATATGACCGCTTGCTCCGTTGCCTGATCATAGAACCGAATTTGTCCTTTGGCGGCAGGAACCTGAAGCTTGACACCGAATTCCTTCATCGTTGCCCTGATCGGAACGTACGCGGTGCCATCGGAATCGACGTAGAAGGGAATTCCCCACTCGTCGCTTAGCACGAAGGATTGATCGTCGATTTTGAAATCATTTTTCAAGACATTGTACAGAACGGAGCTCGGTTCGAATAGACGCAACGCTTGATAGCCCTGTAAACCCTCTGCTTCTTCGACCGTCAGCGCATTTCCCGGAACCTCCACCTGCGGTACGACAACGTCCCCGTTCACGTTCCACATCTCGCCGGAGCTGCGAATCTTGATGCTCCTGACCGGGCTGTCCTCGGCGGTGAAGAACGCCGGAGCTATGATCAACTCGACGAAAGATTTGCGCAAGTGCAAGGAATCGTCGACGTACAAATCGGCTGCCATCGTAACGCCTTTATCGAATATTTCTCCCCATTCTTCCTCTTCGCGCGCTTTAGCGATTTCGGCTTGCGCTTCTTCCAGAACCGGAATCAATTCCGCAAAGGCTTCTTCGACGACGGCATCTATATCCGCATCCTCCTCGAGCACCGCGTCCGCACCTTCGCCGAATACGGACAGCACCTCCGGCGGAAGCTCTTGCGCCCATTGGAAAACTTCGCGCAGCGTTGTTCGCAAGCCTTCCTTGTCATTCATCAGGTTCTCCAGATAAACCGGTATCAAATCGCCAAGCTGCTCTCCGTTCAGTTCCGCATGAACCTTCGTCAGATTCGTCAGTACGCCGTGAACGGAAGAGGAAACCCTGTCTACGGACAGCACGGGCGGATTCGGAAGTCCTCGGACGAAGTAGGCTGCCACTTTTTGGGCCAACTGGCGAATGGTTTCCGCCATCGCTTGCTGCGATTGTTCGAGCGCCGGGTCCGTATCGGGAAGCTCGATGATAAGCGGCCGTTTCGAACCGTCGATATCGAATCTTACGGTCTTGGAATCCGAATGCAAGGTAAACGGAATATCCCCTTTTCCGAAGCCGAAGACTCCGTTTATCCACTGATTCCCTTGTTCGTCCATCTTGGCGTGTGCAATGTTAAGCGATATTTTGCTGAACTCCTTAACCATACTGGCGATCTCGGGTTCTTCCCGGGATATTAGCTCTTCGTTGAATTCGATTTCCAACTCGAACAATTGCGACTGCTCTTGCTGCGAGACATCTATTTGCTTCAGGATCATGTCGTTTAGGTTAAGTCCGCCAACGGACTGACAACCGACGATAACCGCCAAGATTAATGCGCATAATAGAATGCCAAACTTTTTCGATGATTTTTTTGCCACTTCATAACTCTCCCTTAATAGAATAATTCCAGCTAATTAGATTCGACGCCTTATATGGAAATCCTTCCATAAAAATGAAACCAAATCGATTAAGGAGCCTCCAAGGTGAATGAACCGTTAGGGATTAAACGAGGTAAATACGGGGTGATAAGGGTGTTCGGGCAACTCTTATCCGGTTTGGCGGGCAAAGTCCACGGCTTGTGCAGCTCCTACCGGCTTACTCGTCATCGCACCCCCCTTTCCTTGGAGAAAAACATGCGAATGCTCTCAACAAGCTTATTAGACGCGCCCTCTATTCATGTCAATGAACGAACCGTCACCCGGGAAGAGGAACGAATTTGCTCCGCCATCCGGGATGAAACCTCCGCGCTTAATCGCAACAACTTGACCCGAACGGCAGCCTATTGGCACCTATTCAAGGCGTTCCCGGAGTTGCAATGGTCTTTCCTTGCCCACATGGTATCCCGTAACGGCGGATGGAGCATGACGGACTTGAAGGGGGAGTGGCTTCCCTATCTCCTTGAGGGCAGGCACGTCTCGGCGATATTCGAGATGTTGGAAGCTTGCAACTCCCTCATATTCGGTGACGCATACCCGCAGCTGAGATTGTACGCCGAAGGGAGACGGATAGGGCGCGACCTCTCCTGCTTGCTTCCGCAATTCGGCGTTTCCTCCTTCATGGCCCCGTTCTGGAGCCGGTTCTGGATGGATCGCAACCCCGTCCCGCTATCGGAAGCTCTCATCGTGAACGAGCAACATTTTATTCAATTACGCGTAGTGGAGGATGCTTATTACCGTAGGAACGTTCTCGAGACTTTGTCTTTTCAAAGTCAACCGCTGATGCAGTTAAACCAAATCGTTTTTCCGTTATGGCAGGATGAGAGGATTCGCGGGAAATTACCGATGCGTTTAGCGGGGAGAGTGTTGGAGAAGTTCGAGGATTTACGGGAAAGAATCGAGTTCGGCAAATGCCTTTACGGTATTCTGTTCGGATATCCGGACGTGCTGAAGGCAACGACCGCCTTTGCGTCGAGAATTCCGCATTCGGGGTCGCGGGCGGATTATTGGCCTCATCGTTTCTCGACTCGCGGTACGCAGAAAACCGGCGGTATGTCCGAGTATTCAGACGGTACCGCCGGCAATGCCAAGTTAACGATGTGGTTGAGTCCCAACCTCTCCGATGTTTGGTCGGATCGAGAGATCCGCCCGGCTGCGGAGGGGGATTGGTTTACGAGCCAAGGGGTTTGGTCTTACATAAAGCCGATTAAACTTCCTCATGTCGTCGATATCACCCACGAGCACCTATTCGGCCAGAATAAGCTTCAAGCCGCCGTGCTTCTCGAGCGAAGCTTCATGAATGGCGCCAGCAGCCGGCGAACGGGACGAGGGTAAGTCGCGATTTCTTCCGGCGTTACAACCTTCAGATAAACGAGGAGCGCCGGATACAGCACCGCCAAAGCTCCTCCCATTACCGCGCAAGAGAGGAAAAAGGCGAGCTTGTCCGGTAGTCCGGAACAAACGGCTAGAACGATCCACTCCACAAGGGCAATCGCAGCCGCAACGATTCCGCTCGTCAGGAGAAAACCCGACCAACGGCTCCCGAGCATCTTGAATTGGGACCTTTTGCGCAAGCTTAGAATGTTAAAGGTTGCCGCCCAGACGAAGCACACTGTCGTTGCCGCCAATAAGCCATATACTCCAAAAACAGGCGCAAGAGCAAAGCTAAGAATGATTTTGATAATGACTCCCGATACCGCATGCATCGTTGCTTTCCTTGGCTCTCCGATCCCAAGGAGGATCGAATTCGTGACCATCATGCAGATTTGAAACAAAGTACCTAACGTCAGCATGGCGACAATCACGCTGCCTTTGGGGTTTTCAAAGATGAGACCATTAACGCTGTAAGCTCCGATACCCAGCAGCAGAACGACGGGCATGGCGCTAAATAAAGCGATCCTAACCGCTAGCGACGCTTGGTTGCCTACCCTTTCGCGGTCGCCGGTCGCATGAGCGGAAGAGATGACGGGGATAATCGATTGGCTTAAGGCAACGGCAAGAATCACCGGAATACCCGCGATGGATTGGGCATTCATTCCGAGTACCCCCCACCAATGATTGATCACTTCCGGTTCGAAATGTCCTATCGTGAGGGATTTAACCATCGTAGAATCCAACGTGTATAACAGTTGAACGGTAACGGCCGTCATGACGATAGGAATGGAAAATCGGAACATTTCGCGGTAAATGGATCTCAAGCCTAGACTTTTCGATGTATCTAGCTTCTTCAGCGGCTCGGATCGGTCCCTGGCCTTCAGCTTTCGCGCGTAATAAAGCATGACCGCGAAAGCGCCGATACTGCCGAACACGCTTCCTAAGGCCGCGCCGGATGCAATTCCTTTATTGTTTAGCGGGTTTGCTGAGTACACGGCGAAAGCGATCGCTACGGCCGCAAAAACGCGCAAGATTTGTTCAATGATTTGCGAAATGCCGCCAGCGGTCATAAACTGGCGTCCTTGAAAGTAACCTCTCATCATGGCGATAATCGGAAATAGAACCAACGAAGGAGCAATGGCCTGAATCGCCGCGGCAGCATCGGGCTCATGCATGACCGGCCCGGAAATGACGGGTGCGAGAAACCACAAACCTAGCGTGATCACAACGCCTGCTACTGCTCCGAATAGCAGCGCGGCGCGATACACTTGCCTTGCCTCGTCGACTCGTCCTAGAGCGTAACGCTCGGAAACCATTTTGCTAATGGCGCTTGGAATCCCGGCCGTCGCGACAACGAGCAACAATAAATAGACGTTGTTCGCCACGGCAAAATAGCCATTGCCTATATCGCCCATTAAATAATCAAGCGGAACCCGCTGAAAAATGCCAAGCGCCCGCGCGACGAGAGCGGCGGCTGCCAGTATCAGGGTGCCTTTAAGTAATGTGTCTTTTTTCAAGGGAAAACCTCATTAGCAAGTTAGTTGATGGGTTCAAGCGGCTTATGATTGCCGCGAACCGGACGTGCCGCTCCGGAAGGAGCAGCCCATTTAACGCCGTTCGAGATAACCCGGCTCACGATGGGATGGTAATACGTCGGATACGTTTCGTGTCCCGGACGGAAATAGAAGATCTTGCCTTGCCCGCGACGGAACGTGCAACCGCTGCGGAACACTTCTCCTCCTTCGAACCAGCTCACGAAGATCAGCTCGTCCGGCGCGGGAATGTCGAAGTGCTCTCCGTACATTTCCTCCGGCTTTAGTTCGAAAAATTCCGGTAAGCCTTCCGCGATCGGGTGGGAAGGATCCACGGTCCATATCCGTTCTTTCTCGTTGGCTTCCCTCCACTTCAAATCACAGCCGGTTCCCATCAGCTTCTTGAATATTTTCGAGAAATGTCCGGAATGCAATACGATTAGACCCATGCCGTTCAAGACGCGTTCGTGCACCCGATTCACGATGCCGTCGTCTACTTCGTCATGGGCCATATGCCCCCACCAGATCAGCACGTCGGTTTGATCCAGCACCTCTTGCGTCAACCCGTGCTCCGGTTCGGGCTGGGTGGCCGTACGGACGGCGAAGCCTTGCTCGGCAGCCTCCAAGCCTTCTGCGATAACCGCATGAATCCCGCTCGGATAGACACTGCGTACTTCATCGTGAATCTGCTCATGCTTATACTCGTTCCATACCGTAACTCTAACCATCGGCCAGCTCTCCTTAACGTTAATTGGCGATCAACCAGATTACGAATATCACAATCATGGCAGCTTGCAGAATAATTTTGACGACCATGCTGCTAAATAACCCGACCAATGCGCCCCAACCCACTTTAACAGCCCTGTTCATGTCTGATCCGTGGATCAATTCCCCTAGAATCGCTCCCGCCAGCGGACCGATAATGAGCCCGAATGCAGGTATCGCGAACGGACCGATCAATATCCCGATCGTACTCCCGATGACCGATGCCCTCGAGCCCCCGTACTTCTTGACTCCCCAGGCATTGACCAAATAATCCGCCGCGATCAACGCGACGACGATGACCGTTTGGAAGCTCCAAAACCAAAAGCCGAATGGCTCGAAAGTAAAGAACCATCCGTATACGAAAAAAGCAGCATAAATGGCTAACGCGCCCGGCAGAATCGGGAATATCGCTCCGGCCATACCGGCCGCGAACAGTACAGCAATAATCAGCCATCCCAATATGTCCATTCCAGATCACGTCCTCAGAACGTAGTTTTGAATGACCTGCGCTACGCCATGCTCTTGATGGCTGCCCGTCACGACTTTCGCCGCAGCTTTCACTTCATCTTGCGCGTTGCCCATTGCCACGCCAAGGCCAGATGCTCTGATCGCGGCAATATCGTTCAAGCTGTCTCCTACCGCCACGACCTCGGACATATCATATCCCAACATCCGGCATACCTCTTCAAGCGCGGATGCCTTCGATACTCCTTGCGAGTTGATCTCGATGTTATAAGGTGACGAATTGGTAATCTCAAGACCGTCCCAAGTTTGAATTTCCTTTAGGATTTCATTTAGGATAGGCAAATTCTCCGTATAGTAGCCGAATTTCAGCCAATGGCTGGTTATCGTATCTCCGACCCAGCGTTCCTTATTGTAAATATCGTTCGTCGTATAGCCCCAGAACCAGACGTCGTGTTGCTCCGCGAGAGCGTGAAGCTTCATGACCTTCTGCGAATCGAGCAACGTGCGCCGATGCAAGGAATGCGGCTTCGTCCATATCTCTCCGCCGTTAACGGTAATCATCGGTGTATCTAATCGCAATTGCTCCGCGAAAGGCAACGCGCTTGGGAAACCTCGTCCCGTAGATACGCATACCGTTACGCCTGCCTCGACGGCATGCCTAACCCATTTCGCGTTCGTATTGCTGATTTCGCTGCGATCGTTAAGTAAAGTTCCATCCAAATCCAGTGCCAATAATCGATATTTCCCCATCTGGTAAGCCAATTTTCTCTTCCACTCCTTGCTACCGTCATCCATTCGTAATTCATCGTCATTCTATCACATTTTGACGTAGGAATTAAAATTTTACTTCGGGTTGCGCTTGATACGCAAAGAAAAGACTTTAAGCCCATCGTAATAACGCTGGACTTAAAGTCTTTTTTCGCAACTCGCGCTTTTAGCTTAATAAGCTTCGCGGGTAGCGGTAGTGCGTTGGCGAAGCTTACGCGTAACGAGTCCGTGCGTCGGCGAGAACAGGAAGGCGAACAAGAACAGCACGCCGGCCACGCAAACCATGCATCCTGCGATGGAAGCGTCCAATGCCGCGGCGGTATAGTATCCTGCCACAGAACTAATGACGCCTATGATAAGGCTGAGTACGATCATCATTCCCAGACGGTCCGTCAGAAGGTACGCCGTCGCTGGCGGAACGATAAGCAATCCGACCACGAGTATGGCCCCTACGCTCTCGAAGGAACTCACCGTAGCCATCGAAACCAATCCCATCAGAACATAATGGAACAGGGCAACCGGTATTCCGATCGCGGCTGCTAGCGCCGGATCGAACGCGCATAGCTTAAACTGCTTGTAGAACAGAGCGATGATGGCCACGATGATAAACAAGGTTATCCCGAGCAACCATACCGCTTTCGGTCCGATCTCCATCCCCGCAACGGAGATCTGATTCCACTGCACGTAGGCGATTTCCCCGTAAAGGACGCAGTCCAGGTCGAGATCGACGTGCTTGGCGTTTAAGCTGACGAGAAGCACTCCGACCGCGAAAAGGGACGTAAACACGACTCCGATGGAGGCATCGCTTTGGACGCCGCTATTCTGAAACATCTGAATAAGGAATACGGTCACGAAGCCGATGATCGCCGCGCCGAACAGCATGAAGAAGGAATCCCTGGAACCGCTGATCAAGAAGGCGATGACAATGCCGGGCAACACGGAATGGCTGATGGCGTCACCCACGAGCGCCATGCGGCGCAAAATAAGGAAACATCCGAGGATGCCGCAGCAAGATGCTACCAATGCTCCGGTAAGCATAATCCAAAAACCGCTCATGCCGACACCTCCCGTTCTTTCGCGGAGGACGCCGCTCCGGCTTTCCCTTTGCCCTCCGCCGCCCATTCCCGTTTCGCCGTATAACGGCGGATCAGCTTAGCCACGACTCCCCTGCGCGGACCGAACAGCACCGATCCGACGAACAAGGCCGTAGCCGTCAATACGCTTAAAGGACCTGTGGGAAGCGACGCCGTGCCGGCGCTGATCCAAGTTCCGATCGCTCCGCTAAGCGCTCCGAATATTCCCGAGAGAATCGTCATGACGCCAAGGCGATCGGTCCAGTAACGGGCCGAGACGGCGGGAGTGATCAGCAGCGCGGCGACGAGAACGACGCCCACCGCTTGAATGCCCACTACGACGGCTATCGTCACGAGCCAAAGAAGCAACTGCTCCAATGTCGCGACGGAGAAACCAAGCCCCCGGGCATAACCCGAGTCAAAGCTGATTAGCTTGAACTCCTTGAATAGCAACGCGCATGCGACGATAAGCAGGATCGCAACTCCCATCATCGTATAAACATCATTGGAAGTCATCGAAGCCGCTTGCCCGAATAGAAACTTATCCAGTCCGCTTTGGTTTCCGTAAGAGCTGTGCTGGATTTGAGTAAGAAGGACGATTCCCAGTCCGAAGAAAACGCTAAGCACGATTCCCATGGCCGCATCAGGCTTGATACGCGAGTGACGGGTAATCCAGCTTATCCCGAGCGTCGCGATCATGCCGGCTACGATTGCCCCGATCATGAAGTACCCCACGGATTTCACGCCGGATAACATAAAGGCGATACAAATTCCGGGCAATGCCGCATGGGCGAGCGTATCCCCGATTAGACTTTGCTTCCGCAAATAGGCGAAAGTGCCAATGATTCCGGTGCTTAATCCAAGCAGCATGCTTCCGATCAATATCCATTGCAGATTCGGATCGGTGAATAGATTCAGCATCCCGTTCACCGCCCCGTTCCGGCGACGATGAGAGGCTCATCGGATGGATTGCCCTTCAGGAAGGTCAATCTTCCGCCGTAAGCTTCTTGAAGCCGCCGCTCGGTAAAGGTCGTGCCCGTCGGGCCGAAAGCGATGAGTTCTCCGTTAATAAGCATCACCGAATCGAAATATTGTTCTACCGTGGCAAGATCATGATGAACGACGAGTACCGTCTTCCCTTGCCGCTTTAATTCGTTCAGCAGAGTGATAATCGCCTTCTCGGTCGCCGCATCGACGCCCGCGAACGGCTCATCCATGAAATACAAGGTAGCATCCTGCGCTAATGCCCTTGCAAGGAACACCCTCTGTTGTTGCCCTCCGGACAATTGGCTAATTTGCCGGCCCGCGAAATCCGCCATTCCTACCTTAGCCAGGCACTCCATCCCGATTGCCTTCTCCTTGGCGCCTGGGCGCCTCAGCAAGCCGAGATGTCCGTATCTTCCCATCATGACAACGTCCAGAGCGTTCGTAGGGAAATCCCAGTCGACCGACTCCCTTTGAGGAACGTAACCGACTAATTTTCTTTGCGTCTTGTAAGGTTTGCCGTATACCAGCGTCTGGCCCGTTAAAGCAGGCTGAAGCCCGAGTATGGCTTTGATGAGCGTCGATTTACCGGCGCCATTGGGGCCTATAATGCCGATAAGCTCTCCTTCATTCACCTCGAAAGATACGTTCCTGACAACCGGATTCTTTTGATAAGCGACGGTCATATTCGTAACGGATAATGGCGATATAATTCCTGAAGTCGATGATGTTGCCATTAGCGATCCACTCCTTCTTATTTCAAAGCTCCAACGATCGTATCGACGTTATGTTTAACCATTCCAATGTAAGTTCCTTCCACCGTTCCAGCCTTCCCCATCGCGTCGGAGAACAGCTCTCCTCCGATAACTACGTCGTGGCCTTTTTTCTTGGCACCCTCGATAACGGCTTCGATCGACTTCTTGGGCACGCTGGACTCGACGAAAACGGCTTTGATCCGTCTATCCACCAGCATATCCCGTAAGCCCGTAACGTCCTTGGAGCCGTATTCGGCAGCGGTGCTGATGCCTTGCAATCCGACGACTTCGATGTCATAGGCTTCTCCGAAATAGCCGAACGCATCGTGGGCCGTTACCATAACGCGACCTTCCTTCGGAATCGTGGCGATCAGCTCCTTGGCGTAACGATCAAGCTCTTCAAGCTTTGCCAGATAAGCTTCCGCGCGAGCTTGATAATCCGCTTGATGGTCCGGGTCTTCTTCTATTAAAGTATCGCGAATCGTTTCCGTTGCGCTCATCCACAGCTTCACGTCAAACCATACGTGCGGATCGTGCGCGCCGTCGGCTACTCGTCTCAGTTGTTGCTCGGGAATATTCTTCGTTACGGGTACTACTGTTTTTTTCTTAACCATTTTCTCGAATATTTCCGTCATCTTGCCTTCCAGATGAAGCCCGCCGTATAAAATAATATCCGCGTCGTCAAGCTTAGCGATGTCTCCTTGAGATGCTTTGTAAAGGTGAGGATCGACGCCCGCCCCCATTAATCCGATGACCTCGACGTTAACGCCTCCGACCTCTTTGACTACATCCGAGATCATTCCGATCGTAGTGGTTACGTGCAGTTTCCCCTCTTCCGTAAACGCGCTTTGCGAATTACCGCAGCCTGCCAGGGCTGACATCGTTACTGTTAAAAATACAAGAGTCCAAATAAATCGTTTAATAGATGATGGTATGCCTTTCTTCATGCGAAAATCTCCTCTCACAACTCTCTATTATTATTGCCTATTAACAAATGTTTTGTAGTAAAGACTAATACTTTCCCTGGGGCTTATTTTTTTATAATACACAAAAATGTTTACTTGATGCAACATTTATTTCAAAAAAAGAGCCGCCTTTTTTCAAGGCGACACCTAAATGCTCGACATTATTGCTCTTCCCGGATGACTTCCTCGCCGTTTGCCAATGCGCCAACGGCATTCCCGTTGTCATCGGCTTGATCTGCCGAAGCACCGTTAACAGGGTTAGAGGTTCCCGCCGGTTTGCGCGGCGTGCCGTATAATCCATACTTCGCGTCGTAAGCATCGAATATTTTACGGGCGATCGGAGCGGCTCCCCAACCGCCGTATCCCCCTTCGGGAACGACGACTGCGATAGCTAGCTTCGGTTTCTCCGCGGGTGCGTACGCGATGAATACGGCGTTCTCGACCCTCGGTTGGTTCCCGACGTCCTGCTGGGAAGTACCGGTTTTGCGGAGGTACGTATAGTTTACTCCTTCGAACCCTTGTACGTTAACCTGCGCCATGCCCTGCTCAATCGCGTCCCAGTACTCCTTAGGAAAGTCTACCGTGTTAAGCACTTCCGCTTGGAAAGGCTGGGTGACATTTCCGTCAACATCCCTGATCTCGTTAACGAATTGCGGCTTCATGCGCTTGCCGTGGTTGGCAAGCATGGCTGCGTATTGCGCCAGCTGCAACGTCGTATACTTGGCTTGCTGTCCCCAAGAAGCCCTGATGAGAGCGGATTGCACGCTTTCGGTCTTAGCCGAATTAATATAATCGCGAACTCCGGCGGATTCGCTAGGAAGTCCGCTTCCCGTCGTGACTCCCAACCCGAACTGCTTCATGTAGTTGTCCCAGATGTCTATACCCTCGTCGCCATCAAATTGCATATAGAGCTTATTGCCCACCATCGCGGACATAAAGGCATTGGAAGATTTCGCAATCGCCCTCCACGGCGTCAGCGACCCGTTTGCCGTGTTGTTGGCGTTGCGGATCCTCACCTCATGTCCCTCTCGCCCGAATTCGAAATAACCGATATCGTTATAGGTCGTGTGGGTCGTAAACAGCTTTTCGTTTAAACCGACCAAGATAGACAACGGTTTCTGCGTCGATCCGAGGTAGACAAGGGAAGAAGGATGGTTTTTCCTTTCCTTGTCATCACGGTAAGGTGGATAGACTTCTTTGATCGTGCCGTTGTATTGAAAAAATTCAATGGCATCCAGATCTTTTTTGCCGATTCCTCCCTGCCAGACGCTCGGATCGTAATCGGGCATGCTCGCCATCGCCACGACTTTCCCCGTATCGACTTCCATAGCCACCGCGTATCCGGTCGTGGGGTTCGCTTTCTCTTGCTTGTTCGTAGAGCTGCGTACCTTCTGAATTTGATCCGTAATAGCCTGTTGCGCGACCATTTGGATGTCTTTGTTAATCGTCAGGTAAAGATTCTCGCCCTTGATCGGTTTGGTCAGCTTCATGGGACCGATGATCTCGCTTTGGTTATTGACCGGATATTCCTTGACGCCGTTCCGGCCCCTTAACTCGTCTTGGTACATGAGCTCGAGGCCGTCAACGCCAACCTCCTCCGAGGAGATATATTTCAAAGTCTCGTCTGCCTGTTCATTGTTGATATCCTTGTATTTATCGAGCTTCATCGCTCCGCTTAACTTCTTCATATATCCTACAAGCTGAACGGCGATCTGGTCTTGGCTATATTGCCGGATGCTCTCCTCCACGACGTCGATTCCCTTGAATTTCTGGCGATTCTCGGAGAAGTAGGCAATCTCTTTCTTTGTTAATCCGGATTTAATCCGTCGAGGCTGATAGGAAAAGTGGACGCGACCATCCAAATCCATGTCGTCGTAGACGTCCTGCACGGTAAGCGGCTTCGCTTTCTTGTCTCCATACTCGTTGAAGACCTCCACCAGGCTCTTGGCCAATGCCATGCCTTCCTCGTCCTTCATTTTCAAATCCAATGTATAATATAACGACTGCGTAGATACCGAATAAGCAATCGGGTTCTCGTCGGCATCGTAAATATTTCCTCTGATCGGCGGCACCGGCACCTTCTTCGAGCCGATCTCGTGCTCCCTCGCCTTCAGCGAATCGCCCTCCACGAATTGCAAATAAGCCAATCTCACGATCAGAACGGAAAAGACGAAAAATGTAAAAAAGAAAAAGACGTTAAGGCGGAAGCTGAAGTGCCTCCGGTTTCTAATTTCCCGCTTCTGGGCTTCCTCCGTACGGTTATTGCTCACCCGGTTATTCCTCCTTGCCGTATATGCGTATCGCTAAAGCCGGGAGAATCGAACCAATTGCCCGATTTTGCCCAAGTTGAATCCAATGACACCCATCGTTGCTGACCGCTTAAATAGACTTCATTCCAAGCGTGCGGTCCGTAACCCCCGCGCCCGTCATATCCTAGGCCGGTAACAACGCGCGCGTCCAAGTCGACGGCTCTCGCCATCGCGGCATACAGCCTCGCATAATCGATACATACTCCCCTGCGGGTCGTGAACGTTTGTTCGGGATCCTGCTCCCACCAATCTCCTTGCTCCTCGTATGCCCGCACCTTGTCGTCGTCATAAGTGATTCTGCTGCCGACCCAATCATAAAGGGCACGAGCCTTTTCCCTGTCCCCGGATTTCCCCTCGGTCACAGAGATAGCCGCTTGTACGATGTCCTCCGGCAGCTCGGCGTCGATGACGTCGTAGCGCTTCTGCCAAAGTTGGTCGAGTTCGCTCGACATCGCTTGCGCAAAGACGGGCAGCTGCTTCTCGATGAGATTACCCGTTGCCGGTCGGATGACTTGCGCCGCTACTTCCCGGTATAAACCGGATTGCTCCACGTAGTCAGTCATAGGGCCTTGAGGAAACAAGGCGCAATAAGCGAAGAGAACAGCCGTTAACAGCAATGCCCTGCCCGTACCTAGAGCCGTCCCAATGAGTCCTCCAACAGAACGGCTTACGGTTCCTCCGTTCGGTACGATGGAGAATGGAAAAGAGATAACGGATGCCAATAATCTCGTAACCAAGCCCGTTAACAACCTAATGATCGTGTGAAATACGAGAAATAAAGCAGCGAATCTAAACAAAGGCAGATCGCGCAAACCTGACAACACCGTATAGCCGAATTGGGCGAAGAAAGCAGACTCGGGATCCGGCCGCGACAATCCGCGTTCCGTTAGCCAGTCCTGAAGATAAGGCGAGGCTTTAGTTGCGGCCAATGCCGACAATACTACAGCGATAACGGCTACAATCGCGCTCACGAGGAAGTATAGAAGCTGTTTAACAGAGCCGGAAGCTCCCCGTCTGATCCCCTGATAGAAGGAACCGGCCACGACGAGCAGCAAAATCCAGGTTACGAGATTGTCGTCAAAGATGTTCCATCCGCCGCTCATCCGCTTTATTTAGCCGAAGCTCGCGCCTGTACGACAAAATCTCGTACCGCGCCTTCCATTGTCCAAGTGCCAAGGGACTGCCCGTGAAATTTCACCGTGACTTCGCCGGAATTCGGAATGCCCGTCAGCTCAATATTCGTCGATTTGATCGAATAAGACCCATCTTCGTTTTCCGTATAAGTCGCCTCGCTCGCTTCTCCGGCCATTGATTTAATGGCTTGTTTCTTAACCTCGTCCGTGACTTTGTCCCCGATCGCGCCCAACTCGTCCGAGACTTTATTGCCGATATCCTTCATGTCATCTATGCTGTATCCGCCGTAAGTTGCGATTCCTATAATGATAGCTACCACTAGAATCCATTTCAGCACGGTTTTTACCACTTTCATTATTACGATGATCGCCAAGATGGCAATCGCAACGACCACCCAATTATCCTGCAAAAATTGAATCCAGGCATCTGTATCGAAACTCATAATATCTCCCCCAATACGAGCCTTTGTCAAAGCTCACAATATTTCTATTATACTGTAAGGCCATATACCCCGTAAACGACCGTCATAACCACGACTTCAGACACGTACAAGTAGGATATGCCGCTGTTGCGGACGAGGAGTCTTCAAGACGCCTATACGAGGAGGTCGCGGACAATGAAAACCGCCGTCTGGCTTTATCTATTTCTATTCGTCGCGTTCTTTGATTTGCATGCGCAATATCCGATGCTCACCCCCTTCGCAGTGTCGCTCGGAGCCGCGCCTTCGTTCATCGGATTAGTCATGGGAATGTACTCCCTGACCCATCTCCCGGGAAATTTGATTGCCGGCATAGCGGTAGATCGTTATGGCAGCCGGCTGTTTATTGCGTGCAGCTTGGTCGGCGCGGGAATTCTTCTGCTCTTACAAGCGCGCGTAACGGATCCTTGGCAACTGCTCTATATCCGTTCCCTGAGCGGTTTCGTCCTGGCTTTCCTGTCGCCGGCTTGCATGTCGCTCCTCGCGCGGCTTGCCCGGGATCACATTCATCAAGGCAAGCTGATGGCGGGCAACGGGCTGGTTCATACGATCGCGTCCGTCGTTTCTCCCGCGGCCGGCGCTTACTTAGCCGCTACGATCGGCTTTAGCCACTCCTTCGCTTTTCTCGGCTGGGTACTTTTGCTTACGGGAATCCTATCTCTTTGGTTCGTGAAAGAGCCTGCCCGCACGCCTGAAGAGATGATGGCGGTAAAGAAAAAAACGACTGAGTCGCTTACTAAGAAGAAATCGGCGAAGGAGCTTGACGATGTCCCCCGCAAGGGATTCCCTTGGTCCATCTATTCTCTGCCGATCGGACTAGCATGCGCTCAGGGCATTCTCGCTTTCGAATTGCCCCTGCGAGGCATGGATACCGCGACGATCATGAGCACGGGTATCCTATTCTCGGTGGTCAGCCTAGGCGCTCTCGTCACGCTCGGCCTGCTGTTTCTTAACCGATATCTCCCTTACTCCCGAACGATCGCGGGCGTGTTGCTGCTTGCCGTATGTTATTACGGGCTGGCTTCCGGATGGTCCATTCCGCTCATAATGCTGCTATTCGTCATCGGTATGGCTAAGGGGGTCATTTTCCCGGCTATGACCTCGTTCCTGCTTCAGCTAAGCGGTCCGTCGCGTTACGGGAGAACCTTCTCCATTCTGTCCATCTCGTTGTCGATCGGCTCATTCCTCGGTCCTGTCGCCGCGGGCGCGGTCAGGGATCATTTCTCGCCTTACTTTCTTTCCTTCCTAGCGCTAATGATCGCCTTGGCGTTGCTATTCCCGCGTTCATCCTTCAAGGAGAATTGGAATCCGCGCGCCTCCGCTCCCCCATCATCGAATCATTAAAGCCTAGATGGGCGACCGGATGATGGCGATGTTGTTCGCCCCGGCATATCATACCGTATAGCCTACGCCCCGATCGGGTTCCGATGACCGGTTAACGGCTCAATCTCAGGCTATCGAAGCGGGGTGACGCACATGTCTCAAAGCATAGGCAGTTACGGAACGACAACGACTATCGTTCTTGTTTTGTTCATTCTGCTCGTTATCGTGTTGCGCGCCTGTTAAATGAATCATCAGGAGCGCTTCCCGAAAGGGTCGCTTTGCACTCGCCTTGCGGCCCTTTGGCGGAAGGCGAGCCGCGCTATTTTCGGACATGCCTTGCATAGGCATAGCCCTAATAAGCGCATACTCTACAAATTCGGCAACAATGGTAAAATAGCATTAATGTAAAACCATCCTAACTATGTTGTTTAGACACCGGGAGGATACTCCATGAACGCAGCCATAATCGTAGAAGGTAAAAATGACAAAAGCCGTCTTTCCCGCATTTTATCACCGGAGATTCCGATCCACTGCACGTTCGGTACCCTCAATACGAATCGTATCGAGATGCTTCGTAAAGCAGTTGGCGACCGTCACGTCTATTTATTTACCGATCCTGACGCTTCGGGGCGCCGAATCAGGGGAATGCTGCGCGACGTATTCCCGGATGCCGATCACATCTACACTCGCAAGGGATATAGCGGAGTCGAAGGTACTCCCGAGGAATATCTCATCCAACAATTGGAGAAAGCCGGACTTGAGGAGTTCATCCTGTATCCGGACCCGGCGACGGGTTGGTCGGCTATGGAATAAGCTTATACATAGCTCTCTGCCCAGCTACTGATTTGCCAGCACGAAAAAAGCCCCCGTTAAAGGGCGTTAAAGGGAGCTTTTTCGTGCTTAACCGAGCAAGAAACCGCCACATTCCGCTATGGCGACCGCGGGTGGCACTTTCGGCGAAATAACGGAACCTCGTTCCGCTATGGCGACCACTGGTGGCACTTTCGGCCAAATAGCGGAACCTCGTTCCGCTAATGCGACCGTGGGTGGTACTTTCGGCGAAATAGCGGAACCTCGTTCCACTATGGCGACCGCGGGTGGCACTTTCGGCGAAATAGCGGAACCTCGTTCCGCTAATGCGACCGTGGGTGGCACTTTCGGCGAAATAGCGGAACCTCGTTCCGCTATGGCGACCACAAGTGGCACTTTCGGCGAAATAGCGGAACCTCGTTCCGCTAATGCGAACAAAAGAGGGAACCTTATCGAGCAAATAGCACCGCCGCGCACGCGCTTATTTCCTCCAGGAACCGAATTCGAGCAATTAGTAATACAACTCTACAGTCTAAAGAACGCTCTTGATTATCTTGGCCATCTCGCTCGGGCTTAAGTTGTTCTCGCCCTCCTCGATATAGTCGTTCACGTTGATCCATTCGCGAATTTGCCCGTCTTTGTCGAGAAGAACGATTAAATTCATATGGGAGAAGTCTCCGGTTTTAGGATCTTTATAAACGAGAATATCGTATTTCTCCGCCAGAGCCGCCGTTTCTTTCTCGTCTCCGCGCAGGAATTTCCAACCATTCGGATCCGTATCGAAACGATTGGCGTAATCCTTCAAGACATCCGGAGTATCGTGCGCAGGGTCTATCGTGACCGACAGAAATTGCACCTCGTCCCCGAACACGCCGTCTTCCTTCAATTCGTCCTGCACTTGCGACATTAACGCCGTAGTAGGCGGACACACATCCGGGCAATTCGCGAAGAAGAAGTATAGAAGCCGGGCCTTGCCGTTCGTTCCGCTAAGCGTGACCGTATTCCCTTCCGTATCCAAGTAAGAGAACTCCGTTCCCGGCTTGACCACTGGCAATTCGTCTCCCTTGTTCTGCTGTGCAATGATGTAATACCCCATCACGACGCAAATTCCGAGCACGATTAGAGAGAAACCATAACGCTGCAGCCATGACTTCTGCGGCTTAACCGCTTCTAAAACGACTGCTGAATCCCCGCTCGCCGAATCCACGGATCCCTCGCCATTCTCAGTTAAAATCTCCGGTTTTTCATCCCTATTCTGATCCATTCGAACTTACACCCCGCTCGTATCCAATATCATCGTAAGAAACATGATCATTAAATAGTTTATCGATATCATGAAGTCCGCTTTCGCCCACTTCTCGTCATCCTTGGCGCGGAGTCCGGAGACGGCATGTACAAACCAAACAACCGCGATGCCCACGGACAAAATAAGGAAATAGATACCTGCATATCCGTAATCGTACATCAGGACGGAAGCCGGAATGAGCAATAGGATATAAGGAAGCATCTGCCACTTCGTTCGGGTAACGCCCTTCACGACCGGCAATAGCGGGAAACCCGCCTCCCTATATTCTTCTTTTCTTCTAATCGCAAGCGACCAGAAGTGCGCAGGCTGCCATAAGAACAGAAGCGCAAACAAAATCCAAGCGCCGGCATCGATCTCGTTCGTTACCGCGCAATAGCCGATAACCGGCGGCATAGCTCCCGAGATTCCTCCGATCGACGTGCTCCAGGTCGAACTGCGTTTCAGCCACATGGTATAAACGACAACGTACACGAACATCCCGAGCAAGCCTAACCAGCCCGACAGAACGTTCACCAATGTAAACAAAATAATTAACCCGACAATGCCGAGCACGATCGCGTAACCGAGCACGAAACCCGGAGTCATCCTGTTTTGCGGCAGCGCCCGATCGCGAGTTCGTGCCATTTTCATATCAAGCTCGCGGTCTAAGTAATTATTGAAAACGCAAGCAGAAGCCATCGTTAGAGCAGATCCGATCAGCATCCAAAGCAAATCCCAACTGAGGATATTTACCCATTTGGATGCGACCCAGTACCCGCCGAAAGCCGCAATTAGGTTCAATCGAATAATACGCGGCTTGGTAAGAGCCACAAGATCTTTAAGCACGGAGTTCCTCCTTTATGCGAGCAAAGCGGCATAACCTGACGTTTGTTCAATGATACCGCAAATCTTCAAGCATTGACAATGTTCGCATCTGCGTGTTCATGAAATCGCCACCGCCTGTGAACAAGGTGCGAACGAGTCAGGAAAATCGATTCTCCCGTTGTCACACAATCCGGGCTGCCTAAATACACTGTATTGCGACAATAGCCTAATGCCGAAGCGATTGGCTTAGGCGACTTGACTTAGAAAGGGTGGCATTCGAATTGGCAGTTATCAAGACGAACAGCGAAGATGTCAAAATGCTAGCCCGCCTCATGCGCGCGGAAGCCGAGGGCGAGGGGGAGCTAGGCATGCTAATGGTCGGCAACGTTGGCGTGAATAGAGTCAAGGGCAATTGCATGGACTTCAAAAACATACGCTCCATTCCCAACATGGTTTACCAATCCCCTGGCGGCTTTGAAGCGGTACAGAAACCGTACTTTTATCAGAAAGCCCGAGACAAGGACGTTAGGTTGGCCCAGCGTGTGGTCAACGGCGAGCGTCAGCACCCCGCATCCAATTCGCTCTGGTTTTTTCGTCCCGTAGGAGCCTGCCCGGCCACATGGTACGATCAAGCGAACACCGGAAGATTCAAGGCTCACTGCTTCTATGCCCCTAACCCTGAAGATTGCCCTACCGTTTATTAATTTAAGGGAGGATTTACAATGTTAACCAACAACAAATGGCCGACATACCCGCAAACTCAAGTGATGCCCATGAGCTTGCCCGTTAGCACGATGCCGTCCGCAAATATGATGCCCGGCAGCATAATGCCATCCGCAAACATGATGCCTGGTGCCGGCAGCATGATGCCCGGAAGCATGATGCCCGGTATAATGATGCAAAGCACGACGCCTCCGCCGGTTCCAAGCGGCGTGCCGATTACTCCGGGCGGAATGGCGTTACCCGCACAGATGCAAGAAGAATCTTACGTAGAGAACATTCTTCGCATGAACCTAGGCAAAGTCGCCACGCTGTACATGACTTACGAGAACAATACGGAATGGAATGCAAAAATTTTCAAAGGCGTACTGGAAGCCGCAGGCCGCGACCACATCATCATAAGCGATCCCGTAACGGGCAAGCGTTACCTGCTGCTCACGCTGAACCTGGACTACATTACGTTCGATGAGCAGATTAACTATACGCTGCCATTCGGTACTATGCCCTCTACTCGCTAATCTTTACCTGACGAAAGGTCCAGATTCTCAGTCCTTCCCTTCCGCCCTTCACCCATTGCTCCATCTCTATCCAGGAACGCCCCTCGCGGCGTTCCTGTTCTATTTCCTTGGCTTCTTCCTTATTGCCTGCGGACCGAATTTCCACAAATACGCCAGGCTGGCCGGTGTTTTCTAGGATCTCGGTTCCCCGCCAGCGCTCGGGATCCGCTTTAACCCACGCGATGTACGCATCGCGATATTGTTCGGGAATTACATATTCGCAGAAGAGGATCAAGGTTTATCTCCCTTTCCTTCATATTTTCAAGGGATTAAGACCATAATATTGTTGCACAAAGGGGGCTTCGCTCATGGACACCGGCACTCATTTCATGTTCGGTTTGGGATTAGGCGGACTCGCTATGGTCGATCCCGTGATCACTTCGCATACTTACGGTCCGATAGCAATCCTCATTGGGACGGTCGCAGGCTCGAACGCGCCGGATTTGGACGGATTGTTAAGATTTAAGAGCAATGCCGATTATATCAAAAATCATCGCGGGCTGTCCCATTCTTTTCCTGCAATTATCGGTTGGGCGGCTTTGATTACGGTACTCGTGTCTTTGTTTTTCCGTGAAATCCCTTGGTGGCACATCGGTTTCTGGGTATTGCTCGCCGTAGTCGTTCACGTGGTTTCCGATCTGTTCAATTCCTACGGAACTCAGGCTTACCGTCCCGTTAGCCGTCAATGGGTCGCTTGGAATATCATTCATATTTTCGACCCGTTTATTTTTTCCACCCATTTGGTCGCTATTCTGCTCTGGATTTCGGGCGCGGCTGCACCGCAGGTCGTATTCCCGGTTCTCTATGTCCTGCTTGTCGTCTATTACGTCTGGAGAACCCTTGTCCATCGGCGTTTATCTCGGAAAATACCGAAGCAGGATCCGCATGGCCAGCCCGGGGACAGCTATACGCTTCTTCCTACCGTGTCGTTATACAGGTGGAATCTGGTGAGGCAATCGAAGGATTGCACGTTCGGAGTCGGAGAATGGGATCACGGGCGGCTGAAGTGGATCGACGTGATGAAGTGCGATGAGCATCCCGCCATCGAGGCCTCTAAGAAGCATTCGGACGTGCAGGCTTTCTTGAGCTTTACCCCGTTTCCATGCGGGTATGTAAAGCCGCAAACTTGGGGTTATGAGGTGCGATGGCTCGATGTCCGATATCGTTACCGCAGACAATACCCCTTCGTCGCCGTGGTATTAATGGATTTGTCCTACGCACCGTTGCAATCTTACGTGGGATGGCTGAGCGATGAACGGCTGGAGAAGAGATTGCGAATGAATACCTACTGATTCTCAACCGACGATTAAGCGGGAGGCCAATAAAATGGCTTTCCGCTTGATTTTTGACGGTCTTAAGCGCACAATATGAAAAGCCCGAGGGCTAGCCCCGGGCTTTCGGTGCCGGACAATTAAGTCCTTAGCGACCGGATAGTTGTTGCTCGGCCATTTGGACAAGTTTCTTGGTGATATAACCACCGAGGGAACCTGCATCGCGGGATGTTACATTGCCGTAATATCCGTCTGCTGGAATTTGAACACCTAGAGATTGAGCGGCTTCCATTTTCATGCTTTGCAGTGCGGCTCTTGCTTGTGGTACGACTAACTGGTTACGGCCTCCGCCTTGAGTTGCTGCCATGAGTAAATTCTCCCTTCGCATTGATGATTGGTTTGCAAGCTTGCCAACTTAGTATGCTAGAAACGAAGAAAAATATGCGAGGTGAAATCATGAGTAAATCTTTATCGCTTTTTTTTGCCGTGGCATCCGTTGCGTTGATGCTCGCCACCGCTTTTTCCCTTAGCCATAACGGCTGGTTAGCGCTGCTGTTCGGTCTCCTTACCCTCGCCATGATCGGTACGGGGTTTGTCGTAAAATCCCGTTTAAGGAAGTAGGCCGCGTACTTTCTAGAGGCAACGAGGCAGAAAACCCATTGCTTCCTTCACGTTGCGCAGCGTAACTTCGGCAACTGCTGAGGCACGCTCGGCTCCGTCGCGCAATATCCGGGTGATTTCCCCAGAAGCCTTAATATCCGCGTATTTGCTCTGCATTGGCTCCAATGCCTGCACGACGACTTCCGCCAAATCTTTCTTGAATGTCCCATATCCTTGGCCTTCATAAGCAGATTGAACCTGTTCCAGAGTTTGTCCGGAGCATTGCGCGAAGATCGTCATGAGATTGCTGACCTCAGGCTTGTTCTGAACGTCGAATATCACTTCCCGGCCCAAGTCCGTCTTGGCGCGGGATATTTTTTTGCGAATGTCCTCCGGAGCGTCAAGAAGAGTAATGAAACTACCCGCGTTCGGGCTGCTCTTGCTCATTTTCTTGGTGCCGTCGTCCAGGGACATGATCCGCGCGCCGACCTTCGGTATGAACGGTTCTGGAATAACGAACGTATCTCCATATCTATGGTTGAAACGTCCCGCTAAGTCACGGGTAAGCTCCAGATGCTGTTTTTGATCGTCCCCGACAGGAACGAGATTAGTATTATAGAGAAGAATATCCGCAGCCATAAGCGACGGATAGACGAACAGGCCGGCCCCTACAGCTTCCTTCCCTTCGGATTTGTCCTTGAACTGGGTCATCCGTTCCAGCTCGCCGATGTACGTCATCGTCGTCATCAACCAGCCAAGCTCCGCGTGCGCAGGAACATGCGACTGCATAAAGATAGAAGCTTGTGCTGGATCTAACCCGGCTGCAACATAGAGCGTAGCGACCGCTTCGCTTTGTTCGCGAAGCGCGGCTGGCTCCTGCTGTACCGTAATCGCATGAAGATCGACTACCATGAAGAAGCAATCATGCTCGTGCTGAAGGGCCACGAAATTTTTCATGGCGCCGATGTAATTTCCCAGCGTTAGCTTTCCGCTAGGTTGAATGCCTGATAAAACGCGTTGTTTGGTCATCGTCATCGAACCCCTTTTTTTGAGAATAAAAAAAAGCCTTCCTCCGCAAGGGACGAGAAAGCCGTGGTACCACCCTTATTCGTATCGCTAGCGCGATCATGACGCATTAACGATACCTTCAGTTCCAATAACGGGGAACAATCGGAGAGCATAGGACGAGTCGTCGTTTCGCTCTCGGCTCCAAGACCCATTCCGCAAGGCAAGCGTACCGGCTTCCAGCTAATCACCGGCTCTCTGGGAGCGCTTCGTCCTGACGTACTTGTTCTCTTCAACGCCGAATATACTTGATTTGTTACTCATTATACCCCTCGAGTACGCTTTGTCAACCGTCGGAACATAAAGCTTTGAAGGTTATTTTGCTTGTTCTGATGTACCGATGGTCAAGCATACGCTATAATAATCGTAACGATTACTATTGTACGCAAGGAAGTGAAACGGTGCCCAACGTATGGATGCGATTGGCGACGGGAGCCGCAACGGTTGGCTGCGCGGCGCTTATAGCTTTGATTTTTTTTGGAAGGGATTTATCGCAAATTTCATTACAATTGGATTCCGCAAGACTGCAGAACTTTAAGATCGTATTTCTAAGCATCATTCTCGAAGCCCTGCCCTTTCTGCTCGTCGGAGTTTTGATCTCTGCGCTTCTGCAAGCTTTCGTGTCGGACAAACTCATACAAAAACTTACCCCTAAGAATCCTATTGCGGGCATCTTATTCGGCAGCCTGCTCGGCATAATTCTACCTCTGTGCGAGTGCGGAATGATCCCTATCGTACGCAGGCTGATTCGCAAAGGACTACCGGCTTACATAGGCATCATCTATATCGTAGCAGGTCCCATCATTAATCCCGTCGTATTCGGCGCGACCTTCGCCGCATTTCGAACAAACAAGGATCTGGCGTATTCCCGCTTCTATTTAGCTTTCCTGGTGTCGGTTGCTTTGGGGCTAATTCTGTATCGTTTTATGAAAAAGAACCCTCTCAAGCAAGATAGACAAAGCCAGCAGCAACATACTCAGATCACGGATGGGCATCATCATCATCATCATCATCATCTTGATCATCATCATCATCATGGGCATGACCACTCTAATGAAGCCAGCCTGGGGAAGAAGCTCGCCGATACCCCGGGGCATGCCGCGGAAGAATTTTTCGATATGGGCAAGTATTTGATCCTGGGCTCGTTCATTACGGGATTGTTGCAAACTTTCATCACGCGCGCGTCCTTTTCGGCCGTTGCCGACCAAGAGCTATTATCCCATCTCTTCATGATGGGCTTCGCGTACGCGTTATCGCTCTGCTCCACCTCCGACGCATTCGTAGCCGCATCCTTCAACAGCATGTTTCCGCCGGCCGCATTATTGTCCTTCCTCGTATTCGGGCCGATGCTAGACTTGAAAAACACGCTAATGATGCTTGCTGTATTCCGCAAAAAATTCGTTCTGAAGTTCAGTCTTGCAATTGCGGCGCTCGTATTGCTCGGTTCCATCTTGTTCGACCATCTGGGATTCGTATAGAAGGAGGATTCTTACATTGAATAGAAACACGACCGCGATGACGTTGCACTACTTAGCCAGGGCCCTATTGCTAGCCGGATTCGCTTTCTTCATCGTCCATCTGGTTCGTACGGGAAATTTGAATTTATATATCGCAAGCCGAATGCAATTCATCGTGAAATTATCGGCGCTTGGGTTATATGCCGTTGCGGCGCAGCAATTCTATGCGGCCATTCGCACCTGGATGGATAAGAAAAGTGATGAGCTCTCTTGCGATTGCAATCATGAAATGCCGTCGACATGGGGAAAGAGTTTGTTGTTATACGGTTGGTTCGCGCTACCGTTAATCCTAGGATATGCGGTGCCCGATGGGCTGTTAAGCAGCAGCATGGCTTCTGCCAAAGGCGTGCAGTTCGCGCCGCAGCAGATCGTTAAACCGTCTGCGGACCTCTCGGCTCAAGAAGATACGGCTCCCGAAGATACACCGGAAGCGGCTTCGGAACCTTCATCTTCCACCGCTGTACCAGGGGATTCGAACGAGGATGCAGCCCTTGATATCTTGTTCCCGACGGACGAGTTCACGGAAAGCTATGCAAAATTCGGCAAGATGCTTGTACAGCAGGATCTCATCAAAGTAACCGACAAGCAATTTATCGAGACGTTGACGACTCTGGACTTATATAGAACCGCATTCATCGGGAAAACCATCCAGCTAAGCGGGTTCGTTTATCGCGAAGAAGCAATGGGTAAACAACAATTCGGAGTGAGCCGATTTGCCATTTCGTGCTGCTCGGCCGATGCATCCCCCTACGGCGTCATGGCAAATTTCGGAAGAGCGAGCACATTGGCTAACGATGAGTGGGTTACCGTAACCGGAAAGCTTGAAACGACGCAATATAACGACATCGAAATTATTCAAATCAACGTAACCAAAGTGGTCAAAATCGCTCCGCCCGAAGATCCTTATGTTTCTCCCGACCTTGACTTCGGATTGGAGTAAGCAGGAATACTGATTTTTATTGGCAACTTTTCCTTTAGATGCATAGCCCTCCCAATAACGTCCATACTACGTGCAAAGGAGGTGAGCGATAGTGGCATCAAGATCACGCAATTCCCTCGTCGTTCCCCGAAGCGCACAAGCATTGGAGCAATTAAAGTTTGAAGTCGCGCAGGAACTGGGTATCCAGATTCCCGCGGACGGTTACTACGGCCAAATGTTAACTCGCGAAACCGGGTCCATCGGGGGCCAGATTACTCGCCGTCTCGTTCAGATGGCCGAACAACAACTGGTCGGTCGCTCCGGTTATTGAAACAAACAACGACATGCAATCGTGAAAATCCGGCCTGCTCCTAAGAGTTGGCCGGATTCATTTTGTACCGATTATGTAAGACCACTATTCGTTGGAAGCTTCCCTGCGATCGCGCTTCTTAGGGGAGAATCTAAACATTAAGTTAGCCATGTTGTAGTTGGATTCAAACTGAACGCTTACGAACACTCGACCTTGTTTAAGCACGAAATCGTAAGAGATCTCTCCGTGCGTCCAACCGCTCTTATGTCTTAGCGCTTCAACTGCTAATTGCCTCAAAGTCACCACTTGCGAAGATGTCATTCCCGAGGAGCCTTGCTCTTGCGGACCGCAGTCCACGGGGAGATGACGAATACCGAACCTTCCGACCGCGTCATCGCGAATTTGCATGACGATCGTGCCTGCCGTCAACCCTCGCAATTCCCCCGCCAATTTCTCCAAAGCCACATCCACTTGCCTAGCTAATGGAATTTGACCCAAATCCATGATTCTCCTCCTTTGTGCTTATTAATCATTTTTTCTAGGTATTACCTATTACGACTTCGGACTCAGTATAATTGAATAATTAGAATATTACAATCATTTTGTCTAAATTTGGCTTTATTTGTAACTTGATTACTTTTTATCACTGGCATATCGAGAAAATTTTGTGGATATTCATCGTCATCCAGCAAAGCTTCTGTTACTTTGTCCCTATATAACAACGATAAAATTTCGGTCGTGAAGAACACGTCGTTCAACTTGGAACCATCCGGGCAACCTCGCTAACTCCGCCTAAAGAGGGCAACCCCCGCCGAATTAACGAAGCAACTTCGCTAACTCCACCCACAGCGGGCAACCCCGCCGAATTAACGAAGCAACATCGCTAACTCCGCCTAAAGCGGGCAACCACCGCCGAATTAACGAAGTAACTTCGCTAACCCCGCCCACAGCGGGCAACCCCTCCCGAATTAACGAAGCAACTTCGCTAACTCCGCTTAAAGCGGGCAACCCCCCATCATCTGAATAGATGATGGAGGGTTGCCATGGATCATGCTCTTACTTGCATAATTCCGCGAACGCTTCTACGTCCGCAACGACTCTTGCCACGGCATCCTGCCAGAATCGCGGCTGGTCCAGGGCTGCGCCGAGATGATGCGTAGCCAATTGTTCCACGGTCATAACTCCCGTGTCCCGCAGCAATTGGTCGTATCGTTTGCTAAACGAAGCCCCTTCCCGCTCCGCCACAGCGACTAGACCCGTGCTGAACAGATAGCCGAATGTATAAGGGAAGTTATAAAAAGGTACGTCGGTTAAGTAAAAATGAAGTTTGGACGCCCAGAAATGAGGGTGCCAGCTTCCCAAGGCATCGCCGAAAGCTTCCTTCTGCGCCGCTACCATAAGCTCGCATAATTCGGACGCCTCAAGCATCCCGCTAGCGCGACGCTCATAGAAGCGAGTCTCGAACAGGAACCGCGCGCGAATGTTCATGCAGAAAGCGACAGCGCGCTGTAGTCGATCATCGAGCAGAGCCAGTTTCTCCTCATCGCTCTCGGCCCTGCGCAACAGCGCATCGCCTACGAGCGCTTCAGCGAACGTTGATGCCGTTTCGGCTACGTTCATCGCGTAATCCTGGGCTAACGGCGGCAGTTCCTCGACTAACGCCGCATGGTATGCATGCCCCAGTTCATGGGCTAGCGTGGACACGTTGCCCGGAGTGCCCGAGTAAGTCATGAAGATTCTGCTCTGGCGGCTGAGCGGCAAACTCGTGCAGAAGCCTCCAGGCCTCTTGCCGGACCGATCTTCCGCTTCGATCCAATGATCGGCGAAAGCGGTCTCCGCGAGTTTAGCCATATCCGGTGAAAACTGCTTGAATGCCTCCGTAATCAGTTGCGCGGCTTCCTCGTATGGTATTTTAGCCTGGCTAGTCGCGATCGGCGCATCGACGTCGTGCCAGGATAGCTTGTCTTTGCCTAATCGCCGAGCCTTCAAAGCCAAGTAACGTTGGAGCGGCTCTATGCTGCCGGCTACCGCCGTCCACATGGCGTTTAACGTATCGATGCTCATCCGATTTATTCTAAGCGGTTCTCTAAGCGGATCGCTCCAGCCTCTCATCCCGTATAGCTTTAGACGGAATCCCGCTAGCCGATTGAGCGTATCCGCTCCAAGATCAGCTTGAGATGACCATGCTTCTTCCCATTTGGAAGCCATGAGATCCCGTACGGCCGGCTCGGGATCGTCTAGTTTGTTGGCTGCCTGCCCTACGGATAAGTTCACCGAAGAACCATTCTCCTCCCAAGGGATGGAGATCCGACCGACTATCGTGTTGTAGTGCTCGCCCCAACCATGATAGCCATCGACCGCGAGCTCGCTCGCCACGGCTTCCAATGCGGGCGGAAGCTTATCCTTAGCGGAGTCCCTTCGTTCGTTAAGCGGGAAAATAATGGCAGACCTCTCCGCTTGGCCGCCCCATTCGTGCCAATGAGAATCCGGAACCGATGCCAGCTTCGCGTCGAATAGATCGGCAGCTTGCTTAAATCGCGCGGATAAGGTCTGAATCCTCTCGGTCCAAGCTACAGCGCGCTTGTCGCCCATGTCTTGCGAAGTCAAGCAAGACACATAAGAATCAGCCTCTCTGAGTCTGGATACAACCGCCTGAAGCTTATCCGTCCATGCGGTCAGCTCATTCGGGTTTGGCACTGCATCTCCGCTATTTTGCAACTCCTTCAAGAGTAAAGCCGCAAGCGTTTCGGTTTCCTCCACGAATGCCGCATATTGAGGCGAAGATGATCCGCCGGAAAAAAGCGACTCCAGGTTCCATTTTAACGATAGCGATTGTTTCATTATTCACCACTCCGTTTCCATTGCGCTTGGCTAGTGCCCTGATGTATGTTTAAATACATGAAAGGGGGCTTGGCCTTGATACCGCTACGAAATAGTTTACCATACGATATCATTATGAACGACGTCTTCGTCCAAGAATGTCCATTTTGCCGGAGCTCCCACGTGCTTCTTCCGTTAAAACCGGATGACGTCAAAAGTATGTACGGAGGCGGCCGCAAAATAACGCTCGTATTCCCATGCTGTCACGGTACTGTCCGCATCATCGATGCCGATCAGGATTACCTGCTGGCCAACCGTCCAATACGAGGCAAATGAAGGATGTAGAAAATTAAGATCCGCTCTGCAGCATTTCCTCCGGGAGCTCCATTCCTTGACCGGTCATAACCTCGCGAATGTTCTGCCACTGCTCGCGGGATACGCGAATCATGGCGGCGTCCACGATATTTTTATCATTGATGACCCGTCCGAACCATCTCACCGCTTCTTGGAATAGTCCCAAACGCTTATGCAGTTCTCCAATTAAGAACATGAGGCGGGCGTTGCTGATTGAATCCCGTTCCGTTTCGTACACCCGAACGTAGGCATCCATGGCGAACTTAAGAAAACGCTCCTCCTGCTCCTTCTTCCCCTCGTAACGGTAAAGCCACGCGATATGGTGCAACAAAGCCGCGATGACGCGTTCCTTTTCCCCGATGGCCTGAGCCGTAACCAAAGCCAGCTTGTAGCATTCCATCGCTCCGGCAGCCGTGCGCTCCCCACCGTAATCCCGATATTGCCACTGATTCCCGATCTTATCGTAATAGGCCGTTCTCTGCTTCTCGTTAAGTCGCTCCCCAAAATTCTCCGTTGAAGCAAATCCGCAGTAAGGGCAGATCCTTACCACATAATGATCCGGATTAACCGATTTGAAATAGGAGCAGAAATCTGTATCCGTCTTCACTGCCCTTTTCAGACTCGGCCTTACGCGTGACGTTTGATAGCTCTCCTCGCAGCAAATGCATTTAATTTTGATCTGAAAAAGCGGCTCCACGATGTTGCCTCCTTATTGGATGGATGAGTCTGATTCCGTATTAACGAAATGATGAGCCGGGCCTGACAATCGTTCGATCGTCAGCTGGCGGAGCTCCTCCGGAATGGAGGATTCGGCTAATGCCGCGGACATGCATTCCAGCCACGCCGCCGCCCTCTCGGGAGTAATCGGAAAGGGCAAATGGCGAGCACGCATCATCGGGTGTCCGTATTCATCGGAGTAAAGGGACGGGCCGCCGAAAAATTGGGTCAAAAATAAGATTTGTTTCTCCATGACTGGATCGATGTCCTTGGGAAACAGCGGGGCTAACAACGGATGGGCTTGCACTTTGGGGTAAAATTTGGAGACGATGCCACGAATACCGTCAGCTCCCCCAAGCGCTTCGTAAAGCGAAGCATAACTAGACAATTTGTTCCTCCTATAATGAGACCATGGGATACATTTTCCCCATGAATCATTTCTTGTAATGGGCTCCAAGAACTATTGGATGGGTCGCTTTTATGCATGCCTATTATACCACATTGAATTGGACATGCCTCAGTATAAATACAAAAAATCGCCCCGAAGGGCGATCGAACATGGCATGCTGCCGACGTGAATTCAAAGCGGTTTACAACTCTTCTTCAGGGCGTATCAAAGACTCGCGAATGACATAAACAAAAGCGCATACGATCAATCCTGCAACGACTCCTGCCATTCTCATCACTCCAGCTTCGATGAAATTTGACTTACGTACTCATCCTGGTTTCCTAGTCCCATTGTATCATAGTTATGCACAGATTTCACGATGTTTTTGTAAACGATTACATTAGAAAATAACGTCTTTTTTTCGCATCGGAAAGATTGTCCCGTCCTTCACATATATTGGGACAAGAGGTTTAGCCCGATAGGAGGAAAAGGGATTGAGCAACATTCAGAATTACCGGGATCGATCGCCCCGTTCGTTCACGCTAGCAGGAGTTTTCGCGATTGGCGGAACGTCCCTATTGATAGGATTCCTTGCGATAACGGACACCCAAGTGGCCTTAAATGCCTCCTTACGCGGAGTTGCGGTATGGTGGGACGTATTGTTTCCTGCTTTATTTCCTTTTTTCGTCCTTTCCGAGATGCTGCTCGGCTTTGGAATCGTGCATCTAGCAGGTACGCTCCTCGACCCGTTCATGCGTCCCCTGTTCCGGCTTCCTGGAGTGGGAGGGTTCATTGTCGCAATCGGCTTCGCTTCCGGGTATCCTGTCGGTGCCAGACTAACCTCCCGATTAATGGAGCAGAAGCTCGTCACTCGCAACCAGGGCGAACGCCTCGTCGCGATGACGACGACCTCCGATCCCATATTCTTGATCGGCGCGGTATGCATCGGCTTCTTCGGCAGCCTTCAAGCCGCCCCCGTTCTAGCTATAGCCCATTATAGCGGGGCATTGCTGCTTGGATTAGGTTCTCGCTTTCGGAGGAGAGACCCCGAAGACTCCGCCGAAGTCGCCGTTCAACACAAAACCAGCAGACTACGAGCCGCTTTAGCTGCCATGCATAAGGCACGCTTGGACGATGGCCGACCGTTCGGCATTTTGCTGCAGCAATCCTTGCAATCCTCCCTCACTCTAATGATGATCGTAGGCGGTTTGGTCGTATTTTTCTCCGCAACCCTAGATCTTCTGGTCCATAGCGGACTGTTATCCTTGTTTCGCGATATAATCGGGCGGCTGCTGCATCTATTCGGAATGTCCTCTAACCTTTCCCATGCGTTCGTGAACGGAACCTTCGAGGTCACCTTGGGAGCGAAAGCTTCCGCAGCCGATGCAGAAATTCCTTTGGTAGATCGCGTCGCGGCGGCAGCTTTCGTTCTCTCTTGGGCCGGCTTATCGGTTCATGCGCAAGTGGCAGGTTTAATGAGCCGTACCGCTTGGCGTTACCTCCCCTTCGCGCGGGCACGGTTGATCCATGGTCTGTTAGCGATGGCGATTGTCTATATGGCATGGCCAGTATTCCAACCGGAAAGCGCCATCCAATCGAATATCGCTGCTTGGTTCAGCGGATCTTCATTGTCGCCTTGGTCGCAAGATGGAATCTCGATAACCCGTTCGTTATTCCCCGTGGCCGCATGGCTCCCCCTCATGTTCATGATTACTCTCGCCTTGATTGTCATTGCCGGAGCCGTCGCAATCGGGATTCGCAAGCTGCGATGGAAAGCGAAAGATTGAATTCGCTACCGTTATTGTTTATGATCATAATCAGTGAGTAGTAACAAGGAGCAGTCGGAAGGAGCGGCCAGGTTTGAATTACGCATTGCTTGACCGGGGAGACCGATTATCTCGGGCATTGGCGGAGGAATTCCATGCATTGGCGGAGGCTAGAGGGTTCAAAGTAAATGATGTCTCGCCGGAAATCGTCGTTTCGATCGGCGGGGATGGAACGCTTCTCCAAGCGTTTCACCGATTCAAGAATCAGTTAGAGCAAGTATCCTTTATCGGTATACATACCGGACATCTCGGCTTCTATGCGGATTGGAAGAAAGGCGAGATAGCGGAATTATTGGATCTGATGGTATCGTCCGAGCCCCGTAAGGTACAGTATCCGTTGCTGCACATTGAGATTACCTCGTCGTTGGGGAAAACGGATTTTCTGGCACTGAACGAATTTACTTTGAAAAGCGTCGACGGAACTTTAGTGGCCGCTCTTCATATTAATGACGAGCCGTTCGAGATGTTTCGCGGGGACGGCATCGTGATTTCCACTCCTACGGGAAGTACAGGCTATAATAAGAGCCTCGGGGGCGCGGTTATCCATCCTTCCCTGGAAGCTCTGCAGATTGCGGAGATTGCCTCCATCAACAATCGCGTTTACCGTACGTTAGGTTCTTCGGTCATCTTACCAAAGCATCACCATTGCGACATCGTCCCCGATTCCGAGGAAGAGCTTTTTATCGGAATCGATCATCTCGTCATGCAGATGTCTACCGTAAGCAACATCACTTGCAGGGTCGCCGATGATAAAATCACGTTCGCCAGATACCGCCCCTTTCCTTTCTGGAACCGGGTAAGGGAAGCGTTCATCGGCGGCTCGGTGTAAAAACAAAAATGGTGGTACAGGGATCCTGTCTCCCCGTACCACCATTTCTCTATTTACCCCTAGTCGCCCGACCTTGGCGTTCCGGATTCCGGTCGCGGCGCTCCGTCCGGTCGATGGTTCGGTTTTCCGCCGAAGCTCTTGCGTCGACGATTCTTGCCCGGCCAACGATTGTCGTTGCGAGGCATTTCGTTGCGCGCGTTTCCTGGTTCCGCATTACGAACCTCTTCGGTAACCCGGTTTGCTTGTCCTTGTTCCGTCGTTTGCTGTTGGGGACGCGGTCCCCGAGGAGGATACGAAGGCTTATTCGAAGGGTTGCCGTTGCCCTGATCTCGCTGCTGTGGACGACGATCTCCGTTAGATGGACCATTATTATAGGAACGGCCTTGACGATTAGTTCCGCTATCGTTTCCGTGCCTAGTGTGGCTCCCTCTTGACAAAGAGGATGAGCCCATTGCTGCCCCGGATGTATTGTTGCTATTCGGGTTCGCATTCGCGCTGGCGTTGCGGCGTTCCGCGTCGGCTGCGGCTCTGGCTACAGCGGAAACGGTTACGTTCGGTGCCCGAACAGGTCCGCCGACCCGTTCCTTAAGCGGCCAACGCATGATCGGGCCGCTTGATGTTGCGGTTGCCACGGTTGCCGCGGTCTCGGCGACCTGTTCGCCGGTTTCGTTCAGCGCGATGATCGCTTCGGGAGATTCCTCCTTCGAGACGACGGCATCAGGCGGAATCTCGTTATGATCCAGCTTCGTAAGCACGAAGTGGGCGCAACCGAAATTACAATATTCGTTGATGTAATCGACGAAGCTGGAAATCGAGCTTTCCTTGGTTGCCCGAGGATGCCCGTCCCGATAAAAGCCCCGAAGGCGAAGCTGGTTATAACCCCAGTCCCCGACGATATAGTCGAAACGCTCCAATACTTCGCTGAATCTTTCGCGGAAAGCTTCCGGATTCCATCCGCTCTTATGCTCGTGCATAAGCGAGTACGCGTTGCCTCCTGCCATGAAAATCATGATAGGCTCTCCTCCCGAAGACTGGTCGTCCTAGCTTCCGCCGATTTGACTTGCTCATGTGCATGATAAGAGCTGCGAACGAACGGCGCGGATTCCACGTGCGAGAAACCGCGTTTCAACCCTTCTACCTTCAATGCCGCGAATTCATCCGGATGAACGTAGCGTACGACGTCCAAATGGGATGCGGACGGCTGTAAGTATTGACCCAACGTAAGGATATTGCAATCCACCGCGCGAAGATCGTCCATCGCTTGTAGGATTTCCTCATAGGTTTCCCCTAAACCGAGCATGATGCTGGATTTTGTTGGAATGTCCGGCTTCATTTCCTTGGCCCGCTTAATGAGTTCGAGCGAACGTCTATATTTCGCTTTAGCGCGAACCCGATTCGAGAGCCGTTCGACGGTCTCGATATTATGGTTGAGGATATCCGGATTGACATCCATAACAATTTGCAGGGAATCACGGTTGCCTAAAAAGTCGGGAATGAGCACTTCAACGCTGCAGAACGGAAGCTTCCTGCGGATCGCCTTCACGGTCTCGGCGAAGATGCCGGCTCCCCCGTCCTTCAGGTCGTCCCTCGCTACCGAAGTAACGACGCAATGCTTCAAGCCCATCTGCTCGGCGGCTTCCGCTACTCGCTCCGGCTCTTGCAGGTCAAGTTCCGTAGGCAAGCCTGTTTTAACGGCGCAGAATCGGCATGCCCTGGTGCAGATGTCTCCCAGAATCATGAACGTTGCTGTTCGGTTGGCCCAGCATTCATATATATTCGGGCAGCGCGCTTCTTCGCATACGGTATGAAGCGTCTTGCTCCGCATCACTTGTTTGAGCTCTTGGTAAGGTTCGCCAGTGGTCAGTTTAATCTTCAGCCAGTCGGGTTTGCGCGGTTTGGCGCTAGTCGTCATTGTATTTCCCCTCTTTCTGTCCTCCTTATTATAGCACGATTCGGATAAAAACCAATGATATGTAAACCCTACATCTACATGTTAATGAAAAGATGGGAGGAGTAACGTTGCTACACAATTGGCGAGGGCGCAGCTCAATTGCATTATCCTCAATCCGAGTATTAATAGTCACCCTTCTTATCATGCTTTGCATGTGCGGAAATGACTCTAGGGCATATGGTTCCGGAACAAAAAAAACCTCCGAGCCCGACCCTAACAAACAGCGGCGCTTGCTCTATGAAGAGATCAGCCTCAAGACCGGTTTAGAATGGCCGTTGATCGCTGCGATCGATCAATACGAACGCACCCTTTCCAAGGCCCATCCTAAAACCAGACCTATCCGAGAAGATGCGCTAACGGGTATATTCGTCTCCGACACAAGCTGGAGCGGCTACCTCAATCCCGAGAAAAGCGACACGAATCCGGTATCCATCCAATTTTTCAACGGGATAGGCAAAGACGGCACGGGAGACGGAGTCGCGGACCGCGGGAAGGATGAGGATCTACTCTACTCGGTCGTGACGCAAGCCTTGAAACGAGGAAGCACGGAAGAAGATTTCAGCATCGGATTATGGGAGTATTATTATAACACCAGGGCTGTTCAGCGCGTGATGCAGTTCGCCAAGATGTATAAACACTTCGACCGATTGGACTTGTCCGATCATGCGTTCCCGCTCCCCCTTAAGAGTACTTATTCCTTTAGAAGCACATGGGGAAATAGCCGCGGTTGGGGCGGAAAAAGAATCCATGAGGGAACGGATATTTTCGCGGGATATGGGGTTCCCGTACGAAGCACCTGTTACGGCATCGTTGAAGTGAAAGGCTGGAACCCCTACGGGGGCTGGAGAATGGGAATCAGGGATATCAACAACATGTATCATTATTACGCGCATTTGTCCGGCTACGATAAAAAACTAAAGGCCGGAGACATCGTCCGGCCAGGTCAAGTGATAGGTTGGGTCGGAAGCTCCGGCTACGGTCGTCCGGGAACGCAAGGGAAATTCCCCCCGCATTTGCATTATGGCATTTACCGGGACAGAGGCCTTGTCGAATGGGCGTTCGATCCCTATCCGATGCTGCGCAGATGGGAACGCGAAGAACGCAAAGAGTCGCGCGTTCGCCATTGAAGAGCTATCGGTTCATCCAGCCGCCATCCACGCACAGAATGTGCCCGTTCATGTAACCGGATGCTTCGGAAGCTAGGAATACGGCAGGTCCGATCAAATCCTCATCCGTTCCCCAGCGTCCCGCGGGGATGCGGTCGAGGATTTGCCTGCTTCTCGTCGGATCCTTTCGCAGCGCCTCCGTGTTATCGGTAGACATGTAGCCGGGGGCAATGGCATTGACTTGCACGCCTTTGGAAGCCCACTCGTTGGCTAACGCTTTGGTCAACCCAGCAACCGCATGCTTGCTGGCCGTGTAGCCGGGAACGTTGATTCCGCCTTGAAAAGAAAGCATGGATGCGATATTGATAATTTTACCATGCCCTTGTTCGATCATGAGTTCTCCCGCCAGTTGGCACAGAGCGAAGACCGAGTTCAAGTTCACGTCAAGCACCTCCTGCCAGTCGGAATAGGCATGCTCCACTGCCGGAGTGCGACGGATAATACCGGCATTGTTAACGAGAATATCCAAGCCGCCGAACGATTCGATAGCTTCATCTATGATGGACGGAAGCTTGCTTCGGTCAGCTATATCGACTTGAACGATACGCGCTTTGCCGCCGAACGCTTCAACCTTGGCTTTCGTCTCTTCCGCGGAGGTGCGATTCGTCACGAGCAGTAGATTCGCTCCCGCTTCCGCCAATCCCGCTGCGATCGCCTGGCCTAATCCTCTTCCAGCCCCGGTGACAATGGCGGTCTTGCCCGTTAAATCAAACCGATTGCGTCGTTGCTCTTTCAATTTTCACCGAACCTCCTTCGTATCGTCGGAGCGTCTCGTCATCGAGACCGTCATCCGTAATGAGAATGTCCAAATCCTCCAAAGATGCGAAAGTCTGAAGGGCGGCGCGGTCAAACTTGCTATGATCGACCACCCCGTAGATTTCTTTTGCACCGGCCAAATATGCTTTCTTCAGATCAAGAAGTTCGCCGGTAAAGACGGAAAGACCGAACTTGTCATGAACGCCCGTTGCCGACAAGAACAGCTTTTGTACGTTCAGCCGGGTAAGCCACTCGAGCGCTTCGTTTCCGATCAGCACGTTACGGTGGCGATATCCTCCCGGCACGACGAGGCGAATCTGCTCCTTCATCATCAATTCTCGAATGATGAGAAGATCGTTCGTCATAACGGTTAAAGACATGTTGGGAAGTTTCTTGGCGATCTCAAGAGTCGTACTTCCGGCATCCAGCGCGATGACGTCGTCCTGCTGAATGTATCGCAGCGCATGAAGCGCAATCGCTTCTTTTTCCTTCGAATGCTTCACGTTCGGAATTTGTAAAGGCAGCATCGGGTCGGATTGGTCGCTCGGACATACCGCGCCTCCGTGAATTCTCTTCAGCAGCCCTTTTTCCTCTAACTTCTCCAGATCCTCGCGAACCGTCTTTGGTGTAACCGAGAGCCGCTCGCTCAGCTCGGAAACCTGTACGGTTCCTTGGGCTTGGAGCAACTCAAGTATCGATTGATGACGCGAAATGGCAAGCATGATGGGGTGTTCCTCCCGATTTCGGTTGCTTCTTGAGACGACTGACCGCTACGCGACTAACGTCGCTGGGTCGCAGTCGCACCTACTTTAACATATCCATGGCGACGGCATCCATGTCTTTAAACGTGTAGTTTTCCCCGGCCATCGCCCAAATGAATGCATAACTGCTCGTTCCCGCTCCGGAGTGAATCGACCAGCTCGGGGAAATAACCGCTTGCTCGTTTGCAACGACCAAATGCCGCGTTTCGTTCGGTTCGCCCATTAAATGAAATACTCTGGCATCCGCGTTCATATCGAAATAGAGATAAGCCTCCATACGCCGATCGTGAAGATGGGCAGGCATCGTGTTCCAGACGCTGCCAGGCTTGAACAGCGTTACGCCCAACATCAATTGGCAGCTTTGTACGCCGTTCTCATGAATAATCTGATGAATCGTCCGCTCATTGGAGGATTCAAGAGAGCCTAGGTTAAGTGTATTAGCCTCCTGAACGGATACTTTGCGAGTCGGATAAGTCGCATGAGCCAATGCGGAGGTGAAATAAATTTTAGCCGGCTCGGATGCATTTTCGCTGGAAAGCTTCAGTTCGCGCGCGCCTTTCCCTACATATAACGTATCCAACTTGCCTAAAGCGTACCGCTCTCCGTCCACTTCAATGATGGCCTCGCCGCCGATGTTGATAAAGCCGACTTCTCTGCGCTCCAAGAAGTACTCCGTTTTCAACACATCCGCCGCTTCGATCGTTAACGTTTCCTTAACGGGTAATGCTCCGCCGATTACGAGGCGATCATCGTGGGCATATACCATTTTTATTTTATCCGCTTGAAATAAGCTTTCGATTAAGTATTGCCGGCGCAGCCTCGCTGTGTCGTAATGCTTGGCGTCAGCCGGATTCGTAGAGTGTCTGATTTCCAATGTAATGACCTCCAATGTTCGTTTTGGTTTGAATTTATTTTAACACACTTTTTAGAACATAAACGAACGAAATTTGAACTCCCAAAAAAAAAATCCCGCTTCCCCTTCAAATCTAGAGGATTCGGGATTTTTTTATTCATGCTTTTCCAAGGACGGGAGCGACTGCTCGGGTTTGCTAGGCAGCGCAATGGATGGAGCTTGCGCCGCGGCGTTGCTGACCGGGTTGCCGTTATTGTCGTAATAGTAGGTGGGCACGTCTCCGACGACCAACACGTAGGAGAGAGGAATTTTAGTTTCCAGCACCTCCGGCTCTTTATCGAACGGGATGATGACCGCGATTTCCGTACGGATTCGTACGAAAGCTTCTACCAGAACCATATTGATGCCTGCTTCGCTCTGCTCCGTTTCAACATCCACTTTTACGGCGCTTGAAGGATGGAATTTCACCGACACCGACGGTCCGATAGAGGAGATGAACGGGCTGTTCAAAGCATGCCCGATCGGAATGCGCTCCGGGATATCCTCGTGTTCCTTGAGCACCCGGGTAACGACTTCGGTCGTCTTCGCGGTAATTCTCATCTGTTCCTTATAGTCCATCAGAAATCCGCTTATTTTGCCTTCGGGAGTCGTTTTCCACTGAATCATTTTATCCGAATCCGTAGTTTGCGCTATCTCTTGCTTTATCGCCGTATTGATCGCTTCGGTCGCCATCTGTGTCACTCTAAGCTTCGCAAGGAACATAAGCGGCTGCCGGAGTTCCCTATCGAGAAACGATATCCCTTGAATAACGAAAAACAAAAGCACCAAAATCGTGATCAGCCAAACATGCTTTCGCGGTATTTTGCGCCGCGGTCGTTGCGATGACCATTTCTTCGCCGGCTGATAACCGGAGCCGCCGCCAGGAATCGAGATCCCCCTTCGCGAACGAAACTTGCGGGGAGCCGGCTTTACCGGCGAGCCGCCGCGAAAGAGCGCGAACCCTTTCCCCCATCTGCGAGGCAACGGCTTCGGTAACGATCCATTTTTCAAGAACGTCAACTGAATGCCTTTTCCCCATTTTCTCCGCATGCCTTTACCTCCCATCGCATGACCTCACGGGGTCGTCCTCGGGGTTCTATGGTTCAAGCTTATGCATCAAAAACGTTCTGAATAACAATAAGTTAGTTCTACGACAAAAGCCCGAGCAAGTATTTTTTAAGATCCACCAAACGATGAAGCTTCGGTTTGGCGTCGGTTCCGCAGATGATTAAGGGGACAATTGATTCCGTTTGATGCAGAGAACCGTGCCCCCCGCCGCCTTTATGGGTCGGCGAGCTATGAGCTACCAGTTCATAACCCGGTTTAGCTGTGATCATCAGATACGATCCAGGATGCGAATTCATAGCGGAGTATAATCGCTGCATAGCATCGGGATATTGGCCGAATCCCAGCCTATTCTTACCTGCTTCCTTAATATCCAGGACATCCGGATTTCCCTGCAATGACCATGTTTGCCCGTAAGGGTCTTCGCTGGCACCTTTCTTTTTGTATCGAAAATCTCCGGGAACTCCATTTTGAACGACGCGGATCCATCCGTTTTCCTTCCAGGCAATCAGACTGAGCCGGGGTTCGACGCGAAGTCGATCAACTATTTCCCTTAAGGATGGTTTGGTTTTAAGGGTATACACATATGCCGACGTCTCGTTAACCGCCAACGCGATCTCCGTCAGATCGGTTACCGGGTTTCCGGTTCGCAGAACGTCATAGCCCTTCAACAATTCCGGCAGATCGATGATAGGTTCATGGTCTGCCGGGACGATTTGCGACATGCCGCTATCTCCCGCAATGATGATTATCGCCTTCTTCATCGCTTCTTCCATCGAGCCGAACGATTGCAGCATCGATTGAAGCTGTCCGTCCAGCTTGCGTGCGCCTTCTAAATCGGAAGGACCTTTCTTGTGCAAGCGTTGATCCATATCGGGCAAATACACGTACAGAAAGTCCGGCAGAGAATGGCTGGCGATCAAATGCTTGACTGCCTCTACCGCGTAATCGTTGTTGAATCCCATTTTATTCGTCATTCCGTCAGGCATGTTCTTCGCGTCTTCGAGCGGGTTGGCGAAAGACCCGAAAGTCAACAGATCGGGTCCTTTCACTTTGATTTCCTTCGGCAGCGTCAGCGGTATATGGATGACGGCGGGCAAACGCATCATATGATCGGTTGTCCCCCGATAAATTAGCCCGTTAACCGAGCCCGAGGTCAAGCCTCGGCCGGCGAGATCTTCATATATGGTGGAAACGCGGGAATTCAGATGCCGACTGTTCAGGTTAACGAACAAATCGGTCAACACTTGATCGCCCCCCGTTCGGAGAGCTTCCATCGGCCCGGTTCCGTAGTTCACGACTCTTCGTTCATCCGCCGAATACCAAGTTAATCCCGGCACGCGATGTTTATCCGGATAAGTCCCTGTCACAATGGTGCTGTCAATGGTCACGGACATCGTCGGGAAAGAGCTCACGACATCCGAATAATACTGACCATGTTCAATCAAATATTTAATGTTCGGCAGCTGGTTGCGCTGAATTCCCTCTTTAATGGCCTGAACCATCAAGGAATCTGCCACGATTAGCATAACCTTCTTCGAATCGGCCCCCCGTTCCGACTTAGCTTGCAAGAGATCCTTTTCGCCGGATCCGCTCTTCCTGCCGTTACAGCCTCCAATGAATGCGAGGATGACTAAGATCACCATGAATAGAACCCATTTTCTCATTTTGTTGGCACCTCAAATCAATGCAAGATTTATTATTTCCGTCTAGGCGTCTTCAAATTACCTTCATTCTGGATAACCGTCCGTACGCTAAAATCCATCTTTAATCGAGGGAGGTATTCCGTTCTCCAATTTTTGAGTTCCGCCCTCGGAATCTTGTTTCTGAAAAACTGTCCCAAGCCCAGAATATCCGCTTCGCTTGATTGAATTTTAGCCAACAGAGCATTGCATCGATCTGTAAGAGTCGAATCTAATTCTTTTTTAATGGAATCGTTAGTCACATGACTACTTGTCTCTAATATCGACACATTTAAGTTGATCCTGCTTGTCATATACATCTGATTGTTAACCACCTTGCTTTCGTGGCTCATCGTATTGCTGACGATTAGAACGCTCGAATGCTGCATGACTTCTATCTTTCCATGGGCGCTCTCCCCGTTAAAGGCATTGAACAGAAGCGTTTCTTCCGAACTAATCTGACCGACCATCCGACCGTTTTTTATTATTGCCGAGCCAAGGTGTTGCATCATCGTATCGTTCCCGGATTTGACAACTGGAATCGCGACGTCTCGCGTAAAGGAGTAGATGCTGCGATACACCTGCCAAATCCTTGTCAACGCGACTTCAGGACTCCAACCCGCGTTTTTTTCGAAGTAATTGTACAAGGTAGTTCCAGACGGTTCCATAGTTTGTTTCGTTCTCTTGAAAAAATGATCAATATCCTCATCGCAAATGACGACGACGGCTTTGGGAGAAATATCGCGCGCTCTCATGAACCCGGAGATGCTATCCGTCATTCCCTTCTCCGCGGAAGGTTTATCGAATACGACCACCTTCATGTGCAGCATGTCGATATCAGACTCCATATCCCGGCTAATATGATCTACCGCTTCCGTAATCGTTTTCCCAATACCGTACACGATTCGTACTTTGGTCGTCCGTTCCACTGGCTCAGGGATTAGAAGAATCACCTTATAGGTCTCGCCGACCATCGATACACCCATCGTTATCGGCAAAGAGCGATGATTGATGTCCTTGTTGTCCCAACACCCGCTTAACATCCCTGCCATGCAAGGTATAATCAGCATTCGGGTTATTGTCTTAAGCACGTTCACGGGCTCCCTTCCCCTTCGAGCGTAACCCAAAGATTAAGATGGAAATCGGAACTGCGATTAAGACATAAAATCGGAGAATGGAATTCCACCAAAAGAGGTTCTGCACGATTTCCCACTCCGGAATAATCAAACACACGCTATAAATAACGATTACAAGAGCGGCCAACTGATAAGATTTGAATATCGGAATAAACCGTTTCGAAATACTCACCGTCATCCACAAGACTAATCCAACAAACAGTAATATAAACGTAACTAAGCTGAGCAAAAAAAACATCGTTAACCTATCGAACATAAGCCAATTCAAGTGAACGGAATCCATTGTGACGATATACGGAAAATGAAACGTGGATGCCGTAGCCTGACCGAAGGTTAGAAGCGGAACGTAAACGGAAAACAGAAAAAAGGGAATGAAGAAAACCGCGCAAATCAGCACATGCTTACTTTTGTATTTAAAAAGGGGCTGAACGAAGCCTAGAAACAAGAAACCTCCCGCGAACGCAAAAAAACTCTCATAGAAGGAACGCTTGGCAAAAAACGAGAAATCCTTGGTTGACATTGGAAAAACATAGCGCCAATCCACGTTTTGGAAAGAGCTGAAAAATATAAAAACGACAACGGGAAGAAATAGAACGGCTATTAATATTCCGGTCCGGAATATCGCTTCCCCGCCCTTCGACGCGACATAGGTCGAAATAAGCAGCATGAAGAACATCATCGACCAGAGAGGAGTATTCGATAAAAAGACGATGGAGATGACTTCCGAATAAGCACGGATCGTGATGATACTTACCATGACCGAATAAAGAGCCACAGGTCCTAAAAAAACAACGGACGCAATTCTTCCTGCCTCGGAATAAATTTGGATGATATTCCTGTCCGGGAAGTAACTCATGCCCTTCATGTAAGTCCATATCACTAGAAGATGAACAATGCACCCAATTAGAATAGGAATCCAGTGTCCTTCCTCCGATGAGGAAATGATATCTCCTGGATACATGAAGAAAATAAAGCCAAGGTGCACAAGGATATACATAATCAATACATGCAAGCTTTTATTCATGAATCCCTTCTTCTCTCTGCCGGATTGATATACAGGTAGGATACCCCGAAAGTGGTTAGACCGGCTAAATACGCGCTTACGAGCACCATGCCCCCTAGAATCCCTAAAACGCCATAGATGGATGCCAAGACAACGATTAAATACTTGAACAAACGGATGGACAGCGAATTCTGAACTCCGACAACCGTAGAATTGGCGATCGTCGTAGCAGCAAGTATGATGATCAGTAGATTACTTACCAATTGAGCCGCAACCACCGCTTGGCCTAGAATAATTCCTCCTACCATCGTAATCGTGGGTCCAATGCTTCTTGGAAGCCTAATGCTGGCTTCGATGACTAATTCCAATACGACCAGCATCATAATAATCTCGATGAGAGCAGGGTAAGGTACGCCGTCGCGGCTCTGGGCAATCGATAGAGCGAGCTCGATTCTTAATACCTCCGGATTTACGGACACGAGCGCGACGTATAGACCCGGCATGATTAGTGTGGCTAGCACTCCCACAACGCGCAGCAGGCGTAACGATATCATGATGGGCTTAGGTAAATTCTTATCGTTTTCCAGAGCGAACATATCCCATAGTAAGCTAGGGAGCACCAGTGCAAAGGGAATTCTGTCTATGAAAAGAACTACCCTTCCCTTTCTAATGGAATTTGCCGCTTCCTGCGGAAGCTCCGTCGTATTGAATTTAGGAATCAACTCCATAGAATTAAATCCCATTACCTTCGTAAGGTTCTGGATATGGTTGATTTCCTTGTCTTGATTATTCTCGATTCTGTCAATGACTTGATTGACGAGCTTCCTGTCGACCCGTTCTTCGTCGTACAGCAATGAGAGCCTCTTCTTCTGAAGACTGCCGGTGTAATAAGACTTTACGACCAGCCGTCTAGAGTTGAATTCCTTCCTGGCGATGCCTATGTTCGTATCGATATCCTCGGTGAAAGAACTCATCGAGCCTTGGAAAACATTTTCGTTCGTGGGAGATTCGATACTGCGATTCAGCAGCTTCATTATGGGATCCACGATTACGCGTTGCTTCGTCACTTCAAAATAAATAATGAGCTTTCCTTTAGTTATGGCAGAAATCGCCTCATTAATCTCGATATGCGGGGTCGTGCTCATCGCTTTGATGACTTCCTCGACCGTTTTCCCAGATGGAAACGATTGTTCTATGTACTCCAATAGCGCCGATTTCGTATTAACGACATCGATCAGCGTACTTAACCCCATTATGACTACCGGTTTATCAAGCAGAAATACTCTCTGAATGAAAAAATCGTCATTGCTTCCTAACCGGGATTTCATCTCCTGCAAGAATGGAACCATAGGTTGTCCCCTCGCCTGAAGTATGTACTGACCTCATTTTTGCCTTGCAGAATATTAATATACCCGGGCGGAAATGATGCATGCGGGGTGCTCTTATGAAAAACGACAAAAAACGTCCATTGCATCACCGAGAAGGCGAATGGATGGACGTTGTAGACTTTATTTGCAACCGTATGAGTTTATTTTTAGGGCATCCTACGCTGCCGCTGAGCCTCGAACAGAAGCACCGTCGCGGCCATCGCGACGTTAAGTGACTCCGACCGGCCGGACATTGGTATTATGACATTCGCATTTACTAATGCGGTCACTTCCGCTGACACGCCGCTACCTTCGTTGCCGAACACGAGCCAGATATTGCCGCGACGGAAATCATAGTCGTAGCAGGACTGCGCCGCTTGCAAGCTCGTTCCCACCACGGCAACGCCTTGCGCGCGAGCCTCCGGCAATAATAAGCTCAAATCCGCTTCCAGCACGGGAACATGGAACAAGGCGCCCATTGTCGAACGAATCGTCTTCGGATTATACAAGTCCACGGTTCCCTTGCCCAGAACGACCGCGGTTGCGCCGCTCGCGGCGGCGCTTCTAACGAGCGTGCCCGCGTTTCCCGGATCCTGCACGCCATCGAGAACGGCAACAATACCGCCTAATTCTCCCGCGAACAGGGATTCTTTCGTCGGCGGACGCTTCAAAGCTACGGCAAAGATCGGTTGGGGCGTCCCCGTCTCGCTGCATTTCATAATCACTTCCGGAGACACCGGAATCCATGATGGCCCGTCCTTCCGATCTCCGTCTAGATACTCTTCGAAAGCATCCAGAACGCCTGACCCTTCGTCGAACGCCACGATCTCGAGCGGCCATTCCGCGTTCAACGCTTCCTTGACCAAATGAATTCCCTCAAGAAGGAACTTTCCTTCCCGATCTCTATACTTGCGTTCCAGCAGCTTTGCCCATTCCTTCGCGCGCGGATTGGACGCCGAACTTATGTAACCTTCAAACTTCCGCATAGGCTTGTTCCAGCTTCGTTAATTGGTCGTTCTTGCCCACGATGACGAGAACGTCGTCCTTTGCCAAGGATTCGTTCGGCAACGGAGTGATGTCCATATCTCCGTTCCTTTTCACCGCGAGCACGTTGCAATTGAACTTCTGCCGAATATCGAGCTGTCTCAGGCTTTTGCCGATCATAGCGGAAGATACCTTCAGCTCGACAATGCTGGTATCGTCGGATAGCTCGATATGCTCTAGAATGTTCGGCGAGATCAGAGAATGCGCAACCCTTAAACCCATGTCGCGTTCGGGGAATACGACTTTGTCGGCGCCGATTTTGTTCAACACTTTGCCGTGCAGCTCGTTCTGCGCTTTCACGATAATATAAGGCACGCCAAGATCCTTGAGAATCAAGGTCGTTAATATGCTGGATTGGATATCTTGACCTATCGCGATAACGACCACGTCGAAATTCCGAATACCGAGCGCTTTCATCGCTTCTTCATCCGTAGAGTCCGCCGAAACCGCATGCGTTACCGCGTGGGCGACTTCTTGCACACGCGAGGCGTCATCGTCGACCGCAAGCACTTCATAACCCATTTCAGCTAAATATTTAGCGATGCTAGAACCGAATCGGCCTAGTCCGATTATCGCGAATTGCTTCCTGACTTGCATTTTTTTAGCCATGGGTCATCTACTCCTCACGATCGCATACTTTTTCCGATGAGTTCATTATAACACATACAGTTCAAGGCATAACCGTTGTCCGATTAGGGAAATCTACACGGGAAGTTCCCCCCTGAAGGAGGATTAACCGTGGAAATAGACTTACGACAAGCGATTATTCAGCGGGTAAGCGGCAAGAGCGTTGATGATCTGACGGAAATCATCCAAAGCTCGATCGGCGGAGAGGAAATGGTATTGCCCGGCTTGGGCGTTCTATTCGAGATGATCTGGAAGGACAGTACGGCCGCTGCTCGGAAGAAGCTCGCCACCACTCTTCATAAGCACCTTAATCCTCAACAAGTTAAATAAAATCTTTCGTGGAATGAACAAGGGTGCCATTTACAATCGTATGCTGGACAAGCGGATTATCGCGAATTTTACGGACCACGATGACGTCGGCGCGTTTGCCTGCTTCAATGGATCCGATGTCTTGCGAGCGGCCTAATGCTTTAGCGGGATTAAGCGATGCCATGGCCACCGCCTTGTGAAGGGATACGCCCTCCGTTTCCAGCGTGAAAATAGAATGAAGCAACGAAGCCGGATGATAATCGGAACAAATGATGTCCGCCACGCCGCTCTTGATCGCATCTACCGCCTTCAAATTGCCGTCATGGGAGCCGCCCCTAACGATATTCGGAGCTCCCACGCATACTCCCATCCCTTGGTCGTGCGCATAGGTCGCGGTTTCAAGACTCAATGGAAATTCGGACACCGTCGCGCCGAATTCCAAGGAACGGATGACGGACGCAGAGCTATCGTCGTCGTGCGATGCGACGGCGATACCATGGCTGCGGGCTTCCGCCGTCAGCGACTTCAGCCTGCTCCAATCCACTCGGCTTCGTCTCTCTTCTAATTCCTCGACGATAGCGGATACCTCGTCCAGACCGACTCCTTGGTTTTTCATGACATATCGCTGGAAAGCTCCCGGACGATGGTATTGCCCTTGTCCCGGGGCATGATCCATAAGGGATAAGTAATCGATCAGGCCTTCTCCGATCAGTCTCTCCGCTAATTCAAATCCTGTCAGATGCGAAATCTCGTAGCGCAAATGAACGCCATGACGAATCATGGCCCTCTCTTGTCTCCGATCCGCGATCATCCGAACCATCTCGGAAACCAAATGCTCTCCGCGCAAGCTTAGTCCCACTCCGAGAGACAAGGAATGCAGCATCGTCGTGATCCCATGCCCCGCTAGTTTCCGTTCGAATTGCAGGAATGCCATATCCAGCGGGAAAAGAGTGTTCGGGCGAGGCTCCGCTTCTTTCTCGATAGCGTCGCAATGTATATCGATCAAGCCGGGAAGCACCCATGCTCCCTCTGCATCTATAACCTTCGTATTCGCATCGAAATGTTCCCTTGCAATCCCCGGCTCCGAGCCCCTATCTATCGATACGATAACCCCATCTTCAATCGTGATATGCCCAACACCTGCGCCGTCAGGCCGGACGACGAGTCCACCCTTAATAATCAAACGGTTGTTCATATACAATCCGCTCTCTTCCGGTAAAGTTACATTATTACGGAGCGACTTCCAGGAATTTCAGGTCTGGCATTCGTTCCATGGCTGTTCTCATCGCATATTCGTTCTCGAACAGCGCAACGTCGACGTTGTTCTTGTCCTTGACCAAAATCGAATTGATCCGGAACTTGGTCGGGTCCACCTTGTCCCCTACGATCCAGCGGGCGAATTGGAACGGCGTACGGAACAATTGAATATCGACTCCGTATTCGTTCTTCATCCGATATTCGAACACCTCGAATTGCAGCTGTCCGACGACGCCGAGATAAGTATCTTCGAATGCTCCGACCGAACGGAATACCTGCACCATGCCTTCTTCCGTTAACTGGTCGAGACCTTTAAGATATTGCTTCTGCTTCAGCGCGTTCTTGATCGACACCTTGGAGAAGATCTCCGGAGAGAAAGTCGGCAGCTCGTCGAACACGATATCGCGGCCTTCGCTCAGGCTATCCCCGATCCGGAAAATGCCGGGATCGAACAGACCGATAATATCGCCCGGATACGCCGTTTCGACGATATCCCTGTCTTGAGCAAGGAATTGCTGCGGCTGCGACAGCTTGATTTCCTTGCCCGCGCGTACGTGCCGAACGCTCATTCCCCGTTGGAATTTACCCGAACATATGCGTAGGAAGGCGATACGGTCGCGATGCGCCGGGTTCATGTTCGCTTGGATCTTGAATACGTAGCCGGAGAACTTCTCCTCCTCGGGACTAACCGTGCCTTCCGTTATCTTGCGCTCGGTAGGCTGCGGAGCCAGCTCCAGGAAGTTCTCCAGAAAGGTCTGTACCCCGAAATTATTGACCGCGCTGCCGAAGAAGACAGGCGTCAGTTGTCCCGTACGCACCTTCTCGTAGTCGAACGAGTCTCCCGCGACATCGAGCAGCTCCAGATCCTGAGCCAATTGCTCGGCAAGGAAATCGCCCGCCATCTCGCGGATAATCGGATCGTTATAATCCTCCGTCTTGCGAACCTCGATGCTCGAGTGGTCTTTGCCTTGGAACAGCTCCACTTGGTTCTTCATCCGATCATACACTCCGCATAGCTCGCGACCCATGCCGATCGGCCAGTTCATCGGAACCGATCTGATCCCCAGCACCCGCTCGATTTCTTCCAACAGCTCGAACGGATTCTGCCCCTCGCGGTCCAGCTTGTTGATGAACGTGAAAATGGGAATTCCCCGTTTGCTGCACACTTGGAACAGCTTGATCGTCTGCGCCTCTACGCCTTTGGCGACGTCGATGAGCATCACCGCGCTATCCGCCGCGGTTAACGTTCTATACGTGTCTTCGCTGAAGTCTTGGTGACCGGGAGTATCCAGGATATTGACCTGCTTGCCTTCGTATTGGAACTGCATGACCGAGGAAGTAACCGAGATTCCCCGTTGCTTCTCGATTTCCATCCAGTCGCTCGTTGCGTGTCGCGCCGCTTTGCGCGCCTTAACCGAGCCCGCGATATGAATGGCGCCCCCGTACAGAAGCAGCTTCTCCGTCAAAGTCGTTTTCCCCGCATCGGGGTGAGAGATTATGGCGAAAGTACGGCGCTTGGAAACCTCTTGCCGTAATTCATCTGTCGATTTTTGGCTCATTCGTCGATATTCCCTTCACGATAAAATAACAGCTTTCATTATACCACAGATACCAAGCATAAACGGCTTTACCGTCCCTAAGACGGGATATACGTTTGTGTCGAGCGATCAGATGAGTATAAAGACATATAAACTTATACTTTCTGATCGTAGGTAAAAGCTCCGCGCTTTCCTAAGGAAGGCGGAGCTTCTGATTACAGGCGCGGAATTTGCGCTTCCGTTCTATTCAATGCACTCGTCGCGACGGCGTCCTATTGCCGAATGCTCTCCTTGACTACCGAGCTCTTATGGACCTCCAAGGTGTCCCTGTACTCTACTCGCCCGATCTCGCATCCGGGCCCGATCTTCACGTTGTTACCGCGAACGACTCCCGCTTCCGTATGATCCAATTCCACTTTGTCGCCCTCAATTTGATCCGCGGTCAGCTTGGCTTGCCCGCTCGACTTAAGCAGATTAAGCAACTTCGTAGCTTTGCTTCGCTTTACTAGAAGCGTCGTTCCGCCGATCTCCCTCGCCCTGCACGGACCGTACATATTAAGCTCGAGCCAATCCGCGCTAAGCAAACCCGCAACGTTTATGGCTCCGTCTACCTCTAGCGTCCCGGCTTCGCAATCTACTCCGACTTCGATGCTGCCCGTAAACTTAATATTCTCCCCGCGCACCCCCGACGATACCATTAATTCGCCGCGCCCCCGGGCCGATAACGCCTGCAAGCTTCCTTGCACCTTACACTCTCCCGTTATCTTCAGCTCTATGGCCCGCAGGCTGCCGTTTACGATAAATTCTCCCGTATTGGCTAATTTGAAACAATCGACGTCTCCCGAAAATACGCTCTCTCCGGTCAGCTTCACATTCCGGAAACGTCCTCCCGCTGACGTCGTCGTACCTACCATCTTTAAATCGCGTACATTTTCCTCAGTCACCCGTCTTCACCTCTTCGCCTATTTTCGCGCCCGGAATGACGTTCAGCTCCGTGCGGTACTCCACTCTTCCAATCGAACAGCCTTTGCCTATCCGGATTCGATTGCCCCGAACGATATCCGCTTCGGTATATTCCAGATCGATGTCGTCGCCCTCGATGACTTCGGCTTTAAGCCCCGGGACAGCCTTCGGCAGCATCCATCTCCACAGCTTGCTCCACGAACTTTTGGAAACTCGGCGAACTTTAATGAATTCCACGCCGATCTCTTTTGCCTGGCTTTTCCAATGGAGATTGGCGTTCATCCTGCCTGCGTTCAGCAGTCCGTTCACTTCGAACGAGCCCGCTATTTCCATCGTCTCTACCTCGCAATCCCCTTCGACGCGGAGAAGTCCGTTCACCGTGAAGTGATCCGATCTTACCGAACCTTTGACCTTGAGAGTTCCGTCCACGACGGATTTTCCCGCGGATAGATGCCCATCGATTTTAATCATCCCGTCGCAGTCCATTTCATCTGCTTGCAAATTTCCGTAGACTTTCGTGATCCCGTTCGTATGGAAGACTGCGGCGTTGAGATGACCGTTAATCGTGCCAACTCCGTCGATTTTCACCTTATCGTAGTCGCCGCCGCCAGCGCTGCTGACGCCATTGATTATCAGGTTAGGCTTATGGATTTGATCCAACTTTTGATCCATCTTCGTTCCCCCTACTCCAATTTTCCTTTTAATTGCTCGATGCATTCCGTCATGGACAATCGCGAGATGATCTTTACTCCGCTTTCGAAGTAGATATCGGCCGGAACCGACATCAAGGCGAAGGACGAGACGCCCATTTTACGAGTGAATATGAGGTCGCAGGGCTTGCCGGCAAATTTGTGAAAATGCTCCTTCAACGTCTGCAGCAGCCTATCTCCTTCGTCCATGCCCATATCGCCCGCTTGGAGCAGCTTGTCGGCCACATAGAAATAGAGCAGTCGATCGAAGGCGTACACGATCGTATCCGAGTCGCCGGATGCGAATCGCTCCAGCACTACACCCGAAACAATGTTACGTTTCACAAGATCGTACTTCCGCAATTCATATTCCGGCAATAAAGGGGAAAGTTTATCCGCAAGCTCATCCAACGACAAGTCGTCCTTCATATTCATGATTTTGTCGATGCGCGTTAAAATTAAATCTCTCGGGAAAAACGTTTCTTGGCCCGTAAATGTGGACTTTCTGATGAACCACTCTTCCGGAATAAGCTGCTTTCGCTTCCAACGGTACAATTGGCCGTAAGATATGCCTTTCTCGTCAAGCAATTCCTTCTTGGAAATTAAATCGCGTTCCATCGTCATCCCTCCACCGTCAATGTAACATAACACTGTTACGTTGTAAATCCCAAAAAAAGAAGACCCGAGGGTCAATGTCATTAAGTTAAGGCGCAGGGCCAAAATTAAGAACAAGAGCAGGTTATCTAAAAGATAGCCCGCTCTTTTTTTTGCATGAAAAAATGAAAACAGGACTTGACAAGTAGATGAAAAAGTGTGG
>NZ_SOMN01000028.1 GCF_004564235.1 Cohnella luojiensis
CTCACCCGTCCGCCACTAACCTAAAAGTTAGCAAGCTAACTTCTAGATTCGTTCGACTTGCATGTATTAGGCACGCCGCCAGCGTTCGTCCTGAGCCAGGATCAAACTCTCCATAATAGTGAAGCCGTAGCTTCTTATTAAAGAGCCTTTGAGGCTCAATCTGTATTGCTGGTTTGTCTCCGCCGACTCGAAAGTCGACCTCGACGATTGTTTGTTTCTTACGCTCAATGTTCAGTTTTCAAAGAACAATTCGTGTTTCGTTTTTCTTGTTTATCGTGTGCCCTCTTGAAGCGGCTTAAATAATATATCACAGCCTACAACCCGATTGCAACCCTTTTATTCATGGAAATTACATACAATTCAAACATACAAAAACCGGCGTTCGCCGCAATGGCGGACCGCCGGTTTCTATCATCCAATATAACCAACTTACCCGTCCGAGCGATCCCGCATGTGCGGGAACAGAAGAACGTCGCGAATCGATGGCGCATCGGTAAGCAGCATAACCAGACGGTCAACGCCGATTCCCAGTCCACCCGTCGGCGGCATCCCATACTCCAGCGCGCGAATGAAGTCGTCGTCCATCTCGTGCGCCTCGTCGTTGCCCGCTTCCTTCTCGTTCATCTGAGCCTCGAAACGCTCGCGCTGATCGATCGGATCGTTAAGCTCCGTAAAGGCATTAGCATGCTCCCGAGCGACGATAAATAGCTCGAATCGGTCCGTGAAGCGAGGATCCGATTCCTTCTTCTTCGCCAATGGAGAAATAGCGACAGGGTGCCCCGTAACGAAAGTAGGTTGAATCAACGTATGCTCGCAGAAGGTCTCGAAGAAAGCATTAACGATATGACCGAACGACATGTGCTTCTCGACCGGCACTTTGTGCTCCTTCGCAAGAGCATGCGCTTCTTCGTCGCTCATCTGAACCTCGAAGTCAACGCCTACCGTCTCCTTAATAAGTCCGGTCATCGAGACCCGGCGCCAAGATGGCGTCAAATCCACTTCTTGACCTTGGTAGGTGATCTTCGTCGTTCCGTGTACTTCTTTAGCGATGTGGGCAATAAGCTCCTCGGTTAGGCGCATGATATCCTCGTAGTCGGCGTAAGCCTCGTACAACTCGATCATCGTAAACTCCGGATTGTGGCGAGTGGAGATCCCTTCGTTGCGGTAAACCCGCCCGATCTCGTATACCTTCTCCAAGCCGCCGACGATCAATCTTTTCAGATGGAGCTCGATCGCGATTCGCATGTAAAGCTGCATATCCAACGCGTTATGGTGAGTAATGAATGGACGAGCCGCCGCTCCGCCCGCAATGGAATGAAGCGTAGGAGTCTCGACCTCCAAATATCCGCGATCGTCCAAGTAACGGCGCATCGATTGAATGATACGCGATCGGGAAATGAACGTTTTCTGCACGTCGGGGTTAACGATCAGGTCCACGTAACGTTGCCGGTAACGCGTCTCCACGTCCTTCAGCCCATGGAACTTGTCCGGTAACGGAAGCAATGATTTCGTGAGCACTTCAAGATCTTTTACCTTAACCGAAGTCTCGCCCGTTTTTGTTTTGAACACGACGCCTCTAACGCCGATCATGTCCCCGATATCCAGCAGGTCGAACGCTTGGAACTTGTGCGCCGGCACGGAATCCTCGCGAACGTAAATCTGGATTCTGCCGCTTAGATCCTGAAGATGCGCGAAAGAAGCTTTGCCCATTCCGCGCTTCGTCATGATGCGGCCGGCAAGACTCACTTCGATCGCCCGCTCCTCCAGCTCTTCCTTAGACTGATCCGAATATTGCGCTAGGATTTCGCCCGTCTGATGCGTGCGATCGAACTTCGTTCCGAACGGATCGACGCCAAGAGCGCGCAACTCGTCTAATTTGTTGCGGCGGATTTGCAGTAACTCGCCTAATTCAATCGTTTCCGGTTGTTCCGTATGATCCATGATTTCGTGCTCCTTCGTTTCATTTCTTTACTGGTCGTTCAAGGTTCGATCGATCAGCGAATATATACGATTAACAGGCAAAAAAGCTTCCTAAGGAAGCTTTTTATACCCATCAATCGGCTTCTCCGTCCTAGTGACGGCGACAGACGTCTGTTTCGTTACATTTTGATATCGACAATTTTGTATTGAATGATACCCGCAGGAACGTTCACTTCAACCGTCGTACCTTTCTTCTTGCCGATAATCGCTCTGCCTACAGGGCTTTCGTTCGATATCTTGTTATTAAGCGGGTCGGATTCAGCCGTACCCACGATCGTGTACTCCATGGTATCGCCGAATTCCAAATCCTCTACGACGACGGTCGATCCAATGCTTACGGTTTCCAGGTCGATTTCGTCGTGGTTGATGATACGCGCGTTGCGAAGCATTTTCTCCAAAGTAATGATGCGGCCTTCGATGAATGCCTGTTCGTTCTTTGCATCTTCATATTCGGAGTTCTCGCTAATATCGCCATAACCGATGGCAACCTTAATGCGTTCCGCGACTTCGCGGCGTTTAACGGATTTAAGGTTTTCGAGTTCTTCTTCAAGCCTCTTGAGCCCATCCTGGGTTAGAAGCACTTCCTTATCGCTCATCTCACCGATCTCCTGTCATGGAAAAGATTTTCAGGGTTGCTAATCAAATATATGGTCGGACACCGCTGACATGACATCGTATGGGATGCAAGTCTATGGCAATCCTGCTGTTCAGGCGAATATTGGTACGATTATATTTCAACCCCTGAAAAATGTCAATTCGCGGAAACGCTCCTAAATATACTCTGTGAAACCGCTTCCCCTTAGTGTACGAGGATTTCGCCCGGTTCAGAAGCTTCCGCGGCCTCGCGCTGCAATAATTCATCCACTGTTCTCACGTAATCCTCAAGCACCGTTACGACTTCCGAACGCTTCGTCAGATCCATGACGGAATTCTTGACGACGGCGGAGTCCGGCAGCCCCTTCAGATACCAAGCCAGATGCTTGCGCATCTCCCTTACGGCAACGTTCTCGCCCTTGAGGTCCGATAAGCGATCCAAGTGAAGAACCGCGATTCGGATTTTCTCGGCAGGAGTCGGATCCGGCAGCAGTTCTCCGGTCGTCAGGTAATGAACGGTGCGGTACAGCATCCAAGGATTCCCCAGGGCGCCGCGGCCGATCATGACTCCGTCGCAATTCGTATGCTCGAGCAGGCGCTTCGCGTCCTCCGGAGAGAACACGTCCCCGTTGCCGATGACCGGAATGTTAACCGCTTGCTTCACGTCGCGCAATATGTCCCAATTCGCCTTGCCCGTATATAACTGCTCCCGCGTACGGCCGTGCACGCTGACCGCGGCGCCGCCCGCCCGTTCGACCGCTTGCGCGTTCTCTACGGCGTAAATATGCTCGTCGTCCCAGCCGATGCGCATCTTCACGGTTACCGGCTTCTTCGCGGCATCCGCGGCGTACGACACCATCTCGTAAATCTTCTTCGGATCCAGCAGCCACCTCGCGCCGGCATCGCATTTCGTGACTTTCGGCACCGGGCAGCCCATGTTGATATCGATAATATCGGCGTTGGTGTTCTGGTCGACGAACTTCACGGCCGCCACCAAAGACTCCTTGTCTCCTCCGAAAATTTGCAAGCTTAGCGGTTTCTCGCGCTCATCCACGAACAGCATTTCCAAAGTCCGTTGATTCCCGTGCAGAATCGCCTTGTCGCTCACCATCTCCGCGCAGACGAGCCCGCATCCGAATTCCTTGGCGATGAGCCGGAAAGCCGGATTGCAGACGCCTGCCATCGGCGCGAGAACCACATTATTATTCATCGGTACATTACCTATCTTAAGCATAACTTGTTACTCCTTTCGTAGCCCTTGGCCATCCCAGCCGGCGAAGCGCGCAATCCCTTCCTCTTGCATAGAGAATGCCGACAACTCCCTCTCCCATGGAAAAGGTTTACCCGCCGGCCAGACGTCCTTAAGCGGCACCAATACGAATGCCCGCTGTCCCATTCGGGGATGCGGGAGCGTTAACTCGGGAGTATCTAACGACGCCTCCCCATGCACCAGTAAATCCAAATCTATGTTCCGCGGTCCCCATCTCACGTCTCTCACCCGGCCCATCTCCTGCTCGATCGCTAACAATCGGCGCAGGAGGGAAACGGGATCCAAGTCCGTACCTAGGCAAACCGCCATATTGAGAAAAGAAGGCTGATCGGTAAATCCGACGGGGGCGGTCTCGTATACGTCGGAAATCCGGCGGACTTCAAGCTCGGAATCGGCTTGCAGCCTGCGAACGGCTTCCGTCAGCGACGATTCCCGGTCACCCAGGTTAGCGCCCAGCGCTACGTATGCTTCTTGCACTTCGATCTCAATCCTCTACAGGTACGATGTTGCCGTGACGATCCCGTTGTCTGCGGAACTCCACGGTCACTCCGTCAAAAGTAATATCGAAAGGCGGATTCGGCTTCGTCACCGATACCGTTGCTTTAATGATACTAGTATACGTACCGAGTAGGGTCGACGCAATCTTTTCGCAAAGCGTCTCGATGAGCTTGACCGGCGGACCCTCGACGATTCCCTTCACGAGCGAATGGATCTCGGCGTAATTCACCGTGTCCTCCACGTCGTCGCTCTGCGCCGCCAGGCTTAAATTCATACCTAAATCCAGGTCGACGATATACTTCTGCCCTAGCTTATTTTCCTCGGGATACACCCCGTGATAGCCAAAAAACACCATTCGCTTCAGTAACATTCTATCCATCATGTTCTCCCCTTCATCCCGTGGCGGTATACGATTGCATCGGTCATGGCCGCAACCCGCTTCATCTGCAGCACGTCATGCACGCGGACGATCTGGCACCCTTGGGCGATTCCGAGAGCCGTCGTCGCGCCCGTTCCCTCCACGGCATCCTCCGCGGTCACGTCCAGCGTACGCCTAATGAACGTTTTGCGGGAAGTGCCTAGCAGCACAGGGTAGCCTAGCCCGGCTACGTCGCTTAACCGGCCCATCAATTCCAGATTCTCGTCGTAATTCTTCGCGAATCCGATTCCCGGATCCAGCCAGATGTGCTCCTCCGAGACGCCGGCCGCTAGGGCAAGACGCACGCTTGCCATTAAATCCTCGAGCACGTCGGATATAAAGTCTCTATAATCACGGTTGTCCCGATTGTGCGTCAGGATGACGGGACAACCGAATCGCGCCGCAACTCCCGCCAGTTCCGGATCTCTCTTGAATCCCCACACGTCGTTGACGATATGCGCTCCCGCTTCCAGCGCCTGCCTAGCGGTTTCGGCCTTATAGGTATCCACGCTGATAGGTAGATTGACCTGCTCTCGAACCGCTTTAATCACGGGAATGATCCGCCGCAATTCCTCCTCCAGAGGTACCGGGTCATGACCCGGTCTTGTCGATTCCCCGCCTATGTCGATGATATCGGCGCCTTCGGCCTCCATCTGCTTGGCCCTTTCGACTGCTGCCGCTACCTCATCGAACCGTCCACCGTCCGAGAAGGAGTCCGGAGTCGCGTTCAAGATTCCCATGATGAGTGTCCGTCTGCCAAGCTCCAGCTCTAATCCACCCTGCAGCCGGTACTTACGGGAGTAAAAAGTCGGGTTCATCTCGATTCGTTCCTTTCGGCGGCATCCCGGTACTTATTCATCAAGTTATAGGTGATCGCCCCAACGGAATTGCATCCGCCCGGACTAAGGCCTCGCCCGCCGATGTTCTCGACTTTCGTAACTGGTACGATCTCCTGAATGGAATTCGTCAGGAACACTTCGTCGGCATAGATCAACTTGTCCCACGCATACAGTCCCTGCTCCGTTCTAATACCCATTTCCGCTGCTACCGCTAACACGTATTCCCGCGTAACTCCTTCGAGCAATCCCGTCGATGCCGCGGGCGTATACAGCACTCCGTCCGAAATCCAGAAAACGTTGCTGACCATCCCTTCGACCACGTGTCCCTCATGGTTCAAGAACAGCCCTTCCGTTCCAGGTCTTGCGCCCGCACTATTTAATTCCCTTTTGGCGTTGATATTATTCATATAATGAAACGACTTTAACCGGATATCCCCTTCCGGGGTGCTGCGGGGAAGCTGCAACAAACGTACGGTTTTACCCTTGCGAGTGGCCGGATCATCCTCCGCCTGCTCCTTCGCGTACACGATTTCGTTCGGCTTATCGTAAGCGTCGGCCGGCAGCCCGATCGCTCCTTCGCCCGCAGAAACCGACCAGCGAATATAACCGTCTTCCAAACCGTTCGCCCTCAGCAATTCGGTCACGGCTTCCTGCATAAGGTCCAGATTCGGAGTGTATTGTATTCCGAGCATTTCGCAGCCCTTCGCCAGCCGCCGCGCATGCTTGTCTAACAGCCAAGGTTTTCCTTTATACGTTCGGAAGGTTTCGAATAAGCCCATTCCGTACAAAAAACCGTGATCTAGAGCTGAGATCACGGCTTCTTTGCTATCGGTCGGTCGTCCGTTCACGAGAAGAATCATGCTCTTACGCCCGACTTCTGGCTCAGGAAATTGCGCAATATTCTCAGCCCATGATCGGTCATGATCGACTCCGGATGGAATTGAACGCCTTCCACGACGTATTCCTTGTGCCGTAAGCCCATGATCAGACCGTCTTCCGTCTGAGCGCTGATCTCCAGGCAGTCCGGAAGCGTATCCCGCTTCACGATCAAGGAATGGTAACGGGTTGCCGTAAAAGGAGACGGCAACCCTTCGAAGATCGTCCGCCCGTCATGAGTAATCTCCGATGTCTTGCCGTGCATCAGCTGATCGGCACGAATAACGTCCCCGCCGAATGCCTGTCCGATCGCCTGATGACCCAAGCAGACGCCGAACATCGGAATCTCGCCCTTGAAGCGTTCGAGAATTGCCAAGCTAACGCCCGCTTCGTTCGGCGTGCAAGGTCCCGGGGAGATGAGAATATGGTCCGGAGCCAGCTCGGCAATGCCGTCCAGATCGATCTCGTCATTGCGGTGCACGACGATCTCTTCGCCAAGCTCGCCTAAATATTGCACCAGGTTATACGTAAACGAATCGTAATTGTCTATGACCAGAATCATGTCGATTCCCCCTGCCCTTCACTGTACTGTATCGCTTTCCAAAGCGCCTTGGCTTTGCTCAGGCATTCATAGAATTCCCGCTCCGGTTCGGAATCGATGACGATGCCCGCCCCCGCTTGAATATGACAAATACCGTCCTGAACCGCGATCGTACGAATAATTATATTAAATTCCATATTCCCGTTATAGTCAATCCAACCCATCGAACCTGTATAAGGTCCCCTGCGGGTCGGCTCCAGCTCTTCGATGATTTCCATCGTCCGGATTTTCGGCGCGCCGGTAATCGTTCCTCCCGGAAATACGGCGGCAAGAACATCCAGCGCGTCCTTCCCGTTCGCAAGCTTCGCCTCAACTTGAGATACTAGATGCATCACGTGCGAGTAACGCTCCACCGTCATCAACTCGGGAACATGGACCGTGCCGTATTCGGCGACCCGCCCGAGATCGTTGCGTTCGAGGTCGACGAGCATGACATGCTCCGCCCGCTCCTTCTCGCTGGAGGTCAATTCGTCTTCCATTGCCCGGTCTTCCTCCGGTGAGCTTCCGCGACGGCGAGTTCCGGCGATGGGCCTCGTGGACAATCGCCCTCCGTCAAGCTTAACGAGCAGCTCAGGCGACGCGCTTACCAGCGCAAAAGAAGGCGTACGCAGCATTCCCATATAAGGAGAAGGATTTACCAACCGCAGCCAATCGTACAGCGTCTCGGGCGCCACCTTCGTGGACCGGCTTTGGCGCAAAGATAGATTAACCTGAAATACATCGCCTTGTCCGATATATCTTTGAATCCGCCGAACGGCTTCCTGAAATTCCGCCTTGTTCATCGAGGTCGACAGGCCAGGCAAGTTTTCCACGTCGATCTGTAATTGATCCTGTTTCATACGAGAAAGCATTTGCCGCTTGCGCGCCGCATTACCCGTCGAACGGCTTTCCGATACCCATCCGTTCCATTGACGCTCCATCTGGATCGAGCGATGCTGGGCATTGTAATACTGTTTATCCAAGGTTGCCCTCTCGCTATTCGCAACGCTCACAGCTCCCACACGTGCATGCACCGCGCAATATAGGGCATTCTCGGCATGATCTGCGATCCACAGCTCCTCAAACCGTTGAAATACGTATTCCGGCAAGCCGAGATCATCCCTTGCCGATGCCGGGAGTTTCTCCAGGCTGCGCACGACATCGTAACTCCAGAATCCCAGTACCCCGCCGACGCAATCCGGAAAGCCTTCCGGCCTTGGTCCCGTCCACGGGCGAATCCAGCGGCGCAATTGCTCGAGCGGCGAACCTTCCCCTTGTCCAACCTCCATCCAAATGCCGCTTGACCCATCCCGTTCCAGTATCCTTGAGCGGTTCCCCTTGCCCTCGATAACCGATACCGGGCTCAACCCTATGATGGAGTATCTTCCTCCCTTGCCGCTTTCCAGGATGCACGAATAGGAGGAAGCATTTAACCATGCCTGGTCCCAGAAGGCAGGAATTAAATCTTCGGGTTCAAGTTCAATCTTGCGTATATACGGAAGCAAGGCATAATCGCCTTTGCTAATCCAACGTTCCCACTGTTCCAATGCGATGAGTTCCACGCTTATTGCTCCCTCGATCCATACTCTTACTAAGCAGAATACCACAAATGCCGGCGGCATGCCTTGCCAAGTAAAGCAGCCCCCGCCGAAGGCGAGAGCTGCTCATGAAATACAAGTGTATGATATTAGTTGTCGAAGTTGAAGAGAGGAGTGCTCAGATAACGTTCGCCGTTCGAAGGAACGACGGCTACGACGCGTTTGCCTTCTCCAAGTTCTTTCGCGATTTTGAGCGCTGCGAAGATTGCCGCGCCGGAGGATATTCCCACGAGCAAGCCTTCTTTCTTAGCGACGGTACGAGCCGTTTCGAACGCTTCTTCGTTCTCGATCGTTACGACTTGATCGTAGATTTCGCGATTCAGGATTTCGGGAATGAAGTTTGCTCCGATTCCTTGGATCTTATGAGGGCCAGGGCCGCCGCCGGACAGCAAAGGAGATGCCGCAGGCTCAACCGCAACGATCTTAATGTTAGGGAAGTTTTGTTTCAGCACTTCACCAGCTCCGGAGATCGTCCCGCCAGTACCGATACCGGCTACGAACGCATCGAGCTTGCCGTCGAAGGAGTTAATCGCTTCTACGATTTCAGGACCAGTCGTTTCGCGGTGAATTTTCACGTTAGCTTGGTTCTTGAATTGTTGCGGCAAGAAATAGCTAGGGTTCTCCTTCACGATCTCTTCCGCTTTCTTAACGGAACCGTTCATGCCCTCTGATCCTGGCGTTAGCACGAGTTCCGCTCCATAGGCGCGAAGCAGGTTGCGGCGCTCCAAGCTCATCGTTTCAGGCATAACGAGGATGGCGCGATAGCCTTTAGCCGCGGCAACCAACGCCAGACCGATACCGGTGTTGCCGCTAGTCGGTTCTACGATCGTCGTTTCGCCCGGTTTGATCAGACCCTGTTTCTCCGCTTCTTCGATCATGCTGATCGCGATCCGGTCTTTAACGCTGGAGCCCGGGTTCTGATATTCCAATTTTACGTAGATTTCCGCACTGCCTTCCGGTACGATGCGGTTCAAGCGAACGAGCGGCGTATCGCCGATTAACTGGGTAACGTTCTGGACAATTCTAGCCATTGGACAATTTCCCTCCCAAATTATGCGACGGTCAGCCGCCTCAGTGCGTTAATCCGACTAAAACAGTCGGCTTTTTGATTATTTTCATCTTATCAAACCCCGAAGAGGATTGTCAATAGCTGGTTAAGCGGATTCCGCATCCGCTCGCCGTTAAGGCCGCAGAGAGGGCTCCTTTACCTCCGCATGGTACTTGTTCAACAAAGAATGTTCCAATTCCTTCGTCGAAACCGCTTTCCCGAGAGCCAACAGCCGACGGGCTTCCGCCCGATTATCCTCCTCCGACCTCGTCTGAACCTCGCTTCGTCCGTCCAGCCTCAGGATCACATAACCATGGTCGGTCTCGATCGGTCCGGACACTTCGCCAACCTGCATTTCGGATGCGGCTTGGAACACGGCTTGCGATTCGAACGGGTCTTGGTCCTCGATCCAACCGAGCTCTCCGCCCTCATCTGCCGTGAATTCATCGATGGAATACTCGCGGGCCAAATCCCCGAATTCCGCGCCCTCCGTGAGCCGGGTCAGCAATCCTTCGGCGAGCTTCTCGGTCTGCACGACAATCTGAGCCAGCTGATATTGCGTGCGAGGTTGAAACTCTTCCGAGTGTTCGCGGAGGTATTCGTCGATTTCCGTTTCGGTCACCGTCACGCCCTGAATGGACAACTTCTCCAATAACAACCGATAACGGGCATCTTCCAGAACCTCTTCCCGACTCATGCCCAGCTGCTCTTCCATCGCTTTGTAGAATTCATCCTCGTCCTCGTAACCTTGTTTCATTAAACGCAGCTCTTGTTCCAACTCGTCGGATGAGACTTCGACCTGCAGCGACTTCGCTTCTTCTTTCACGGCTTCCGCAAGCATCATGCTCCTGAGCGTCTCAGTACCGTGAGAAGATAACAAACGTTCAAGCAATTGCCCCCGAGAAATGGCAGTCCCGCCTACGGTTGCAATGGTTTGGTCCTCCGCGACCGTGCTTGGCGCCGGAACGGGCGAAGATTCCGTTGACTGACAGCCTGATGTCATGAACAAGGTTGCCAAGAGGGCTAGCAGTACGAGCGGCTTACGCCGTATCGTCTCCCTCATCGAAACCATCCCTTCCTTAATGCCGATCCGAAAGAAGATACAGCGATTCCAAATCTTCCGCTTCGAACATGTATTTCTCATTGCAGAAGTGACAATGCAGCTCGGCCCGGCCGTCTTCGTCGATCAAGCTTCTGAGTTCCTTCCGGCCAAGCGTGATCAGCACTTTCTCGAACCTTTCCCGCGTGCATGTGCATTTGAATACCGGCTCGATACTCTGATGGATGGTCAGATCGTCTCCAACGAGAAAACGCAAGATTCCTTCCGGCGTCTCGCCTTGATCCAGCAGCGACGTTACGTGAGGCATCGCGGAGATAGCCTGCTCCAACCGCACCAATTGGTCTTCCGACAACCCTGGCAGTACCTGTACGATAAAGCCGCCGGCATGCATCACCGAATTGTCCGTATCCACGAGCACTCCTAAGCCAACCGCCGAAGGGCTCTGCTCGGATTCCGCGAAGTAGAGCGTGAAATCTTCTCCCAGCTCCCCCGAAATAATCGGAACGCTCCCACGGTACGGCTCTTTAAGCCCAAGGTCCTTCGTTACATGAAGGTATCCCGTCCGGCCGACCGCTCCGGCAACGTCGAGCTTCCCGCTGCTGTTCGCCGGAAAGTGAACGTGGGGATGATCGACATACCCTCTTACTTCTCCCTCGGCGTTCGCATCCATCACGATCTGGCCGATCGGTCCGTCGCCCTTCACCTGTATCGTAAGCTTCTCGTTCCCTTTAAGCATGACGCCCATCATTGCCGCCACGGTTGCCGTCCTGCCCATTGCCGCCGTAGCGGTGGGAAACGTATCGTGACGCCGTTGCATTTCCGCTACTAATGCCGTCGTTCTCGCGGCGAAAACCCTTACTCCGCCGTTCCATGCCGTACCCCGAACTAACTCGTCTTTCATGCTGCGTTAACCTCCTGGTACCGAATTGCAATAGTCGTAACCAATTATTTATTTTTACCCATTTCGTTCATATACAATCCGCAACCCTTCGAGCGTCAACAAAGGATCCACCTTCTCGATCGTTTCCGATTCTTCGGCGATCATCTCGGCTAAGCCCCCAGTCGCAATGACTCTTGGCTGTACGTTGAATTCCTTGCATATCCTTCGAACGATTCCGTCAACCTGCCCGGCATAGCCAAAAATAATACCGGCTTGCATGGCGGCCACGGTGTTGCGCCCGATCACGGTTTTCGGTTTGGACAGCTCGATCCGGGGAAGCTTAGCCGCTCTTTGGTACAACGCTTCGGCCGAGATGCCGATCCCCGGTACGATTGCGCCGCCAAGGTATGCACCTGATGCATCGATATAATCGAAGGTCGTCGCCGTTCCGAAATCGACCACGACGAGCGGCGTCCCGTATTGCTCGATTCCGGCTACCGCGTTCACGATCCGGTCCGCGCCGACTTCGCGAGGATTCTCGTACCGAATGTTCAGCCCGGTCTTGATGCCGGGACCGACGATTAACGCTTCCTTACCCACATATTTAGTGAAAAGCTGCTCCAACGTATTCATGATCGGAGGAACGACGCTAGACAGAATAACGCCTTCTATCTGATCGGCCCGAACGCCCGCTAGCTGAAACAGATTGCTGATCAAAATGCCGTATTCATCAACCGTTGCGGATCGATTCGTGCTGAGGCGCCAGTTATGAGACAGAATACGTCCCTGATATAGCCCCAGTACGATATTCGTATTCCCGACATCGACGACTAGAATCACGATGGCTCCCCCTTTTTCTTCGAGTTCAAGTCGAGGCTGATATCCAGCGCTTGAAACGAATGGGTCAAACCGCCGACCGATATAATGTCCACGCCGCTGCGGGCTACTTCCGCGACACGATCCGGCGTGATCCCTCCGGAAGCTTCCAACACGATGTGCGGAGCGAGCTTGCGAATGACTTTAACGGCTTCCGTCATCGCTACCGAATTCATGTTGTCGAGCATGACGATATGCGCTCCCGCTTGAACCGCTTCCTCCGCTTGGGCAAGCGACTCCGCTTCGACTTCGATCATCATGGTGTGCGGGATGCGGGATTTGGCCGCTTGAACCGCCGAGGTAATTCCCCCGGCGGCTTTGATGTGATTGTCCTTGATCATGACCGCGTCATAGAGCCCGAAGCGGTGATTCGCTCCGCCGCCGACCCGAACCGCATATTTCTCCAACGTCCGATGCCCAGGAGTCGTTTTCCGCGTATCCGCGATTCTTACCGCTTGTCCTTGGGCCGCGCTCACATACTCGTTCGTCTTCGTCGCGATTCCGGACAGCCGTTGCAGCAAGTTAAGCGCCAGGCGCTCTCCCGTCAAGATGCTGTGCGTCGAGCCTTCGACAACGGCAAGCACCGTTCCGCGTTCCACCCGGGTTCCATCCGCAACTTCGGCTTTAAACTCCAAGCCCTTATCGACCACCTCGAAAACAAGGCGAGCTAACGGAATTCCCGCGAGGATCCCCGTTTGCTTGGCATGAATGATTCCCTTCGACACATGCCCCTGCGGTACGGTCGCCATCGTCGTTACGTCTCCCGAACCTATGTCCTCCGCTAACCATGCGCGAAGCTGATCTCTAACCATCTCAACCGAGGGTCCACCGATCTCCCAGTCGCTTTCTCGTTCAAACATCGTCGTCGACCCTTTCTGTACGGATGCCTTTTTCCCTATTTAATATCGTATGCCTGCGCCAGTTCAGATCATCCTTCTGGGGATAATCTTCCCGATAATGCCCTCCTCGGCTTTCTTCGCGGTTTAATGCCGCTTCCGTCACGAGCAGCGCGCATGTAAGCAGATTGGCGTATTCCAGCTCTTCCTTCTTGGACAGGCATAGCTGAAACAAGGGTAACTGTTTCTTCAAATCCTCGAGGCCCTTCAATAATCCGGCTCGATTTCTTTGAAGTCCCGCGTAACGAACCATACCCTTCTGAAGCTTCAACCTGCGTTCGATCAGAGCCCCCGTCAGTGCAGCATGCCTTTCCGTCTCCGTTCCGTTATCCGCGGTAGTTTTGTTCGAAGGAAGCTTGTTAATCGCATCCACGATGCGTTGACCGAAGACGATGGCTTCCGATAAGGAATTGCTCGCCAGTCGATTAGCTCCGTGGACGCCGGTCGAAGAAGCCTCCCCGCAAGCGAACAAGCGTCGAATGCTCGTTTCTCCGTGAAGATCCGTCTTGACGCCGCCCATCATATAATGGGCAGCCGGCGCTACCGGAATCCAATCCGATGTCATATCGAGGCCGTAATTCAAGCAGTATTCATAGATCGTCGGAAAACGATGCTTGATCAGTTCCGGGGATTCATGCGTTATATCGATATATACGTAAGTGGATTTGGTGGCTTCCATTTCGCTTACGATCGCTCGCGCGACGACATCCCTCGGAGCAAGCTCCAACTGGTGATGGTAATTTTCCATGAACCGATCGCCGCGAATATTACGTAAGTATGCCCCTTCTCCTCGTACCGCTTCGGAGATCAGAAATCTCGGAGCTCCAGGGTAACAAAGAGAAGTCGGGTGAAATTGATTAAACTCCATATCCCGAATATCGGCGCCCGCCCGGTAAGCCATAGCCACTCCGTCTCCGGTAGCCACTTCCGGATTCGTCGTATAGCGATACAATTGCCCGGCTCCGCCCGTGCAAAGTATCGTAGCCCGTCCGAATACCGCGACTCTGGTGCCATCCGGCTTCTGTACGAGGGCTCCTCGGCATTCTCCGTCCTCTGTCAACAGATCGAGCACGAAGTGATCGTCCCACAGCTCGAGGGTCGGATCGGATTTCACTTTCTCCGCCAAAGCCCGAACGATCTCAAAGCCAGTCGCGTCCCCATTGGCATGGAGAATGCGGCGCTGGCTATGAGCTCCTTCCTTGGTTAGGGCGAACTGTCCGTCTTCCTCATCGAAGTTCGTGCCATAACGGATCAGCTCTTGAACGCCATGAGGTCCTTCATGAACAAGAACGTCGACCGCCGCGGCTTCGCAAAGGCCTGCTCCGGCGATCAACGTATCTTGCGCGAGGAATTCCGGGGAATCTTCGTCGGATATGACGGCTGCAATGCCGCCCTGCGCGTAACGGGTATTGCTATCGAACAATGACTTCTTCGTAATCATGAGAACGCGCTTCGTCTCGCTGGCCTTCAGTGCCGTATACAACCCGGCAATCCCGGCTCCGATCACGATGACGTCGGTCTCTACGCGAGGAAGCTTGTCAAGATCAAAATCGACAACGTAACGTGGAATCATGAGTTGTTTCGTCCCCACTCCAACAAGAGAGTAGCGCAGGCTCTTATTTAACGAGCAGCATGCGCTCCAGCGATAACCGTGCTTTATCCGCAACGTCCTGCGGCACGTAGATTTGCGGCTGCATCGTTTCGAGGCATTTCACGACCTTTTTCAGGTTGTTCACCTTCATGTTCGGGCAGACGAGAAATTTCGATGCGAAATGAAAAGTTTTATCAGGACTGTCGAGCCTTAGTTGGTACCCCGTTCCATCTTCCGTGCCCACGATAAATTCCTTGTGACTGGATTCCCTGCAATGCTTGAGAATTCCTGTTGTGCTGCCTACAAAATCAGCCATTTCCACGACCTCTGGACGACACTCCGGATGAACGACGAATTGCGCGTTCGGATATTTCGCCCGCATTTCCTCGACGTCTTTAATGGTGAGCATGTCGTGCGTGTTGCAGTAGCCTTCCCAGATAATCATTTTCTTGTCCGTAAATTGTTGCACGTAATGGCCAAGATTCTTATCCGGGCACCAGATCACTTCATCGGCATCGACCGAGTTGACCACGTTAACGGCATTAGCGGACGTACAGCAAATATCCGTCTCCGCCTTCACGTCCGCGGAGGAATTAATATAAGTGACGACCTTCGCGTTCGGGTGCTTCGCCTTTAATTCCTTTAAGCCGATCGGGTTGACCATATCGGCCATCGGACAGCCCGCACGTTCGTCCGGAACGAGCACGGTCTTATGGGGAGCCAAGATCTTGGCGCTCTCTCCCATGAAATGCACGCCGCAGAATACGATGACGTCCGCATCCGTGGATGCCGCTTTCTGTGCAAGGAGAAAGGAGTCCCCGCGGAAATCCGCGACCTCCTGTATTTCGTCACGTTGATAATAATGAGCTAGAATAATGGCATTACGTTCCTTCTTAAGTTGCAAAAGCCGCTCGCGTAATTCACGATTCTGCTCTGCTTTACGCTCAAGGGCCAAAGCCTCCATGCTAATCTCCTCCCTAAGGTGAAGTTTGTGAATGAATGCACAAACATAGTGGGGATGCTGTCTTTAGTGTGGACGAAAAGGACTTCGTTCATTAACACTTAATTTACACTTGCCAAGTAAGGCTGTCAATTGATGTTGCAACGTTTGAAAGCCCTTTTTTCGGCACTCTAACCTCACATTCCCTGCCTCGGAACCACACGGTACTTATTGCTCCGATTTCCTCTCTGTATTTCAGAATTACCTTTCTCGTCGCACGAAACAAGTATAAAAACGGCTATCGCCGTACAACGAAAACGGGGTGCTCCCATGCGCATTTCAGCGCGGGAACACCCCGTTGATTCATGAAGCCGTTATTTGGGTTCCTCGGAACCGTCATCCTTGCGCAAATCCGGCGTAGTCGGCAGAGGTTCGTCCTCACGGGTTTGAATCCGGACTTTAACGTTACCCAGCGTATCCACGATCGGTTCCGCTTTGGTTTCTTCCGTATCTTCGGAGGAGGATCCTTCTCCGTTTGGAATCAACAAACCTTGTTCGATCAAGGCCTTGATTTGTTCCAGATCAAGAGTCTCTTCTTCCAATAACGTCTTCGCGATCAGATGCATCTCGGCGCTCTTGTCGGTGAGCAGCTTCTTAGCGCGGTCATAACAATCCCGCGTAATGCTCTGCATCTCTTGGTCGATCTCGTAGGCGATCGCATCGGAGTAATTCTGTTCGTGTCCGATGTCCCGACCTAGGAATACTTGACCTTGCGAGCTTCCGAACTGCATCGTTCCGAGCTTCTCGCTCATTCCGTATTCCATGATCATCGCCCGTACGATGCTTGTTGCCGACTTAAAGTCGCTGTAAGCGCCCGTACCGATCTCGCCGATGAAGATTTCTTCGGCCGCACGGCCTGCCAGCAACCCGGTTACCTTGTCGAGAAGCTCTTGCTTCGTTACAAGCATGCGATCTTCCTTCGGAAGCATAATGACGTAACCGCCAGCGCGTCCGCGAGGGATGATCGTAACCTTGTGTACGGTATCGGCATGCTCGAGGAAGAATCCGGCGATCGTATGACCCGCTTCGTGATAAGCGACAATCCGCTTCTCGCGGTCGCTGATGACCCGGCTCTTCTTCTCCGTACCGACGACGACGCGGTCGATCGCTTCGTCAACCTCATTCATCGCGATATCTTTCTTATTCCGTCGAGCCGCAAGCAACGCGGCTTCGTTCAATAAATTCTCCAGATCCGCGCCCGTAAATCCGGTCGTCCGCTTGGCGATCGTGGCGAGGCGCACGTCTTTGTTCAGCGGCTTATTGCGAGCATGAACCTTCAAGACCGCTTCGCGGCCCTTCACGTCCGGACGATCCACCGTGATCTGACGGTCGAACCGGCCCGGACGAAGCAAGGCGGGATCGAGAATGTCGGGACGGTTGGTCGCGGCAACGATGATGATGCCTTCGTTAGCGCCGAAGCCGTCCATCTCTACGAGGAGTTGGTTCAGCGTTTGCTCGCGCTCGTCGTGACCGCCGCCAAGGCCTGCGCCCCGTTGACGACCGACGGCATCGATCTCATCGATAAAGATAATACACGGCGAATTTTTCTTCGCGTTCTCGAACAAATCACGAACGCGGGAAGCCCCGACGCCCACGAACATTTCAACGAAGTCCGAACCGGAGATCGTAAAGAAAGGTACGCCCGCTTCGCCTGCAACAGCGCGAGCCAGCAAGGTTTTACCCGTACCTGGAGGACCTACGAGAAGAACGCCTTTCGGAATGCGTGCGCCAAGCGCGGCAAACTTGCGGGGATCTTTCAAGAATTCGACGACTTCGACCAATTCTTGTTTCTCTTCATCCGCTCCGGCCACATCTTCGAACGTGACCCGCTTTTTCTCTTCATTATAGAGTCGGGCACGGCTTTTGCCGAAGTTCATTACTTTGCCGCCGCCGCCTTGCGCCTGATTGATCAGGAAGAAGAACAGAACGAACATGATAATGAACGGAATGATGGAGGTCAAGAAAGTCAGCCAGAAGCTTTGTCCCGGCATTCTCTTCGTATTGAATTCGAAATTCTTCTCAAAGCTCAAGGCCGTAAATTGCTCTACTACAGAATCCACCAAGGGAGCTCGGCCCATGAAAGCTTCGCCTTTCTCTTCCCCGGCCTTAGGCTTGTATTCGCCCGTAACCAAATAGGTGCCGCTCTGAATTTGCAAGGTCATCTGTTTGACGTTACCTTGTTGAGCCGCTACTACGAGCTCGTTGTAATTCAGTTCCTTAGTCGTCTCGTTCTTTCCGATGAAAAACTGAACGATTCCGACAGTCACCAAAAATATAAGTAAGTAAAACCCTGTGTTCCGGATGAACCGATTCATCCCCGACCTCCTCTCGACACGCTTACATCATTTTACCATAGCCTGTCTTGGCATCACAATAATAAGGCAACACCGTCTAACGGCGAGTCTTAACTAGAATAAACTTCCGGTTTGAGCACGCCGACGTATGGCAGATTGCGGTATTTCTCCGCATAATCCAACCCGTAGCCGACGACGAACGCATCCGGGATCGTGAATCCGGTATAATCCGCATTGAGATCGACCGTACGTCGACCAGGTTTATCGAACAAAGCCACGACGTTGACGGACAACGCGTTACGGCGCTCCAGCACATCGATCAGATAGCTCAAGGTCAAGCCGCTGTCGATAATATCTTCCACGATCAGCACGTCGCGCCCTTCAACGAAGGCATCCAGATCCTTAATGATTTTGACCTCACCGGAAGACCGGGTGGAATTTCCGTAGCTCGATACCGCCATGAAATCAAGCTCGATCGGTATCGTAATATTCTTGGACAAGTCCGCCATGAAAATAAAAGCGCCTTTCAGTACGCAAATGACGAGCGGATTGCGCCCATCGTAGTCGCGGCTGATAGCCGCTCCCAGCTCCTGTACCTTCTGCTGTATTGCTTCTTGCGAGTATAAAACTTCTTGAATGTCGTTTTGCAAAAAAGGTACCTCCCAGTGATTATTACACGGTATGATTGCTTTACTCTGATCATGCCCTAGTTTTCGCGCGAATGTTCAAGCGTAATTCGCAATGTCTTTCGGGTATCCGCAGTAACTAGAGCATGGCTCGAGCGCCGCATCCCCGGTATCCAGAGCAATCGCCCTTTCCCGTCTACGAGAAGCGGCAGCTTATCGCGGCGGGAGCGCGGCACTTTGGCATCGACGAACATATCTTGCACTTTTTTGGTGCCGTTTAGTCCGTATGGATGCATGGTATCGCCCGGTAAGCGGCTGCGGATGCGAAGGGGATAGATTAACCGCTCTTCGTCAAAGCAAGCTTGAAGCAAGTTAGCCTGATGATGGGGAATGGATCCCTCCAGACGTTCCAGTCTTACTCGCTCCCCCGTTTCCTTGATCGAGAGTTCGTTCATCGTCTCATTGACGATATACGTGAAGTTTACCGATTCCGGAAGACCCGGACCGATATACGCCTCTTCATATTCTCTTCTCATTACCCATCCATCGCCGATATCCAATTGGATGACCGTGGGATGCTCCTGCGCAAGCACCGTTAGAATTTCTTCCACCTGCTGGTAATCCGGCATTTGGACCGGGCTTGAAGAACAATTTAATATTAATTTAATCAATCTGCGTTGTAAAGCGACGTGGAGGCCGCGGAACCGTCGTCGCTCTAGCCGGAAGCCCTCTCCCGACGGAGTAACCTCTCGATAAAAGGTTTGAAGGGTTTGGGCTTCCATATAATCATCATCCGCCGTCGCCATATCGGCTAGTCTGACTAATGATGCCTTCAGCTTAGGATTGTACTTCTCCAGCATCGGCATCAGGTCCAACCGGATCGTATTGCGGAAGTAATGCCGGTCGACATTGCTGCTATCAACCGCGTAAGGCACCCCGTTTCGCTTACAATACTCCAGAAGCTCACATTTGGTTATACGCAACAAAGGTCGAATCAGTTCCAATTGTTCTTCCTTGCGGCGATTGGGAATTCCGGCAAGCCCGCTTATGCCGGTTCCCCGCAGTATTCTCATCAGCACCGTTTCCGCCTGGTCGTCCGCATGATGTCCGGTCAGAAGGTACGCGCAAGAATGCTTAGCGGCGACTTGCTTGAGAAATTCGTAACGCTTCTCCCTCGACGCGGATTGGGGATTCATTCCCGTAGACTCTATGTATGCGGGCAAGCCAAGCTCCGCCGTCTCGAGCTGCATGCCCCATTCCCGGGCTATGCTCGCGACCAGTTCGGCCTCGGCATCCGACTCCGCGCCGCGAAATTGATGGTTCGCATGCGCGACCACGATTCGGAAGGGCTCGATCTCCGCCATGGACCGGAGGAGATGAAGGAGCGCCATGGAATCCGGACCGCCGGAGACGGCAGCCACGACCGAGCTTCCTCCGTGCCACCAACCGTCCGCTCTCGCTTGCGCCATGATGCGAGCCTTCCAATCGTCCTGCGGTTGCACAGTCATTTCTCCTTTTGAGTTTTTCAGGATTATCGAATAAGAATCAATCAAACAACCAAATCGCCGCGACGGAAGTGCTAATAGCGATCGCAACGCCGAGCAATCCGACCATCCATCCGGGAACCCGATCGCCTTCGGTTTTAGGTTTCTGGGAGATCCGGACGGACTCTCTCCATTGCCTAGAAGCATCCTTCGTGCTCTCGAATTGCCCCGTCAAAGCCTTCTCCATCCACGCCTCAAGCGGGAGTAGCCGCGAATGGCTTCGCACGAGCTTCATAAGCTCCCTGGGATGGCGGTTCTGGGGGAGCAGCGTCCGAGTTAGCTGGATTAATCGCTTTCCATCGAGGGCATGCAGCCATAACAAAGCCACCGCGAAATGATCGTAAGCCGGATCGGCCGTCCGGCTCCCGGCAGACCAATAACCGCGATCATAGATTTCGGTAAACTGGCGGACGCTGCGCCCGATAGCCGACGCGCCGCCGTAATCAACCAACTCGACCCGCCCGTATTCGCCGACAAGCACATTGTCGCTCTTAATATCGCCGAACACCCATCCGGCATCATGCAGCTGCGTTAACCTTTCCAATAACCGATAGCCTATGACCCCTAACCAGTGGGTGCCGTTCTGGCGCAAGTAGTCTTTCACCGGGCTTCCGGGCACGTATCTCATGACGTAGAAAGGAACGGTCTTCCCTTCCAACACGACATCATCCACATCCACTAGGAAGGATTGTCTTCCCTTCTCCGATTGGTCCAGGGAGGCCAGGATGTTAGCTTCTCCTTGTAACTCCGCAGTCTCCAGACCCAGTTTAACCGCATAGTTAATCCGATTATCGGAGGAAGCCAAGTAGACTTGTCCGTTCGAACCCAAGCCGAGCAGCCGTTCCAGCCGATAGAGCCTTCCGTTCCACTTGCCCCTAATCTCCGTCCCCCTCGGAAGAGGCTGCCTATCAGACGACGTAGTCACTCCGCACCTCATTCAATTCGCCTCTAGTTGCTTGCGACGGCGTGTCCATTAGCTCTGTTTTGCCTATTTTACCACAAGTCTCCCTTATAAAATCAACGACCTGCAGAAGGGCAGGCCCTGTAGGCGTCGTTCCTCTCATCCGGATCTTTCCGAACAGAGATCTTATCTTATTCGCATCGGACGTCCATCCGGCATCCATAACGCAATAGGAATATTGGGCATCTCCCGGAAAATGAAACACGGAAACCCGACTCTTGCCCGTACGTGCCTGCAAGCTCAGAGTGAGATCGCGTATCGCTTCCTCCACGGCATGAAGCTTCGGCTTCATGCTCGCGCTGGCATCGATGAGCAGCGCCACCGAGAGCGACATCGTTTCCTCCATCTCCTCCATGACCTTCACGACTTCCGCGCGTTTCGGCGGAGGCAAGGCGCCTACGTTATCCACTCCGAACAATTGGCGCAGCTCTTGGTTAACGGCTTGCCGGATACTGCCCGCTATCGTCTGCCGAGTCATCATCTGCACGGTCCGCGACAGCTGCCGGCTGGTTACGATCTGGCTAATCCCGCCGCCAGCGCGCGCGATCTCGGCAATCTCCGCCGCGCCGTACTCTCCGATTGTCCCTTCGTCCACGACGCCCGCCACGTTCACCGTAATTCCCTCGGCGTATGCCTGCGCCGCGGCCACTACCGGGCTCTCCCCTACGTTCGAGCCTCCGTCCGTAATGAGTAAGATCTGTTTCATCGTCCCACACTCCTTATGGTCTAGCATCTAGTAAGAGTGTCGCCAAGGAATGGAAGATTTAACCTTGCGGTAGAGTTCGGGGGTTCCGCAATAAACCAAAGAGCCTCCCGCCATCGGAAGGCTCTCTTCTATTCCCATCTATAAACGCACTTCCAATAATAATCAGCTCACCGTCCTTGGGCGTTCCATCCGGTTGAAGCCCGGCCAGCGGAAGGAGGCCCATTCCGGCTGATGGCGCGTCAGTCTCGTTACGATCACGGTCATGTCATCCTTGACGCCTCCCGGATATTGGCGCAGCGCCGTGTCCAGCAACGCATCGGCGATGTCCTGAGGATCATCGGCATCCAGCTCCTGAAGCACTCTCTTCATCCATAATTCCTTATTGATCGCGTGCCCGGGGGAATCCAGAATTCCGTCCGTCATCATGATCAGCGTGTCCCCCGCCTGCAGCTGCACCCTCAGCAGATCGATCTCGATGTCATGCAAGATGCCGATAGGCAGATTGTTGGCTGCAATCGGAATAATCTCCCTTCCTCGCTTAATAAAACTAGGGGTCGATCCAATTTTAAGCATCGTTGCGTGCGCGGTATATAAATCGATTAGCGCGAGGTCTACCGTCGCGAACATTTCCTCCGGGGATCGCAGCAGAAGCACGGAATTGACCGATTTCACTGCCAATCTTTCGTCAATTCCGGACTGCAGCAGCTGCTCCAACATTGAAAGCGCCGCGCTGCTTTCCATCCTAGCCCTTACCCCATTACCCATTCCGTCGCTTAGCGCCACCGCGAACTTGCCGTTGCCTAGCTCCACCATGCTGAAGCTGTCTCCCGACAGCATATCGCCGTCCTTCGCGGCGCCTGCCACCCCCGTCTCCACCTCGTAGATTTTGGCCGATGCGAACGTCACCGTGCTTAGGTGCGCCGCGGGCTCCCCGCTCCGTTCTCTTAGAACCGTAACCGTCTCCCCGAGAATCTCCGTTAGAATCGGAGCGATCATCTTGCGGCATTCGTCATACCCGGTGCGGAAAGCATGCACCATCTCGATGTCGATATGTCCCTCCTCCAGACTTAGAATATCTATGCTCTGAATCGCTAGCCCCAGATGATCGAGGGCATCTCGTATTTGCCTCTCCTGAATATCCATCTGTTTGGCCTCGCGACGAATTTCCTTTACTAAATCATCCATGACCTGAGAAACGCCGGATAGCTGATCCGCAACCAGAAACCGGCTATCCTGCACCTGCTGCCGCCAATGCTGGTCGTGCCGGTACACCTCGTACTGGCGCTTAAGCACATCGAGCACAAGCGGCGTCTTTACGCAAACCCGGCTCCATGACTTCGGCATCTGCGCAGGCATTAAATCCGGTTCCTCTTCTACGGCCGTCATCATATCCGTCATCAGCTTATAAGTTTGGATGAACTGCCCGTCCCAACATAATCCTCGGCGGTGGCAATTCATGCAAGCCCGCTCGTGAACCTCGTTCACGAAGTGATCGAAATCCCTGCCTTGCCGTACGGTTTCACCCGCCTGGGTCATCTGCCGGAAGCTTCGCGACAGCTGCCGGAACACCTCTGAGAACTTTTCCACCCTTTCCGCGGTCAAATCCCTCACTTTCTGGGCATATTCACGTTGGTTCTGCGCATAGCTTGAAGTACCGGGTATATATCTGGACAGGGACTCCGTCATCGATCGCGGGGAAAATAAGAACAGAATCGATGCTGCCACGGTCGCCCATGTAGAAGCCATCGTATCCGTGGCACTCCCTCCGTATAGTGTCAATACGGACGTTCCGAGCAACAATCCGAATATTGCCGCCGTTTTGCCGCCCTCTCGGACAAGACCGGCCATTAGACCCCCGAATGCAAGCAGTCCGATCTCCGACGCAGCTCCCAGATTGGATAAGCTCAGGATCATGCCGGAAACGACGCCTGCCGACGTTCCCAAAGCGGGGCCGCCTACGAAAGCGGTCATGATGACGAAATAGCGCGACAGTACGCTTGCAACCGCAATTCCATAAACCGTCCAGCCCGTCATCCCGGTGAGCAGACAAGCCATTAGGATAGCGACGCCTATCCATTCCTCATGGCGCAGATCGGCAGCTTTCCTCGTTCGCGCCAGAACGGGAAGCGCATGCACGAACAGCAGCGTAAGCACGAAGGCTAGTCCCGCTTCAACCAACGTCAGTATGTATGGCAACCACGCCGTATCCTCCGCAAGAAGCGTATCGAACAGCCGGACGATCAGCGTAGCCGCAAAAACGACGACCGGAGCATGCGATAGATCAGCCCTCTCATATAGCACCAAGGCTCGATAAAGCAAATAGATGACGCCGATTTCCGCGCAGATGACGGCAGGCATCGGATCGATCGCCCAGAAGCTGCCCGCTACAAGCGATAGCATCGCCCAGAAAGCCAGATCCTTGCGTAAATACAGCACGACCCCGAAGAATGCCGCGGCGAACGGCGCAATCCCCTCCAGCATGGTCGCCCTACCCAGCAAGAATCCGACTCCGATAATCAATAATAGCCATTGCTGCGCTCGCAAAGCCTCTCCCCATCGCTGTAGAAGCGAAGGCGGGCGAGAATTTCCTTGCGCTTGCGCAGATTTTCTCTTCTTCCGAAACCAGCGCTTGCGCCCGATCTCGGGAGCAAGGGTCGGTCCGGCCCCCGTGCGTGTCACGAAAGGAATAACGGACGGCTTGTCCATGATGCACACCCCATTTACCAGATTGAATTTGTGTTCTTAATTATAGGGGGGGCTTTTCATGAAGTTTGTCAGAAACGGTTGGCGGGAAAAAAGTTTTTTCCGACAGGATCGGGCGGTTGCCGCCGACGAAAATCCCGATTACGGGAAACCTATGGCGCCCAAAGGTTAGCCTCGGGTTTTCTTAACATTCGCCTCTGTTTGCATCGATTTCCGACAACAAAAAAACGCCCTCATCCGACGGACGATGGCGCTCCATGTTGCCCCTCCGCAGACGCCAACCGCGTTGGAATGCCGGATAGGCGCGAATGCAAGCAGGGACTTAAAACTTTCTAATATTTCCTCCGATTAGATACTGGACTAAACAACAACAGAGCCGGACCACAGGGGTCCGGCTCCGAATAACATGAATCGAATTATATCTTACGAACGACGTCCGCCGCGTCCGCCTCGTTTGGATTCGGTACTTTTCTTAAGATTAGAAATGCGCTCTTCGCTGTCCTTCAGGAAGCGAGACAATTTGTCATCAAAAGAGGGGGATCTTCCGAAACCGCCCGGTTTGGAGGGACGACCACCGCGATCGCGTGGTCCACGTTGTTGCGGTTGTTGCTGTTGTTGCTGCTCCGGCGGTTTGTCCACGGCTTGACGAATGGACAGACCGATCTTGCCGTCTTTGTCCACGTTAATGACTTTGACCGTAACCATGTCATTAATCTTCAGATGCTCATGAACGTCTTTCACGTAGCTGTCGGCAATCTCGGAAATATGAACGAGTCCCGTAACGCCACCCGTTAAATCCACGAAAGCTCCGAAATGCGTGATGCCGGTAACTTTGCCCTCCAATTTGGTTCCCACTTCGATGGCCATAAAAACCGATGTTCCTCCCTGAACCTAAATGTGCCCGGACTACATAGGTCCGGCTATGCTAATTATAACCGACAATCAAAAGCAAGGTCAACAGACGTTAGACTACTGCAAAGCATATGTACGGCCTATTCCGTTTCGATCGGAACTTCTCCCGGAAGCCCCAGCCCATGCTCCTTGCGGGCAATCTGGCCGATGTATTCCGGATCGTTCAAGCGTGCGATCTGTTGCTTTAATTCCTCGTTCTTGGCTTGGGCATCGGTAAGCTTCCGGTCCGCTTCGTGCAATTGACCCGATCGATCGCTGATCTGTCCGTATTGAACGATAAGAACGTACAGCGCCCAGCTCATGAATAGAACGACGATAAATAGCAATAATTTCAATCTTCTGCGTGCGCCGGTCATGGCGGGTGTTGCGGACAATGTACGTGAAGACATTCCGGTGGCTCCTTTCCCAAGTTGCTGAACTACCCTTTTATAAGAGAGCGACGGAATTATTATAGCATAATTTGGAGATGTGAAAATATCCTTCTTACGATTCACTTTCCGGTAGAACGTTGTCGAATGATTGGAGAAACAACTCCAGCCTATGGCTTCTTCTTGAACAGTTCCCTGATTTGTTTAATGCGCTCCCGCATTCGCCGGTAAGCATTAACCAAAGGAGTGAACCTTCGCCTAATGGGAAGCGATTTGGTCCAAAGCCGCTTCGCCAAGGCGTGAACCGGCTTGAAGAGAAGCTTCCCCACCCATAGCAATAAGGCCGTAGTGATGATGAACGCCATATCCAGCAGCTTGGCCAATATTCGAACGATCCATAGAAAAGGAATCAATACCAACGTATTAAACAGCTTCCACAGGAAATGAAACAGCGATTGGAAAATATCGATTAGCTTGCCCGCTATTTTGATCACCCAGCCGCTTAACACGCCGAAATAGCCGGTCACGCCGATTCCAAGCCCTAGGAATACGTACATCCTAACTTCGCCTTGGTTGATGCTTAGCAAGATGCTGAATACCCCCAGCGTCGCTGCCGCCCAATAGACCACGTCGAGCGCCGGCAGTATCCAGCGGGCCACATGAAACCGGTGCGAAGAGACACGATAGACATCAAAGACGAGCCCCATAGCCAGTCCGCACAGCATCATGGAAGCAATCGTCATTCCTTGTGACGCCGCGCTCACTTGAATAACTTCCCGAACAAGCCCTTCGACTTACTCCCCGCGCTGCCGTCCAAATAAACGAGGGAGTGAATGGCGCCTTCAATGGAGACGAGCCCTTGGTCCAGGCTCAAATTCTTCATATGCAGGTTTTGCCCCCGAACGGTCAGAAATCCGCATTCGGTTTCCAGCAGAAATTCCTCATTGTCGAAGCTCTCCACGTTGCTGACTCCGCTAATATCGAGCGACTTCCGATTGAGCATGCGAATTTCCTGATGCTTGGCCCCTTTAACGTGTTCCATAGCACGTCCCTCCTTGCCTTTAAGTCTAGCCTATGGGCGAAGGAGGCGAATTAGAACAAAGCATCAACGGCTATTCTTAACGAATCAGGACGCAGACCGGTTTACTTATCGGTAAATCCACTCCTGCGTAAACTGGCAACCCCGACTGTCGATCAACCCGGAAAAGAACGACGGAGCTGGAATCCTGATTGGCCGCGATCAGCCACTCTCCGTCCGACGTTAAGGCAAAGTTGCGCGGAGTCTTCCCTCTCGTCGAGATGTGACCGGAAGCGTGCAGTTCGCCCGTTAATTCATCTATTCGGAAAATAGCGATGCTATCGTGCCCCCGATTGGAAGCATAGACGAACCGCCCATCGGGAGAGACCGCAATCTCCGCGCAAGTGTTCTCTCCCTCGAAGGAGGAAGGAAGCGTAGTTATCGATTCAAAGCGAACGAGCTTACCCGGCTCTTCATAGGACAATCTCGTGACCGTGCTGTTAAGCTCGTTAAGGACGAATGCGATTTTACCCGATGGATGGAATGCCATGTGCCTCGGCCCTGCACCGGGATCGAGCGATACGGCATCATGCGCCGACCATTCATGCGCTTCGGGTCCGCGAGTATAAACCATGATCTTATCCATGCCCAAATCCGGAACGAATAAGTAATGTCCTTCCGAGCCAAAGTAAACGGAATGCGGGTGGGGGGCTTCTTGGCGATCCGCGTTCGGTCCCGAGCCGGTATGTCTGAACCGGATAGCAGGAGGTCCGGGTCTCTTGTCGTGTCCGATAGGATACATCATGACGGAAGCCCCGTTATAGTTCGATACGGCCAGCCAATCCTCCGTCGGAGTCAGGGATAGATGGCAAGGATGATTTCCGTGGGTCGGGTAATACAGGCCCGGTCCAAGCTTGCGGCTCTCGGCGTCTACCGGGAACGAGGCTAGTTGTCCGCCCTCTTCTTTTTCGTTGTCGTTGTCGTAGGTATCCGTCTCGCTAACCGCGTATAATCGGGTGCCATCACGGTTCATGCGAAGGAAGGAAGCGTTCTCTATCCCGCCGTATTCGGCCGTCTTGATAAGTTCTCCGGTGTCGGGGAGAAGCTCGACCCGGGTTATCCCTACTCCGTCCTTGGCGCCGTAAGCGCCGATCCATATTTCGTGAGCTTTTCTCGTCATGATATTCGCTCCTTCGTTATGTAAATAAGAGTTCCCCGAGTTGCTTGGGGAACTCTTATTTATAATACAACATTTAGGATTTATTCTGCAGGGGTTGTGGTTTGGGCGGGAAGTACCATTAGAAAGTAAGTTCGCTGAAACTAAATGCACTTTTTGCAAAATAGTGGGGTAGCGAATAAAAAAGCCCGCCGAATAGGCGAAGCTTGGTGTAGTTCTATGGGGTAAGGTGGCGGATAGCTTAGCGTGAGGCTTAGAGCCCGAATGGATCTTCCTCGCGCTTGCGGGCTTCTTCCTTAAGCACGGTGTATAGCCCCAAGATATCCTCTTTGCGGTTGGATTCGGTTAACCGTTCGATCCGCACGGTTAACGTACGCTGTCCGAATTGGATATCGAGCACGTCTCCGATCTTGACGACCGTACTCGGTTTGGCCTCTTTACCATTGAGAAGGACGCGCCCTTGATCGGACACGTCCTTCGCAACGGTGCGGCGCTTGATGAGCCGCGACACCTTTAGAAACTTATCCAGACGCATTAATTACTTAACGGCGTCTTTCAGTTTGTTACCGGCTTTGAAAGCAGGTACTTTGGAAGCTGGGATCGTGATGGAGTTACCCGTTTGCGGGTTGCGGCCAACGCGGCCGGAGCGGCTGCGAGTTTCGAACGTGCCGAAGCCGATCAGTTGTACTTTGTCGCCGCTAGCTAGAGCGTCGGTTACTTCGCCCAAGAAGCTATTCAATACGGATTCTACGTCTTTCTTTGTCAAGCCGCTTTTGTCTGCGATGTTGTTGATCAGGTCTGTTTTGTTCATGTTACGGAATTCCTCCTATGATTGTTCCTAATTCGTTTCCGCGAGCCCTTGGGCCGCTTAAAACGTTAGATGGTTTGGTGCACGAAGGATACTATTCTGCCCTCTGTTAAAAAAATCCTGCCAATCCTGAAAAAAAAATCTCGAAATAGGTAGAAAGTACGGGAAAATCGGCGAATTTTAGGTTATTTTTAGGTAAGCATAACCAGATCTCCGCTGTTTTGGGAATGGCGGCATGAGGTTATGTCGAGATGATTCAGAGATGGATAGAGTAAAAATATGCATTCTGAATCGTAGGAAAATACGGATTGACTCTATTAGCAGCGGTTTTTGGCCTCCTGCCACCAAGCTTCCATCTCTGACAAGTCAGTCTGCTCAAAAGTTCGGCCGTTTATACGCAGCTGCTCTTCAATGTACTTAAAGCGTGCGGCGAACTTCCGGTTGGTACCCGCGAGCGCCTCCTCGGGATCGGCTTTGATGAACCTCGAAGCATTCACTACGGCGAACAGGAGATCCCCTAATTCCTCCTGCTGACGCTCCGGGGACTCGGATTGCGCGGCATGCCGCAGCTCTTGCAATTCTTCCTCGATTTTGTCGAACACTCCGTCCAAATCAGGCCAATCAAAGCCTACTCCAGCCGCCTTCTTCTGCTGCTTGTGGGCGCGAGGAAGCGCGGGTAGATCTTTCGGGATGCCGTCGAGGAGCGATTGGCGTTCGGGGATCCCTTTGCGCTTCTTCTCCTTGGCTTTCATCTGCTCCCAATTGTTCAGCGCCTCTTCGGCATCTTGGGCATTCTCGCCGCCGAAAACATGCGGATGCCGGAAGATCAGCTTGTCGTTCAGCTCGGCCAGCACGTCGTATACGTCGAAAGCTCCCGTTTCCTCTTCCATCTGGCTATGCAGCAGCACCTGCAGGATGACGTCTCCGAACTCTTCCTTCATGCCGTCGGGATCGTCCAAATCCAACGCTTCGATCGCCTCGAAAGTCTCCTCGATAAAATTTCGGCGGATCGACAGATGCGTCTGCTCCCGATCCCATGGACAGCCTTCCGGACTGCGGAGGATGGAGACGATCTCGTGCAAGCGCTCGAAGGAACGGCGGCGCAAGCGCTCATCCGTATTGGCGGGAATATAGACGAGCATCAAGTTGCCGTAAGATTCCAGGCGGTCGAGCTCGTGAAGGGGGACTTGGACAATATTTTCTTGTCCGTCTACGCCGAGAGCTTGTCCAATAATGATTGGGTGATCATCTGGATAGACGTTCATCAACGTCAACTTTACTTCCGAGGCGGTAAACGAATCGTATACTTGTCCGATAACGGTATGTAGACGGGGTCTGAGATGCTCACGAGTAAGATCGGCGGCATCCAACAGCTGGAATCCTTCGATCGGATCGAAGCCGAGCCGCGTGAAGGCTTGGTCGAGGAAGCTTTCGCCTCCTAGCAGGTTTAATGATATGCCGCGTTCAGGCGCTTGTTGGCGCAATAGTTGCACCGTACGCTCGGCGACCATCGGGTGACCGGGTACCGTATAGACGACGGACTCACCGGCATGCTGCTTGGCCGTTTCCAGAAGAGCATGGGCAATGGCTTCGTAAACTTCGTCGAAGGATGGAAGGCTCTCGTACAAATGATCGAAAGAATGGAACGTGATGCCCCGAAGGTTCAAATCAGCGACAGCCGGGTGATCGACCGTACGTAAGTAGCGATGGGCGGACTGCTCAAGCACCTTAAGAGTGCCTAACGTGAGCTGGTCTTCCCCGCCGGAGCCGAGTCCGATTACCGTAATAGAGGCTTGCATGGTATGTGATCATCCTTTCTGGGCTTGCGTTGGTTTGGGTAAAACATCGAATAACCATGTTATTTATCATACTTGTAGCAAAGCTGCCTCGTGAAAACATAAATAGAGTGGTTTATCATCGCTGTTGGTGCACGATTTGCTAAATGGTACCTAACATCCAAACAACAGCGATAATTTTTAATCGTAATTTGAACTTAAACAGGGCTGTGTTGGCTGAACAACGATGAATTTCATCGTCTTACGTATTGAAAATGGCGTGTGCGCAACTTCGAAAGACGACTGTAAAGGACGTGTGTTCAACTAAGAGAAATGACCGTTAAGGGCGTATATGCGACTTGGAGAAACGACCGTTAAGGGCGTGTATGCGACTTGGAGAAACGACCGTTAAGGGCGTATATTCGCAGGAGCACGGTGTCGAGGCGACTGCCGGATATGCCCGGCAGCGCGCGCCATTGCTGCGGAGCGACGGCGCCCAGGGCGACGAGCGCCGCGGCGAAGACGGCGGCGCCGACGAGGACGCCCGGCAGGGCGACCAGGAGCGCCGCAACGCGCGCGGGCAAGGCGGCGGTTAGCGCGCCGAGCCCTAGCGCGAGCAGAGCGACCGCGGCCGCCATCGCGGCCAGCGAAGCGACGGAGCGCCACGCGACGGATAGGCGCGGGGCGGGCAGTTGGACGCGCTGACGCAAGGACAGCGCGTTAAGCACTGCGGCTGTGGCGAACGCGATGGCCATCGCGGTTGCAGCGCCCTTGATGCCGTAAGCGGGCACCAGCACCGCGTTGAGAGTGAGCTTGAGCAAAGCTGCGGCGGCAAGGTTCACGGCGGGTGACCGCAGGTCGCCCAAGCCTTGCAGCAGGGCGGCGCTCACCGCCTGCAGCGTGCCGCCCGCGGCGGCTAAAGCGATGATCGCCATGGCGGCGGTGCCGCTGCCATCGGCGAACAGGGCGTGATTGATCGGCGATGCGAGCAACGCTAATCCGACGGCAGCCGCTCCGCCGATCCACCAGGCGAAGCGCAAAGCGAACTGAGCGCGCGATGCGAATTCCTGCTCGTCGCCGCGAGCCCGCGCCGCGGTCAATGCCGGGACGAGCGCAGAAGCCGCGCCCGCCGCGCCCATGATGACAAGCTGGAGCAAGGCGACACCGCGATTGTAGACGCCGAACTGGGCGAGCGTCCAAGATGCCGATATCTCCTTGTCTGCTGATTGCAGCAAACGAGGAATGGAGAATGCATCGATTAAACCGAACAGCGGCGCTACGATGGATGCGATGGCAACCGGGATGGCAACCGCGATAATGCGTTTGACCAGCGATCGCCGGGTTTCCGGCAGCTTGATCAGCCTCGTCGGAGCATCGGTCGCCCCCTCGCCTCCAAAGCTTTTACGCGCTCCGGTCGAGCGGATAACGATCGGTTTGCTTCTACCGCCGCCGGCAAACGCAAGCATAGCAATCAGACCCGCAACCGCACCGGTAGCCAGGCCTCCATGAACAGCTGCCGCCGTGCCCGACGTCGACCATGCGGCCTGCACCGCCCATACGAGGATGATAACCATGAAGGCGACTCGCGCGATTTGTTCGATAAGCTGCGACACCGCCGGCCTTAGCATCTGCATTTGACCTTGACGATACCCTCTGAGAACCGCGGTCGCAGGCGCGAACAGCAAGACGAGGGAGGACGTTCGAATGGCCTCAGCCGCGGACTCCAGTCCCATCCACCGAGCGAAAGTGTCGGCTCCCAGCCACAGGATCCCGAACGCAACTAGCCCGCTTAGGATTAACAAGCCCAACGCCCATCTTAGAAGGCGATGCGCTCCCTGTTCATCGCCATGGGCCGTTCTTTCGGCCACGAGCGCGCTGACGGCAACGGGTATTCCCGCAGAAGCCAACGTCATCCACATTACGGCCAGCGCATAGACAGCGCTATATAATCCGAACACTTCGTCTCCGGCCATATTCTGCAACGGAATTTTCTGCAGCGTGCCGATCAGCTTGGATAACAAAGCCGCTCCGCCGAGCAATGCCGCGCCCTGCCACAACGCCTTTCTCCCTACTTGCCGCGACTCCACTTCTATCCGCATTATTTCCATTCCCCATTCCTCTTAAGACCAAAACGGATTCCCATTCTCCCGATGCAGGGCTTGTGATTTGATTATAATCGAAAGCCGCATAGCAAAAAAGCTTCCCGGAGAACGGATGAGGTTCTGTTCGGGAAACTTATTCGCCTGCAGATGCAGCTTACTGTTCCATTTGTTTAGCCAGGAATCCCGCCGCCGTCTCGACCATCTTGCTTTCCATGTCGCCCATGCTTACCTGCTCGTCCTTGCTAAGCAGCACCACGGTACCGATCGGGTCTCCACCGGCTACGATCGGCGCGGCGACGAAAGAGCTGATCGTCTCGGTAATGTCGCGAACGATCTCGTAGCTGCCCGAGCCGGGTTCGAGGATAATTTTCCGATTTTCCATGCAAGTCTCCAACAGGTTACCGACCGCTTTGTCGAGATATTCTTTCTTGGAAGCTCCGGCCACGGCGATAAAGGTATCGCGGTCGGAAATCATAGCGATATGTCCCGTGCTTTCGGATAGCGATTCTGCGTATTCCTTGGCGAAATCGCCCAATTCGCCGATCGGGGAATATTTTTTGAGAATAACTTCACCGTCGCGATCCACGAAAATTTCCAGCGGATCTCCCTCGCGGATTCGGAGCGTGCGACGAATTTCTTTCGGAATGACGACCCGACCGAGGTCATCAATACGGCGTACTATCCCGGTTGCTTTCATAGCTCGTGTTGCCCCACTTTCATTGGTGTATTCACTCTGCAGCTGTCGGCGAGGATGACATGCCGACCTTTTATGACGAAAGCTAGTACAATCGGAAAAAGGTGACATGGAATCGTAAATGTAGTATTCAACCTCTCCCATTTTCTTATGCGTTTACCCTCGACTGGAGGAATCATCCAATTTAAAACTCACCCCAAGCCTACCTCAAGACGGTGGCAAATGCTTATGTCCGGCCGGCCGTTGCTTCGCATCCTCCTGGCCGCCTCGGCTGTCCGGCTTGACGGCTGCCGCAGGATCAGCGCCTTTCATGATCAGCTTCCAGATCATCTGGGCAGCTTGTTTGACTGATCGAGGCCGGTGCTCCTCCGCTCCGCGCAAAAGACGGAACGGTCGGGCAAGCCTTGGCAAGTGAAGCGATGCCTGCTCGATCAGCACGTCATCGAATAGGAGCTCGGCAGTGCCTGACGCGAGCAGCTTGCCTTCCTTAAGCAACAGCACCTTGTCTGCCCATTCCGCAGCGAAATCCACGTCGTGAGTGGCGATGAGAATGGTCAGCCCCATCTCGCCCATATCATCCAGCAGCTCCTGGAGCTCGTCGCGTCCCCTTGGGTCGAGGAACGACATCGGCTCGTCGAGGATGATGAACTCCGGCTTCATCGCCAGCACGCCGGCTATGGCGACCCGCCGCTTCTGGCCGTAGCTCAGTTCAAACGGCGATCTGCGCCTCATCTCGCGCATCCCCACGCTCCCAAGCGCCCAATCTACCCGTTCTTCGACCTCCGCCGCCCCGAGTCCCAGATTACGAGGCCCGAATGCAACGTCTTCTTCTACGGAAGTGGAGAAAATCTGATCATCCGGGTCCTGGTACACGACGCCTACCCTTCTTCGCAGCCGATCTCCGTTATCCCGCTTCACGGTTTCGCCGAACAGCCTAACCTCGCCCGACTGGGAGAGCTCCAGACCGTTAAGCAGCGATATCAGAGTGGATTTCCCTGCTCCGTTCGGTCCCATTAACGCAACCTTGGAGCCTACTGGGATGTCGAAGGACACCCCGTTCAATGCTTTTATTTTTCCATACGCGAAATTGACGCCCATCACTTCGGCAGCAAACTCCGGCTTCGCGGTCGCATCCTTTCCTTGCCCTACGATCGTCGCCCTCGCCACAAGCCCCGTTTCCTTTCGGCCCATTGAACTCTCCCCTTCCAGACCGCCCCTAGCCAACATCGCGATATAGATCCGCTTGCTCCGTTCGTAAGCCCGTAAGAACAGCACGCCCATCAGCTCTCCGAAACGCTTGTACGCGCGAGCGCTCCACAGCCAGCCCTTGAAGTTCATCCCTCTGGAACGCTGCGCCTTGAACATGCTAACCGCTTCATCTTTGAGCAGGAAAAAATACCTCATTATCAGGAGAATCAATTCTAACAGAACAGCCGGAATTCCCACGGACCGCAAACTTCGGAGAAGCACGAACAGCGGGGTGACCGCCAGTAGGTAGGTAAGCAAAAAATTCGCGCTCACCAGCTTCAACAGGATGACGGTCGCCCTCTCTATACCTTCTTCCGTTGCGACGAACCCCATCCACTTAAAAGCCGCTTTCCCCTCCGTATGAAAAGGAATAAAAAGGGCTGCCCCCGCGCCGAAGGGCAACAAGAGCAGCAACCGTCCGAGTATTAACTGAATGCGAATCCCGCACCATAGGAGCAACAAGAGGAACACTCCAGCCGCAATGCCAAGGACGGAGGGCTGCCAAGCGGCAACGGTAAGCCCCAGAAGAATAAGAACGGTCCAGAGCCGGTGGGACGGCTTCTTGATTAGCGGATTAACCCCTTCGGTCTCATGAAGGGCGATGATCGCCTTCCCCATCGTTTCCAGCCTCCCCGCGACGGGCTATCGGCCTCGCCAACGCATATAGTACGCCGAACAATGTCACGGCTCCAATAATACCGGCAAGCCCGACCTTCACGAACGGCGAGTGTATGCCAGGTAATTCGTAGTCAGGAATCCAAGCCGTCCAGCTAGGCTCTTTCGCCTTCTCGATGAAGCCATGATTCTCGGACACCCGCTCCAAGCCATCGGGATTCGGCGAGGCGAAATAAGAAATCACGCCGGCCACGACTAACGTAATGCCTGCCATGACGATCCATTTCCCCTTCTTGTTCGTTAGGGATTTTGCCGGTTGCTCGCTCAATTCAGGGAAACCTCCTTCTTGGAAGGCATGTCATCGCCGAAAGAGCTATTACGCTCCATTAAGTAAGCGACCACCATGGCCGTAATAAGTCCTTCTCCGATACCGATCAAGCTGTGCCAGCCTGCCATCGCCCGCAGAGCGATTCCGAGCGGGAACGTGCCGGACCAAGCGAGAAGCACAGCGACTCCGCACGAAGCGGCGACGATCGAGCACCAAGCGGCGACGAAGGCGACTGCATTCGAGCCGCGTCCTCTTAGCAACCGTATGCCTGCGCGGTAAACCCCATAACCTGCATAGGAGCCAATGACGCCTGTACAGATAATATTAGCTCCCAATACGGTCAGTCCCCCGTCTTGGAAGATTAACGCTTGAATGATCAGCACCGCGGACATCACAACGACGCCAACGGCCGGACCGAACAGGATGGAAGCCAATGCCCCGCCGAGAAAATGTCCCGAGGTCGCTCCGGCGATCGGAAAATTAAGCATTTGGGCCGCGAATATGAACGCTCCGATGAGCGCGATCTTAGGAACTTCGGGACGAGCTAGCGCAACTTTTGTTTTCCGCAGGCTGTAGGCAATTGCTCCGGCTCCGAGCACGCCTGTCGTAACGCATGTTTTCAAGTCCAAGAACCCATCCGGAATATGCAACGATGACTAACCTCCTTCAATAGGGAGCCGTAACGCAACCCTCTCCAAGATGATGAAAAACCCGGGAAGATAACCATCCCGGGCGTAACGATCGATGGGCCCAGACGAGGGTGTCCCATTGGTTTGTTGCTATTCTATCAACGGCTTCCAAGAGCGTCAATACTTATGTCATGTATGATTACATTAATTATTTCGCAGTACCGATCCCTTACTCTTCCTTATGCTTTAGCAATGCGGCAATTTCTCTTCTAAGCTTTAGGAAATCGGGATGCTCCCGCACGTCCGAAGTTCGTTCCGCAGGCAGAGTCACCGGGAATTCCCGCACGATATGGCCAGGTCCCGCACCCATGACGACGATGCGTTGGGATAAGAAGATCGCTTCGTCGATGTCGTGCGTGATGAACAGAACGGTCGTCTTCTCCCTCTCCCACACCTCAAGCAGCGCCTCCTGCATCTCCAGCTTCGTCTGGGCGTCCAGCGCTCCGAAAGGTTCGTCCATGAGCAACACTTTAGGTCCGTTGGCCAAAGCTCTCGCGATAGCCACCCGTTGCTTCATTCCTCCGGAAAGCTGCTTCGGAAAACGGCTAGCGAACGATTCCAGCCGGGTAATCCGAAGATAACGATTTGAGATCGCGCGACGATCCAATATCGAAACTCCTTTAAGCTTAGGACCATACTCGATGTTCTGCCTGACGGTCAACCAAGGAAACAGGGTGTAACCCTGAAACACCATCCCCCGATCGGCTCCCGGTCCGACGACCGTATCCCCGTCCACGTTGATAACGCCCTCGTTCGACTCTTCCAATCCCGCCACGATCCGCAGCAGAGTGGATTTGCCGCATCCGGAAGGACCTAGTATCGTCACGAATTCATTCGCCCCGATATCCAGATCTATGTTCCCTAGCGCACGAAAATTCGTTTTACCCGTTCGATAGGTCTTACCTATGCCCCTAATGGTGATCGAACCTTGGCCGGCCTCAACTCCCGCAACTCCTATCGCTTCGCTCATGGCTTCTGCCTCCTTTGATTCTTTTTACGCCCATGGGTACAAACGACGGTTAAGGAACGCGAAGATACGGTCGCTGATCAACCCGAGGAGCCCGATGACGATAATTCCGACGAAAATCTGCTCCGTATTCAGGAATCTCTGGGCTTTCATGATGGCGTAACCCAGTCCGCTATTGACCGCGACGAGCTCCGCGACGACCAGATAAGTCCAAGCCCATCCCAGCATCAATCTAAGCGTATTAAGCAACCGCGGTTGCACCGCCGGGATGATGACCGTTTGGATCGCTTGCCACCGGCTAGCCCCCAGAGTAAACGAGGCTTGCACCAAATCCTTGGAGACAAGGCGAGTATCCGAAGCAACCATCAACACCAGTTGAAAGAAGCAGCCCGTGAAAATCAGCAGGATTTTCGCCGACTCGCCGATCCCCGCCCACACCATGATAAGAGGGATGAACGCCACGGCGGGCATGTAACGGATGAACTCCATCGGCGGCTCGATGAACGCTTCCCCGAAGCGATAGGTTCCCGCGAAAAGTCCGATCGGAATGGCAACCAAACAAGCCAGCATAAAACCAGCGGACACCCGGAAAATACTAATTCCGATATGATTCCAATAATCGCTTGTACCCAGCAACTTAATCATTGTAGTAAAAACCTTGTCGGGCGTCGGGAGAAAAATCGGATTGACGAGCTGCCCATAGCTGAGTATGGACCATATTCCGATCATGACTAGAAAGGAGATCGTCGCGGTAATCCCGAAGCTCCGCTTCGGAATATCCTCGAAGATTTGCATGGTATGCCGTTTCCTTGCTTTGGCGGCGGAGACCGCGGACGATGACGTTTCTGCTTCTAAGTTGACCTTGCCCGCGATCGGCACGCCCAATGATGGGTTCGGCTTACTCATGGTCTATCACTCTCCCGCTGCTTGTTGAACGAACTTTGGCTCCAGCAATGCATCCACATCAGGAATGTCGGTAATCATATCGAGTTTCTTGAGGAACTCTGCCGTCTTCTTGCCCGTGAAGGAGAGCGAAGTCATTTCCTCTCTTTTGCCGAAGGCATTGACGTTATCTTCCTTGCTGAACAGCTTGATGCTCTCGAGTCCGAGCTTGAAGTCTTCCGGCGTCGTCTCGGCCTTCTTGGCCATGATCTCGATGGATTCCGCTTCGTTCGCTTTGTAATATTCCAGCGCGTCGAACCACGCGTCGATAATCTTCTGAACGTCTTCGGAACGATCTTCTACGACGCTCTCGCGGAACACGAGCAGATCGGGAATGAGGCCCGGCGTTTCTTTGGAGGAAAATAAGATCTTGCCCTTGCCTTCTTTAACCGCCTTCGTCTGGAACGGCTCCCACAGCACGGATGCATCCGTGTTGCCGGCAATGAAAGCGGGGCCCGCATCGTTGACCGTCATATTCACGTAATTGATGTCGCTCTCGCCTAATCCGTTTTGTTCCAATGCGGTCAAAAGGAGCAGATGGTCAACGGTTCCGAGCTCCGTGGCGACGGTCTTGCCCTTCAAGTCCTTCACGCTTCCGATGTCAGGCTTGCTAACAATCGCGTCTCCTCCGTCGGAGTTGTCGTTTACCAGCACGGCCTTCAGCTTAATGCCCTTGGAAGCGGCAGGGAGCGTATCGGACAGCGTCTGGCTGTTCGCGTCTACCTTGCCCGTAGCGAGCGCTTGTAGGGAATCGCTGTAGACCGGGAACCATTCGAGCTTCACGTTAACGCCATGCTTCTCGAAGAATCCCTTCTCCTCAACCAGATACCAGAAAAACCAGCCCGGCCATGGGCTGAGCGCGATGGAGATCGGATCGTCCGAGCCTTTCGAATTGTCTTTGTTCCCGCACGCGGAGAGTACGACAGCAACGGCAAGCAAGATGGACAAAGCGATGAACAATACCTTACGGGGACTTCTCAGACTCTGGTTCATACGATCCCACTCCTTTATATTTAGCTTCTTGAAAATAACAAAAGCCCGGGAGAGAGGGTCTCCCAGGCTTTTGTCCTTCCGTGTGATATGGCGGGGACGTTCACTTAACCTCCCGCTGCCATACGCCATCTCTTGGACCAGCTTGACCTTGCGGCAACGGAACCCTAGACGACTTTTTCGTTCCTACAAGAATAAACGGGCTGCGCCGTCTTTCGTCGGCGAATACGTTTATATCGGAGAGGAACCTTTATTCGATTGTCAACTTTGTTTACATTCTACCAACCATACTCTTCATCCGTCAATATAAATGTTAGTTTTTATAACATAGCCATATTATAACAATTAAATGGTGAGATGTTTCAAAACTGCCAGATCGTCCAAGTCCTCGCGCCCGCCCTGCCATACGATCGACCCTTTTTCCATAATGTAGAAGCGGTCCCCGACGCTGCGAACGAAATCCAGGCTTTGCTCCACGAGGAGGATGGCCGTCTTCCCTTCGTCGCGGATCGAACGAATCACGTCTTGGATATCGTCCACGATCGAGGGCTGTATGCCTTCCGTAGGCTCGTCGAGCACAAGCAGCTCCGGCTCGGAGATCAACGCCCTGGCGAATGCGAGTTGCTGTTGTTGGCCACCGCTCAGATCTCCGCCCCTACGCTTGTAGAAGGTCGGCAGGATGGGGAATTTTTCGATCGCTTCCCGCGGAATCTCTTTGCTTCTGCGTTTGGCGGAATTCGGATGCGCTTCAAGCCCGATGCGCAGATTCTCGTAGACGGACAATTGGGAAAAAATCTCGCGCCCTTGCGGAACATAGCCAATTCCTTTCTTCGCCCGCTCCCCCGGCGCCCACTTCGTTACATCGACGCCCTTGAACGAAACGGAACCTTTCCTCGCCTTCAGCAAACCCATGATGCTTTTCACCAACGTGGACTTTCCAACGCCGTTGCGGCCCATCAGACAAACGACCCGGCCGGGCTCAACCGTGAGGGAAACATCCCGCAAGATCACGCTCTCGCCATACCCCGCCTCAAGCTGTTGAACTGACAACATCGTAATCCCGCCTTTTCCTGCCCAGGTACACTTCCGCGACCCGGTCGTCTCTTTGCACCTCGTCCATGGACCCTTCCTTCAGAAGCTTCCCTTCGTGCATCACGGTGACCTTGCTCGCGAAATTACGCACGAATTCCATGTCGTGCTCCACGACGACGACAGTGCGTTTGCGTACGATTTCCTGCAGCAGCTCGCCCGTTTTATCCGTTTCCTTATCCGTCATCCCCGCTACCGGCTCATCTAGAAGCAGGATTTCCGGTTCCTGCAGCAGCATCATGCCGATCTCTAGCCATTGCTTCTCCCCGTGGGACAGCAGACCGGCGCGAAGCCTCTTCTTGTCGCCCAATCCGATCAACTCCAGCTCCGCATCTATGCGCTCTTGATCGATTTTTTTCATCGAAGCCCGTAAGGTAGACCAAACTCCCCGTTTCTGGGACATCGCGATTTCGAGGTTTTCTTCCACGGTTAAGCCCGAGAAGATCGACGGCGTTTGGAACTTCCGCCCGATCCCGAGCTGAGCGATCTCGTGCTCCTTGCGGCGCGTTACGTCGACGGTTCCCTTCTTTCCATGGAACGCCACGCTTCCCGCAGCGGGCTTCACCTTGCCGCAGATCGCGTCGAGCATCGTTGTTTTTCCCGCTCCGTTAGGCCCTATGAGGAACCTAAGCTCCCCCGCGGCTAACTCCAGGCTCATATCCTGAACCGCCTTGAAACCGTCAAACGATACCGTTACTTTTTGGCACGATAGAATTGAGGTTGAGTTCATTCTCGTTCCGCCTCCTTGTTATCATTTGGCGCAACTGGCGGATCAAGCCGACAATCCCGCCCGGTAAAAATACAGTGACCACGATGAACAAAGCACCAAGCAAGAACAACCAGAAATCGGGGTAAGACGCGCTGAGCTCGCTCTTCGCTTGCGTCATGATGACCGCTCCGATGACGGCTCCGACTAGAGTTCCGCGTCCCCCGATCGCGACGAGCAACACCATCTCGATGGACGGCACGATTGCCATCATCGTCGGGGAGATTATGCCTACATGAAGGACGAACAACATTCCCGCGACTCCCGCCAAGCCAGCCGATACGGCAAACGCCGCCATCTGATAGCTCGATGGGTCATAGCCGAGGAACCGCGTGCGGTTCTCGCCGTCGCGAATCGCGCGAAGCACCTTGCCGAAACGGCTCTTGACCAAATATCTGCACAACAGGAATGCCAGGATAAGCGCCGCGACTGTCACCAAGTACACCATTGTCTTAGCCGTGTCGGACTTCAGGCTGTATCCGAACATTTTCGTATAACCCGTAAGCCCGTTCGTACCTCCCGTGTAAGCTTGCTGACCGACGAACAACGTTACCGTGATAATGACCAATGCTTGCGTCAGGATCGTAAAATAAACGCCGCGAATCCGGTTCCGGAAAGTAAAGAATCCAAGCAATAGTGCTAATCCGGCAGGTATGATAATGCCCATGGCCGCGGCGAACGCGAAGCTCTTGAAGGGCTCCCAGAACCACGGAAGCTTCGTGAGTCCCATCCAATCCATGAAATCCGGGAGTCTGGAGCCGCTCGAGACAAGCTTTAGATGCATCGCCATCGCATAGGCTCCTAATCCGAAGAACACCCCATGTCCTAAGCTCAAGATCCCCGTGTAACCCCACAGGAGATCTAATCCTAATGCCACGATCGCGAAAGCCAAGCATTTCGCCAGCAGGTTAAGACGGAAATCATTCAAATAGAGAGGCGCTGAGAATAATGCCGCCGCAGCGACGGCGTAGCCGATCAGAAGCCAGATACGGCGCGGTAGAATAGCAGAGGATAGCAACGCAATCACCTTCTTCCTTACGTTAATCTGTTTCTAGTCCAAGGAACGGGTTCGAACCGCGAACATCCCCATCGGCTTCCATTGCAGGAAGGCGACGATGCACAGGAACACCAGAACCTTGCCGAGCGAAGCATCCGTCCACCATTCGAACAAGGTGTTGAACACCCCGATGCCAAGCGCGCCGGCTACCGTACCGACCAGCTTGCCGACTCCGCCAAGCACGACGACCATGAACGCGTCGACGATATAATAGGTCCCGATAGACGGACCGATCGGACCGATCAAGGTGAGCGCGCAGCCCGCGATGCCGGCAATGCCCGATCCGATCGCGAACGTGAAAGAATCCACTCGCCTCGTCGAAATGCCGAGGCAAGCCGCCATATCCCGGTTCTGCATGACCGCACGCATCCGGCGTCCGGCGTTGCTGCGATAGATATACATGTACATGGCGAACAAACACAATGCCACGAGACCGATAATGAATAAGCGTTTATAAGGAAGCACTACTCCCGTGAATATCGTCAGCCCGCCATCCAGCCATGAAGGACTTGCAACCGCAACGTTAGGCGCGCCGAATATGGAACGGGCCAGCTGCTGCAGCATTAAACCGACTCCCCAGGTGGCCAACAAGCTATCAAGCGGCCTTCCGTAGAGGAAGCGAATCAGCGTCACTTCAAGCAAATATCCGATCGCGAAGGCTATGACGAAGCTAGCCAAGATGGCTACGGGAAAATAAGCGTCGAATAGGCTCTTGGGAAGGGTAGATTTGAAAATCTGCTGCGTCATATACGCGCCGTAGGCGCCGATCATGATGAATTCTCCATGAGCCATATTGATGACTCTCATAAGGCCGAAAGTAATGGCAAGGCCCAAAGCGATAAGAAGCAGAATCGAGCTAACGCTTAGACCGTTAAAAATTTGCGAGACCCATATTTCCATTGCGTTACCCCCCCTACTCCGAATACGTGAAGCGGTTTGCTTATAAACCGAGGGAAGCCTCGGTTTTCACCGAACACTTCCCCCAGCCGCGTTGACTATCCTTTATTGATCGCTTAAGCCTTTTGCCCAATCGTAGGTCGTCAGATATGGATCCGGTTTAACAGGACCGCCGGAGTTCCACAGTTCCACGATTTGACCGTCCGCTTTGATCTCGCCGATCCGAACCGTTTTGTAGATATGCTGGTTATCGCCGTCGATCGTAACTTTGCCTTCGGGAGCGTTGAACTCGATCCCTTTAGCCGCTTCCTTCACCTTGTCGACTTCGAAGGATCCGGCTTTCTCGGCCGCAGCCGCCCACAGGTATACCGCTACATAACCAGCTTCCATCGGATCGCTCGTTACGCTATCCGCGCCGTACTCTTTCTTGAAGTTCTCGACGAACACTTTGTTCTCCGGCGTGTCCGTCGTTTGGTAGTAATCCCAAGCAACGAGGTGACCGGTTAAGTATTCAGGTCCGATGCCTTTCACTTCTTCTTCCGCAACGGATACGGAGATCGTCATCAGATCCGCCGCCGTAATGCCGGCGTCTTTCAATTGCTTGAAGAAGGCCACGTTGCTATCGCCGTTCAGCGTGTTGTACACGACGTCAGGCTTCGCTTCTTTGATCTTCGCGATGATCGTGGTGTAATCGGTATGTCCGAGCGGAGTGTATTCTTCGGCTACCGTCTCTCCGCCTTTGGCCGCTAATTGCGCCTTGATGATCTTGTTAGCCGTGCGAGGGAATACATAGTCCGAACCGAGAAGAAATACTTTCTTCTTGCCTTTCTCTAAGAGGAAATCCACGGATGGAATGATTTGTTGGTTCGTCGTTGCGCCCGTGTAGAAAATGTTAGGGGATGATTCCAAGCCTTCGTATTGAACCGGGTACCAGAGGAGTCCGTTCAATTCTTCGAATACCGGCAGCATCGCTTTACGGCTTGAGGAAGTCCATCCGCCGAATACCGTCGCGACTTTATCTTCCGATATCAACTTGCGGGCCTTCTCCGCGAATGTCGGCCAGTCGGACGCTCCGTCCTCTACGACCGCTTCGATCTGTTTGCCTAGCACGCCGCCCTTAGCATTGATTTCTTTGATCGCCATCAGCTCGGAGTTCTTAACCGTTACTTCGCTGATGGACATCGTGCCGCTCAAGGAATGAAGGATTCCGACCTTAACCGTATCCCCTCCCGCAGCAACAGCCGACGATGCAGCTTCGGATGACGGTGCTGATGACGAGCTTGACGCCTCGTTATTGTTGTTGTTGCCGCCGCAACCCGCCAGCGCCAAACTTGCCGTCATTGCCAGAACGAAACCTTTTAACAAATTGCTCTTCTTCATCTTTCCACTCCCCGATCCTTAGTATGGTTTTTTCTCTCTAAATCCGAACGTTCGGTTCTCTCCACAGCCCAACCGTTCGTAAATACATTATATGGTTATGTCATCTTAAGTGTCAATATACCTCACATAAAATATTGTTTTTGAACTATTTTTGAGGATTTTAGCCTTCTTTTGCGTTATATATTCTTACACGAATAGTGCTGAGGTCTTAATTATACAATAAAAACCTTTTCGTTATGGGAGGTTTTGTCCGTATAATATGTTTCTGAAACAAGCATAAACGGCTGTCGCCGTCCTTTGGATGGCTGCATAGGTTTATGTCGGTGTCGATTCGGAAATGGATAGTTTTATACATTCTGAATCGATAAAAAAAACGTGCCCGGACCCCATCGGTAACTCCGATAGGAATCCAGTACACGTCTTTATGGTTTGTCCAATTATTTTGCAGGTGCGGACGCCGTTGGCGATGCGTCAGGGGAGCCCGTTGCGGTTGGCGTCGGTTCTGCCGGCAACGTTACCTTGATCTCAAGCTTACCCTCTTCCGCCGTTAAGAACTCGGATAATTTCGTCTGAGCGACGGCAGACTTGAGACCGTCTTTGTCTTCGGTTTTCAGCTTGTCGTATGGAGTCGCTTCGCGGCTCTCCACCTTCATGACGTGATAACCGAACTGCGTTTGAACCGGATCGCCGACTTTGCCGATCTCTTGCTTGTTGGCCGCGTCTTTGAATTCCGCAACCCAAGCCTTGGCCTGCTGCTTCTCGTATAAGCCGCCCTTATCCTTGGATCCTGTGTCGGTCGAATACTCCTTCGCAAGCGCATTCCAGTCTCCGCCGGCTTCCAGCTTGGTTTTGACTTCCTTGGCCAGATTAAGCGCGTCTTCGTCGGATTTCAATTCTGCTCCCGTTTCCGGATCGGTCGTGCCTATGAGAATATGACGAACGGATACTATGTTGAAGTCGGATGGAGCTTTATCGTATTCCGCTTTGATTTCTTCTTCCTTAACCGTCGGCTTCAACTCTTCGCCTTTAGCGGCGTAATAGGACTGGAACGCGGCCAGGTCGTGGTACATCGCGACGGCTTCTTTCACCGACAGATCGCTATCATCCATGTGCTTCTTCAATTCCGGTTGCGTGTTTCTTGCTTCTTCCAGTTGCTTCTTGAATGAATCCGCCGCTGTATCCGCAGCCTTCTTGTCTTCATCGGAAATGTCCTTAAGAAGGACCTTGCTGACGATATATTGCTTGATGAACTGCTCCTTGAATTGGGGAATCGACATATACATGGCGCTTTGCGGGTTCATGATCGTCTGGAAAGCGGTGTATTTGTCGAACTCTTTATCTATGACTTCCCCGCCCTTATAAGTAGCGATAACGGTGCCTTTGGAGCCGGACGCCTCCTCTTTCTTGCCGCATGCGGAAATCAATGCGACGAGCATGACCGCTGCCAGCGTTAGCATTGCGAGCCGGCGGTACGGCATGCGATTATGGTGCAACATCCTGCAGTTCTCCCTTCGATTTTGTCGCTTCTTTGTATTGTACCAGAAAATCCTCCGCGAGCGCTAATAAAGCGTTCTCATCCAGCCCTCGTACCTTAAAGCGAATCAAGAGCTGCTGAGCGGTAAAGGCCGATGTCATTCGTCCTTGGAATTTGCTTTCCAGAGCCTTAAGCTTGCCCGCGTCCACGTCCACGCGACGGCGCTCTTCCAGCTTTAGCGTGATTTCGTCACCGCGGCGCACGATGGATTCGATTCCGTATTTGCGCCCATATACTTTCAGCCTGGCAACCGCCATCAGGTTAAGCACCGCTTTAGGCGGTTCTCCGAAACGGTCGATCAGCTCTTCGAATAAGTCCTCTACATCCTCCAATGACGCGGCCGTCGCGACCTTCTTGTAGATCTCGATCTTCTGGATGCTGTCGTAAATATATTCCGGCGGCAAATAGGCGTCGACACCTAGATCAAGCTGCGTATTGACCGGTTGCGGCGGAAGAACGACCCCGCCCATCTCCAGCTTCCGGCTCTGTATCTCTTCGGCTAGCATCTGAGAATACAAGTCGAACCCGACGGATGCTATGAATCCGTGCTGCTCGGCGCCGAGCAAGTTGCCCGCTCCGCGAATAGACAGGTCTCGCATGGCGATCTTAAAGCCGGAGCCCAGCTCCGTGAATTCCTTGATCGACTGCAGCCGTTTCTCCGCGACCTCCGTCAACACCTTGTCCCGCTGATACGTAAAGTAAGCGTAGGCGATCCGATTGGAACGCCCGACTCTTCCCCTCAACTGATACAGCTGCGATAGACCCATTTTATCCGCATCATGGACAAGAAGAGTGTTCACGTTCGGGATGTCCACCCCGGTCTCGATAATACTCGTGCTTACGAGAACGTCGTATTCCCCTTCCAAGAAGTCGAGGATGGTTCTCTCAAGCTCTTGCTCCGACATCTGGCCGTGCGCTACGGCCACGCGGGCTTCCGGAACGAGCGCGCTGATCTGTTCGGCCATCTGATAGATGCCTTGAACGCGATTGAACAGATAATAGACCTGTCCATCCCGGGCCAGCTCCCGCTCCACCGCCTCGCGAATGAGCGTCGGGCTATACTCGACCACGTACGTCTGCACGGGGAAACGATTTTCCGGAGGCGTCTCTATGACCGATAAATCTCGTACTCCCAGCATGGACATATGAAGGGTACGCGGAATCGGCGTCGCCGTCAGCGTCAGCACGTCCACGTTCGTCTTGATCTTCTTCAGCTTCTCCTTATGGGTCACGCCGAATCGCTGCTCTTCATCCACGATGAGCAGTCCGAGCTCCTTGAACACGATGTCCTGCGACAACAGGCGATGCGTGCCGATAACGACGTCGACCGTACCGGCCTTCAAGCCCTTCATCGTATCCGTCTGTTCCTTGCGCGTCCGGAAACGGCTAAGCACCTTGATGTTGAACGGGTATCCGGAGAATCTCTCCCGGAACGTCTCGTAGTGCTGCTGCGCTAGAATCGTCGTCGGAACAAGCACGGCTACTTGCTTGCCCTCGATAGCCGCCTTGAAAGCCGCCCGAATGGCAACCTCCGTTTTCCCGTAGCCGACATCCCCGCATAGAAGCCGATCCATCGGCCGCGGCGTCTGCATATCTTTCTTGATCTCCTCGATGGCCCGAAGCTGATCGGTCGTCTCCTCGTAAGGAAACATCTCCTCGAACTCCTGCTGATAAGGAGTATCCTCTCCGAAGCCGAAACCCGTCGTCGCCTGGCGCTCCGCGTACAGCTTGATCAGATCGTCCGCGATATCCTTTACGGAAGATTGGACCTTCGACTTGACCCGGTTCCAGTCCGCGCCGCCCAGCTTGCTAACCTTCGGTTCTTTGTCCTCATTGCCTACGTATTTCTGAATAAGGTCGAATTGTTCTACGGGAACCGATAGACGGTCTCCTCCCGCATACACGATATGAAGGTAATCCTTGTGAATGCCGCCGACCTCTAGCGTTCCGATGCCGAGGTATTTACCGACGCCATGATTCTGATGCACGACGTAATCGCCGACCTTCAGCTCGGTATAACTTTTAATCCGCTCCGCATTGTCCAGATGGCGGTCGACCCGGCGTGCTTTCCGTTGCTTCTGAGTGAACATCTCGCCTTCGGTGATCAACACCAGCTTAATGGAAGGAAGCTCAAATCCGCTCTGCAAGTTCCCTTGCAGAATTTCCGGAGGTTCGATCACATAATCTTCCAGTACCCGCCTCATCCGTTCGGCGCGCTCCGAGTTGCCGGCAAGCATCAGAATTCGAATCCCGCTCTTTCGCCAGCGCTCCATCTCCGCCTTCAGCACGTTCATCTGCCCATGGAAATTCTGCATCGAGCGGCAGACGAAATTAATAATGTTCTGAGGCTGCGTGTGAGGAATTTGCCGGACGAATAACGACATATAAACCGTCTGGAAGCCTTTTGGATAGAGCGCTTGTTCTGCGGAAACGGCCAGCACGAAGCTAGGCAACGACTTGCCTTGCTGGAGCAGATGGGTCGTCCACTCCGACTCGTCGCGTTCCAGCTGGCGCGCGGTTTCCCCGAGCCTGTTCGGCTCATCCATGATCAATACGGCGTCCTTCGAGATATAATCCAGCAGCGTCTGCCGTTCCGGATAGAGCAAGGATATGTATTTGTAAATTTCGGAAAAATACACATTTTGTCGTAAAAGCTCAATTTCCCGGGAAATTTCGGAACTGAGCCGCTCCTTGGCTTGGCGATCGGACATTTTCTCCAGCTGCTTATCCAAAAGGTCGTGAGCATGCTGAGCCGCATTCTGGAATCGTTTCTCTCCCGCGATCCACTCCCGGCTAGGCTGTACCGTATAAGTAACCAGCTTGTCGATCGAACGTTGGTCAGTCGGATCGAACGTGCGAATGGAATCGATCTCGTCGTCGAACCATTCCACGCGATAGGCATTCGCGGATGCAAGCGGGAAGAAATCAACGATGCCTCCGCGGACGCTCAAGTGACCCTTCTGTTCGACGCGGTCCACGCGTTCGTAACCAAGCTCGATCATTCCGCGCAGGAATTGGTCCATAGGCAATTGACGCCCTACTTGCAAATCGATATGCGCTTCGGCCATCGTCTTCAGATCCGGCTGAAACCTCCGAACCCCCGCGAACGGCACGACAATAACGCCGCGGAAGCCTTCCGCAAGCTTGAGTATGACTTCTAGTCGGCGAGCCGACGTTTCGGGGCTGGAGATAGCCGTCTCCGCCGCGATAAGCTCATTGGCCGGATAGAGTAACACCTCTTCGGATGATAAACATTCCTGAAGGTCGTCCGCCATTTTCTGCGCCGAGAACATATTATGGGTGATTACGACGACAGGCCGCTGCAATTCCCGGTACAACCCCGCGATAGCCGCCTGGCGCGCGGAGCCGGACAACCCGGCAACGAGCTGCTCCCGCATTCCGCCCTTCAGCCCTTGTATGACGCTTATTAAATCAGGGTCTGTGACGAGCGATTGGATTAACGGCTTCATGGCATTTCCCCTCTCCGATACACAAGCGCTAGCCCCCAAAGGCGGCCTAGCTATTCATGCTTACTTAAATCCACTCTGCAGAATCATGAAAAAAGCCCCGGCACATGCCAAGGACTCCTTGAGAATGTCGGAACGCGAAACATAGGCTGTTATTGCAATGGATTGGACAAAAGAGCCAGCTCGGGATGCGCGTCCAAAGTCTGGCTGCAATATTCGCATATGACCCGTACGGTCACGTCGCCGTTGGAATTATACGCTATTATACGCTTTCGCTCTTCGGGGGTCAAGAAATGCAGGCCCAACCGATATTCCGGAACATCGGCACTCTCGAAGCTTCCGAGCGGCATGCTGCAATGCCGGCAAATATAGTTTACAGCCATATTTATGCCTCCTGAAGGTAGGTTATGCGGCAGTTCCCGCCACCTTCTCCATTATTCCCGCGAATGCCCTTTTTTAAGCGCGCAAGCAAAAACGACTACGTCGTCCTTCTGGACAGAGGATGTCGATTTTGTCGTAGCTATCAGATGAGTATAAAGAGATGAAACCTTATACTTTCTGATAGTTCAAGCAAACACGCCTTCGGCGTCTTTATGACGCTGAAGAAGCTTTGCGGAGACATTTCAGAAAAGTAATATGAATTATATACTTACTAAAATGTTTATCCCTTGGCATTGTACTTGGCCATCGTCTGCTCGAAGGAATGGCCAAAGGCGAATTCGATGGCATCGCACGCATCCTCCACCGACTTTCGCAGATCTTCCTGCTCCGCCTTGGCGAAGGAAGACAGGACGTAATCCGAGATGACCATCCCCGGCGTAGGACGGGAGATGCCGACCCGAACGCGGTTGAACGTCTGGGTGCCCACGTGCTGAATGATGGACTTGATTCCGTTATGCCCTCCGGGACTTCCTTGGTACCTTAGCCGGATGCGCCCGACCTCGGTGTCCAGATCATCGTATACGACGATAAGATCCTCTAGCTTCACTTTATAATAGTCCATGAATGCACGAATCGATTCGCCGGAGAGGTTCATGTAGGTCATCGGTTTCAAGAGAGCCACCTTCGTATCCCCCGTCCGCGCTTCGCCTACCAAGGCTTTGCACTTCTGCGTGTTAACTTCTGCATTCAGCCGTCGGGCTAATTCATCGATAACCATAAAACCCGCGTTATGCCTCGTTTTGGCGTAAGCGGGACCGGGGTTCCCTAATCCGACAATCCATTTCATAGAATGATTCAACCTCCAAGTAAAATCGTCCAAGAATTACTCAATCGACAAAATTTTTTCTCCGATGCAACGATTCCTGCCCCTCATGTGTCCTAATCATTACAAGATGCACAGAGAAAGAGGGGTGAATTGACGTGTACATGAACGGCCAGATGATTTATGATGATAGGCACTTCCTAGATCATATGTGTTCAGAGGTTCCGGTGCAAATTTATTGCGGTCGGCGGCATAGCGATATCGGGTTCATCGAATATTATGGCAAAGAATTCGTTCAGGTCAACAATATTTTCTACAATCGCAAGCAATTTACCTTCGTCTCGCGTCCGGGCTATTAAATCAACGTTTTTTCGAAAATAGGGAAAGGGCCGCGCTTCGGAAGCGCGGCCCTTCTTCTATTATTAGCCTTCAAAATTAATCCTTCTCCACAGCCATTGCAGCCTCGTTGTGCTTCCGATCTTCTTCATCATCATCATTGATCGCATCCAATTCCTCTTCGGTACGTTCCTTCTGAGGCGCAAGAACCGCGATGAGAACCGTCTCCGGATCTTGCGTTGCTGTTACGCCTGCCGGCAACTTCAGATCGTTAACGGTTAAATGCTCGCCCATTTCCAAACCGCTGACATCTATAGAGATAGAATCAGGGATGTCCTTCGGCAAACATTCAATCGCAACCTCATGTATAACCAATTGCAACATTCCGCCTTCTTTTTCCCCAATGGAGGTTCCCGTAACGTCCAAGCGCGCGGAAGTCGATATCTTCTCGTTCATGTTAATTCGATGGAAATCAATATGCGTCACCTGACGGGTGAGGGAATCCCGCTGCAGTTCCGACATCATGACCGGATGTTTTCCCGCTCCCGGCAAGTCGATCTCCACCACCGCATTAGGATGGCTTCTTAGCATGGCTGCGAGTTCCTTGGCATCTACGGAGATGGTCGAAGGACGCTCCAAACCTTTGCCGTACACGACTCCCGGAATCTTGCCCGAAGAACGGATACGTTTAAGTTCACTCTTGCTAGTCGCTTCGCGTGCATATACCTGTAGTGTCGTACTCATTCAGAATACCTCCCTAGTAAAACGGCTTCACCGTCCATTAGACGGCGGCATACGTTTCAAATACGTATGCACTAGTTTTACCCTAGTGGAGAGGTCATTAAACATGAGGCTCGAACAGCTTGCTGAGCGATTGCTTCTCGTGGATGCGAACGATCGCTTCGCCAATGAGCGGGGCCACTGACAGGACCTTCACTTTGGAAGAGTACTCCGAATGCCGAAGCGGTATCGTGTCGGTAACGACAATCTCTACAATCGGAGCAGCCTCCAATCGTTCCATAGCCGGACCGGAGAGTACGGGATGCGTGCAACAGGCATAGATTTCCTTAGCTCCCGCTTCTTTAAGCGCATTGGCGGCCAGGGCTATCGTCCCCGCCGTATCGATAATATCATCGATCAGAATCGCAGTGCGACCGGATACATCGCCGATGATATTCATCACTTCGACGACGCCCGGCTCCGGTCTGCGCTTATCGATTATCGCAAGGGGCGCTTGCAGCGTATCCGCCAATCTGCGGGCGCGAACGACCCCGCCGTGATCCGGCGAGACGACGACGGGAGAGTCTAAACTCTTCTCGTAGAAATAATCGCCCAAGATCGGAACGCCCAGCAGGTGGTCAACGGGAATATCGAAGAACCCTTGAATCTGCATCGCGTGCAAATCCATCGCGATAACCCGATGCGCCCCTGCCGTCTCGATTAAGTTAGCTACCAGCTTAGCGGTAATCGGATCCCGCGAACGGGCTTTGCGATCCTGCCTGGCATAGCCGTAATAAGGCATTACCACATTGATCGTCTTGGCCGATGCACGCTTAAGCGCATCTACCATGACAAGGAGCTCGATGAGGTGATCGTTTACGGGCGCGGAAGTGGATTGAACGACGTAAACGTCGCTTCCCCGGACGCTGTCGTCTAGCCGGATGTGGATCTCTCCGTCGCTGAATTTACTCATGGCGACATTCCCTAGCTCAGTCCCGATATATCCGGCGATCGCTTTCGCCAGCACGGGATTAGAGCTGCAAGAAAAAAGCTTTAATGTTGGGTCCGAGTAGGCCATCGCTTAACCGCCTTTGTTATTCGGTTTCTCTATCCTTCTTCGCCCGGGCGCGAGCGCGGATCTTCTCCGCGTAGCCCGGCTTGTTAACCTGGCGCTCGCGAGCGATGGCAAGATCGTTGTCCGCTACGTTCTGGGTGATCGTGGATCCAGCCACGATGTAAGCCCCGCTGCCGATCTTGAGAGGCGCAATGAGGTTGGAATTGCTGCCAACGAATACGTTGTCGCCGATCTCGGTCTTGGACTTATTATATCCGTCATAGTTGGCCGTAATCGCTCCGCATCCGATGTTCACGTTAGTGCCGATAACGGCGTCTCCTACGTAGCTTAGATGCGGCACCTTGCTATTTTCTCCGATAACCGTATTCTTAATCTCGACGAAATCTCCGACTTTTACGTGCCGGCCTAGCTTCGTGCCCGGACGCAAGAAAGCGAACGGACCGACATTACATTCCTCTCTGACCTCCGCGCCTTCCGCCACCGATTGGCGAATCGTCGATCCGTTGCCGACAATCGTGTTCGTAATCTCGGTAGAGGGGCCGATCACGCAATCCGACCCGATAGAGGTTTGGCCGCGAAGAACGGTTCCAGGATAGAGAATCGTATCGGAACCGATCGTCACGTTCGCTTCGATATACGTATGCGCCGGATCGATAAAAGTAACCCCGTTCATCTGATGCCCGGCATTAATCCGCAGACGCATGAGCCGCTCAGCCTCTCCTAGCGCCACACGATCATTTACCCCTATGGCTTCGGATGAATCTTCGACCAAACAAGCAGCGATGGCATGCCCTTCCGACTGCAGAATTCCAATCACGTCGGGTAAGTAATATTCCCCTTGGGCATTCTCGTTCGTTACTTGCTCCAATGCCTGGAACAGCTTGCGGTTATCGAAGCAATACGTTCCCGTATTGATCTCCTTGATCGCAGTTTCCTCCGGCGAGCAGTCTTTGTGCTCTACGATTCGCAGCACGCCGTTGTCGGAACCCCTAACGATGCGGCCATATCCCGTTGGATCGCTAAGTTCAGCGGTCAATATCGTGGCCGCAGCTCCTTGCTTCACGTGCAAGGCAATCATGGCTTCCACGGTCTCCGCGCGTACGAGCGGCGTATCTCCGCAGATGACGACTGTTACGCCTTCCTCGTCCCCTAACAACGGCTTTGCCTGCATAACCGCGTGCCCCGTGCCGAGTTGCTCCGCTTGAAGCGCGTATTCCGCTGAGCTTCCAAGCACGCTTTTAACGGACTCCGCGCCGTGACCTACAACAACGATCGAGCGCTCGCAAGAAGCGCCGCGAACGGCATCCAGGACGTGACCGACCATTGGTTTGCCGCATACGGAATGCAATACCTTATATAGTTTCGATTTCATGCGCTTGCCTTGTCCTGCGGCCAGCACGATCGCCATCTTCTTCATTGGGTGGATAAGCCCCTTCCATTATGGGAAATATTCATTAACTCCCCAGAATCATAGCTTATTCTCCGGCAAATGAAAAGAGAGCCTGCAGGGGCTCTCTTTTCGAATAGTACATTATTATGCCCCTTCTACCATAACTTCTTCTTCTTGCGCAGCCCGTTCGTATTCAGCCAATACCGCGGCTTGAATCTTCTCGCGCGTACCCGAAGATATCGGATGGGCAATATCCCGAAACTCTCCATCCGGAGTCCGTTTGCTCGGCATAGCGACGAACATGCCATTGTTCCCATCAATGACGCGAATATCGTGTACCACGAATTCGTTGTCAATGGTTATAGAAGCAATGGCTTTCATGCGCCCCTCCGAATTGACGCGGCGGAGTCTCACGTCTGTAATTTGCACTTGTGTTCACCACCTTTGTCCATCAGAAAGACTTGGTGTAATATTCCACAAGCCGATGCAAATTCCTTCTTAAATATGGAAAAACTACTGTTAATTTTGAAATAATTTTTTAATTCCTGACAGTTTCGACAGATATCGCCGCAATCAATTCTATTTCGACAAGAACATCCTTCGGAAGCCTTGCTACTTCTACGGTCGAGCGTGCTGGAGTATGCTCTCCGAAGTAGGCTGCATACACCGAATTGAACTCCCCGAACTGGTTCATATCCTTCAAAAATACGGTCGCTTTGACCACATCTTGGAAGCTTGCGCCTTCAGCCGCCAACACAGCCTTGAGGTTGCCGAGAACCTGGTGCGTTTGCTCTTGAATCGTTCCGACCACGAGCTCTCCGGCAGGCGTCAACGGAATCTGCCCGGAAGTAAACAAAAGGTTGCCCGCCCGAACCGCTTGCGCGTACGGTCCGATAGCCGCAGGGGCATCAGGCGTAGAAACAATTTTAAGTGCCATATCGAAATCCTCCTGTATGGGGGGTTATGTATTAGAAAAAGTTACCCGGTTGCACGGTAATTTGACGCGTCTTAAGATCCACTTCGGTTAAGCGAGCCAACGATACGTAATCGTGCAGCAAACGCTCCTCGTTATCGACCTCGCCCGATTCAACGAACACGCCGACTCCGGCTACGACGGCACGGAATTCATAGAGCAAATCGACCATGCCTTGAATCGTTCCTCCCGCTTTCATGAAATCATCGATGATCAGGACGCGCGATTCTTCCTTTAGCGCCCGCCGCGCGAGCGACATTGTCTGAATCCGCTTGGTCGAGCCAGAGACGTAGTTAATGCTCACCGCGGAGCCTTCCGTCACTTTATGATCCCGCCGAACGATAACGACCGGCAGGTTCAGATATTGGGCAGTGGCATGCGCAAGCGGTATCCCCTTGGTTTCCACGGTCATAATCACGTCTATGTTCCGATCGGCGAAGGCCGACGCGAACATTCGGCCAACCTCTTGCATCAAGGATGGCTGTCCAAGTAAATCCGTCATATATAGATAGCCGCCCGGAAGGAGCCGTTCCGGCTGTTCCAACTCGCGGCAAATCGATCCCATTTTCTCCAGAGCCTGATCCTTCCGGACTTTCGGAACGAACCGAACGCCTCCGGCTGCTCCGGCTAACGTATTCAGTTCGCCGATCCCTTCATCCTCGAAGACCTCTTTAATAATCGCTAAATCCTCGCTTATCGAAGACTTGGCGGATTGATATCGCTCGGCGAACGCTGTCAGGGAAATTAACGTATGAGGACGGGCCAATAGATATTGCGTCATTTCAACGAGCCTGGCGCTGCGTTTCAACTTTTTCACGTTCCCCTCTCCCGTCCAAATCCGAATATTTTAGGTGTATTATAACATTTTTATACGGTTTTGATCAAGAAGAACAGGATAATTAACGAATGTTGCAAGTTCTATGTAAGCATTCTTACCACATATACCTCTTTACAAAAACCTCTCAGACCGTTATAAACGCGCGCAACCTTGATTTCTTTGGAGACTAGCCCGAACACGGTCGGACCGCTGCCGGACATTAATACCCCATCCGCTCCCGCCTTGATCATGCAGTCCTTGATCTGCCTTACCTCCGGATAGCGATTCAAGGTAACCGATTCGAGCACGTTGCCCAATGAAGCGCACATATCGGGAAACGATTGCCGCGACAAGGCATCGAGCATATTCGGAATCGATGGATGCTCTTTCAAGTCGTTCACGCGGAACTTGCCGTAAACATCCGCCGTCGATACGTTTATGGGAGGCTTCGCGAGAATGACCCAGCATTGCGGCGGAGGAGAAATACTCTCCAGCTTCTCGCCGCGCCCCCGGGCAAGCGCAGTACCTCCGCGTATGCAGAAGGGCACGTCGGAACCCAGCTCCGCGCCGAGCACCTCTAGCTCATCGGTGGATAGATCGAGGTTCCATAGCCGATTAAGTCCGCGCAAGGTGGCCGCAGCATCGCTGCTGCCTCCAGCAAGCCCTGCTGCTACCGGAATTTGTTTATCGAGATGAATATATACGCCTCTCTTAACCCCGTAACGCTCCTTGATCAATCTGGCCGCTTGGAAGGCCAAATTCTTCTCGTCCAGGGGAATGAAACCCACTTGGCTGGATAGGACGATCTGGTCTCGCGGAAGCTCTTCCATCTCCAACCTATCCGCAAGATCGACCATCGTCATGATCATCTCGACTTCATGGAAGCCATCTTCCCGCTTCCGCAATACATCCAACAATAAATTAATTTTGGCAGGCGCCTTCTCGTAAATCTTAGTCAAGTTCATCACCACTTCCCAAGTAAAACGGCTTCGCCCTCGTCGGGACGGCGGTATATGTTCTAATCGTCAAAAAACCTTTACATATTATAACAAACAGCACCCGTAAATGCGAAAAAAGAGGTCGAACCCCTTCGTAACGGGAATTCGCCCTCCGTGCATCCTACAGACATTGGTCTTATGATTGCGGAGGCTTCGCTGCCGTTTGCTCGGCAATCTGAATAGCCCGCTTCACCATATTTCCCGCATCCTTGGTCGTGATGCCGCCCCAGCCTTCCTGCTGTACCTTATCGTAGAACCCCAAATCCTTAGCCAACTCCGCCTTGAAATTCTCGGACATTACGCTTCTTCTTCGGCTCATTCTTTCGCCTCCTTAGACGCAAGTTACGCCAAGCGGCGTTCCTTCTTAGGATGCCCCTAGGGTGCCGATGCATGCAAAACGGGCAGCGCTGCGCTTATTCAAGCGCGTTGCTGCCCGTACATTAAACCGTGTCAGTGCGATAAATAGTTGATGCGAACCTGGCCATCGTCATTGCACAGCATAACTTCCACGGATTCAGTTAAAATATCAGCGTAACTGTACGAAACCCGCTTGAACGCGTGCTGTTCCTGATCCAGTTTAACAATGAAAACCGATGGGTAGATTTCTTCCAATACGCCCGTGCGTTCGATGGTTTTGCGGCGTCCACCGTTGGCGCGGAGCATGATTTTGGAGCCGACGTGCGGTTCCAGGCTTCGCTTGATCTCTAAGAGCGCGTTTTTAGCCATGATCCACTACCACCTCTTTCCCTGTAAATTATATCTAAAAACAGGGGAGGTGTCAAATGAGCAGAATATTATATCAACGATGCTGATTTGATGTCAACGATCATTTTCCTTGCGTATCTAGGGTTTTTCCCGAGTTCTCTTCTTTTTCGTCACACAATGTTCACATTTTGTTCCGAAATCGCGGCTTTCATATTAGGCACCCCTACCCGATATCGCCCCATCGTTTCAATCCCGCCTACACCCTGCCTGCCGCTGATCGTATGCGCGATTACGTCCGTGATGTTAATCGTATCGCGGAATGGGGTAAAAGAAGCGCGTACGGCCACGTAAACGGGATCAAGCGCATGAATCATGATTCGTCCGGGAGAGCTGGCGAAGTTCGCACCCGCTTGCAGCAGCGCTTCGAAATGAGATTGGCATGCCCCCGCCACGACGACAAGCGAATCGCGATTGCGTTCGTAATCCCTTGCCACTCTTACCGCTTGAACGAAGTTTAGAGAGTTCTTGTAGCTGCTCAGCTGCTGCAAGTCCTCCCGCTGCTTCAGCACGCCGTCATGGCCCGTAATGACGACGATGTCCGGATGGAACTGCGGAAGCATCCGATGAAGCACCTGCGACATCTGAGACTCGTGGCAATGCATGCCTTCCGCCGGCACCCTCAATTGGCCATACACCTGCATGCTCTTCTTCAGATAGTTGGCATCCCCGTCCAAGTGGAGAACCTTACCCGGCATTTCGAAAAAGGGCTGACGTCGATCGTCTATGGCCGATGTAAAGCCCGCGCGACCGGTTTGCCGGTTGCGCTCCTCGTTCATCCGTCGCAGGGATTCATTCGCGTGTATGCGTGCCTGGCGCGTCCCGCCGAGCTCGTCCGGATTTCGTACCGTTTGGAGGTCGGCAACGGGCGCATCGGCGAGCAAGCGATAATCCATCCCTCTCAACACTGCCTGGTCCGCGGCGAACGCCGAAACCCGGAACAATACATCCCCGCCATAGGATTTGCGTACGACTAGATCCCCCTGCTTCATGGGCAATCACCTCTTCGTCTATCCTATGGAGCGGAGGGACTTCGGGTGCGCGTCCGGGTGCATTCCGTTTTACGGAAGCATGCCGCTTCGCGTGAGCGCCTCGCATACGAGTGCGAATTCTTGAAGCGAAAGCGTCTCCGCCCGGCGCTCCGGCTGAACTCCGCATGAGATTAGTAATTCCGAAAGCTCCCCCTTGCGGTCTTTGCCTGATAACGAGGACAAATTGTTCGCGATCGTCTTGCGACGTTGCGCGAAAGAAGCTTGTACGACATGGAAGAACTTCGCTTCGTCCGCTACGTTCACCGCAGGCTCCGTACGGCGCTTCAGCTTAATAACGGCGGACTCCACGTTAGGTGCCGGGATAAACGCCTTCCCGGGCACGATGCATACAAGCTCAGGCTCGCAATAGTACTGCACGGCAATGCTCAGGCTTCCGAACTCCTTGCCTCCCGGCTTAGCCGCCATTCTCTCCGCGACTTCCTTCTGCACCATGACGACGATATTCTCCAGCGGCAGACGTTCTTCGAGCAGCTTCATGATAATAGGCGTCGTCACGTAGTAGGGTAAGTTGGCAACGACGCTCACGCCCGCAAGGCCGGAGAACTGCTCCTCCCAGAGCTGGCGTAAATCCGTCTTCAGAATATCGCTATGGACCACGCTCACGTTGTCATAAGGAGACATAACCTCCTGTAAGATAGGAAGGAGGCGCCTATCGATTTCCACTGCGGCAACCTTGCCCGCAGCCTTGGCAAGTCGCTCCGTAAGAGATCCGATTCCCGGACCAACCTCTAACGCGCCTCGCGTCTCGTCCAATTCCGCGGCTTCGATAATCTGATCCAATACATCCGCATTGATGAGGAAGTTCTGTCCCAAGCTCTTCTTAAACGTAAAGCCGTGCTTGCGGATAATATCGCGCGTGCGGCTAGAGGTTGCGATCTCCTTCATGATATCCTTCGGGCTAGCGGAGGAGGCAGTACTTGATTTTCCCGCTGCTACATCCGGTTTGGAGGACTTGTGATACTCGTAGGGCTTCGTATGAGGTCCATACTTCTTGCCCCCGCCGTTCTTATCTGTCGTTTTCTTCATGTCGGTAATTTTCTTCATGTCGGTCTATAACCCTTCCCGCTCCAACTGCTCCAGCGCTGCAATAAACTCCAGCCGCGTAATCCGGAACATGAGACATCTTTTATAAAATTGTTTGCCGTTCGCATAACCGATTCCAAGAAGCTCTCCCATACGCTCTCTGCGCTTCGCAGAGGACGCGTGCACGATGAGCCCCGAGCTTAGCAGATCGCTCCATTCAATCTCCCCGAGTTCTCCGCTGACTCCGTCCGGGCTTCGCACACCCTCTAGCGCTCTTCGTATCGCCGCATCCGACGCATGCTCTACCCCGATCCCTTTGCGCCCCCTAGCCTCATCCTTCGTCAGGAAGGCATGCTTGCAGCCCGGCACGCGCTCGGTCACGATCTTACGAATGCGCTCGCCTGGAGCATCCGGATCGGTCAGCACGATCACTCCGCGGCGAGCCTGAGCCAGCTCGATGCGCCGAAGAACCTCTTCCCCGATCGCCGAGCCTCCCGTTTCGATGGTGTCAGCTCCGACCGCTCTCTGAACGGCAGTCGTATCGTCCTTGCCTTCGACGACGATCATTTCTTGAATCATCAATCCATTCCGCCTTTACATAGCCGTTCATACAAGCGTATACGAGAATTAAGCAGACAGCAAGTCATGACCCTAAGCATAAACGGCTTTCGCCGCACTTTGTCGGCGATACAATACAAAAAATCGGGAAGAAGCATCTTTAGCTTCTTCCCGATTGCCCTCTTCTATAGCAGCACTACCGATTAATCCGCGGACGGTTTAACCGGCCCGATCACATATACCGTATATCCGCGTTTCAAGCCGAATTTATTGACGTACGATTCGCTATCGAAGTAAACATCGATCTTCTTGCCCTTGATCGCGCCGCCGGTATCTTCGGCTCTTCTAAACCCGATGCCCTCGATGTATACCCACCATCCCATAGGGATCACTTTCGGATCGACGGCGATCGTGCGTCCTTCTTTCACGATGGCGCCCGATGAGGTAACGCCGTAGCCGGCATCTCCCTTGGACTTACCCGTCGAAGCAAAGCCTGCGTGATAAGCGGTCAGCGTCACATTGTTAAGCATGCGCTTTACCTTGACGCTCTGGCCGTTCAGCATCACGGTTCTCGCTTCCGCGGAAGACGGTGGACCGCTGTAAGCAAGAGTAACTACCTCCGGCTTCTTCGTGCCAACGGACACGACTTTATGCACGGCAGGCTGAGCTACCGTTTTCTCGATCATTTCCTGGCTAACCAGCTTGCCGTCCTCGTAGACGCGCTCGGTCTTGAATACGACAAGCCCGTTTTTGCCCGAGGTCACGACCTTCTGCTTGCCGCTTTCCAAGTCGTCGTTCTTCTTCTCCACGATCTTGAAGGCTATAGGGTACTTAGTCTCCGTGACTTCTTTACGTACTCTGACGACAGCTACGGTCATTCCCTCTTTCAAGGAACTGTTCAACGCCGGCGTAATCCGGTCTTGACCGGACAGCTTGATGTTTAATGCATTTATGACTCCCTCAACCGTATCTGCGGTCGTATAGGTGACTTCTTGCTTTCCGTCTGCCTTAACCGTTACTCCCATTGCGCGATCAATGACGATCTGGCTTCCTTCTTTAAGAGGATCGGTGGGTAACAAGGACAATCGATCATAGGGACCCAAGATAATATCCAGCTCTTCGAGAACGCCGGTTACATTCGAAGACTTGGTCTCAAGAACGGAGGCAACTCCGTTATCGATGATCGTAATGCTCTTGGCGGCTGCCTTCTGCAGCAACGACATGAACATGATGGTGATAGCAAATACGAGAATTGCGCCTAATAATGCTGCGCGCAAATGCTCATGCTTCCATCGCAGTGCGAAAAGCTTGCCGGTCGGTCGTGGATCATGGGTCTCCTCAATTGGAATAACGCCCATTTTCTCGCTCCTCCTTCATAGCCCCGCCGTCGACTTTAATGCATGATACTTGTCAGACGCGACTATTCTAAAATGGTTATCGACACCTTATGAACAGCCAACAATCTGTTGCTTAGGCCGTAATAATAAGTGCCGTCCTATCCAGTTCGTGCAGTCTCATACGGTATGTACGAGCCTTCAATACCCTTTTTTTCAACACAAAAAGCCATCGAGACAGAGGACCTGTTCGTGGCTTCCGCATGTAGAAAGATTAAAGGAATTATCGCGGCACGAGGTTGACCTCTCTCTATAACGCTTGCGGGGTTAGCTGTCGGGTTCGGACAAAGAGAGTTGCCCTATTCGCTGCCTGTCACGACGAGTTACTCAGATAGAGCCGCGTCCATGCCAGTTGCGAAATTCACCCCAAGATTGCTCGGACCGCCATGGACGATTCCTGGTTCGGATCGTCATCGCGTTGGGTCCCCCACTCTCCCATTCGGGAGATTAAGCGCACTGGAAAAGGAATGTCATATTCGAACTTCTGTTGATGATAATAACCTCTATGTAACAAAAGTGTAAAGACGATGCATCGGATGAATTTCCCCGTTTTCGCGTATATCAGCCTTTACTTTAGAATTATAGGCACAAAAAGCCAGTTTTTTCTTTAAAACGGTCCGATTTCCTCGCATATATTCCATTTATCTCGTTATGCTCAAACAGCGGCGTCCATTATCGCTCGTTATTTTTGCAATATCTTCCAAAGAAACGCCTTTTATCTCCGCTGCAGCCTCTGCAACAAGATGTACATAAGCCGACTCATTTCGTTGTCCTCGGTGGGGGTGCGGGGTCAAATAGGGGGCATCCGTTTCGAGCAGAAGACGGTCCATTGGAACCCTCTCCAAGACCTCCTTGGGCACCCTGGCATTTTTGAACGTGACCGGTCCACCGAAGGAGATGTAGAAATTCATATCCAGGCATTTTTTCGCGATTTCCCAGCTGCCGGAGTAACAGTGCATAATTCCGCCCACTTCCTCGGCATTCTCTTCCTTGAGCAATCTAACGACATCTTCATGGGCATCCCGATTGTGGATGACGATGGGCTTGTTCAATCGCTTGGCCAGTCGGATCTGCTCGCGGAAAACGATGTGCTGAATTTCTTTGGGAGAAGTATCCCAATAATAGTCGAGCCCAATCTCGCCGATAGCCACTACTTTAGGATGGCTGCATAGCTTTTCTATCCAAGCCAAGTCTTCTTCCAGCTTCATATCGATGGCGTCCGTGGGGTGCCAGCCTACGACTGCGTAGATGAACGGATACTTTTCCGCTAGTGCCATGGTTGAAGGAATCGTTTCGCGGTTAAATCCTATATTGACGATCGTGTCGATCCCTGCCTCAAGCGCGCGGGAAATGACATCGTCCCGATCGTTGTCGAACTTGGGAGAATCAAGGTGTGCATGGGTGTCGATAAGCATGTCGGAAGTTGTCTCCCTTCTATTATATAGATAGCTTCTTGCGTGTTTCCGAGCTGAGCCGATGAGCGTGCGGAATAACTCTTTCCTCGGGGTAATAAATGTAGTATTTCCCGCGATGCAATCCGGCAATAGACTGAATGATATCCGATTTAACGGAGATCTCGGTTAGTTGCTCCTGATCGTCGAGCAGAAGGATCGGAGGTTTCTCTTTGCCATCCGGCAAAGCCCCTGGCTTATAGACATCATAGGGAGAATCCATGGGCGTATCGACTTCCATATGGTAATCCGGATTAAGTCCGATTCTCCTCCATTCTTGTCGAACTTCCTCGAGCCAATTCTTGTCCTCGTTCAGGAGAGGAACGTATTTATACAGCTTCCGATTGAGAAATCGACGGCAAAGATCCGACAAGAGCTCGTCCTTCTCCTCCGACCACTGCCCGAAGGTCGTTTGGACCATCGCTTCATCCAGCTTCAAATATTGTTGTAAAGTGATTGAACCGGCCAACAACTCGCGGATGGGTGATAGCATGAAGGAGAACTCGAATCCAGAACGGTAGAGCTCGCTTGCCCTTCGAAAGATTTGGCGCAGAACGATTTCGGAGCTCCGGGTAACCGGATGAAAATAAACCTGCCAATACATTTGGTAACGCGACATCAAATAGTCTTCCACCGCATGCATTCCGCTTTCCTTCACCACGATCTTTCCTTGGTAAGGACGAAGCATGCGAAGAATCCGATCCAAGTCGAACGTTCCGTAATTCACTCCGGTGAAATAAGCATCCCGAAGCAAATAATCCATCCTGTCGGCATCCAATTGACTGGACACCAGACTGACGACGATCGGCTTCTCGTAATTCTTGCAAATAACCGAAGCTACCTGTTCCGGGAATTGCGGGTCAACCTCGCGAAGTACCCGATTGACGCCGGTGTCCCCCAGTATAATCTCGCAGGTCCATTGCTCATGGTCGGTATGAAAGATTTGCTCCAGAGAGTGGGAGAACGGCCCATGTCCAACATCATGCAACAAAGAAGCGCACAGGCTTAGTAACTTCTCCTCTTGCGGCCAATCGGCATATCTATTACGCTCGAATTGGGAAATGATTTTTCTTGTAATTTCATATACACCCAAAGAATGTGAAAATCGACTATGCTCCGCACCGTGGAAGGTGAGATAGGAGGTACCTAGCTGTCGTATTCTTCTAAGACGCTGAAACTCCGGCGTATTAATGAGTTTCCAGATCGTCAAATCCTGCACATAAATGGAATGATGGACAGGATCCTTGAACACCTTCTCCTCTGGCAATTCCAAAAGCAACGCTATCACCTCTTTCAGTCATTTTTCGACAAGATTAAAAGAATTTAATGTCGTATAATATCGAATGTTGTCGAATATGGCCTTCCTTTTATTTATCGCTTGCAGGGATGTTGACGAGTTCTACAAATTGCCTTATTTATTAGGATTTTCGATAATAACGTCCCTTATTTTCAATCATAGTGGGTTGACTTTTTTGGGAATCGTTGGTACGATAATAATCGGAAAACAGAGAACTTTGTCGAATGCTGGCGAATACGGGACAAGCACTGACTATCATGGTCCGTTTGTTTTTATTTTAACCTTTTGAGAGGGGTATTACCAAATGATGAAATCTACAGGTATTGTGCGGAAGGTTGATGAATTGGGCCGGGTGGTTATTCCAATTGAATTGCGCCGCACGCTAGGCATCGGAGAGAAAGACGCTCTTGAGATTTATGTAGACGGGGAGCGCATCATGCTTAAGAAATACGAGCCTGCTTGCATCTTCTGCGGCAACGCGGAAAACGTTACATATTTCAAAGGAAAAATTGTTTGCAGAGAATGTTTGAAGGATTTACCTTCCCCTGTGACAAATTAAAGAAAATAGTTTATAATGAAAATTGTATTCTAATAATTGTTAATTCCAACCTTTTTATACTCCTTGCAACCCCTCCCGATATCGATCTCGGGAGGATTTTTTTTTGTCTTCTATTCATCGTCTGATTCTAGCAAGGATTGGTATACGTCCCTCTTGGATATTCCGCGATCGGCGGCTGTCTTCTTCATCGCTTCCTTGCGATTCATCTCAAGTGCTTCATAGCGGGCGACGTGCTGAACTAGAGTCAAAGAGGACCACCACTGGCCGCTGTTCCCCTCGCCCGGAGAGGCAGCTCCTTCACCTTGCGTTTGTGTTCCTTCTATTATAAGACAACATTCTCCCAGAGGGGGATTCTCTTCGACATGCTCTAAGCAAGCTCCCACCGTTCCTCGAATCGCTTCCTCGTGCCGCTTGGTTAACTCGCGAACGATGGCCATATTGCGCCCACCCCATCGTTCCGCGATGACCGCCAACGTTTTCTTTACTCTGTGCGGAGATTCGTAGAACAGCAACGTGCCGCTTTCTCCCTCTAACCCATCCAAGAGCTTGTTGATACCCTTACGTTCGCGCGGGGGAAACCCGACGAACAGAAACCGATCGGTCGGCAAACCGGATATGATCAACCCCGACAAAGCCGCGTTGGCGCCCGGAATCGGAACGACCGGAATGCTTTGCGCTACCGCATCCCGGACGAGGTCCGCCCCAGGATCCGAAATGGCGGGAATTCCGGCATCGCTGACCAGCGCGATATGCTGGCCCTCCAGCAGAAGACGTATCAGTTCAGGCCCGCTCGCATCGCGATTATGCTCATGGTAGCTGACAAGCCTATTCTGAATATCGTAATGAGTCAGTAGCTTGCGCGTCTGTCGGGTATCCTCCGCCGCGATAAGCTGGACTTCCTTCAGCGTACGGATAGCACGGAACGTCATGTCCTCCAAGTTACCAATCGGGGTGGCCACCAAATATAACGTTCCGGGCGCTTCGCGCGAAGCGAAGCTGCGTTGAACGGAAGCTTTGACTATCGCTGTATGTTTAATGGTTTCTATCGTCACTTGCCCGCCTCCTCTCCATCGCTTTTGGCTTTAGCTACCGGGGCTCGTCCGTTCTGACGCTTGAAATCAGGCAGCTCGGATGCTTCGCCGTAGAATACGGCAAGCAATTCAGGTGTATATTCCCCATTATCCTCGTATACGATTACCGGAGGCAACAGCCGCACCTCGGGTTTCCCGTCACGCGTACCTTCTATTAATACCATATTAGCCTCGGCTTCCTTGCGCGGATGAACGAACCGGATGCGCTTCGGTTCTAACCGGTAACGGCGCATGAGATCGATAATATCGACCAGTCTGCTAGGACGGTGCACCATCGATACGCGCCCGCCAATGCGAACGGATTTAGCGCATGCCGCGACAACGTCCTCCAGCTTACACCCGATCTCGTGCCGTGCCATCGCCTGGTGATGATTTTCTTTGTAATCACCGCTCTGAAGCGGAAGGTAGGGCGGATTGACCGTTATGGCATCGTACAGATCGCCATCCGTTTTCCATTCGCGCAGATCGCCTTCGATGATATTTATTTTATCGGTTAGCCCGTTTAGTTCAACACTTCGCCGCGCCATATCGGCAAGCCGAGGCTGAATCTCGACTCCGTCGATAGAGGACTCGGTTCGGGTCGTGAGCAGCATCGGAATGACGCCGTTCCCGGTACATAAGTCGAGTATTCGCCCCCTCGGCGGCACTCCGGCGAATCTCGCGAGAAGCACGGCGTCCAGCGAGAAGCTGAATACTTCGGGGCTCTGTATAATCCTCAGGTTATGGGTAAGCAAGTCGTCCAACCGCTCTCCCGCTTGCAGCATCCCGGCCAAGGATAGGCCCGCTTCGTTCATGATGCCAGCCTCCAATCGAATGCTCTGTCTTCATAGTTCCACGCCCACTAGCTTACTTTATTTCCCCGCATTCTGCCAGTTATTATTAGTCTTCCCCAATAAGCAAAGAACCCGAGAGGAGTGCCCGCGTTACGGCATCCCCTCTCGGGTTCTGGTATTCAGATAGGAATCTTATCATTTGCTTAAGAAAGATAGACAGAACAAGCAATCGCCTTCCATTCGCAGATGACCGTAGTACACGTTGCAAATGTGAAAGCCTTCATGATACAGACGGGCTAGATTATCGTAACCTTCGCCAACAGCCATGGCTAAAGGCGGATTGTCACCCTTGACGGCAGCCGGTTCTTCCGCCGATTCTTGGGCGACCGCGGGTTCTGTTTCCCGTTTGAGTACTTTTCTTAACTGCTGATTCTCGATTCTAAGGCGCTGGTTCTCTTCCAACAGCTCTTTGATCTTCAGCTTGAGATCCCCGAAGTCGGCATGTACGTTTCCTAGATGCGATTCGAGTTCATCCACGCGAAGGAAAATGTCTTTCATGAACAACTATCCACCTCAAGGCACCGATTTTGTCACTTATTTCAGGACAACATCGTCAAATGGCAACTCTTTCACCTTACCCAGGTCGAACAACTGAACGTGTACGCTACGGCTGCCAATGTTAAGGCCAACGACTTTGCCTTCTCCCATGGAAGTGACAACCGTTCTGCCGACGGCCGGCATCTCTTCCTTGGCACTCTCGTAGTTGTCATGCTCATATTTCAAGCAACACATTAATCGGCCGCACAGTCCGGATATCTTCGTTGGATTCAGCGATAAGTTCTGGTCCTTCGCCATCTTAATGGAGACAGGTTCGAAATCTCCAAGCCAGGAAGAACAACAGAGCACTCGCCCGCATGGACCGATTCCGCCAAGCATCTTTGCTTCATCGCGCACGCCGATCTGCCGCAATTCAATGCGGGTACGGAATACGCCGGCCAAATCCTTGACCAACTCCCGGAAATCAACGCGGCCCTCAGCCGTAAAATAAAAGATGATCTTATTCCGGTCAAACGTGTATTCCACGTCCACGAGCTTCATCTTAAGCGCGTGATCCTTAATTTTCTGCAGTCCAACGGTAAACGCGTTCTTCGCGGCGCTGCGGTTTTCTTCAACCGCCTTCGCGTCGGGATCGCCCGCAACCCGAATGACCTTCTTCAAAGGAAGAACGACATCCGATTCTCCTACCGTCTTCGGGCCGACAACGACTTTGCCATATTCTACGCCGCGCGCCGTCTCCACAATGACATGCTGATCTTTGGACACCGGATGCTCGGCGGGATCAAAATAATAGATTTTGCCCGCTTTCTTGAAGCGGACTCCCACCACATCGTACAAATCTATCCCTCCCGCACGTTCACCAGAAATTGCTCCAGCGCCAGTTGCGGCGCCACGTGAGCTTTTATTCTTCTTGCCGCCGTCAGAGCGGATTCCATTACCGTCACCCAAGATTGAATCGATCGGCTCCAAGCTTGCTTCGAGATCCAATCCGCCTGATCCGGGAATACCATCTGCTCCTGACGATCGGTCATTGCATAAATCATATCTCTATACCACAAAGCTAACAGCTGCAGCAAAATTTCGACATGTTCCGAGAGATCCGTTTTAAAAACCTGCTGCTGCGCTTGAAGCAGACTCGCAGTGAACCGGGCCGGATTCTCCCTCCCTAATTGTATCACTACGTTTCGGATATCTGCAAACCAATTCTCTTCTACCAATTTTCGACTGGCTGCGAGACCGGATGCCAGATTAACCGCCGCGCGAGCCAACAAAGGCGATTTCCCCTCCTGGATAAGGGCATTTGCCAAAACATCCCGATCCCCCGGCACGAAAGAAACGAGCTGCGTCCTCGATAATATAGTTGGAAGAACCGCCTGCGCGCTAGGAGATAGTAGAATAGCAACGACGGGAGACGGAGGCTCCTCCAGAAATTTCAGCAAGCTATTGCCAGCCTGAACGGTCATCGTCTCCGCGCCTTCTATAATATAAACCTTGTATCCCGCTCCAACGCTGCGATAAGCTAATTCCCGCTGAAGCGTTCGGATTTGTTCGATTTTGACGGTTGCGCCGTCAGGGCTAACGATATGAAGGTCCGGATGGTTGCCGTGCAATACTTTACGACATTCCAGGCATTCGTCGCATGCATCGTTTGCGTGACTTTCGCAGAACAACGCTTGGGCAAACGCATTAGCCATCTCCCTTCGACCGGAACCTGGAGGTCCCGCGAACAAATAGGCGTGCGCAATCTTATCGGAAACTAGCGCGTTCTGTAATAGAGCCTTCGCTCTCTCTTGCCCCGAAATATGTTGAAACCCCATATTGCGTTTACTCCTTACTCCTTAGAAAACGATGTTAATCATTATCCCGCGGATTTCTCCAACCTTCTGGAGCAGGTCGATCCTGCCCTCTTCGCTCCGAAGCAGCTCTTCTCCCATGCCCACGAGCATGGCGTCCACTTCTTCCAACAATTTATATCTTTTGCCGCGGCCTCTTCGGTCCCAACCCTTCGTCTCCTTCAAGGCAATTCCGCGACGTACGGTATCTTCAAGAAATCCTTTGACCATCTGGCGGTAGAGCACCAATTCCCTGACCGTCATGGAACGCGTTAACCGGTCGCCTTGCAGACGAATATCCTCCAGCTTCCGTTGAAGCTCCTCGTGCGTTCGTTGTTCGTCTTGCTGCTGCATGAAATCTCCGAAATTCTGAGTCTGCGAAGGTCTAGCTGCCGTCTCGCCGCGTTGCAGCGTCTTGTTTACCGGATAGAAGCCCGATTGGATTTTCATCTTGACTCACCACCCGGCCGCATTAGAAGTGTTCAAACCGTTCCACCGGCAGCACGAACACGGCCGCTCCGCCCACTTGCACCTCGACAGGGAACGGAATATAGGAATCCGCTGCACCGCTTACAGGAGATACCGGCGTAACCAACTGATCGCGCACTTTGCAGTTCGCGCGAATAACGTCTAAAGCTCCTTGAATCCGGTCGTCCTCGATTCCGATGAGGAAGGTCGTGTTTCCCGCCCGCAAAAATCCTCCGGTACTCGCTAACTTCGTCGCCCGGAATCCTTCTTTAATCAGCGCATTGGACAATCGGTTACTGTCCTTATCTTGAATGACGGCAATCAGTAATTTCATGGTTCAGGCCTCCTCGAATCTCATTAATAGGGGTCTGTAGCTTCTTACTATAAATTGGACGTTCTTACGCTAAAATCCTCTATTTACTCTTCAACTTTACCGGAAAGCAGTTTTGGTTCAAGATGCTTCCACGCTTGCTCGGCAATATGCTCCGGTGAGGCTGCGGCATCAATCGTGACAATCCGTTCCGCGAATCGAACTTCAAGAAGCTTATAGCCTTCTCGAACGAGATGATGGAATGCCAAGTTCTCGAGATCCAGCCGGTTTATCTCCCGCTCGCCGTTCCGTTCGATCCTTTCGAGTCCGATTTCCGGATCCAGATCTAGATACAGCGTCAAATCCGGCATACAGCCTTCCGTAGCGAATCGGTTAATCTCCCATACCGCTTCTAACCCCAAACCCCTCGCGAATCCTTGATACGCCAAGCTGCTATCCACGAACCGATCACAGATAACGATCTTATTCGATTTCAAAGCCGGCATTACTTTTTCTGCCAGATGCTGTCTTCTCGCGGCCGCATATAACAAGGCTTCGGTACGCGCATCCATAGCGGTGTTTTCCTTATTCAAGATGACCGCCCGAATCGCTTCGGCAATCGGAATCCCTCCGGGTTCCCGGGTAATCATCACTTCGTAACCTTGTTGCTGCGCTCTGAGCGCTATAGCGTGAATAAGGGTAGTCTTGCCCGACCCCTCCCCGCCCTCTATCGTGATGAACAATCCGCCTCGCACCAAGCTTTCCCCTTTCAATTACGGCACTAAAGCCCGGCTTCTCCGTTCAACGAGCCTTATCAGCCCGTAGACCGCCCCCGTTAATACGCTTATTACCATCATATCAAAGCAGACATTAAACATAAACAAATGCTTGCCCAAATCAGCCTCTCCATCGCCGATTAACGGCACGATGCATGAGAATACTCCAGCTAAGGCGACAATGGCAAGCGTTTCGGCAACCAGCCTGAGTCTTCTAGACGAAGATCTCCGCCACAAGGTGCCCAATACTGCATAATACGCTAAAATGAAGCCGATGTACCATCCTGCGCTTTTTGGCATGTACTTATCTTTCCATTGGCTCCACCCGCTGAACTTGTATGAGATCGCACCTGGCGATTTGCCCGCAGATTGATCATAATTACCCAAGTAATACGGTCGAATAAACATAGAATTCGCCGCGGCTCTATCTAGCTTCTGCATAAACCTCGAAGGATGTCGCAAATAATACATAGCAATGTCCTTATGACTCAGTTTCTCCAGTACTTCCCGTCGCAAGACGGGGTCCTTCTGAGGAATCGCGGTATCCTTCTGAAAATAATTCGTTCCCGCCAGCACGGCATACTTCCGAGGTATGCCCAGCTCCTCCATATCCCTGGAGACGTTTGGTGAATCCTTTAAGACGCCGTAGAAGATGGATTGGTATAAGTTCGTATTCTTAAGCCTATCGGGCGCTACGACGATCATAAGCGCCGATCCGACGACGAGAGCAGCCGCTCCTATCCATACTTGTTTCCTCCACTTGGCATCGGGACGTAAATAAAGCATCCGCCAGGTCAGCAAGGCAAAGACGAAACCAAGCGGAGCGTTCTGGATTTTCGAAGTCGCAACCGCTAACGCCGCAACTACGAATAAGGCGAGTAATATACCCGAAGGATTTGGCGTAGATGCTATCGCAATTGCCGAAGCAACCATGAGCAGCATAGAGATGAGGGCAAACGGCTCCCCGAAAAAGGACTGAAAATAGGCTATATATCCGATGTCGCCAAACACGAAGATTAAGCTTACCGCCAATATGCTGGCTAAGATAAGCGTATTCGTACGGCTATTCGTCACCGGAGCATTCCTTACCAGTAGCGCGACCGCCCATACGAAGAACATGGAATAACAAACGCCAAGCACGCGGATATCGAATACTTCCCCATTGATAACCCTGCCGATCAATCCGGCAATCGCGACCAGAATAACATGTGTCGAGATGTAGCCGCCCAACGTATAACCGCCGTAACCGAAATGCTGGTGCGCATAGTTAAAATAGTGATTTTCGTAGGATTCATTGGGGTTAAGGACTGCTAGCCCGGTAACGCTCAGCACACGGCCGAAATCTCCGCTATCCGCTAATCCAATCACCGGCGAGACCATAATCAACCCTATAATTAGCATGCTCACCGCGATTCCGGTAATCCACGCTAAGCTTAAACGAATGTCCTTCATTTCAATCTCCCTGTCACGATGCTGTTATTTCTTTTGAATTAGAATGGTTTGAAGCTCTGGATCCTGCGCTCCTTGGATTTGTGCCCTTTCATGTTTCCAATGTTTGAGCTCCTGCACGATATTTTCGGTGATCTTTTCTCCCGGATAGAGAACGGGGATACCTGGCGGATAGGGGGTAACCCATTCGGCTGCCGTAAGTCCAACGCTGCTGTCAAGGCTGACCGCTTGAGAAGGATAGGTTTGCCGACCGAAGGAAACCGGCTCCGGCACGTTGTTCGTTTGCCGATGAGCATTGGTAGGAGTTGGAGTTGGCATCATCTGTCGTTCAGGCGCGATTGGCTGAATAGGCGATGGCATATGACTGTCTATGTCCGCTAGTGCTGAACGCAATAATTCTCCATCCTCCGATGTAGAACCTGTCCCGAAAGCCATTACCGCGTAGCGTGCGTCCGCCATCTCCGCGACGCATTTCCTTCTAATAAGCTCATCCCTTAGCTCGAATCCGCTCAGCCTTCCTGTCTTATCGAATAGTACAAGCTTTAACGGATCGTACGAGATTCCTTTGCTTGCGTATTCCCCGTATCCCAAAGCTCCAATTGAAGTTTCGTTTAACCCTTTCGTCGCCAGCGATATGGATTCGAGTGCCGACTGAAAAGCTTGCTCCCCTTGCGTATGGAGCTGCCTTCGCGCCAAATCCAGCGACGCCATGATCGGAAAAGATGGGCTTGAGCTCTGAACCATCGTTAAAGCCTGCCTTATAGATGGCCTAGGAATAAGATTTCCTTGTATATGCAGCATGGCGCCCATCGTCATGGCGGACAGCATCTTATGCGTCGACTGCACGACCAGGTCAGCGCCTGACTGCAGCGCGGATGCCGGAAAATGGGGATGAAACCCGAAGTGCGGTCCATGCGCTTCGTCGATAAGTACCGGAACTCCATACCTGTGCACGAGCTCCGCAAGCGGCTTCAGATCCGTACTCATCCCATAATAATTAGGCGAGGATAGAATAACTGCCTTCGCTTCTCCGTACCTCTCTAGCGTCGCCTGTAGCAGCACTTCACCCGGAACGGTGGCCAATCCCGAAAGCGCATCGATATCGGGCGGCAACAGAACGGCTCTGACGCCAGCCAGCATTAATCCGTGAATGATCGATTTATGTACATTCCTCTGCAGAATAACGACTTCCCCAGGTTGACACAATCCAATAACCATAGCGAGATTGCCTGCGGTGCTTCCTCCTACCAGAAACCGGGTTTCCTCCGCGCCGTAACAATCGGCAGCCAGCTCCTGTGCTTCAGCGATCGGACCCTCCGGATGATGCAAATCATCCGTATCGGAGAGCTCCGTCACATCCAGAGCAAGCAACGAGCCATAATAATCGGGAGCAGATTCCTCTCTCCACGCCGCGCGTTGCTTATGACCGGGCACATGGAAGGGATGAGCACGCAAACGCGAATGGGCAACCAACGCTTCGTATAACGGCGCTTTTTCTTTTTCCATCATATCTTGGTTCCCCCTTACCCCCCTCATTATAGACAAATAAGAAGAGAGGAACAACGATCGCTCGTCGTTCCTCTCTTCTAGCCTATATCTATTATGCATGAAATCGAACCCATAGCTGTTTTAACTGTCTCACGAAAAATGGATATCTCTCGTCCTCCACATTCGTGTGCACCATCTCGGACTCGCAGGATGTACAGATGAATTCCGTTACGACCGTAATTCCTTCTTCCTTGGGCTCGCCGCAAACAATGCAGGTTTTCCGTTCGATATCTTCCATGAACAACCCAGCCCTTCCCTATTGATGCATCTATTATGTCCGTATTCTATGAAAATATACGCATTCATAGTAAGAAATCTATACTAAACATAACATTAACATCGCGATTATCCGATAGTAATCATCAGAAAGCGTTTTGTTTCCGTAGGGAGGATAGATAAAGATGGCCAGTCCGTCAGCCGCAAATGACGCAACCTTCTATCATTATAAGCTCATTCGTAAAATAGCACTGCGTCCCGAAAGCAAGTATAGTTACATGGCTACCGCACTACTGGTTCTTTCCGCTTTGTATTTGATCTACGAATGGCCAGGGTTGATCTTTTCCGCTATTGGCGCTGTCCTCATGTTGCTCGTACATGCTCTAGTTCTACGCATTACGGTACGCCGAGTAGACAAGATATCCGAGAAAAGATGGACCTTCCGCCAGGATTGGCCTTGGATCGGTCCGCTCCCCATTATGGACACTCAGTTATCCTTGTTCCGCCGACTTCACTTTCATCTCTTTCTGGTCGGTTGCTGCGTCGCTGGCCTATTCTATCCATGGGCTCATTCCTCGCTTGTCATCGCCATGGTTTACTGGCATCTGTGGTTATTGACGCCAAGGATTAAGCTATTATGGTCGCTGCGCCGAGAGCATAAAGATGGTGTCGTCCGTCTGGAGTCGAAGGAAGTTTCTTATTATCATCAATAGTAAGTGACACGAAAAAAGCACCCGCGAGGGTGCTTTCTCTGTTGTCCGGCCTGGCAACGTCCTACTCTCCCAGGACCCTGCGGTCCAAGTACCATTGGCGCTGGAGGGCTTAACGGTCGTGTTCGGGATGGGTACGCGTGGAACCCCTCCGCCATTATTACCAGACCGGTC
>NZ_SOMN01000029.1 GCF_004564235.1 Cohnella luojiensis
ATGGACCGAACGTATAGGTGTTCATGCGGGTTTCACGCACACCGTGATCGGGTTGGCGCAATCAATATCATGCGACAACCTATGGCAGATGGTAACAATCTGTCAGCCTAAGATGCTATACGCACTGTCTTAGGATTGGCTGATGGCACAGCCCCAAACTTAGCAGTTGTCCAAACTGGAAACAGACTGCGGACGTACCAACTAGCTAAGAATCCCACGGCTTTAGCCGTGTGGAGTGTCAAAGTCCCCCCAATGTTCTGGCTCCCCGCTCGAATCGCTTTAGGGTTCAGAAAACCAAGAAATCCGATATTCGGAATGGAACTAGCCGGTGAAGTTGAAGCAGTCGGCAAAGATGTAACACAGTTCAAGGCAGGCGACCAGGTTTTTGCATCGACGTTCAAGGCGAAAATTGGTGCCCACGCCGAGTATAAATGTCTGCCCGAGGATGGGGCAGTGGTAACAAAACCGAATAATATGACCTATGAGGAAGCCGCTGCTCTTTCTATTGGAGCAAATACCGCTCTGTTTTTCCTCAGAAGAGGCAACATCCATCCTGGAAAAAAGGTCCTCATCCATGGCGCTTCGGGTAGTGTAGGCACTTTTGCGGTACAGCTTGCCAAGTACATTGGGGCGGAAGTGACTGGGGTATGCAGTACTGCGAATGTTGAAATGGTGAAAACTCTGGGAGCCGACAAGGTCATTGACTACACGCAAGAGGATTTTACGAAAAACGGCGAGACCTACGATATTTATTTTTGATACGGTAGGCAAGACTACGCGATCACAATGTAGAAGATCGCTGAAGAACAACGGATATTATCTCAACGCCGTCATCGGCGGGACAGCAGTCCTACACAAAGAAGATCTGATTTTTCTCAAAGAGCTTACGGAGACGGGCCGGCTGAAACCGGTTATTGATCGCTGCTATCCGCTGGAGCAAATGATAGAGGCGCACCGCTATGTCGATCAAGGTCACAAAAAAGGAAATGTGGTTATTACTTTGAGGCATAATAACAATATTTAACAAAACGTTGCGCATGACCGCTAAATAAGCCGGTAGCTGCTCGAAAGAGTGAGTCTACCGGCCTTTGTTTGTATGAACAATCACAAGAATGTTTAAGCAGTGTTTATCTAGTTCAAACTTCAAACCGTACCGCGAGATCGTGCTTCTCAAATATCTCCTTCATGCCCTTTCTCGCTTCCGTTTCGTCGGGTCCATGAACATCAAGACGGTAAACGTCATCCCGTATCAGGGTTAAGGTCAAGCCGAGAATGCTTTTGACGTCGATGTATTTGTTGTCGGCGTGCAGAACGATGCTGGATTCATACCGGTTGGCTGTCCGGTTGATTTCGATAATGGCTGTGGTCGCGATTCCGCTCATACAAGCTCCTCCTACCAGAAGATTTTAGAAAGATAGACGACAACGGTCACCGTTATGGCGCTTAATAGGGTGGTTAGCAGTACAGCCTCCGCCGCATAATCAGGATCGTTGTCGTATTCCAGAGCAAACAATGCCGTGTTTCTGGAACATGGATAGGAGCTGGCGATGAACAGTGCCTGCGCGGTAACGCCCTCCAGACCCATGATCGTGATGATGAGCAAGGCCAGTGACGGTGAAACGAGCAATCGGCCAATCACGGTCAGCGTAAGCAGCAAGGAAGGCCGCCGGATTTTCAAATAAGCCACCTGAGCCCCCAATGTAAACAAGGCGACAGCCAAAAAAGCGTTTGCCACGTTCTCGACCGGCTTCCAAATAAAGCCCGGTATCGCGACGCCCAATCCCTTCAGCGCCACCCCTGCCAGCAACGCGTACAAGATGGGCATTTTAACCATTTCGACAAAGGTCTTTACACCCTTCGCTTGAACGGAAATCGAGTTGAACAGCCCGTAGGTATGCGTAACCAGGTTCTGAAAAATCGTCACGATCACCTGGATCGACATACCCGCCGGATTGCCGGCAAATACGAGCTGGCTGACCGGCAAGCCGTAGTTGCCGGAATTGTTCAGCACCACGCTGTTCTTGAAGGTTGAAGCCACCTTGCGGTCCAGTCCCGCCACTCGGGCGGCAATGTTGCCGACAACCATCAGACCTAAATTCTGAACGAGTAAAAATAGGATCAAATCCGCAAGCAAATCCCCTGCAATCTGGCTTTCGTAGATATTGACGAACGCCAGGGCGGGCATAAAAACGGAAGTAGTGAGCCTGGAGAGAGTCTTCATGTCAAACCGATACTTCCGGTGAAGCACCGCGCCCGCCGCGAGCATGGCGAATACGGGAAAAATCACCTGAAGCAGGATCAGAAACAAAACGTCCATTACCGGAAATCCCGAGGGATTCTTCTGGCCACTCCGGTTTCGATCGCGGCCTGAATAACCGCCGCCCTGACCTTAACAACGACCTCTTCATGAAAGACGCTGGGGATGATATACTGCTCATTCAGCTCTTCGGCTCCGACCGTGGAGGCGATCGCCTCCGCGGCGGCCAGCTTCATTCTTTCGTTGATCGTACGGGCGCGGCATTCCAAAGCGCCGCGAAAAATACCGGGGAAACACAGCACATTGTTGATTTGATTCGGATAATCGCTCCGGCCTGTCGCCATTACGCGCACATACGGTTCCGCGGCTTCAGGTTCGATCTCCGGCTCCGGATTCGCCATCGCGAAGACGATCGGGTCCCGGGCCATTTTCTTCAAATCTTCAACTTTGAGCACGCCCGGGCCAGACAAGCCGACGAATACATCCGCATCCTCAAGCACTTCGGACAAGGACCCTTTGGAGCGATACGGATTGGAGTGGTCCGCGAGCCACTGCCACATCGGATTGGCATATTCCTCGCCTGCGGCAATCGCCCCCTGCCGGTCGACGGCAATCAAATTCGAAACGCCCGCAGCCAGCATCATTTTCGAACAGGCCACTCCGGCCGCGCCTATGCCGACGACGACAACCTTGATGTCCTCCATCCTTTTGCCGACGATCTTCAGCGCATTCAGAAGACCCGCGAGCATGACAACGGCTGTGCCATGCTGATCGTCGTGAAACACGGGAATGTCGAGCTCGCGCTTCAGCCGTTCCTCGATTTCGAAGCAGCGGGGAGAACTGATATCCTCCAGATTGATGCCTCCGAACCCGGGAGACATGTTTTTGACGGTGCGAATGATTTCTTCTGTATCCTTGGTCTGCAAGCAAATCGGAAAAGCATCCACGCCGGCCAGCTGTTTGAACAGCATCGCCTTCCCTTCCATAACCGGCATCGCGGCGAATGGACCGATATCCCCCAAGCCTAGGACCGCGGTGCCGTCGCTGATGATGGCCACTGTGTTGCGCTTGATCGTGAGTGAGAACGCTTTGTTCTCATCCTGATGGATCGCCTTACACACCTTGGCTACGCCAGGCGTATAGACATGGGACAAATCCTCCCGGTTTTTGACCGGCATTCGGGCTTGAATCTCGATTTTCCCGCCCAGATGGACAAGGAAGGTCCTGTCCGATACGTTGATGACCTTCAAGCCGTCCAGGCTGGAGAGACGGTCCAGAAGCCTGGAGTTGCTGTCGTCGGGGATGTGAACCGTAATGTCTCGGATCGCGGAATCCTTGGCGGAATGGATCACGTCGGTTGCTACGATATCCCCGCCCGACTCTCCGATTGCCACGGCTACTTCACCGAACGTGATTTTCGATTTCTGAATCTCCATCCGGATAATGATGTTCGAACTTGTTGCCACTTCGTATCTTCCCCTTCCGCATAGATGATGTTCAACGCTTACGCTTCCTCATTGACGAGGACCTTCTTGCCGCGCATCTTGAGCAATAACGGAACAACGAGCCAGAGCACCGCAACTAGCAGGAACGCGGCCGACAAGGGCTTGGCGAGAAACACGGAGAAATCCCCGTTCGAGCCGGTCAACGCGCGCCGCATGTTGTTCTCAATCATCGGGCCCAGCACGAGTCCCAGCACAAGGGGAGCCAGCGGATAATCGTTCTTCGTTAGGAAATAACCCGCAATGCCGCAACCGATCAGGAGCAGCAGATCGAATGTCGTATACTGAACCGCATAGACGCCGAATACGGATATCGCGATGATGATGGGCAGCAAGTATCTCGGCGGCGTCTCGATGATTTTGGCAAACACTTTGACAAGCGGCATATTGAGGATCAGAAGCATCAGGTTGCCGATGAACATGCTGGCGATGAGTCCCCAGGCCACCTCGGGATGGTCGGCAAAAAGCAGCGGACCCGGTTGGACATTGTACATAATTAGCGCACCCATTAGGATGGCCGTGGTGCCCGAACCCGGAATGCCCAATGTGAGCAAGGGAACCATCGCGCCGCCTGAAGCCGCGTTGTTGGCCGATTCAGGTGCCGCTACGCCTTCGATGGCTCCTTTTCCGAACTTGGCAGGATTCTTGCTAATCTTCTTCTCAATGATGTAACTGAAAAAAGAAGCAAGGGTAGCCCCCGCGCCGGGAAGCACGCCGATGAAGAAACCGAGAACCGAGCCGCGTGCGATCGGGCCTGCGCTGGCTTTCAGGTCCTGCCGGGTGGGCAGAACGCGCCCGACCTTGGCGATCTCGCCCGCCTGGTACTCCCGGTTAATGATCGTCTTGAACACCTCGCCAAGCGCGAACAAGCCGACGGCGATGGTTAGAAACTCCAAGCCTCCGTAAAGAATAGGAAAATCATAGGTAAACCGGGCCACGCCGGATACGTTGTCCATGCCGATCGTGGCAAGCAGCAACCCCATGACCGTCATGATCAGCGCCTTGGTCATGGATTTGCCGGCAAGGCCGCTGACCGCCGCCAGCCCGAGCAGCATCAGGGAGAAATACTCCGCGGGCCCGAACTTGATCGCAAGATTCGACAACGGTTCGGCCAGCAGCACCAGAGCCAGCAAAGAAAAGATGCCGGCCGCGAAGGAACCGATGGCGGAAATGGACAAGGCCGCCCCCGCTCTTCCTTGTCTGGCCATCTGGTAACCGTCCAGCGTGGTCACGACCGAAGAGGATTCACCGGGTGTATTCAGCAAAATCGATGTTGTCGATCCGCCGTACATGGCGCCGTAATACACGCCTGCGAGCAGGATGATGGCGCTCGTCGCCGCGCTTGCGGGATCCTGGCCCCCGGTCATCGTGGCCGTCACGGGGATAAGAAGCGCTACCCCGCTCATCGGGCCGATCCCCGGCAATACGCCCACGGCGGTACCGATCAGAACGCCGATGAAAGCGAACAGAAGGTTGTGCCACTGCAGCGCCGATGAGAAGCCGTCCGCCAAGAAGTTCAAAACACTCATACAATGGCCTCCTTCTAGCCCAGATTCATCCAGGATGGAAAACCGGGCAGGCTTCCCTCCAGAATTTTAACGAACAAATAGTAAACTCCGTAAGAGAAAACGGCGGATACGATCAACGATACGAGCCACTTTCCTCTTTCGATGACTTGAAACGAGAACAACAGGAACAAGAAAGTGCCGATTACGTAACCGATGTCTTCCAGAAAATAGGCATAAATCAGGGACGCGACCAATATTAGCAGAAACCGCTTGTAATCCGGATTGGATTTCTCTTCGGAAGCGGAAGTTTTCGTTTTCATCACTTCATAGAACAACCGGATGCTGAGGAGGATCATAATGATGCCCAGCCCCATCGGAAAGATATCAGGGCCCACGTTGCTGCCGTAGGAGCTCTCGCTGATTTTCCGGCTTTCCCATACGAATGAAACGCCGATGAGCAGAAACACGGCACTCGCATAGCGGTCATACGCTTTGTTCACTTTCCTCACCCCATTGCTCATTCTGATTGGAAAAAATGACGAAGGGGGTACTTGGCGCCCGCCTTCGTCAATGCGATTGTTTGACGGCTTGCTTTATTTCGCCATGCCCAGTGCGGTCAGCATATCCTTGATCAGCACTTCTTGATCTTCGAGGAACTTGGTAAAGTCGGCGGATGCTCTGAATTCCGGTTCCCACGCGTTGGCTTGGAGCTCTTTCTTCCATTCCTCCGAATCATTCAACGACTTTAACGTTTTCTCCCAATAAGCTTTCTCGTCGTCCGATATTTCTTTAGGTCCGAACACGCCGCGCCAAATGGTGAATTCCGCGTCGATCCCCGACTCTTTGAGCGTCGGCACGTCTTTGAAATCGCCGGACAATCTTTCCGCGGAAGTGACCGCCAGCACTCTCACTTTACCGGCTTTGAGATACTCGGCCGCACTGGAGATGTCCGTTCCGATGACATCCGCATTGTTGCCGAGAAGCGCCGCGATGGCTTCCCCGCCGCCGTCATACGAGACGTACTTCACCGACTTCGGATCAACGCCGAATTTGTATGCCGGCAAGACGGAGATCAAATGGTCCATCGAACCGGGAGATGATCCGCCTGCAACCGTCACTTTCGTTGGATCCGCTTTCAGATCGTTCATCACGGCGTTGATGTCCGCATATTTGGAGTCCGCCTTTACGACGATGGCTCCATAGTCCTTGGTCAATTGCGCAAGCGGAGTCGTATCCTTATAACCGTAAGGACTGTTTCCTTCCTTCTTAAGGTTGTTGATCAGGATCGGAGGAGAGCTCACGAACAGCTTATACGGATTCTTCTTATCCTGCGCGACGTATTCCGCCAAGAATACGGCCCCGCCTCCGCCAGGCTTGTTCTCTACGGTCATCGTCTGATCGACCAGTTTCGCCTCGGAGAGGACCTTGGTTAAAGAACGCGCCGTTTTATCCCAGCCTCCGCCCGCTCCGGAAGGCGCGACGACTACGATCGCTTTTGAAGGGTAGTCTCCCGATTTGCCGCCCGCGTCGCCGCAAGCCGTCAAGGTAACCGACGCCGCGATCGTCAATAGTCCCATTTTCAACTTCCAATTTTTAAATGCCACGATCGTTCCCCCTTATGATATATTACCTATAGTTCCAAATTGATTGACAGCGCTTACACAATTCGATGGTATCATAGTCCCAAGACTGCTGAATAGTTTGTGCGCATTAGTTGATTTAACGTCATTGCGTTCATTTTGTTCATAAAATTCATGAAGCGATGTGATCGAGCATGCGACTGCAAACGAAGCTGATTCTCTTGATGTGCACGCTCACCTTCACTCTGATCGTTACGATGTCCCTCACTTTTCAGCAAATGTGGACTTCGACCTACAAGAACCAAGTCGGATCGAAAGCGCTTAATCTGGCGAAAACCGTCGCTTCGATTCCGGAGCTGAGGAAAGCCTTCGGCGATCCCGACCCGTCCCAAACTATCCAGCCGTTGGTCGAGGAGATCCGCAAGCAGACTGACGCCGAGTTTATCGTGGTCGGCAATCGCGACGAAATCAGGTATGCCCACCCCAATCCGTCGAGAATCGGACAAACGATGGTCGGGGGCGACAACGGACCCGTCTTTGAAGGAAAATCGATCATCTCGGAAGCCACCGGCACCCTCGGCTTGTCGCTCCGGGGGAAAACCCCGATCTATGGCGATAACGGCGAAATCATCGGCGTTGTCTCCGTCGGTTTCCTCTTCGAGGACATCAACAAAGAAGCGATCCGTTTCCGCAATATCGTCATCGCGATCGCCTTTGCCGCCCTTCTGCTCAGCGCCGCCGGGGCTGTCTTTATCGCGAACAAGGTGAAACGCTCCATCTTCGGGCTGGAGCCTGAAGATATCGGCCGATTGTATCAGGAGAAACAGGCCGTTCTGGAATCCATTCATGAAGGCATCATTGCGGTGAACGGCAAAGGGGTTATTACCCTTGTGAACCAGAATGCTCTAGGCCTGCTGGGAACGGATGACAAATCCAAAATCCTGGGTAGGCACGTGCTCGACATCCTTCCCTACTCCACCCTGCCGGAAGTCATCCGGACCGGCGAAGCGGAATACGACAGCGAAGCGATCGTCGGCGGCCATGAGGTCGTGGTGAACCGCCTCCCGGTCAAGGGCCCTCATGGCAACGTGATCGGCGCCGTGTCGAGTTTCCGTAACAAATCCGAGCTGTACTTGATCACGCAGCAGCTTAGCCAGATGAGACAGTATGCCGACGGCTTGCGTGCCCAGACCCACGAATTTTCCAATAAGCTGCATACGATTTCCGGATTGATTCAACTCGAATCTTACCAGGAGGCCATCGAGTTCATCACCCGTGAATCCGATACGCAGATCGATTTGCTTAAGGTTATTCTGAAGGAAATCCCCGATCCGATCGTCGGCGGACTACTGCTCGGCAAAATCAACCGGGCGCGAGAGCTGAAAATACGCCTGAACATCGATGAGGGCAGCACGTTCAGCGACGTGCCGCCATGGATCGACCGCAACTCGCTGGTGACGATTCTGGGGAATTTGCTTGACAACGCGATGGAGGCGGTCATGGAGAAGGACGGCGAGAAGCTTGTCACCGTCCTGCTCACCGATTTGGGGCGGGACTTGATCATGGAAGTAGAAGATAATGGACCCGGCATTCGGGCGGAATGGTCCGAGCATATTTTCAGGGAAGGCTTCTCCACGAAAAACGAGCAAAAGCGCGGATTCGGCTTGGCCTTGGTCAAACAGGCTGTGGACCAGCTGGGCGGATCGATCGAGTTCCATTCCGGGCAAGCCGGCGGTACCCGCTTTTCCGTTGCCTTGCCGAAGACAAGGAGAGACGCGGAATGATTCAGGTATTGATCGTGGAAGACGATGTACGGAATGCGGAAATCAACAGGCGTTTCGTGGGGAAAGTCGAAGGCTTCGAAGCGGCGGGAATCGCGACCGACGGCCGGCAGGCGAGGGAGCTTCTGGAAATCTTGACGCCCGATCTGGTGCTGCTCGATTTATACATGCCCGACGTGAGCGGGCTCGATTTGCTGAGGCATATCAAGGTAAGCCACAAGCAAACCGATGTCATTATGGTCACGGCGGCCAAAGAGCTGCACACGGTGAGGGAAGCGATCCATGGCGGCATATTCGATTATATTCTCAAGCCTGTCATTTTCGAGCGGCTGCAGGAAACCTTGGAGAAGTATAAAAGCTTCCGGGAGAAAATCACCCTGCTTGAGCAAGAAGGCTCACGGGCAACCGTTGACCAGCAAGAAATCGACGAACTGCTCCGGTTGAACGACAATGACAAGTTGCGTTCCGCTTATCCCAAGGGCATCGATCAGCTCACGCTGGAGAAAGTGACAGGTTACGTGATGGGAATGAACCGCTCCTTCACCGCGGAGCAAGTATGCTCCCAATTGGGCATGAGCCGGTCCACCTCCAGACGTTACCTCGAATACCTGGTCAGTACGGGGAAGGTGACCGCCGATTTATCATACGGATCCGTCGGGAGGCCCGAACGGGTGTATCGGGCGAAGTAACTGAAAACTTTACTTTCACATGGTCGTTTGTGCCAACTCACTTACCAGAAAACCTTTGCGCCGGAAGCTTTATGATATAGGAACGCTTGATCGCATTTGTGAGAAGATGTAAGATTAGCTTGTACAATTGAATACCTTGGGTGGGCATGGTTTCCCTTCGAAAGGAGGTGAAGCCATGGAAATAAAGGATGCAATCCTCATCATGATCGGATTTTCAACTTTTGTCATTGCTCTTTTAACTTACATTGCTAATAACTACAAGAGAAAGTAAAAACCCACCCCAAGGTTAGCTGCCAAAGGTGGGTTTTGTGCCATTCATTAACTTGAAGGGACATCCCATCCAAGCCAATTGTATAGGCCGAGTGTTTGCTGCACTCGGTCTTTCTATAGCCATTCTAACATATACGTTGCAGATAAAACAATTGCTTAAAGCCTCATCCAATCGCTCCAGCACTCTGATGGCGATTTCTCGGCATTAGGTTCGATAATAGGACAACACCCAGCACACGCCGTTCCGGTCGGTAACGATGGCCAACAGTCCATTAAATGGAGCTTCGTACACCGCCGTATTAATCGTCCCGTTGGCTGCAAATTCACTGTAGATCCTTTGAAACTCTTTCTCCATCTCGATTTTCAGAAAGACTCTTACGTAGTCGCCTTTCAGCACAGGCTTCGCCGCTTGAGTATCGGCAAACTTTAGGATTGCTTCCCCCACATGCAGGTCCGCATTAAGCACCTCTTCCCCTTGCTTGCGCAGAATCGCAATCTCGCCGCCAAAAACGCTTTGATAATACTTGATTTCGTCTTTGCAGTTCTCCACAACGATAAAAGGAATGGCTATCATCCTTTACATCCTCCTTAAGTTCATTTGATCATACTTAGAGCGTGCGATTTCAATCGCATGAGCGACATCTTGTTCGGTATTCAAATACACCGACACCCAGCCCGAATCGGGGTACATATGATGCGGCCTCGCCTTCACATCTTCAATCCATCGATCTCGCTCGGATTTCGGCAAGAGCAGGTCAAACAGTCTGTCGCCATGAAGATGCCCGATTTCCTTTCCGTTCAACTGATATTCTACCCCTCCAAACCGATGAGGATGGATAGTCACGCCAGTCCAAGACAGCAGCTCTTCGGTCAGGCCAGTTCCTCCGGTCCCGCTCATTCCAGCATCTCCTCCTGCTTGCTCAGATTGCGAAGCACGATCTTCAGCAGGCCTAACAACAAGTCATACTCCTCGTCGGTAATGCCCTTCCGGGTTTTGCTCTTGACGCGACCCAGCGCCTCCTGCACTTTCGGCACCACCTCGCGTCCCGATTCTGTCAAATAGAGCAGCTGGTAGCGGTTGTCGGCGGGATCGGCTTCCCTCCGCACGTATCCTTCAGCTTCCAGCTTGGCAATCGCCTTGGCGGTCGTCGTCTTGTCAATGAGCAGCTTCTCGCTCAGCGCCTTCTGCGTGATTGGCTGCTGAAATGCTATCGCCATCAGAAAAATATACTGGCCGCTTCCGATTTGGTAGGGTGCCAGCTCGGCTGAAATCAATATCTGCATATGGCGATAGATGGCTGAGATGTATTGACCGTGAGAATCCGTTACGCCCTTGTCAGTGAGCCTCCAATGTTCGCTCATTTTACTCTCCTCTTAATTAGAATGCTATTGCAACTAATATTAGGATATGTCAAATAAGATGTTATTGCAACTATTATTTTGTAAAAATCAACCGACTTGTTGTCTGTCTTGCCTCAGCTTATAAACTGTTGACTCAACGTTCGTCTATTTTGCCGACTATCGCAATCATTTGCCTTGTATTTCCTTTTTGAATCGTGGTGATCCACGTTTCCAATTCCGTTGCATCCAGAGAATCCTGCGGTGATGTCATCACCTCCTTAAGACTTATATTCCTTATAACACTCGACGGCAGTGAAGAATGCTGAGGTGCTTCCATCTACTTTCTTCAACTTCTTGTTTGTACGTTGTTGAATGGAAACCCCGCGATAAACGTACAGCCTGCGTCTGGATTGTTGAAGGCTTCAATCGTTCCGCCGTGGAGGAGCATGATTTCGCGCGCAATGGTTAGTCCAAGTCCGCTGCCTGGAATCCGGCTGTTGCGTGAAGAGTCCACCCGATAGAATGAATCGAAAATATAAGGGATGGCTTCCTCCGGAATTCCGATTCCTTCATCTTTAATGACGAGGTAGACAAAGCCATTGGATTCCCGAATCGACCATACGACACGGGATTGACTGGGGGAGTACTTCATCGCATTACTGACCAAATTATCCACAACCCGCCCCACCAAGTGCTCGTCCGCCTGTATGGTGGCACGGCTTTGTCCCGGCTCTCTCACCAGAATCGTATCGCGCCAAGTCAAAGGGTCGGACCATTTGTACATAAGAGCTTCAAAGAAATCATCCGCGTCAATGGGTATAAGAATCGGATTAATTTGTCCCGTCTCAAGAAGACTTAGATCGTTCAGGTCCTTAACCAATGCCGTGATCGTCTGAATTCTCTGCTCAATTTTCACCAAGTAACGTTCGCTCTGATCCGCGGGGATCTTTCCGTCCAGAATGGCATCGATATATCCTTGCGCTACAGTTGAAGGCGTTTTAAGATCATGCGAAATGTGAGATATCCATTTCTTTCGCCAACCCTCGATACGAATCAATTCTTCAATCCGCAGCTGCAGTTCCTCGTTGAGATCGGATAAAGCCAGCGTGCGTTCTGTTACCTTACCCTCTAATTCTTCGTTTAATTGGATTTGAGCGCCCATCAGCTCACCGATTCTTTCTGACATCCGGTTAAACGTTTTTGATAGATGATCGAATTCGTGAAATGGGCTGCCATTTGTAGAAACGCTGAAATTGCCATTACCGACGTCGATAAAAGCATTCTTCAAAGACTGGATCGGCCGGGAAATCTTTCTCCATAGAAAAATGGATAACAAGATACAGATGACAACCGCTGCCAGGGTAATGAGTAAATTTTGTTTGATGAGATGCTGATTCGTTTGATTGGTCAATTCCCGACTGGACTTGGTGACGGCAGATAACAGATGTTCCTTCGGTATTACATACGCCAGCATCCAACCGGTAGAGGGTACGGTTTTGGTGAACAGCATTTTGGTTTGGCCATTCGCCTTAAGCTCCGTATACCCATCAATTCCGTCCCATGAAGTGGATAAGTTTAAGCTCAAACGAGCAAAATCCGTTTGGCCACGGTTTTGAATGGTAATCAATCGGTGGTCCTTGCCAAGCAGAAAGGCGTAGGCATATTCATCGTTGAATTGCACATTCAAGATGTTCTGTACGAAATCCGTTATCGATACGTCAGCAGCGACAACTCCTCTTAGTTGTCCTTCTTGGTCGTATATGGGAGCTGAGGCGGTAAACATGTAAATGTCGTTGGAGGCCACGTCTTCATAGGGCTTGGACCAGACAACTTTGTTTTCATTGGGCTTGATGGTTAAAGCATCTTGATAGTAAGGCAAATTTCCTACAGAAAGGTTTCCCCAGTCAATATTGTCTCTGTTGTCAATCACCTTCATCGTTGAGGAAAAGTAATTAAAAGCTCCTTCGGGATGAATGTAATAGATAGCCAGAATATTAGGGTTCCTTTTTATTTCCGAAGCGAATATCGGATCTAAGCTCATCGATTTGGATAAATCCTTCTTAATATGTTCCGAGTCTCGAACGCTATATAATTGTTGAAAGCTTTGGCCCTCTAGTGGAACAAAACGAAGATACAAGCCATTCTTGATTTCATTTAACTGTACTGGAGCGACCGAGTCCTTATCCGATTCGGAGAACACGGCTTCGGATACTGCCCGAATGTCCTCTACCGCATTCTCGATCTTCTGTAATTCCGCATTGATCACGTTAACTTGTTCTTTCAAATAGGTTTCATAAAGCTCGATATACTGGGCTTCCGTCAATCCGAGTTGAGACTCGGAATAGAGATTGAAGTGGGCTCGTGCTGTTTGCCCGTTAAGCACGCCAAGAATGATTAACGGCAGTAAGGAACCAAGCAGCATAAATAGCAAAATTTGGGCGGCGAGTGTTCGATTGCGACGGAGTTTAAACCGCATCCGCTTCCTCGCAAAATTTGTACCCGACTCCCCGCAGCGTAACGATTAGCTTCGGATTGGACGGGTTCTCCTCGATTTTTCTCCGTAAGCTTCCAATATGCACCTGTAAGGTTTTAGTATCTAGCCCGATATTGTAGCCCCAAATCGTCCGTAACAAATGCTCTGCGGCCAGTACTTGCTTCGGATGATTCATGAAATAGACAAGCAAATGATATTCTTTAGTCGAAAGTTCAATGAGGCTTCCATGAACGAACACGTCATGGGACAGGAGATGAACTTGCAGCGATTTGGATGAGATCCGGTTCGTGGGGAGATGCACATCGGCATGATTTTGATAGATCGTCGATCTACGCAAGTTCGCCTTTATTCTAGCTACCAGTTCATTGGGCCTGAAGGGTTTGCCAATATAATCGTCTCCGCCTACGCTAAGTCCGATGATGCGATCCAACTCGGAATCCTTGCAACTCAGGAACAAAATAGGAGCGTTCGTCATCTGACGCAATTGCTTACACAATTCGTGTCCGTCTATGTCCGGCAAAAACACATCGAGCACGATCAAGTGCGGAGTTGATTGTTTGACGATTTGCAATGTTTCGGCCCCAGTCATCGTATGTATGAATTGGTATCCCTCAGCTGTTAAATAAAGGTCTAGTATTTCTCCGATATCCTCCTCGTCATCCACGAGCAAAATCAATTCTTTGGGCATAGTGCCTCACCTCTCGCTGTAACAAGTATATAGCCACTATAATTTTATTCTTAGCGTTATTCAATATCTATGTCAGATATTCTAACTCCAATAGGTGAACTTTACTTTGGCATTACCTTTATTTATCTTTAATTTTCCCTTAACCCTGTTTGTCAGCTTACTTTCGACCTATAAGATTAATTTATACAAGGAACCCAACGGAAATCGGGTATCTTATGTCAGGAAATATGACTTAAAAGAGATGATATTTTCGATGAGAGGGAGACTGACAGATGAAAAAGAAAAAGAGATTGGTAGGGATAGTGCTTGTGGGGTTGATTCTAGCAACCTCCGTACCTGGAGTCTTCTCGAATACCTCGGCGGCGACCGTTGTGGCTCCGAAAGCGCCTTATGATCCGCTAAACCCGCTTACGTCCAAGGAAATCAATTCCGTCACGTATTTGCTTAAGCACAGCCCCAATTACGCATCAGATATGAGATTCAGCGAAATCAATTTGAAGGAGCCTGACAAAAGCAAAGTATGGAAATGGGTAACAGGCTCCGCCGTTTTCAAGAAAAATGCGGCTAATAAGCTTCCGCGGCAGGCTTCCTTCGTCATCACTCAGAAACGCAAAGTGTTCGAGGGTGTCGTGGATCTGGATAAGAAGAAAATTGTAGAGTGGAAAGAAAACACGACTGGCGGCTATTACTATAATGATCAAGAAGCGTCCGAAATTGCTTCGGAGGTGGTGAAGAAAAATCCGGAGTATCTCGCCGCCCTGAAAAAACGTGGGATTACGGACTTGTCAAATGTGCTTATCTACGGATTACCCGCCGGTTATTACGGCCCTAACGATACGGATCCGACCAAGAGAATAAACAAATTCGAGACCGTTATCTTGGGTGACGGCAGCAGTATTGAGCTTCTGGTTAACAATCTCATCGTTACAGTCGACATCGACGAGAAAAAAGTGCTAAAAGTAGAAGACGACGGAATCGTTCCCATACCCTTGTTTGACGAAGGCTACAAAAAAGGCGATAAGAAGAGCAAGCGCGAACCGGCCAAGCCGATTGTCATTACACAGCCCAAAGGCGCCAACTACCATATCGAAGGACAGCAAATCAGCTGGCAAGGATGGAAATTCCACGTACGTCTTGATCCGCGGAGGGGGCCAATCATCTCCGCAGCCACGTTCAACGATCATGGAGCAGATCGAAAAGTCATGTACAGCGGCGGACTTGGCGGCATGACCGTGCCGTATGGAGACCCTGGTCTGAACTGGTACTTTAAGACTTATATGGATGCTGGAGAATACGGGATGGGCAGATTGGGACGTCCTTTGCTCGTCGGAGCAGACGTGCCGGATAACACCTCGTTTATCGATGCAACCTTAAGTGATTTTCAAGGCAAACCTTACACCTTACCCAAGGTTATTGGTGTATTCGAACGGTATGCGGATTCGGATTGGACTCACAAGGAATACGACGGTACCATTGGGGCGCGCGCACGTTATGAACTCGTGGTGCGGTTCATCTCAACGGTAGGCAATTACGACTATACTTTCGATTACGTATTTCAGCAGAACGGCAATATTAAAATCGATGTCGGCGCTTCCGGCTATGAAGCGAACAAGAGCGCAATAACGGACAAAGTGAACAGCTTTCAGGATCAATACATCGATCCCAATAATGCGGAAATCCGCAACGGCACCTTGGTCGCCAAAAATATTGTAGCCGTGTATCACCAGCATCTTTACAGCTTCCGCCTTGACATGGATGTAGACGGGCAGAAGAACACCGCCCTAGAAATCGCGCCGAAAGCAGTTCCGACCACAGATAATGCTTATCGTAAAAGCGAAATGATCTTGGAAGAGAAAACGTATCATACCGAGCTTGAAGCTGCGCAGAAATTTGATCCGTCCAAGATTCTTCTCGTGACGAATCCAGCGGTTAAAAACAAAATGGGATACTTATCCGGCTACCAAATTATCGCGAATTCGGGCGGTACGCATCCATTCGCCCAGGATCCGTTGTTTACGGATGACGACTATCTTATGCAGCGGGCAGGATACCTGAAGAAACATATCTGGATTACACCTTACAAAGAAAACGAAATCTACCCTGAAGGCAAATACATCAACCAAAATCCTAAGGATACCGGACTGGGTTCATGGGCTCAGCAAGATCGTAATATCTATAACGAAGATGACGTTGTATGGGTAACGACCGGTACGACACATGTTCCTCGCTCCGAAGAATGGCCTATGATGTCGACGGAATGGGTATCCATGCTGTTAAAACCGTTTAACTTCCTGGATCGGACGCCTACGCTTGATTTGCCGAAGCCGGCGAATTCCGCTTATTAAGGTAAAATGGCCGGGTTCCTTCCGATGTGGAAGAACCCGGCTTTTCCCATTTCCGTCAACCTTTTAAGGAGGAGCACCTCATATGAAAATCAAATGGCCGCAGATGGCAGCATTCGTACTTATCGTTGGGGCTGTCGCTATCTTTGCCACAGGATTGATCAATTCGGATAAATCGGATAGCGGCATTGTCGGACAGGCGGAACATATCATATCGGGCGGTATGAAGGACATGGCTTTTATGCCAGCCGTAGACAAAGATATGGAGGACCCCTTCCTGGATCCTATGGCTATGTCCAAAGGACATAATCATGCGAGCGCGCAAACCGAGACGGTTGCCGAGAAAGGTATAAAGGTGATATGGTCTTGGCCTGAAGGAAAACCAACACCAGGGAAGACCCGCCGACTGGCGCTCAACATTACCGACTCTTCTGGAAAAGCCGTTGAAAAATTCGATTGGAACAACGAAAAGCTGCTGCATTTGGTTGTCATCAGCAAGGACTTGAAGCAATTTCAGCATATTCATCCCGACTACAAAGGAAATGGCCGGTTCGAGATAGCGGTCTCTTTCACTGTGGGAGGGGATTATGAAATGTTTGCGGATTTCGTTCCGAGCGGACTAAGCGAGCTGACGCGAGCCGAATCGGTTAAAGTATCCGGCGCCGCGTTGCTTAATGCACCGTTAGAAGCGAGCGATTCATTAACCGCAACCGTATCTGGCGTTCAAGTTGAACTCCGATTCGGTCATCTCATGGCCAAGATGCAAACGGGAATGACCTTCGCCTTCCGGGACGAGAAGACGGGAAAGCCTATCGACGATCTTGAGTACTATCTGGGTTCAGTCGGACATACCATCATCGTCGATTCTCAATTGAAGCAGTATATTCACGTCCATCCTTTTAATTGGGCTTCTTCCGGTCCGCTCGCGGTTTTTGGCGTCACCTTCCCCGAGAGTGGGATTTATAAAGTCTGGGGGCAATTCCAGAGGAAAGGAAAGGTATTCGTCGTTCCTTTCGTCATACATGTTCCTTAGTTCGTTAGCTAAATGCAGCAAGCCGAACCAGCTCTTCCGCGGTGCTTTGAATGGCGTCAGACGATTGAAACTCCATACCCTGCATTCGTATTCATCACATCCACATAGGGCAGCAGCTCGTGATGAGGAATAAAGCTTTCTAATCGCACTTTGTCCGGAAGTGAGATGTCGACATTTTCAAGAGGCTTGCACCCGTTTGTGGCAACGACCAGTACATCTTCTGAAGCCAATGCTTAGATCGCGGAATGAGCAGTTGATCCATGTTGACTTCGGCATATAAAAAATACAGAGCAACGGAATCTCTCCCCAGTGCTCTGTATTCAACCTCTCACACTGCTATGCGCTTTTCCGTTCTTATTCCTCGCCTGTTGCCACCGCATTCCCCTCATACGAAATCCAATCGCTCCAACTGAAGTATGGGTTTCAAAAATACCGCTCGGGTGAAATTCGCCCGTTAAATTTGGCGATGGCTTTGTCTTCTCATCCACTGTGTTGCTACCCATTTCTCCCCGACCGCAACAGGGTTTCCCCCATGCAACGTTAGTTCATTTAAGTGATAATCGTTATAAAAATATTCGAAATAGACGGCACTGCCTTTTTTAGGCGTTACCGAAAGATGAAGAGAAGGGAAATACGTTTCGCCGCCTTCATCCACGTCATTTAAATACATCACCAGTGAGCAAATGCGATTGTTGACCACATTTCCGGATGTAAAATAGTCATAATGAGGCTGATACTGTTCACCGGATTTATAATGTAAAATTTGCAGCGGCTCGGCATGAGATACCGGTATATTCAACAGTTCTGAACCTCTGGTTTCAATTCTTTGAATCAATTCATTTTCGCCTTCGTCAAAGAACATGCTGCTGCTTGTTCTAATATCGCTTATGGCGTGAGATTTGCCAATTTTAGCTCGCTCCATTCTATTTTTAGCCAGATCAACTAATGCATCGCATTCTAAGTTGCTTAATACGTTTTCCAATATCAAGATAAGCGGCTCATCTATTTTGCCGACAATATGAATCTCTTGATCCGTTGTTTTCATTCTGTTTCCGGTTAAATGAATAATCGTCTGTTCCTTAACGTTCATCGTTCCATCCCCCATTATTTGAGAAGTAATCGAATGAACATTATGTTCGCTCATTAAGATAGTTCCTTGCGCAGTAGGAAAGTCCTTCCACAATTTCATTTTTATGCACTCTCGGCCAATAAATTTATATCCGTAATATTCTAAACTGGCCCACTCCCTAGTCAGATGTCCTTCATACGATATAGGGTTCCTTTTGTCGGATTACAGTGTGAAATTTTGCCTAAAGGGAGTTGGGATTACTGAAAACAAAAACGCAGCTTACCGGGCGAGTTATCTTCAAAGGTGACCCGGGGTATGACACGGCACGTAAGAACTGGGATCCCCATACCAACAAATTCCCCAAAGTGTTTGTCTTCGCTCAGAGAACACGAGACGTCGCAAACGCCATCAAATGGGCCCGCGAGAACAAAGTCCCTATTCGCGCAAGAAGCGGAAGGCATTCCCTGGAAGTCAACCTGTCGCAGGTCAACGGGGGCATTGTCATCGATGTAAGCGACTTGAAGACAATCAAGCTGGATAAGAAAAACGGAACGGTAGTCGTGGGAACGGGGAATAGAGTGGGAAGAATCGCGAAAACGCTCGCGCGGCAAGGATTCATTGCCGGCTTCGGCGACAGCCCTTCCGTTGGGATCGGCGGAATCACGCTCGGTGGGGGAATCGGGCCGCTGCAACGGACGATTGGCCTCATCAGCGATAATCTTCTCGAACTCAAGATGGTTGACGCGAAGGGAAGAGTGATTCGGGCCAACAAGAAGTGTAACTCCGATCTCTATTGGGCTTCCCGCGGGGGCGGCGGCGGTAACTTCGGCGTGTATACCCAGTACAAATTCAAAACGATTCGCGCTCCGGAGAAGGCGACCGTATATCGCATCACTTGGCCATGGGATCAATTCGAAGAGGTACTCAAAGCCTGGCAACGATGGGCGCCTTCCGTCGATACCAGACTAGGCAGCGAATTAAATATCGGTCCGAAAAAGGGTGGCAATGTAACGATGACAGGGCTGTTCCTCGGATCGAAAACGGAGGCCGTCCGCCTATTAAAGCCCGTTACGAGCGTCGGAACGCCCAAGAAACTCATTAAGTTGTTACCCTACACGCAAACAGTGAACTTCTTATTGCCTCCCGATCCGGTGCTTACTCAAAAGTTCAGTAACCAGTTCTCTTCCGGTTTCGGCAGGCGTCCGTTCCCGAATGCGGCCATTAAGTCCATGCGCGAATTTTTAGAGAAAGCAGAGGGGAATACTCCGGCGGGATTCTTTTTCCTCAACTGGGGCGGAGCCGTAAGCCGCGTATCGCCTAAAGCAACTGCATTCTTCTGGCGCAAGGCGAAATTTTACGTAGAGTGGAACAGCTCATGGGTCAAGAAATCCGAAGCCGCTAAAAATATCGCCCTCGTTCGCAATACGCGCCGGAAGTTACAGCCCTTTATCGTAGGGTCCTATATCAACGTTCCGGACCAAGGGATCAAAAATTCCGGGCCGGTATACTATGGAGCGAACTTCCCAAGATTACGGAGAGTAAAAGCTAAATATGACCCTGAAAATGTGTTTAACAATCCTCAGAGTATTCCTCCGGCATAAAGATAAAGACTCCTTCGTTGTCTACATGTAGCCAACGAAGGAGTCTGAAGATCCGAGATGCATTGCTTGTCGCCTAGGATGCCGACTTGTCGAGAGGAATGCGGATATAACCGTATTTCCTGTCTTTCTCAACAACGGCCATGCCATTTTTAATATCCATAATATAATCATAATCAAGACTGACGACTTCCTTCCCAGTTTTGTCAATCAGTCCGTATTTCTCATTTAGAGACACCACCGCAAACCCTTCATGAAATTCCAGAGCGTGATCGTATTTCAGCTTGACAATCACCTTGCCTTTTCTATCGACATAGCCGTATTTTGAACCGGATTTCACTAGTGCTATGCCGTCGAAAAAATACCAAACATAATCATACGCCGGCTTAACCCATTCTTTACCGCTTTTATCCACAAACCCTTGCTTTCCATTCTTCTCAACTGCTGCCATGCCATTATAAAAATCATTAGCGCCCGTATATTGAATCTTGATTACGATCTTGCCCTTCTTGTCGATATATCCCCATTTGCCATTCTTACTGACACGAGCCAGCCCTTCACGGAAGGAGAATGCATAATTATATTGCGGTTTAACGATCTCCTTGCCCTTGGGATCAATAAACCCGGCTGAGCCGCCTTTGAAAACCAATGCCAGACCGTCTCTGAAATCCAAAGCTTCGGTATAGGAGGTTCTCAATACTTCCTTTCCCGCACGATTGATAAATATCACACGCCCGCCTTTTTTGACAACGGCAAGCCCTTCGTTGAAATACGCAAACTCAGTATATGTACCCGCTTCCGTGTCATACTGCGCCTTGACGACCTCCTTGCCTGTCCGATCGATAAACCCGCGCTTGCCGTTTTTAACTACAGCCGCCATGCCTTCGTTGAAGCCGTCAATCTGGTCATATTGCAGGGGTGCGAGCACTTTGCCGGCCGTATTGATCAATCCCCATTTTCTACCCTTTAGTACCTTCGCCAAGCCGTCTTGAAAACCCTCAATTTGATCATATTGCGGTTTGACCACTTCTTTTCCGGTTCGATTGATAGCCCCCCACTTTCCGTTTCTCTTTACTGTTGCCATGCCTTCTTTGAATGGAGAAAAACTCTCATATTGAGGAACAACGACTTCCCGTCCGCTTGTATCCACAAAACCAAACTTTTCTCCATTTTCCACTGCCGCCATCCCATCAGCAAATCCCTGCACCCAGTCATATTTCGGTTCGACCACATAGCGGCCCGCACGATCAATAAATCCCCATTTGGCGCCATACAGCAAATAAGCTATCGTCAATCGCCATTCGCCGCCTACTGCAACCATCGCCAATCCTTCTTCGCTGAAATCTCCGGCATAATCAAAAGGAAAATCGGCCTCTACCACTGCTTCCAGCGAAGTCGGAGGCTTCTCCGTAGTCGTGTCCTCTATTTCGATATCTATTTTGACGCCATTTTGTCTTAAGGAAATTAATGTGTTCTTATTGTTATTTTCCTTAAAGTTAATTGGGTTTTTTGCCAAATACAGCTCCATTAAGGATTGACCAGACAATGAGGAGATATCCGAAATTTGATTTCCCGATAGATCGAGATAAGATAATTTCGGTAGTCCTGATAGCGGACGAATATCTTGAATGCGATTATTTTTCATAGTCACAAAGCCTAAATCAGCTTTAGAAGCAAGGGGCGATAAATCGGACACGTTTCCGTTGTTTATCGTAACTATGCTTAGATCGCGCAAATTAGTGAGTGGACTGATATCTTCTATCGGATTGTTATTGGACGTGAAAAAATATAAATTATGCGCATGCTCTAATCCAATCAACGACTTAACGTTTCCTTCTTTTAACTCCAAAGAAAACAACTGATCCAAGTCGGATTGCGAAATACTGCCCGTAAGCCCAAGTTGCTGCCGAACGGCTTGCTCAAGACCCGGATCCGCGAACACGACTTCTTCTGCTTCAACGAATTGCGACGCGTAAAATGGAGTAACAAGAACGACTACAAGCAACAGGACAAAACTACGAAAAATACGCATAACGTGGTGTAACTCCTTTGTTGTTATCAGTAGGATAATTAAGAACCTTCTGCAGCTTAATAGAATTCAAGCTTTTTCCACAATTAAGCATTAGTTTATACATAAATCAACAATATTGTAAACGGTGATTTAGGGATGGTTCGAGTGTTGTTTCTAATTCTTCCGATCTCTATCTTCTGATTACTCATCGTCAAAGAACTCCAAATCGCTTATATTATGGTAATATCATTACATCGACCTTATGTGGGGGCTCAATTTATGAAAGTACGAATTGCTGTCATTCTTCCGATGATTTTACTGCTTCTTTCCAGTGGCTTTTTCGGGGGAATAATTTCAGCTGCGAGGGCAACTACACCAGCGGACTTGTATATTGACGGCCAGCCAACTCCCTATAAGCAACTCAAATATAAAAACCGCATGGAAAATATGATTCCTCTACGTACAGTTACTTCACAATTAAAGATGAAGCTGACATGGGTGAAAAAGAATAGTGAGTGGACGCTATCCGGCGACTTTCATCGCATTACGATGAAGCTGAATGACTTGACGGCAACGGTTGACGGCAAAGTATACAAGCTTAACGCTCCTCCACTCATAGAAAAAGGCACCATATACTTGCCATTGCGTTTCACTGTGACAATGAGTGGTGGAGAGCTCCATTGGGATAGAGATCACATTTACTGGGTTCTGTCCCCGCTGCAAAAAGCTTTAAACTCCGCAATTATCGGGAATGATGTGGAGTACGTACGTCAGCATCTGACCAACTGGAGGTCTGCGGCGCTACCGCTCGGTGTCGACGGAACGATGCCTTACCTCTTTAGCGTCCAAAGTTTGGATATGGTCAAGCTGCTCATTGAGAAGGGGTTTCCGGTCGACTATATGAAAAATGAGTACGCGTCGCTAACCTTTAACAATTGGCAAAGGACCTTACTGCAAGAAGCCGCCAGTCTCGGTCAATTCGAGGTTGTGGCGTATTTACTGAATCAAGGCGCCGGTCCGTTTCTTTCTAACTCACATCATTACAATGCCCTCGATTATGCGCAGTGGGGTAAACAACAGTTGCAGGAGAATGCTTTGTGGATTGAATTAAGCATAGAGCTCGGTAAAGATATCACAGAAGAAAACTACAACAAAACTATAGACTTGCTAAAGGCACATATGGAACAGATATCCGGATAAGCCCATTAAACGTACGTTCGGTTTTTGTTGATTTTACGTTGGCTTTCATTGTTTATATCTATCTTTGTAGACTCCGTTCAGATGGGGCTGGGGGCAGTCGCCGCTATGGTGGCCTGTACCGGCATTTCTTTGTATTCACGGGCATACGAGCATTAGTTCGGCCCGACCCGTACTTTAAGAACTTTGACCCCGGAGCAAAAAAATACATCGCTACAGGGTGTAACCCTTAATGCGATGTACCAATATATGTATCTCTGTTATTCTGAATCTCCAGTAGCGACGGGGTTGTTGCTGTAACTAATCCAATCGCTCCAGCTGTAGAATGTTCTTCAAGAACTCTTCATGCAGTTGACTAGTTTCGCCAAACTACATTCGGGCAGGAGGAGTCTAATGATCCATTTCGAACCGGATACCTATCGGGCCGTTCATGCGGGAGAAAGCATCCAACTGTTGCCTAAGGAGTTTGTTCTGCTCCGTTTTCTCTACGAGCATGCTGGGCGGTCCTTTTCGCGGGAACAATTACTAGATTCCGTCTGGCGCCTTGAGACACCCGGCGACCGAACCGTAGACGATCACATCTACCGTATTCGCAAAAAACTGTCAAAATGGTCTCATCTGCTAAGCGTGGAGACCATTCGCGGACAAGGCTACAAGCTAACGCGTATTGCTCCGAAACAGGAAGCAAGCCCACTCTTGCAAGATGAAGAATTCGCGGCTAATGTTAACCGAATGATGTCCAAGTATCATGGGCTAGGTATGGGCCAGGCGATGCAGCTGCTATCGGCAAACCGTGACATACTTCGCTTGCCCGGCGACCCCTTTTACGATGTCTATATTCATTTTGTTCGCGGCGACTTTGACTGGTTGATCACGACGGACAGCATCAGCCTGTGGCAGAAGGCTGCTTATGCGGTTTTTATTCATGCGAACATCCAGTTTGACTATAAAGCATCATTGTATTATTTCGAACGCCTGATTGCCAAAAGCGACATGCTGACTCAAGATTGGCAATACGACCTGCAAATAAATGTTATCTTTCTCTATATTGAATCGGGAATGTTGAAGAAGGCACGCGAACAGTTAGAAGCGATGAGGCACGCCATCACCGATTTGAATTCCCCCAGCTTCACTGCGATCTATTTGTTAAAAGAGATGCATTTGGAGCTTCAGGAAGGCCATATGGATGCGGCTGAATTAAAGCTGCAAGAATGCGAAGCGCTTCTTATCCGCCATCCAATGCAGCGCGAGAGAGGGGCGTTCCTTGTATCCAAAGCGTTCTACCTTTACCAACAAGGGGCGATTCGATCTGCAAGAAAAGTGCTTGATGAAGGAATTGAAACGATACGACAGACACATTTTATCCCCCACCTGCTCGGCAGCTTGAAGACAACCCTCATGTATTTCGGAACTAACGTACGCGACGAGACTTATCGCCTAAAATATCAACTGCAATGGAATCTAATGGCAGCGGAATACCATTTTAAAGATCTACTGGTTAAAACGGAACATGTATTAGGACGCCACCTCTGATAATCTTCTGACAATCCCCTGCTACGATTGTAACTATTCAGAGCAGGGGGTTGTCGTATGTTGCAAAGTAATCGCTCTTTCACCAAAATGTTTGCCGCCTACGGTCTTTCCGCTTTTGGTGATTATTTTGATTTCATGGCTGTTTCCATCCTCTTGGGCTATATCTGGAGAGTAGACGCAATGACATTAGCGCTCATGCCACTCTCTTTCGCTGTGCCCGGCATTCTGTTCAGCCAATTAGCAGGGATTATGGCTGATCAATGGAACAAGCGAAATCTGATGATTTTCGCCGATCTCATCCGTGCCCTGATCACCTTAATGATGATCTTTGCATCGAATGAATGGGTACTGATCGGGTTAATCGCACTACGCTCCACCGCCCGCGTCTTTCACTATCCAGCCCAGCAATCCATGACGCGAATCGTTGTCAAGACTGATGAGCTCTTGCAAGCGACGTCGCTCAATGGAGCGGTCTTTCAGCTGTCCAAAGTGCTCGGTCCGCTATTAGGCGCATCGGTGGCTGCCACCTTTTCCCCATCAAGCTGTATGGCGGTCAATGCAGCCTGTTTCACCCTGTCGGCATTGTTGCTTCTATGGATACCGGCTAAGCAAGGGATCGTTAAGGCAACACAAGGTACGTCTAAGGAAAGGCTCATGCTTCGCGACTCCTGGCGAGATGGTTGGATGCTTCTAATACAAACCCGCGTATTGCTGGTGAGCATTATTTTCTGCTTAATTGGGCTTGCCGGAATTCAGATGGTTGATGCACAGATTACTATTCTGTTACGCGATATAATGCCGCAAAGATCCGAGTTGATCGGTTGGATCGTAACCGCGATCGGATCCGGCGGACTTTCGAGCGTCGCCTGGCTGCGCCGGTATAGACAGCTTTCATTCTACGGGTTGCTGCTTGGAGGAGGTGTGGCACTGATCGGATTCATGTTTGCTGCCTTCAGCATGTTCCAGCAAGACACCCCGCTTTGGTTTATTTTATTTGCTTCTTTCATCGGCGGTATCGGTACCGGCTTTACCTCCACAGGCATGAACTACATCCTGCAAAAGGAGACGCCTCCCGACGCGATCGGCCGGATCAGCGGGATACTTGATTCCTTGAGCAGCGTCATTTTCGTGATCTCTCCGCTCACCGGTGGAGTACTGATCGGACTATGGGGGGCTTCTCATACCTTCTTAATCGTCGGGATTACAGTCGGGAGCTTCGGCCTAATTGGCATGATCTTGCAGAACCGTTTATGGAAACCTGGGAATGCGCCAAGTTTTGAGACTTGAGCGGTTGTTACAAGACTTGTTGATTTCATGTTGATTCATTTCGGCATTACCTGTTTCGGTCAACCCAGACTTAGTCTATCCATCTCCTCTAGCTCAGCATGGACCAGGCTTCTACATCCCATGTTTTGGTTACCCAATCCTCATAAAACTCAGGCTCGTGAGAGACGAGAACGACTGTACCCTTGTAGGCTTGTAACGCTCGCTTCAGCTCGGCTTTGGCGACGACGTCTAGATGGTTCGTCGGCTCATCAAGCAGAATCCAGTTGCTTTCTTGCATCATCAGCTTGCAAAGATGAACCTTCGCCTGCTCTCCGCCACTGAGCTGATTAAGAGGGCGTGTAATATGCTCGTTCTTAAGTCCGCAACGGGCAAGTGCTGCCCGCACCTCATGCTGGTTCATAAAGGAAAACTCATCCCATACGTCCTCCAGCGGAGTCATCGTTGGAGCCTTAGCCTCTTGCTCGAAATAAGCAGGAGATAAATAATCGCCCTGATACGTCTGGCCTTCCAGCGGAGGAATAACGCCAAGAATCGTCTTCAGGAGCGTTGACTTGCCGACGCCGTTGCAGCCTGCGATGGCGATCTTATCGCCTCGCTCGACGACCATGTTCATCTTAGGCAGAAGCGGCTTATTGTAGCCGATCACCATTCCCTCTGTTTCAAATACGGTCTTACCGCTAGGTCTGGATTCTTTAAAATTAAAGGTCGGCTTTGCCGCTTCCTCTGGCTTATCGATGCGGTCGATACGGTCGAGTTGCTTCTCGCGGCTCTTCGCGCGTCCGGAGGTAGAAGCTCGCGCCTTATTTTTATTAATAAATTCCTCTTGCTTCTTAATATACTCCTTTTGCTTCTCGTAGGCGTCGATATGCTGCGTTTTGTTCAGATCAGCCATCTCCAGGAACTTCTCGTAATTGGCTGAGTAACGCGTCATTCTCGTAAATTCAAGATGATAGATAACGTCGACGATCTGGTTCATGAAGCCCGTATCATGAGAAATAAGAACAAATGCATAGGGATATTTCTTCAAGTAATTCGTCAGCCAATTAATATGCTCTTCATCCAAATAGTTCGTCGGCTCATCCAGCAACAAGACACCAGGTTTCTCAAGTAGCAGCTTCGCGAGCAGAACCTTCGTCCGCTGTCCACCGCTAAGCGCCGTAACGTCTCGGTCAAGCCCGATCGCATTAAGGCCTAAACCATATGCCATTTCATCGACCTTCACGTCGATTAAATAGAAGTCTCCAATTTCAAGCTCCTCTTGAATCTCTCCCATACGCTCCAATAGCTGATCCAACAGATCCGGGTCAGCATCGCCCATCTGCGCAGCAATATCGTTAAGTTCCTCTTCTAATACGAGTAAAGGCAAAAATGCATCCTTCAAAACGTCTCGGATGGTTTTACCTGCTTCAAGCTTCGTGTGCTGGTCCAAGTAACCGTAACGAACATGGGGCGTCCATTCCACCTTGCCTTCGTCCTTCAACAACTTGCCTGTCAAAATATTCATAAGCGTAGATTTTCCTGTACCATTCGCACCAACCAACCCGACATGTTCCCCCTCAAGCAAACGGAAGAACACATTCTTAAACAATACCCGATCACCAAACGAGTGCGATAAGTGCTCAACTGTCAACAAACTCATTTTTCTATATCTCCATTCATGTTTAATCGTCGATTGTCATGGATACGTGCAATTCCATTTTCTTCTCGGAATGACTCCGTGTTTACTTCAAACAATAAAAATACAGAGCAATGGCTTTTAGTTCACCATGCCCTGTACCTAAGCTTCACAGACTGTTAATTATCTATAAGTTCATCCTCTGTAAATATTTGACAGATCCGAACAACCGAATTGAACCTCTTTATGATGTGCGAACAGCTCAATCTTTCCGCAACTAGCGAACTAAGTTCAGAATTTCATGTAAGAACCTGTAGGAAAGAGGAGCTAGACCTATGGAAGGCGCGATGCCCTTACGATGATCCGGAGTTGGCTAGTGAATATCATCCGTTCATGACGGACTTTTACAATGCCGTGTACGCGGACAAAGAGGATGTCCCTGTCGGCACATGCTTTGCATGGAAAGTTTATGACTCCGTAACGACCATACATTGGTTCAAGGTTATACTTGGTGTGCCCTTAAGCAGCACGCAACCCGAATGGTGAAGCAACTCCAAAATTCGGTATTCGCCCTACAATCTGAACCTATCGATCTGCGTTTGCAACTGCTCGGCCAGACGGGACAGAGCCTTGGCAGAGGCCGATACTTCCTCCATCGAAGAGAGCTGCTCTTCCGTAGATGCAGACACCTCTTGCGCTCCCGATACGGTCGTCTCGGAAACAAGAGTTACGGCTTTCATTGCGCCGACGATATGATCGGCGCCTGCCGCCATCTGCCGGATGGACGTGGAAACTTCCTGGATTTCGTCGTTAACGGCGGTAACCGAGCCCTTTATCTGCTCGAAGGACGAACTTGCCGAATGGACCGCCTCTATTCCTATCGATACTTCTTTGGTAGCGGTTCCCATCATGATAACAGCCCGTTGCGTTTCAGCTTGTATCGCTTCGACTAAATGAGCAATTTGTTCCGCGGAATGGGACGATTGCTCCGCGAGCTTGCGTATTTCGCTTGCGATAACGAGGAATCCTTTACCATACTCGCCCGATCGGGCAGCCTCGATTCCGGCGTTCAATGACAATATATTCGTCTTACTTGCAATGTCGGAGATGGAATTCAGTATGTTCCCGATTTGTGCCGAACGTTCTCCTAGTCCATTGATCTGCACGGATAAACCCGCCACCGTATCGTGAATGGAGCTCATCTGCTCGATTGCCGTTCGAACGGCAATATCGCCTTCCAACGCCCTTTCGAACGCTACGTTCGCGGTATTCGAAACCATATGCGTCCTGTTAGCGATATGTTGAACACCCGCAGACATTTCCCCAATCGTCTTGGACGCTTCTTCCAAGTGCTGGAACCCGTATCCAGCGTCCGTGGCGACCTGCTGCATCGTCTCGGCAATTTGGCCCGATGCCAAGGAAGCCTGCTCGCTTGTTGCCGTTAATTGCTCGGAGGATGCGGCAACCTGCTCGGCACTTGAGCTGACATGCTGAATAAGCTGGCGAAGATGGTGCGACATTTCGTTAAAAGAAGCCGACAGATCGCCTACCTCGTCATTGTTCCTTATATTAATAATTTGCGAGGCAAGGTCGCCTTCAGCGATTCGGCTAGCCGTCTGCACAAGCGTTACGATCGGCCTAGATATGATGCGTCCGATGAACCAAGTGATGACGAGACTGACGACTACTGCGGCCGAACCTGCCAGAATGATCAAGAGCTTGATGAATTCAACTTCCTTATGTACCGCTTGGTTTTCTTGATCCAATAGGGTCTTCTGGTAATCGGACAACTCTTCGGCTTTTTGTTCGAACTTGGTTAGAATTTCCTGGCCCTGATTGGATGTCGTTTTCATCGCTTCATCCATATTACCGCCGACTTTAAGCCTTATCGCCTTGTTCGATATGAAGTAATAGTTATTCTCTAGGCTGACCGCTTCCTGAAGCATCGCGACGGCTTTATGATCCGAAATCGATTCTTCCAGACTGCTGCTCAACTTCTTGTATTCACTGTGCGCGTCGTTGTACTCCTGCATGATGGCGGCATCATCCAGCAACAGGTAACCGCGGAGACTCGATTGCTCTTTCTTGACGTTAAGTTCAAGCTTCTGGAGAAGGAACAGGTGATTCGCCTGATCTTCCGCGATGGCGGTGTACTGACTTTCCACTTTGGATATTTGGAAATAGCCCAGTGCGACCGTAGCCACGAGGATAAGCAACACTGCCGTAAATCCCGCAAAAAGCTTTCGGCTAATCGTAAATCTGAATAGATTTTTTCTGGGTTTTTTCATCATATAGCCTCTGTGTTAGATTTATTTACTTACATATCCTAATATATTACACGGAAGTGCCTTCTTTCAACAATTATCTACTCCAATTACAATTAATTAGGAAGAATCTCCGTCTGAAAGGATCCGCAATGTGCCCTCCCGGGCAGAAGAGGCATTACCTATACTGAAGGAGCACATGCCTCGGAAAGATTATGAAAACCTGCAGATTACGAAAGCCCATGATTTCTTTCTAAAAGCTGTGGCTTCTTCTAAAATCAGTCCATTTTAAAAAGATATAAGACCACAGTTCACCTTTAGGATGAACGAGTGTGGGCTGAATAAGGCATTCCCTAGAATAAAGCAGGGCCGAGGTACACCAACAGATGTTGGTGTGCCTCGGCTTTTATTTACATGTACAGTCTGCAGAGGTCACGCCTCAGACAAGGTAGCACCTGAGACTATGTCTAATAGATTTTGCAAATAGGAGATGCCTCGCACTTGCTCAACCAATGCATAATCAATGTATTCAAGAGATTTAAGTGCAATTTCCTTAGCCTGCTCAACATTATGTTTATCAAGCTCCGTTAATACTTCACGAACGGTATCTAAGGAATACACTACTCTTTGAACAGTTCGGATGATAAGCACTTTACGAATATCTGAAGAGCTGTAGATACGGAATCCACTCTCTTGTTGACGCTCAGGCTTGATTAATCCTTCCTTCTCCCAATGCCGAATCGCGGAAGCAGATACGTTCGCTTCTTCAGCTACCTCACCAATCGAAAACGAGTTTTTATTGCGGTAGTTCGGCAGATCGTTTAGCTCTTTCAAATCAAGCATGTCGACTGTTCTTTGTACGGTTTCTTTTTCAGCATGCAGCTTTACTTGTGCCTTGTTAATTAGCCATAAGGCATCAAGCTTTTCCCCGCGAATAATGCGCGGCATTACCTCTCGAATCAAATCCATTCCAAAACCAGCATACATCGCACGTATACATTGGAAATAAGCCTCGTGTTCCTTTGTATAAATGCGATAGCCATTTGCCGCCCTCTCGACGTAAGGAACAAGTCCCCAAGCTTCATAATGCCTTAATGCGCTCGTGCTTATATTTAATTTTTTTGCTATCTCAATCCCTTTCATCTCAACCTCCTTTATTAATCCTATAATTTATTATTAAAGCATATGACGGGTTTATGTCTTTTCGATAGCTTAACACATCAATAAATTTCAACAAACCCTATCATTTGCATTAATGTTGTACGCTTGATGTGTAAGCTAAATTCTCGAAAGAAGAGGTGGCTAGTAATGAATAAAGTTAAACCGATTTTACCCTGTCCATCCATAAAGGAACAGGTGTCCTTTTATGAGGGTCTGGGCTTCAAAACTATTCAAATTTACACTCGGCCCAATCCTTATGCAGTTGTAAGTTACGGTTCGCTTGAGCTGCACTTTTATGGAACCAAGAGAATATTACCTAATGAAAATCCCCAGATGTGCTATATCGAAGTTGACGATGTAAACCGGGTATATGAAGATTTCACTACTGGATTGAAACGACACATCAGGAAAATCCCTCGTTCCGGCATACCGCGAATATCAAAATTGAAATACTTAGTAGATGATCGAAGATTTATGATGACTGATTTAGGCGGCAATACGTTTTACATTGGAACACCGAATGCCGATCTTTCCGATCCCGCTTTTTATAGAACCATCGAGAGTGTGGAATATGCAAAAAATTTCGAGATACTCTACGATTTAATATATTCAAAAGAAGACAGTAATTCAGCGTTCAATATGTTGGAAAAATTCTTTCCTATAGAAGATATTAATTCGACCAACGTAGGAGATTTGGATCAAGCAAAAATATTACTGGTTGCTTTGGACATTCAATTCCAGCGAGATAAAGTAGTGAACCAAAGCATTAACGATAGACTTATAAAGTTAGTTAACTATTACAACACTGAAAATTCAGATTGGAATAAAATCTCGCAACAGTATAACGAGATTATTAGTGGTGAATAAAAAGTTTATAAATTGTTGACTCCGCGGCATTTATTACTAACATAGAAAAATACATCGCCGGGACACTAGGTCACATGGCGATGTATTCAAAATTTTTAATCTATTTGCAAGTTCCAATCTCTAGCTCTGCATGGACCAGGCTCGGTCAGACCACCGCTGTAAACATTTTCAGGAACCGCTTGTTGACTTCGACAACAACTCTAGCGCTTCTCGCACATCCCAGTAGTTCCATTCAGTGTACGGGACGAACCGCTCTTCCTTCATCTGTAACGGGTTGCGGCTGCAGCTTATGGCTGCGGCAAAAATCAATCCAAACGTTGGCCGCTATCCGAAATAAGAACGGCTTTGTAATTTCCCTCTCCGGGAACCGAACATGCCAACGGTAAGCTTTGATCAGCGTCTCCTGGAACAAATCGTCCGTATCCCATGCCGAACCCGACTTGAACCTACAATAGCGCTTCAGGTCGGCATGCATCGGCAGCGTCATTCTCGTAAAAGAATCGTACCCTTCGTCCGTATTATCCTCCTCCATGCGCTCAGCCCTTTTCGGTTTATCTCTTATATTTCATTTTGTGAGCATAGTAAGGAGAATTCTCGAACGTTTCCACGATGTTGAACACATTGCCGTCCGGATCGAACGTTTCAAAAAACCGGATTCCCGTATGCTCGTCTATCTCGCTCAATGTCGCTCCTTTTGCCGCCAGCTCCCGATAGGACCGGTTAATGTCGTACGAAAGTGAAATTGTAATAGTGCAGCTTGATTTCCCCCGTATCGAAATGTACCGGCTGCGGCTTTGCCACTTCCATAAGACGATGAACGTCTCCCTTATCGACGATACTAGTGGACCCACGGGATCGGCAGGAAGGAACACTGAGAAGACGCTACCATAACCGATCTTGGATGATACTTCCATGTAGCCTCCTTGAACGAAGCGATCATTCCGACAGTCATTTAATTCCTCCACATCAGCTCTTCTAAGTAATGAACCGTCCTTACTCGCAATGAAGCAACTACCCCCTCGTGTTGATTTGACTTATAGCTATTTAAGGTGTTGACTTCAATAATACATCAATTAAGGCCAGATCCCTCAGACGAGGAGTTCTGAGTACTTCGTTGGGTTTTATTTCCAATTTGTAACATATTCATAACTGATACACTGCTATTTATCTTTCAACTTTTCTTTTTCCCCAACCTCCACCGGGTTCCCCTCATAACTAATCCAATCGCTCCAGCCGTCGGATCATGGGAAATTGCGCACAAATAAGCGGACTTCTTCATCGTTGGGAGTATAATAGCGTCTGTGCGATCCCGACAAAATATTCAGATTCACGGATGATATGGTTAAGAACAACAATTGCCGTTGGATTCTTTTTAATGGGTTCACTATTTTGTTTTAAGTACTGGAGAAATTGAATAAATTGAACACTTTGATCTAAACAGTGCTTAACGAGGTTTAAAACTTCCTTGTACAAGGTTGGCGAGATCACCGATCCAGAGCGAATAACAGACTCTATAAAACGAACAACCATTTGATGTGTCTGTGACAATACATTTTCCCACCGTAAAGATACGGAGGTTAGAAATCGATTAGAACTAAAACGAGTAGGCGACGGAATTCATTTCACCGCGCTCTGTATTGGACTTGAATTCTGCTATGCGTTTTAAATTTGGCGATGACTTTGTCTTCTCATCCACTGTGTTGCTACCCATTTCCCCCCGACCGCAACAGGGTTTCCCCCATGCAACGTTAGTTCATTTAAGTGATAATCGTTATAAAAATATTCGAAATAGACGGCACTGCCTTTTTTAGGCGTTACCGAAAAATGAAGAGAAGGGAAATACGTTTCGCCGCCTTCATCCACGTCATTTAAATACATCACCAGTGAGCAAATACGATTGTTGACCACATTTCCGGATGTAAAATAGTCATAGTGAGGCTGATACTGTTCACCGGATTTATAATGTAAAATTTGCAGCGGCTCGGCATGTGATACCGGTATATTCAACAGTTCTGAACCTCTGGTTTCAATTCTTTGAATCAATTCATTTTCGCCTTCGTCAAAGAACATGCTGCTGCTTGTTCTAATATCGCTTACGACGTGAGACTTGCCAATTTTAGCTCGCTCCATTCTATTTTTAGCCAAATCAACTAAAGCATCGCATTCTATGTAGCTTAATACGTTTTCCAATATCAAGATAAGCGGCTCATCTATTTTGCCGACAATATAAATCTCTTGATCCGTTGTTTTCATTCTGTTTCCAGTTAAATGAATAATCGTCTGTTCCTTAACGTTCATCGTTCCATCCCCCATTATTTGAGAAGTAATCGAATGAACATTATGTTCGCTCATTAAGATAGTTCCTTGCGGAGTCGGAAAGTCCTTCCACAATTTCATTTTTATACACTCTCGGCTAAACAATACGCGCCGGAAGTTACAGCCCTTTATCGTTGGGTCCTATATCAACGTTCCGGACCAAGGGATCAAAAATTCCGGGCCGGTTTACTATGGAGCGAACTTCCCTAGATTACGGAGAGTCAAAGCGAAATACGACCCTGAAAATGTGTTTAGAAATCCCCAAAGTATTCCTCCGGCTCGTAGAGCATAGGACTAATAGTTAGAAGCACTCGTGCATAAAAAAACATCTAACACCTCTGATTGGGGTTAGATGTTTTTCTGGATTAATTACCAAATTAAAGGAAAAATAAGTGTAACTAAAGCTGCCCACAAACCGTAGACCGGCAAATACTTCGTAACGGCATCTTGAAGGGTTGAAGGACCGGTTTTGTTTTGCAGAAAACGCGCATAGGAGAGCATAATCCAAATCAGATTGGCACAGATCAATACGTTTATGCCTAGAACGGCAAGCCTGTTGGGCGTAATCCCATAAGAAGAAAGCCTGAACACGATGGCCGATAAAGCTACACCGTCAATGATAAGAGCAAGGGCAATGAGCGCAAAATTAATATAATCGGAAACGTTCGTTTTCTCGTCCGTTCCGCGTTCGGTAATGGAGAAGATGGTGACGGCCAATATGCTAAGGAGTACCCCGTTGAAGACCAGGAGGAAGTCGCGGTCCAAGAACGGATTTTTTCCGACCCAAATCACCGTTACAAGATAGACTGCCAATGTTGCCAGTACAAGCGGACTGAAGATTTTGGCTAGATATGGCGCTATATTCTTAGCAAGTTTAATGTCCCTCGATACCAGGAATGCAGCTACGACAGCCAGGGCGGCAGCGCCGAATAACACGACATTTTTAAAATAAAATTCCGAAATGTCCGTACCGACTAATCTAAATAACTGCATCGTTAATACCGTTAGCACCATTCCGCTTATGGCCATGCTGACGTATAGGATGCCAAATTCTCCGTTAAATTTTAGATAGGCTAATCTTGCACCGCCTTTGTCGTATTCATTTCCCGTAAACGCAAGCCCCAACACTACCCATAAGAAAACGGGAAAGTGCAGATAAGCCAAGATAATGCTGTCTTTATAATCTAATGGGAGCAGATTAAGATACAATCCGGAGATCAGGAATAACGACGTAAGGGCATAGATCACCTTTTTTGTGGATGGGTTATTGTATACGAAATAGATCGCCATAAAGGGAAGGATGCCGAAAACCAAGTTAATAGGGGCTATTGCTTCCTGTTCGGTAAAATGAAAAAGGATCCTTGTGCTGATCCCGGCCATGATGGCTAAAAGGCCCATGTACCAGAAGTGTCTCCGAAGCAAGGAAGCCTTCTCCGTGTTTTCCGTCTCCTTGAAATGCAGTCTTTCCTGCCAAACGGCAAGAACCTGGGAATCGGGGTTTTGTTCCCATGCGTAAGCGAACGCCTTTTTGAAAGCTTCGGGTTCTTGTCTAAACATTCGCTCCAGCTCATGAGGATTATCGATGTTATCGGTAATTAGATTGTTATTGTCCATGGTTATGCCCCCCTACGCTTGAGTTTCGTCGCTTTTGTATTCCAGAATATCTCCCGGCTGGCAATCCAAATGCTTGCATATCGCCTCTAAAGTTGATAATCGAATCGCTTTTGCCTTTGCGTTTTTCAAGATAGACAGATTAGCCATCGTGATTCCGACCCTTTCCGAGAGTTCCGTTACGCTCATTTTGCGTTTCGCCAACATCACATCGATATTAATGATAATCGCCATGTTATTCACCTCAGACCGTCAAGTCGTTTTCCGATTTGATATCAATAGCTTCTTGTAAAAGCTTCTGGAGAACGGCGGCAAAAACGGCAATCACCATGGAGGCAAATACGATCACCAATCCGATAACGATGATCCCCGGGGCATCGTCTACTTCCGCCAAGAGATAGAAGAGCGGCATGCCTGCCGCATATAAGCCGCTGATTGCGATCGCGCAGTTTTTGATATTCTTTAAAGCCCGTACGGATAATTCCGAGAACGCTTTGTTCTTGTCAATGTAGCTTAAAAGTTGAAGCGCTTGATACAGAGCAAAGTAATAAGGGATCGCCGATGCATACAAATCGATGAACACAAGAGGTTTCAAGTAAGCCCTTTCCGGATACAATTCCGCTGCATAATTCGCGATCTCAGGCACCAAAAAGACGCACAAAGCAAGTACTGCAATACCAATAACAAAAACCGCCGCCTTTAGAAAGAAAGTTGTTCTTCGTTTCATAACAAAGCCCCTCACTTAGGTTTGGATTGATTTGATTTGATTTTAACATATTTTTATTGTTTTTCAATAAATTTATGATGATATTAGATATTTTTTTGTTGCTTAGCTTCGGGGCATAAAAAATACATCACCCCAGGGAATGGCCCCCAGTGCGATGTATTCCAAACACACATACTGCTATACAACTTAAGCCTTCTCTTCGTCCCCAAGCTCCACCGGATTCCCCTCATAACTAATCCAGTCGCTTCAGCCGTCGTATGCCTTTCGGGAAGCATGCAGAAGGTACATCGGGATGCGCCAGAAATGCCGATCCGGGGGCATTATTTGTCGTTGCTCCGTCAGCTTCATTTTGCCAACGTGGCGGTAATCGACGGGGCGTCACTTTCCTCCGGGGAGCGCCATGATCTTGACGATGAAGCGTCAGCGCCATTGATTCGTCGATCGGAGAAAGCGACGGAGCATACAATCCCAGGTTACACCCGAATGCCGATTTTACTATGCCGTACCGGGTTCCCTCTTGCGCAGCAAAAGGCGGCACCGCACAGCAACTGGTGGCGGCAAAGCGCCAACCCCTTTCACCTCCTCACCAGCGAGAACCAACAAGGCCACATTAGCTCAGTAATCGGCGTTCTGATTACTCTCGCTATTTGATCGAACAATCGCTTAAATACTATCCCCTTTCCGCTCTTCTTCGTGGCCAGTGGCAATAAGATTCTCATCGTACGAAATCCAATTTCACCAACTAAAAGATTTAAAATCGCTTACTGAAAAGTCTTCCAAGATCATCCGGTCTATCATCCAAAACTAAAGCAATTTCTGTTTCCTCAAATTGAATTGTTTGGTTATTCGAGTCGCGTGGAATATCATCAGTTAAAGCTGTGAAGATATACTGAATATCATATTTTTTGGAAACATGTCTCACAGCTTGTAAGTATTTAATTTTTCTCATGTCGGACATTGATTCGAACGTACCATCATGATATACAAAATGATAAAAATTTGACTTTGAATATGTCATTAAAACGGCTAAATCGAAACATACACAAAGCATTTTTTTATACGAATAGCCATCCGACTGTGAAGTTATCTTGGTTTCATCAACATTTACAAACTCTGCATGAAAATCTGGATTTTTCTCCTTATTGACATTGAAATAAATTATTGAAGATTCATTAAGTATGTATTGTACAAGTTCACGAAAGAAATTTTTTATTTTGATATAGGTTTGATTAGGCTCTTCAAGGTGCACAAGAAGCTTTTCGGTTGCTGCTTCATAGTCTTTTTTTAATTTATCAAGGTTTTTATTAATAGTTTTAATAATATCAATATGCTCTAACTTATTTAATAATTGATTTATTTCAACATCAATTTCGATTATTTGTTGTTGATATTTTTTATACTTTGTAAAAGAATCCTCTTCTTGAAGCGCTGAGAGTTTCTCCATCCTCTGTTCATTATATTTTTTTAGATTTTCTCTGACCTTTTCTAACTCGTCATTTTTCTTTAAGAGAGTGCTTTCTTGATATTTATTCCTCTCTTGAGTTATAACTTGGTTGAACTCAACTAACTGTTCATATTTTTTCTTCACTTGGTTGGGAAAATAAATATTAACTTCAGATAGGATTTTTTCAATTTTATCTAGATCAAACATAAGCTTTCTTGAAAGCGCGTCTTTAATCTTAGTTATTTCAAAGGTTAGCCTATATTCTATTGAATTTAAACGGCTTATCTCTGATTCTATCTCTTCAACTAAGCTTCTGTTTATCTCTCTCTCTGTCTTATAGAAATCAAAAGAGTTAATTTGCTCTTCAATTTTTTGTTTATCAGTTATTTTTGCATCAATTAATGAATTAATTACATCGCTTTCAAAATCAGTAACTGAAAGTTCTAATTTCATTTTTTTCAAATATTCTTTTGTTACTTCAATTTGATTAAAAAGAGCAAGCTTATTTCCAAGAAGATTTCCCTTGAAACCAATTAAGTCCAATAAAGCAGGCTTCCAATCAATTAATTTCCCACTATATTTGCGAAGTTTGAATACTTCATCATAATCATACTGCGTTCTTAGAAAGTATCCCAAAAGCTTTCTAAGATCATATTTCTCATGAAACTCTAAACTAAAAAATTCAGTTACAATATGTCTAGGATTTTCACTCTTCTCAGTAGCATTCAATGCTAAATTTTCATAATCCCAATACAGGTTCTCTTTGTAGTTTTGGTTTGGCCTTTCATGAAACTTGATACAAATTTTTGTGTTATTTTCAACAGCTCGCCTTATGGTTACAAAGTTGTTATCATCTTTTTTAAGCTCTATAAAAAAAATGAAATCAATAAAAAGTTCATAATTCTTAAACAAAAAAAGATTATCTGATTTACCTTTAAGTAAACAAAAATCGATTAAAGAAATTAATGTAGATTTCCCCAAGTTATGTGAATCTGTTTCTGTATTCTTTTTATCCTTCACTTCCCCGAGAATGATATTGAGATGTTCATTAAAATGGACATCCTTAAATTCTTTCTTATTTGAATATATTTGCACTATTTTCATGGAATCAGCTCCAGTGTGTCGCTCTGAATACTGTAATCTAACTTATCAAGTAAATATAAAAAGTTAATCGCCGGAAGAAATATTTCATCTGTCGCATCTCCAAATTCCTTTTCTAAAATGTTAAATAAATCGATATACTCCATTTTTCTCATTTTCATTAACTCTTCTAATATTCTTGTGCTAATTCTTAATACACTATGATCAAGGTCTAGATATTTATGAGGCTTTAGCATTCCCCACCTTCTCCTATATCACATTTCCAATACATATAATGAAGCATTACCCAAATTAATCTCCTATCAGTCTTAAGTTCTGCTTTGTTATTTGTCAGAATAAAGTTGTAAAGACATTCAAAGATATAATCAAATTTTTTGAACTCATCTCTACGGATTGTAATTATCTGATTTAACTCAAAAATAGTATCTTCATACATTTTTAATAAAGTCGAATTACGAGGTGCTTTTAAAAAATCTTCGATTTGTTGAAAATAACACATGCTCCCATTGATAATTGACTCAAAGTATTCCTGTGATAACAGATTAATTTGATTTTTCACTTCAGCCTTAATTCTATTAACTTCATCCGTTACTTCTACTTTATGTTTTGCAACTTGAGAAAACTTCAAGATAACTTCCTTTATGTCTTCATCGAAGAATCTTAAGGGAATATTCGTTTCCTGAAAAGTTAGATTTATATCTCCGCCAGCGGTGATGTTTCCGTTTCCATCAATGTTTATTTTATTTCTTAACATTTATACTTCCACCTGCTGTAATATTACCCTCACCTCTAACTTTTATAGTTGTTTTCATCTTTTTAACTTCTTTTATTGAATAAAAACTAATTGCAAGTGAGCTAATTGAAATTAGACTAAGAGCTAGTTCAAAAGTAATACCCATTGAATATACCCCCAAAATTTGACATAGGAATAATATACCATGAATATTTAGTGTTGTGCTTGATAGTTTCTATAAATATTGAATTCGTATTGAATCAACTAAGTGAGTGACTTAACTGTTTCTTCAAAGAATTTATTTATTTTCTTACAAATCCTGTGTTGTTTTCGAGTTGACCAAGACCATAAAAAACAGAGCATAGTTGTTTAACTCACCCTGCTCTGTTTTATGCAATATTACATAGCTTTATCTCTTACAATTGTTCCTCTTCTCCCACCGCAACCGGATTCCTCTCATAACTAATCCAATCACTCCAGCTTGAGTTATTTTCAAAAGTTTATTGTCATTTATGAATAAAATTCTTTACATTTGAATTGAGACTAACTATTGCATTATTTGTTTTTCCATTAAACAAAAGAGAAGCAAGAAATATTTCGTCATTTCAAATGCGCTGATCAAAATTAAAAAAATTTTCTCATAAGATGGTATTTTTCGTTGAAATTGAGGTATTATTAAGTTGTGGGTGATTTTTTCACCTATAAATAAAATATTTCTAATGAATAGGGGTGTTTCACCCATGTTAATGAGATTTAATGTGAAAAATTTTCTTTCGTTCTTTGAAGAACAAGAATTCACAATGATTCCAGGCACTGTGAGAAATAAAGAAGAACATTTGCTAAAAGGTAAAAATATCAACCTTCTAAGACTTGCAACGATATATGGACCTAATGCGGCTGGCAAATCCAACCTCATTAAAGCGCTTAGCTTTTCAAAAAATGTTATTCAAAAAGGAATACTACCTTCTTCAAAGAATAAATTTTTTAGACTTAATAACGATGCCCCAACGCTTCCAACAACATTTGAATATGAATTTAATATTGGAGACAGCTATTTTGCATATGGATTTAGTCTGATACTGGCAGAAAGCAAGTTTACTGGGGAATGGCTTTATGAATTAAAGACATCTGGTGAATCACTTATTTATGAAAGAAACTTAACATTAACAGAATTCAATCATAATCTAATATTTGAAAACGAAGACAGCCAAACAAGATTTAGAATATATTCTGAAGATATAATATCTAATAGTAAGGTTCTTTTTTTAAGTGAGATTAATAGAAATAAGGAAGATGTTTTTAAAAAGTTTAAAGAATTTAAGATATTTAGTGAGATCTACAACTGGTTTGATAAAACTTTAGATATAAATTTCCCAGATAAGCCGATAAGTAGCACAGAGTTCTTTTTAGAGAATGATAGAAATAATAACGATAAATTATTTAAGTTGCTTGAAAGTCTTGGTACTGGTATTACGGAATTTAAGCTCGTTGATACTTCACTAGATGAACTTAATAGGGTTTTTCCATCTAAATTGATTAAAGACATCGAAGAAGAGTTAATTGGAGATGAAGATTCTGAAGGAGTTGTCCACTTAAGGTCACAAAACAATCTACACTTGATTACCTTAGATACCGAAAAAAACTTAGATATTAAAACAATGCATTTTTCACATGGCTTATATGGTGGCGGTGGTGATTTCACTTTAGGAGAAGAATCCGATGGAACCAAAAGATTACTAGACCTGCTTGAAATTCTTATTGGTGAAGAGGATAAAGTTTATATAATAGATGAAATTGATAGAAGCCTGCATCCCAACTTGACATATCAATTCATACATTTATTTTTAGAAATATTAAAAGATAAAAAAATACAGTTAATCGTAACAACTCATGAAGATAGAATTCTGGATCTTGACTTATTAAGAAGAGATGAAATTTGGTTTGTAGAGAAATCTGAGAATGGAAGTTCAGAGCTTTATTCTCTCGAGAAATATAAAACTCGTTTTGATAAAAAAATCATTAATTCCTACCTTGATGGTAGATATGGAGCCGTTCCAAAGTTTAAGAACGTTGCCTTTTTAAACAACCTTGATGATATTGGGGATGAATAACCATTGAGTTTACGAGTCTCTAAAACTTTTGGGAGTAGAGGGCCGTCCCAAACTGAATATCCAAAAAAGAAATTCATCTTTGTTTTTGAAGGAGAAAAGACAGAAAAACAGTACTTTGAGGGTTTGTTCAATAATAGAGATGAGTTAGGTATTAAAGATATTCTACATGTAAAAACTTTGGAGAGAGATGACGGTAGCTTTTCTAATCAAAAAAAAATAGTTGAAGAATTACATTTATCATTAAAAGAAGTTTCACGTATAAAAGAATCAAAAGAAGAGTTACTTATGTTTATTAATTCAATAATAGAGAAATATGATTTATCACAATTCGATGATTTCACTTCTTCAATTGAAAGTGCTATAAATGGAGAAGAAATCGACTATCATCTGTCCGAAGTTGTGGCTACTATTGAAGAATTAGAAATAAAGAGCCTGGAATTAAGTGTCTTTATTGATAAACTAAAAACATTAAAAGATTTGCTAGATTTTGATGAAAACTATGACTCTGTTTGTATAATAATTGACAGAGATCAACAGAGTTTCAAAGAAGGTCAGTATGATGAAGTTATTAAAATCTGCCATGAAAATAACTACAAGTTAGGAATCACCAATCCATCATTTGAATTTTGGTTATTACTTCACACTACTGACTGTTCAGAGTTCAATGCAGCAGAGTTATTAAAAAATAAAAGAATATCACGAAATAGAAGATATGTAGAGACACTTTTGGTAGACAAGTTAGGTTCTTATCGTAAGAATAATATTCAATTTGATATTTTCAAACCAAATATTATGATTGCTATTGAAAGAGCAAAACTCCATTGTGAGGACCCTGCTACTTTAAAAAACAATTTAGGTAGCAGTGTCGGAAATCTTATAAACAACTTACTAAATACCTACAAATAATCAAATGAGTTCAAATGTTATGAAAATGACTATTAACCTAATAAAGAGAAAGTAAAAACCCACTCCTAGGCTGCTTCGCCGACGGTGGGTTTTTATTCCATAATTAAAATACATATTTTACCTGATGTAACTCATCTCACTCGCTTAGGTTGTTGACTTCAATCAGAGCCTATTCTTTCGTCCATTCAGAGGAAGAAAATTGTTTACTTCCAACGTCATTCTTTCCCCGTCACACCGGATTCCCCTCAGAACTAATCCAATCGCTCGAACTAAAGAAAATAATTTATGATGAGGTTCAGCTTAATAATCCTTAACTCTAAATATTGACTTCTTGTTGAATTGCCCAAAACAAACTTCAATTGTTGATTCAATGTACATCTTTGATCGAGGAACATTTGGGTTGAGGTACTACTCAAAGTATGAGAACTTACTCTTAAAGATAATAATGTAAACACCTTCTGAATCTAACTGTTGACTCAGCGTTGACTTCTGTAAATAAAAAATACAGAGCAACGACTTCCTTCTCCCCTTGCTCTGTACTGAACCTCTCATACTACTATGGAAAATTCCATCCTTATTCTTCGCCCGTCGCCACCGCATTCCCCGCATAGCTAATCCAATCGCTCCAGCTCCCCGCGTACAGCTTCACGCGGGTAAACCCAGCCTCCTCCAACGCCAAAACGTTGGGAGTCGCCGTCACCCCAGAGCCGCAGTAGACGACAAGCTCGTCGTCCTGCTTCAACCCCAAGCCCGCGAACCGCTCGCCCTGCTCGTTCGCGTCCTTCCACGTGCCATCGGCCCGCCGGCCCTCGGCCCAGAACAAGTTCCTCGCGCCCGGGATATGCCCGGCCACTTTGTCGATCGGCTCCGCCTCCCCGCGATACCGCGGGGCTTCGCGTGAATCCAATAGCACGAAACGTCCAGTCCCGAGAGATTCGCGGACCTCGTCCATTTCAATGAGCATGTTATGCTGCACGGATGCCAAGAATCTCGCAGGAATAATGACTTTCTGCTCACTTGACACCGGACATCCGACATCCCGCCATGCCGAGAATCCCGCATCCAACACGAAAACGTTCGTATGGCCCAGATAACGAAGCAGCCACCACAACCGCGAAGCCATCGCTCCGCCTTGGTCGTCGTAGGCGACAACCCGTGACTCGTTGCTGATGCCCGCTTGTCCGAACCGAGCCGCTAGCGTAGCCAGGTCCTGCAACGGATGGCGCCCTCCGTGCTCTCCGATCGGCGCCGACAGATCCTTCTCCAAGTCCAAATACACGGCTCCCGGTATATGCGCTTCTTCATAGGCCGCGCGGCCGGACTCCGGTTTGCCTAATTGGAATCTGCAATCCACGATAACGATATCCGGCTCGTACAGACGGGCCAACAACCATTTAACGGGCACGATATTTTTCATGAGAGAGGACAACCACCTTTATCGAATGTAAATTTACTATTTCTATTTCCTTGTTCTTCTACTTCTCGAAATCGCCTTGTTCTTCTACTCAAATCTTATCTCCAGCACTTCTGCTAATCAAGCAGCTTCTTCCCCCAACGAACCCGCCCGCAACCGCTCCAAAGACTTCGCTGACAGCAAAGCCCACACGATGACCGCAAGCATCGCCACCGCAAAACCGGCGAATAACCAGCGAGTCGCGTCCGCTCCATTTTCGTCCAGGAACCAGCCCGTCAATCTCGGCATTAGCGCCCCGCCGATCCCTCCGCAAGCCATTAGTAAGCTTGTCGTCCGCTCCGTCATTCCCGGAACCGCCCGGTTGGCGAACACGAGCGCAACGGCGAACATCCCCGACATCGCCAGTCCGGTCAAGAAAGTAAGCACGAACGTCGCCCATACGCTTTCCAGCCCGCCCATCATTACGAACAATACCGCCGCGGAGATACAGGTTGCCAGCATATAAGTCCCTCCGCCCCAACGATCTGCGGCATGCCCCGACACCAAACGCCCCAGCACCATGGCCCCCCAGAAAATACTCAAAGACAACGAAGCCGTCGATTCCGACAACCCGTTATTATTCACCAGCAACGAGGGCAAGTAGTGGATAAAGCTCATTTCGAATCCGACGTAAACCGCGAAGAATAGCGAGCATGCCGCCAAAACGACCAATGTAGGTCCACGATGCGGCATCTTCATTAAACGTGTTTCCCCGTGCTCGGCGCTCTCGTGAGGTTTATCCAATATTTTCGGCCAGAACAAGAGCCACAATGCCAACGTAACCACCGTTACGGCGCCAACGACCAGGAATGCAGCGACCCAATGCCCTCTCGAGATGAGAAATGCGCCCGCGAACGGCATGAGCAGAGCTCCGCCCCCGAAGAACACTTCGACCCTGCTCATGGCCACGTTAGCGTTACTCATCGCGGAGCCGATTATAAACGAGCCAACGACTGCCTCCGTTATGCCAAAGCCTAACCCTGCGAAGGGTCCCACGGCTAACATGATTCCCCAATCCGGCTGGAGGGAGTACACGGTTTGCGCTAATAACATAATGACGAGCGCGGAGAGCAGCAGCGTCTTTTTCCCGACACGTCCTATGAGCCAAGGAGCCAGCGTGATGCCGACCATCATGCCCAGAAATTGGTTCATGACCAATTGTCCGCCGTCGCCGTACTGCACGCCATAGGCGTCAACCATCGGCTCCATGATCGTTCCGATCACCATTTGCCCGAGCCCGATTGCTAAATATGCGATACATCCTAAGAAGACTAGCCGAGCCATTATTCGATCCCCTTTACAACAATCCTGTCAAGCAACTCTTCTATAATACCACTTTTGCTTGCCATTGAGTCCGTCTTATACGCTTCGGAAAATGAAAAAGCCGAGCACCCTAAAGGCCCGGCTTCACTTATATTTGTCTTATGTTCAGACGGTTACGCCCGAGTAAGGATTAGGCGGCGGAGGCAGCGTTGCGGAACGCGAGATCAAGGAATTATGAAAGTGACCGAATGCAGTATACACATACGGGGCAAGCCACAGTATTCCGATTCCGAGAGTCAAGATCGTGAGCAGGAACCATCCGATGAAGGAGAGCGTCAGCATGAACAGCTTCCCTTTTTGTCCGTCCATCAGGGCTTTGCTTCGACGGATCGCCTCCATGGCGCCGATCTCCGGATTATCTCTTAATATGTAGTAGGCTTGGGAATATCGCAGCGCGGCTATGATTCCGGGGACGATAAGCAATAAGGTCCACAAAATCGTGAAAATACTCATTAACAAGCTCAGCAAGAACGTATTCACGAATCGATTGAATCCACTGAACAGGACCGAAGTTTCGGGTTTCTCTCCGCGGGAGATCAATAAATAAAAACTGACGAGACCGAAAGTCAGAGCTCCAGAGACAAGAAGGTTTCCGACCCATCCTACGAAAGGCATCTCCTCGATAAAATACTGAATCACGCCCTGAATCACGCAATACAAAAGCATATGAAGCACAGCGCTCGTCCAATTTCCTGACAAACTTCCCCTTGCCATTGCCCTTAACTCTGCATTTGTCGGCATGCGTCTAATTCCACCTTTTCCAATATTGTGCATATAGCACCTGTTAATACTAATTGTATTTCCCATAATTAACAATATGTTTTTCGACAAATTTTGCAGATTGAAATCCCGCAGTATCGCCATTTCTCTTCAACTATTATAATAAGGCCTAAGAGGATTTATGACGGGGATAAAAAAAGGGGGGGATCTCATGAATGCAGATATCCTGCTCAGGTTAACTCCTATGACGGAAAAGGACGGCCAAGCGATCTGCGATTGGCGATATCCCGCTCCTTACGAGTTGTTCAGATGGCCTCCCTGGGAGACGATGGTGAAGCAAGGACGGGAATTCGGAGATGCGCGAATCCGTCTTGAGCAATACGTATCCGTACGAAATGCGGATGACGGTCAGCTGGTCGGTTATGTTCAGCTTTTTCCTATGGATAGGACATTGCGAATCGGAATGGGTCTGCGGCCGGATTGCTGCGATCGGGGCTGGGGGACAATCTTGACGGGGTTGGTCGTTGAAGAAGCGCTGCGTCGCCGACCAGGTTATGAGATTGATCTCGAGGTAGAGAAGTGGAACAAGCGAGCTATCCGTGTGTATGAGAAATCGGGCTTCGTCGTCACGGACGAATACGATCGCAGAGCTTCCCACGGGATCGTCGGCGTGTTGTGCATGGTATGGCATAACTAGTAATTGCTGCTCATAAAACTATAAAGAACAACCAAGAGTCAGCATGCTCCAGTCAGGCAGTTTCACCAGAAAAGGGTGCGATCACCCCATTAAGGAGGCTGTTTCTGAATGAAGGCGCTAAATGTCATTAGCCTGATTCTCGTTATCCTCGGTGGATTAAACTGGCTTGCCGTCGGCTTGTTCGAGTACGACGTCGTCAGCGAAATCTTCGGGGGCGCAGATGAAGTCGGCTCGCGCATCGTGTATACCGTCGTCGGTCTAGCGGCTCTCTACGCGCTGGCGCTACTCCCGAAAGTATCTAAGGACGACTAGAAAGAAGCCTTTTCGGCTGCGGGACCCTTACCTTTTGGCGGTATGCCGAGGTTGGTCTCGCGGTTTTTTTGTTTTGTTTTGTTTTGCTCTCTTCACCTCTCCGCCTTTCTAGCTCTCCCCTCTCCGTCTTTCTCGCTCTCCCCGCTCCGCCTTTCTCGCTCTCACCTCTCCGTCTTTCTCGCTCTCCCCTCTCCTTCTTTCTCACTCTCCTCCTCTCCGTCTTTCTCACTCTCCCCATTTCCGTCTTCCTCGCTCTCCCCTTTCCGTCTTTCTCGCTCTCCCCCTTTCCCTTTCTCGCTGAGCGAAGGGGATATCGTCAAAAAGGGATCACGGTGGGCGTATTTAGCTAATTTCCTTTGTTTATTCGGTACTGTTCAGCCGCGGCGGACGGAGTTAGTAAGGTTTTGTTACTATCTCGGTGCTGTTCGGTCGCGGCGGGCGGAGATAGTAAAGTTTTGTTACTATCTCGGTGCTGTTCGGTCGCGGTGGGCGGATATAGTAAAGTTTTATTACTATCTCGGTTCGATTCGACCGCGGCGAGCGGAGATAGTACGGTTTTGTTACTATCTCGGTTCGATTCGACCACGGCGGACGGAGAAAGTACGCTTTTGCTACTATCTCGGTTCGATTCGACCACGGCGGACGGAGATAGTTAAGCAGAGTTAGCTAAATCCCTTCCTTAGCTCCGCCATCCCCCCCTCTGAGCGAAGGGGATATCGTCAAAAGGCAGCTCTCCAGCTACAAAGAAAAAAGGCCGCCCACAGGTAATCGCTCACCCGCAGACAGCCCGTAAACACTATTCTCTAAACCGTACCGACCCCGCTGAATTGAGCCGCGCTCAACCGCGAGTATGTTCCGCCGGCCGCAATAAGCTCCTCGTGCTTACCTTGCTCCGCGATCCCGTCTTCCGTGACCACGACGATCCGGTCGGCATGCCTTACCGTTGCGAGGCGATGCGCGATAATGAGCGTCGTGCGATTGTGCGAGAGCTGCTCCAACGCCTGCTGGATCATCGTCTCCGTCTCGGTATCGAGCGCCGACGTCGCTTCGTCTAAGATGAGAATGGACGGATTCTTAAGGAAGATCCGCGCGATGGACAAGCGTTGCCGCTGCCCGCCCGACAGCTTCAGCCCCCGCTCCCCGATGAACGTGTCGAGCCCATCCGGCAATCCTTGCAGCATTCCCTCTAAATGGGCTTTGCGCGCGGCGTCCCAAATCTGCTCTTCCGTCGCGTCGAGGCGTCCGTAGGCAATATTTTCGCGAATCGTTCCGTTGAACAAAAAGACGTCCTGCTGCACGATCCCGATCTGATTGCGCAATGAATGCTGCGTCATTTTGCGAATGTCGATGCCGTCGATCGTCACCGCGCCGTCATCAATCTCGTAGAATCGCGGAATCAAGCTGCATAGCGTCGATTTACCCGCTCCCGACGGGCCGACGAGGGCAACCGTTTCTCCCGCGCGAATCTGCAAATCCACGCCTTTAAGCACGTGCGCATGGTTCTCGTAGCCGAAAGTCACGTTGCTGAACTCGATGTTCCCTTTCAGCTTCGGTGCTTCGATCGCATCTTCCGCGTCCTTGACGTCGGGCTCGGTATCCATAAGCTCGCAATACCTTCTGAAGCCGGCCATCCCCTTCGGATAGAGCTCTAGAAGGGCATTGATTTTCTCGATCGGCTTGAGGAAAATGTTAATGTACAGCAGGAACCCGACTAACTCGCCGTACGTGAGTTTCCCCTGATATGCATACCATGCGCCGAAAACGAGCACCACCAGCGTAATGAACCGCGTCAGCATGTAAATGCTCGAGGCGCTGAGGGATATCGTGAAATAGGAGCGAAGCTTCGCCAAGCGGAAGCCCTGGTTGTTTTTCGTGAACCGCTCCATTTCGAAGCTCTCGTTGCCGAAGGATTTTACGACGCGAATTCCGGAAACGCTATCTTCAACGCGCGCGTTCACGTCGGCGATCTGTTCGAACATCTGCGTGGCCGCTTTGTTCAGCTTCTGGTTGAAGTAAACGATAATCCAAGCGAGGAACGGGACGACGATAAACGTAATGCAAGCCAGCTCCCAATTCACCATGAACATGATGCCGAACACGCCTACAAGGGTCATAAGCGCAATGAACATATCCTCAGGACCATGATGGGCCATCTCTCCGAGATCGAAAAGGTCGTTGGTCATCCTGCTCATGATTTGTCCGGTTTTCGTATTGTCGAAGAAACGGAAGCTCAGCTTCTGGATATGCTGAAACAGGTTCTTGCGCATATCCGTTTCGATGTTAATGCCTAGCTTGTGTCCCCAATAAGCCACGACGAACTGCAATCCCATGCTGACGATATATAAGGCCAGTAAGCCGGCGCAGACCCAAGTAATGAGTCCCCAATTCCCGGTGGGAAGCAGCTTGTCGATCATCCATTGCACGCCTATAGGGAACCCGAGTTCCAATAAGGCAACCACAACCGCGCAGCTGAAGTCGAGCGTGAATAACCCTTTATAGGGACCATAGAAAGATAGAAAACGGCGAATCAAAGGTCTCACTCCCCTACATGAAGCACAACAACTTGTATTATAAACGATCGTACGCCTTAGCGGAATCGATGTCCAGAGAAGTTAATCCTCCGGAATTCCAGGTCGTGAGCCTCAGCGTCACCCGCTTGAAATCGATTCCGATGAACGGATGATGATTCATGTCCTCCGCGATATCGGCAACCTTGCCCACGAACACTACGGCATCCCGGAACGATCCGAACAGCCGCTTGCGAACCAGCCATTTGCCGTCCTCGATCTTCCATTCCGCGAGCTCCTGCAACCCTGCTTGAAGCTCCTCTTCATTGAACAACGGATGTTTGCTCATCGTAAGTCCCCTCCTCTAAGGTCTCCAATCGTTCAAGCGTCCCGTACTTACGCCGGTATCTCTCCAATAGCGCGATCCACGAGGGACCGAATGTCAGGATGAAGAACACGTTAGCGACGGCGTGTATGATCTCGAACGGAAGTCCGGTTACGTACTTGCCGACCACGGCTTCCCAAGAATGTGTCTGGACCCATTGGTCGAGGGCTAGCGTCACGTTCATGATCCAACCGAACAGAAATCCCCATGCCGCTCCGAAGAGCGACAACGGAAGCCGCCCGCGACGCCAACCGCTGCGATGCGCGAACAATCCCGCCGTATAGCCGGCCAACCCCCACGCGAACATCTGCCAAGGCGTCCACGGTCCTTGCCCCAGGAATAGATTGGATACGAGCGCCGACGCAGCGCCGACCATCCACCCCGCTTCCGCTCCGAAAACGACCCCGGAGACGATGACGACGAAGGTTACCGGCGTGAATCCGGGAAGCAGCGTGGCGAACGGGATTCGGCTCACCGTGGCGACCGCGGCCATGACCGCGATGAGCATGAGCTCGCGGGCTTTCCGCTCCCGGCGTTCGAAGCGAAGCAGGAAGGGGATAATCGAGAGCAGCACGAGCACGATTCCAATGAGCAGAGAGTTTCCCCTTTGCAGCGACAAGTAAGCCAGCGCGAGATAAGCGATCGCGATCGGAACGATGATCCATTTCACGGAGGGGAGTGACCGGCTCCTTCTCCTACTCTTACCACTCATCGGGATCCAGCCTCCCCAAGCGCGATCAGACGGTGCAAAGGCGTCGCGTAGAATAGGTTGCCTTGGAAAAAAGCCTCCGGCTCGCCGTCCGCGACGATCTCTCCATGGAAGAGAAGCGAGCATCGAGTGGCATACGCGGCGGCGAACTCTACGTCATGCGTCGCCATTAGCAAAGTAGTCCCTTGATCATGGATATGACGCAAGTGCTCGCCTAATCTCATTTTCGCCAGCGGATCCAGTCCTTTGGTCGGTTCGTCCAGCAATAGAAGGCGAGGTTTTCCCAGCAAAGTTATGGCCAGTGCCCCCAGCTGCTGCTCGCCCCCGCTCATGTCGTGAGGATGCCGGGATAAGAGATGAGCGATACCGAATCGTTCAGCCATCTTCCTCGCTTCCTGCTCCGGGTTGTCCGCCCCCGCCCGGCTCGCAGCTTGCATCAAATCCTCGCGCAGGCTATCGTACGCGAAGTGAAGGACCGGATTCTGCGCCAGATAACCGATCGCCGAGCAACGTTGCTTCGAGCTCATCCGCGCGAACGGCGTCCCCTCCCAATGGACGGAACCCCTCTGCGGGATACGAAGCCCGGCCAACAGCTGCAGCAAGGTAGACTTCCCGCTTCCGTTGCCGCCGAACAGAACCGCCCAGTCCCCGCGCCGGATTTGCCATTCCAAACCCATGAGCACGGCAGGCGAATGCTTATCATAAGCGTAAAATAATCCCCGCGCCGCAAGAAGCTCCCCTTCCGCAGTAGTAGAAGAGGTCTTCCCGCGGTCAACCGAATGGGCTGCCGACCGCGCATCCGACTTGCCGACCATTCCCGCCCGCTCCAACCACTTCCTGGCTTCCTTTACCGTGAGCGGCGGTTCGTCCGCCGCCGGCGTCATCTTGGGCGGAGCCAGCTCCAGCGCCCATCTCGTAATCGACGGGAGAGCGCTCGCCCAGTCCTCGTCCGAACGGTTCCACGCTTCCAGGGCAAATGCGCGCGAATCTCCCTCAAACAAGACCCTTCCATGCCCCATTCGCACGACCCGGTCGGCCAGCGGAAGCAATTCATCAATGCGGTGCTCGCTCATGATGACGGTGATGCCCCACTCCTCGTTCAGCCGCTTGATCATGCCGAGCAATTCCCGGGCGGCCAGCGGATCGAGCTGCGCGAGCGGCTCATCCAGAAGCAGCACCTTCGGCTGCAGCATCAGCACGGCCGCCAAGTTCACGGTTTGCTTCTGGCCTCCGGAGAGCTCGTCCGTCTTGCGGTCAAGCAGCGGCTCCAAGCCGAAGAAACCGGCCATCTCCGCCATCCGGCGACGCATGGCATCGCGCGGGATACCGAAGTTCTCCATCCCGAACGCCAGCTCATGCTCGACCGTGTCCACGACCAGCTGGTTGTCCGGATTCTGCATGACAAGACCGACATGAGCGGCAAGCTCGCGAGCCGGCCATTCCTGAAGCGGCACCTGGTCGAGCAGGATAGCGCCGCTCATTCTGCCGCCCGGAGACACTTCGCGCTTTAGCATCCTAAGCAACGTCGACTTCCCGCTGCCCGAAGGCCCGCATATCACGATGAATTCCCCCGGCTTAATGGATAGGGAAACGTCAGAGAGCGCAAGCGAAGCCTGTTCCGGATAGGCGAAAGTTACCTTCCGTAATTCGTAATGAGCCATGCCCTGCGATCCCTCCATTCCCATCCTAGCGGTAATAATAAATACCCTATATATGCGGCTAATGCCACTCCGTCACCCAGAGATAACGCGAACGATCCTAACCGCGGATAAATAACCATAAAGCCATGTCCGTTCCCCCAAGTGAGGAGCAATAAGGCAGAACAAGCCAATAGGCCCCCCATTGTCCCCCAGTCCCGCATGCGGAACCGGTAATCCAGGTACGAGCTGCGCGTCCCCGTTCCATAACCACGCGCCTGCATCGAATCCGCCGTCTGCAAGGCATCCTCCAGCGTCCAGGACAAGAGCGTGCCGATCAGTCGAGCGCCGTTTCGCGCCCTCTGCGCAATCGTTCCTTCCAGCACCGTGACACCGCGCGTCCGCTGGATAAGCATCAACTCCTGCATCCGGCGGCGCAGCCTCGGGACTAAGCCCATGGCCATCATGGCGATCAAAGCTGCTTTAGGAGAGATCCGCGTAAAGAGGTACAGAAACTTCTGCTCCGTCATGGTTAAGCGATAGGTCACGAAGAACGTCAGCACGTTCAGCATCGACATCGCTAGCGTCACGCCGTATATGACGGATTCGAGCGTAATCGGGATATCCCCTAAATAATACAACACCGTACGACCCCTGTGGGACAAAATAGGGTTCACCACGACGATCAGCACGATGCCGATCAGCATGGGGAGGCTCCATTTTCGCCATTCTCTACCGCCATCGAGGTGTACGTTAATGATTACCGCGGCCGCCCAACCCGCTAGTAGAATAAGGGGATGAAACAACAACATGCCGAAGGTTATCCCTCCGGCATAGTAAGTCCCTATTACGATAGGATGAAGCGAACGGAACCCGAAACCTTCCTTCATGATGCGGACTCCTTATCTTCCTTGGCCTCGTCATCTTCGGAGACGTAGAACCACTCCAAGCGATCGCCGGGCTTCAGCTTGTAAGTGCCCGCTCCGATGTCGGAGACGACGCCGTTGACGCGGAATTTCCAGCCGCTCGTCGGTCCATCGTCGAATTCGTACAGTCCATCGACGCCTTCCACGTAAGTCATCGCGCCGCTTCCGCGGATTTCAAAGGATAGGCGATGCGCTTTGGCTGCTCGTTTAAGCACGCTCGCAGCCGAATCCCCTTTGTCTAGGATGACGCTTTCCGCGGCAAGAATCGTTCCCCATTCGGCATTCCCCACTATAGATAAAGTGATGTAATCAACAGCAGGCGTCGCCGCCTCAGGTTCCGGTGATGGAGTCGCCTTCGGAGGTGAAGCCGGCGATAGCGATGGGGTTTGGGTTGGAGCTTCTTCGCCGTTCCCCGTTTCCATGGCCGGTTTCGAAGGTTCGGGGGAGGAAGAAGATGAGGGTTCGGTCGAAGCGCCTTCGCTGCTTGGCTGTTCCGGTGTGCTCACAGGTGTCTCGCTCGGCGACGTCGACGCGGATTCATTCGCCGTCGGTACAGGTGAGCTCATTGCCGTGCTGGTGGACTCCACTGCATTCTCACCTGAGCACCCTACGATCATTAGGCACAACGCGGCAACGAAAAGGTACGACACGATTTTCCTCATCTCTCTTCCCCCTTCCTACCTTATTTAGAAAAGCAATGAAAATCAACGTAATTCAACCAATACGGCACTATTAGAAATCAAAGTACGATCAATAACATCGCTGTTGAGTAAATTTCATGCCCCTTATTGTAATTCATACACCAACAGCGATGAAATACATCACTATCCATGTTCTAAAGTGGTAACTTCGCTTCAAATACAATACATAACATCGCTATCCATGCTTGGCTTCCAGAACTCTAACGACAATAACGGCCGCTTGCTCGCGGGAAAGCGATGCCTTCGGCGCGAACTTGCCTCCGTACGGAGTCATCCAGCCTTGCTGAATGACCGCCTGCACCGACGCCGTCGCGCTAACGCTGATCAGCTTCGCATCCATCAGCGCGACGGATTGCGTGGCTTTCAGCTTAAGCGCGCGCGTTAACAGGATCGCCGCTTGCTCTCTGGTGAGCGTCGCATCCGGCGCGAATTTGCTCGCGGACACGCCGCCCACCAGGCCAGCGCCTACCGCTGCGCCCACGTCCTTCGCGTACCACGCGTCGCTCGGAATATCTTTGAACGCCGTACCGCCGGCGCTTCCCTTCAAGCCCAGCGCGCGGGCCAGCGCCGAGACGAACTCCGCGCGGGTTACGGCCTGCTTCGGCTTGAACGAAGCCTTGCCATCCCCCACTCCTCGCAATAGCGGAGCCGCTCGGGAAATCTTCACGGCATCCTGCGCCCATGCCGCGACAGCGATCTGATCGGCATAGCTGCCTGCGATCGGCAAGGAGACAACCGCCCGCACGACGTTCGGAGCCGCGTCCTTCGCGTATCCCGTCACTTCCACGGTGTACAACCCTTCAGCCAATCCTTTCAACGCCGCTTGACCTTTGTCGTTCGTAACCGCCGTCGCTTTGCCTACGGTTACTTTAGCGCCGGCTACGGGCTTAGACGAATCGAATTCGTTCGTCGTCCAGTTCCATGCGCGGTTCGTGACCGTCACCTTGAAATCCTCGCCGGGTTTCGGCTGCGCGGGCGACACCGTAACCGGATCGGCTAGCTTAGTCGCATCTCCGCCGTAATAGACGACAACCTCGTCTCCGTCCTCCAGCAAGAACGTTCCTGCTCCTTCGGCGGGAATGACCCAAGAGCCGCCGCGTACGACCGCGAACAACCATCCGTCGTAACCGCCGTATTTGCCGGCCGCTACCCCGCCGATAGAGTTAATATATTTTCCATATGCGGAATCTTTGATTTCATTCGGAACGGCTTTGGCTTTGAGCAGCTGCTCCACCGCTTCCAGCGCCGTTCCGCCTTGCGCGTGTCCGGAAGCAAGCACTCCGGCGTCGCTTTCCACGCGAACGGATACTTTCTTCGTATACGAAGCTACTTCCAGCTTGGTCGCCCATGCGAGATAAGAAGGAGGCGCATCGCTGCGATAGCCGTCTACGGTCACCGTATAGGAGCCCGCTTTCAGTGCGGCAATATTCGCTTTGCCATCCTTATCCGTCTTAACCGTCTTTCCGCCAACCTTAACTTGGGCACCTTCTGCCGCGCTGACGACTACCTTGCCCGAATCCCAATCGAACGCTTCCTTCTCCACCGTCACGGAAACCGGCTGTCCCTCGCGCGGCGCGGAAGGCTCGAGCTTCACGGAGTGGATAAGCGTAGTCTCTCCGCCTCCATAGTACACGGACAGCTCATCTCCGGCTTGAAGCGCGAACGTGCCCATGCCTTCCCCGATCGTTACCCAAACCCCGTCGCGTTTGACCGCATACTGCCAGCCGTCGAATCCGCCGAACTTGCCGTTCTCAACGCCCGCGATCGCTTGAAGCAACGCTCCGAATTGCGGATGACGATCTACGTGATACGATATTTTTGCCGCATTCAGCACATTGACCAGAGCTTCGAGAGCGGTTTTCCCCGCTGCCGATCCACTCGCCACCGTTCCTGATGGGCCATTCACGATCACGCTCGTTTTCGCTGCCGCCGAAACGCCGGAATACAAGCCCGGAAGACCGTCCATCCAACGCTCTACGGCCGTTAACCCTAGCAACGCGTAGAAAGTCGATATCCCATCGGCCTTACCTGCCGCTAAATGCGAGAATTGTCCATCCGGCTGGCGGTATTCCAGCAATCTTGCCAAGGTGGACTTCCCGTTCTTCACGAATCGCGAATCGTTTGCCGGGTCAAGTCCAAGCGATGTCAGGGCGATAAGCACCTGTACGGAGCTTTCGCTAGTTTCCGCCGGATTGCCGAAGCCGCCCGTTTCCCGTTGAACGCCGGACAACCATGCTAAAGCGCCATCTATTATAGTAGATACTTCTTTGCGATCCTTGTAGCCCGCTAACGCGGTCAATACGATGGCCGTAACATCGACGTCGCTATTACCGCCGCCAAGCGACCAGCCGCCGTCCGTATTGCGATGGTCGACCAGCCACTTCACCAGATCGTCCCTCGACCAACGATCGTCTGCTCCCGGCACGTAGCTCGCCGCATCCAGCGCAAGCAAGGCGTAGGCCGGGGCATTCGGACCTTGCGCCGTTATTTTCTCGAAATTCGCGATCTTGCCGAGCAAGTCGACCTTGCCCGCTCCGACTTTACGCGCATCCCCGCCATTGGCGTTAACGGCTAGCGCTACTCTCGCGTAGTCCGTAACCAAGCGTAGGCTCCCGCCGTCCACGCTCTTATTGGCTTGAGGTAAATAACGGCTTCCCACCTGAAGTCCCGAACGGGCTAACCCGAAAGCGACCCAATCGCTCACCGGGTCCGCTTTGCCAAGAATGCCTTGAAGCTCGTTAACCGCTGCCCCCACTTGCTCCCTGGTCGGCGCGGCCGCCGCAGACTTCCCGCTATCCGTCTCCGTCGTTTCGGCTGCCTGTACGATACCCGCCCATGAGCCCAATACCAGTTGCAACGCCAATGCTAGTGTTAATCCGGCGCGCAGCCATGTTTTCAGCTTTCCAAACGCATTCGTTAATGCTTCCCCGTTCATCTTTCCACGCTCCTCCTCGAATGTCCCCGCCTCGCGGCGGAGTTACGCTTCCCATGCCGAGTGAAGGCAACAAAAAAACATCTCCCCGATTCGGAAGATGTTCGCGTGAGGGCCAGAGCCGATCTCGCTTTCGCGCGATGTCAAAGCTGCCTGAAGCCATGTTCAGGACTGCCTTTCTCCGCCGCGGTCGCTTATGAAGCCCATAAGCGATTCATCCGCGGATATGCCGCCACACCTCCCCTATTCCTCGTAGGTACCTTGGGTGTTTGTCGAAAACAGGTAGGTTTCCTGGCTCCTGGATCATCGCGCTTCGGGCCTTCCCGCAGCGTCTTCAGACGCTTGCAGTGGCATTGCCGAATGGCTCCCCATGGACAGTGGCGGGACCGCGCCGGTTTTGCACCGGACTTCCCTATTAAGCTCTCGCGAGCACCTGTTTTCCGCCGTATTCACTTGTGTAGACATCTTACCACGCGGTCTAGGGGCTGTCCATCCGCTAATGTTACCATTTCAGCGGTGCAAGACCGCGACACAACTAACCTTTCCGACTCTCTATCTCTGACGAATTTATGAAAAACGAGGATATCCTCTAAAGCTTTGGCAAGGATCTGTCGATAAACCTATTATCGTGTCGGTTGTGAGAGTAACTCCTGTCGCGTACATAACATTCTTCCATATGCCGGGGTGTACGATGAAAAATTCAACGATTATAGGCTTAGTTTTAGGGTTTGTCGCTCTTGTGTTCGGGATGTTCCTTAAAGGCGCTCCCATCGTTAGTCTGGTCAATAATCCGGCTGCTTACGTTATTATCCTCGTCGGTACTGCCGCGTCGGTCTTCATGGCGTTCCCCATGGCCGATTTAGCCAAAGTACCTAAGTTGTTCAAAATCATATTCAACGAGCCGAAGCTGCTCCCACGCCAGCAAGTCATTGGCATGTTCATGGAATGGGCGACCATTACCCGTCGCGAAGGCTTGCTCGCTCTTGAAGCCCGCGTCGACGAGATCGAAGATGCCTTCCTGAAAACCGGCATGCGCATGATCATCGACGGGAATGACCAAGATTTCGTGCGGGATGTCCTTCTCGAGGACATCTCGGCGACGGAAGAACGTCATCGCGGCGGCGCGCAAATTTTCTCCCAGGCGGGGATGTACGCCCCTACACTAGGGGTACTCGGAGCCGTTATCGGACTAATCGCCGCGCTCGGAAACCTAGCCGAGATGGAGAAGCTGGCCCATGCCGTTGCCGCTGCCTTTATCGCGACGCTTCTCGGTATCTTCACGGGTTACGTCCTGTGGCATCCTATCGCCAACAAGCTTAAGCGTCTCTCCAAGCGCGAGATCGATTTGAAGCTGATGATGGTCGAAGGCCTGCTTTCGATTCAATCCGGCGTATCCACAATCGCTATTCAACAGAAACTTCTTGTGTTCCTAACCCCGACCGAGCGGTTAGCGTTCTCTGAGAAGGAGGAAACGCAGCGTGAGCAGAAAACGGCATGAACCACATGAGGAGCACCCGGACGAATCGTGGCTCCTCCCCTATTCCGATCTCATGACGTTGTTGCTAGCCTTGTTCATCGTGTTATACGCTGCGAGCTCGGTCAACACGTCTAAATTCGAAGAAATGAGCAAAGCCTTCAAGACCGCTTTTAGTGCCGGAATTAGCGTTCTAGACAACGGAGGACTCACGGAAGACGACCAATTACGTCGTCGGACTCAAGAAGAGCTCGATAGGAAAGACGACGGCAGGAAGAAGAACCGGGAAGAGCTTAAGATGCAAGAACAGCAAAATCTAGAAGAACTGCTGCAGCAGTTGAACAAGTATATTGAGAAGAACGGCCTCTCCTCTCAATTGGAGACCCAGCTCAACCAATCGGAGCTTCTGATTACGATACGGGACAACGCGCTCTTCCCTTCCGGAAGCGCCAACGTCAAACAAGATTCGCAGAAGCTAGCCACGGCCATCGCGCAGATGCTGCATCAGTATCCGGGTTATGAGATCCTGGTTACCGGTCATACCGACAATCAGCCGATCAGCACTGCCGAGTTCCCATCCAACTGGGAGCTGAGCTCCAAACGCGCCGTAAACTTTATGAAGATCTTGTTGGAAAACAGCAATCTCGATCCGAAGCTATTCAGCTCCACCGCCTATGGCGAGTTCCGGCCCCTCGAGAGTAACAATACCGAAATAGGCCGCGCGGTTAACCGTCGCGTGGAAGTATCCATCCTTCGTAAATATGTAGAGATCACGGATGAGAGCCAACAAATCGCTCTCTCCGCCATCGCGAACGACAGCGGAAAAGAAGCCGGAGCTGCACAGCCTTAATCATGCAAAAAGGAACGTCAAGAGAGACTTCTCTCTCCGACGTTCCTTTTTCTCTATTCCGCCAACAGCTTCCCCTCGCACCCGGCTCCTCCGGAATATTAGCCGCGCGTATCATTGCATTTTCCCACCGATGCAATGGGATGGCCAGCTCGGCCCATGCAGCTTTCACGTTGATTGATCCTAACTTCCCCTTTCCCTCTCCATTCCACCATGCAGCGCCACATGGCCACGATATCTTGTCCGTAACGCGAGAGTCCCGGGGACGACCATTTTCCGTTCAAATCCTCCCAGCAGCTCGCCTTTCCCCTCCAACCCGAACGCTCGATAACCGCAATCTGACGCTCTGCTTTAATCATCCCCTGCGGCAAGGGCAACTCCGTGGCGAACGTATATAGGAGCTGCATTCGCTCTTCGACGAACGATTCCTCCGTCCATTGGTCAAGCAGTACCGGTGACCATATAAGCCCCGATCCTTCGATGGTCCAGCACCTGGTTTCATAGGCCGCTTGGCAGTAAGCCACGTCCCCTCGTACCCCGTACCGCTTCCCTAATCGCAAATATAACTCCGCAACTTCGGGTGCCCGCGGATTGCGTCTCCTTACGTAAGCACTCATCCGTTCCGCGGAACAGCTTGCCTCCCCTAACAAACTAAGCTTGCCCGTGGGTTCCAATTCGGGATGCCTTCGAAATACAATACCGACCGTTTCCATTTAAAAAGCCCCTTCCCTTTCGCCTCCCGCATGGTCTGTCCGATTCATTCTCTCTATTCTATTCCTCTTCTCACTCAGATTGACCTTATTTACCAACCTGATACAATTAAATGGACTTGTACCCACCGCAATGTATAAAATGTGCATAACTCTGTGGACAACCGGGCAGTTATCCACAAATTCATGCACAGCATGTTAACAACGAATACACGTTCGCTGGTAAGGAGTAGAAAAAATGACAATGACGGAAGACGAACATTGGATGAAAGAAGCTATTGGGCAGGCTCGTATTGCCGAATCTCTCGGGGAAGTTCCGATTGGCGCGGTTATCGTTCGAGATGGGGCTATCGTGGGGGCAGGATATAACCTGCGTGAGAAGGATCACGATCCAACGGCTCATGCGGAGATGATCGCCATCCGCCAAGCAAGCAATAATCTGCAGGCTTGGCGGTTATTAGGCTGCACCCTGTACGTAACTCTAGAGCCTTGTCCGATGTGTGCGGGCGCTATCTTGCAATCCCGTGTGGAACGCGTTGTCTATGGGGCTTCCGATCCGAAGGCGGGTTGCGTAGGTACGCTAATGGATTTACTGCAAGATTCCCGGTTTAACCATGTATCGCCTTGGACCTCAGGAGTACTTCGAGAGGAATGCTCGTCCTTGCTGACCGATTTCTTCCGTAGACTGAGAAGCCGGTAAGAGGGACATGTTGCATAGGCTAGACATTTTCCGGTATTCCGCTTCTTCCTTGCGTAAACGTTGAAGCTGAACGATGAGACGATCCGCTTCCTCACTAACCGCAACGATTTCCGGATCGGTCAGATTGCCCAGGTCGCTTGCCATTTCACAAAGACGACTTTGGAGCAATTGGAGGCGCTGTATAAGTTGTGAGGTCTCCAAGTGAGTCATCCGACTGCTCCTTCTTGAAATAATTCGTCATACTTTGTCATACAACTCAAACTATTCCTATTATAGGACAAAATTATCCATTTATTTGTAGAACCTTGTCGACAAACAACGTCATTATTCCATTTATTTTCCGACAAATATAGGTATTTGATCCTACTTCAATTTAAAAAGCATAAAAAAACAGCACCGATTCGATTCGGCACTGGCTTGATTGTTTAATAGACTGTTATGGCGGCCTCGAGAGGAATCGAACCTCCGGCCTGCGGTTTAGGAAACCGTCGCTCTATCCGCTGAGCTACGAGGCCACAGTAATAAATATTATACCACAATTCTTCCCTAGTACCAAGCAATAACCGCCGAATTTCGGGGCAAACGCATTCCAAGAACGAAAAGCGTTCGAACAAGGCTGTAACCATAAATAGTATGGCTACAACGCCCAATCGCCGCTTCATCCTAATACTAAAACCCCCGCCATTGGCGGGGGCTCTTGTATAGTTTCGTTGCTTATAGACCTTCATCCGTGGATTCAAGATCCATGCCTTCCAGACCTTCCATTCCGCCGAACATGCCGCCCAATTGCTCCTGCAGCTCTTCCATCGAGATAACGTCATCGCCTTTCGGCTCGCCGATCTCGAATTTTACTTCCTCGTTAATTCCAGTCATTTGGGAAACGACTTTAATGCCGAAGCTTCCGGTCAACTCTTCGGATTCGATGGCCGCATTAATCGTAGCATCCGTGTAAACCGGATATTCTTTCTTGTCGATACCTATGTTGGCTTTGATGTTGAGCGATTTAAGCTCTTTCTTCATTTCCGCCAAGCCTTCGGAGATCTCTCCGTCTTTCACTTCGCCAAGCTCTTTTTTCGCGGTATCGAGATCCTCTTGTTTCAGTTGAAGAAGATCGCGATATTCTTGATTGCTGGACAGAAGATCGATAACTTCCGGTGCGATCTTGTCGATAATCGTATTGATGAACGGCTCGAGTTGCGATTGGTCCATGTGGAATTGAACGACTTGATCCACATTGACGTCATCCGGCAAGCCTGCGTCTTTCACCTTAACAGCCGACAAATACTTCTCTTCTTCGACATGTTTAAAGACGATGGCCAATACGTCGTTTACCAATTTCTGCGACTTCCCTGCATCCATCTTAGGCAACGTCTGACCGGATTGCTTCGCAAGCTCTTCTAGGTCCAGTTCAATGAATTTACCGATAAGCTCTTCCGGAATCGGCAGCATCGGAATGTTAGGAACTTTAACCCATACCTTCTTATCCGTCATGACGATTGGAACGTTGAAAGTGACTGCAAGGTCGCCTTTCAATGCCAGTTGCAGGTTAATCTCCATCAACATCGGATCGATGCGATAAGCCCCGGTCCAAGATAGCTCCGCGCTTTTCAGCGTGTTTACTATTGCTGCCGCTTCGCTTTCGCTCAACTCGGCATCCGGGAAATTAAAGTCTTCGAACTTCATGCTGCCCTTAAAATTGTACGATTTCATATCAGATGATTTCGACATGGAATCCTGAAGCGCTTCTTTAGGTGATTTATCCTTCGTGCACCCGCTGAGCACAACAGAAACCGCCAATAGGATCGCTAGAATGATGACGCTGTATTTCGTTTTAAACAAGATGCAAAAACCCCTTCCAGATGGTATGAACTAAAAATCAAACAAAGTTCATTGTATCTTAATTCCGCATTCGCGAAAAGACTTTCTTTGTTAAAATTCTTCTAAATTCAGTAAAGTTTCGAAACTATTGTTAATGAATGTCTTTTTTCCGAAACCTTCCACCTTTTACATCATGTATATTGCCTACTGCCAGAAATGCTCCCGGATCAAGCTCGTTCACGATCGACTTTAGCTTCGCTTCTTCCAAACGGGTAATCACGCAGAAAATAACTTTCTTCTGATCTCCCGTATATCCGCCTTCGCCATGAAGCAACGTTACCCCGCGTCCTAATCGTGCCGTAATGGCATCTCCGATATCCTTGTAGTAGTCGCTAATGATCCAACAGGATTTGGACTCGTCGAAGCCTTCAATGGTCAGATCGATTACCTTAAACGCAATATAGTACGCAATCAAGGAAAACATCGCACGGTCCCAGGTATACACGAAACCCGCGCATCCGAGAATGAAGAAGTTGATGAACATGACCATCTGGCCGACAGAGAATGGGGATTTACGGTTAAGTAGAATCGCCACGATCTCCGTGCCGTCCAATGATCCCCCTGCACGGAGAACGATGCCCGTCCCCGCCCCCAAGAAAATTCCTCCGAACACTGCCGCTAGAAAAATATCATCCGTAAATGGTTGCACGGGATGCAAGAGGTAAGTGGAGATGGACAATACGATAACGCCTAGAAGAGTGGATAAAGCAAAGGTCTTGCCAATCGTACGATAACCTAGAATGAGAAAAGGGAGATTGAGGACGAGTAGGAATACACCGATTGGGAGACCCGATAAATAAGAGGACATGATGGAAATACCGGTAATGCCGCCGTCGATGATGGAGTTGTTTACGAGGAAAATTTCCAAAGCAACACCGACAAGAATGGCTCCTACTGTGATGAACAGGATGCGTCGAGCGATTTCCAAGGGGGTTAGCTTGTGATGGCGGATCGGTTTAGCGGGGCTAGGCGGTCCATGGGTTGTTACGTCTGTCATGAACAAGTCCTCCTTTATTAAGTTTCTTCCATTATACCAATCTAGATACTGGGGGTAAACCGATCAGCGTATGTATTTTCCTCAACATATAGAAAATCCCGGCTTATCGCCGGGACCGGATTGCACTGATTAACCTTCTCCGTTATTATGCCGCGTATGGTTGCGGCTCTTGACCTTCTTCGAACCGGAAAGCGGTTCGACCGGTTGTTGCTTAACCGTGGAATTGCGTGATCTGTGCTCGCTCGGCTGCGGCACGGACTGACTCTTAGGCTTACTCATAGCGTGAAAGCCTCCTTACGATTTGAAATGCTTTTGGTCCGGCGTTTTATCATGATTCAGCGCGTCCTGATGGCGGTGATCGTTCTTCTGCTGCTGAATTTGCTGAGCGTGATGGGAGTTGACCGGATTCTTGCCCAAGTCCTCTACCACATTACTTAGATTCTTATCCACGAAGCCGTTAGAATCGGACAATGGAAACGCCCCCTTCTTCTAGGAATGGGTATAATGATGCAAAGCTTGCGCGGTTTCATGCAGATGTCGCCGATAATCCGCGATCAATTCCTGCATGATGTCGGTACGTTCATCGACCGATTGTCCGTCCTTCTCGACGTCAGTCAGTTGGATGTCTATTTCCCGGCTATCGATATACTGAACGGCGAAATCGAACTCCAGACTCTGATGCCCCGCCGCCTTGATATGGACTCTGAGCGTACGGGCATCTGCTCCATCGGCTAATACCTCCGCTTTGTCGCCTCCAGTTAAACGCTCGGGCAGCGTTTGTTGCCAGGCTTCGGCTAGCTCGTCCTGAGGAACGTTCAGCTCGTCATTGCTTGACATCATGATCACCTCCACCTTCGTTAGGTTGACCCATTGTCATTTTCTTATTCGCAAGTATGAATGTCTTCTTATCCGCATAAAAAAACCGACCCTCTATCAGGACCGGTTTGCGTTGTATAAGTTATGGCGGAGAGGGTGGGATTCGAACCCACGTGGGCTTGCACCCTAACGGTTTTCAAGACCGCCCCGTTATGACCGCTTCGGTACCTCTCCACGATTGGCAGACGACTCACCGTGAAGGTTCGACCGATACTGCCAAATGATTATATCACATACGAGAGGTGATTTCAACTAGCGAGGAACAATAAAGTCGAGTCCGCCCATGTACGGTTTCAAAACCTCCGGCACTTTAATCGTGCCGTCCGCTTGCTGGTAATTCTCCATAATGGCGGCGACCGTACGTCCTAGAGCGAGACCGGATCCATTGAGAGTATGCACGAATTCCGGCTTTGCTCCGTTCTCCGGTCGATAGCGAATGCCCGCTCTGCGCGCTTGGAAATCCTCGAAGTTGGTACAAGAGGAAATCTCGCGGTAAGTTCCCGCGCTTGGCAGCCATACCTCAAGATCATAGGTCTTCGCCGAACCGAAGCCCATATCTCCGGTACATAGAGCCAATACCCTGTAAGGCAACTCGAGCAATTGCAGTACCCGTTCCGCGTGCCCCGTAAGCTGCTCCAATACCTCATATGATTTATCCGGAGCGACCAACTGCACGAGCTCTACCTTGTTGAATTGGTGCTGGCGAATCAAGCCGCGGGTATCGCGTCCGGATGCGCCGGCCTCCGAGCGGAAGCACGCGCTGAATGCCACGAAGGCTTTAGGCAACGCATCCGCGCTCAATATCTCTTCGCGGTGGAAATTCGTCACCGGAACCTCGGCTGTCGGAATGAGGAAGTAATCCGTGCCCTCGAGCTTGAACAGATCCTCGGCAAATTTAGGAAGCTGGGACGTGCCCACCAAGCTATCTCGATTCACGATATAGGGGGGAAGAATCTCTTCGTAATCATGCTTATCGGAATGAAGATCCATCATGAAGTTGATCAGAGCACGTTCAAGACGCGCGCCTAACCCCTTATAGAACACGAACCGCGAGCCTGTAACCTTGGCCGCCGCTTCGAAGTCCAATATTCCCAGCTCCGTACCTAACTCCCAGTGAGGTTTAGCATCGAATTCGAATGTCGCAGGTTCGCCAATAACGCGTAAGATGACGTTATCGTCCTCGGAAGCCCCTACCGGCACGCTCTCATGCGGAACATTGGGAATGGAAAGCAACAGGTTATCCATTTCCGCCTCGATCTCTCGAACTTCCTCGTCCAGAAGCTTGATTCGATCGTTAACATCGCGCATCTCTGCGATGAGATCGTCCGCGTTCTCGCCGTTCCTTTTCAGCTTGGCTACATCCTGCGAAACTACGTTACGACGGTTCTTGAGTTGCTCGCTCTCGGTAAGCTTCTCGCGACGGCTAATGTCGAGCCGAGGGAAAGCGGAGATCAGATCCAAAGAAGCGTTACGGTTGTTCAACGCTTGGGCGACTTTATCATAATCGCTGCGGAGCAGCTTAACGTCCAACATGAGGTTGTCCCCTTTCTTGGGCCATGCGAATGAATAGCCCATGCAGTCTGTAATCGTCGGTCAATTCCGGATGATAGGAGGAGGCTAACAAGTTCCCCTGCCGCGCCGTCACGATTTCACCCTGATAGACGGATAATACCTCCACCTTATCGCCGACTTCCTTAATGAGCGGAGCACGAATGAATACCGCGCGCAGAGGCGTCTCGATCCCTTTGACATCCAAGTCCGTCTCGAAGCTTTCCCGCTGTCGACCGAATGCGTTACGCGCTACCGTCATATCCATCAAGCCCAAATGCGGCTCTTCCGCGCCTTCGAGACGTTCGGCCAATACAATTAGCCCTGCACAAGTTCCGAACACGGGATTCCCCTTGCCGGCGTACTCTCGGATCGCTTCAATAAACCCGTATTTGCGCATTAGCTTGCCTATCGTCGTGCTTTCGCCCCCCGGTATGATTAGACCGTCAATCTCGGCAAGCTGCTCGACCTTCTTCACCGCGACGCCTTGTCCGCCTGCAAGTTCGATGCTCCGAATATGCTCGGCGACCGCCCCTTGCAGCGCCAATACTCCGATGTTCATTTGCCTTCCTTCTTCCCCGCTCTAATAATAAATCTCAAGCGGCCTCCTTCGGCATGTTGCTCTGCCGGATGGAAGCCGCTCGATGGTTAACCGCGTGTGACCAGCAAGTAGATATCGATCGGCTGTATTACAGTCCGCGATCTTGCATACGCTCGGAGGAATGCAGCTTGGAGATGTCGATTCCTTTCATCGCTTCGCCCAGATCCTTGGATACGCGTGCGATCAATGCATAGTCTTCATAGTGTGTCGTAGCTTCGACGATCGCGCGAGCGAATTTCTCGGGATTATCCGATTTGAAAATACCGGAACCAACGAATACGCCATCCGCGCCCAAATGCATCATTAATGCCGCATCCGAAGGAGTAGCCACTCCGCCTGCCGCGAAGTTAACGACCGGTAAACGACCGGAAGTGTGAACGTTCAGAAGCAAGTCGTAATTGACGCCGAGAATTTTAGCTTCATGGAATAGCTCGTCCTTGGACAGGTTTTGAATTCTGCGTACTTGTCCGGTAATAATCCTCATGTGACGGACCGCTTCGACGATATTGCCCGTTCCAGGCTCGCCTTTCGTCCGGAGCATGGATGCTCCTTCTTGAATCCGGCGCAGAGCTTCTCCTAGATCTTTAGCTCCGCATACGAACGGAACGGTGAACGACGATTTGTCGATGTGATACACTTCATCCGCCGGAGTAAGCACTTCGCTCTCATCGATGTAATCGACGCCGAGGGATTCCAATACTTTAGCCTCTACATAATGGCCAATTCTTGCTTTAGCCATAACGGGGATGCTAACGACTTTCATAACGTCCTCGACAAGCTCGGGGTTCGCCATACGCGCTACGCCGCCGGCTGCACGAATGTCGGATGGCACTCTTTCCAAAGCCATTACAGCCGTTGCTCCTGCTGCTTCAGCGATTTTAGCTTGCTCGGCGCTCATGACATCCATGATGACGCCGCCCTTTTGCATCTCTGCCATGCCGCGTTTCACTCTCGAAGTTCCCGTTTCCATGATTTTAAGCCTCCCGAAGATTCTAAACATAAATTTTACATGAAGATGGTGTATTAGACAACTATTTAAGTCGTTTAGAAAAGATCTACGATCCCCTGGAACAGACCCGAGAAAAAGTTGCCGATCGCGCGGAACATCAATCTCCACCAGCTGGCTTTGTTTACATCTTCAGAGGCAATGAGATCAATCGATATCGCTTTGTCTTCCTGTGTCGATGGATCTTTATATTTGTAAGTTACGGTACCCACCTTATCGCCAAGCTTGATTGGAGCGACAAGCGGATCCTGAGTGCTCTTCACTTCTTGAATGGCTGGTTCGACGGTTGTGCCCTTAGGAATCAATACGGTTATGTCCGTTGCTGTAACGACAGGCAATTTCGTGGATTTTCCCTTTTTAACCTTAAGGGTCTCATGACCTGGAACAACCGCTTTCGCTTGAATAACCGTCTTTTTCTCGAAATTGTTGAAACCATAATCGAACAATTTAGCGGTTTCCAAGAATCGTTTACCATCGTTCGTGCCGCCGGGAACACCCATAACGACCGCGATCAGGCGGGTGCCATTACGCAATGCCGTTCCCGTAAAACAGTTCCCCGCTTTACTGGTATGTCCCGTTTTTAAACCGTCTACGCCTTCGTATGCGAATTTCTTCAGGTTTGGATTATCCTTGTTGGAGCCGAGCATCCAGTTCCAGTTATCGATCGGTTTCTCGTCGCGTTCGCGGAACTTATACTTCTGGATTTTCGCGGTCTCGAGAAATTCGGGTTCTTCCTTAAGAATGTGATAAGCAAGAATAGCGGAATCCTTAGCGGACATCACCGTTTCCCCATCAATAGACGAAGGACGGAACTTCTCGGGCATATCCGCTCGGTCAAGGCCGGTGGAGTTTATGAAATGGGATTTTGTCATCCCCAGTTCCGCGGCGGTTTCGTTCATCATCTTCGCGAATTCTTCTTCGGATCCCCCAACGGTCACCGCAAGTTGAGTTGTTGCGTCATTAGCCGAGCCTACGGCCATGGCGATATATAATTCTTTTATCGTATGTTTATCGCCTTCCGCCAGGAAAATACGGCTTCCCACTTGCGAAGCAGCATTCTCGCCTACGCTGACCGTTTGGTCCCAGGTGATCTTTCCTTCCTTAACCGCTTTGGATACGAGATACTCCGTCATCATTTTCGACATGCTTGCCGGTGGTGCCGCGACATCCGCGTTTAATTGATATAGAATTTGACCGCTCTCGGCATCCATGAGAACTGCGGCTTTAGCATCGAGTTCAGGAGCGCCGGGTACCGCCGGAGCAGCGCTGGCCATAGAAGAAAGAATAAATAACGACAGAAAACTAAGTAGAACGACAACGGCGACGAACCGCTTCGTGATGAATGCTTTCGGTAGGGTCAATAGATGATGGCGATTCAACGCATTCTCTCCTTTTTTTCGATAAAATAGTTACGCCCTATTGTAACATAGGACCACCCAAGTATAAAACGGCAAGGAAAAAGCCGAAGGTCAGATTAGTACTGTCCCTCGGCTTCTCTTTAACGAAATCCAAATTGGATTTTACATAGAGTAATTCGGTGCTTCTTTCGTGATTTGCACGTCATGAGGATGGCTTTCGCGCAATCCCGCGCCGGTGATCCGCACGAATTGCGTATCGTTCTTCAGTTCTTCGATCGTTGAGGTTCCGCAATAGCCCATTCCTGAACGCAAACCGCCCATTAATTGGTGGATCGTATCTTTCAACGGACCTTTGTATGCGACCCGGCCTTCGATGCCTTCCGGAACGAGCTTGCTCTCGTTCTCTTGGAAGTAACGATCCTTGCTGCCTTCCTTCATCGCTCCTATGGAGCCCATTCCGCGATAAGACTTATATCGGCGGCCTTGATAGATCTCGGATTCGCCCGGGCTCTCTTCCGTACCCGCGAACAGGCTGCCGATCATAACGACGCTGGCACCGGCCGCGATGGCTTTGGTTACTTCTCCGGAGTATTTAATTCCGCCGTCCGCAATAATGGGAATATTATATTCGCGAGCTACCGTTGCGCAATCATAGATAGCGGTAACCTGCGGCACCCCTATACCGGCAACGATCCTCGTCGTACAGATCGATCCCGGACCGATACCGACCTTCACTACGGACGCGCCTGCTTCGATCAAATCCCGGGTCCCTTCGCCCGTCGCCACGTTGCCCGCGATAATCGTAAGCTCCGGATATTTATCCCGCAGCTTGCGAACCATCGACACGATGTCTATGTGATGGCCGTGAGCCGAGTCCACGACGAGTACGTCTATGCTTGCCTGAACTAATGCTTCCGCGCGTTCGAACGTATCCTTGGAAACGCCGACCGCCGCCCCGACCAGCAAGCGACCATGGCTGTCTTTGGCTGCGTTAGGGAACTGAATAGCTTTCTCGATATCCTTAATCGTAATGAGACCCTTTAGAGTATTCGTTTCATCCACGAGCGGCAGCTTCTCGATCTTATGCCGTTGCAGGATGCCTTCCGCTTGCTGCAACGTCGTTCCGACTGGAGCCGTTACCAGATTCTCGTGCGTCATGACGTCTTTGATTTTAATGGAATAATCATGCACGAAGCGCAAGTCCCTGTTGGTGAGAATTCCGACCAATTTACATTCGCCGTTCACGATAGGCACTCCCGAAATACGGTATTTGCCCATCAATTCCTCTGCATCGTAAACGTGATGTTCAGGCGTAAGGGAAAATGGATTCGTGATAACGCCGCTTTCGGAGCGCTTAACCCGATCTACCTCTTCTGCTTGCTGCGCTATCGACATGTTCTTGTGAATGACTCCAAGACCGCCCTCGCGAGCAATCGCGATCGCCAAAGCCGCCTCCGTGACCGTATCCATTCCCGCACTGATCAACGGTATGTTGAGCTTCACCGAAGGACTAAGCATCGTTGATACCTCTACGTCCCTTGGAAGAGTGGAAGATTTACTGGGAACGAGCAGCACGTCATCAAATGTAAGTCCTTCTTTGGCGAATTTCGTTTGCCACACAGCTAAAAACCTCCTTTGCCGGTTGCATATCCGGCTAATGTCTCCGATTGATTATCGTCAATCTTAGCAGAGGCGTCATGGGCTGTCAAGCACATTCGAAAGTCCCGAAACCCGCATAATATGGGCATTCTTTCCTTCCTTTTCCACTCGTTCAGGTGGTAAATTTGGGATATCGATTCGTTGAATTCCAGATCATGTAGGAGGTGAATCCCGCTATACGCGCCGCTCTGATTTGTTCGCGAATTTGTGCTTCACCATACTTCTGATGGGGATGAACCCATCCTGCGGTAAAACCCTGCAACCATGGCCGCACCTTAGCCGTCGCAATTCCTTTCTCGTTTAACTTGTGGTTATGCCTGACCGTATCTTTCAAAGCGTGTTTGATTATAGGTCCGGGACTCAGGTCGGGATTATCGATCCCCCACATCCCCTTAGAGTAGTGTGAAGGATAGACCATAGGAGAGATGACGTCGACCTCTTGGGCTATGAGATCCCACTTCTGCCCGATTCCCATATCATCATTGGAGGAGCCGACCATCCCGAATACGTCTGCCGAGATCCGTGCTCCGTGCTTGTGCGTACGTAGATTCGCTCGATGTAGAAATCTTCGGATCACGTCGCTTTTCGTCCAACCCTCCTCGTTAGCGTATGCGACCTCTTTGTCCACTTTGGATGCATTCTCGGGAAAACGTACGTAATCATACTGTATTTCATCAAACCCAAGCATCGCCGCTTGTTCAGCCAGGGCGAGCGGATATTGCCAAGCCTCCTGGCGGTACGGGTCTATCCATGGATTGCCGTTACGGTCCCTCCATACTTTCCCGTCCTTGCGTTTCAAAGTCCAGTCCGGAATCGCATTCGCCAGCTCGGGGTTCTTAAACGTTACGATCCGTGCGATCAGATAAATATGATGCTTTTTCAACTGATTGATCACTTGGCGAAAATGTTGAGCGGACTGCTTGTTCGACGGAGCGAGTTGGGTGTAGTCGGCCTTGTTTCCCGATTTTACTGGAGATATTAGGGTAACTCCGCTATTGATGTCCAGAACCATCGCATTAAGCTCGGTTTGATCCACGAGGTTGATTAATTCGTTAATCCTTTTGCTATTAGCGACATGGGAACTCACATAAATCGCCCGAATAGGCTTTGGAGTAGTCGTTAGCATCACTGGTTGGCTGTCTTCCACTGGCCCATTAATACGGTATATTGACTCCTTGGTAGCTGTTTTCGCATTTTCCTGTAGACTCTTCTGGGAAGGTTGGCCGTTCTTTTTTGAGCTCGATTCTGCCGTACATCCGGTTAACAAGACATGTAGAGCAAGTGATAGGAGGAACAACCGTTGCAGGATGTTCCTGATGTTATTCTTATGCATGTAAAATGACCTCCCGGATTCAGAGTAACGGTAGTGTTTGCATCGGGAGGAATTGCTTAGCGTCTGAGTTTATGGGAGACGAGGGGGATTATAGTCGGCGCGGTTTAATTTGTCAGATGTTCAAAACACAAAAAAGCACCCTATCACATAGGATGCTTGGAGTTTATACATAGAGAAGCTTACGCTGTCGTGCGATGAAATCGTCACGACCCGCAATGTTGCAAACAGCAATGCGTAGCATTGCGTTGCATACTTACGCCTTGAAAACTGGATGCGAAGCAAAGCTTAGAAGAAGTTGGTGAGTATCATTTGTCTTACAGTGTCATTCGTGACGACTACGTCGCACGTATCGCTTAGGATAAGCCCTCGACCGATTAGTACTCGTCAGCTGCACACGTTGCCGCGCTTCCACCCCGAGCCTATCAACCTGGTGTTCTTCCAGGGGTCTTACGAATTGGGAAATCTCATCTTGAGGCAGGC
>NZ_SOMN01000030.1 GCF_004564235.1 Cohnella luojiensis
GATTTCCCAATTCGTAAGACCCCTGGAAGAACACCAGGTTGATAGGCTCGGGGTGGAAGCGCGGCAACGTGTGCAGCTGACGAGTACTAATCGGTCGAGGGCTTATCCTAAACGAATGACACTGTAAGACAAATGATACTCACCACCTTCTTCTAAGCTTTGCTTCGCATCCAGTTTTCAAGGCGTAAGTATGCAACGCAATGCTACACATTGCCGTCTGCAACATTGCGGGTCGTGACGATTTCATCGCACGATGGCGCAAGCCTCTTTATGTAAATTCCAAGCATCCTATGCGATAGGGTGCTTTTTTGTATTCGTTGATTTCTACCCCTTTCGTCTAAAAAGTGCAGGCAAATGAACCAACATTTGCGGAGGCCTTTTTTATTTTGACCATAACGGATAGGAATAAAGCACGGGGGACCCCCGAATAATAAGGTTAAACCATTCGAGGAAAGAAGGAGCGAAGACACTTTGCATTTTTTTAAAAGCCGAGTATAATGGGACTATAGTCAAAGAAAGTCAAAGTCAGATCCGCCCCTGTTTGACGAACCGGCAAGAGACGCCTAAAGCGATCTACAGTCGGCTTGCATCGATGAAAGGAGGTTGGACGTTGCCGAACATTACCGATCTGATCGAGCTTTATTTGAAGAAAATTCTGCAGAGCAGCTCGGAAGGGTCCGTTGAAATTCAAAGAAGCGATTTAGCGGATAAGTTTTCATGCGTCCCATCGCAAATCAATTACGTGATAAGTACGAGGTTCACCCTGGAAAAAGGCTACTACGTGGAAAGCAAGCGCGGCGGCGGAGGATACATCCGTATTCAACGCGTCAGCCTTCCCTCGCTTGAAGCGATTCAGAACCATATCCGGCAAACGGTCGGAGAACAGATCGATCAAACCGCGGCCGAAGGACTCATTTATCAATTAGAGGAAGCCCGATTCCTTACCGAGCGGGAAGCGCATCTGCTTAAAGCGGCTGTTTCGCGGGATGTCATAGCGTTAAAGCTGCCGGTTCGGGACGAGATCAGGGCAAAGCTTATGAAGGCTATGCTTATCGCGTTGCTCGTGAAATGAGGAAAGGAGTCCTGTCCGATGCAATGCCAAGAATGCGGTAAACGTCCCGCGACTTTGCATTTTACAAAAATCGTCAACGGAGAGAAAACGGAATTGCACATTTGCGAAGCATGCGCGAGGGAGAAGGGAGAGCTTATTCCCGGAAACCCAAACGGATTTTCCATTCACAACTTGCTTTCCGGGCTTCTTGACTTCGAGCCTCAGAACCCCAATCCCATGGCTAAGCAGCCAGCGGCTAAATGCGATACGTGCGGGATGACCTATGCTCAGTTCAGTAAAATCGGCCGCTTCGGATGCAGTCACTGCTATAAGCAGTTCTCGGAACGGCTTGATCCTCTGCTGAAACGGGTACATGGTAATACGGTGCATGTTGGTAAGGTGCCGAAGCGAGCGGGGGGACGTCTGAAGACGAAGCGGGAAATCGACCGGCTTAAGAAGGAAATGCAAGGCCGAATCGAGCGCGAGGATTTCGAGACTGCCGCGCAGCTGCGCGATCGGATCCGCGAGCTTGAGAAGGAAATGAGCGGCTGAAGGGTAGGGAAAGACAATGGCCAAACGGAAATTCGTCAAACAAGCGCTCAGTCAGTGGATGAACGGTGAAGGTCCGGATTCGGAAGTTGTTATCAGCAGTCGAGTGCGCATCGCCCGCAATATTCGCAACATGCCTTTTCCGATGATGGCGGGACCAACCCAATCCCTCTCGGTCATGGAGCAACTGCTCGGGGTCGCCGAGAGCGGAAGGCTGAATGGACTGGGCAAGATCGAGCAAATTCGGTTGACCGAGCTAACAGAGCTTGAAAAGCTCGTACTCGTCGAGAAGCATCTGATCAGCCCCAACTTGGCTAACGAATCCCGCAACGGAGCACTCATTCTGAGTCCTAACGAGGATATCAGCGTCATGATCAATGAGGAAGACCATTTGCGAATTCAATGCTTGCGCTCCGGATTTCAAGTTCACGAAGCTTGGGATTCCGCCAGTAAAATCGATGATATTTTCGAGGAGCAGGTCGATTTCGCCTTCGATGAGAAGCATGGCTTCCTCACGAGTTGTCCGACTAACGTAGGTACCGGCATCAGGGTATCGGTCATGATGCATTTGCCGGCACTCGTCATGACGGGCCAGATCAGCCGAATCCTGTCGGCCGTTACCCAAGTGGGGCTAGCCGTTAGAGGATTATACGGCGAAGGCAGCGAAGCGACCGGGAACCTATTCCAGGTATCGAACCAGATCACGTTAGGTCAGTCCGAGCAGGAGATTATCGAGAATTTATTTCAAGTCGCCCGCCAAATGATCGAACATGAGAAGTCGGCCAGGAGTAAGCTATTAACCGAGTCGCGGCTACGGGTAGAGGATCGGGTACGGAGATCCTATGGAATATTGTCCCAGGCGCTCATCATGGATTCGAAGGAAGCTTCTCAGCGACTATCGGACATCCGGCTTGGCGTTCATCTAGGACTGCTGCCGGAGGTAAACGAGCTTATACTTAACGAGCTTCTCGTGTCGACTCAGCCCGGATTTCTCCAACAGACGTTCGGGGAAGCGATGAGTCCGGAAGACAGGGATAGGTCAAGAGCGGAATTAATTCGCTCGCGACTGGCAACTCGTTCATAAATGTTTTATTCTTAACTTTATAGGGGAGGTGTTTTTCATGATGTTTGGTAGATTTACGGAACGTGCGCAGAAGGTATTGGCATTGGCTCAGGAAGAAGCAGTACGTTTGGGACACAATAACATCGGTACGGAACATATTCTGCTCGGTCTCATCCGGGAAGGGGAAAGCATCGCCGCCAAAGCCCTGATTGCTTTGGGTCTTGGTTTGGAGAAGATCCAAGATGAAGTGGAATCCCTTATCGGCCGGGGTCAAGAACAACCTACGAACATCGCTTATACCCCGCGTGCCAAGAAAGTTATCGAACTATCCATGGATGAAGCACGCAAATTAGGTCATACGTACGTGGGCACGGAGCATATCTTGCTCGGCCTTATCCGCGAGGGAGAAGGCGTTGCGGCTCGCGTTCTTAACAATCTTGGCATAAGCCTCAACAAAGCGCGCCAACAAGTATTGCAACTGCTCGGAAGCAACGAGAGCGTGTCGCAGAACCATGGTCCATCCTCCAATGTCAGCACGCCAACGCTGGATGGCTTAGCTCGCGACCTGACCGCTAGCGCCCGGGATGGGAACATTGATCCCGTCATCGGACGTCAGAAGGAAATCGAGCGCGTTATTCAAGTGTTATCCCGCCGGACGAAGAACAACCCGGTACTTATCGGGGAGCCTGGCGTAGGTAAGACGGCGATTGCCGAGGGTCTCGCCCAGAAGATCGTCAACAACGAGATTCCCGAGACTTTGCGCGACAAACGCGTCATGACCCTCGATATGGGTTCCGTCGTCGCAGGTACGAAATACCGCGGTGAATTCGAGGATCGACTGAAAAAAATCATGGACGAAATCCGCCAAGCCGGCAACGTCATCCTTTTCATCGATGAGCTTCATACGTTGATCGGAGCTGGCGGCGCGGAAGGCGCGATCGACGCTTCCAACATTCTTAAGCCGGCGCTTGCTCGCGGCGAGCTTCAATGCATCGGAGCGACGACGCTGGATGAGTACCGCAAATATATCGAGAAGGATGCCGCTCTCGAGCGACGGTTCCAGCCGATTACGGTTGATCAGCCGACGCCTGAGGAAGCGATCCAGATTCTGTTAGGCTTAAGAGACAGATACGAAGCCCATCACAGGGTAAAAATCACCGATGAAGCGATCGATGCGGCGGTTAAGCTGTCCGATCGTTACATTCCGGACCGGTTCCTGCCGGATAAGGCGATCGACTTGATCGACGAAGCGGGATCCAAGGTGAGGCTGAATTCCTACACGGTACCGCCTAACTTGAAGCAGTTGGAAACGAGGCTCGAGGATATCCGCAAAGAGAAGGACGCCGCAGTTCAGAGCCAAGAGTTCGAGAAAGCGGCCGCTCTTCGAGACACGGAGCAGAAGATCCGCGAAGAGCTCGACCACACGAAGAATCAGTGGAAAGAAAAGCAAGGCCGTACCGATTCCGAGGTGACTCCGGAAGATATCGCCCAAGTCGTAGCAAGCTGGACCGGCATTCCGGTTAGGAAGCTGGAAGAGGAAGAGACGCAACGCTTGCTCAATATGGAAACCATTCTTCACGACCGGGTTATCGGTCAGGAAGAAGCCGTTAAGTCCGTGTCCAGGGCCATCCGTCGCGCCCGCGCAGGTCTTAAAGATCCGAAACGTCCGATGGGCTCCTTCATATTCCTAGGACCTACGGGCGTCGGTAAAACGGAGCTCGCCCGGGCAATCGCCGAAGCGATGTTCGGCGACGAGAACGCGGTCATCCGCATCGATATGTCGGAATACATGGAGAAGCACTCGACTTCCCGTCTCGTCGGAGCTCCTCCGGGATATGTCGGCTACGAAGAAGGCGGCCAGCTGACGGAGAAAGTCCGCCGCAAGCCATACTCGGTCGTATTGCTTGACGAAATCGAGAAAGCCCATCCCGAAGTATTCAACATTTTGCTGCAGGTGCTGGAAGACGGTCGATTGACCGACTCGAAAGGCCGTTCGGTCGACTTCCGCAATACGCTGATCATCATGACGTCCAACGTCGGGGCGGAGCAAATCAAGAAGAATTCCACGCTCGGCTTCACGGCCGCGCAGGATGCGGGACGCGATTATCAGAACATGAAGGAAAAGGTGCTCGCCGAGCTGAAGAAATCCTTCCGTCCGGAGTTCCTCAACCGGATCGACGAGTCCATCGTGTTCCATCCGCTCAACGAGGAGCATATCACGCAGATCGTAACGCTTATGGCGGACGACTTGCGGAAGCGCCTCGTGGAGCATAACGTGAGCTTCGAATTGACCGACTCGGCCAAAGCTTTCCTGGCGAAGGAAGGTTACGATCCGCAGTACGGCGCGCGGCCGCTTCGCAGGGCCATCCAGAAGCATATCGAGGATCGTTTGTCGGAAGATCTGTTGCTCGGCAAGATCACGAAGGGCAACGCTCTCCTTATCGACGAGGAGGACGGCGGTCTCGTTGTCAGACAAAAGGGCGAAATCGAATTAACCAAAGCTTAATCGCATAAAGTAAGTAGGACTCTCCGAAGCGCCAGAAATGGCGATCGTTCGGAGAGTCCTTTTTTTAACCCGCCCAAAGACGGCGACAGCCGTTTATGCTTGTGTTAAAATTCAACTATAAGCAATGCGCGCAAAGGAGCCGTTATCTGCAATGGCCAAGGTCAAAACAAAATTTGCCTGCACCCAGTGCGGCACGGAATCTCCGAAGTGGATGGGCAAATGTCCCGGCTGCAACGAGTGGAACACGATGGTCGAAGAAACGGAAACGGAGATCAAGGCTCCCGTGGGGCGAGGCGAACTACTCCGGACGAAAGAAAAAGCGCGAGCTATCATAGATATAGAAAGTGGGCGGGAGCCCCGCGTTTCGACCGGTCTATCCGAGCTGAACAGGGTACTCGGCGGGGGGCTAGTCCCAGGATCGCTTTTACTGGTCGGCGGCGACCCGGGAATCGGGAAATCAACCTTGCTGCTCCAAGCCTCGTATTCCCTGTCGACGCAGGGTTTGAAGGTGCTATACGTGTCGGGAGAGGAGTCCGTGCGACAAACCAAGCTGCGCGCGGATCGGCTCGGCGCATTAAATGACAGGCTATTCGTTCTGTGCGAGACGAACCTGGAAGTTATCGAAGAAGCGATAACCGAAGTGAGTCCGGATTTTCTCGTCATCGACTCCATTCAGACGGTATACCGTCCGGAGGTTGCGTCCGCTCCCGGCAGCGTAGCGCAAGTAAGAGAGTGCACCGCCCATTTCATGAGAATATCCAAAATTAACGGTGTGGCTACCGTTCTCGTGGGGCACGTAACCAAGGAAGGTGCAATCGCCGGCCCGCGGCTGCTCGAGCATATGGTCGATTGCGTGCTCTACTTCGAAGGCGAACGCCATCATACTTATCGGATATTACGCGCGGTTAAGAACCGCTTCGGATCGACGAATGAAATCGGCATTTTCGATATGACGGAAGACGGCCTTCGGGAGGTTACGAATCCCTCGGAGTTATTCTTGTCGGAGCGTCCGCTTGGGGTTTCCGGCTCCACCGTCGTTGCAAGCATGGAAGGAACGAGGCCCGTATTGGTCGAGTTGCAAGCTCTTGTTACACCGACGCATTTCCCTTCGCCGCGGAGGATGGCATCGGGCTTCGATCATCACCGGATGTCGCTCGTTATCGCAGTGCTGGAGAAACGAATGGGCATGTTCCTGCAGAATCAGGACGCTTATCTTAACGTAGCCGGCGGAGTCAAGCTTGACGAGCCGGCAGCCGATTTGGCCGCGGCAGTCAGCCTGGCATCCAGCTTGAAGGATAAGCCGACGCGCCCTTACGACGCGATTTTCGGCGAAGTAGGATTAACGGGCGAGGTACGGGCCGTTTCTAGGGCGGAGCAACGGGTGAAAGAAGCGCACAAGCTGGGTTTCAAGCGGGTAATCATGCCGGAGCAGAGCATGAAAGGCTGGAGCCCGCCCAAGGATATACAACTTATAGGCGTTAAGACGGTCGCTGAAGCGCTTAAAGCCGCATTGGAATAGGGGGTATCGCTCATATAATGAAAGAACACAAAGACAGAGACCCTAAGGAAAAGGAACGCGCTCAGCAGGAAAAGACGATGAACCTGCTGCTGCAGATGGTAGCTCCCGGTACCCCGTTTCGCGATGGGCTGGAGAACGTGCTGCGAGCGAAGACCGGGGCGCTGATCGTTGTTGGATACAGCCCGGAAGTGATGGAGGTCGTGGATGGCGGCTTCTCGATCAATTGCGATTTCAGCCCGAACTATCTGTATGAGCTCGCCAAGATGGACGGCGCAATCATACTGAATGAGGACGTTAAACGCATTTTATATGCGAATACCCAGTTGATTCCGGATTCGTCCATTTCCTCCTCGGAGACCGGCATTCGTCATCGGACTGCGGAGCGAGTAGCTAAACAAACAGGTAAACTGGTCGTATCGATCTCTCAGCGGCGGAACGTTATCACGCTGTATCAGGGGCAATTGCGCTATGCGCTTAAAGAGATGGGCGTCATTCTCACGAAGGCCAACCAAGCGATTCAGACGCTGGAGAAATATCGGGCGGTATTCACCCAAGCGCTAACTAACCTTTCGGCATTGGAATTCGAAGAATTAGTCACGATGCATGAAGTGGCCTATGTCATTCAGCGCGCCGAGATGGTTCTTCGCATTAATAACGAGATTAATCGTTACGTTCTAGAACTCGGGAATGAAGGCAGATTGATTAGCATGCAGAAGGAAGAACTAGTCGGATCGGCCGAAGAAGAAGCTTGGCTGTTACTTCGGGATTATGCCAAGGACGATGCGGAGAACAAGGTTCGCGATATCCAGACTACCATCCGCAAGCTCTCATCCGAAGAATTGCTCGATTCCGCTTCGTTGATTCGGATTCTGGGCTATCCATCCTTGAGCTCCGTCGTTGAGGAAGGATTGTTGCCTCGCGGGCATCGGATGTTAAGCAAGATCCCTCGGTTACCCAGCGTTATCATACACAATCTCGTCGACCGGTTCGCAGCTCTGCCTCATATCGTAATGGCCTCGATCGAAGAATTAGACGAAGTGGACGGAATAGGCGAAGTTCGGGCGCGCGCGATTAAAGAGGGTTTGAAACGTATTCAAGAACAGGTGTTTATTGACAGACAGATATAAGGGGAATACAATTGGAAATGTTCTTCAATTCGCGAAACGAACTCATGCGCCATGCGAGACGCGCTTAACTTTGCGATCAATAGGGTATAGTAAAATCGAGGTGGCATACATGATTACGAAGTCGATACCGAATCTTTTTACCATTGGCAACCTGTCTTTAGGCGTGATCGCCATCATCTTGGCATTCAACAATGAAGCGAACACTTCGAACACGGCGGCCTTATTAGTGATTATCGCCATGCTTCTTGATGGGTTGGACGGTCGTGTGGCCCGCGCTTTAAACGTCCAAAGCGAATTCGGCAAAGAATTAGATTCCTTGTCAGACGTCATTTCGTTCGGGGTTGCTCCCGCGTTTATCATGTATCAAGCGGCATTCCAAGATGTGAATCCTGCGTTGGCTTGGATAGTAACCGCGATCTTCCCGATATGCGGAGCGTTAAGACTGGCGAGGTTTAACGTAATCGACGGTATTCCCGGCTATTTTATCGGGTTGCCGATTCCGGCGGCTGGCGGTGTGCTGGCTACGTTGGCGCTATTTCACCACGAGCTCCATTACTCCTTGCTGTTGATCAGCACGGTAGCTTTATCCTTCCTGATGGTCAGCAACATGAAGTATCCCAATTTCAAAAAGCTGGGTCTGCCGAAGAAAGCGATATGGGCCATTCCGATCGTCGTTCTGGCTGCAGCGGTCCTGGCCTTCATGTTCCAAGAAGCGATCCCGAAGGTCATCCTAGCATTGCTTCTTCTCTATGCGTTATGGGGCCTAAAAAAAAACGTTGATGGACTATTGCCATCGAGTAAGCGTGCGAAGCGCAGGAAGGCCGCGGAAGAGAAGGAACAATCCAAGCATAGCGCTTAGTTGACTTTAGTTGAACCGGAAGCATCGGATGTCTCTCTGTTATTGGGGAGTTATCGGTGCTTTTTTTATAGACTAATGATTATCTCAAATTAACGAAAAAGCAGCTTCCCGGCAATCGGGAGCTGCTTTTCTAGTTCATGATAAGGAGTTAAGTTAGATTAAACCAGCCTAACGTAGAGCATTTATCCGCTTCCTTGGCGACGACTTCCTCGAGGCTAATATCCAGCAGATTGCACATGGCAGACATATAGAACAGGTTCTTGCCCATTTCGTTGCGGATGACTTCGCGGCATTGCTCGCACAAGCTGCCTTCCATATGGGATTTCGATTGGCGATTCGCTTGGTCCAGCGGCATCTCCTCGGAAAACCCTTGGTTTCTGGCGTTTAATTCGATACATCCGCACTCGGTAATCGATTTGGATACGGCCCGGTTGACGGATGCGTTCGACTGGCTGTACTTCGTAACGACATCAAGCAGACTGCGATGACGGAGCAACAATTCCGACACCTGACTCTGAAATTCCTGGAGCGTAGGTGCGCTCATCCGTTCCACCTCGGTTACCTTTAATTTACTTTTCTCCTTCATTATAGATCAAGGGCTGGCAGAATTCAAAAGAAGTTGTTGTTTTTTAAGAAACTTTAAGAAGCTGGCTAAGGGAAGATTAGCAATCGAAAAATTGGAACATACTAGTAACGATATTTCTGACTTATTACGAGAAAGGGAGTGAATTTATGGTCATGAAAAGAGTAATACAAATCATCGGCATTCTGATAGGAGCCATGCTTGGTCAACAAATGTCTACCTGGCCGATGTCCTCGGAAGCGCCTTGGATGGGAGCGATGTTAGGAGCGACGACAGGAACGGGAGGCAGCTTCAGTGCCGTTGTCGGCGCATTCGCCGGATTCTTGCTTGCTACATCTATCGCGACTCCGTTATCTAGTTCCTTGCAACGCGGAATCGATAGGCTGTCCGGTTACCCTATGTCGGATCTTATGTCCGGCTTGATCGGTTTGACCTTTGGACTCGCACTTTCTTCTTTCCTGTATCCTTATGTAACGGACATTCCTTATGTGGGACAAGTATTGGCTGCGGGAACGGCACTTACGCTTGGATACGCGGGATTAAGAATCGGTATGCGCAAAAAGGACGAAATCGGGGATTGGGTGCGCACGCGCAAAACGGTTGAAGCACCGAAGAGCGATGGGCCGCGGTACGAGGAGCATAAAATTCTGGACACAAGCGTCATTATTGACGGCCGGATCGCGGATATTTGCAAAACGGGGTTTATAGAAGGGACCTTGGTCATCCCGGAATTCGTGCTGGAAGAACTCCAGCATATCGCGGATTCTTCCGACTTGCTCAAGAGGAACAGGGGGCGGAGAGGCTTGGATATCCTTAATAAAATCCAGAAGGAATTGGACGTTAGGGTGCTCATCTACGAGGATGCGAACGAGGAACCCGGGGAAGTGGACAGCAAGCTCGTCAAGCTCGCTAAGGCCATGCAGGGCAAAGTGGTCACGAACGATTTCAACTTGAACAAGGTGTGCGAACTGCAGGGCGTATCCGTACTTAACATTAACGATTTGGCGAATGCGGTAAAGCCGGTCGTGCTTCCCGGAGAAGAAATCGTCGTTCAAGTCATCAAGGACGGCAAGGAGCATGGGCAAGGCGTCGCTTACTTGGACGATGGTACTATGATCGTAGTCGAAGGCGGGAGAGACTACATCGGTACGACGATGGAGGTACTCGTCACTAGCGTGCTGCAGACCTCCGCGGGCCGGATGATCTTCGCTAAGCCGAAGCTATTGGAAAAAGCGCTCTAACAAGGTATGATAATAGAAATATGGGCGGGACGCGCTCTAGTGTCCCGTCTTTCGTCTGTTATTCAGGTCATATAAGCAGCAACTTAAGGGGAATGAGCCATGGATTGGGGAGCTGTCGTGGTTGCCGCAGGGCGTGGCACGCGCATGGGAGCCGCGGATAACAAGCCCTATCTGAAGCTTGCGGGGCGTACCGTGTTGGCTCATACGTTAGAGGCATTTGAGAGGAGCTCTTCGGTGTCTTCGATCATCTTGGTCGTAACATCGGGCGAGCAGAGGAAAGCGGCCGAGATCATCAGTGTTGAAGGGTTTTGCAAAGTCACTCTTATTATCCCTGGCGGAGCGGAGCGGCAGGATAGCGTCTACGCCGGTTTGGCCGCGTTATCGACGGAGGGCGTGCTGGTCCATGATGCGGCCAGGCCTTTAGTGACCTCCGAGCAGATCGAGGCTTGCTGCCGTGCTGCGGAAGAGCATGGCTCAGCCGCATTAGCCGTTCCCGTTAAAGATACGATTAAGGTTTCCGACGGCAATGGCTTCATCGTTGCGACGCCGGAGCGCAGAACGCTGTGGAGCGTGCAGACTCCTCAAGCCTTTTCTCGCCAAGAGCTAATGCAGGCGCATCGGGAGGCGCAAGAAGAGGGGGCGACCGCAACGGATGACGCGATGCTTCTCGAACGGCTGGGGCGCAAGATCGCCATCGTCCAAGGGGATTACGCGAATTTGAAAATCACGACGCCGGAAGATTTGCCGATCGCGGAACTGCTGTTAGCAAGACGTCATGGGAAGGAGATCAACAATGATTAGAGTAGGACAAGGCTTCGACGTACACCAACTGGTTGAAGGCCGCCCATGCATCATCGGCGGCGTGGCCATTCCGTACGAGAAAGGGTTGCTAGGCCACTCGGACGCGGACGTACTTTTACATACGATCAGCGATGCTATCCTCGGTGCTCTGGCCTTGGGAGATATCGGCAGGCACTTTCCCGATACCGACCCGGCATTCAAGGACGCCGATAGCGTCAAATTGTTGGAGCACGTATGGCGCTTGGCCAAGGAGCGCGGCTACAAGCTCGGCAACGCCGACGCGACGATCATCGCGCAAGCGCCCAAGATGGCGCCGTACATCCCGGCCATGGTTACGGTTATTGCCCGCGCTCTAGAATGCGAGGAGTCCCGGATCAACGTGAAAGCGACGACGACCGAACGGCTTGGCTTCCCGGGCCGCGGCGAAGGCATTGCTTCTCAAGCCGTTGTTTTGTTGGTTCGGGTGTAGGGTAGTTTATTGACTTGCTCGGTGAAGAGGGACGGAGGAAAAGGGTCAGTACGGAGAGTTTACGTCCGCCTTTAAAATCGAGTTGCCACTGCAAAGTCAATTCAGGCAACTCGATTTTAACAGCGGCGTAGTACTGACCCTTTTTCGTAGTCACGGTATTCCACGAGCTTTATACAGGAGGAAACAAAATGTCGACCAAAGTCCGCGTACGTTACGCGCCGAGCCCAACTGGCCATCTCCATATCGGCAACGCCAGAACCGCAATTTTCAACTACTTATTCGCTCGCCATCACGGCGGTGAATTCATCATCCGCATCGAAGATACCGATGTGAAGCGCAACGTGGCCGGCGGCGAGGAAAGCCAGCTTACCTATTTGAAGTGGCTCGGCGTCGATTGGGACGAGAGTGTTGATCGCCTTGGCAAATACGGCCCTTATCGTCAAACCGAACGTCTTGATATTTACCGTGAGCACACCCGGCAGTTGCTTGATCGCAAGCTCGCTTATCACTGCTATTGCAACGAGGAAGAACTGGAGCGGGAGCGCGAGGAGCAAACCGAACGCGGCGAAACGCCGAAGTATTCAGGCAAATGCCGTAATCTCGACGCTGAAGCGCAAGCTGCTTTAGTCGCAGAAGGGCGCATTCCGAGCATTCGATTTACCGTGCCGACCGATCGCGTTTATACGTTCCAGGATACGGTTAAGGGCGAAATCTCCTTCCGTGCCGACGATTTCGGCGATTTCGTCATCGTCAAGAAAGACGGAATTCCGACTTACAACTACGCAGTAGCGGTCGATGACCACCTCATGGCCATCACGCACGTATTGCGCGGCGAAGACCATATTACCAACACGCCTCGCCAGCTGATGATCTACGAAGCGTTCGATTGGTCTCCGCCCGAGTTCGGACATATGACGCTGATCGTCAACGACCAACGCAAGAAGCTGTCCAAGCGCGACGAATCCATCGTTCAATTCATTCAACAATATGATGAGCTTGGTTACTTGCCGGAAACTCTGTTTAACTTCATCACCTTGCTCGGCTGGTCACCTGAAGGCGAAGAGGAGATCTACTCCCGCGAGCAATTGATCGAGATTTTTAACGAGAATCGCTTGTCCAAGAGTCCTGCCGTCTTCGATACCGCTAAGCTAAGCTGGCTGAACCAGCATTACTTGAAGCAGGCTACGCCGGAGCGGGTCATCGGACTGTGCATTCCTCACCTGAAGTCGGCTGGCCGGTTGCCCGCGGAGCCGAATGAGCAAGAACTGGAGTGGGCGACCGCTTTGGTGAACTTGTTCCGCGACCACTTGCGCTTCGTGGCGGAGATCGTTCCATTATCGGACCTGTTCTTCCAAGAGGTGCCCGAGCTTAATGATGAGGCTGCGATCGTCATGGCGGAAGAGACCGTACCGACCGTGTTGAGCGCGTTCCGGAGCCAGATCGAAGCCGCCTCTGAACAAGATTTCACGATAGACAATATCAAGGCATGGATCAAAGCGGTGCAAGTCTCGACCGGCATTAAAGGCAAAGGTCTGTTCATGCCGATCCGCGTCGCCTTAACCGGACAGATGCACGGACCGGATTTGAACGGCACTATCTGGCTTCTCGGCCGCGAGCAAGTGTTGAAGCGCCTCGCCAAGTAATGCTGCCGGCTCGCCAAGCCCAAATAACGGTGCCACGCACCGCTATTTCACCAAAAACGGCTCGCCAAGCCCAAATAACGGTGCCACGCACCGCTATTTCACCAAAAACGGCTCGCCAAGCCCAAATAACGGTGCCACGCACCGCTATTTCGCCCAAAACGGCTCGCCAAGACCAAATAACGGTGCTGCGCGCCGCTATTTCGCCCAAAACGGCTCGCCAAGACGAAATAACGGTGCTGCGCGCCGCTATTTCGCCCAAAACGGCTCGCCAAGACGAAATAACGGTGCCACGCACCGCTATTTGAATCGAGCCACCTCAGGCAACCACATGACTCTTGTCACCCGAATAGGGTTAAGCTATACTGGTGCTATATCGAAAATGTGCGACGAACAGGAAAGTACGTTTCGCTTAACGAATGATCAGAGAAGGCGGTCTTGGCTGAGAGCCGCCACATTCACGCGAAACCGAATTGCGCCTGGGAGCTGCGCCGCCGATCGGACAACCGACGGGGCCGCGATCATCGAATCGCGAGCTCTACGGAAAGTTTCGGGTAAGCGGTGCCGGGGGGATCCCGTTAACCATCCAATGAGGAGCCGGCGTCTCGTAAGACGCAAGCTCAAGCAGAGTGGGACCACGTCACGACGTCTCTGCAGCGATAAGCTGCAGGGGCTTTTTTACATTCCAGGATGTATAAAATTACGTTATCCATTTCTGAAATGTCTCCGACATAAACCTCTGCCGCCATCCAAAGGACGGCGACAGCCGTTTATGCTTGTTCCATCGCTCAATCGGAATTTATTATTCGCTTTTTTAAGGGGGGGACGGGGGTATGGGGATGTGGCGTACAGTCAAATCTGATATTGATGCCGTATTCGAGAATGATCCTGCGGCCAGAAGTTGGTTTGAAGTCGTATTTACGTATGCAGGCTTGCATGCGATATGGTCTCATCGCGTCGCTCATTTCTTTTACCGCCGTCGGTTATTTTCCATCGCTCGCGTAATCTCCCAGGTAAGCCGGTTTTTCACCGGCATCGAGATTCACCCCGGCGCCCGTATCGGGAGTAAACTGTTCATAGATCATGGCATGGGCGTCGTCATCGGCGAAACGTGCGAGATCGGAGACGAGGTTGTCATTTACCAAGGGGTAACGCTCGGTGGAACGGGTAAAGAAAGAGGAAAGCGGCATCCGACGATCGGCAATCGCGTCGTCATCGCTTCCGGCGCGAAGGTTCTTGGATCTTTTACGGTCGGAGACAACACGAATATCGGGGCAAACTCCGTCGTTCTTCGCGAGATCCCGCCGAATAGCACGGTGGTCGGCATTCCCGGCCGGATCGTGAAACACAACGGAAAGAAGATAGGCGACCGGCTCGACCATACGAACCTGCCCGATCCACTCATCGAAACGTTCCGTTTCATGCAGAAGGAAATCAACGATCTGAAAACGGAAGTCGAACGTCTCAAAGCCGTGGACGCCGGCGGAAAGAATAAGGAATCCGACGAAACCGCAACGAATCAACCCGTGAGCATCCCCGATTACGAAGACAAAAGGAGCTAATGTCAGTGACCCTTAAGATATATGATAGCATGACCAGAGAACCTCAGCCGTTCGTGCCCCGCGAAGCGGGAAAAGTGAACATGTACGTGTGCGGACCGACCGTGTACGACTATATCCATATCGGCAACGCGCGTCCGGTTATTTTCTTCGACGTCGTTCGCCGTTATTTGGAAGCGATCGGCCTGCAAGTCAATTACATCGTGAATTTCACGGACGTCGATGACAAAATGATCCGCAAAGCGGCGGAGATGGGCATCACGGTTCCGGAGCTGGCCGAGAAATTCGTTACGGCGTTCAACGAGGACCGGGACGCGCTCGGTGCGTTCCCGTCGACGGTTTCGCCACGCGTAACGGAAACGATTCCCGAGATCGTAGACTTCATCCAAGGGCTCGTCGATCAAGGCGCTGCCTATGAAAGCTCCGGAGACGTGTACTTCCGCACCGGTTCCTTTCCCGAGTACGGCAAGCTGTCCCATAAAAACCTGGATGAATTGCAATACGGCATTCGGATCGACGTTGACGAGAGAAAAGAAAATCCCCAAGATTTCGTGCTGTGGAAAGCCGCTAAGCCTGGTGAGATTTATTGGCCTAGTCCATGGGGAGACGGACGACCGGGCTGGCATATCGAATGCTCGGCGATGGTACGCAAATACGCCGGAGACACGCTCGACATCCACGGAGGCGGACACGATTTGCAGTTCCCGCACCATGAGTGCGAGATTGCCCAATCCGAATCGCTTACGGGCCAACCGTTGTCCCGTTATTGGATGCACAATGGCTTCGTAAATATCAATAATGAGAAAATGTCCAAGTCGCTGGGCAACGGCGTTACCGTCCGCCAGCTTCTGAATGGCACTAGCAAATACGCGATTCGTTACTTGATGTTGGCTACGCACTATCGCAGCCCGCTTAACTTCAGCGAAGAGACGATCCGTCAAGCCGCTAACAGCATCGAGCGGCTGACGAATAACCGGGATAATGTTAAGCATCGGCTCTCCTCGGTTGCGACTGGAGAGTTAGCGCTGCCGGGCGATGAAGCTCTGAATGCTCGACTCGAACAGCTACGATCGGAATTCCATTCGAGAATGGAAGATGACTTCAGCACGCCGGATGCAATTACGTCTTGGTTTGGTCTCGTAACGGAAGTCAACGCCTATCTGCAGAAGGAAGCGGTTAGCGAGTCCGATTTGAAGCTGATTCTAGCCCGAATCGATGAGATGAACGGTATACTGGGTTTGTTGCCCACGTTAGAGGAAGCGGGTTTGCTGGATGAAGAAATCGACGCGTTGATCGCGGAACGGACGGCGGCGCGCGCGAACCGTAACTTCGCCCGTGCTGATGAAATCCGCGATTTATTGGCTGACCGGGGAATTCTATTGGAAGACACTCCGCAAGGCATTCGTTGGCGGCGCAAATGACGGAGCATGCAAGCAATATCCAAGCTCCGGTCATATCGCCCGTCGTGCCCTCGGATGTTCCCGTTAATCTGCTATCTCCCGTCGTACTCGCATATATCGGAGACGCGGTGTTCGAAATCTATATCAGGCAAAGGCTCATTGCCGGCTTTAACCGCAAGCCGAATGAGTTGCACCGAGCGGCGACTGGCTACGTTTCCGCAGCGGCGCAAGCGAAGCTTCTGCAAAGATGGATGCCTCTTTTGACGGATGAGGAAGCCGATATCGTGCGCAGAGGACGCAACACGAAGTCGGGCCAGCCGCCGAAGAACGCAGATCCGGCGGACTACCGCCATGCGACCGCTTTGGAATGTTTGGTAGGCCACCTGTACTACAATGGCGCTAAAGAACGCTTGGAGCAGCTAATCGAATTGGCTTTTGCTCGCGAAGCCGCAACAGACGGAACGCAATAAACAATAAAGGAAGATGATAATGAGCAACTATAACCCGAGATCGCAGGGAAATCGTCCTGCTGCCGGTTCTAAGCCGCGCTCTTCGGATGATCACAAGACTAAGCGTTACCAGCCGGCGGCTTCCCCGAAGGAAACGGCCGTCGAGAACGAGCAATGGGCGGAGGAAAGCACGCTTAAGAGCGAGGAAGAATATTTAGCTGGCAAGCATCCCATCCTGGAAGCCTTGAAAGCCGGGCGCGCGATTAACAAAATTTTCATGTCCAATCAAGCTCAACGCCATCTTGTCCAACCGATTATGGAAGAGGCCAAGGCGCGCGGAATCGTCGTTCAGCAGGTCGATAAGAGCAAGCTGGATCGGCTAGTTCCGGACTTGCAGCACCAAGGAGTCGTTGCCCAGGCAGCGGCTGTTGCTTATGCCGAAGTGGACGAGCTTCTCGCACGCGCCGCCCAGCGTGGAGAAGCTCCGCTTATCGTACTTCTTGACGAGGTAGAGGATCCTCACAATTTAGGCTCTGTCCTTCGTACCGCGGATTGCACCGGAGTGCATGGCGTAATCGTACCCAAACGTCGCAGCGCGGGATTGACGGCAGTCGTTGCCAAGACATCCGCCGGAGCCGTTGAATATGTCCCCGTTGCAAGGGTATCTAACTTGGTGCAGACGATGGAGAAGCTGAAGGAAGGCGGATTATGGATCGCGGGAGCGGATGCGGGCGCCAAGGAAGGCTTCTACGAGACGAATCTCACCGGGCCGCTTGCAATCGTTATCGGCAATGAAGGCCAAGGGCTTTCCCGTCTGGTCAGAGAGAGATGCGATTTCATCCTGTCCCTTCCCATGGTTGGGCAGATCAACTCGTTGAACGCATCCGTTGCGGCGGGAGTCATTCTGTACGAGGTCGTGCGTCAACGTCAGCAAGCGCTCAAGAAAACAGGCGCAACGCAGGGGCAGGCTAGCTCGGCTTCGGATCATGCGTGAGAAGCGAATGTATCAGCGGGAGGACGTCCTGCTGGTAGACGGATACAACATGATCGGAGATTGGCCGGAACTGGCTATCCTGAAGAACGGGAAGTTGGAGGACGCCAGAGACCGGTTATTGGACATGCTGTCGGATTACCAAAGCTATGCGGGGCTCATCGTGATCGTCGTATTCGATGCGTTCCGCGTTCCCGGTGCCGGCGCAGAGTATCGGCATAAGAAGAAAATGCAGGTCGTGTATACCCGGGAACGAGAGACGGCAGACGAATGCATCGAACGGCTGGTAGGGGAATGGACGTCCGTACGGCGCAATATATACGTTGCGACATCCGATCAAGTGGAGCAGCATGTAGCCTTCGGGCGCGGAGCGCTTCGGCTCTCCGCCCGTGAGCTAAGGATAGAGGTTCGGCAAAGCAAAAACGAGATTCAAACGGCCATTCAGAAAGATTCCCGGATGAAAAAGAATCCGTTGGGCGGAGTATTGCCAGAGGATATCCAACAAAGGTTGGAACGCATGAGACGAGGACTTGGCGAAGGATAAGTGAAGCGTGGTTTTATTTTACAATTCTACCACCGGCGAGAAGTGGCGAAAAAAGGCAAATCCATTGACGCTATGCGTCATATCAAGTATATTGGTTATAGTTTAGTAGAGTACGAGGTTCCAGTACGGCAATGCAGACCGGAGGGATGTTCGTGAGCGTCGACTTGGAGAGGCTGGCAACACGTGAGTACGACTTCAAGGCCGATGAGGACATCGTCGAATTCGTTCGGACGGGCGATAGCGAAGCTTTGGAGTACTTGATTCATAAATATCGTAATTTCGTGCGGGCGAAAGCGCGCTCTTACTTTCTGATCGGCGCGGAGCGGGAAGATATCGTTCAAGAAGGCATGATCGGATTATATAAGGCTATACGCGACTTTAAGGGAGATAAGTTGGCATCCTTTAAAGCATTTGCGGAGTTATGCATTACCCGTCAGATCATCACAGCGATCAAGACCGCCACGAGGCAGAAGCATATACCGCTTAATTCCTACGTTTCTTTGGACAAGCCCATCTACGATGAAGATTCCGATCGGACTCTGCTTGATGTCATCTGCGGCTCAAGGGTATGCGATCCCGAGGAAATGATTATCAATCAAGAAGAATTCTACGGCCTAGAGGATAAGATGTCGGAGATTCTGAGCGACTTAGAGCGGAAGGTACTAATGCTCTACTTGGATGGCCGCTCGTACCAGGAAATCGCCGTCGACCTCGATAGGCACGTGAAGTCCATAGATAATGCTTTGCAGAGAGTGAAGCGTAAGCTTGAACGTTATCTCGAAATAAGGGATCTTGGACATTAAGCACTTATATGATTTTACCGGCAGCCGATATAATGCGCTGCTTTTTTAATGCCTGCTAACAGTGTTTCGAACAGGGAAACAATTATCTTTTTGGCAGAGGGTTAAATAGGCGAAAAAATGGAAGAATAGTACGAGGATGCTAGAGACCCATTCTAGAAAGCAGGCCGTGAATCCGCCCTATCGAGGAATTGGCAATAGTAGGCTAAGACACTTTTCGTTGACATCGCTATCCCCCCTGTGATAAATTACTTTAGTAACCTTAACGTGGTTTCTTATGCGCAGGTCTGAATCATCGGCGAAACACCAGGAATTGTTGTCTTGATGACCCGTCATCACGAGGCGATTCCAAACTCGGCCTTGGTTCGCCAAGCTGGGGTTTCCGCTGAATGGTTGTATTTTTATGAAGTTTTAATCCCGGGAGGTGGAAGGGATGCGCGTAATCATCACGCTAGCTTGTACGAATTGCAAGCAACGGAACTACACGTCGAGCAAGAACAAACGGACACACGCCGATCGCATCGAGTTGAAGAAGTTCTGCAAATTTTGCAATGAACATCATCCTCATCGCGAAACGCGTTAACTCCTAGGAGGTAAGAACGTGACTTTCCTGGCCAAAATGAAAGAAAACTTTGGGTCCTTTTTTTCGTTTTTTGCAGACAGCTGGAACGAATTGAAGAAAGTCCGTTGGCCCAGCCGGAAAGAGCTCGTCAGCTACACGATCATCGTTATTGTGACGGTATTGTTGGTAACGATCTACTTCTGGGGTCTGGACATCGGTATTTCATCCCTCGTCGATCTCATCATCTGACGTAGGAACCAAAGGTGGCTTTTCCATGGAGAAAAGATGGTACGTAGTACACACGTATTCAGGGTACGAGAACAAGGTTAAGGCGAACCTGGAGAAACGCGTGGAGTCTATGGGTATGCAAGACAAGATCTTCCGCGTGCTTGTTCCGATGGAAGAAGAGATCGTTAACAAGGACGGCAAGAAAAAGACGGTTATGCGTAAAGTATATCCCGGTTATGTCCTTGTGGAGATGGTTCAGACGGATGATTCCTGGTACGTGGTTCGCAATACTCCCGGAGTTACCGGGTTTGTGGGATCCACTGGATCGGGATCGAAACCGACGGCGCTTCTGCCGGATGAAGTAGAAGGAATTCTGCGTCATATGGGCATGGACGAGCCGAAGCCGGTTATCGATTTCGAACTCAAGGAAAACGTCCGTGTTAAGGTTGGTCCTTTTGCTAACTTCGTCGGCTCCGTGGAAGAAATTCTACTCGACAAGAGCAAGCTGAAGGTTCATGTTAACATGTTTGGCAGGGAAACCCCGGTTGAGTTGGATTTCACTCAAGTGGAAAAGATATAGGCATTTTCAGCAATATTGGGTTTCTTGAACGAGCGGGAGGAGCGATGGTTCCGTTAAACCGCATTATGGGTCAGGGAGGTGTGCAACATGGCAAAAAAAGTCATCAAACTGGTAAAGCTTCAAGTTAATGCAGGTAAAGCTAACCCTGCGCCGCCAATCGGTCCTGCACTAGGTCAAGCTGGCGTTAACATCATGGCTTTCTGTAAAGAGTTCAATGCTCGCACTGCGGATCAAGTGGGATTAATCATTCCGGTTGTTATTTCCGTATTCGAGGATCGCTCTTTTACGTTCGAAACCAAGACTCCTCCGGCAGCGGTATTGCTCCGCGTAGCTGCAGGAATCCAAAAAGGTTCCGGCGAGCCGAACAAGAAAAAAGTAGCTACTGTAAAACGCGCTAAAGTTCGCGATATCGCAGAGCAAAAAATGCAAGATCTTAACGCGGCTTCCGTTGAAGCGGCTATGCGTATGATCGAAGGAACTGCCCGCAGCATGGGCGTTGTAATCGAAGACTAATCGTACGCCGTCCGGCGTATGGACTGCGGTTCCTGGAACCGCTTGTGGGAGGAAACTTCCGTTAAAACCACAAAAGGAGGAGAACAACTTGGCTAAACACGGTAAGAAATATGCAGAGTCCGTTAAGCTGATCGATCGCGATGCTACCTACGAATCGTTGGAAGCAATCGAGCTCGTGAAGAAAGCGGCAACGGCTAAATTCGACGAAACGGTTGAAGCGGCCGTCCGTCTCGGCGTTGATCCGAGAAAACAAGATCAAGCAGTACGCGGCGTAGTCGTCCTGCCTCACGGCACCGGCAAAACGCAACGCGTTCTCGTATTCGCAAAAGGCGATAAGCTGAAGGAAGCTGAAGCTGCCGGCGCGGATTACGTAGGGGATGCTGACCTCATCGCAAAAATCCAACAAGGATGGTTCGAGTTTGACGTCTGCGTCGCAACTCCGGACATGATGAGCGAAGTCGGTAAACTGGGCCGTATTCTCGGGGGTAAAGGTTTGATGCCTAACCCTAAAGCGGGCACCGTAACGAACGACGTTGCTAAAGCCATCGCCGAGATCAAAGCCGGTAAAATCGAATACCGTCTGGACAAAGCCGGACAAATTCACGCTCCGATCGGCAAGGTTTCGTTCGATTCTCAGAAACTCGACGAAAACCTGAAAGCTCTGATCGACGCGCTGAGCCGCGCGAAACCCGCATCTTCCAAAGGCATCTACCTGAAAAACATCTCGATCTCTTCGACGATGGGACCAGGCGCCCGCGTTAATGCGTCCGTTTATCGCTAATCCGACAAGCTGCTAACTTGCTTGCGGACGGTAAAAACTGTCTTTGACATCGGTAAGCCCCCGTGGTAAGCTGATGAAGCTGATAAATGAATATGGATACCGTAGACCGTAGGTGCCCACGCAAATAGCGTGCGAGCTTAATCTCCTACCGAGGTGTGTGGATAGATTATTTTTTAATCATGTCATGCCTCCGCGATGTCTGCGGGGGCATTTCTTATGTCCCCGGGCTTCGCGAGACGAACATACGGTATGCCAAGACTTAGGAGGTGTACACAATGGCAAACGCAAAAATCATTCAAGCTAAACAGCAAGAAGTCGATGCGATCGCAACGAAGCTTCGCGAAAGCAACTGTACCGTTGTGGCTGACTATCGCGGCCTAAACGTAGCGCAAGTGACTTTGCTTCGCAAACAACTGCGTGAAGCTGGCGTTGATTTCCAAGTGTTGAAAAACTCTTTGGTAAGCCGTGCTGCGGCAAGCGCTGAAATGAGCGAGCTTGATGCCGTACTAACGGGTCCGACTGCTGTCGCATTCGGTACTGACGTCGTTGCTCCAGCTAAGATTCTTAGCGATTTCGCTAAGAAGAACGAAGCGTTGAAGGTTAAAGGCGGCGTAGTCGAAGGCCGTTTCGTTGACGCTGCGCAAGTTAAAGCACTTGCTGAGCTTCCTTCCCGCGAAGGATTGCTGTCCATGTTGCTTAGCGTCCTGCAAGCTCCGGTTCGCAACTTCGCACTCGCTGTCAAAGCGGTTTCGGAGAAGAACGAAGCAAGCGCGTAAGACAATCGAATACAAAAATAAGAAGATCATATGATCTCAAATAATGGAGGATATTCAAATGAGCAAAGAGCAAATCTTAGAAGCCATTAAAGGCATGACAGTTCTTGAATTGAACGACCTGGTTAAAGCAATCGAAGAAGAATTCGGTGTTACTGCTGCGGCTCCAGTTGCAGCTGGCGGCGCTGTTGCAGTTGCTGAAGTTGCAGAGCAATCCGAATTCGACGTTGTCCTTGTCGATGCCGGCGCTTCCAAAATCAACGTAATCAAAGCTGTTCGCGAAATCACGGGTCTTGGTCTGAAAGAAGCAAAAGATCTCGTAGACAACGCTCCAAAAGCAATCAAAGAAAAAGTGGCCAAAGAAGAAGCTGACGCTGTTAAAGGTAAGCTTGAAGAAGCTGGCGCTAAAGTAGAAGTAAAGTAAGAAGCGGATCATCAAACCCCTTGAAGATTTTCTTCGAGGGGTTTGTTCATGTGTAAACTTGATCATGCTTAGAGAAGGCATCTTACGCTGGAATGTTGGAGGAGCTTGAGTGAACGATCATTACTACTCGAGTAAGCCGAAATCGGCAAGTAATCGACGAGCTTTCGAAACTATGCTTCGGGGAATTAAACTTCAATTGACGTCGGATGCCGGCGTGTTTTCGCGGGACGGGGTGGACTATGGCAGTCGGGTTTTGATCGAGCTTATGGATATTCCGCAAGATGCACAAGTGCTGGATATCGGCTGCGGTTACGGTCCGATTGGATTGATCGCTGCCCGCCTTGCGCCGCAAGGACATGTTAAGCTGATCGATGTTAACGAACGGGCAGTAGAACTGGCCAAACACAATGCTCAACTCAATGGAATTCTGAATGTATCTGTTGCGCAGAGCGATTTGTTCGTGTCGGTCGAAGGCGAGACATTCGACGTGATTCTATCCAATCCGCCAATTCGGGCGGGGAAAACCGTCGTGCATCGGTTGTTCGAAGAATCATGGAGGCATCTAAGCCCAGGGGGAACCTTATGGGTAGTTATCCAGAACAAACAAGGTGCATCTTCCGCCAGGGCAAAGCTGGAAGAGATTTACGGCGAGGAAGCGGTCGTAGAGGCAGGTAAGGACAAAGGATTCCGGATATACAGTTGCACGAAAAGTCAAGAATAAATATTTGACTTGACATTTCTGTTGTGGTATTATTAAAAAATGTCAGTATTAGGATGGGCTAATTGTCTTCAACACAAAAATCCTCTAAGCCTGACTCCTTCCCAAGAATAAATTCACGTTTGTTGGCGTATAATGGGTTTGTTTTGGGTAGAAGACTGGATGAGTTGCCATTGTGCCGCCAACCGGCGCATAAGGGCTTTTCTTTATTTATGTGTTGAAGCAGACTTAAGGGGTGAGGTTAAGTTGGCAGGACATCTTGTTCAGTATGGCCGCCGTGCACGGCGCAGCTACGCCCGCATTAATGAAGTGTTGGAAGTTCCGAACCTGATCGAAATCCAACAGCAATCGTACCAGAAGTTTTTGGACGAGGGTTTGCGCGAGATTTTTCAGGACATTTCGCCAATCTCGGATTTTACCGGAAATCTAGTGCTCGAGTTTATCGACTATAGCCTGGGCGAACCGAAGTATTCCGTTGATGAATCGAAAGAACGCGACGTTACCTATGCGGCTCCGCTTCGTGTTAAAGTTCGGTTGCTTAATAAAGAAACCGGCGAAGTTAAGGAACAGGAAGTATTTATGGGCGATTTCCCGCTCATGACCGAAACGGGTACTTTCATAATCAATGGTGCGGAACGTGTTATCGTCAGCCAATTGGTGCGCTCCCCAAGTGTCTACTTCAGTACGAAGGTAGATAAGAACGGCAAGAAAAATTACACCGCAACTGTCATTCCGAATCGTGGAGCATGGCTTGAGCTTGAGACAGATGCTAAAGATATCATTTACGTGCGGATCGACCGTACTCGTAAAATTCCCGTAACGGTTCTTCTCCGTTCTCTGGGATTTGGAACCGACGCGGAGATTTTGGATCTGCTCGGACAAGACGATTACATTCGCAATACGCTTGAGAAGGATAATACGGATTCCACGGAGAAAGCGCTGATCGAGATCTACGAGCGTCTTCGTCCGGGAGAACCGCCGACATTGGAGAACGCGCGCAGTTTGCTTATCGCACGTTTCTTCGATCCTAAGCGTTACGATCTTGCGAACGTCGGTCGTTACAAAGTAAACAAAAAGCTGCATATTAAGAACCGATTGTTTAATCAACGTTTGGCAGAGACGCTGGTAGATCCATCTACGGGCGAGATTATCGCGGAAGCCGGACAAATGATAGACCGCCGGCTTTTGGATCAAATTCTCCCTATGCTGGAGAAGAACGTCGGATTCAAGAACTACCGCGTAACTGGCGGCGTGTATGAATCCGAAGACATTCCTCTGCAATCCGTTAGCATTTTCTCGCCTCTAGAAGATGGTAAAGTGGTCAAGGTTATCTCCAACGGCATCATCGACAAGACGGTGAAGAACATTACGCCTGCGGATATTATCGCGTCCATTAACTACTTCATGAATTTGCTGCAAACGGTCGGGAATACCGATGATATCGATCATCTAGGTAACCGTCGCCTACGCTCCGTCGGCGAATTGCTGCAGAACCAATTCCGTATCGGCTTGTCCCGTATGGAACGGGTCGTACGCGAGAGGATGTCGATTCAGGATCAGAATGCGATTACGCCTCAGGCCTTGATCAACATTCGTCCTGTAATCGCAGCGATTAAAGAGTTCTTCGGTTCATCCCAGCTGTCTCAATTTATGGACCAAACGAATCCGCTGGCGGAATTGACGCATAAGCGTCGTCTATCCGCTCTTGGACCTGGCGGTTTGACGCGTGAACGCGCGGGCTTCGAAGTCCGTGACGTCCATCACTCCCACTATGGCCGTATGTGTCCGATCGAGACTCCGGAGGGACCGAACATCGGGTTGATCAACTCCTTGTCTTCCTTCGCGCGCATTAACGAGTACGGCTTTATCGAGGCTCCTTATCGTAAAGTCGATCCTCATACGAACCGGGTTACGGATGATATCGTTTATATGACCGCGGATGAAGAGGACAACTATATCATCGCGCAAGCGAATGCCCAGTTGAATCCGGACGGATCCTTCGTCGAAGAGAATATTATCGTTCGTTATAACAAACAGACCGATAATATCTTGACGATGCCGAGTGACCGCGTTGACTACATGGACGTATCTCCTAAGCAAGTCGTATCCGTCGCGACGGCGATGATTCCGTTCCTCGAGAACGATGACTCCAACCGTGCGCTCATGGGATCCAACATGCAACGTCAAGCCGTTCCGTTGCTTATTCCGGAAGCTCCTTTCGTAGGAACCGGGATGGAGCATAAGTCCGCAAAAGACTCCGGGGTATGTATTGTATCCAAATATGACGGATTCATCGAAAGAGTTTCCGCCAATGAAATCCAATTACGTCGCGTCGAGATGATCGAAGGCAAAGAAGTCAAAGGCGACATCGTTAAATACAAGCTTCAGAAGTTCATGCGTTCTAACCAAGGTACTTGCATTAACCAGAGACCGCTCGTGCGTCGCGGAGATATCATCAAAAAAGGCGATATCATGGCTGACGGACCTTCGACGGATACTGGCGAATTGGCCCTTGGCCGCAACGTAGTCGTTGCCTTCATGACATGGGAAGGTTACAACTACGAGGATGCGATCCTGCTTTCCGAGAAATTGGTACGCGAAGATGTCTATACTTCGATTCATATCGAAGAGTACGAGTCGGAAGCGCGCGACACCAAGCTCGGACCTGAAGAAATTACTCGCGATATTCCGAACGTCGGCGAAGATGCCCTCCGCAACCTTGACGAGCGTGGAATTATCCGCGTAGGCGCGGAAATTAGCGCTGGCGACATCCTCGTTGGTAAAGTTACTCCGAAAGGCGTAACGGAGCTTACGGCGGAAGAACGCCTTCTGCATGCGATCTTCGGCGAGAAGGCTCGTGAAGTACGTGACACTTCCCTGCGCGTGCCGCATGGTACCGACGGGATTGTCGTTGACGTTAAAGTGTTCACCCGCGAGAACGGCGATGAGCTGCCTCCTGGCGTGAACCAATTGGTACGTGCCTATATCGCTCAGAAGCGTAAAATCTCCGAAGGCGATAAAATGGCGGGACGCCATGGTAACAAAGGGGTTATCGCTCGCATCTTGCCAGAGGAAGATATGCCGTTCCTACCGGATGGCACTCCAGTGCAAGTCGTTCTTAACCCGCTCGGCGTACCTTCACGGATGAACATCGGTCAAGTGCTCGAAGTTCACTTAGGCATGGCTTGTAAGTTGCTCGGCATTCACTCCGCAACTCCGGTATTCGACGGTGCGCGCGAGACGGACGTCTTCGATGCCATGGAAGAAGCAGGCATGAAACGTAACGGCAAATGGATGCTGCGCGATGGTCGCTCCGGCGAGTTATTCGAACGCGAAGTTACCGTTGGCGTCATGTACATGATCAAGCTGGCGCATATGGTAGACGACAAAATCCATGCCCGTTCCACGGGTCCTTACTCTCTCGTAACGCAACAGCCGTTGGGTGGTAAAGCCCAGTTCGGCGGACAACGCTTCGGGGAGATGGAAGTTTGGGCATTGGAAGCCTATGGCGCCGCCTATACGCTTCAAGAGATATTGACCGTCAAATCGGATGATGTCGTCGGTCGCGTCAAAACCTACGAATCGATCGTCAAGGGCGAGAACGTTCCCGAGCCAGGCGTACCGGAATCGTTCAAGGTATTGATCAAGGAGCTCCAAAGCTTGGGTATGGATGTTAAGATCTTGTCCGGAGACGAGCAAGAGATCGAAATGAAGGAAATGGACGACGAAGAAGATGCCGCTGGAGATAAGCTGAATCTTAATCTCGAGGGTACTGAAGTCGGTGTCGAATAGTGAAGCTGGCTGCGTACGTTTAGGCGCCGCAGCCCTGTCTTCGCCACGCATGACGCCGGACCTTCGGGGCCGTCGTTAAGATCTGAAATCCTAGCAACGATGAAGGAGGGCTTGCTCCTTGTTAGACGTCAACAACTTTGAGTTCATGAAAATCGGTTTGGCTTCACCGGACAAAATCCGGTCGTGGTCGAGAGGCGAAGTCAAGAAGCCGGAAACGATAAACTACCGGACATTGAAGCCGGAAAAAGAAGGCTTGTTCTGCGAGAAGATTTTCGGTCCGACCAAGGACTGGGAATGTCATTGCGGCAAATACAAGAGAGTTCGTTACAAAGGCGTCGTTTGCGATCGTTGCGGCGTCGAAGTCACGCGCGCGAAAGTTCGCCGTGAACGGATGGGGCATATCGAGTTGGCCGCTCCGGTTTCTCATATCTGGTATTTCAAAGGCATTCCAAGCCGTATGGGTCTTGCGCTCGATATGTCTCCTCGTTCGCTTGAAGAGATTATCTACTTCGCTTCCTACGTCGTAACGGATCCAGGCGATACGCCGCTCGAGAAGAAGCAACTGCTCTCCGAGAAAGAATACCGCAGCTATCGCGACAAGTACGGTTATGCGTTCCATGCGGGCATGGGCGCGGAAGCCGTCAAGAGATTGTTGCAGGATATCGATCTTGACCGCGAGCTGGAAGTTCTCAAGGAAGACTTGCGCACGGCACAAGGCCAACGCCGTAATCGTGCGATCAAGCGCCTAGAGGTCGTGGAATCTTTCCGGAACTCCGGCAACCTGCCGGACTGGATGATTCTTGACGTCCTGCCCGTCATTCCTCCGGAATTGCGTCCAATGGTTCAATTGGACGGCGGCCGGTTCGCAACGAGCGACTTGAACGACTTGTATCGTCGGGTTATTAACCGGAACAACCGGTTGAAACGTTTGCTTGATCTCGGAGCTCCGGACATTATCGTTCAGAACGAGAAGCGGATGCTGCAAGAAGCGGTAGATGCGTTGATCGACAACGGACGTCGCGGTCGCCCTGTAACGGGTCCCGGGAATCGTCCTTTGAAATCGCTCAGCCATATGCTGAAGGGTAAGCAAGGCCGTTTCCGTCAGAACTTGCTCGGAAAGCGCGTCGATTACTCCGGACGTTCCGTTATCGTTGTCGGTCCGAGCTTGAAAATGTATCAATGCGGTCTTCCTAAGGAAATGGCATTGGAGCTATTCAAGCCTTTCGTTATGAAGGAACTAGTCTTGAAGGGCTTAGCCCATAACATTAAGAGCGCGAAGCGCAAAGTCGAACGCGTAAGTCCTGAAGTTTGGGATGTGCTAGAGGAAGTCATCAAAGAACATCCGGTGCTCCTCAACCGTGCTCCTACGCTTCATAGACTTGGTATCCAAGCGTTCGAACCGATCTTGGTCGAAGGTCGCGCCATTAAGCTTCATCCGCTCGTATGTACGGCATATAACGCCGACTTCGACGGCGACCAAATGGCGGTTCACGTTCCGTTGTCCGCGGAAGCCCAAGCGGAAGCTCGCTTGCTCATGCTTGCTTCGGGTAACATCTTGAACCCTAAAGACGGTAAGCCTGTCGTTACTCCATCCCAGGATATGGTACTTGGTTGCTATTACCTGACGATGGATAACAATCAATCTTACGGTACGGGTATCCGGTTCGCAGACGTTAATGAGGCTATCTCTGCTTATCAGCGCGGAATCACGGGGATTTCCTTGCATGCCCGCGTTGTCATCCCGGTTAGAGAGCTGAAGAAGAAGACCTTTACTCCGGAACAGCAAGAAGCTCTGATCGTAACAACGATCGGTAAGATCATCTTTAACGAGATTTTCCCGGATACGTTCCCGTATATTAACGAAGCTTCGAAAGCGAATCTCGTCAAAGGAACGCCCGACAAATACTTCATCTACGATAAAGGCGCGGACATTAGCAAGTTCATCAACGATCCTGCGATTCCGGCTGCCGTAGGTAAAGAATACTTGGGTAACATCATCGGCGAATGCTTCCGAATCTATCATACGACCAAGACTTCCATCATCTTGGATAACATCAAGCAGCTTGGATTTACGTATTCGACTCGCGCGGGAATTACGATCGGCGTCTCCGACGTTATCGTTCCGCAAGAGAAGGATCAAATTCTGGCGAAGTCCGAAGAGCGCGTCACAGTCGTATCCACGCAATATCGTCGCGGATTGATCACGAACGAAGAGCGTCGCGACCGCGTTATCGAGATCTGGAGCAAAACGAAGGACGAAATCACGGATGTTCTGATGAAATCCATGGATCGCTACAACAACATCATGTTGATGGTGGATTCCAAGGCGCGGGGTAACAAATCGCAAATCACCCAATTGGGCGGTATGCGCGGTCTGATGGCCAACCCGTCCGGACGAATCATCGAGTTGCCGATTAAGTCCAACTTCCGCGAAGGTCTTACCGTATTGGAGTACTTCATCTCCACTCACGGAGCGCGTAAAGGTCTGGCCGATACGGCACTTCGTACGGCTGACTCCGGTTACCTGACTCGCCGTCTCGTAGACGTAGCGCAAGACGTTATCGTTCGCGAGGACGATTGCGGAACGGATAAAGGAATTACCGTATCCCGAATTGAAGATGGCAAAGAGGTCATCGAGGACTTGTTCGACCGTATCGAAGGCCGTTATGCCTTCCAAACGATCCGCCATCCGGAAACGAAGGAAATTATCGCGAACCGTAACGATTTGATCGATACGCCAATTGCGGAAGAGATCATTCGCGCGGATATCAAAAAAGTTCAAATCCGTTCCGTACTTAGCTGCCGTGCCCGTCATGGCGTTTGTAAGCTTTGCTACGGACGCAACCTTGCTACCGGCAAGAAGGTCGAAATCGGAGAAGCGGTCGGGATCATCGCCGCGCAATCCATCGGAGAGCCGGGAACGCAGCTCACCATGCGTACGTTCCATACCGGCGGTGTTGCAGGAGACGATATTACCCAAGGTTTGCCGCGGATTCAGGAGCTCTTCGAAGCTCGGAACCCGAAAGGTCAAGCAATTATCTCCGAGCTTGACGGCGTAGTTAAAGAAATTCGCGAGACGAAGGATCGTCGTGAAATCGAATTGCAGGGCGGAGCGGAATCCAAAATCTACCCAGTCAGCTACGGATCACGCATTCGCGTCACCCAAGGCCAGCAAGTTGAAGCTGGAGACGAGTTGACGGATGGTTCTATCGATCCTAAAGAAATGCTGCGCATCAAAGGCATTCGCGGCGTGCAGAACTATATTCTGCAAGAAGTTCAGCGCGTATACCGTAACCAAGGCGTTGAAATCAACGATAAGCATATCGAGGTTATGATCAAGCAGATGCTTCGTAAGATTCGCATCGTTGATCCAGGCGATACGGTGCTTCTACCGGGTGCATTCGTTGATCTGCACGAGTACGAGGCGGCTAACCGCGATGCGATCCTGGCTGATAAAGAGCCTGCAGTCGCGCGTCCGGTACTCCTCGGAATTACGAAGGCTTCTCTCGAGACGGATTCGTTCCTATCTGCGGCGTCTTTCCAAGAGACGACTCGCGTTCTGACCGACGCTGCTATCAAAGGCAAAGTCGACAGGCTGCTTGGTCTCAAAGAGAACGTTATTATCGGGAAGCTCATTCCGGCAGGTACGGGTATGGCTCGTTATCGCAACATTCGCGTCGTTTCGCCATTTGACGAACCGACCGATGAAACGGCTGAGCTTGAGCCGGTCGGCGTAGAGTAAGCAATAGGATCCAAATCTCCAGCAGATACCGGCAACGGTATCTGCGTTTTTTAATTGCCGTTAAAGATATGAGAGAAATAGAATAAAGCCATCAAATTTCTTGACACACCCAGATCCAGGTGATAATATATCCTAGTGTGTGCCAGACGTGCGTCAAACTGACGTACATCGATACGGTGCGGAACCAAGCAAAGAGTGTGACATTTAGTCGGTACGGCAGGCGCCGTGACCGTTGAGGAATAAGATTGTTGGGTTTGATTCGGTGTTCGTCCACTGAAAAGAGATTTTCATGTGAGAGAATACCGGTCGGGCCCTTTCTCGTCTCTCAAAATGAACCACCTGGATCTGTGGGCTTCGTAAAAGGTATCGATTGAGTCGTTTACTAATTATTTTTACCGTTCATGGGAAGGGGGTGGCAGCATGCCAACAATTAACCAGCTAGTTCGCAAAGGCCGTCAATCGAAGGTCGTTAAATCGAAATCGCCTGCACTTCAAAAAGGATTCAATGCCCTCAAACGCGTTGAAACCGATCTGAGCGCTCCTCAAAAACGTGGAGTTTGCACTCGTGTAGGAACTATGACTCCGAAAAAACCGAACTCCGCACTTCGTAAATACGCGAGGGTCCGTTTGACCAACCGCGTTGAGGTGACCGCCTACATTGGGGGGATCGGCCATAACTTGCAAGAGCATAGCGTCGTTCTTGTTCGCGGAGGCCGGGTTAAAGACTTACCGGGGGTTCGTTACCATATCGTTCGCGGAGCATTGGATACCGCTGGCGTTAACAACCGGAAACAAGCTCGTTCGAAATACGGTACGAAAAGACCGAAAGTTAAGAAATCCTAATAAGCGAATAGGCGGCTTGATCGCCTAAACGCTGCACAACATGAATGGGAAAGGAGGAACTTCAATGCCACGTAAAGGACCAGTTCAGAAACGGGATGTACTCCCGGATCCGCTGTACAACAGCAAACTTGTCACTCGTCTTGTAAACCGCATTATGATCGACGGTAAAAAAGGTGTAGCCCAACAGCTTCTATACGATGCGTTCACCCTGATTCAGGAGCGCTCCGGTAAAGATGCTATGGAGGTCTTTGAAGCCGCGATCAAGAACATCATGCCGGTACTCGAGGTTAAAGCCCGCCGCGTAGGTGGAGCAAACTATCAAGTTCCGATTGAAGTTAAGCCTGAACGCCGCACGTCCCTAGGACTGCGCTGGCTCGTTAACTACTCCCGCAACCGCGGCGAGAAAACGATGGAAGAGCGTTTAGCTGCTGAAATCCTGGATGCATCCAATAACACTGGTGCAGCCGTTAAAAAACGTGAGGATACTCACAAAATGGCGGAAGCGAACAAAGCGTTTGCCCACTACCGTTGGTAGAATTCGCTTAAGCAAGACAATCGAAGGGAGACTGTTACATGGCTAGAGAGTTCTCCTTGCAAAATACGCGTAATATCGGGATTATGGCGCATATTGATGCGGGTAAAACCACGACCACTGAACGGATTTTGTTCTACACCGGACGCGTTCATAAGATCGGCGAAGTGCACGAAGGCGCCGCTACGATGGACTGGATGGAGCAAGAGCAAGAACGCGGTATCACGATTACGTCTGCCGCTACTACCGCTCAATGGGATGGACACCGCATCAATATCATCGACACTCCGGGTCACGTTGACTTTACGGTAGAGGTTGAGCGCTCCTTGCGCGTATTGGACGGGGCTGTTGGCGTATTTAGCGCCAAAGAAGGCGTGGAACCTCAGTCCGAAACGGTATGGCGTCAAGCTGACCGTTACGGCGTTCCTCGTATCGCTTACGTAAATAAAATGGATATCATCGGTGCAGACTTCCTGAATGTCGTAAGAGACATGAAGTTGCGCTTGAACGCTAACGCTGTAGCTATTCAATTGCCTATGGGCGCTGAAGATGTTTTCGTAGGAATGATCGACCTGATTGAACGGGTCGCTTATAAATACAAAGACGATCTCGGCAAAGACCCAGAGAAAATTGCAATTCCTGCAGAGTATGAAGCGCAAGTGGAAGAACTGCGTGCCATCTTGGTAGAAAAAGTTGCCGAGCTTGACGAAGAATTGACGATGAAATTCCTGGAGGGTGAAGAACTCACCATTCCGGAAATCAAAGCAGCCCTTCGTAAAGGCGTCTGCGAAGTGAAAATCTTCCCGGTCGTATGCGGATCTTCCTACCGTAACAAAGGTGTTCAACCGATGTTGGATGCCGTTGTCAATTTCTTGCCGTCCCCGCTTGACGTTCCTGCAATCAAAGGACTTCTGGACGATGGTACTGAAACGACGCGCGAATCCTCCGACACGGCTCCATTTGCCGCACTTGCTTTCAAAATCATGACTGATCCTTACGTTGGTCGTCTGACTTTCTTCCGCGTTTACTCCGGCATACTGAACGCTGGTTCTTATGTTGTAAATGCGACGAAAGGCAAACGCGAACGCGTCGGCCGGATTTTGCAAATGCATGCGAATAGCCGTCAGGAAATCAGCGAAGTGCATGCAGGCGATATCGCAGCTGCCGTAGGTCTTAAAGACACTACGACTGGCGATACTCTGTGTGACGAGAAACATCCGGTTATCCTTGAATCGATGAACTTCCCAGAACCGGTTATCCAGCTTGCGGTCGAGCCGAAAACAAAAGCCGACCAAGACAAAATGGGTATTGCTTTGCAGAAGCTGTCCGAGGAAGATCCTACGTTCCGTGCCCACACGGACGAAGAAACCGGACAAACGATCATCTCGGGTATGGGCGAGCTTCACTTGGAAATCCTCGTTGACCGTATGCTTCGCGAATTCAAAGTCGAGACGAATGTTGGTAAACCGCAAGTTGCTTACCGCGAAACATTCCGTGTCCCTGCGAAGGTCGAAGGTAAGTTCGTTCGTCAATCCGGTGGTAAAGGTCAATTCGGACATTGTTGGGTTGAATTCACACCACTTGAGCCAGGCACAGGTTTCATTTTCGAAAACAAAACGGTTGGTGGATCGATTCCGAAAGAATTTATCGCTCCAATCCAAGCTGGTATCGAAGAGTCGATGAAAAACGGCGTACTCGCTGGCTTCCCGCTCGTTGATATTAAAGCTGTTGTTGTTGACGGATCGTACCATGATGTCGACTCTTCGGAGATGGCGTTCAAAATTGCTGGATCGTTAGCGCTTAAAGCAGCTAAGGACAAATGTAGCCCTTGCTTGCTAGAGCCTATCATGAAAGTAGAAGTAACAGTGCCTGAAGAGTACATGGGCGACGTAATGGGAATGATGAGCTCTCGTCGTGGTCGTATCGAAGGAACGGATACGCGTTTCGGCGCGCTAATCGTTCGCGCGAAAGTTCCACTCGCAGAGATGTTCGGATATTCCACAACGCTTCGTTCCGGTACACAAGGTCGTGGGGTGTTCTCGATGGAACTTTCCCACTACGAAGAAGTTCCGAAATCGATCTCCGAAGAGATCATCTCGAAATACAAAGGCGCGAAAGACATTTAGTAAGAGGTTGGGCATGGGAGTCTCATAAGCGGTTCCCACCCGCCACCAAATATAATCCTTTTAATCATTAAGGAGGAACAGTATTCATGGCAAAGGCTAAGTTTGAACGTACAAAACCACACGTAAACATCGGGACTATCGGTCACGTCGACCACGGTAAAACAACATTGACAGCTGCTATCACGACAGTACTTTCCAAACGTTATGGCGGAGCTGCAGTAGCTTTCGACCAAATCGACAAAGCACCAGAAGAGCGCGAGCGTGGAATCACGATTTCCACAGCGCACGTTGAGTACGAAACTCCTAACCGTCACTATGCACACGTTGACTGTCCTGGACATGCTGACTATGTTAAAAACATGATCACTGGTGCTGCTCAAATGGACGGCGCGATCCTGGTTGTATCCGCAGCTGACGGCCCAATGCCGCAAACGCGGGAACACATCTTGCTTTCCAAGCAAGTAGGCGTTCCTTACATCGTCGTATTCTTGAACAAATGCGACATGGTTGACGATGATGAGTTGCTTGAACTCGTTGAGATGGAAGTTCGCGACCTTCTGAACGAATACGATTTCCCAGGCGACGACACTCCAATCATCCGCGGTTCTGCTCGTGAAGCGTTGTCTAATCCTGAAGGCCCTTGGGCTGACAAAATCGTCGAACTGTTCGAAGCAGTCGATAGCTACATCCCGCAACCTGAGCGTGCAACTGACAAGCCTTTCTTGATGCCAGTTGAGGATGTATTCACAATCACTGGTCGTGGTACGGTTGCTACTGGTCGCGTAGAGCGTGGAGTTATCAAAATCGGTGATGAAGTTGAAATCATCGGTCTTGTAGAAGACACTCGCAAATCCGTAGTAACAGGCGTTGAAATGTTCCGTAAATTGCTTGATTCCGCTCAAGCCGGCGATAACGTTGGCGCATTGCTTCGCGGTGTAGACCGTAAAGACATCGAGCGCGGTCAAGTAATCGCGAAACCGGGTTCCGTTAAGCCTCATACGGAATTCACAGCGCAAATCTACGTTCTGACTTCCGCTGAGGGTGGCCGTCATAAGCCTTTCTTTACTGGCTACCGTCCACAGTTCTACTTCCGGACAACAGACGTAACTGGCATCATCAACCTGCCAGAAGGTACTGAAATGGTTATGCCTGGCGATAACATCGAGGTAACTGTTTCCCTTATCGCTCCAATCGCCGTTGAAGACGGTACTCGCTTCGCTATTCGCGAAGGCGGCCGTACTGTAGGCGCTGGCGCAGTTGCTTCTATCCAAAAGTAATTACAGCAAAGCCCTCTGGCGACAGAGGGCTTTTTTTTATGCTCGGAATCGGTTGACCTTGGTAGAAAAGGTACTGACAATGCTATAATAATGGGGCAAAATGAATGCAATGAAGAGGGGCTCGAAAAGAGTCTGAGAAGAGGGAACGTTTCGTGGCGAAAAAAGTGACGATGCAGCAGGTTGCGAACGCGTTGGGAATATCCAAAAACTCGGTGTCCCAAGCGCTTGGGGGTAAACCGGGCGTTAGCGAGGAAACGAGGGAAAGAGTACGGGAGGCAGCCGAAAGGCTCGGGTACGAATTCTCTTCAGCGGGAAAATCATCCCTTCGGAATCATGGAGGTCATATCGGGATGATCGTCTCAGAGAGCGCCATATCCGAGAACCTATTCTTTGGGATCATCAATTACCAAATCCAGAAGGAAGTCGAGCTCAGGAATTATTCCTTATTGATACACGTAGTCGATTCCGCAATGGAAATGCAGAATACCCTTCCCGCATTCTTGGAAGATCGGAAGGTTGACGGAGTCTTCGTTCTTTCCCATTTGGATAAGTCCTACATCCAAAGCATAGTAACTACGGGGATTCCATTTGTAATGATCGATCATCACCACCCCGAACTCCATGTGGATTGCGTTCTGACGAACAACCGATTCGGCGCATTTGATGCGGTCACTTATCTGATAAGCCTTGGCCATAAGCGCATCGGTTATATTGGTGATTTGTCTATTTCGCCAAGCTTTCAGGAAAGATGGGAAGGGTATCATTTAGCACTGAAGGCCAAAGGGCTTGTTGTGAAGCCGTCGGATCAGATTCTTGCCGGGGTCGAGAGCGAAGAATCGATCGCAGCCCAAATCCAGATGATGACGTCGCAGCCCGACGCGTGGTTTTGCGCGAATGATATGGTTGCGGTGCTCCTGAACAATGTGCTTACCAAGAGGGGAATGAATGTTCCCGAAGACGTCTCTATATGCGGTTACGACAACAATATGCTGTCGGAGCTGTCCAATCCTCCGCTTACGACCGTTAACGTCAATAAAGAGTTGTTCGGAAAGCGAGCCGTAGAGCGGCTATTTTGGCGGATGGACAATCCGTCGGAACCGTTCGAGGAGTTACTTCTGCGTACGACACTCGTTATCCGTGATTCGACGCGTGTTTCTTCCCGTTAAATAAATCAAAACGTCAACAGCGTCTCTGCAAGCCTTGCTGGCTGTAGAGACTTTTTTTTAACCGAAAAAAATCATGGCGCAACTGGAGTTTTGTAATGTAAAATAGAAGAGTGATAATTGTATTTGTAACGTTACAAAACAATTGATAAGAGTGGCGAGTTGCCGGGGGGTAAAGGGAATGTCCGTTGCGCATCAGACGAAAACATGTAATGACCTATTAAAGGAATATCTTGCTAAACCTTCAGCTTGTACGAATCCGCTGAAGCTTCGCTTCGACGGAGTGGGACGGAACGATGTATACAACATTACCGCGCCTTTCGAAGACGATGGGGAGCAGATCATTGCCGGACGAGTAGAATCGAGGGAGAGCGAGCAGTCGGAGATCGTCTTTTTCGTGGAACGGGAGGGGGTATGGACGCGGCATAAGGATCTGCCGACGTTCGCGTTGCAGGATCCTTTCCATACTAGGATTGGCGGAGAGCTCATCATTGGCGGGGTACAAACGTACCCGCATCCGGAAAAGGAGAATTTTCTTGCTTGGCGTACGGTATTTTATAGAGGATCCTCCATTCGCAATCTGAGCCCTTTCTTTACCGGACCGAAGGGGATGAAAGATATTCGCTTGATCGGGCTGGCAGATGGCACGGTTGGCGTATTCACCCGTCCGCAAGGGACCATAGGGGGGCTCGGCAAGATCGGGTTTACCCGGATCGCCTCTCTCGATGAATTGACCGTCGAAGCCATTGATGAGGCATACCTTTTCGAAGGACAATTTATCGATGCGGAATGGGGTGGAGCGAATGAAGCCCATCTGCTTGCGGGCGGGAGAATCGGAGTGCTCGGCCATAGCGCTTGTTATGATGAAAGGATGGACCGCCATTATTATCCGATGGTATTTACCTGGGATCCTGAAACGAATAGTCTAACCGAAATCGAGCTCATTGCGGTTCGCGACGACTTCCTGCCGGGAATGGCCAAGCGTATCGATTTGCGGGATGTGGTGTTTAGCGGCGGATTGATTCGGAACGGCGACGGTACCGCACACCTCTATGCGGGAATAGGCGACGCGGAAGCGCACCGTATCACGATCCCGGATCCGTTTGTTCCATTTGAAGCTAAAGGAGCTTAACCCCATGAATACTTACCGATATGAAGAAAATCCCATCATTACTCCTGCAGACGTTCGGCCGTACCATGATGGCTTTGAGGTCATCGGCGCCTTTAATGCGGGCGTCGCGAAATTCAATGATGAAGTGCTTCTCCTGCTCCGTGTGGCAGAACGCCCGATAAGCGACGATCCAGGAATCGTGAAAGCCCCGATCTACAATCCGTCAACAGGGCTGCTGGAAATCGTCGATCTGAGAAAGGAGGATGCCCGCTACGATTTTTCCGATCCGCGGATCGTCCGGGACGTAACGACTAGCGCAGGCTTCGCATATTTAACTTCAATCTCTTATGTACGGGCGGCACGCAGCAAAGACGGCCACAATTTTACGATCGATGACAATCCGTTAATCTATCCGTCTAATGACCAGGAAACGTTCGGAATCGAGGATCCGCGAGTCACTCAGATCGGAGACACCTACTACATCTACTTCTCTGCGGTATCGCCCGTAGGCATTGGCGAATCGATGGTGTCAACGAAAGACTTCATCCGTTTCGAGCATCACGGTATGATCTTCTGTCCGGACAATAAGGACGCTCTACTGTTCCCCGAGAAAATCGGAGGAAAGTATTATGCGCTGCATCGGCCAACGACCAAGAGTATCGGTTCTCCGGAAATCTGGATTGCCGAATCGGAAAATTTGCTATATTGGGGAAACCATCGCCATCTGATCGGCCTTCGTCCGGGCATGTGGGACGGCGGACGCATAGGAGGCGGCGCGGTGCCGTTCAAGACGGAAAAGGGTTGGCTCGAGCTCTATCATGGCGCAACTCCCGATCATCGTTATTGCATGGGTGCTGTTTTGCTGGATTTAGATGATCCATCGAAAGTGCTCGCCCGTTCGAGCATTCCGATTCTTGAGCCAGAAGCAGTGTACGAGAAAGAAGGGTTTTTCGGGAATGTCGTGTTTTCTTGCGGAGTATTGGTGGAAGGCGATACCGTTAAGATGTATTACGGCGTAGCGGACACTTCCATGGCATGCGCAGAGCTTAGCCTTCAAGAAATAATGGACAGCTTGACTTGGGAATGAGCGATTCTATCCGTGAAATATGCTAGAATGGTCAAGATCGCACTCTTAGAGAAATGCAATGAATGAATAGGAACACGGCCCTTCTTGAGCAGCTTGCTTAATAAGGGCTTTTATTTCCGGATTCCATTAGGAAAAAGGAAAGGGGGGATGAAACTTGTCGTTTTTGAAGAGATTTCAACATCATCGGGTTTACAGGCGTCTCGTCCTTTCTTATTTACTTCTCATTACCTTAACGATCGCCATATTGTGCACGATATTGTATTCGTTATTTTCATCCAGGGCCGTCAAGGAAATCGATCAGTCCTCGCGCGAAATGCTGTCGCAAGTCAGCTATACGGCAGATGTCGTATACAAGCAGGTCGAAGATATCTCTTATCAATTAATCAACGATAATCGCATCGTTTCATTCATGTATTCGAAGACGGAAAATAAACAGGACAATTACAATGCGGGTCTGTTGCTTTCAACAGTGCAGAGCATGTACCCGTTCATTTCGAACATAAGCCTATACAATCTCGTTACCGGAGCTTATATCGATGTCGCCGGACTTCCCGAAGATCCGGCGGTCCGGACGCATGAGAAGTCGCGGTATTTGGCGTTTTATCCGGACCGCGTTACCAGAAGCGGCGGGAATCCGATGCGAGTGCTCAGGTTTGTCGTCGTGCCGGAATACGCCTTGATTGCCAGCCCCAAATCTTTGATCGTACTGGATTTGCAAGAATCGTATATTCAGAATACGATGCGCAGCATAAGCAGCGTCTTCGACGACGCGAACAATTTCGTCGTGGATGGGAAAGGAAATGTGCTGTCCCATTCGAATCCGGAGCATTTTATGAAAGACTTTTCCAACCTGGAAGAGGTTCAAACGATATTGAAATCGAATGATGCCGAAGGCAGCTTCGTCCGCAAGATCGACAATAAAAAACAGCTTGTCACCTATGTGAAATCCCCTTCCCTTGATTGGAATTTCATCAGTGTCCGTCCTTATGACCAGTTGCTCTCCAATATTTATCAATTGAGGAATTGGACGCTTATGACGGCGGTGCTGCTGCTTGTCATCGGCATCGCTTTGTCGCTATTCGTGACCGGCAATTTCTACAATCCGATCAAATCGCTGGTCGATAAGGTCAGCGAGCACAGGCAGGCTGGCCTTGGTCCGTTATTGAAGCTGGACGAATACAAGCTGTTGACGGAAGCGTTTGACAGCACCTTAGAGAATGCCAGATCAATGGAGTCTTCCTTATCCCGTTCGACCGAGATGATTACGAACAATGCGATGTTCGAAATGTTGCGGGGGGGATTGGATAAGCTATCCACTTCGGCAGAAAGCGTGAAGACATGGCGCGACCGTCTGACCGCCCCATACCTGGGTGTTGTCCTGCTGCGAGTGGATTCCTACAGGGCATATAAGGACAATCACACCGCTTTCGACCGAAGACTGTTTCGTTTTGCCATATGCAACATCGCTCAGGAAATGCTCGGCAAATCGTACAAGAACGACGTCATCATGATGGAAGATGACGAGATCGTCGTCGTCCTTCAAACCGAGCGTCCCGAATGGGACGGCGCAATCTATTTGATCCTAAGCGAAATTCAGGAATCCGTCCGTGCTTATTACAAATTATCGCTCTCCGCCAGCATCGGCGATATGTGCGGGTTGCTTGAGGAGCTTCGCGGCTCATATCAAACGGCTTGCGACTATATGGAGTATCGAATGTTCGTGGGACATGGAGCCATTCTGGATGCCGGAATCGCCGTGAATCGGGCAGCCTCGCTTGATCGTTACCCGTCCTCGGTCGAACGCAAACTGATCGAGTCGATCAAGCTGTGCCACCTCAAGGAGATTCAAGAAGAAACCGATCATTGGATTTCGTTGATGCAGAAGTGCGAAACGCCTGCTCTGGCGGTGCAGTATACTCGTTTCTTGTTTACCGCGATCGTGCGGGAGTTCGAGAGCATAACGGAGTGGTGGAACGTCGGCCCCGATGAAATGTACGCTGCGATTAATGAGGTTCTGCATGCCGAAACGCTGGAGGATGTGCGGAAGCAGCTGGCGGGATTCGGGCAACGGCTGGTGTCGATGATCGAGGAACATCGGAACAATGCGGCGATCTTGAAGAACACCCGATTAATCGAGCAAGTGAAGGACATGCTGCAGGATAAATACGCGGAGCCTACGCTGTCGCTCGAATGGGTTTCCGAACAAGTCGCTTTGTCTTCCGGCTATGTAGGCAAGCTGTTTAAGTCGGTTATGGGAATGTCGTTTAATGAATATTTGACGCACGTGCGCCTGGAGCGGGCAAAGACGATGTTGGCGGAATCGTCTATCACCGTAGCCCAAATCGGGGAGCGGGTGGGTATTCACAACGTTTCGTATTTTACGACCTTGTTCAAGAAAAAGTACGGGGTCACACCTTCTCAGATCCGGGACAAAGCCTAAAGGCCAAATAGCGCGAACCCTTTGCCGGGAGCGGACTTTTCCGCTCCCGGTCGTTTTTTTCAACAATCGTTCCAAATTATTGAAAGGGGTTTGTGCGGCTTTGTGAAACGGTTGCGGATAATCGAAATACACAAGGGATAACCGCTGCCGTATAGTTGTGCCATAAGGAATGAAGAGAGGTGCATGCATGCAACAACAGTCACCCATGAAGGCGCAGACAGCCTCTGACCGTTTTTATCAAACGGAGTGGAAAACAAAAAAAGGCCTGGTTCATGAGCTCCTCCGGAATCGGTTTTCCTATTTGCTCATCCTGCCGGCTGTCCTGTACGTGGCGATCTTCTCGTACGCGACGTACCCTTACTTGTTGATCGCATTTCAACGATTCAACTACAACAAGGATCTGTTCCATAGCGAATGGATCGGCTTGCAGAATTTCGAATTTTTCTTCAAAAGCAGCGATGCGCTCCGGATTACGTTGAATACGCTGCAGCTTAATCTTCTGTTCCTCGTGTTCGGTACGATATTCGCGGTAGCGCTGGCGGTCTTATTTAATGAGGTTCGCCAACGGCTATTCCAGAAAGTCGCCCAAACCGCGATGATTTTTCCGAATTTCCTTTCCTGGATCATCGTTAGCTATATGATGTACGGCTTGCTGTCCACCGACTTCGGCCTGATCAACAAATGGCTATCCTGGTTCGGATTAGAACCCGTGAACTGGTATACGAAGACGGAAGCGTGGCCGGCTATTCTCGTCGGAATGAAGGTGTGGAAAGAAGCGGGAATGAGTTCGATCATCTATCTTGCGGCGATTACCGGAATCGATCATTCGTTGTATGAAGCGGCGGATATCGACGGAGCTTCCAGATGGCAAAAGATACGCAAGATCACGCTGCCATTGCTCGCTCCGACGATCGCGATTCTGACCTTGCTTAATTTGGGCAAAATCTTCTATGGAGATTTCGGCATGATCTATGCGATTATCGGCGACAATGGCGTGCTGTTCCCGACGACGGACGTTATCGACACTTACGTATTCAGGGCGCTTCGCCAAATCGGCGATCCTTCCAACGCGGCGGCGGTAGGTTTGTTCCAATCGACGGTCGGCTTGATTCTCGTCTTCCTGTCCAATTGGTTTACCCGCAGATTTTTTAGGGAAGGAGCGTTGTATTAAATGAAGCGGAAATTCGAAGCCTCCACGGCGCTGATCTATTTGCTTCTCGGTACCTTCGCGCTTGCCTGCATCGTGCCAATGCTCCTGACTGTCATGGTATCCATTACGGATGAAAGCAGCATCATACGCAACGGGTATAGCCTGTTTCCCGAGAACTTCTCGGTTGAAGCCTACAGGACTCTCTACAACAGCAGGGAAATGCTCTCGCAGAGCTTTTTCGTCTCCATCACGATCACTGTAGTCGGCACATTGGCGGCACTTGTCATTACCGGCATGGCGGCGTACACGCTGGCCAATCCGAATGTAAAATACAGAGGCTTCCTGAATTTATTCTTCTTCATCACCCTTCTCTTCAATGGGGGCCTTGTTCCATGGTATATCATGTGCCAGAAGCTCGGGCTGACGGATAATCTGGCGGCCCTGATCGTACCGGCGCTAATGTTTAATGCCTTTAACATGTTTCTGGTCCGCAATTTCATGGATGCCCTTCCGCAGGCATTGCGGGAGTCCGCTTACATTGACGGAGCTAACGACATGAGGATCGCTTTTCAAATCTATTTGCCGATTTGCGTTCCGGTGCTTGCTACCGTGACCTTGTTTTACGCCCTCTCCTATTGGAACGATTGGTTCAACGCCATCATGCTGGTGGACAGCAAGGACCTTTATCCGCTTCAATACGTGCTGTTCAAAATACGATCAAACATCGAGATGCTCACCATGATCCCGACGGGGGGCAGCATACAGTTTACGCCGCCGGCCGAATCCGCCAAAATGGCGACGGTTCTCGTTACGATCGGCCCGATCGTTTTCCTGTATCCGTTCTTGCAGCGCTATTTCGTGAAAGGCCTAATTGTCGGATCCGTAAAAGGCTGATATATCCCTCATTTAATATGATGAGGTTTATATATTAAAAAATCGCATTCAGGGAGAGGTCTACGATGAAAAAATGGTTCAATGCATCAATGGCATTCGTCGTTCTCATGTTGGTTATTACGGCATGCGCCGGGAATAGCAACGACAACGAAGCACAGCCAAGCCCTTCGGGCAGCGAAGCTTCCGAAACGGCTGCCGAGTCCTCGGCAAATGCGGAAGAAACGGTTACCTTGAAATATGTTCTTCCCGGCACCGAGCCGAAAGAGTGGCAGGCAGTCAATGAGGAAGTCAACAAGAAGCTGTTGGCTGACGGCGTCAACGTTCAAATCGAGAAAGAATACATCGACTGGGGCGCTTGGGAGCAAAAACTGAACCTGAAGCTGTCCACCGGCGAAGATTTCGATATGTTCCACGTCATGAACGACTGGATTTCTTTGGCTAACTATATCGGCCGCGGCGCCGTCAAGGATGTCGGCGCGGAAATCGAGGAATTCGGACCGAACTTGAAGACGGTCATTCCGGAATCGGTATGGAGCGGCGTCATCAAAGACGGAAAAACGTACGCAATTCCCGCTTATTGGTATGAGCCTGCGGTTGACGGCTCCTTCACGGCCAACCGCATTATCCTTAACAAAGCCGGCGTAACGGAAGTTCCAAAAACGCAAGAAGAGATGCTCGCGGCAATGGAGAAAGTCATGGCTTCCGAAGCGGGCGCCACGAAGCCTTACCTTCCGATTCGCGGCGGACTGCGCGACGCTTCCGACGTACTGCATCGAGCATACGATTCGTACCCGTTCGCGGTTAAAGACAAAATCGCTTTCATCGGGCAAGACGGCAAGGTGAAAAACTGGGTAGAGTCGGACGAATTCAAAAACGACGCTAACTTCTTCCGTCAAGCGTACGCGAAAAAATTAACGAGCCCTGACATCCTGGTCATCAAACAGGAGCAAATCACCAAACAAATCGATAGCGCCAACTGGGCGTTCATGTTCGGAACGCCGGATAAGCGCGAAGAGATGCAAAAAACGTTCCCGGAAATGAAAGACGAAGACTTTACGCTGAGTCGCTTGAATCCGGAAAAACCGCACTACCGCATGATGAACGCGAAGAACGTCAACGCCGTAGCGGCAAACAGCAAACATCCGGAAGCCGCGGTAAAATTCCTGAATTGGCTATACGCAAGCCAAGAGAACTTCGACCTGTTCGTGTACGGAATCGAAGGAAAAACTTACAACAAAGTCGGCGATCGCGGCGTGGAAAGCATCAAAGGCGCCGATGGAGTCAACCTGTACCTGCAGGATGAGTGGATGATAGGCAACCTGAACTTCATTCGCTATAACCCAAACCTGCTCAGTGCGAAGAAAGCGCTGTTTCAAGCGGATCCGGAGGCGCAAACCTTCTATGCGGCGGATTTCTTCTTCGATCCGTCCGAGGTCAAGGCGGAAATGGCGAACGTACAATCCGTCCTGACTTCCGATGTCATGCCGATCTACGACGGCGTCGTGGAATACGACAAAGGCATCAAAGGCGCTCTTGATAAGCTGAAAGCGGCAGGAGTCGATAAGGTGATTGCAGAATACCAAAAACAACTGGATGCCTACAAAGCATCGCAAAAATAAGATAAGCGGCTGCTCCAAAGGTTACGACCTTTGGGGCAGTTCTTGATTATCAATCTGGCAGCTTGCGCGTAACCAAGGGGATTGTGCTCCCTTAATCAAGCGTCATAAGAGAAGAACTTGATCGTACACAAGCTAGTCGCTAAGCCTCCGGCGCTAATCGTCGCGACGGAGAGGAAGAAGGTATCCACCGAAAATAGCAAACCGCCCGTGACTACCACGACAGCGTCCATAAGCAGGATCAAGACGCCAACGTTTACTTTTAATTTTTTAGCCAAGAGCTTGGCCAGCAAGTCAATGCCTCCGGTACTCGTATCAAACCTAAGCAGAATACCAAAGCCAAGGCCGATGAAGAACCCCCCGACAACGGAAGCGAGAAACGGATAAGCAGCCACGATAGTTCCCAGAGGATTGTAGGGGTCGAACAAATCGACGAAGTAAGACAGGAAGATCATGCCGAATAGGCTATGGAAAAATATAGCCCGGTCCTTATACCATGTATATATAAAGACGGGTAAACCGCAAATAATGAGAACAGGACCAACTTTAGCGCCGAATAAGTACTTGGCGATAAGAGCTACGCCTATGAAACCTCCATCTAGTACTTTAATGGGCATCAAGAAGAAATCAATTCCGGATGCGATCAATAAGCTGCCGATAATGATGGCAATGATTTTATGTAGCGAGTGCAAGCGAAACCAGTCCCTTCATTAGAGCCTGTCTTAACTATATGGAAGAGACGGGCGAGGCATGATAGAGACTGGAAAATAATTGGGGACTTAGCGTAAAACTTCGAAGATTTATTTGGAAATGACGACTAGGTATAAAAAGATAAAAATTGTGTTGCAATCGGTTGGGCAGATCGCTATAATAGTGAATGTTGGTCTGTGACTGTGCGTTGATGTGAGAGGTTGCCGACACACCCGGCCCCTTTGCCATAAGGGAGTCAATCGGTGATTGTCGGGTTATTCTCGCGGAGTATGTCCGATTCCAAAATTGGGCGAATGAAGGAGGGAATTCTATGGCTAAGCAAAAAATCCGTATCCGTTTGAAAGCCTACGACCACCGTATCCTGGATCAATCCGCGGAGAAAATCGTAGAAACGGCGAAACGTACTGGTGCAGGTGTATCTGGACCGATTCCGTTGCCGACCGAGAAGCAGATCATCACGATCCTGCGTGCGGTGCACAAATACAAGGATTCGCGTGAGCAGTTCGAAATGCGTACGCACAAGCGTTTGATTGATATCGTCAATCCTACGCCGCAAACGGTTGATGCGCTTATGCGTCTTGATCTGCCGTCCGGCGTTGATATCGAAATCAAACTTTAATTGTAGCATTAAGTAAATTAGATCCATGAAGAAAAGAGGTGTCAACATGTCAGGAATCTTGGGACGTAAACTCGGAATGACTCAACTATTCGCAGCTGACGGTAGCGTTGTACCGGTTACTGTAGTAGAAGCAACTCCGAACGTCGTATTACAAACGAAATCTGTGGATAACGACGGATACGAAGCAGTACAGCTCGGCTTCGCGGATAAACGCGAGAAGCTAGCAACCAAACCAGCCATCGGCCACGCTAAAAAAGCGGGCACGGCACCCAAGCGCTTCATTCGCGAAGTTAGCGGACTTACACCGGCTGACTTGGAAGTTGGTCAAGAACTTAAAGTTGACCAGTTCTCCGAAGGCGATATCGTTGACGTAACGGGTATTTCCAAAGGTAAAGGAACGACAGGCGCAATCAAACGTTGGGGCTTCCAACGCGGTAAGATGACGCATGGTTCCAAGTACCATCGCGGTAACGGATCGCTCGCGACCATTCGTGACGCAAACCGCGTACCAAAAGGCAAGAAAATGCACGGTCGTATGGGTAGCGAAACGGTTACTGTACAGAACCTTGAGGTCGTTAAAGTCGATCTTGAGCGTAACGTATTGTTGATCAAAGGCTCCGTACCGGGCGCTCGCAATAGTTATCTCAAAATCCGCACATCGGTGAAGAAATAATTCACAATGTATGAGGAAAGGAGGACCACTCATGCCGAAAGTTACTGTTTTTAATGTAGACGGCAAAGAAGTTGGACAATTGGATCTGGCAGAAGGAGTATTCGGACTTGAGCCGAATGTTCACGTGCTGCACAGCGCCGTATTGCTTCAACAAGCTTCGCTCCGCTCGGGCACGCACGATACGAAAGGTCGTTCGGAAGTTCGCGGAGGCGGACGCAAGCCTTGGAAACAAAAAGGAACTGGCCGCGCTCGTCAAGGTAGTATCCGTTCGCCGCAATGGAAAGGCGGCGGTATCGTATTCGGACCAACGCCACGCAGCTACGGTTTCAAATTGCCTCGTAAAGTGCGTCGTTTGGCTATCAAATCCGCTTTGTCTAGCAAAGTTGTGGATAACCAAATCATCGTTCTTGATCAGCTGAGCTTGTCCCAACCGAAAACGAAGGACATCGCTAAGCTTCTGAATAACCTCAAAGTATCTCGCAAGGCACTCGTTGTCACTGCAGACTTTGATAATAACGTGGCCCTGTCCGCGCGTAACATTCCTGGAGTCAAATTCGTCTCCGCAGAAGGAATCAACGTGCTTGACGTGATGAAACATGATCAATTGATCATCACGAAGGATGCAGTCGCTAAAGTTGAGGAGGTGTTCGCGTAATGAGAAACCCCCGCGATCTAATCAAACGGCCGGTTATTACCGAACGCACAAGCGACTTCATGGAACAGCGCAAATACGTGTTCGAAGTTGACTTGAAAGCGAACAAAACCGAAATCAAACAAGCCATCGAACAGATCTTCAAAGTGAAGGTCGTTGGCGTTAACACGCTCAGAATGCCTGCTAAGCCTAAGCGCTACGGTAAACACAGCGGGTACACTTCCGAGTGGAAAAAAGCGATCGTGCAGCTTTCCGCCGATAGCAAACCGCTTGAGTATTTTGAGTCCTCTGTATAATAAGTCTCTAAAGTAAGGAGGGAATCCAATTGCCAGTCAAAAAGTTTAATCCGACAACGGCTAGCCGTCGTCAAATGACGATTGCTACGTTTGAAGAGATCACGGCAACAGAGCCGGAAAAATCTTTGCTCGCGCCGTTATTCAAACGCGCTGGTCGTAATAACCAAGGTAAGATTACCGTTCGTCATCACGGCGGCGGACACAAGCGTAAATACCGGATCATCGATTTCAAGCGCATTAAGGACGGCATACCCGGCCGCGTGGCTACGATTGAATACGATCCGAACAGGACGTCCTACATCGCTCTGATTAACTACGCAGACGGTGAGAAGACATACATCATCGCGCCGAAAGGCCTTAAAGTCGGCGATGTAATCACATCGGGTCCTAACGCTGATATCAAAGTGGGCAACGCGCTTCCGTTGGAGAACATTCCAGTCGGTACCGTTATCCACAACATCGAGCTTAAGCCAGGCAAAGGCGGCCAAATGGTTCGCGCAGCCGGAACAAGCGCTCAATTGCTCGGTAAAGAAGAAGCCTACGTTACAATTCGTCTGACATCCGGTGAGATTCGCCGCATCCTTAAAACATGCCGCGCAACGATCGGTACGGTCGGTAACTCTGACCACGAATTGCTCAACATCGGTAAAGCTGGACGGAATCGTTGGTTAGGCAAACGCCCGACCGTACGTGGTGTCGTCATGAACCCGAACGATCACCCGCACGGCGGTGGCGAAGGCCGCGCGCCAATCGGACGCAAATCCCCGCTTTCTCCATGGGGCAAGCCAACGCTTGGCTACAAAACACGCAAGAAGAAAAAAGCTTCGAGCAAATATATTGTTCGTCGTCGCAGCAAGTAAGAAACGTTGTCTAGCGGCATGAACGAATGAGAAGTGATATGGGGTCCCCGAAAAGTAATCGGAATACGCTTCGAAGCATCGACTTCACTTTTTGGGGTGAAAACCGCGTTGAAGGGAGGAGCATTCCATGGGTCGCAGTTTGAAAAAAGGACCTTTCGTGGATGGCTATCTGCTGAAAAAAGTGGAAGAACTGTCCGGATCGAATAAGAAGGTAGTCATTAAAACTTGGTCTCGTCGCTCGACGATTTTCCCGCAATTCGTTGGTCAAACGTTCGCAGTATATGACGGACGCAAGCATGTGCCGGTATATGTGTCGGAAGACATGGTCGGTCACAAACTTGGCGAATTCGCGCCAACTCGTACTTTCAAAGGTCATACCGACGACGATAAGAAAACGGGCAAGCGATAATTTTAACCCTACGTAGTAAGTGCGATCGACTGATTCGCACCGATGCGTAACGTAAGGGAGGAGGTACACCGATGTCTCAGCAAGCCAAAGCTCATGTGAATAACATTCGCATACCGGCTCGTAAAGTCCGCCTGGTCGTTGACCTGATTCGCGGTAAAAAAGTCGGCGATGCTGTTGCCATTTTGCGTCATACGCCGCGTTCGGCATCTCCGGTTCTGGAGAAGCTATTGAACTCTGCGATTGCGAACGCTGAACACAACTACCAGCTCGACGTGAACAAATTGGTCGTGTCCGAAGCCTTCGTTAACGAAGGTCCTACGATGAAACGATTCCAACCTCGTTCCCAAGGTCGCGCATTTAGTATTTTCAAGCGCTCCAGCCACATTACGCTGGTCGTATCTGAGAAATAAGGAGGGACAACGTGTGGGTCAAAAAGTAAATCCCGTCGGTCTTCGTATCGGCATTATCCGTGATTGGGAATCCAAATGGTATGCCGAGAAAGATTTCGGCACTCTTCTTATCGAAGATGTCAAAATCCGCGAATTCCTTAAGAAGAAGCTTAAAGAAGCTGCGGTTTCCAAAATCGAAATCGAACGTGCCGCTAACCGCGTCAACGTTACGATTCACACTGCTAAGCCGGGTATCGTAATCGGTAAAGGCGGCGCTGAAGTAGAAGTGCTTCGCGGCCAATTGACCAAGATATCTAACGGTAAAAAAGTACACATCAATATCTCCGAGATCAAAAACCCGGAAATGGACGCTATCCTGGTTGCCGAGAGCATCGCGCAACAATTGGAACGCCGCGTTTCATTCCGCCGCGCGATGAAACAAGCTATGCAACGTACGCAACGCGCTGGCGCGAAAGGAATCAAAACATCCGTTAGTGGTCGTCTGGGCGGAGCGGAAATTGCTCGTCAAGAAGGATACAGCGAAGGAACGGTGCCATTGCATACGCTCCGCGCTGATATCGACTACGGAACGGCGGAAGCACATACGACTTACGGCCGCATCGGCGTAAAAGTATGGATCTACCGCGGCGAAGTCCTTCCGACGAAGAAAAGAGCTGCTGAGGAAGGAGGCAACTGATCATGTTGGTCCCTAAACGCGTTAAACACCGCAAAGAACATCGCGGTAAAATGAAAGGTCGCGCTAAAGGCGGCGCTGAAGTTCATTTCGGTGAATTCGGTCTGCAAGCGATGGAGCCTTCTTGGGTAACAAACCGTCAAATCGAGGCTGCACGTATTGCCATGACTCGTTATATCAAACGGGGCGGTAAAGTTTGGATCAAAATTTTCCCTTCGAAACCAATTACCCAAAAACCTCTCGAGGTACGTATGGGTAGCGGTAAAGGTAACGTAGAAGCATGGGTTGCCGTTGTGAAACCGGGCAAAGTATTGTTCGAACTCGCAGGGGTATCCGAGGAGATCGCACGTGAAGCGATGCGTCTTGCAGCACATAAGTTGCCGATCAAGACGAAGTTTGTGAAACGTGAAGAACTGGGTGGTGAAGCAAATGAAAGCCAGTGAATTTCGCAACCTGACATCGGCGGAACTCGAACAGAAGGTCGCCGGCTTCAAGGATGAGCTGTTCAACCTCCGCTTCCAAATGGCTACTGGCCAATTGGATAACCCGCATCGCCTTGGCGATTTGCGGAAAGAAATTGCTCGGGCTAAAACCATTTTGCGCGAGCGTGAACTCGGCATCGGCTAATACCCGGGAGAAGCCCTGAAGATTGATTTCAGGAAGGAGGATTACCATGAGCGAACGCAATAACAATCGTAAAGTGCAGATTGGTAAAGTCGTCAGCGACAAAATGGACAAAACGATTGTGGTGGCCGTTGAAACTTATAAGAAACACAGCCTTTACCACAAACGGATTAAATACACGAAGAAATTCAAAGCGCATGACGAAACTAACGATGCACAAATTGGCGACACCGTGAGAATCATGGAGACCCGCCCGTTGTCGAAAGACAAAACATGGCGCTTGGTCGAAATCGTCGAGAAAGCCGTATTGGCTTAAGCCGCTGCGAACACAACAACACTCGATTATAAGGTGTGCGTTCGTCAGCATTCAGCTGTGACTGAAAGGAGGACCTTGCGATGATTCAACCGTTTACGCGTCTGCATGTTGCCGACAACTCCGGCGCGAAAGAATTGATGTGTATCCGCGTTCTTGGCGGTACAGGACGCCGCGTAGGACATATCGGCGATATGATCGTATGCTCCGTTAAACAAGCAACACCAGGCGGCGTTGTCAAAAAAGGCGACGTAGTCAAATGCGTTATCGTTCGTACGAAACGTTCGGTACGCCGTAAAGACGGATCCTATATCGCGTTCGACGAGAACGCTGCTGTAATCGTTAAAGAAGACAAGAGCCCGCGCGGTACCCGTATCTTCGGACCTGTAGCTCGCGAGCTTCGCGAACGTGACTTCATGAAAATCATTTCCCTGGCACCGGAAGTACTTTAATACTCCGGAACGCACCGATGGAGAAACACTCAAGGAGGTGTACCCATGCCCCGTCTGAAAAAAGTGCTTGAATCGCACAACAATAAACTGCACGTGAAAAAAGACGATAACATCATCGTCATCTCGGGCAAAGACAAAGGCAAGAAAGGCCGTATTATCGCTGCATATCCGCGCGAAAATCGCGTCCTGGTCGAGGGTGTGAACATGGTAAAACGCCATACTCGCCCGAACCCAACGAACCAACAAGGCGGTATCATCGAGCGCGAAGCGCCGATTCACGTATCGAACGTGATGCATATCGATCCTAAAAGCGGCAAGCCAACTCGCGTTGGCACGAAGACGCTTGAGAACGGAACAAAAGTCCGGGTCGCTAAGCGCTCTGGAGAACTGATCGACTAATCGCAGTAAGAACGGAAAGGAGGTCACTGTGACTCATGGCAGCAAGAATGAAGGAACGTTTCCTGAATGAAATCACTCCTGCTCTTATGCAGAAGTTCAGCTACAAGTCAGTCATGCAAGTGCCGAAAATCGAGAAAGTCGTCATCAACATGGGTGTCGGCGAAGCGGTTTCGAACTCCAAAATCATGGATTTCGCGGTAGAAGACATGCAGAAGATCGCAGGTCAAAAACCTGTAATCACTCGTTCTAAGAAATCGATCGCGGGCTTCCGCTTGCGTGAGAACTTGCCAATCGGCGTTAAAGTAACGCTGCGCGGCGAACGGATGTACTACTTCCTGGACAAATTGTTCAACATCTCCCTACCCCGTGTACGCGACTTTCACGGCGTATCGACGAAATCGTTCGATGGCCGCGGCAACTACACGCTAGGATTGAAAGAACAACTGATCTTCCCGGAAATCGAGTATGACAAGATTGATAAAGTTCGCGGGATGGATATCGTCATCGTAACGACTGCGCAATCGGACGAAGAAGCGCGTGAGCTGCTCACCCAATTGGGTATGCCGTTTGCGAAGTGACGATAGCCCGGTCAATTAGCAAAAGGTACCTAATGGAGGTGTGAAAGCAAGTGGCAAAAACGTCGATGAAAATTAAGCAACAGCGTGCGCCGAAGTTTAAAGTCCAGGCTTACACGCGTTGCGAACGTTGCGGACGTCCGCATTCCGTTTTGCAAAAATTCAAGATCTGCCGGATCTGTTTCCGTGAATTGGCATACAAAGGCCAGATTCCTGGCGTCAAAAAAGCGAGCTGGTAATCAGCCTAGTTCGGGAAGGAGGTTTACCCCATGGTTATGTCTGATCCTATTGCAGATATGTTGACGCGGATTCGCAATGCGAACCTCGTGCGTCATGAGTCGGTGGAATTACCTGCGTCTATGGTGAAGAAGCAAATTGCTGAAATCCTGAAACGTGAAGGTTTTATCCGCGACGCTGAATATGTAGAAGATAACAAGCAAGGCCTGATCCGTATCTTCTTGAAGTACGGACCGAACAACGAGCGCGTTATCACGGGTCTTAAACGCATTAGCAAACCAGGTTTGCGCGTTTACACGAAATCTACTGAAGTACCGCGTGTGTTGGGTGGCCTCGGCATCGCGATCATTTCCACATCCAAAGGCATCATCACCGATAAGGAAGCCCGTCAAGGGAAGTCCGGCGGAGAAGTGCTTTGCTACGTTTGGTAATTTAACTGTCACAAGATTGGAGGTGTACCTATGTCCCGTATTGGACGCAAACCGATTCAGGTGCCTAACGGCGTGAACGTGAACCTGGACAACAACGTAATTACGGTTAAAGGCCCAAAAGGAACTTTGTCCCGCGTACTTCACAGCGATATGAAAGTTTCCTACGAGACCGATGTCATTACCGTTGAACGTCCTTCCGATAACAAACTTCACCGCTCGCTGCACGGCACGACCCGCAGCGTAGTAGCCAACATGGTAAGCGGCGTAACCGAAGGTTACATCAGAACCCTTGATCTGGTAGGTGTAGGTTACCGTGCAAGTAAATCCGGCGAAAAGCTGGTATTGAACGTAGGTTACTCTCACCCGGTTGAAATCGTTCCGGCTAGCGGCATTGAATTCGAAGTGCCGGCACAAAACAAGATTATCGTTAAAGGCATCGATAAAGAAGCAGTCGGCGAGATTGCTGCCAAGATCCGTGCCGTTCGTCCTCCCGAGCCTTACAAAGGCAAAGGGATCAAGTACGAAGGCGAACGTATCCTTCGCAAAGAAGGTAAAGCAGGCAAGAAGAAATAATGAATTAAGTTGCGGGTGGTTAGAAGCTGCCTAGATGCAACAACGAGAAGGGAGAGAACCTTTCGGATGATTACAAAAAGCGATAAAAATAAAGCCCGTCTGAAACGTCACCTTCGGGTACGTAAGAAAATCAGCGGTACGAACGAACGCCCGCGTCTTTCCGTGTTCCGTTCTTCCAAGCACATCTACGCTCAACTGATCGATGACGTTAAAGGCGTAACGCTTGCGGCTGCATCTACGGTTGACAAAGAATTTGCTGAAGTAGGAAATGGCGGCAGCGTTGAGTCTGCTCGCAAAGTAGGCGAACTGATCGCTAAGCGCGCGAAAGAAAAAGGATACGAGAGCGTCGTGTTCGATCGCGGCGGCTATCTGTATCACGGACGTATTCAAGCACTGGCTGACGCGGCACGCGAAGCCGGATTACAGTTTTAATTCATTTTTGACACAAGGAGGTAAACGACTTGCGTGTAGATCCGAATACATTGGAACTAACCGAAAAAATGGTTCAAATCAATCGTGTCTCCAAAGTCGTCAAAGGCGGACGTCGCTTTAGTTTCAGCGCACTCGTCGTTGTCGGAGACGGCAAAGGCTGGGTTGGCGCGGGAATCGGTAAAGCTTCCGAAGTTCCAGACGCAATCCGTAAGGGCGTCGATGACGCTAAGAAGAACCTAGTTTTCGTACCACTCGTTGGAACAACAATTCCACATGCCGTTACGGGAAGTTTCGGCGCCGGCAAAGTGTTGCTGAAACCAGCATCAGAAGGTACGGGCGTTATCGCGGGCGGTCCTGTCCGCGCGGTGCTCGAGCTTGCTGGAGTCGGCGATATTTTGACGAAATCGCTGGGTTCCTCCAACTCCATTAACATGGTCAATGCGACGTTGGAAGGATTATCCCGCCTCAAACGCGCCGAAGACGTAGCGAAACTGCGCGGTAAAACCGTAGCAGAGCTATTCCGTTAAGGAGGGGAAACAGATGGCACAGCTTCAAATCACCCTCGTTCGCAGCTTGATTGGCCGTCCTGAGAATCAACGTCAAACGGTGAAAACTCTAGGACTCGGCAAGTTGCATACGTCAGTTATCAGAGAAGATAACGTCGCTACTCGCGGCCTTATCAACACGGTTAGTCATTTGATCGAAGTTAAAGAAGTTTAAGATATTAAGCAAAACTTTCAAGGAGGTGCGACGTACGATGAAATTGCATGAGCTATCTCCGAACGAAGGCTCGACGTTCTCCCGTAAACGGAGAGGACGCGGAGCTGGTAGCGGTTTAGGCAAAACGGCAGGTCGCGGTCACAAAGGGCAAAACGCTCGTTCCGGCGGCGGAGTGCGTCCCGGCTTCGAGGGTGGACAAAACCCGTTGTACCGTCGGGTACCGAAGCGCGGATTTAACAATGATCGTTTCGCAACGGTCTTCGCGATTGTCAATCTGGATCAGCTGAACCGTTTTGAAGCTGGTACGGAAGTGACGCCAGAATTGCTTCTCGAAGAGGGCATTCTGAAAAATCCAAAAGATGGAATTAAAATTCTGGGCAATGGCGATTTGAACGTGCAGCTGACTGTTAAAGCTCATAAGTTCTCTCAGTCTGCAACAGAAAAAATTCAAGCCGCCGGCGGTAAAACCGAGGTGATCTAATGTTCGCGACCGTCACTAACATTTGGAAAGTCGAGGACCTTCGCAAGAGGATCCTCTTCACCCTTTTCATCCTGTTTGTATACCGTATCGGGTCCTTTATCCCGGTTCCGAACATTAACAAGGACGTTCTTACGGCAGCCGACCAAACAGGTACCGACCTGTTCGGCCTTCTGAACACGTTCTCTGGCGGTGCGTTATTCAATTTCTCAATCTTCGCGTTGGGAATTACGCCGTATATCACGGCTTCGATTATCGTTCAACTCCTTTCCATGGACGTCATTCCGAAGTTCTCGGAATGGCAGAAGGAAGGCGAGAACGGCAAGCGCAAGCTGGCACAGATCACTCGTTACGGAACGATTGTTTTGGGGCTTATCCAAGCATTTGCTACGGCAATCGGTTTTAACCGGATGTATAGTTACGAAATGGTTATTGATCCAAGTACGGCGACGTACCTGATGATTGCTATCGTATTGACGGCGGGTACCGCGTTCCTCATGTGGCTTGGTGAACAAGTCAATGAAAAGGGTATCGGCAACGGTATCTCGATCTTGATCTTCGCGGCGATCGTTGCCTCTATACCGAAGCATGTGCGCGATATCTACTCTAGTCAGTTCACGGATCCTAGCCAATTGTTCCTGAATATCGTGAAGATGGTCATTATCCTGCTCGTAATCATCTTGATTATCGCAGGCGTAATCTTCATCCAGCAAGGCGTGCGCAAAATTCCGGTTCAGTACGCGAAACGGGTCGTCGGACAGAAAATGTATGGCGGCCAATCCACGCACATTCCGCTTAAAGTAAATGGCGCGGGCGTAATTCCGGTAATCTTCGCAATATCGCTGTTGATGTTCCCGATTACCATTGCGCAGTTCTGGGCTGACCAAAGCTGGGCACAATGGATAATCAATAACATGAGCTACGATAAGCCGCTTGGCATGGTGTTGTACATCTTGCTGATCATTGGCTTCACGTTCTTCTACACCTTCGTTCAATTCAATCCGCAGCAATTAGCGGATAACATGAAGAAAAACGGCGGTTACATTCCGGGTATTCGACCTGGAAAACCAACGTCTGGCTTCTTAATGCGCGTGATTACTCGCATTACGCTGGCAGGCGCAGTATTCCTAGCGGTAATTTCGGTAATCCCGGTTTTCTTCGGCTCATTGGCGGGCTTGCCAAAGACTGTACAATTGGGCGGTACTTCTCTCTTGATCGTTATCGGGGTCGCGCTTGAGACCATGAAACAAATCGAGAGCCAGTTGATCAAACGCCACTACAAAGGTTTTATCAATAAGTAACCCAACGAGACGGACAGGAGGAACAACAATGAACATCTTGTTTATGGGGCCTCCTGGCGCCGGTAAAGGAACGCAAGCAGAACGGATCGTCGAGCAATTCGGCATTCCGCACATCTCTACCGGTGATGCGTTTCGTTTAGCCATCAAGCAAGGCACGCCAATCGGACAGAAGGCTAAGGAGTACATCGACCAAGGACTTCTCGTTCCCGACGAAGTGACGAACGGCATCGTTCGCGAACGTCTGGCTGCACCGGATTGCGCGAAAGGATTTTTGCTGGACGGGTTTCCCCGGACGCTCGCGCAAGCCGAAGCGCTCGACGTCATGCTTGCCGAATTGGATCGCAAGATCGACCATGTCATCAACCTGAAGGTGGAACCTAGCTTCTTGCTAGCCCGCATTACGGGAAGACGGATTTGCAAGTCTTGCGGAACGACGTATCATATTCTTTTTAACCCGCCGAAGCAGGAAGGAATCTGCGATAAGGACGGGGGAGAGCTGTATCAGCGTCCTGACGATACGGAAGAAAAAGTGGCGACTCGCTTGGATGAGTATACTAGCAAGACGGCACCGCTTCTTACGTATTACGGCGACAAAGGATCGCTCCGCGAAGTAGACGGGGAGAAGGACATCGATGAGGTCACGGCTGAGATCACTTCTCTTCTTAGAGGAATGAATCTGCGATGATCATTATCAAGTCCGATAAAGAGTTAAGCTTAATGCGCGAGGCGGGAAGGATTGTAGCCGAGACGCATCGCCTGATGAAACAGGCGGTCGTTCCAGGCGTTACAACCGCTGAACTGGATCGCATTGCCGATACATTCATCCGAAGCCAGGGCGCAGTTCCTTCTTTCAAAGGTTATAACGGTTTTCCGGCCAGCATATGCGCTTCCACCAACGAGGAGCTCGTTCACGGGTTCCCCGGACCGAGGAAGCTTATAGAAGGCGATATCATCAGCATCGATATCGGCGCACAGTACCAAGGATATCACGGCGATTCCGCCTGGACTTACGGTGTCGGACAAATTTCCGATGAAGCACAGCGTCTGCTGGACGTTACCGAAGCATCGCTTTATGCGGGCTTAGAACTGGTTCGTCCGGACGTGAGGCTGTATACCGTATCCCACGGCATACAGAAAGTGATCGAAGAGGCGAGCTTCTCGGTAGTCAGGGAATATGTCGGTCATGGCATAGGAACGGATCTGCACGAGGAACCGCAAATTCCGAATTATGGCGTTCCCGACCGCGGTCCGCGGTTGAAACCGGGAATGACACTCGCGATCGAACCGATGGTCATCGTGGGAGAACGTTACGTGAAGACTTTGTCCGATAATTGGACGGTCGTCACGGTGGACGGATCGCTGTGCGCGCATTTCGAGCATACGATTGCCGTAACCGAAGACGGGTTCGAAATACTGACTCGTGCGTAAAGCTAGGTGAATGTTATGACGGTAAACGTTAAGTTGGAGCCCGGAGACATCGTGAGAAGCCGGCGTGGAAGAGACGAAGGGCAGCTAGCTGTAGTTATCTCCCTCGTCGATGAGCGATTCGCGCTCGTGGCCGACGGCGACAAACGCCGGTTCGATCGGCCGAAACGCAAAAACGTGCTGCATCTCGAACCGATCGGGACCCGAAGCGAGGAAGTAGCGAATAGCCTTCGCGACACCGGTCGCGTGACTAACGCGAAGCTCCGGCACGCTATCGGACAAATCGAACAACGGCTCGAAACGCATGCTGTAGAGAAAGGAGAATGACGGTTGGCCAAAGAGGACGTCATCGAGGTGGAAGGTACGGTCATAGAACCGCTGCCGAATGCCATGTTCAAGGTTGAGCTCGAGAACGGACATCAAATCCTTGCACATGTTTCCGGAAAGCTTCGGATGCATTTCATACGGATTCTGACGGGGGATAAAGTGGTAATTCAACTTTCTCCTTACGATTTAACACGGGGCCGTATCACCTACCGCAAATAAATACGTTCGGTCTACCTATGCGCGCGACGATCGGACAGCTATGATTAAGACCATATACGTTCGATCGTATTCGTGTTAACCAACACGCGATCGTAACGCGTCGCTTCGTTGGATGCATTCGTGATGACTGACATGCGACGCCAGAGGCGCGCCATATTAGTCACACTCGTGACGAACGAACCTCGACGCTTGCGCGCGTAGTTCGGTCGCACTATAAGGAGGGTATTATCATGAAGGTGAGACCTTCGGTCAAACCGATTTGCGAGAAATGCAAAGTCATTCGCCGCAAAGGCAACGTGATGGTTATCTGCGAGAACCCGAAGCATAAACAAAAACAAGGCTAAAATAGAAGGAGGTGCCCCTAACTATGGCACGTATATCTGGTGTTGACCTCCCGCGCGACAAGCGCGTGGAAATCGCCCTAACGTACATCTTCGGAATTGGTAAACCAACTTCCCAGAGGATTCTAGCGTCTACGGGTGTCAATCCCGACACTCGCGTTCGTGATCTGACGGAGGATGAGCTCGCTCGTCTTCGCGAAACGATTGACAAGGAACAAAAGGTCGAAGGCGACTTGCGTCGCGAGATTGCACTAAACATCAAACGGCTGATTGAAATCGGCTGCTATCGAGGCATCCGTCACCGCCGCGGTCTGCCGGTTCGCGGACAACGTTCGAAAACGAACGCACGTACACGCAAAGGTCCACGTCGTACAGTAGCGAACAAGAAGAAGTAATAAGGGGGGATAACAAACATGGCACAAAAAGGCAAGAAAGTCGTTCGTACCAAGCGTCGTGATCGGAAGAATATCGATACTGGTGTGGCACATATCCGTTCGACGTTTAACAATACGATTGTGACGATTACGGATCCTCACGGTAACGCGGTTTCATGGGCGAGCTCTGGTAACCTTGGTTTCAAGGGCTCCCGTAAAAGTACGCCATTCGCTGCTCAAATGGCAGCCGAATCTGCAGCTCGCGCTGCGATGGAACACGGAATGCGTTTGGTTGAAGTTTCTGTTAAAGGCCCAGGCGCCGGTCGCGAAGCCGCGATTCGTTCGTTGCAAGCCGCTGGCCTTGAAGTCAGCATGATCAGAGACGTCACTCCAATCCCGCATAACGGATGCCGTCCTCCGAAGCGCCGCCGCGTATAGCACCGTTGCATGTGTGGTATCAAACAAGAACAACTTGAGAATAATGGTTGTAACGGTTAGGCATACTACATGGTTTACCCCATAAACATTTCTCCTTATTAAAGGCTGAACCAATTAGTTTGGGTGAACAAAGGGCAACGTCAGCGACGTTTGAAGGAGGTTTTGGTTATGATAGTGATCGAAAAGCCGAAAATCGATTCTGTGGAGATTCAGGATGACAAGAGATACGGCCGCTTCGTCGTAGAACCGCTTGAGCGCGGTTATGGGATGACGCTGGGCAACTCTCTTCGCCGAATTCTGTTGTCGTCCTTACCGGGCGCAGCCGTCGTATCGGTACAGATTGATGGCGTACTTCATGAATTCTCCACGATTCCGGGAGTCATCGAGGATGTAACGCAAATCATCCTCAATCTGAAGCGTTTATCGCTGAAGATTCATTCGGACGAGGAAAAAGTGCTAGAGATCGATGCGGAAGGTGATGGCGTAGTAACGGCTGGCGATATCCGCGCGGACAGTGACGTGGAAATCTTGAATCCGGACCTGCACATCGCGACTCTGGCTTCCGGTGCGCGTCTTCATATGCGTATCTTCGCCAGAGTAGGACGCGGTTACGTTCCATCCGATCGCAACAAGAAGGAAGATCAACCGATTGGCGTTATTCCGATCGATTCGATCTATACGCCGATTACCCGCGTGAACTATCAAGTCGAGAATACCCGCGTCGGTCAAGTAACGAACTACGACAAGCTCACGCTTGAAGTTTGGACCGACGGCAGCATCCGACCTGAAGAAGCGGTTAGCTTGGGCGCGAAAATCCTGACGGATCACTTATCCTTGTTCGTGGGTCTCACGGATGAGGCCAAAGATACCGAGACGATGAAGGAGAAGGAAGAGGACAAGAAAGAAAAAGTACTCGAGATGACTATCGAAGAGCTTGATCTTTCCGTTCGTTCTTACAACTGCCTGAAACGCGCCGGTATTAACACGGTTCAAGAGCTTATCACGAAAACGGAAGAAGACATGATGAAGGTTCGTAACTTGGGCCGCAAGTCTTTGGAAGAAGTACAAGAGAAGCTGGAAGAACTGGGTTTGGGCCTTCGTTTAGAGGAATAGCATCGTAAATGCTGTTTAACGTATTGTGACGATTGAACGCAGACGCCTTTGGCGCTGCTTCATCGTTCTTGCGACAACAATTCGCAACGCAATGCGTCGCATGATTTATTGCACCAGTGAGGAGGGAAAACAAATGGCTTATCAAAAACTGAGTCGCGATTCCAGCTCCCGGAAAGCTCTTTTCCGTGACCTGTGTACCGACCTGTTCCTGTACGAGCGTATTCAAACGACTGAAGCGAAAGCTAAAGAAGTTCGCTCAATTGCCGAGAGATTGATTACTCTCGCTAAACGCGGAGACCTGCACGCTCGTCGTCAGGTAGCAGCATTCGTGCGTCGTGAGAGCCTTAACGGCGAACAAGACGCCATCCAAAAACTGTTCTCCGAGCTCGCTCCGCGTTATGCGGAACGTCCGGGTGGATATACACGCATCATGAAGCTCGGACCCCGCCGTGGAGATTCAGCTCCGATGGTGTATCTCGAACTCGTAGATCGCGCGTAAGAACGGAGCAAAGAAGGATGGACCGAATCATGAATTCGGATCATCCTTTTTTTGTGGGTTGCGAAGCCGTTTTACTTGGGAGGATGAGATGATGCGAAACATAGCTCTCATCGTCAGTTATGACGGTACGGATTATTATGGCTTTCAAAGCCAACCTGGCGGGAATACGATTCAGGACAAGCTGGAGCATGCGATCTTCCTTCTTTCCGGGGAGCAAGTTAAATTGACGGGCTCGGGTCGAACCGATGCGGGCGTTCATGCAAGATGGCAGGTCGTCAATTTTATGACCTCCTCAAGTATCCCCATCGAACGTTGGGCATTGGCGCTGAATACGAGGCTGCCCAATGATATTGTCGTTCAGCGAGCTTATGGCGTTCCCGAGGAGTTTCATGCTCGGCGCAAAGCTTTGAGCAAGACTTACCGGTATACGATTAATTGCAACCGTACGCCGGATCTATTTCGCCGCCGCTATGAGTTTCATCATCCGACTCCTCTTGATTTCGCAGCTATGCAAGAAGGTCTTAAACTTCTGCTTGGCGAACACGACTTCTCGTCATTTACCGCACCGCAATCGACCAAGCCCAGTCATGTGAGAACGATCTTGGATGCCAGGCTCGAAGTCGAAGCGGGATCGGCGGCACAAGCTGTAAGCTTCCATGATGAAATTAGTCGTAATTGGGATGAGCGGCATTATCCAGGCAAGCAACGCGGGGTTATCCACCTGTATATAACCGGGACAGGGTTTCTATATAACATGGTAAGGATCATTGCGGGTACCTTGATTCAAGTGGGCGAAGGCAAGAGAACCTCCGCGGATATGGCGACTATTTTGGCTGCCAGGAATCGTGCGAAAGCAGGACCGACCGCAATGCCGCATGGCCTTTCCTTATGGGAAGTCGTATACGATTATCAATAATTAATTGCTTGCATAAATTCCCGATTTCATGTACAATAAATTTTGTGCTTTCTGCGTGGCTACCCACGGCCCCAGCGTAGAAATGTCGCGCTTTTTGCTGAGTTTGAAGGAAAGGACTTCTCATCCGATTACTTGAGCTTATGCATAACCTTAAATTACAACTATGATATGAATGAACGAATGAAGATCGTAATAGTCGTACCACATACAAAGCAGGGAAGTAACCCAAAGGAGGATGTTTCATGCGTACAACCTTTATGGCTAAGCCACTTGAAGTCGAACGCAAATGGCTTATTATAGACGCCGAAGGCAAAACCCTTGGTCGTCTGGCCAGCGAAGCGGCAGCATTGATCCGCGGTAAACACAAACCGGAATTCACCCCTCATATCGACACAGGTGATTTCGTAGTTGTCATCAACGCCGAGAAAATCGTTCTCACAGGCAAGAAAATGCAACAAAAGAAATACTACACGCACTCCCACTATCCAGGCGGTTTGAAAACGACTACTGCAGCAGAAATGATCAACAAAAAGCCTGCTCGCATCATCGAATTGGCCGTATACGGCATGCTTCCTAAGAACAAGCTTGGCCATCAGCTTCAAAGCAAGCTGAAAGTATACGCTGGAAGCGAACATCCACATCAAGCCCAACAACCTGAAGTTTACGAACTTCGCGGATAAAAAAAGGAGGACTTACGAATGGCTCAAGTTGCATATTTAGGAACGGGTCGCCGCAAGCACTCCGTAGCGCGGGTTCGACTCGTGCCGGGTGAAGGCCGCATCGTTATCAACAAACGTGAAATCAATGATTATTTCGACCTTGAAACGTTGAAATTGATCGTTAAACAACCTCTTAACCTGACTGAAACGGTCAACAAATACGACATCGTCATACTTGCTCATGGCGGTGGAACTTCCGGTCAAGCAGGAGCAATCCGTCACGGTATTTCCCGTGCACTTCTTAAAGCGGATCCTGAACTTCGTCCTGCTCTTAAGAAAGCCGGATTCTTGACTCGTGACCCGCGTATGAAAGAACGTAAGAAATACGGATTGAAAGCCGCTCGTCGTGCTCCTCAATTCTCGAAACGTTAATCCTATACACAACCAAACGTGCCTTTCTCCCATTATATTCGATGGTGGGAAAGGCATTTTTTTGTGGAGGAAAATCGAAGTCGGGCATAACAATAGATTGAACTATCATGCCCATCGGCGTATAATAATTATTATTCATACCTAGTTACTAGGAATTCAAATGGAGGTCATTCTGATGAACCTGATCGAAAAAGAAAACCTCATTCGCCAAAAAGCGGAGGAGTTCGAGAATGCATCTGCGGAAACGGTCATTGCGTGGGCAATCGAAACCTTTCCGAATATCACCTTTGCGTGCAGCTTCGGAGCGGAAGACGTCGTGCTCGTAGACATGATTCAGAAAATCAGTCCTTCTACGGATATTTTTTACCTGGATACCGATTTTCACTTCAAAGAAACGTATGAGACGCGTGATCGCATGGCCAAAAAATACAACCTGAAGTTCGTAGAAGTGAAATCCAAGCTCACGCCGGAACAACAAGCGGCCGAGTATGGCGAACAATTATGGAAGAGCAATCCGACGGCGTGTTGTAACCTGCGCAAAGTAGAGCCCCTGACTCGCATCTTGTCGCAATACGAGGCTTGGATTACGGGAATTCGTCGCGATCAAGCGCCAACCCGAGCCAATGCAAAGAAAGTGGAATACGATACGAAATTCGGCCTTGTGAAATTCAATCCGCTCGCTTCTTGGACGTCGGAAGACGTGTGGGCTTATATCAAAGCCAACGATATCATCTACAATCCATTGCATGATCAGAATTACCCGAGTATTGGTTGCGAGCACTGCACGAAACCTGTTATGCCGGGCGAGGACCCTCGTGCCGGACGTTGGGCAGGCAACGAGAAGACGGAATGCGGTCTTCATAAATAAGTTTGCAACGACAACTTAAATCTCATACAGAATTCAGAAGGAGCTAGTCAGATCATGAGCGCAAATCTACCGCATGGCAATCCATTGGTTAACCGGGTAGTAGAAGGGCAAAAACGCGATGCGTTACTGGCCCAAGCGGCGAGTTTGGTGTCTATTCCGGTTAATGCGTGGACGATATCCGATTTGGATTTAATCGGCGTGGGAGCGTTTAGCCCGCTGACCGGCTTCATGAACGAAGAGGATTACTTATCTGTCGTCAATAACATGAGACTTGCTAACGGCGCGATTTGGAGCATTCCGATTACGTTGTCCGTTACGGAAGACCAAGCAGCGACTCTGTCCGTAGGACAGCAGGCCGTGCTTACCGGCGAGAATGATGGCATTCCATACGCCGTAATCAGTATTGACAGCATATACAAAGTGAATAAGCGTCACGAAGCGGTACGGATCTTCAAGACGGACGATATGGAGCATCCCGGCGTCGTGAAATTGTTTGACCGGCCGGACACCTATATCGGTGGCTCCATTCAGGTATTGAATCGTCCGGTTCCGGAGAAATTCAATGAATTTTACTTCGACCCATCGGACACTCGTCGCATCTTTGCGGAAAAGGGCTGGAAAACGGTCGTAGGCTTCCAAACGCGGAATCCGGTGCATAGAGCGCATGAATATATTCAGAAGGCAGCCATGGAAATCGTCGATGGATTGTTCCTAAACCCTCTCGTAGGGGAGACGAAATCGGATGATGTGCCCGCTAATGTCCGGATGAAGAGCTATCTGGCTTTGCTCGAGAATTATTATCCTCAAGATCGAGCGTTCCTTGGGGTGTTCCCGGCAGCGATGCGTTATGCGGGGCCGCGGGAGGCGATTTTCCATGCGCTTGTTCGCAAGAATTATGGCTGTACTCATTTTATCGTCGGCCGCGACCATGCGGGCGTAGGCGATTATTATGGCACGTACGAGGCGCAAGACCTTCTCAAGACATTTGCCGTAGAAGAGCTTGGAATCACGCCGTTATACTTCGAGCATAGCTTTTATTGCACGAAATGCGGCAACATGGCCTCAAGTAAAACCTGCCCGCACGACAAGGAACACCACCTGACATTGTCGGGTACGAAGGTCCGTGCGCTATTGCGTGACGGAATTTGTCCTCCGCCTGAGTTTTCCAGACCGGAAGTGGCTGCGATCCTAATCGAGGGAATGGCCGAAGCAAGCAAAACGTACGCAATCTAAATTCATATTTATCCACCTTGTCCCATATGATGTAGGGAGTTTTCCCGGGGCGAGGTGGATTTTATTGTTTAATGGACAAAGCGTAAGGCGTATATGGTCATTTCTGAGCAAGCGGCGTCGGTTGATAATATGGATGACAAGAGAGGCGTTGCTGCGAGTAGGTATCGTTACTTGTTTAATCCTGTTAACCGCTGCCGTCTTCCTGAGCGAGATTCCTTCCTCCAGAACATGGACCCATTGGACTTTGCCCTTAACGGGTAAGGTTATCGCGTTGGACGCTGGACACGGCGGAGCGGACGGCGGGGCGGTTAGCCGGGATGGAGTTATCGAGAAGGACTTGAATCTTGCGATCGTGCTCTACTTGAGGGATTATCTGCAGCAAGCCGGGGCGATCGTTCTGCTCACGCGCGAGGGGGATTACGACCTTGCCCTGCCCGAAACCAAAGGGTACTCCCGCCGGAAAACGGAGGATCTCCTTCAAAGGGCGGAGAGGGTTCGCAAGCAACAGGCGAATTTAGCGATTAGCATCCATATGAACAGCATTCCGTCTCCTCGGTGGTCGGGAGCCCAAACCTTTTTCTCCCCCAAGAATAAAGAGGGACAAAGGCTTGCAACGGTCATTCAGTCAGAGCTTCGCGGAGTTTTGGGGAATACCCAGCGGATCGCCAAGAAGGCCGATACGATTTATTTGCTCAAAACGCTGGAGATGCCTACGGCGTTAGTAGAGGTCGGATTCTTATCGCATCCCGAGGAAGCGAACCTTCTGGCAGACGAGGAATATCAGCGCAAAGTCGCGGCTGCTATCTACAGGGGAATATTGAGATTTACGTCCGGTGAATCGGAAGAGCCTGTGCTATAATAAGAAAATGCGAAAATGATATTGGGGGTCGAAATCGTGGTCACCAGAGAAGCCGTACTAGAAGCCTTGCAACCCGTGCATGAACCTACGGTTCAACAAAGTTTAACCGAATTGGGATTGATTCGCGATGTCATGGTACGTGATGGTTCCGTATCGATGTCCGTCGTACTTCATCCGGATAGTCTGAATCAGAGTACGATAGTAGAGCAGGGATTAACTCAAGCGCTAACCCGGATCAACATACAAAACCCTCACTTCCGAATCCGTGCCATGACAGATCATGAGAAGTCGGATGTACTATCCAAGCGTCAAGCGCCGTCACAGGGGAAGGCGGTATCCCCAAGCGAACAAAAGAAGGCAGCTCCGATTCAAGGGCATGGCGCGGGATTGGAAAAGCACACGATCCTCCATCCGGAGAGCGGCGTGGAGTTCATTGCCATTGCAAGCGGTAAAGGCGGGGTCGGGAAATCGACCGTTACCGTGAATCTAGCCGTCGCATTGGCGCGTCTAGGGAAACGCGTCGGATTGATCGACAGCGACATTTATGGTTTCAGCGTTCCGGATATGATGGGGATTGAAGAACGACCTGAACAAATCGGGGATAAAATAAAGCCGGTCGAACGATTCGGAGTCAAAGTCATATCCATGGGGTTCTTCGTCGAGGACAATAGTCCGATCGTCTGGCGCGGTCCGATGCTCGGGAAGATGCTAAGGAATTTCTTCTCCGAGATGGAATGGGGTGAATTGGATTACCTCTTGCTTGATTTGCCTCCTGGAACCGGCGACGTGGCTTTGGATGTTCATCAGATGATCCCGCAGAGCAAAGAGATCATCGTAACGACGCCCCATGCGACGGCAGCTTTCGTGGCCGCTAGAGCAGGCTCGATGGCGATAAAGACCAATCATGATATTATCGGCGTGGTCGAGAATATGTCCTACTTCGAGAGCAAGGAAACGGGCGCCCGCGAATATGTATTCGGTCGCGGCGGCGGAGGAAAGCTCGCGGAGACGTTGGGCACGGAGTTGCTGGCGCAGTTCCCGCTCGGTGCTCCGGACAATCATCCGTCCGAACCGGATTATTCACCGTCCGTCTATAAAGCCGATTCCGAAATCGGCAAAGATTATCTAACCCTTGCCCAAACCGTAATTAACCGTTGCGGCAAGTAACCTTCTAAGAATGTAAAAGCGGTTGAACGAGTATTCCCCTCGTTCAACCGCTTTTTTTAGTTTAACCTAGCCGCCGCCACCGCCTTCGCCACCTTCACCGCCGCCTTCTTCGCCGCCTTCTTTTTTCTTCTCGGGCTTAGGCGTCAGTTCTTCTTTCACGACGGATTGGAGTAATCTCATGATCTCCAGCTTAAACAACGGATTATCCATCGATTCCGTAACCGAGCTCATGATGAGCTTGCGAACCTCGTTTGTTTTCATGGAATCCGTCATGATTTTTTGCAATTCCGGAGTTTTGAACATATCGACGAGTTCTTTCTGATAAGAAGGATCCTTCATTAGGTCTTTATGGATCTGCTTGTTGTCCTTGCTGACGGCTTTAGCGAATTCGCCTGCGAACTTCGGATCCTTCATGATATTCTCCAGAACCGTAGAATACTCCGGAGCAGTCAGAACGTCTTTAACCGCTAATCTCACTTGTGCTTGATCTGAAGGCGTCATGCTTTTCATTTGTAACGTGCTTTCGCCGTACTGAGCCGTTGATGCTTTCTCCATTGCTTTCTGGGCTTCTTCGGAACCAAGGATATCGATGACCATGGATTTGACTTCCTTGTAGCTCATCTGCCCTCCGCCGTTGCCTCCGGATTCGGGTGCACATGAGGATAGCAACAAAGACATTCCCAACAAACATCCACACCATCGTAATCGATAACGCATACCGATCAGCTCCCTTCTGTAGGGTGATGGCTGTAGTATGCTTCGACAACCTTGTGAATATAAGGGGTTGTTCATGGCTTTTTATCTTGTTCATGGTAAAATGGTTTTGATTATACAGAGGAGGTTTCACGACTTGAACTTACGCAAATGGATGAAATTATTCGGAACGACCATATTAATCGGAGCGATCGTAACGGTTGCGGGCAGCGTTACCATTCAACTGTTCAATCCCGATTTCAGGAATGTAGAAGCGAGCGGTTGGTTTTCTTACATTCTAATGATGGCGCTGATCGGAATGACTTTCGGCGCCTTTGCCCATATGGGCTTCTTTGCTTATCTGATGCTTAACTATATTGCAAGGAGTATATTCAGGCGCCCTTACTCTTGGGTAGCCATTCAAGGATTTATTGCTCTGTTCGTCCTTGCGGAAATTGCCTACTGGACTTACGGCACGAACTTTCCGAATTATACTTATTGGTTAATTCCGCTTGTCCTTATCATTGCATCATGCGTAGTTGCTTGGTTGAAGGTTGGCCAGACATCCTCGGGCGCGTGGATACCGACTATCTTTTTCCTGGTGGCCATAACGTCAATGGAGTCGGTTCCGGTATTCAAGACTGGAGACATCTCTTCGCTTCTGTACCAATTGATCCCGCTATTCATTTGTAACGCTTATCAAATTATGCAACTTCACCGAATTTTGGGTAAATCGCAAGACGTAGCACCGATTGCCGCGGCTGCTAAGTAAAGTAAGGGGAAGTTAGTTCGTTCCAAGCGGATCGATCCTCGACCGTTTTGCCGTTCGTGTTGGTTTGACTGATCATTTGGGATACGGTAACGAACTCGTAACCTTTGGCTCGAAGCTGATCAATAATGACGGGAAGCGCTTCGTGGGTCTGTTTACAGGAGTCGCTGGCGTGTAAAAGTATAATATCCCCGGGATGTGCTTTCCCTACTACGCGATTGATGATGGTGTCGACGCCCGGGTTTTTCCAGTCGAGGGAATCCGTATCCCATTGAATGACTTTATAGTTGAGATCTTCCGCGATTCTCAATACCCTCTTATCGAAATCGCCGTTCGGCATCCGGATGAGGTTGGGGGACTTGCCGGTCATGTCCCTTAGAATACCGTCCGCAATCGTAATTTGCTTTCGGATCTCTTCGTCGCTATATTGGCTGTAGTTGTCATGCTTGTGGCCATGGCTTCCTACCTCGTAACCGGCATCCGTTATTTTTTTCACGATATCAGGGTGCGTTTTGCTCCATGGGGAAGAGAGGAAGAAGGTGACGTTCTTCACGTTCTTAGCTTTGAGAATTTCGAGAATAGGCTCGGCGCGTTTTTCTCCCCAACTGATGTCGAAGGTAAGAGCAACAACTTTGCGTTCGGTAGGAACGCTGTACACTGCCGCAGGGGGATGAGGGGCGAATACGCTTAGATTGTTCTTCTCCACCCAAATAATCGAGATGGCTAGAATAGCTGCTACCGTAAGGAAAAATATCTTTTTAATGCGGCGTCCGTTGAAAACGAAAAAATGATTCATGGGATAATCGGCTCCTTCCAGATTTAGTGTTTGCGTCTTCGCCATTATTGGGCGGACAAGTCGCTCCACTCGGATACTATCAATGTATGCTTGACCCATAGAGTTATTCATATGGATGGGACACAAGCCATAAAGATGACATAAGTCGATTGCAATGGAGGATGTAGGATATGTTTTCGCGCCAAGGGCTTCTGGAGTCATGGAATGAGATACGACCGTACTTTATATTTTCGATAATCCTGTTTTTTGCCGGAGTTGTTATCGGAGGATCGCCGAACGCTCCCGCGGAATTTCTAGAGCAGCAAATCAAAGGAATCAGAGCGATTTCGGAAAAAGTCAATTCATCGGATAATCCGGAACGGACGATGTTCTTTCTTATCACGCTAAATAATGTCTTTAATACTTTGTTGGTTATGGGGCTAGGCATCATCGCGGGAATAATGCCGGTCATCATGTTGGTGTCGAACGGTATGATTATGGGCTTCCTGCTCGAGAACCTTTCCGGTGAAGGTCATAACATATTCGCATTGGTGATTAAGGGTATATTGCCTCATGGCGTTTTCGAGTTGTCCGCCGTATTCTTGGCATGCGCATTCGGAATGCGTTTCGGAATAACCTTGTTTAAGGGAATCGCAGGCTCGGCGTTAGGAAAGAAGGAGCCCTGGCAACCTTTCGTAAGAACTGCCATCGGTTCGGTTCCGGCTCTTCTCGTAGTTGTAGTGTTTCTGCTCTTCGGCGCAGTCATCGAAAGTACGGTCACTTACTGGCTAATGAGTTAAAGTTATTCATAAGCGGTTGGATTGTCATAAAGGAGGCAAAAAAAGAGCATAACAGTAGGACATGCCGGAGAATCTTTCAAGCTCTTGATCACAAGTTGTTTTCTTCGGCAAATGTTGCTTTTTACAGGAGGTCCGCACTCTATGCTCGGGATGATGTTCACGGACAAGGAATGCAAGGAATTCGATTATTTGTTGCGTAAGGAAATGGACGAGATGCTTCTCGATATGAGCGACCGCAGATTGGATGGCCCCGTCAAAGAAGCGATATCCAAGCGTTACAAGATCATCTTCCGAATGTATGCGCGCATTGCCCCTCCAAGGGAATTGTCCCGCTATGCGATGGGATTGAAGTCTCAACGTTAAGAATTCGAATAAATTCAAATAAAAGCTTGACCGGCACCCAATGAATATGTTAAATTAGCTTTCGCCCCACTTTTTGAGGGGGCAAGCGGACGAAGGAAATAACGGACAACAACGGTAACTAAAAAATACCAGTTGCCAAGTACTAGTCAGCTATGGTATATTATAAAAGTCGCCGTTAGCGCGGTAGACACGAAAAAGAAACACGAATTGTTCTTTGAAAACTGAACATTGAGCGTAAGAAACAAACAATCGTCGAGGTCGACTTTCGAGTCGGCTAAGACAAACCAGCAATACAGATTGAGCCTCAAAGGCTCTTTAATAAGAAGCTTCGGCTTCACTATTATGGAGAGTTTGATCCTGGCTCAGGACGAACGCTGGCGGCGTGCCTAATACATGCAAGTCGAACGAATCTAGAAGTTA
>NZ_SOMN01000031.1 GCF_004564235.1 Cohnella luojiensis
CCTTCAAGCCCTCCGCACGCACCCTCATGGACTACGCACTGCCTGTCAGCTATGCACTTCCGCCACCTCGCGGTATGCTGGAGACTTTCACTCCTTAGTCGATGCGCTGCCAAGCGCACAAAAAGCCAACCCGCTTTCGCTGGTTGGCCTTATCCGGTATTCCCTTAAGTATTCGCCGAACCCGACAAAGCGGCTTGCAAGCTTTGTTGCAGAACAAGGATGGCTTCTTTCGCCTGAATGATCTGCTCCTTCAATGAAATAATCTGCTCCAGGTTCGCGACGCCGGCAGCCGTATTCCCTTCTTTTCTCGCTACCTTAACTAAGGCCCAATGCGCTTGTTTCTGAGCGCGGATCGAATTGATCGACGAATGCTGGGATTTGATTTGACCTGCCAAGTCGCTAAGCGTTTCTTTCAGCGCAGCTTTCTGTTCCTGCGTTAACGCCTTGTGCGCGACCTTGTTGGAGATGCGCAACGCTTTGATCTGCGCGGTTAGAGCCTGCTGCTCCGCCCTTAAGACCACCAATTGGATCTTCAAGGCTTGCGTCGCTTCTTTCCACTCCGTCTTCTGAGCCTGCTTAGTGGAATCCACGCTGCTCGTCCCCGCTTCGTTCGCGGCAAACGCCGACTGTGCCGTTCCTACCGATAGTGCCAATCCAAGCATCGCTACAATTAGCTTCTTCTTCATCATTTCATTTTCCCTCCAGCGATCGAATGTTTGTTACATCCTTAACTTTAAAGGGAAAATGTATCAAAAGTTTGTCATCTCCGGACAAGAGGAAGCTCTACGTGAATTTGCGTTCCTTTCCCCAGCTCCGATTCGGCTGTGATCATACCTCCATGGGCAAGCACGATGTGCCGGGAGATGGTAAGCCCGAGCCCCGAGCCCTTGAAAGTTCGGCTGGATTCGGCTTTGTACAACCGCTCGAACAGATGCGGGAGATGCTCTCCCGCAATGCCTTGCCCGTTATCTTGAACGGTCAATCGAACCTTATGCGATTGACCCTGAAGACGAACGACGACCGTTGTCCCCTTCTTGTTGTGTTCAAGCGCGTTCCCTATCAGATTGACCAAGACTTGCTTGATGCGCGAAGGGTCCGCATGAACGAACAAGCTTTTCTCCATATCGCCGTCCGTCCGGATCATCATCCCCATGGCTTCCGCCTTCGGCCGGAATTGCTGCACCGTCTGATCTACAAGCTCGGTCAGGTCCGCTTTCTTGAATTCGAAATCTATTCGGTGCTCCTCGAAGGCGGACAGTTCATGAATGTTATCGATCAATTTGCCCAGCCTCAAGGTTTCTTCCAAGGAGAGGGCGACGAATTCCGATTGCTCTTGCTTGGTCAAAATCCCGTCAGACATCGCCTGCAAAGTCCCCCGTATGCTCGTTAACGGCGTGCGCAGCTCATGCGAGATTTCCATGATCAGGCGCCTTCTTTGCTCCTCGACCAGCTCCATTCGCTCCGCCATCTCATTAAAGGAGGAGCCCAGGCGCGCAACTTCGTCGTCGCCCCGAATCTCTACGCGGCTGGTGAAGTCTCCGCCAGCGATTGCTGCGGCCGCTTCGCCCATTCTCCTAATCGGTCTGACCATGCGGCGAGTAGCGAACCATAACAGGAGAATCAGGGGTCCCGCGCACGCCAGCGCCATTAACCAGATGCTTCTGCGGATCGGCGCCGCGATTTCCTTCACGTCCGCCGCGGGCGAGTAGATGAATGCCGAGGCAATGATCTGATTATTTTTCATGAGAGGAACACCGACGATAAGCATCTTCGCTTTGTCTTGCTTCCGGAACTTCGCGATCCTCTCGATCCGGTTTCCTTCGTTAACGGAGACTACCCAACTCTTGATGTCAGGCCGCACTCCAACTTCGTACAAATCTCCTTTGAGATATTTTACTTTTTTCCCGAGGATGCTGATCATGACTCCGTGTTCCTGCTCGAGCCTCTTCACCTCTTTACGGAATTCGGTCATCTTGATGTTACCTTCGCGAAGCTGCACATAAGTCTGTTCCACGGCCTTTGCGTGTTCTTCCAATTGCTTCAGGCCTTGACGGTAATAATCTCGCTGCACAAGCCAACTGACCGTAACGGTTAGAACAAGTAGAATGGCAAAACTAATGGCGACAGAAGCGGCGAGCCACTTGCGGAAAATAGAGTTCAACATCACGGAGCCACCTCGAACTTGTACCCCACTCCCCATACGGTCGTGAGGTTCCATCCGTCTCCCGTTCCTAATTTGCGCCGAATTCGTTGTATGTATAAATCCACGACCCGGTCTTCTCCGTTGAAATCCCATCCCCAGATCTGAGAGATAAGGTCCTCCCGAGAGAACACCTTGCCCGGACGTTCTATTAAGAATGCCAGAAGCTCGAATTCGCGCCGCGCAAGGCTGATCTGTTCCGAGTTCACCAACACCGTATAGGACTCCATCCGCAAAGCGAGGTTGCCGATGATCCTTTCATCAAGGTGATTTTCTTTGGCAATGGCGGGCACCCGAGCCGATCTTCTGATGACGGAATCTATCCGCGCCAGGAGCTCGTTGGGGTCGAAGGGCTTCACCAAGTAATCATCGGCCCCCATGCGGAGACCCTCGATTCGCTCATGAACTTCTCCGCGCGCGGTTAACATGATAATGGGGGTTTGATCGTTGCTTTCCCTAAGCTGCCTGCAGACTGCCCATCCATCTATCTTAGGCAACATGAGATCGAGCACCGCTAGCTCGTAGCTTTCGGACCTGAGCTTATCCAAAGCGGTTCGTCCATCGTAAGCCTCTTCGACGTCATAGCCGTTCTTGGTTAAATATAATTTCGTGATCTTTACGATGGAAGGGTCATCATCGACGATAAGAATTCGTTTCTTGATTATTGCCGCCCCCAATTCAATCTACCTCGTCTTTTCGTCAATTATAACCTAGACCCATTCGGACGCGATATCCTTTAATATCACGCTTAATCCATCCGGATCGCTGAGCATCGGCATATGCCCCGTATTTAGAGTAACGACTCTCTCCGGAGAAAGATTCCGAATCATTCTGTCCTGCAATGGCTGTCCGAATTCCTTGTCATTGGTTAGCTTCACGTACAGCCTCGGCACTTCAGGCAGCACCGCTTTTACCGAATCGGTATATACCCTCACCGACTCCGGAACGAATCTTTGAATGATTTCATCAACCTGTTCCAAAGAGAGATCATTGCATAATCCCGCTCGGATAGCGGACTCGGGCGGTTTGGTTCCCGCTAGGCGCAAAATAATCGACATCAGCAGCCTCTTAGGCAGAGGTAATATGGAGAGGAACGAACCGCCTTTGTTCGGAATGGCTGCGCCAACCGCCACGAATCCCGCCAACCTTTCGGAAAATAGTTCCGCAGCCTGAAGCGCGACGACTCCCCCCAACGAATGCGCCACGATTATGAATCTCTTTACCTCCCACTCCTTGATCTGCCTTTGGACGTCCTTGGCGTAATCGTGTAATGTTAGCTCGCGCCTCGACTCCATGGCCGATTGCCGTAACGGAAAATCCACTAGCAAGCGGGGACGATCAAGACTTTCCGCGACCCTCTTCCAGATCCGGCCTTCCAGACCGGCCCCATGAATGAATACGAACCCGATCTTCTCTTTTATCGACTCTGCATTTCCCACCTGAATCACCCTCCATAAGTTACTTCCTTATAAAGCCATTATGACAGTTAAATAAGACAGTTTATGTCTTGTTTACATGATACAATAAAAAAAACTCGAGGGGAGCCGAGGCTTATGTTGAAATCGCAAAGGCTGATCCGGATGATCATGATGATCAACGCCAAGAAGTCCTTCACCGTTCAAGAGCTGGCGGATGACTTCGGGTTGTCCACCCGGACGATCACCAGGGATTTGCAAGAGCTAAGCGAGCTTGGCGTCCCCATCTACTCCGTTCAAGGCCGCGGAGGCGGCTATCGGCTGCTGCAGGAAAGGTTGCTTCCTCCCATCACGTTTACGGAAAGCGAAGCCGTTGCCATATTCATCTCCTGTCAATCTTTGAAGCAGCTGAGCGCGCTGCCCTTCGATGATGGAGCCGAATCCGCGCTGCATAAGTTCTATCACTACCTTCCTGCGGACAGCAAGGAGCAAATCGACCGGCTTAAAGATAGGGTAGCGATTATTAGCCCCCAGCGTTCGATGAACCCGGAATGCCTTCGAACGCTCATGCAGGCGATTATGGTCCGCAGCGCGGCAACCATTGAATACCGATCCGTCCACCTTGTAGAGAAACGAGATATTCAACCAATAGGTCTATATGAGAGCGACGGTTATTGGTATTGTCCGGCTTATTGCTTCCTTCGCGAGGACTATAGGCTGTTCCGCGCGGATCGCGTACTCTCCGCGTCCCTGAACGAAACGATCCCCTGCCGGGACGATGTCGAACAGAGAACCTTGTGGAATGCCCCGCCTCGGAAGGAATCGGAACAAGTTTCCTTTATCATAGAGCTTGCGCCAGGCGGTGTGCATACGCTGCAATCCGACGTTTGGTTCAGCAAGTTTATCCACCTGCATGAGGATGGCAGCGGGACGGCTTCTCTTGAAATCGCCGCGGAGAAAATACCCTTTTACGCCGATATGGCATGGAATTTAGGCGAGGATGCGCAGGTTGTTGCGCCGCTTGAGGCCGTGGAATACATCAAGAGGAAAATCGAAGCCTTGCGGCTGAAGTATGCGTAATCCCGGTGTCGGAAAAGGGATTAACCGCGGCAAGTTGATTCCAGTCACGTGTGGGATAATGAACAGATGCGCGAAACACCTCTTCCAAGTTGAGTGCCATTAGCGTTGACGATCGGCTGTTCGGAGTCTGTCTAGACATGCAACCGAATATGGAAGATTTCAATTACATGATCGCAAGCAAGGCAGACCCGGCTGCCAGTACGAGGTTTGGATTCCGATTGTGAAGAAATAAAGAAAAGCAAGAAGCCTTCAATCCCACTGGGTAACCGGTGGGGTTGAAGGCTTCTTCGCTTAAGGCACCAGAACGATTAATAATTTACTCGCCTTGTGCCGGCGTTGGAGCAGGATGCGCCTCGATATATTGGAGCGCATTATAGATAAGCTCGGCTGACTCCGCACGGGTGATTTCATCCTTTGGATTGAAATTACCTTCGGCATCTAAATTTGCAATTTTGAGGACTAAAGCACGTTGGACCGAACCGTCATAATCGATCGTCAGATCGGCTTGATCTCCGATTTCAACCGGCATAAGCTTGATCATCGGGAGGTTGCTATGCTTCTCGATAGCCAAGATAAGCTGATGCGTGAACTCTTCCCGCGTCCATAGCTTGTCCGGGTCTAGGTCGGCAGACAAGCCTATGTCGTTAACGGCTGCAATAATCAATGCATTTTCATACCAAGCGTCGTTATTGGCGTTAGCGAAATAATCCGTTGCTTGAGGCTCTTTAATGAATCTAACCGTATCAATGTTCAGTCCGAGGGCATTTACGATAAGCTGAACGCCTTGGGCTGCCGTTATCGTTGCATTAGGCAAGAAACGAGTGGAACTAACCCCATGCACGTAGCCCTTCTGCTGCAAGGTGATAATCTTATCCTTCGTTGCAATATTACCTAGATCGTTGAAGGAAGGGGCCGCAGCAAAGCTTTGCGATGCAAAGGTTAGCGTCAGAACGGTAGCCGCGGAAACTGTGAACATCTTTAATGACTTCTTCATCTCTTCACCTCGTGATAGTATTTTGTGGCATGATTGCCAATCAAATACCCAAACGAGATCATATGAAGAAAGGTTGCAGGATTTGTTATGCAAGCTTAAATTTTGTTAGTTACATTCTAAACTTATCTTGCCCCTCCGCAGTCGCACCGAGCCGAATTATCGAAGGAACTTAGCTAACTCTTCCCTCTGATATCGAACCCAGCCGAGATGGTAACGAAACTTTACTAACTCGCCCCTGCGCAGTCGAACCTAGCCGAGATAGTAATGAAAGTTTGCTAACTCGCCCCTGCGCAGTCGAACCCAGCCGAGATGGTAACGAAACTTTACTAACTCGCCCTTGCGCAGTCGAACCTAGCCGAGATAGTAACGAAATCTTACTAACTCTTCCCTCCGCAGTCGAATCGTGCCGAGATGGTAACGAAATCTTACTAACTCACCCCTCCGCAGTCGCACCGAGCCGAATAGTAACGAAACCGTACTAACTCCGCGGACTCGATGCAAAATAAAACGAGACAGCCCCACGAGAAGTTCTTATCTCGTGGGGCTGTCTCTGTATCCGCTTGACTATCCGAGGACGATTCGATCGTCCGCTAATTGTTGTCCGCTGATCTGCTGGAATTCGCCGAGCAGCTGCGAGACGGTCAAGTTCTTCTTCCGATCATGAGGAATGTCCAAGATGATCTTTCCTTTATCCATCATGATCAACCGGTTCCCAAGACGGATGGCCTGCTCCATGTTGTGGGTGACCATGAGCGTGGTTAATTTCATCTCTCGGACGATTTCTTCCGTCAAGCGGGTGATCAATTCAGCTCTTGCAGGATCCAATGCAGCCGTATGTTCATCAAGGAGCAGGATTTGCGGCTTCGTGAACGTAGCCATCAGCAAGCTGAGCGCCTGCCGCTCCCCTCCCGACAATAATCCGACTTTGGCGCTTAGGCGGTTTTCCAACCCGATGCCTAGTCGTTGAAGCTGTTCGTGGAACAACATGCGTTTGGCCGAAGTGACGCCCAAACTAAAGCCCCGCTTCTGTCCGCGTTTGTAAGCCATAGCCAGATTCTCCTCGATGGACATACGCGGAGCGGTTCCGGCCATCGGGTCCTGGAATACGCGCCCGATCCAACGGCTTCTCTCATATTCCGGAAGCTGCTGGATCGCGTTGCCTTCGATTCGCACCTCGCCGATATCCGGCTTCATTACGCCGGAGATGATATTCATCAAAGTAGATTTTCCTGCGCCGTTGCTGCCGATTACCGTAATAAATTCTCCTGAATTACAGGTTAAATTGGCGTTCATCAGTGCCACTTTCTCATCAGGAGTTCCGGGATTAAACAATTTAGATACATTCTTAAGCTCCAGCACCTAGGATTTACCCCCTTTATCCATCGCCGGTATCGCCAACAATTCAGCTGAACGCTTACGTGCAAGGCTTCTTTGCTTGTAAGTCCGCCGAACGGTAGGAACAACGAGAGCAATGATAACGATGAGAGCTGTAATCATCTTCAAATCGGAGGCTTCCAGCAATTCTACGCGCAAAGCAAGCGCGATCACGATTCGGTACACGATGGAACCCATAACAACCGCAAGGGTCGCTATGATAACCGTTCTTGCTCCGAATATCGCTTCCCCGATGATGACCGATGCCAACCCGATGACGATCATTCCGACCCCCATGGTACTATCGGCAAATCCCCCCTGTTGTGCGATCAACGCGCCGGAAACCGCAACCAGCCCGTTGGACAAGCTTATGCCAATAACGGTAGTCGTATCCGTGTTAGACCCAAGGCTGCGTATCATTTTGGAATTATCGCCAGTCGCTCTTAACGCAAGCCCCAAGTCGGTGTGTAGAAATGCGTCTAACAGCAGCTTAACGATTAATACGGCAACGAGTAATACTAGGATGAAAAGACCTATAGGTTTTGCGATCGGAGAAAGCAATGTATCCATGTTCACTATAGAAACATTGGGCTTGCCCATTATCCTAATATTGATGGAATAGAGGGCGATCATCATTAATATTCCGGCAAGAAGCCCGTTTATTTTCCCTTTCGTGTGAAGCAGACCCGTGCAGGCACCCGCGGCGAGCCCTCCAACAAATGCGCCCAAAGTAGCAAGCCAAGGGCTGTATCCTTGGGTAATCATAACCGCCGCTATCGCGCCGCCCGTCGCGAAGCTGCCGTCTACGGTCAAGTCCGGAAAATCCAAGATGCGAAAAGTAATGTAAACTCCAAGCGCCATTAAGGCATAAATAAGCCCCAGTGCGATGGCTCCGTATATGGAATCAAGCATGTTCTATCCTCCTAAAGAGAAAAACGGAGCGAACGACAGGAGTCGTCCACCCCGATTTCCATTACTGAATAATATTATTGTCTTTGTCCTTGACTTTATCCTTCATGGCATCCGTCACCGTTATGCCTTGAGCGGCAGCTGCTTTAAGGTTAAGAATGAGATCCAGCTTATCCGGCACCGTAACTTTCATGTCCGCCGGTTTCTTTCCATCCTTCAGAATCTCGACCGCCATTTGGCCTACTTGGTAGCCGTGATCGTAGTATTTGAAACCGACCGTGGCAAAGGCGCCTTTCTCAACGGTATCCCTATCGCTGGAGAAGAACGGAAGGTGATTCTCGTTAGCCACTTGAATGATCGTATCCACCGCGCTCACTACCGTGTTATCCAGAGTGATGTAAATCGCGTCCACACGACCCACTAAGGAGTCCGCAGCTTGTTTCACGTCTGCAGTTGAAGCAGCCGCAGCTCTGACTAGCTTGATGTTATGGGCAGCCAATGCCTCTTCCGCTTTCTTAGCCATAATCACGGCATTCTCTTCGCCTTCGTTGATGACCACGCCGACCGTTTTCACATTTGAAAAATCGCTAGCGATGAAGTCCATCAATTGAACGATTGCTTCCGGATTCGTGTCCGATGCTCCGGAGACGTTGCCGCCCGGTTTATCCAGACTGCTTACGATTTTGGCGGCAAGCGGATCGGTTACGGCCGCGAAGAGAACCGGCATTTCTTTTACATTCTGAGCAACCGCGAGCGCGGAAGGAGTAGCGATACCAAGGACCAAATCGTATTTCTCGGAGGCGATCTTCTGCGCGATCGACAAGTTATTGCTCGGATCTCCTTGAGCGTTATTGAAATCCACCTTCAGGTTATCGTCTTCCACGATGCCTGCATCTTTAAGCGCGGCTAGAAAGCCCTCGCGCGTCGCATCCAGCGACGGATGCTCTACGATCTGTGAAATGGCAACGGAATAGTTCTTCGAACCGCCGGATTCTTCCTTCGCCCCGCATGCCGCTAGAGAAGTTAGTGCAACTGCGGACAGTACAAGGGTCGCCAACATTTTTTTCTTCATTTTTCATTACCCCTTTTCATGTTTTTCAATAAGTGGTTGGGCTTTAAAGATTCAACGCTGTCCTCTATCAGAGCGAACATATAATAGCTATAGTTTAATAGGCACTTTCGTTATTCGTCAATTCTAATATTTACAAGCTTACTTCCCTATAAAAAAAAGACCAACTCGGAAGTCATCCAACGATGACCGGGAGATAGCCCTTTTATAGGATTCAATGCGTTGCATATACCGCCTTTAAAGCGATGACGATGATTCCGCAGCAGCGCTCGCGGATCGGGCGACTCCGTCTCCGATCTGACTCCCTCCTTCGCCCGGATCAGAAAGTCCGAGCAAGGATGAGAAAGATATTAGCCGCGATATGAAAAGGAATCCAAAAGCTCGTTAGGGAAAGGCCGTTTGGTTCTTGAATGCAAATGTATTTTTCATATCGAAATCCTTTCGTTCCATTTTATTTGGTAATCGTACATCCATCTTTGCGCGTCTTTACTCGCGGATTTCAGGAACAGCGGCATCATCAAGTCGCGGAAAAATACCTGAACGGGGCTCGTCGCATGCTTGCGTCGTCCGATGCTTCTGGAATATTGCACAATCCGTTCTACCCTCTCTCGGCGCAGCTCCTGAAACTCTCTAAATGCCCGTTCAATATCGGGAATATCTCTCAGGCATTTTGCCAATACGGCCGCATCCTCCAACGCTAACGAGGCACCTTGCCCGGCGTTGGGCGATGTGGCATGAACGGCATCGCCAACCAGTACGACGGACTTTACATGCCACTCGGGCAACGATGGCATATCGTAGATCGGGTACACGCCGATCTCCTCCTTCATCGAACGCACGATTTCCGGAAGCGGCGCAATATCATTGGCGTATAGAGTATTTATGGTTTTATACCACTCCGCTTGCGGGATGCCCTGCAGCTCTTTTCGGGTAGGCTCTCCGGGATAATCCATATTGCCGAACCAGTATACCTCTTTGGATTCTCTGGCCAGATAACCGAAGAATGCTCGCTTACCGAACACCATCGTCTGAATTCCCGGTTCATACGGAATCGTATGGCTTCGCAGAAACCCGCCGAAGGTGATTAATCCTGTATAGGCCGGACCCGGCGCGGTTGGCATAACCATCCTCCTCACGCGAGATTGAATGCCGTCGCAGCCTATCAATAAGTCCCCTGTAGCGCTTGTTCCATCCTCGAAAGAAACCTTCACGAGATGCGGCTCGTTCGTTTCGATGTCTTTCAGTTTCTTGCCGTATTCAATCGCGATCCCTTGACGCAAAGCTTCATCGCGCAAAATCTTGTGCAGTAATCCCCTCTTAATCGTGTACCCCTGAGGCTCTCCCGAAGATTGGCCGACATTGCCGAGCAGCTTGCCCTTCCCGCTGACCATCTTCATCGTATGCAGGGCATAGCCCTCCCGCCGGACTTGATCGCCTATTCCCAATTCGTCCAGAACTTGAAGTCCGTTTCGCGCCAGGTTGAGAAACAGTCCGGCATAATCATCGGTTTGTTTATCCGCTTCATAGATGACGGAATCGATCCCCCCTCTCTTCAGAAAAAGGGCAGTTGCGGGACCCGCGATCCCGCAGCCGATAATCAGTGCTTTTTTAGGCCGTTGGCTGGTTTTATCCATTTGTTAATCTCCTCTCACTCGATTAATTTCGTATAGTTTATTTAAACTATATTATTTAAACTAAATTAAATCAACTATTATTTTAATAAGTAATTGAAATGGGCTATAATAAGTGTATTCAGAGGTGAAATTATCCCTGTCTATTACCGGAAGGAGCCCTAAGCTGCATGCCTAAACCTAAACGAAGCAATCTACTCGCACTCGCCATCTTATCCCTGCTGCATGAACGACCGATGCATCCTTACGAAATCGGGGTTACGATGCGCCAGAGAGGCATTTCCGACAGCATCAAATTGAACACGGGTTCGCTTTACGCCGTGATCGACACTTTATTGAAGAACAAACTGATTCAACCGATAGAAACGAAGAAAGAGGGAAAACACCCGGAGAGGACGATTTATGAACCTACGGCGGCTGGAAAGGAGGAATTTTTCGAATGGTTGCGTTCCTTATTGCGATCTCCCATGAAAGAATATCCTCAGTTCGCGGCCGGTCTTTCTTTTCTAGGCCATTTGCCGCCTCGGGATGCGCTTGATCTTCTGAAAGAACGATCCGGGGCCCTTGCCACGCAAATTCAAGAAACCCGTTCTTCATTGGAGGCAACTCTAGCTATGGGAATCGATCGGGTTTTCGTCATTGAAACGGAGTATTCCCTGGCTTTGCTTGATACCGAACGGAGCTGGCTAGAGCGATTAATCAAAGACATTGAGGACGAGGTCGTAACGGAATGGAGGGGAGATCAATTGGTCTGGACAGTCAATTACAGTCAACCAACACAGGATCACCCCGAAGAGGAAAATAGCAAAGATAATCCGTAATCGGGTACACACTGCAAAAAAGGCCAAGAGGCATTCCGAAATAGCGGAATGCCTCTTGGCCCTTTTTTTACTCCTAACCATTAACTTAATGCGCGGCTGCCGCCATGGCCTCCATCTCCGCCTTCGGGTCATGCTTCTCGCGGCGCATCATGCACGCGGCCACGACGGCAAACACGGCGGGGATCAGCCCCCATGCGAACACTTCGGATATGGAAGCTGATAGTCCGTTCAACAGGGCATCCAATGACGGCTCCGGAATCGAGGCTCGAGTAGCTGGCGACAGCAAGAAGTACGGATCTTCAATCCGGTTCCAGCGAATATGCCCGTCAATCTTAACACTACAAAAGTAAGTAACTTTTATTGACACAGTTAATTCCCGAGGTGTATACTGTGATTAATTACACACAGTAAGACAATCAAATCATTTTAATTACCGGGAGGAATTATCAGAATGGCAAATGTTTTATTCGTTAAAGCTAACAATCGTCCGTCGGATCAATCCATCAGCGTGAAGCTGTATGATACTTTCGTAAGTGCGTACCGTGAGAAAAATCCTAACGACAACATTACGGAATTGGACCTTTTCGAATCGAATCTGCCTTATTACAACAACGAAATGATAACGGGCCTTTACAAGCTTTCCAATGGTTATGAGCCCACTGCCGCAGAACAAAAAGCAGCAGATATCGCCAACGCCTACACGGATCAATTCCTAGCCGCCGACAAAGTCGTATTCGCGTTCCCTCTCTGGAACTTTACGATTCCGGCCCAATTGCTGACGTACCTATCCTATTTGAGCCAAGCGGGCAAAACGTTCTCTTATACATCAGAAGGTCCTGTCGGATTGGCAGGCGGCAAGAAAGTCGTGCTTCTTAACGCTCGCGGCGGCGTCTATTCCGAGGGACCTATGGCTCAATGGGAGATGTCCCTTAACTACGTGAAAAACATGCTTACTTTCTGGGGCGTAACGGATATCGAAACGATCGTCGTGGAAGGCCACAACCAATTCCAGGACCGTGCGCAACAAATCGTTGAAACCGGCTTAGCTACAGCAGTAAAAGTTGCATCCGGCTTCTAATTAACGAACGCAAGTAAAGCCCGGGAGGCTGCCATACGGCAGCTTTCCGGGCTTTTTCCTGACCATTAATTGGTTTATCTAATGATTCGATATCAGGTACCGCAAAAGGTTCGGTAAGGATTGGTTGTTCCCGAAGGCGGCGCGGAGTAATCATCCTGCTCGGGAGAGTTCGCGAAAGGGTTTGAAAGAACAACAAGAAGCCGCTCCATCACGTTGTAGTCTCCATGTTCCACCGCCGCTTCCAGAGCTTCTTCTACCCGGTGGTTACGGGGAATCACCGCGGGATTACTGCTAAGCATCAGCTGATGCGAGGAAGCAATCGGTTCTTGCTGCCTGCTTAGTCTCGCCCGCCACTGCTCATGCCACTGGGCAAAATCCGAGGTGCCGAACAGGGCCGTATCCTCCGGCTTATCCAGAGCGAAAGCGCGGAAGGTATTGGTATAGTCCGCACGATTCTTCTGCATCAAACTAAGCAGGCTTTCGATCAGGGATTCATCCTCTGGCTCTTCATTAAAGATTCCCAGTTTCGCCCTCATACCCGCTAGCCAATGACCATGATACAACTCGGCATAATTCGAAAGCGCGCCCTCTGCCAGTTGGATAGCTTGCTCCTCGTCGTTATGCAGGAGCGGCAACAGGGTTTCGGCAAACCTCGTGAGATTCCACGCTCCAATTCCCGGCTGATTGCCATAGGCATAGCGGCCTTGAGTGTCAATGGAACTGAATACCGTTGCCGGGTCGTAGGCATCCATGAAGGCGCAAGGGCCATAATCGATAGTTTCTCCGCTTATGGCCATGTTGTCGGTGTTCATCACCCCGTGAATAAAACCGACGAGCTGCCATTTGGCAATCAGCGCGGCCTGACGCTTGATCACTTCCCCAAGGAAGACAAGATAGCGGTTCTCTTCCGCCTCAACCTCAGGAAAATGCCTTTGCAAGGTGTAATCGGCCAAGGCACGTAGATCATCGATATTACTCCGTGCGGACGCGTATTGAAAAGTACCTACGCGCAGATGACTGGCTGCCACGCGAGTCAGAATGGCACCGGGCAGTTCGGTTTCCCGGTAGACCGGCTCGCCGGTGGACACCACCGCTAGGCTGCGAGTGGTTGCAATACCGAGCGCATGCATGGCTTCGCTGATAATGTATTCGCGCAGCATCGGTCCAAGCGCCGCCCGGCCGTCGCCTCGGCGGGAGTACGGCGTCGCACCGGGGCCTTTAAGCTGAATATCGACCCGCTCTCCTAGAGGAGCGATCTGTTCTCCAAGCATTATCGCACGGCCGTCTCCCAGCATGTTGAAATGCCCGAATTGATGTCCCGCATAAGCTTGAGCAAGAGGCGAAGCGCCTTCCGGAATCCGGTTGCCGGCTAGCTCCGCTACGCCATCGTTGCTTTGCAGCGCTTGGATATTCAACCCCAGGGATGTTGCCAACGGACCATTAAGAATGATCAACTTCGGCGCGCTCACAGGGGTAGGGTCGATCCTGGTAAAAAATGATTTCGGCAGACGGGCATAACTGTTGTCGAAGTTCCATCCTGCATCTATTATTGCTTTTTCTTCTGTCATCGTATCTCCTTTCCGCACAAGGCAGCCGCTTTTAGGGTTTACTTCTGCCCAATTATTATACCCTTTCCACATATGAATGGACCGTTATTGTAGATACGGTATGTACTTTTCACGAACGACATTCAAGTGATAGTGGGTGTGCCCGATTATGAAGTATGCGATCGCGACTGCTGTGGTTAAGGCATTGTTAACCACCCCTGCACGGCGCAATTCGTCCTCATTCAATCCCTGTATCAGTGATAGGGTAGCTGCCCGGACGGCGCGAAAATCGGCGATGAGCTCGGCTAGCGGACGGCGATCGAAGTTCGTTCCGTTCACGTATATGTCTTGATGTCGCGGAAGCGGTGTCTTGTCTCCCCTAGAGACACAGAGAAGCCGATAGCTCATGATCCGCTCAGTGTCGTTGATGTGGCCAAGCACTTCTTTCAGGCTCCATTTTCCCTCGTCGTAACGGTATAAACTTTGCTCTTCGCGGATGGAGCTATATAACGAGAGAAGGTCCTGCTCTTGGTCCTTAAGCAACTGTGCCAGGTCGCCTTCTTGCACTGCGTCGATGTAATTGCTCCAGTTGGGGCTGAAGTTTCCTTCAATCGGTTTGGGCATATGCATGTTTCTGTACCTCCTAAGCCAACGTTAAATATCGAACAATCCCCTGCGAATCAAGTTCGCGGTAATCGGCTGCTTTCCAATTTCTCTCGACCATACAGACATTTGGCCGATGTGGTGAATCTCATGGGCGATTACATGCCGCATGATTTCCCCGTATTTGAAGTCGAACCTTTCGCCTTTTGCGTTCTGGTCGGATAAAAAACGAGTTTCCATGCTGCTATTCCATCCGTAGATGAATGGAGCGATTTCCTCATGGCAACGCGCTGAATAATCTCTTAATTTTTGCACGTCGGCATAGTCCTCGAACGGAGGCTCTTGAGGCTCCGGCTTTCCTTGCAATCCGCTTATCCAGCTGTACTCGACTTCCACAATGTGAAACAGCGTATAGAGAATGCCGCCCGGGCCGCCGGTGCGTCTCTCCAGCAACTCTTTTTCGGATACCGATTCGCACCAGTCAAACCAATCTTTGCGCACTTGCCAGTTATATTCGAATAGTTTCAACATGGCGTTAGCCTCCTGTATTTTTACTTGAATTTGATGTCTGCGATTTTCCCGCTTTCCACGAAGCCTATGTTTCTATAAACCTTGTTTGAATCCGGATTCTGTAGATCCGCATACAACATCGGCACTAACCGCTCCGATTCTAGAATCGAACATAGCTCCGCCACTATTGCGCTGGCATACCCCTTCTTGCGGGAGGCTGGCGGAGTGTATACCGCGTTGATTCTAGCATGCCTTGGAGCACGATGAGCGATATTCGCCATGGATACAACGAGACCGTCTACCAGCCATAGATATAGATTGCCTGTTGCTATCATCCCCTCTGCAGCAGGAATCTGACTCGCCGGATCAACCGAAATTCCGTATGCCCACTCGGAGAATCCGGCCATAAACTCTGCTACCGTTTCCACGTCATAAAGGGTTGATCGTTGCAATGCTCCTTCCATGTTTATAGGCTTCTTTGCCTTTGGACAATAATAAGCTTCCATGGCCATGTGATGATGATAATGAATTCCTCTAGCCTCGCCATATAACTTTGCGAAAGTTTCCACGGTCTTAGGTTCCCCGGATATTCCAGGTAATGCCGCACCATTGAGCTGAGCGATAAGCTCTTGCAGGAGCATGTTCTTCCGGTCATTCTCAACTTCCCTTGAAATCCATAACCAAGCGTTGTGTCCTTCCGACTGGGCATAGATCATCGTGTCGTCTGTCGTTTTGAGTTTCGTTGAACTCTCCAAATCGCAAACGCGATGGATCAGATTGTATGGAACTTCATCCGCCGTAAACATACTCCGACTTAATACTCGATCGTTTGCATCGAACTTATGTAACATACACCTTTAGCCCCCCTTCCTATTTATATTCTACAATAGAAACATAAAAGCCGCCTCACTCTCCAAAAGGGGAGTTGAGGGCGGCTTGTTTCGTATCAACCTTTGGTTTTCATCCACTCGTTGCTTAAACTGCAGCGACTAAGCTAAATTAACCGGAACACTGGAGATTAAAATAAATAAACGTCGGAGCTGCACTTAAATTCCGATCAAAGCAAACGAAACGACATTTAACTTTAGATCTTAATGGATATCATTCGCCGCCAAACAATGTCAACCCCGCGGATATTCGAGTTGAACCCGAGCCGGCTCTATCCAGGCTCCACGCTCGAAATCCCTTCCTCTAACCACTACGCGATCGCCGTAAACCTCGACGTAATAGCCTTGGCTGCCTTCCTTGCCCTCGTCTTCGTCCGTCCAAAGATAAGCCACGGATGCAGCGTTGAACATGGGAGGCAGTAACGCCCCTCCATCGAAGTAATTATGCGGCGCTTCCATCTCCCAATGCGTATGGCCCGTGAATAGAATCGCTTGATGGCGATGCTTGGACAGTACGGATTTAAGCTCCGCGTCCTGCGTCACGCCGCTCCACTTCTGCGCTTCCAGCGAACCGGCCACCGTATCCAACAGCGGCTGATGGAGGAACACGAATACCGGCTTAGTCGACGAATCCCCTTCGCCCAGCTTGGCGTCCAGCCATTCCAGCTGCTCGTTCGATAACGAGCAATATAGCTCCAGCCCCTCTTCCGTACCGAGGAAAATGAAATGGTAACCGTCGATCCAATGATCGTGGTAGGCTCCGCCCATTCCCGTCGCGTGCAGAAAGTGAGACAGGCGGGACTCCCACTCGCCCAGGCCGACATCATGATTGCCCATCGTGAGAAGCAGCTTAGGCAGCCCCTCCTTGTTCTCGTTCCAGATTCGGCGGAATTCCTCGTATTCGCCCGGAAACCCGTAATCGGTAACGTCCCCGGCATGCATGATCCCGCGGCTGTTCGGGGCATTCTCGGCAATGTCCCTAAGAGCCCGCTCCATGCGGCGATTGTAGGGATGCTCCGGATCGGAACGAATATGAGTATCCGTAATGACCTGAAAAGAAAGTAGGGGGCGTTCCAACAGTTCATTTTCCCCGAGACTCCGCATGTCTTTCATAACCTCCCTTTGCTAATGCCCATTGTTGCTTATATTCAAGCCGATGACTCCGACAACGATGACTCCAATCCACAGCAGCGAAGACACAGACAACCGTTCTTGGAAAAATAAATACCCCGCTAACGTAATAAGTACGATCCCTACTCCCGACCATATCGCGTAGACCGTGCTGACTTCCATATACTTGAGCGCGTAATTCAGCAGCGTGAAGCTGGCGCCGTAGAAAATAAACATGAGGACGGAAGGGATAACCCGCGTAAAACTTTCCGAAAGCTTCATGGATACGGTACCGGACAACTCCAGCACGATAGCGCAGCAGAGCAGCAACCAACCCATGCTTTTCTCACCTTTCATTGTTCGTCTTCCCATAGAGCAAGCTCGCTATAAGAGGAAATGACCACGTCGGCATCGGGCAAATCATTGATTCCGGTGGTATCCGAACCGGCGATTCCCACGGCCAGAGCCGCTCCCGCCGATTTGGCCATTCTCATATCTCCGTTCGTATCGCCAATGACGGCAACTTGCGAGCACGCTAGAGATAACTTGTCGCAGGCCAGTTCAATCATATCCGGGTAAGGCTTGCCTCGATTCACTTGATCGGTACCGATACATACCGAGAAGTAAGACCCAATACCCAACCAATCCAGATGCTTGAGAGCCATAGCCGTCTCATCCGCCGTGACCACCGCTAATGCGATCCCGCTTTGACGGCATTGCTCCAGGAACGGAATAACGCCGGGCAGCGGCTTAACCGCCCTTGTTTGATGCAATTGCTCATCGGCATACTTTCGGCAATCCTCCGCCAGCACTTTAGCTTCCGCCCACGACAAGCCCGATCGATAGCCCTGCCAGGACAAGACCGTCAGCAGATCGTCGATCGTTCCCATCGCCAAAGGCCCGTTGCGGTCATACCCGACGATTTCCCCGTCAGGCGCATGACGAGTACCCCAAAGCGTATCCGAGTCTATGCTAAGCGGCGCCAGCTTTCTCCGAACAAGCTGTTGGGAGAACCGGGCGAGCAGCCGCTCGCTCCAGTTCCCCCATGTGTAGATAAAATCGAGCAATGTGCCGTCTTTATCGAACAAGATCGCTTGAATCGGATGGGCCGCGCCCGCTATGCGTAATGTTGGCATGCGGGAGACCTCCCTTATTTATTCAACTTATCGAGCTCACGCTGAGCCGCTTCTTTCGCTTCCTTAAGGGCTTTCTCCGCCGATACGTTGCTGATCTGCACTTTGTCCGCTGCGATCTTGAGGGCGTCGTTTATTTTGCCGCCGGTCGGATCTTGGAACGGCTTGGAAGCATGCGCGGCTTGCTTTAACGGGATCGTGCTTTGCGGGTTTTCCTTGCTGAACGCAATGAAAGCAGGATCGTCAAGCGCCGATTGACGCACGGCGATATAGCCGCTGTTCATCGACCAGAAGGCCGTATTCTCCGCGTTCATGAAGAAGCTAAACCATTTGAAAGCGGCTTGCTGTTGTTCAGGGCTAGCTTTGGCCGGAATACCTGCCAGAATCGCTTGAGCGACGGGCTTGCCCGCTCCGACGCCTTCCCAGCCCGGTTGTTCCATGGCTGCCAGCTGCGTGAAATCGAGATCTCCTTGGTCGCCGCTCGAACCGGTATAACCGGCGGCTTGACCCTTCATGACATCGTCGATCGTTTTGTACCAATACTCCCAGCCTTGGCCGCCGGAATGAATTCTCATCGTTTTGTCGTCATGGATGGCTTTACGGAAGAATTCCCAAGTCGAGATCCATTCCGGAGAATCGATCAGAACGGTTTTGCCGTCTTCGCTCAGAATGCTTCCGCCTTTGCCATATACGGCGTCGATCATGTTTTCCGCGCCCCACATCGGCTCCCAGCCGTAGAATGTGGTTTTATCGCCGCTTTTTACCGTCATGGTCGCCGCAGCCTTGCCTAGAGCTTCCCATGTCGTGAGCTCTTCGGGCTTGATGCCGCTTTTCTCGAAAGCGTCTTTACGGTAATACATGACCTGCGTCGTTCCGTACATCGGCAGGAAATATTGCTTTCCGTCAACCTTACCCTGCTCCAAGAACGTTTGGATGACATCGTCTTTATTGAAATCCGGCTGGGCAGCTATTAGTTCGTCCAGCGAAGCGTAATATCCTTTTTTCGCCCAATCGACGTTGGAGGATAATACGGCCGCCGGCACGTTACCCGATGCGATAGCGGCCTGAAGCTTCTTCCCCGTCTCGGAGTAATCCGCCTGAACGACGGGCTTGACGATGACTTCCTGTTGGGAGGAATTGAATTTCTCGATCAGACTTTGCATATTCTCACCCAGTTTGCCGCCCAATCCGTACCAGAATTCGATCGTTACGGGTTCTGTCGGAGTTGCCGGAGCTTCAGAGCTTTCGGCTGGCTGGGAGCTAGCCGGATCCGACGTTTCGGCCGGAGCGGAAGAAGCGATGTTCGCGTTGTTTCCGGTCGAGCCGCAAGCCGTAAGCAGCAGAAAAGATAAGATTAGAAGACCTAGAGTTGATTTTTTCTTCATAGACACGTTGGTTTCCCTCCACTTTGTTTGTCTGTTTAATTATCCTTTGCTGGCACCTGCCGAAAGGTTGACGCTGCGTATGATGGTTTTCTGCGTCAGCACGAATAATACGAGTAATGGAGCAATGGTGAACGCGCTGGCTGCCATGATGAGCGGCCATTTCAGTCCGTAAGCACCCCCTTCCACGAAGAAGCTCCGCAGTCCGGCCGATACGAGTTGAAGATTCGGGTCCTTGGTGATGAGCATAGGCCAGAAATAATTGTTGTACTGCTCGATAAAAGTAATTAAAGCGAGTACGGCAAAAGAAGATCGCGTAAGCGGAATAAGAATCGTCCACAAGATGCGCGTGTGGGAGGCTCCATCCATGTGCCCGGCCTCGATCATTTCATGGGATATTTGAAGAAAGGCCTGCCTGATGAGGAAAATCGAGAACACGCTCACGCAGTTGGACAGGATCAATCCCGCATAGGAATCAAGCAGCTGCAGCTTGCCCAGAACAATGTAGCCGGGCAAATAGACGGCAGTTGCGGGAATCATGTATCCGATCAGAATGGCCGACACGAAGATGCCCTTCAGTCGAAATTTCATATGGGTAAGGGCGTAGGCCATCATCCCGGAATTAAAGATTTGAATGACGACGATCGATCCCGCGACGAAAATACTATTCAGCATATATTGGGCGAAAGGCGCGGCCACCCAAGCATCCCGGAAGTTGTGCCACAAAGGCTCGTGCGGCCAGAACGTCGGGGGGAACTGCCAAATCTCGTCGTTGGTCTTGAGTGCACTCGTTGCCATCCAATAGAACGGGAATGCCATCAGGATCGCGACGGCCGCGACGACCAGGTATTGAACCGTCGTTCCGAGATTTTTCCAAATTTGCATGTAACGATCCCCTCTCTCTTCCCTTGTTCGTCAGGAGTAATGAACCGTGTTGCGTCCGACAATAGCGGAGAATACCGAGAGAAGCACGCAGCCGACGATCAACGTAATGGCAACGGCCGAAGCTTGTCCGATTTGAAAGGAATCGAACGCGGATTGATAATAGAGGTACAATAACGTCCTTGTCGAGCCCGCAGGTCCGCCTTGGGTAAGCACGTTGATCTGGTCGTAGGCCTGCAGCGCTTGGACCATCTGGACGATAAACAGAAAGAACGTCGTCGGAGAGATGAGCGGAAGAGTAACGTGAATGAATTTACGCCAGCTTCCCGCGCCATCCAGCCCAGCCGCTTCCAACAAGTCGGCAGGTACATTGCGTATGGCTACCAGATAGAAAATCATGCTCCAGCCCGCGGATTTCCATATCGTTACGAGCAGAATGCCGACGAGCGCCCAGTTCGGATCCTCAAGCCAGCGAATTCCATCCAAGCCGAATACTCTCAGAACGCTATTGGCTAATCCAACCTCGGGTTCGTAAATCCAGGACCACACGATGGATACCGCGACCGTCGGCGTAACCCAAGGCGAGAAGATTAACGTCCGGTAAATCGCGCCGCCCTTCATCTTCCGGGTTAACAGCATAGCCAAAGCCAACCCGATCGCTATGATCGGCAATACGCTTCCTAAGCAGAAGAGGACCGACACCCGAAGCGACTGATAGAAGGCCGGATCGCCGAACAAGTCCCGATAGTTCTGAAGCCCAACGAACAATTTCGTTGGACTCATGAAGTCCCATTCCATGAAGCTAAGATAAACGACATAGCCCAGCGGGAAAAACCAGAACAAAGCGAGGGGCACCATTGCTGGCAAAGTGAACAACAACGCTTTACCTTCGTCGGCGAACTTTTTTCTCCCCATTTTCCCACCCCCTCCTATCGTTCAATAATTATTCAACGAAGTGTTTTTGTCTGCCTAATTTAGTCATTATGATATCAACGTTCTAAAATTATTGTACGTTAAGGACTTTTAAGAATGGTTATTTCTGCGTGAAATTTTATTGGGTTTTGTGTTAAATTGTTGGTAGAGAGGCGGAGGCGAAGACATGAAGAAAGCAACGTCGGGGAAAATGAAGAAACCGTTAACGCAGCGCGAGGAGCTCCGGGGCAAGGTAATCGACGCCTTAGCTCAGACGATGGACCTATATGGCGTCAATTACTCCTTCGGCCAGCTATATGGCATCATGTTTTTCGAGGATAAGCCGATGACGCTGGAAGAGATGCAAACTCACATGAACATGAGCAAGAGCAACATGAGCTACGCCGTTCGTTCGTTGATCGATTCCAAGATGGCATCCAAGCTGAAGGAGAAAGACGAGAGAAAGGATCTCTACGCCGCGGAGACGGATTTCTTCAAGGCCTTTCAATCGTTCTTCGCCACCAAGCTTCAGCGGGAAATCGACGTTATGAGGGGAGCTCTAGACGCCGTCATCCCCCCGTTATCAGAGACAATTCTGGAGCTGAACACATCGGAGGAAGAACGTAAGCTATGTCTTGAAGATCTTCACAAGCTGAAGCATGCGGTAAGCTACTACGAGTGGCTTCAACAATTCGTTAACGATTTGCAGTCGGGAGCTTACTTCGACGGGCGGCATGATAATCGATGAAACCATAAAGAGCAAGGGCACCCATTTGGGTGCCCTTGCTCTTTACAAGCTTAACGACGATATTTAACAGTCTTTTTATCCGAGAATAATTATGAATAGGAACTTATCACCGCGAATTCGGTTGCCGGAAGAAGGTCAGCCGTTCTGGTACCTCAATGGATTGGTTAATATTAGGCTAAACAACGCCGACACCGGCGGCCAATTCAGCTGGATCGACGAGCTGTTGCCGGTCGGAACGGAACAACGATGAAATTCATCGTTGTTCTCGTTACATAACCCTGTTAGATTTCAAATTACGGTTAAAAACAACGTTATCAATGAAATGATGTGTTCCTTTTAAAAAATAATAGGCCAATAGCAATGATAAACATCCTTGTTTTCCTACTCATTAGGTTGCAACGCTTCAAGTACAATACAAAACATCGCTATTAGAAGCTTCAATGTAAGGCTGCCCACTAATTGTGTGACAGCCTCTTCGCTGCTTCTATTCGTACTACAAAGATTCTACTCTAGTATCTTATCGTAAACCATGCGTAGGAGTGGTTCAACCATTCGGCGTGGAAGAACAATCTCGGCGACGGTCTGCGGGATGCGTTCGATCCGAAACTAAAAAAATAGGAGGGGCCTGATGAATAAACCGATTGCTCGCGAACCGGTTCTGGAAGTAAAAAATTTAAAGGTCTCCTTCCATGTTAGGGAGGGAGAATTGCAGGCGGTAAGAGGCGTTGATTTCCACGTCGACCCCGGAGAAGTGGTGGGAATCGTAGGCGAATCCGGCTGCGGCAAAAGCGTAACCGCCCAAACCTTAATGCGGCTGATTCCATCCCCTCCGAGCCGCATCAAAAGCGGGTCCATTCGTTTCCTCGGAGAAGAAATCCTGCTCAAGTCGGAGAAGGAAATGCGCAAGCTGCGCGGAAGCAAGATGGGGATGATTTTCCAGGATCCGATGACATCGCTGAACCCGACGCTCACTGTCGGGAGTCAAATCATTGAAAATTTGACTAGGCATTTGAACATGAATGCCGCTCAAGCCAAAAAACGGGCAATCGAGATGCTGAAGCTTGTCGGCATACCCAGTGCGGAAACCCGGATCAACCAATATCCGCACGAATTCTCAGGGGGAATGCGGCAGCGGGTCATGATTGCTATAGCTTTAGCCTGCGACCCCGCTCTTCTAATCGCCGATGAACCAACCACCGCTCTGGATGTAACGATCCAGGCGCAAATATTGGAAGTAATGAAAGAACTGCGCAGCCGGCTGAAAACCTCCATCATCCTGATCACCCACAATCTCGGTATTGTGGCGGGTATCTGCGACAGGGTTATCGTGATGTATGGGGGCCAGGTCGTCGAAACGGGGACTGTTAAGGAATTATTCACCAACCCCAAACATCCGTATACGGAAGGGCTGTTGAAATCCGTCCCGCGTCTGGACTCAAGAAAGGAAGAGCCATTGATTCCGATTATCGGTACGCCTCCTGACCTGGTTCATCCTCCCGCCGGATGCGCGTTTGCGCCGAGATGCCCTTATACGATGCGAATTTGTCAGCGATTAGATCCCGGCCTATTGGATTGCGGTGGCACGCAGGCTGCCCGATGCTGGTTGAATCACGAAATGGCACAGGAGGCGAATGCATGAGCGAGCCGCTTATTGAAGTGAATCAATTGCGCAAAGAGTTTTACTTGGGCAAAGGAAGAACGTTAAAAGCCGTTAACGATATAAGCTTTTCCATCCGCAAAGGGGAAACACTAGGCTTGGTCGGAGAATCCGGCTGCGGCAAATCGACGGTCGGCCGCACGATGCTACGCCTATACGAGCCTACCTCCGGACAATTTCTGTTCGAGGGCAAGGATGTCTATCGATCATCGGGCGCCAGAATGAAAGCCATGCGCAGGGACATTCAGATGATTTTCCAAGATCCTTACGCTTCGCTGAACCCGCGGTTAACGATAATGGACAGCATCGGCGAAGCATTGGACGTTCATAAGCTGACGAAAAGCCGGGCCGAGAGGAGAGCACGGATTGAGGAATTGCTGGAGCTAGTAGGATTGCGCGCAGATCACGCCAACCGATACCCGCACGAATTTTCCGGCGGACAACGACAGCGAATCGGAATCGCCCGCGCGCTTGCAGTGAAACCGAAATTTATCGTCTGCGACGAACCGATCTCCGCGCTTGACGTTTCGATTCAGGCTCAGGTCGTCAATTTGCTGAAGGAACTGCAGCGGGGGATGGGATTAACTTACTTGTTCATCGCGCACGACCTCTCCGTGGTCAAATACATCAGCGACCGCGTAGCGGTCATGTATCTCGGCAAACTCGTGGAGCTGGCGGATAGCGAGAATTTATACGCCAGTCCATTGCATCCCTATACGTGTGCGCTTCTGTCCGCAGTTCCGATTCCGGATCCGGAAATCGAGGCGATAAAAGAAAGAGTGATTATCAAAGGCGATTTGCCGAGCGCCATTAATCCGCCAAGCGGCTGTCCGTTCCGAACCCGTTGTCCGTTGGCCCAAGAAGTTTGTTCCGCAGAAATGCCGCCTTTGGTAGAGCACCGACCAGGTCACTTCGCAGCCTGCCATTTTGCCGGGGCAATGTAGTCGCTGTTATTGAAGGGGCTGTCTCAAAAGTCAATTTTAGGTTTTTTGAGCCCCCACTTTCGATGAATAATCAAGCCAAAGTAAAACCTCCATCCCCACTTTGATAGTGGATTTGGAGGTTTTCTTGTTCATATTTCGGGATTTACTTAATCGGTTCTACCCTTTTGGGATAGCCCCTTCTTCACTCATAAATCCTCTCCACTCACGCAATTAGTAAACCTACGCAAACTACAACTCCTTAAACAAAGCCTCCAGTACGCAATTAGTTAGACTAGAGCTAACTAAGACCCTCCGCGCCGACTCCGTGCACCCAATTAGTTTGACTAAAGCTAACTACGACCCTTCGCGCTGACTTCGAGCACCAATTTAGTTTGACCTACGTAAATAAGAACGAATTCTTAATAGTAGCAGCAACTATTCCTGCACCAAGTTCGACCTGGTCCAAGATAAAAAAAGAAGCTGCTCAAAAGTTTATACTTTTGGGACAGCCCCTATATTACTTAGCCTTTAATTGCCGATACGGCAGCATCCAATGCACCGATAACCTTATCGCACCAGACATCGAATTCCTTATCCTCTTTTTGATGTTCGGGATGGGCCAAAATATATTCAATCGTTTGCCTAATCCCTTGGTCGAGCCGCGTCGTTGCAACGAATTCGGGAACGAGTCTCTTCAGCTTCGAATTATCGAAAACGACGGAATTCGCCTTGTCCCCTAGTAGTCCGCCCCTATAATCCTCTTTGCTGCATGCAGCTAGGAATTCCGACGAAACATGGACGGCATTTAGTTTTACTCCAAGAGAATCGGCAATAACCTCGTAGATTTGATTCCAAGTAACCGTCTCATCCGAAGTGATATGAACGGACTCTCCAATCGCATGAATATTTCCCATTAAACCTATGAAGCCTTTTGCAAAATCGCTATTGTACGTCATGGTCCAGAGAGAAGTTCCGTCCCCATGAATGATCACGGGTTTGTTCTCCAGCATGCGCTTAGCCACCTGCCAAGTCCCCTTGCTTCCATGCACGCCAAGCGGAATGGTACGCTCATCATAGGTGTGGCTTGGTCTTACGATCGTAATCGGAAAGCCGTTCTCGCGATACTGCTTGATTAGATAGTCTTCGCAGGCAATTTTGTTTCTGGAATACTCCCAATACGGATTGGATAACGGAGTTCCCTCCGTAATTCTATAATCGGATAATGGCGTTTGATAGGCCGAGGCGGAGCTAATGAACATAAACTGCTTCGTTTTACCATTGAATAGACGATAATCTCTTTCCAATTGGGCTGGCACGAATGCGATAAAATCGGCGACGACGTCGAACTCCAAGTTCGCGATCAGCTTAGCTACTTGATCTTCATCGTTTATATCCGCTTGAATGAGGTTTACGCCGGTAGGCAGGTTATCGTTTCTGGTACCCCTATTCAGCAGGTAAAGCTCGCATCCTTGTTCCAGTAACTGCTTGGTAATCGCAGAGCTGATCGTTCCCGTTCCTCCGATAAATAGCGCTTTCATCATTCAACCTCCATGAGTTCGTTTTTTCTTAAAGATAGCACTCGCTCATAGAGAAAACAAATCCAGTATCCGCTCCAAGGTTTCTACTCCCTGCTTCTCAGCCTCTCTTGCACGCTGCAGGGCATTTTTGGAATTTAAGAAAAGAAGCTGGGGGCATATGATGCCTCCAGCTTCTTTATAGATCTTTATTATTGCAATATCGCATCATTTCATCCCATGTCGTAGCTATACGAATGATATCCTCATCAACCAGTTCGGTCCCAATTTGGATTTCAATAAATTCAAGAGGCGTAATCGCCTTAATGGCGTGCTTGGCGCCGGCAGGAATTTGTAGAACGTCTCCGGTTTGAATCCGATAATTCACCGCATCCAGCATGAATTCTCCGGTACCGGATAGGATGGTCCAGGTTTCGCTCCTCTTCCGATGCAGATGATAGCTTGTATTTTTCCCGGGCAACATTTCTACTTTCTTCGTTAAGGTTTCCGTTTCCATTTCCGTCTTCGAACGGTCTAATATTCGATAGGTTCCCCATCTTTTTTCCGTATACATGGGCTTTTGAGGGGAGTTGAGCATCTTTTTAATTTGATTGGATTTGGCTTTATTCGCAACAAGAATGCCATCGGCGCTTGCGGCTACGATAATATTCGAAACGCCGATAACGTGAACCGGATGCGCAAGCTCATTGACCAGATGCGTTTCAATGGAATCGCTTGATACCTCGCCTAGACCGATGACGCTGTTTCCGAAATAATCCGGAAGCACGCCCCAGTCGCCTAGATCCTGCCAAGCTTTGTCGTAAGGAATGACGACCGACTGACGTGTTTTCTCCACGACCTCTACATCGAAACTAGCTTCGGGAAGATGCTCATAGCGGTCAAGCAGCTCGTCATATCCTATGGGCAGACCTTTGCTATTTAAACTAGAAAGCATGAACGACAAGGAGAAAGCAAACACGCCGCAGTTCCACAACGCGTTTTGGTTGATCAGGCGAATTGCGTTCTCTTCATTAGGCTTCTCGACGAATTGAGAAATAGAGTAATAATCATTCGGTACGGAATCCGTCCCACCGGCTTGTTGCGGCACAATATAGCCATATTGGCAGGAGGGACGCTTGGGAGTCGTGCCGAGAAGGGCCAGATCCGATTTCGATCGAGAAAGGACCCCGGGAAATTGGCGAAGCAAATCGAAAAATTCCGACTCGACGAATATATCGGCCGGAATAACGCATACCGTTTCATCCAGAGTCGCCGGCAGCTTGGAATGCAAATAACTTGCTGCTAATGCAACTGCCGTAAAGGTTCCCCTTTTATGAGGTTCGGCAATAATAGGAATTTTGTCGCCTACATGATTTTGTATAATTTCCACTTGGCTCTCATGCGCAACGATAGAGGCGGATGAAAGCAATCCCGCTTCATCCAATTGTCTGCATACCCTCTGAATCATGGATTCCTTGCCGCCATCTTCCGACGGTAGGAGCTTTAGAAATATTTTGGATCGAATCTCGTTAGATAACGGCCAAAGTCTTTTTCCGGAACCGCCGCTCAATAGAACAATCCGCAAGTACATTCCTCCCCCTCGAAAAATTGGAGCGGCGATCTTTACCTTTTATTCCGGATTACCTTTTCTACCGCTTTTTTCAATGAAATACCCGCACGGTTCCAAGACAGGTTCAACGCATCAAGCCTGCCTCGCCGTCCTTTCTTTTTGCATAGAAGAGGATTTTTGTACGCTTTTCTCATCAGTCTTTTTAAGCTGCCGATATCGGGTTCCGCCCACCGTTGTCCTTTTCCCGCAAACAAATAGCGAAATTGAGTAGATATCGACGATTTACGATTCATGCCGATAACGGGAGATTGTAATCTATAGTTAATTAAGAAAGAATTTTTACTTGTTAAGAAGTCCATGTGTCCGCCCCAACCCGTCGCTATTACGGGAATACCGCTGGCTAACGCTTCTAAAAACGGCAAGCCGACTCCTTCGCCTCTTGTAGGAAGAACGAACGCATGACCGCGCGTATAAATCCCTCTCAGCTTCTCGGAATTTAGACGTCGGGCGATAACCATAACCGGTGCCGTTTTCTTGCGAATTCCAAGCCTTTTTTTGTAGGTTAGCATTCGGTTGCGGATCCATCTTTCGTTCTGGTAAGGAGCGTATCCGTTCGTCTTGATGATCAAAAGCACTTTGTCTTTGGAAGAAAACTCTTCCCAATATGCCTTTAATAAAGCTTCGGGATTTTTGCGGTGCTGAAAGCCGAAGACCGAAACGAAGATAAATCGTCCATTTGCGTTTTTTAGCGGCAGCTTCCGATTCCTTGGATTAAAAGTTCGGCTATTCACTCCATGCGGAACAATGAATATCGGAACCTTCACTCCGCTGTTCCGCATGGCCTGCTTGTTCTGGCGCGAGGGGACGCACACGCCATCGACCCGATTAATTGGAGTCCGCCATCGATTAGGGATCCGGGTCGTCTCCCAGACGGTATTTATGATAATCGCGTTAAAATGCTTTCTTTCCTTCTTTACGTTAAGGGTATCGGGCGGGTAATGATAAATTAAGACCCTGGGTCTTTTGGAATTTCGTAGTGACCGCTTTCTCGCAGTTCCGACTGCGGTGCTTACCCCTTGCCGTCTTAACGCTCGAACATATTCTCTGCTCACGGACCCCAGACCGGAGGCTCGCTTGACAGGTCCTTTCCATACGACTTGATAACGAGTCACCGTTTCATCACATCGGTTTTTCTTGCATAGCCTTTACGCTTGTGAAACGAGATCGATCGATACTTTTGCGACAGCGTCTTGATTCGTTTTGGCGTGATTTGCGCAAAGTTCATATTTAAGCTCTTATTCAACGCTTTCTTGAGGACTAGCCCGTCGGGGTTTCTAGAGTAGAGGAAGTTGCCGTAGGTTTCAAATTCGGAGAAAGCAAACTGCTTCGATTTGTCTATCTTTCTTAATATCGCCGAATACCAGTTCGAATGGTTTTTCGATGCAATAGCCTTTTTCAGCTGCCTCAGCTTCGATTTTTCAAACAGCATATAGTGGGTAACAAAGGACGAGGGCGCGGCAGCCCTTTTTCCCATCAGCTTGCGATAAGTTTTAAAATATTCGGGTTGGCTCCACTTTCTGCAATAAAACATCGTCTTATGACCTGATCTGAAAATATGCGGGCGAATTAATACGGTGTCTGCGTCAATTACCAAAAAATAATCCGATTTACATAAAGAGTCGCCGCTCATTTTCAATAATTGCTGGAAAAGCCACCCTGATCGTTCCCATTTCTTAGAGCGGTAGTGAATGTTTTTCTTAGTGATGGGAAGAACCGTGTTTTCATCGACGAATTTGCATCCTTTTCGTCTGCACAGTTCTATCATTTTATTCCGTTTCGGCGCAACGATCAGAATTCTGCCAATGGGATGTTTTACGTGTTTTTTGACGGCGTCAATCACATGGGGTAGCGTCTTTAAATCCTTCTCGATTGCAGGGATCAAGACATCTATTTTAGTGTTGCTGCTTAATCGAGCCTTGATGGGGACTGACATATCTTCATCTCCATTTAGCAAGTAATGAGATCATGATATGCCAGTATGGAGGAAAAGGAACAGGCAGTACTCTATATGTCCGACTCAGTAATTTACGATTCGTTTTCTAATCGGCTTGCGGCCTTTGCCGTAAGGAATGCAGAGCGGAGTTCCGAATATAGGATCCGCCGTCACTTGGCATTCCATATCGAATACCTCACGGATGAAATGATCGTTTACGATCATTTCGGGCTCGCCTTGCGCGTAGATATCGCCGTCTTTGACGGCTACGATATGATGCGCATAACGACAGGCGAGATTGATGTCATGAAGCACCATTACGATGGTTCTGTTTTCTTGCTCGTTAAGGTCGAATAACAGATCGAGAATTTCGATCTGATGCGTCATATCCAAGTAGGTCGTCGGTTCGTCCAATAGAATCGTTGCCGTGTTCTGAGCGAGCGTCATCGCAATCCAAGCCCGCTGTCGTTGTCCGCCGGAGAGCGAGTCTACCGAACGGTTTGACAGTTCGTCCATACGGGTAACTTCAAGCGCCTTCTTGACCATTTTCTCATCCTCAAGAGACCATTGCTGAAGGAAGCTTTGGTAGGGATATCGGCCTTGCTTCACTAGCTGCTGTACGGACAGTCCTTCCGGAGCGATCGGACCTTGCGGCAATATGGCGAGACGTCTGGCCACTTCTTTGCTCGATAGCTTGGCAATATCGCTGCCATCAAGCACGATGGAGCCCTCTTGAGGCTTTAATAAGCGGGCGAGCGAACGCAGCAACGTTGATTTGCCGCAGCCGTTGCTGCCGATAAATACCGTTATTTTACCTTCGGGAATAAGCAAATCGAGATTCGAAAAAACCGGCTTTTTTCCGTAGGATAAAGTAAGGTTGTTCGCTTGAATAACGGACACGAGATTCACTCCCTTTATGAGCTGCGATGGCGGTATAGCAAGTAGATAAAGAACGGCGCGCCGATTGCGGCGGTAAATACGCCGGCTGGAATATCGAGCGGGATAAACGCAACTCTAGCGACAAGATCGGATAACAACAATACGAGCGAGCCAATCAGCGCCGATACCGGAATGACTCCGCCGTATGCGGGTCCGACAAGCTTGCGGGCCATATGAGGAGCCATCAGGCCGATAAAATTGATCGCACCGCCAATAGCGACTGCCGCGCCCGCAAGCGCAACGCTGACGAGGAGCAGAATCGTTCTTTTGACGTGAACGGAGCTGCCGACGCTGGTAGCGACCTCGTCCCCTAACTCTTGAACATTCAAATGCCTGGCGTATAGAAGAGAAACGGGCAATAACACGGCAATCCATGGCAGCAGAGTGAGAACGTCCCGTTCCCAGGATACGCCATATATGCTTCCCGTCATGAAAGTAAATGCTTTAACGGCTACGGCTGTCGGCGTGAAAGATGCCGTCAGGATGAGCATGTAGGAAACCGCCGTTAACGCGGTAGCCATTCCGATCCCGATTAGCACGAGCCTGAGCGGAGTAATGCCGCGGCGATAGGCGAATAGATAGATCAGGAAGGCGGCAGCGAAAGCCCCGCCGATTGAACTTATAGGCATAAAGCGAATACTTAAATGGGAGAAATACAGGATGAAAATAATCGTGCCCAGAGAAGCTCCTCCCGAGATCCCTATCACATCCGGCGAGGTAAGCGGGTTGCGCACGATGCCTTGCAGCAGAGCTCCTGAGACGGCAAGCGCCGAGCCCACCATAACCGCGATGATCACACGTGGCATTCTTAGGGAGAAAATAATCATGGAATGCGAGGACTCGCCGATACTCGCACCACCCAACCCCATCGCTTCGAGAAGAGAACGGATGACAGCGATAGGACTTATTATTGTACTTCCTAGACCAACACATACGATTATGGCGACCAAATTAGCAGCTATCAATAGCAAGATCATGGTAAGGGTTCTGCGATCGATTTGGAAGGAATGATTACGGCCTCTAAGCGTCAACCAGTTACTCATCCTGCGTGCCCCCTCTTCTAGCGATATAAACGAAGAAAGGTACGCCTATAATAGCGGTCATGACGCCGACAGGCACTTCCTTGGGAAAAGAAATATACCGCGATCCGATGTCGGCGGCGAGTAGTAAAATACCGCCAAGCACAGCGCAGTATGGAATGACCCAACGATAGTCGATACCTACCAAGTAACGCGTAAGATGCGGAATAATGATCCCAACGAAAGCGATCGGACCCGCAATGGATACGGAACCGCCTGCAAGCAAGACGATGATGATTGCGGCTGCTAGTTTAACGTATATCGTTTTCTGTCCTAGCCCCGTTGCGACATCTTCTCCAAGCGAGAGCAAATTCATATGTCTGGCGAGCACCCATGCGCCTATTAGCGCAATTCCCATATAGGGAGCGGCCGTCGTGAAAATACCCATGTCGCGCCCGGCCACCGAACCGACAAACCAATACAAGACTTGATCGAACGTTTGCCCGCCCGTCAGCAGGACTCCAAGCGAGAGCGACGAGAAAAAAGCCGTCATTGCGGCACCGGCGAGCGTAACTTTAAGCGGAGTCAGTCCATCGCTTCCCATTGAGCCAAGTACGTATACAAGCAAGGCCGTGAAGGCCGCGCCGATGAAACCAAGCGCAGCGAAAGTTGCTAGACTGCCTGCTCCGAAGAAAGCGGAGCCGACGACGATGAAGAAAGCGGCCCCCGCATTAATACCGAAAAGGCTCGGCGAAGCGAGCGGGTTGCGCGTAATGCCTTGCATCAAGGAACCTGCAACGGCTAGACTAGCCCCGGCGATTCCGGCAATAAGAGCGCGCGGCACCCTCGCGGTTCTAATGATGAGATGCTCTTGCGAGCCATTAAAAGCAGTGTATGATTTCACGATCGTATACCAGCTTATATCGGTCACGCCGAAAGCGATGCTGCATAGGATTCCGGCAACGAAGACGATCAGACCGAGCAGCAATCCTGCGATCTTCTGCGAGCGCGTCGTAAGTAAAGTGTTCATCCTATCCTCTTTCCGATTTTCCTATGGCGATTATAAAATAGGAGCGATTATTAGGCACAAAGTAATTCTAGGCGATGTTGCGGAGAGTGTCAATGAATATGAGAATCATTATCACATCCATTGACTTCGATCGTTTTCCCTGTTATAGTTTCACTTGTCGACAATGAGAATCATTATCATAAAAAAGGGAGTTAATGTAATGTTATCCGTTATAAAAAAGAAATATGCTTGGACAGCTTCAGCACTTCTACTTACGTTGGCAGTCATTTTGTCAGGATGCGGACAATCCGGTTCCAATAACAATAACGCCGCTAGCCCCGCTGAATCGAGCGCATCGAACTCTGAAGAGGCACGCACTATAACTCATGCTATGGGAGAAACTCCTATTACAGGAACGCCGATACGCGTAGTCGTGCTAACGAATGAAGGAACGGAAGCGTTGCTGGCGCTCGGCGTGAAGCCGGTCGGAGCCGTTAAATCGTGGACAGGCAATCCGTGGTATGAGCACATCTCTGCGGATATGGAAGGTGTTACGGTAGTTGGCGACGAAAGCCAGCCGAACTTAGAACTTATTGCCAGCCTTAAACCCGATCTTATTCTTGGGAATAAATTGCGTCAGGAGAAAGTATACGATCAGTTGAAAGCCATTGCGCCGACAGTCTTCTCCGAAACGCTTCGCGGAGAATGGCAATCGAACTTCCTTCTCTATGCAGATGCTTTAGGCAAGAAAACGGAAGGCGAGAAAGTGATTGCCGACTACGATGGCCGCACTGCGGATTTCAAAGGAAAAGCTGGCGACAAGCTCAACCAGAAAGTATCCGTCGTTCGTTTCATGGCAGGAAAAATTCGTATTTACTTAGAGGATACTTTTACGGGAATCGCATTCTCCAAGCTCGGCATTACTCGTCCGGATAATCAGAAGAAATATACGGATACATTCGTTGAAGAGATTACGAAGGAACGCATTCCGGAAGTAGATGCGGATTTGCTATTCTACTTCACATACGACACCGGTGACGGCAAAGGAAACGAGATGGAACAAGAAATGCTGAAGGATCCGCTCTGGCAAAGCCTTGCCGTCGTAAAAAATAACAAGGCGATCCGAGTGAATGACGCGATCTGGAATACGGCTGGCGGCGTAATTGCGGCAAACCTCATGCTTGATGAGCTTTATAAGATCTATGATATCCAACAATAAATAGTTACTTGAAACAGCCGGAGGCTACTCCGGCTTTTTTTGTCTCAAATGTGTAAATTTTTGAGCAGCTTCTTTACTTTATCTTGGAATCAAACTAAATAGGTGCACGGAGTCACATCTGCGGGCCGTAGTTAGCTTTAGTCTAACTAATTGGTTGCCCGGAGTAGGCGCGGAGGGCCGTAGTTAGCTTTAGTCTAACTAAATAGGTGTACGGAGTCACATCGGCGGGCCGTAGTTAGCTTTAGTCTAACTAATTGGTTGCCCGGAGTAGGCGCGGAGGGCCGTAGTTAGCTTTAGTCTAACTAATTGGTTGCCCGGAGCGGCGCGGAGGGTCGTAGTTAGCTTTAGTCTAACTAATTGGTTGCACGGAGTAGGCGCGGAGGGCCGTAGTTAGCTTTTGTCTAACTAATTGGTTGCCCGGAGCGGCGCGGAGGGTCGTAGTTAGCTTTAGTCTAACTAATAGCGTACAGGGAGCGGGTTTGAGGCGGCGGGTTTGAGGCGTAGTAGTTTGCTTAGGTCGAACTAATTGCGTTCTGGGAGTGGGTTTATGCAACAAAGGAGACTGTCTCAACCTCTTACTTCTTGCGCTCGGTAAAGAACTGAATAGCCTTACCGCTAATCGTATTTCGAAAGACATCGCAGAAGATTATTCTTAAGTTATCTTCACATTCAATAGCCTTGTCCTCGTCACCATGCCCGCGCTTTCCAAAGTCCTCTTGGAGGCGTGATTATAATACCAACATCCGCTTACAGGACTGATCCCGTGTTGCTTGCACCATTTTCTTAATTGTAAAATGATGATTCTTCCAATCCCTTGTTTTCTGTAGGCCTCATTCGTAAACATGCCAATGCTCGCCAGTCCATCGACCATTTTGGATTTTTCAACAATTCCGATTCCAAGCAATATATCCCCTCTGAAGTAGGTGAAAATCTCCCCGTTCGAAATCCGACGTTCATATTGATCTAGGAAATCACCGCAAGTTTCTTCTATCTGTTGAAGATCTTCTAATATAGCAGGACGAAACACTTCATCTTCTAAAATAGAGCAATCATAGCCTCCCTGGCTCTCTTGGAAAAAGTACGCTTGTTTTTCGATCGTAAAGTCCTTGTCTAACGCCAAACTAACAAACAGTTCATCGCAGGTAGGAACGAAAAGAGACTTCACATCATGTCGTTCAAGGACTTGACTAAATAGGGACTGCGAATACATCAGATACGGGCGACGAATATAGAATTGAGTGAGAAGCTGCCCGTCGTGAATGGCATAATAGCCGATGATTTCTCCCGTTTCAGCAAGAATTTTGAAAAAAGCAGATGCTAGAATGTGCTCCTCCAAAAAAGAATCAATAGGCGAAGACAGCTCTTGAATATATTCCTTAATCAAATCACGAATATCATCGATAGCGCACTCTTTCATTATCATCACTAATCTCCGTCTCCCTTTCATGATTAAACTACACATCTTTCTTGACTAAGCGGCAGTCACCCCTTACCGATTCTTCATGCGGACATATACTTAAGAAAACCCGATGGGGAGGTTACGCGTGGTATGAAATCAGACAGGCTCACGATTATTATACAAAAAGGGAAAAAGCGCATGATCGCAAGAACGCCTATCGCTGGAATTGACAAGCTGGTATTCGTCGTAAACCATCAATTTACCAACGCCCCCAATACGACGCAAATCGCCAGCGGTGCAGGCCGCAGCAGCGCCGCTGGCAACAACGCCGCTATTGAATCCCCGAATACGCAACAGCAGCAAAGCGTCGGAGCAGGAGGAACAGCCAAGAACAAATGGTTTAAAGGCCCCAACGGCGGACTTTATCGCGGGAAAACTCAGCCTGGAAAACATCGTCATGGCAAAGAAATTATCATTGTTCTCAATGATCAGATCGTTAAGTTTCCCAGAAAGGCCGCTAACGCCTCGGCTACCCAGGTGGCAAGCGGCGGCGGTAGATACAGTACGAGCGGGACTAACTCCGCAATCGAAAGCGCAGGAACCAAACAGCAGCACGCTGTCGGCGGAGGCGGAACTGCCGTGAATAAATGGATTAACAAGCGCAGGAAGAAAAAGAGGTAGCGATTTGAGAAAGGCCATCCTATGCGGGATGGCCTTTTAGCTTAGCCGCTGAGAACATATGGATCATTCCTTCGAGAAATATATGCATAGCCCCCTCTAATCGACTAAGATGTGCTGCTGCTGAAACTTCGTTATCGCCTCATATTCGGCTTCAAGCTTACGCGGAATTTGGATAAAAATCGGCAGCAATTGATGATAGATTTCCGCATTTTCCTTAATGGGTTTGTGTACGTGAGTAGCGCCAACCATGTTGGAGACGATTCCTAGCGAATCCGTTTTTCCGATTGCATATAATCCAAGCACCACGGCACCGAGGCAAGAGCTTTCAACGCTTTCGGGAACGACCACTTCCTGGTCGAAAATATCCGACATCATTTGGCGCCATGCCGGAGAGCGGGCAAATCCTCCGGTTGCTTTGATTTTCTGGGGACGGCCGATCCGCTCTTCCATGGCTAACAGAACCGTATACAGGTTAAATATTACCCCTTCCAGAACGGAGCGTATCATGTGTTCCTTCCGATGGTGCATGTTTAATCCGAAAAAGGAACCTCGCGCGCTTGAATTCCAAAGCGGCGCGCGTTCTCCGGTCAAATAGGGATGAAATAGTAACCCCTCCGAACCCGGTCTGACTTTATCGATCATCTGCGTTAATAAATCATAGGGATCCATTCCTAGACGCTTAGCCGTCTCCACTTCCGACGCGGCGAATTCGTCACGTGCCCAGCGAAACAACATGCCTCCATTATTGACCGCTCCCCCGATAACCCAGTGTTTGTCCGTCAAGGCATAACAAAAAATTCTCCCCTTCGGGTCTGTCACCGGTTTATCGATAACCGTCCTTATGGCGCCGCTTGTACCGATCGTCGCCGCGACTACTCCCGGTTCGATTGCATCAACGCCAAGATTCGAGAGAACGCCGTCGCTTGCTCCTACGATAAACGGCGTCGATACGGCAAGTCCGATTTCTTCGGCGAAGACGGAATTCATCCCGCTCAATGCGTACGTGGTGGGCACAAGAGCAGATAGTTGGTTTCTTGATACCCCGGCAATCTCCAGAGCCTCTTCATCCCAATCCAACTTTGCCAAATCCATCATTCCGGTCGCCGACGCAATGGAATAATCCACAACATATTCGTTGAATAGTTTCGCCATAACATACTCTTTTATCGAAATAAACTTGCTTGCCTTTTGAAACAAATCCGCGTTATCGTGGCGAAGCCACATTAACTTCGTTAGCGGAGACATAGGATGAATCGGCGTTCCCGTACGCAAATAGATCTCATGCCCGTTCATTTCACGCTTTAACCGTTCCGCCCACGCAGCGCTCCGGTTGTCCCCCCAAGTTATGCATCTCGAAAGAGGTTTGCCATCGGCATCTATGACAATGACGCTGTGCATGGCCGAACTGAACGAGACGAACATCACTTGTTCAGACTTAACTCCGCTTTGAGTCATTACTTGTTTCAGCGTTTGAACAACTGCTCGAAAGATTTCGTCAGAGTCCTGTTCCGCTACTGACGAAGTAGGTGTGTATAACGGGTATCCCTGATCTGCTTTCGCCACGATCTTGCCATTTTCTTCGAACATAACTGCCTTAGTGCTTGTTGTTCCGATATCAACGCCAATCATATACATAGGTTGATTTTCCATGTAAGTTGATTCCCCTTAACTATATTGCTGATGAATCCTCTTATACTTAAGATATGCTGTTACGAAGGGTTATATTGGAATCCGCAAAATACTCCTGAACCACTTGTTGTATGAGCTTGACGTTCTTAGACTCCAAGCCATTAACAATTCTACGATGCTTTTCAATAACCGCGTTTAGCTTAGTCTCGCCTTCGAGGAATATTTCATCTGTCGTTATGAGCATCACTGTCAACACGATGTGTCTGATGCTATTCCATAAATGCAATATTCGTTTATGTTTAGCAGCGATAATTATCGCTTCATGAAAGCAAGAGTCTAGATAGGAAAACTCTACGCTGTCTTTGTACTTTACGGTTAACTCCATTTTGTCGATCATTTGTTTTAGATTCGCAATTACATGCTCATGATTACCGCTGGCCATGCGCTGCTGGGCAAAGCTTTCAATCAAATACCGGACATCGTACAACTCCTGGATGTCTTGCAAGGATAACCCTAACACTACCGCTCCCATCCGCTCCAAACGAATGAGCCCTTCGTTCGATAACGTTTTCATCGCTTCCCTCACCGGAGATCTGCTTGTGCCAAAATCGGTAGCAATCCGATTTTCAGAGAGGACTTCCCCGGGCTTGATCGTTCCGTTTATAATCCGCAGCCTTAATTCGCATGCAATCGATTCCCCTAAGGAGATACCCTGCAGCCACGCCGTAGGAAAACGCATCATGAGTCAACTCTCCTTATAAGCCTACAAGTATACTTGTATACAAGTTACATTTCTCATCATACTTCTTCCTAAGGAATCTGTAAATATGAAAAGGCTTTCCAGCTTTTGAACGGCTTCTAATTCCCTTGGGATTAGGCGGAACTTGATGCAGGAATAGTTATTGCTACTATTAAGAATTCGTCCGTATTTGCGTAGTTCAATTTAAATTGGCGGTAGGGAGTAGTTGGGTTTAGTCTAACTAATTGGTGCTCGGAGTCGGCGCGGAGGGTCGTAGTTAGCTTTAGTCTAACTAAATAGGTGCACGGAGTCGCATCGGAGGGCCGTAGTTAGCTTTAGTCTAACTAAACGTGTGCCTAGACCCGTGTGGCGGTGTCTCGAAGTTAGCTTTAGTCAAACTAATTGCGTACTGGATGCTTTGTTTAAGGCGATGTAGTTTGCGTAGGTTAACGAATTGCGTGCGTGGAGAGGATTTATGAGTGAAGAAGGCTGTCTCAAAAGTTATCCACTTTTGAGACAGCTCCTCTTTTTTTTGTATTCTATATCTTTTTAACAAATTCCGATTTTAATTTCATGGCTCCAAAACCGTCAATTTTGCAATCAATATCATGATCTCCATCAACCAACCGTATATTTTTAACCTTCGTACCTATTTTTACAACCGATGATGTTCCTTTTACCTTTAGATCTTTGATTACGGTTACGGAATCGCCATCGTTCAAGACATTGCCATTTGCATCTCTGATAATCCTGTTCTCTTCGCCACTATCGGTTCCTAATTCTAAAGTCCACTCATAACCGCACTCCGGGCAAACCAAAAGACTCCCATCTTCGTATGTGTATTCGGAATTACATTGCGGGCAATTTGGTAAATCAGCCATACTTTCATTTTCCTCCATTCGTTATTGCTAATTCTAGTTGGGAGTTCCTTGTATTCTTATATACTGTCATAGTCTTCACATATTGACAAATCGGTTTTCCGATGCACGCAATTCATCCGGGATCCGGCTTTCGATATCCGCCTCTCGAAAACGAATAGGGCACCCTGCTGGGTGCCCTTGCTGTTTCTTCACTACTGCTGCCCTGGTCTATACCGGCTGGAAGCTGTATTATTCGATTTCTCTTTCCGGGCACCCTTCGTGGGTGCCCTTTCATTTGAAAGCGTTGACAATTGACAGTTGATAGCTTCAAACTAGCAGAGAGGAATCAGATTAAACCAAAGAGGGGCTGAATGAATGGCGTTAAGAGTATTAAGCAGACTATCGCGGCTTATTCTTCAGCCGTTTCAGAAGAGCCTGAGATATAAGCTAATGCTGGTAATGGTGGTCATCGCGGTGCTGCCCCTCTCCCTTGTCACGCTGTTCGCCGCCAATAAATCGAAGGATTCGTTGAGTTCGGAAGTGATCCGCTCGAATGAAGCGAGAATGGAGTGGGCGGCCGAATATTTCGACGAGAAATTCGACCAGTTAAACGGCGTCACGTACTCTCTGCTGCTGGACAAAAGCCTTTTCCCCAACGCGAGCGGAGCCGTTAACGAGCGGGAGCTTGACTCTTCGGCGCTTTATGCGTACACGGTGGACAAGCTGAGGGTGCTGTACTACGCGAATAACCGCAACATTTCGCAAATTTCCCTGTATCTCAAGACTTTGAACCGCTTGTTCATCGTCGACAAGGACGCCAGCCGCTATACGGATCAATTGCGGACTCCCTCAGCGGATTGGGGCGAGCTTGCGAAATCGCGCCAAACCGTGAGTCTGTTGCGAAACAATCAAAACAACACGTTTACGATCGTACGAAGCATGAACCGATTTGAAAACCGGGAAATGCTAGGCGGAGTAGCGATCGACGTACGGTGGACGATGATGAAAAGCGTGCTCGACATGCTTCACTCGGAGCCGGACAGCGAATTGTTTATAGTGGATGCCGCCGGCAACAGAATGTACGATCCATATGCGAAGGAATCGTCGATCGACGCGGAGACGCTAAAGCAGGTCGTCGCCAATCCGTCGGAGCCCGGTAACTTGTCGTTAAAGAAGGGATTCCTGTTCTATCAGCCGACCGTATCCGGTCAGCTGTGGATCATTAAATTCATTCCAATCCAATATGTAACAAAAGGTGCTTCCTCGACGCTGAATTTCAGCTTGTTTACGGCAGTCGCATTTACGATCGTGGCGATCGCGCTTTCCATCGCGACCGCTTATTTCACGACGAAGCCCATCATCAGGCTGACCAAGTCGATGAAGGCGGTGGAGATTCAAAATTTCGACGTCGGGCTTCTGGAGCTAAGACGGGATGAAATCGGCACGCTTGAGAGACGGTTTAATTCGATGCTCGGTAAAATCCGGGAGCTGATCCAAATCGAATACAAAGCTAAGATCGAGAAGCGCACGGCGCAGGTCAAAGCCATGCAGGCGCAGATCAATCCCCATTTTCTCCATAACGCCCTGCAATCTATCGGGGGATTCGCCCTCTCGCGCAACGTGCCAGAAATCAACGAACATGTGCGGGCGATCAGCGACTTGTTCCGCTACGCCATCCGTATGAAGTCGGATCTGGTGACGCTCGCCGACGAGTTGGAGCATGTCGACAACTATTTGCGCATTCAGAAGCTGCGGTTCCAGAATATGATCAACGTACATCTGGATGTGGACGAAGACTGCCTGGCCTGCCGCCTTCCGAAGTTCTCCCTGCAGCCGCTCGTCGAAAATTGTTTCATTCACGGGCTGGAAGGGAAAATGGAGCAATGGGTTATTACGATCCGGGCCGAGAGGGTGCTTGACGAGGTAGAGATCAGCATCGCGGATAATGGCGTCGGCATCGATGAAGAGCGGCTGGAGGAGATCCGCAGGGGGCTTGCCCAGGAGACGGAAGACCCGGAGCGCGGAGACAGCATGGGCATGAGCAACGTGAATACCAGAATCAAGCTGCTGTTCGGGGAAGAATACGGGCTGTTCGTCTCCAGCATTGGAGGAGAAGGTACAATAGTCAAGATTCTGATTCCCGCAATGGAACGTTCGAAAGAGGAGGGGCTGGAATGAAGGCGGTTATCATCGACGATGAGTTTTGGACGCGAGACAGCATCCGGCGGCTGGTCGATTGGGAGAAATTCGGCATCGACCAGGTGGAAGAAGCGGAGGAAGGGCTCGGCGGGCTCAAACTGATTGACGAAATTCATCCGGATATCGTCATAACCGACATGAAGATGCGTGGAATGGACGGCGTTGAGCTCCTTCGGAAACTGACCGACGATTACCCGTTTATCCGGAAAATCGTTATCAGCGGCTTCGATGATTTCGTCTATACAAAGCAGGCGATTTTGTCCAAAGTTGACGAGTACTTGCTCAAGCCGATTCATCCGGACGAAATCAATGCGGCGGTCGAGAAGGCGGTTCGCGGACTGCGGGCTGCGCGCGGCCTTCATGCCTTGCAGCCGATGGACGCGGCGTTCATGAAGGTGATATCCGAATTTAAGGGCGAGCTGTCCAGACATTTTCTGGAGCTGCGGACAGAGGACGTGCGCAGCCACTTTCAGGCGCTGGAACGCGCGTTGGAGAATGAGGCTGCGCTTGTTCCGGGAATCAACAATCTATTATATAAACAATTCATGCTATTGCTCGGAGAGCAGGCCGCCAAAGCCGACATCGAGCTTTCTTCCGTGCTCCCTGAGCATGCGGCCGCATTCTTCGTTACGGACGATACGCCGTTCGGGCAAATTATCGGAGTGCTGGCGGATTCTTACGCCGCCGTATTGGAGGAAGCGGTTCACCGGATCCGAAGCAAGCAGCGGATCGATATCTCGGACATCAGACAATTCATAGATAACGCGTACGCTCAGCCGATTACTCTGGAATCGATCGCACACCGATTCTTCGTCAGCAAGGAGCATCTGTCTCGGATGTTCAAGCAGGAGACAGGCTTCACGGTTATGGACTACATTGCATCCAAGCGGATTGCCGAAGCCCGGCAGTTGCTGCAGAGCGGGCTGCCGATCAAGAATGCGGCCGAGGCGGTCGGCTATGCGGATCCCGCCTATTTCCACCGCATCTTCAAGAAGCTCACCGGAATGACTCCCTCACAGGTCAGGCTGGAGGCTGAGCAGGAATAGTAAACATATCAATATCGTCCATACAACCGGCAAATCCCGTCCAATGCGCGTAAGCGCATTCAAGAGTATACTTCACATGAAAGCGTTACCACCAACTAGGGAGGTTTTATGGTCATGAAAAAATCTTTACTTGCCCTGGCAGCGCTCGTGTTGCTAGGTACAACCGCGGCCTGCGGAAGCAACAATGGCGGCAACTCAGCCAGCCCAACCGGCGGCGCCACAGAGACAAATGAGTCCAGCGCCGCTCCGCAGAAAGTGGAACTAAAAATTTTCCTAGGCGGGTTAGATCGTTTCCGCGAGCAGTTCGACAGTTATTTCGAGAGATTCGCGGAGAAAGAAAAAGCGGAGAAAAACATCACGGTTACGTTCAACTCGGAATATCCCGGAGCAGACACCTCGTCGCAAATTTTGAAAACCCGCCTGGCTACCGGAGACGTTCCGGATGTGTTCAGCCTTCATGCCGGCAATGACATCCCTCCGTTCTCCAAAGCCGGCTATTTGACGGATCTATCCGATCAGCCGTTCGCCGGCAAGCTTATCGAAGGCATCAAGCCGCTCGTATCCGTAGACGGCAAAATCGTCGCCGTACCGATGGAAAGCTTGGGATGGGGTTATCTGTACAACAAGAAAATATTCAACGATCTGGGCATTACGCCTCCGGCTACGCTGTCGGAAATGAAAACCGTCGTACAGAAGCTGAAGGACAACAAAATTACGCCGTTCCTGCTCAGCTACAAAGAATCGTGGATTCCGCAGTTGTTCCTGCCGCTGACGGTCGGCGGACTGGTGAACAGCACGCATAAAGATTTTGTTGATAAAATGAACAGCGATCAAGGCAGCTTTGCTGATATTAAGGAAATGTTCGACATTATCGACCTGGTCAATGCCAACGGAACGGACCGCCCATTCGAAAGCAGTAACGACGACGGCTCTGCAGCTTTCGCAACAGGAGCCGCAGCCATGTGGGTGCAAGGACCGTGGAACGCGGACAGCATTCTGAAAGTGGACCCCAATTTCGAATTCGGAGTTGCTCCGCTGCCGATTTCGGACGATCCGTCATCGACGCTGATCAACACTGCGGTTTCCACCGCACTGACGATGTCCCCAGAGAGCAAAAACAAAGAAGTGGCACTGGATTTGCTCAACTTTATTCTGGATGATCAGGCCTCAAACGAGCTTTACCAAAGCCTGAAGTTCAACCCGGTTTCGACCAGCCACACCTTTAAGCCTTATCCTTGGGTAGAAGAAGCCTACGTATACGTGGGCAAAAACCAGTCTTACCGGGATCCGGCCATTCCTTCCGCGGTGAAGGACGAATCCGGCAAGGCGCTTCAATCTTACTATGACAAAAAAATGACCATGGAAGAAGTCATTAAGGATTTGGACAAAACCTGGAAAGATGCCAATGCCGCAGCCAAAAAATAAATACGAATCATAGAACTGCGCCGTGCCCAGATACTGTTGCCGCTTACCTCGGGGCAATGAGAGCTGGGTACGGCTTTCCTAAGGAGGAATACCATGCGGAGCCGACGCGCGAGAACCTCACTTTCGCTGATTTTATTCGTTTTGCCTGCTTTTGCTCTCTATTTGGCGTTTCTGGCCATTCCGATGATTCAAGGCTCGTACTTCAGCTTTACGGACTGGAACGGCTTAAATAAAACGTATGGCTTTGTCGGGATCAGCAACTTTATCGAAGCGATTCGCGATGATACCCATTTCCGGACTTCCATTTTGTTCACAGCCAAGTACGTTGTTGTTGCCGTTGTGCTCCAGAATGCGGTGGCTCTGTTGCTGGCGCTGCTGATCGAATCCAGGACACGGGCGAAAGGCTTTTTCCGGACGATCTTTTTTATGCCGAACATGCTCAGCGTTATTATCAGCACCTTTATGTGGGTATTCGTATTCTCTAAAGTCATTCCGGCTTTGTCCAGTTACGGAGCACTGAAGTTTCTGAATCTATCCTGGCTCGGAGATCCGACCGTATCGTTCTGGACGATCGTTATCGTGTCCTTATGGGGCGGCGTGGGAACGCTTATGCTCATCTATATGGCGGCGATTCAAGGCATACCCCAGCATCTGAAGGAAGCGGCGATTATAGACGGCGCTCAGCCTTTCCATATGCTGCGATACATTACGCTGCCGTTGATCGTGCACGCTCTGACCATTTGCATCTTTCTGACCTTGAACGGCTCATTCAAAATATACGATCTCGTATACGCTCTGACTGGGGGAGGTCCCGGCAGAGGGACGCAAGTCATCACTATGAATATTTTAGAGGAAGCTTACCAAGGCAACCTGCGTTTCGGTTATGCCAGCGCGAAAGCGATTATCCTCTTTCTGATCATATTCGTGATTACCATGATTCAAATCTCAGTTATGAAAAATCGCGAGGTGGAAGCATGAGCAGACGCCTGTATTCGGTATTGGCATGGTTAGTGCTTGGGGTGCTGGCGGTTTACTTCTTGTTCCCGATCTATATGGCCTTGATCAACTCCTTCAAGTCGCAAGGGGAAATTTACAAATCGGTGCTGAAGCTGCCCTCTTCGCTGAACTTTGACAACTACACCGAAGCCTTCACAAAGGCCAACTTGCTGAAAAGCGGCTTGAATACGGTGATCGTCACGGTTACCGGGATTGTCCTTATCGTCTTTTGCAGCTCTCTGGCCGGGTACAAGCTGTCCCGCACGCGAGGGCGGCTGAGCGGCGCGATCTTTATGCTGTTCGTCTCGTCGATGCTCGTTCCATTCCAGACCATAATGGTTACCTTGACCAAGATGGCTCGCGACTTAGGGCTTCAAGGCTCGCCGCTGGGGCTCGGTATCGTCTGCGCCGGCCTGGGCGTCAATATGGCGGTTTTCCTGTACCATGGCTTCGTGAAGGGGATTCCGCGGGAGCTCGACGAGTCCGCGAGCATCGACGGCGCCGGGGAATGGCGGGCGTACTTCACCGTCATCTTTCCGCTTCTGCTGCCAATTACATTCACCATTATCGTGCTGAACCTGCTGTGGCTCTGGAACGACTTCCTGCTTCCGGTGCTGCTGCTTAACGATTATCGCGCCTATACGCTCGTGCTGTCGATTAATATGTTTTTCGGCAAGTACAGCCGGGATTGGACTCTCATTCTAGCTTCGCTCGTAATGTCCTCGGTTCCGATCATCGTCATCTTCGCCATTTTCCAGCGGTGGATTATCCAGGGTATCACGGAGGGCGCGGTCAAAGGCTGATGTTAGTTACAGCTTCGCCTTCAAAAAATATGTAAGCCGGAATTGAAGAAGATCGCTAACCACCTAGCCATGATGGCTGAGTAAGTGAGCGATCTTTATTATAATTTGCTCGATCTAAGCTGTTTTTTGACCCTTTTTGAATAAAGAATCAATGGAAAGCAAGTTGCTTCCATTTAATAAAAGATAAATAGCAATTCCCATCATGGAAAGATCAAGCTCATATCCAGCCATTTGACCGTTTCCGAAGAATCCGACGGCTAATTTCACTTTGAAAGTGGCAACTAGAAGGATTATGGCCAATAGCGCGGACACTATACGTGTTCCGAATCCCAGAATCAGCGCGATTCCACCTATCAGTTCGATCGAAGCCACTACATAGGCCATAAAGCCCGGAATACCGATACTCTCGAACCAACCTGCAATATTGCCAATGCCTGCCTGATACTTATCAACTCCATGAGCAAAAAAGGTTATTCCTAACAATACTCTTAATATCAATGCGCCACTATGAAAATAATTTTTCACTTTTTTGCCCCCTTTCCTCACTAAGATGTTCGTATAATACTGCATATAACTTACTAATGTCAAGTTACTTAATTAAATTAATGTAATATGGAAATATTAGTTTTTGTTCGATTACTGCGTCCTTTTGAGCAGCATAAAGGAAAGATTTACGCGAAAACTGGAGGGATAACTTGAGTTCATCGTCGAAGGAGTTATAAAAGGGAGGCATGATCTATGTACTGCGTCATGTGGACGTACCAAGTACCCGCCGAGTTGACTAAACCTGCAATAGAACGGCTATTTTCACAGGTAGCCGATCGCTATCTGGGCACTGGACATCTAAGGAGGCCGCTGACGAGTTTTACTCGCCTGAATGGATAGCGGGTGTTACTCAACGCTGGGGTGCCGCGCCGTTCAAAAACGAATGGGAAGTTCCAATCGTTGCGGAGAGTGCGGAAGGAAAGCTGGTAAGCGACTGAAAGGGCGCCTCATAGTTACTATTTATTTACTAGCTATATAACATTTCAGCTCTTACGCAAGCCTATTTATTCGGCTATACTTTTTTCAGAACATCTTTACAATAAGCCTAAAGTTTATTCAATAAGGAGGACATAATCATGAAAACTATTAAACTTGGAAACAGCACTCTAGACGTGCCGGTCGTTGCGGTCGGCTGCATGCGAATCAACTCGCTGGGCAAAGCCGAAGCCGCTCGCTTTGTAAATACGGCTCTGGAAGAAGGCGCGAATTTCTTCGAACATGCGGATATTTACGGCGGCGGTGCCTGCGAGGAAATATTCGCGGATGCCATCCAAATGAACGACGATACTCGCGAGAAAATCATCCTTCAGTCTAAGTGCGGCATTCGGAAGGGAATGTTCGATTTTTCTAAAGAACATATTCTGGCGTCGGTGGACGGTATCTTGAAACGGCTCAGAACCGATTATCTGGACGCTTTGCTGCTGCACCGTCCAGATGCATTGGTAGAACCGGAAGAGGTGGCGGAGGCTTTCGATATTCTGGAACACTCGGGAAAGGTGCGGCATTTCGGCGTTTCCAATCAGAACCCGATGCAGATTCAACTGCTGAAGAAGTACGTGAAGCAGCCAATCGTTGCTAACCAGTTGCAATTAAGCATCACCAACGCCACCATGATTACCAATGGGTTCAACGTAAATATGGAAAATGACTCCGCCGTAAACCGCGACGGCAGCGTGCTTGATTATTGCAGGCTGAACGACATCACGATTCAACCTTGGTCTCCTTTCCAATACGGATTCTTCGAAGGCGTATTCCTCGGAAGCGACAAATTCCCGGAATTGAATAAGGCGATCGATACGATCGCGGACAAATATGGCGTTAGCAACACGACGATTGCCGTCGCTTGGCTGTTGCGCCATCCCGCTCGCATGCAGCCGGTTATCGGTACGATGAATATTGAACGGTTAAAGGATTGCTGCAAGGCAAGCGATATTCAACTGACGCGCGAAGAGTGGTACGGGATCTTGCGCGCCGCAGGCAATGTACTTCCTTAATCGCGTATAGGCAGAATGACAATAAAACAGCAACAAAGCACCCCTAGGTCTTCGACCGAAGGGTGCTTTGTTTTTGGTCCAATGACGGTTCAGTCCGTCATCCCTTCACGGACGAACTGACCGTCAAAGCTCGTTCCACTTGCTCGGTGAAGAATAAATACAGGATGACCATCGGTAAGCTCGCAATCGTCATTACTGCGCCCATTCCGCCCCAATCCGTCGCGTATTGTCCCTGGAAATAGATCAATCCGATCGGCAGCGTCCTTAACGCTTCGTCCGAAATAAGAATGTACGCCAACAGAAATTCGTTCCACGTGCCTAGAAATTGAAGAATCATAATGGTGGCAACGGCCGGCGTGAGGATCGGAAATATAATACGAAAAAACATCCGGTAAATCGAAGCGCCGTCCATACATGCCGACTCTTCCAATTCGTACGGAATGCCACGGAGAAAACCGTAAAAAACGATAGACGCAAAAGGCAGACCGAACGCCACGTAAGGAATGATCAAAGCACCGTACGTATTGGTAAGGTGAAGGTCCTTCACCAAGATTGCCAAAGGTATGATGATAACCTGCAAGGGAATAAACATCCCGACAATCATGTAAATGCGCACGGTTTCCCGAAACTTCCATCTTAGTCTCGCGATCGCGTACGCAAACATTAGCGCAAATATAACTACGCCGGCTGTTGTTATCGTAGAGATGAACAAACTATTACCCATGTAACGCGGCAGATTGAATTGGTTCCATGCGTTTACGTAATTCTCAAAGCGGAGATTGTTTGGGAAGCCGAAGGGATTGGTGACGAATATTTCGTCATTGTTCTTGAGCGAATAGAACACCATCCAGATCAAAGGATAGAGCGAAATCAAAAAATAGAACCAGAGGAAGGCCTGCATCAGAGCTCTCGGTATTTTCCGGATGGCGGTCATCGGGCTTCCTCTCTCCTTTCGTCGAACACTTTGTTGATGATTATAGTTACAATCAGGCTAATAAGAACCAATAACACTGAAATCGCGCAAGCATAACCATATTGATTAGCTCCAAAAGCGTTTCGGATAATCATGAAAGTAATCGTATAGTTGGTTGTTCCTGGACCGCCGTTGGTCATGATGAGCATCTGCACGAAAGCTCCGATTCCCGCGGTGATGCAGATCACGAAGCAGAACTTGAAAGTCTCTCGCATGAGAGGAAGCGTAATATACCAATGCGCTCTCCATTTCCCGGCTCCGTCTATCAGGGCGGCCTCTTGATAATGCTCCGGTATCGATTTTACGCCCGCGTACAGTAAGGCGAATTGAAACCCCATGTATTGCCAGGCATTAACGAATGCAATCGCAAAAATAGACGATTCCGGCAAGTTCAGCCAGTTCTGACTGTATGACAAACCGAAAGCATGGAAAATTTTATTGATCAAGCCATTGTCCGGATCGTACATGGCCAGCCACAGCTGACATACGACGGTAACGGAAAGCACGACCGGTATAAAATATGCCGTTCTCAGTAGTTTGCGTCCTTTAACGGTAACATCCGCGCAGATCAGAGCCAGAAACGTCCCCAATCCGATTTGAAACACGACTAAGACAAGAGCAAATAGAAAACCGTTTTTCAAGGAGGTGGACAGCAGCGGATCTCCCCAAAGCTTGACGAAGTTGTCCAACCCGACGAAAGAAGCCTCGCTTAGTCCATCCCACTCAAAAAAACTGCGGTAAAAGGTTTGAATAATCGGATAAAACACGATAACGCTATATAAAAGAAGGGCCGGCGCTAAAAACAGCACGATCGCGTTCTTATTGCCCAAGTATTGTTTCATCTCTTTCTCCTTCCGATAAAAAGGCTCACATCGGCCTAGAAGCCGAAGCGAGCCTTTTGGTCGATTTATTTATCTTTAAGTGCCTGGTTCATATTCTTCACGAACTGATCCAGCGTAAATCCGGACACGAGCAGGTTCTGGGAGTTATCGTCAATCGCAAGTCCGACCTTCGGACTGCTCAAGACCTCCGCGAAGCTTGTAATATTCGGTATGACTTCCGTCGACAGCCGCTCAAGCATCTTAGGCATCTGTACCTGTGCGGGTTTATCGATTTTGATGGAAACGATCGGATTTCCTACCATTGTAAATTTGTACTCCGCATATTTTCGAGCCATAAAAGCAGCCACTTTGATCGCGATTTCCTTGTTTTTCGTATGACCGGAAACCGCGAATCCGGATGGATCTCCCTGGCCGTTCATCGCGAACTTCGTGCTCTCGTAAGTCGCTTCGTCTTTTGCCGGCCAGTACATCCAGTCTACCCCGTCGCCCATGTTTTTGTGGGCATTCGGGATTTCCCATTGGCCGTTGATGAACATGGCAGCCTTGCCTTGATAGAATAACGCTGAAGCCTGATCGTAGTTCGTGTTCGTGGCGTTCTTCGCGAAGAGTCCGGCGGCCTGTAATTCTCCGATTTGCCCAGCGGCCAGCTTCAAAGATTCCGGAATTTCGGTCGCATCGTTGAGCACGCCGTAGCCTTTAGGTTCCTCGCGGGTCATGAAGCCCTTGAGCAATGCATTTCCTATCCATTTTTCTTTGGAGAAGATGGCAAGGGGTATAATCCCTTTGTCGACGAATTTCTTGGAAACTTCCTTCAGTTGGTCGATCGTCTTGATGGGTAGAGCGATGCCTGCATCCTCGAACATTTTTTTGTTGTAGTACAGAATCTGGAACTCTATTCCCGCGTAAGGATACGCATAAACATGACCGTCTGGCGCGATCAATTTAGATTCGTTACCCTTGTTCAATTGTTCTTTGAATGTCGCGGTTTCCGCTTCGTTGTCGAGTACGAGAAGATTGTTCGATTTTTTGGCTACCTGCATTAGGCTCCAATCGGTATCCACGATATCGGGCAGATCGCCCGTCGCCATTTGGGTTTTCAGCTTCTGATTATCGTCTTGCTGGCTTGGAACCAGTTCCAACTCCACATTTGGCATCTCTTTCTTAAGCTCGGCGATCGCGTAATCATAAGGCAACTTCGTATCGTCATCGAAGTAGCGTGCGCCAATCTTCAGCTTTACCGTTTCTGCAGGAGTCGGCTCCGCCGATGCAGACGGTTCGGAAGCGGATGCCGAAGGCGAAGCTGACGCCGCAGGTGATTCTGAAGCCGATCCTCCCTCGTTCTTCTTGTCCGAACCGCAAGCGGTAAGTGAAAATGCCACTATTGCAGCTAGCGCTAAACCGGTAAACCGTAACTTATTTTTCATTTTTTAGACCCACTCTCCTATTTGGTCAAAGACGGGTTTTTGAAGGAACCCCAACAACCCTGCATTCATTATAGGGGGGATCCCGTACGATTCGAAATGTACGCTTCGCTTCAAACGTTGGTAAAATTCGCGCTATTTCCGGCCTTGCTCTGCGCCTCGTATTCGCTCGGCGTCACTCCGACATGTTTCTTGAAGCATTTGCTGAAATATCCGGGATCGCTATAGCCTGTCATCTCCGCAATTGCGGTAACGCTGACCTGCTTGCGCAGAATAAGTTCCTTAGCACGCTGCATTCGGGTATGGGTGATATATTCCGATACGGACATGGAAGCCTCCTTATGGAATATTTTTCGCAAATAACTACCATTAATGAAGATCTGTTTGGTGATCTCCTCCACGTTAAAACCCGGATCCCGGAAATTCTGTTCGATTAGAAGCTTGGCTTCTTCAAAGACTTTTCTCGACCGGGAAGGCTTATTGTCATCGTTGTTTATTTGGAGCGTCTTCAAACTGATTTGCTCGACCCAATGGTAAGTCTTATCGAGGGTTTCCTGCTGTTGTAGTTCCTGGTAAGGAGAGAATCCATCTCCCAGCACGGCCCCGATATCCTTTCCGCTCGCGACGATATGGGAGAGACAAATCGATACGAGGCCGAACACCGTCACGTAAGTCATCTCGGCAGACAAACGCTGCTCCCTAACGTAACGAAACACCTCTTCGAGGAGCTGTTTCATCTCGTTCTCATCCTTTAAGCGCAAGGCCAGCATCATTTTCTCGTTGATTTCGCTGGAATAGAAACCGTGGGGCGTTCGATCCGAATCCTGATAGCGAATGACGCCTCCGGTGCCGAGAATGATCTTGCTTTGCAAGGCCGCCATGGATTCCATATAGGAAGCGCGTATGCCGGTATATCCGAACTGAAGACTTCCCACGCCAACGGTCACTGAAAATTTAAAATGTTTTTTGACCATGTCGCACAATCGCTGCAGGCTTTCCGTCTCTCCCGTAGGGTCGGGACAATCAGGAGTCGGCTGGAATAAGGAAACAATCCGGTCTTCCGGTCCGAAGAAGACGATATTTTGCCCCGGCCAAGCAATGATTTCATGCAGCAGGTTAGAAACGGTATTCTTCCAAAGAAGAATCTCCTTATGGTCGCTCCATCTTTTGTAGAGATGGTCGATTTCCACAGTAATGACGGCATAACGGCCGGATTCGGCAGGAATGCCGAATCGTTGCATCTGTCCTCGAGTTTCCGCTTCGGTAATAGAAAGATTCGTGCTGATCAGCATATTGAGAAACTGCTCTCTAAGCCAGAGAACGTGATCACGGTCTCTCTGCCGGTATTCTCTCGTTCTTTGAAGATAGCTTTTGATTTTGACCATCGTCAAAAATAATTCGTCGGAATCGAATGGCTTTAGGATATAATCCTCCACCCCGATCCTCAAGGCGTCTCTGGCATATTGGAATTCCGCGTTGCCCGTCACCATGACGATCGCCATATCCGGATCGTTTTGTTTCAGCCGCTGCGAGAGTTCCATTCCATCCATATTGGGCATATTGATGTCTACAAGCACAACATCGGGAAAGGTTTTCCTAGTCAATTCCAGCGCTTTTTGTCCATCCCTGGCTTCGCCGCAGATCGCAAATCCAAGAGATTCCCAATTCAATACCGTACGGAGAAAATCCAGGAACAACGGCTCGTCATCCACGATCAACACCTTATACATCCGAATCCGCCTCCTTCTGCCTTAAAGGAAGTCTCACCACGACCGTCGTTCCTTCGTCGGGAGCGCTGTGAACCTTAACCCCGTATTCATGTCCATAAAATAATACGATCCTCTCCTGCACGCTGGTTAAGCCGAACGATTTGGAATCCGGATTTCCTTTTTGCTGTTTCAGCAGCCCGCCGCATTTCTCAGTAGTCATCCCTACTCCGTTGTCAGTGACCGAGATTTGAATCTCTCGGCCCGTTTCGGCAACCCGAATATGAAGCTTTCCGTTCGACCCTTTCGGTTTCAAACCGTGGTAAATGGCATTCTCGACCAGCGGCTGGATCGTCAATTTGAGAATCTGTCCGTTTAGCGTGCTCTCGTCCACGTCAATGGTGAACTCGAATACATCCATGTAGCGCATCTTCTGTATGGCCAAATAATTGCCGACATTGTCGATTTCCTCGCTGACGGTAATGACTTCCCTGCCGCCGCTTAAGACGATCCGGTAAAAGTCGGCCAGCGCCTTCGTCGCTTCCTTTGCCTGCGCAACCCGATTCATCGAACAAAGCACATAAACCAAATCCAATGTGTTGTAAAGAAAATGGGGTTTGATTTGAGATTGGATCAACGCAAGCTCATAATGAAGCTTTTGCTTCTGTTCCCTGCCGACTTGTTCGATCAATTCCCGGATCTGTCGGAGCATCTTGTTGAAGCCCGAAGAAAGAAATCCAATCTCGTCTGCCGTACGGGCATCGAAATAAATGTTCAAATCCCCATCTTTAACCCGCAGCATTGTCTTGGTCAAGCGGACCAGAGGACCGGCGATCACCCGGGAAAGCATCCTCGCGCCGATAAACGAGAAAACGATCCCTAGCAGTCCCAGCATAATGATATACAAGGTAATCTTGCGGCTGTCTTCGGTGAGGACATGAAGCGGGATCTGACTGACCAGTTTCCAGTTCATATCATCGAACGGCATGCTGGACACAAGAAATTTACTTCCTCCCCATTTCACGATTTCCGAGACTGGCTGATCGTTGCTCCAAACATCCCGTAATAAGCCGATTTGGGAGGGGCTCATCCAATCGTCCTTGTTCAAGGAAGAGATCGCTTGGCCATTCGAATCTACGATCAGATAGTTCCGTTCCTGCTCTCGCTCCACGCTTTGGAAAATCGCCGAAAATGAGCTTTCTTTAATGATCAGGATCAAGGTTCCCAGTTGGTCCCCGTTGTCGATGCTGAGAATTTTCTTGCCCAATGTAAGCACCGGCTTTCCCTTCGTCGTTGTGAGAAAGTCGCGCGTCTCCATCGTAAACCAGATATTTTCTCCGCTCGTTGCGTTGGTTTGTTGAATGATCCTGCTTTGAAATGCCTCCTGCAGTCCATCGGCCATCAGGTGATTGGACGTGTGCAACTGGCCGTTCATGTCGAGAAAAGCCGCTGCTTCGACATCCGGAAAGAACAGCAGGTCGAGAGCCAACTGGTTGGATATATGAGTAGCAAGCTTCTTGATGGTGAATTCGTCGGTTATGGATGCGCGGTCCGCCGGAATGACTTTGTTCAAGCTGACAGTCATAATGTTGGCGCAATTTTTAGCATTGAGAAGGGTCCCTTGTATTCGGGTGACGATCAGCTCTGATTCCCCAGATACGTTGACGACGGTTTTTCGGATAACCGATTCGGTGAAAATAGAATTGGAAGCGTATGCAAGAGTAAACAAAGGAATAGATATCAATGGAATAAAAATGATCATGATTTTCTTTTTAATTTTTTGATTACCGAACCATAACCCTGGCTTCCATAGCTTATTCATCAGGCAACCTCAGTTCGTCCATGAATGTGCATTGCGTATAAGCATGGCTCCCTTCAAATAATCTTAGAGGATACACTCCTTCATTCATAGGTACATCTGAGTTGTTATGCGTACAAATGCGGTGTCAAAGGGAAAAGGCGAACCGGGATGCTCCCGATTCGCCTTTGCGACTAGGTATTACCAAGCCCAACGGGCTATAGTCATATCATAATCTGAGCAACTATTTGTATTACCCTCCTTGTTGCTATTTCAGTTTCAATGTGCCCACGATCTCATTTAATTCCTCTTGTGCATCCTCTAAAATGTCTTCATTTGCGGAAGCCGTAATCTGGTAGAAACGTCCGTTCGCTTCAAAGAAAACCGCCGTGCATACAAAGGTTTTCCAACCCTCTTCCGTCTTGTTGAAAACCAATCTTTTCGCGGGATACCCTTGGAACGTCTTCTCTGTTTCTTCCAAAACGTAGGTTTCGTGGTCCGTTAGTAACTGCGTCTTCCGTTAACATCCGCACTTTGCTGGCCAACTTGCATTCTTATCGTAGTGCCTTCTTTTTCCCCTATGATGGTTTGGGTATCTTCGATCCATGTGACCTTTAAGCCAAGTTTTTCGAATAGGACTCGAAATGGAACCATCGTGCTTCCGTCCATAATAAAAGGAGGAACATCGAAAGCAATTGACTCCGCGTCGAGAGAAACTTGAATCTCCTCTGGCTGAGTCTCGTCTTTGTTGCCCAAGTTTACAATGACGCCATTATTCTCTAGTTTTTTTATAACCTGACTAGCTTGCTCATTCAGCGGGTTGTTTGCCAAAGATACCTCTTTTAAATTCGGTATCGTTTCGAGCACTTCAATATCCCGGATGAAGTTATCGTCCAAATAAAGATATTCCAATGTGGGGTGATTTTTTAACGGCGTCAGGTCTTGAATAATTCATTCAGGATGCGGAGGTCGATATCCCCTTGACGACGAACGGAACCATGTTTGATGTCGAACAGTTATACCGCGAATACAAGCCATTGCTTACTTCCATCGCTTATCGGATGCTCGGCTCGCTGAGCAAGGCCGAGGATGCTGTTCAGGACGTCTTCGCCGCCGTCAGTAAATGGGATGGGAGCGACATTTCGCATCCGAAAGCCTATCTTGTCAAAATGCTTGCGAACCGGGTTATCAATATGATGAAAGCCGCTCCGCGCAACCGGGAAAGCTATCCCGGACAGTGGCTTCCGGAACCTGTCATCGAGCTTGGTTCGGAAGACGCGCCTCTTGAACGGGTTTTCTCCGGAATCGCCGACAAAGGATCACTCACAGGGAAATCGCTTCGAGTCTGGATCAGCGGGCAACGAGGTCTGCTCCTGGTGCGGGAGAATAGGCCTCCCATTGCGTTCGCGTTCGAGCCTGACGACGATCTCGGCGCTATTCGAGCCGTCTATCTGGTCTCCAATCCGGAGAAGCTTACCCGGATCACGTACTAACCAATAAACCATATTTCTCAACCTTTTACCGCTGCGATCAAGAGAAAAATGGGGCGTCGAGTCTCGTCTCGCATCTCGGGATGCTTCGCCAATATTTCTTGGGTAGGTTGAGGTTCGGAGAGCTTCGTAATCATAAAGCCGGATTCGATTAGCGCATTTACCAAAGTGGCGATGGTACGATGATATTTGACCACGCCATGGTCTAGGAATCTTGTCATCCGTTGACCTTCAATCTGATAATCGTCGACAGGCCAATGCAATCGCTCGCCTTGCGAACCGTAATACCAGTCCTGCGCGGCGAGCGCGGTGAAGATCGGATGCTCGACCGAGAGTACGAAGCTGCCCCCAGGCGATAGGCAGTGATATATCTTTCGGCAGACGATGTCGAAGCGCTCGACGTAGTGAAGCGCTAGCGAGCTTATCGCCACATCGAATTCCCCTGCGCCAAAGTCAATATCTTCTATCGCGAGTTGGCGATAATCGATTGCGGAATCGTCGTTATATTCCTTAGCGCGCGATATCATTTTTTCCGAAAGATCTATGCCTACGACCGAACGGGCCTGCTGTTCGCGCGCATATCGGCAGTGCCATCCATAGCCGCAGCCAAGATCAAGCACGTTTTTATCGCGTAACTCGGGAATTAAAGAACGAAGAACATGCCATTCCCCTGCAGCCTCCAATCCGCCGATCGAACGATCCATTTGACTGTATCTCGCGAAAAACCCCGGATCATCATATTTGTTTTGTTTTGACAAACCACGTTACCCTCCTTGAAACTGTGATTTGCTAGCAATATTCGATAAAACCCAAAAATAATCCTCTTACCGTAAGTTAGAAACCTCTTGTCATGTACCGATCGCCACTTTCGTAAAATAGAAAGATGACGCTCGTACGATGATCGTTTGCCTTGGGGGGATCGAACTTGAAAATAACGTCCGGAGGGTTCGAAGTCGTTTATCACGGCAGAGTATTCGCCTACGGGATGAGCCCGATCGAAATTACGTTGTCCGAAGAGAACGACCCTTTAACGTTCGTATTTTGCATCGAACACGAACCGGAACGGGATGATTTCATGACGGACATCCGCCTTGTCCGATATAACGAGGTGCGAATCGCGTGCGTCAACTTTCCTAGAGGCAAGCCAACCGGCAACCATGACATGATCCATCTTGGGGTTCTGAACAATCGCAAGCTGTCGCTTCGTTACGAGGTAACCATCAATTTCGATTCGACGGCTTGGGTGCTGACGTTTACCTTTTACGCGGGGGAAGGGGTCTCGGATTATGAATAAAATCGAAATCCAAGACCCTAGAGTCGCCAGCAAGATCATCGCGGCGAATGCGGAGAACGACAGACGCAAAGCGGAACTCGGATTCCTCGGCAAATTCTTCGGCTCGGGGGACAACGTCCGCTTGTACATCGTAGGCACGATTGCGCTCGGAGTCCTCTTGATCGCGCTGATCTACACCTTAACGCCAGACAAATATCGTTCGGCCGATTTCGGATTAAAGGAAATGTGGACGCTTGTGGTGCTCCCCGTCGAATCGACGATTATTGGATACTTGATCGGATCGCGTTCGAAAGAACCCGGCAACTGAATCTCCGATCACCATCAACCAGCACACCTTATGCTTCCATAACCGTTTTTCGATCCAAAATTATTTCTGCAAATAAATGTAAATTTGTGTTATTTTAAATACAGGATTTACATAGCATTTGGGATAAAAGCACCTAAAAGTAATGCTTATTGTTATTGAAAGGAGGGCATTCAGAATACATCGATTGTACCTAACCATTAAAAGGAGGCGTTATCATGTATTTCAAAGCTAATAAATCGGTCAAAAGAAAGCTGAAATTGTTGGTTTATCTTCTGCTTTGCAGCACGTTATTCGGTGTTCAATTGATTATACCTGCTGATTACAATCAGAAGGCACATGCAGCAGGTGAACTGAAACCGTTTCCACAGCAAGTGAATTATCCGGGCATCATCAAACCCAATCATGTCACCCAAGCTTCTATGAATGCTTCCGTAGCCGCCTATTACGATTATTGGAAAGCAACCTATCTGAAAAATAACCTTTCATCTCTGCCAGGCGGCTACTATGTAAAAGGAGAGATTACCGGAAGTCCCGATGGTTTCACTCCGTTAGGCTCTTCGGAAGGTCAAGGATACGGGATGGTCATTACGGCGCTGATGGCGGGTCATGATCCGGATGCTCAAACCCTATTTAATGGCTTATTCAAAACAGCCAGAGCCTACAAAAGCTCGGGAAATCCGAATCTCATGGGATGGGTGGTTGCGGATGACGTCGATGCCCAGGGACATTTCGGTTCAGCAACCGATGGAGATTTGGACATTGCATACTCGCTTATCCTCGCGGATCGTCAATGGGGATCTGGCGGAGCCGTTAACTATATGGCTGAGGCTCAGCAGATGATTACGAACGGCATTAAAACTAGCTATGTGACGACGAATAACAGGCTTAACCTCGGGGACTGGGATTCAAAGACTGCATTGAACACTCGCCCGTCCGATTGGATGCTTAGTCACCTAAGGGCATTTTATGATTTTACAGGCGATCAGACCTGGCTTGACGTTATTAATAACCTATATAGCGTGTATACGCAGTTCAGCGAAACTTATTCTCCGATTACCGGCCTGATCTCCGATTTTGTAGTGAACAATCCTCCGCAACCTGCACCCGAATGGTACTTGGACGAGTTCCAGGAAACGAACCAATACTTCTGGAATGCAGGCCGTGTTCCTCTAAGAATTGTGATGGATTACGCACTTTACGGAGACACAAGAGGTAAGACGATCGCCGACAAAATAGCGGCATGGATTAAAGGGAAAGCAGGCGGCGTTCCAGCTAATATTAAAGACGGATATACCATGAATGGTACTGCTATCGGAAGTTATGACACTGCTCTATTTGTTTCCCCCTTTATTGCGGCCAGCACTACGAATAGCAGTCACCAAAGCTGGGTCAATTCCGGATGGGACTGGATGAAAAATAAAAAGGAGAGCTATTACAGCGATTCTTACAATCTGCTTAATCTATTGTTCATTTCAGGAAACTGGTGGAAACCTACACCTGAAACTTCCGGGACTGATCTTGCACTGAATAAGGCGAGTGTATCCAGTTCGGTAGAGGGGGCGGGCCTAGAAGCATCCAAAGCCTTTGACGGCAACTCTTCGACCAGATGGGCAAGCACGGAAGGGATTGATCCGGGGTGGATATACGTGGACTTAGGCACTTCCCAAAGCATTAACAAAGTGAAATTGAATTGGGAGGCCGCCTATGCGACAAGTTACAGGATTCAAGTCTCAACGGATAGCGGAAGCCCCGTAAATTGGCAGGATGTCTATGTCACAACAACCGGCAATGGCGGCATCGACGAGATTATGTTTACTGCTCAGAATGCAAAATATGTGCGGATGTATGGTACTGCCAGAGGAACACCCTACGGATATTCTCTCTTTGATTTCGAAGTGTATAACAGTTCAAGCTCAGTCGGCAATATTGCTTTGAATAAACCCGCTGTAACAAGCTCAATCGAGGGTGTAGGATTTGAAGCGAACAAAGCCTTTGATGGAAATACAGGCTCTAGATGGGCAAGCGCGTTAGGGATAGATCCTCAATGGATTTATGTAAATCTAGGTACAATCCAAAGTATCAACAGGGTAAAACTGAACTGGGAAGTTGCCCATGCGACAAGTTATAAAATTCAAGTATCATCGGACAGCGGAAGTCCGATAAATTGGGAAGATGTCTATGTCACCACAGGTGGCAATGGTGCCATAGACGATATAACGTTTGCCGCTCGGAATGCGAAGTATGTAAGAATGTATGGCACAGTAAGAGGAACGCCATACGGATATTCTCTCTACGAATTTGAAGTGTTCGGTCCCTGAGTTTCTGGCCTTCTAATTTTCTGGACTGTATGCTTTCCACTATAAAATTCGGCAACCACATGATCATTTTGAATAATGAATAGTGCGCAGGAAGTTCCCCCATTTAATCTGTTGATTCGCTCAACATAGGACATTAGACCGTCAAAATCAGACGTCAGCTTTTTCTTCATCATACAATTCACTTCCAAAAGAAATAAATATCATTTTCGTGAAGGTCCCTTGAACTTAAGGGGCCTAAGTTATTTAGGAGGGATTCGATTGCGAATCATCAAGACACAGCAGGACTTGGATGTGCTGCACCGTTCCAAAAAAACTTCCAGCAGTTCTTCTCGATCAGGTCGATGACTACTTCCTGGAACTAAGGGATGAGTTAAAGGGTGAAGTTGAAAGCAAGTTTTAGCTTGGGCTTGCAGGATACAGTAAAAGTAAGGAAAGCTACATTATATTAGAAATTCGTATTGCCGTTTACCATGCAATATACGCCTGATCTGCACCACATCGCCCATGACTACATAAAACACCAGAAAACTATGCACCACCAGCGCGCGGTAAACTTTGGCTCGAAGAACAGAGTTTTTCATCAATGGATACCTAAATGGCAACTCCGCAAGCGATGCCACATGCTCAACGATCTCATCGTACAATTTGATATCATCAAAGGACGACCGTTCATTGATATAGTCGATTAATTCCTGTAAATCCCTTTTCGCGGCGGGGAAGATCAGCACCTTATATTTTTCCATGAATGCTTGACCTCAGCTTCTGGGCTACTTCCAAGAAATCCTCTCCGACAGCACCGTTAGCGATTTCAGCTTCAGCTTCGGACAACTTGCTATAAAGCTCGATTAAAGCTTGCTGGCGCTCATAAACCTCGATACTCATAACAACCAGGTCTCCCGTTCCATTCTTGGTGATAAAGACGGGCTCCCGTTCTCTATGGCAAAACTCAGAAATTTCATTGGCATTATTACGCAAATCTGAAATGGGACGAATTGTGGGCATATGCTCACTCCTTTTAACGAATTACTCTTAGTTCAAATATAGCATAATTATGAGCAAATTATGTATCATATTGCAAGCAAACCTTTGCGAAAATCTCTAACTAAACAAACTGCGAGAAGCCCGTAAACGTGACTTTTTCAGCCAGGTTGCCCTAGCTCAAACCCATGCCGTTCAACGCGCTTTTGAAGGCTCCCGCTCGTTTCGCCCCAAAAAAAGTTGCCGTTACTTGTGATACGGTTCACCATATCACTCTTAAGGCGATTTTTTTAGGACACCCAGTCGCGGGTGCCCTAATTTTGGGAAAGGAGCTCGGGAATGAGTTACCCGCCACTGAACATCTCGGTATCCATTTTCCATCTTCGAGCCAGTTCCTCAGCTTCTTTACGGTCGGCAACTTGAAGTTTACTAAAAATTAGGGTCGCATAGTTCACAACTGTTTTTATACTGATGTGGAGCTTACTGGCAATTTCGGTATTGGTGGCATTTTTCGCAATGAGCTTGAGTATTTCCTTCTCGCGAGACGTCAACTCTGCATATACACTGTCCACAGGCTCCGCCAACTGGGCAACGGAGAAAAAATCACTTATTCGCGAAGCGATATCAGAACAGCTTCGACTCCATTCATACCTGACATGCGGATGTCCATGAGAATGACATCGGGGCTTAGAGTATTTGCCTTCTCTACCGCTTCTTCCCCTGAAGATGCTTCCCCCACGATCTCCATGTCCTCTGTCGTTTGTATGAGGTTACGAACTCCGTTTCTTGACCGCCCAACTCGGATGCTCGTTCCCGTATTGACTGAATGCCGAAATGCCGATACCTCCATTACGCTTAGGCCTTCTCTGATCGCTGATTCCAACGCCGTCATCAACCTTAAAAAAACCGCTTGCCTCCATGCCATCAGGCTGGATTTAAGCGGTCTTTTTTTTCCTTAAACGATCAGGCGTGAAAATCGAGGCCCGAATGAACTTCTTTCACGTATTCGCCGCGAATGCAGAAGTCTCCGAAGTGCTCGCCCTCCGTCCGTTCCTTCGCGTAACGGTTCAGAATCGGACGCAGCTCGTTCAGAATTTCGGTCTCGCCGATATTCTCTCGGTACAGCTTGTTCAGCCGGTTGCCGGCGAATCCGCCGCCCAGGTACAGGTTGTATTTGCCGGGAGCCTTGCCGATGAACGAGATCTCCGCCAATGCCGGGCGGGCGCATCCGTTAGGACAGCCGGTCATGCGAATAACGATCTCGTCGTCGCGCAGGCCCGCTTCATCCAGAATCAACTCAAGCTTGTCGAGCAGCGTAGGCAAGTATCGCTCCGCCTCCGCCATAGCCAGTCCGCAAGTCGGCAAAGCCACGCAAGCCATGGAATTTCTTCGCAGCGCGGAGTAGGCTGTCCCGTCCGTCAGTCCGTACGCTTCGATAAGTTGCTGGATTTTTTTCTTCTTCTGGCTGGTTACGTTCCCGATAATCAGGTTCTGGTTGGGGGTGAGGCGGAAATCACCCGTGTGCACCTTGGCTATTTCGCGCAGACCGGTCATGAGAAGATAGTCGTCCTCGTCTTTCACGCGGCCGTTCTGGATAAACAATGTAAAATGCCAATTGTTGTCGCTGCCCTTTACCCAGCCGTAACGGTCGCCGTTATGGTCGAAATGATAGGAACGAGCTTCTTGCAGCTTCCAGCCTAACCGCCGCTGCAGCTCGTCGATAAACCACTCGGTGCCGCGATCGTCAATCGTGTACTTGAACCGCGCATGTTTCCGTACCGCACGATCGCCGTAATCCCGTTGGATGGTGACCGTTTTCTCCGCTACTTCGATCAGTTGCTCCGGCGTGATGAAGCCGATCGTACGCGCCACCTGCGGATACGTCTTCGGATCTCCGTGCGACATCCCCATACCGCCGCCCACTGCGACATTAAAGCCTAGCAGACGCCCGTTCTCATGGATCGCAATAAAGCCCAGATCTTGGGAGAAAACGTCAACTTCGTTAGCAGGAGGAACCGCGATGCCGATCTTGAATTTACGCGGTAAATAAACGGCGCCGTATATCGGCTCCTGCTCATCGCCCTCCCTGCTGTCTACCAACTTCTCCTCATCCAACCAGATCTCGTGATAAGCCCGGGTATGCGGATCGAGGTGATGGCTGACCTTCTGTACCCATTCATATACCTGCTCGTGAACTTCCGACTGGTACGGATTCGGGTTGCACATCACATTGCGGTTCACGTCGCCGCATGCGGCAAGAGTGCTTAACAGCTCGTCGTTGACTTCCTGGATGACCTTCTTCATATTCCACTTGATAACACCGTGCAGTTGGAATGACTGCCTCGTCGTCAACCGAATCGTACCGTTGGCATGCCGCTGCGCCACCCGATCCATCGTGAGCCATTGCTCCGGCGTCACGATGCCGCCGGCCGCCCGCACCCGCACCATGAACTGATAAGCCGGCTCCAGCTTCTGCTTGCTCCGTTCATTGCGCACGTCGCGGTCATCTTGCATATAGCTTCCGTGGAATTTCATCAACCGGTTGTCGTCCTCGGAGATCGAGCCGGTAATCCGGTCCTTCAGTGATTCCTCCAGCGTTCCCCGCAAATAATCGCTTCTGCTCTTAATCGCCTCTACGTCGCTGTGCGGCGCGCTGTTGGGCGATAGCAGGTTGTTGTCTGACATTCTTCTACCTCCTTGCTTCATTTGCCTCCGTAATCAATAGACGTCCCGTTGATAACGCTTCTCCTGCTGCATCTTCGTCAAGTACGCCGCCGCATCCTCTTCGCTAAGGCCGCCTTCTTGCTTCAGAATCGCAATTAACGCGGCTTGGACGTCATGCGCCATCTTCTTCTCGTCTCCGCAGACGTAGACGGCAGCCCCTTCCTCCAGCCATTGATACAGCTCCTTGCTCTTCTCCAGCATCCTGTGCTGAACGTATATCTTCTGTTCCGTATCCCGCGAGAAGGCAACGTCCATGCGCGTCAGTACGCCTTCTTTCAGCCAGCGCTGCCATTCAACCTGATAAAGGAAATCGGACGAGAAATGCTGATCGCCATAGAATAGCCACGTCTTGCCTTCCGCCCCCATCTCCTCCCGTTCGCCCAAGAAAGCGCGGAATGGAGCCACTCCCGTACCCGGTCCGATCATAATGATCGGAGTATCCGGATTGGATGGAAGCTTAAAATTCGGGTTGTCCTGAACGAATACGGGCAAGGTCGTTCCCGGTTCAAGCCGCTCCGACGCATACGTCGAGCAAACGCCGTAACGGACTCTTCCATGATTCTCGTATTGAACCTTGCGGATCGTAAGATGCACTTCGCCTGGATAGGCCTTCGGACTGCTCGCGATTGAATAAAGTCTTGGCGGTATTTTTCTCAGCAGGGATACGAAGGAGTTTGCCGTAACGCCTTTCCATTCATAATCCCTTGCCAGGTCGAGCAGATCCCGCCCTTTAAGATACTCTCTTAATTCTTGCTCCCGGCCGGCTGCGAGCAACTCCTTTAATTCGTTGCCCGGGGCTAGCTTCGCCGCTTGCTCGATCAACGGCTTCGTCAGAACCGTAATCTCGCAACGGCTTGTCAGAGCCTCCTTCAGGGAAAGCTCCTCCGAGCTCTTAGGAATCGCGACGAGTTCATCCGGATGCCATCCCATCGTTTCGATCAGATCGTCGACGAGCCGAGGATCATTCTGCGGATAGACGCCCAGACTGTCGCCCGCCTCATATTGGAGACCGGAATCTTCAAGGGAGATCTCCAGGTGACGGGTCTCCCGATCCGATCCGCGTCCGTTCAAGTTCAAATTCTCAAGCACGACAGCTTGAAAAGGATGGGATCTGGAATATTCCGAAGACTGTCCTCCATGAACCGCGGAAGTACCGACGACCGTCGGCGCCTGGGCGGCGGCCGAAGCCTGCCCAAGGGAAGCGAGAACGTCCGCGATCCACATCTCCGCCGGTTCGTCGTAATCCACGTCGCAGTCGACGCGCGGAGCAAGCCGTTTGCCGCCTAGCTCTTCCAGACGCTGATCGAAGTCTATGCCCGTTTTGCAGAAAAACTCGTAGGAAGTATCGCCTAACGCAAGCACCGAGAACGGCATCCCATCCAATTGGGGCGCTCTCTTGCTAAACAGGAACTCGTAGAAAGAAATCGCATTGTCCGGCGGATCCCCTTCTCCATGAGTGCTCACGAGAATGAGCAAATTCTGAACCTTCTTCAACGTATTCGGCTTAAAGTCGATCATCGAAGAGAGCGTCACCTGAAAGCCTTGATCCTGCAGCTTGCCGGACAGCTTCTTCGCTAGCTTATGGCTGTTCCCGGTCTGCGATCCGAAAAGCACCGTCACCTCTTTGGAGACGGCCGGGGCGCTTGAAGACGGAGCGGCCGCTCCCGCTTGAGCTCCTACGGTCGAAAGAGCTGACAGATAACCGCTCAACCAGATTTTCTGCCCTTCCGTTAGCGTGGGCAACAAGCGGTTAAGCAGCTCCACCTGGTCTTGTTGAAACGGACTGTTCGTTACTTGCAGCATGAATCCTACGCACCTCGCTCGCTTAGCATAAGAATTATCCCGATCATTCTGATATCTTTTATTGACATTGCTTATTTAAAAGTACCATGCTCTTACAGGAGTAACAAGACAGATGTTTTTATAGTATTCATAAGCTTTTGTAATACAGTGGTGCCTTCGCCTAAACAACAAAAAAGCTGTCCAATCTCCGATAGGAAAGTGAACAGCCATTATCAAAGTCTGTTGTCATGTACCGAACGCCACACCAATCCAACACTGCCGAGTGTTACCAGTTTTACTTTTAAAGGGGCATATTTTCGGGTATCTCCATTTTTCGGCTGCTGCGAGACCAGATAACGACTGGTATCAGTAACAAAGAAAGGATACCTCCGGCAATTGAGAGTGTTGCATAACTGGAATGCGCTACAACCATGCCAGAAAGTGCACCGCCCGATGCCCCCGCCAAGGCAATCAAGACATCGACATTTCCTTGAGTTCTGGCACGAGTAGCTGGATGAGTCGCATCCACGATAAGCGCTGTGCCGCTAATTAAGCCAAAGTTCCAACCAAGTCCTAGCAGCGCCAGAACAGTAATGAGTAACAGCATGGAGTCGGCAGGTACTAGAGCAGCAAGAATGCAAGCAGATAATAGAATAACGCCTGAAGCAACCGACATTGCAGTGCGTCCGACCTTATCGACGAGCACACCCGTCACAAGGGATGGAAGGAACATCGCGCCGATATGAATACTGATGACTAGCCCTACCTCACGCAAGCCATATCCGTGGTGAATCATGTGTATTGGCGTCATTGTCATAATGGCGACCATAACAATCTGGGTTAATATCATGACTGTGACTCCAACAATGATCCCTCGGTTGTTTGTCGGTAGTATATTTGAATTCGTATCCGAGCCATACCCTTGATCCTTTTCCTGTGCTTCGGCGATTGCTTTTGCAACAACGAATGGGTCTGGGCGGAGAAAAACCAGTAGTACAAGACCAGCAAGAATAAAGGCTGCGCCGGCCAGTATGAAAGGACCGGCCAGGGCTGGGACCTTTAGCGAAGTAGCGAACCGGCCCATTACATCAACCAAGTTTGGACCCCCGACAGCACCGAATGTAGTTGAAACCAATGCAATGCTGACTGCAGTTCCACGTTGTTTAGGCTTTGCTAAGTCTGTACCCGCATAGCGTGCTTGTAAGTTTGTAGAAGTGCCTGCGCCATAGATAAGCAACGAAGCAAAGAGAAGTAGAATATTGTTACATACAGCTGCAATGACTACCCCGATTGCACCAATACCTCCAGCCAAGAATCCTGTCGCGAGTCCCGAACGGCGTCCGAAGCGTTGAGAGAGTTGCCCAACAATTAGTGCAGCCGCAGCAGAACCAAGAGTGATCAGCGCCGAAGGAATACCTGCAAGACTATCTGCACCCAACATATCCTGAGCTAGGAGTGCTCCGACAGTTACTCCTGCCGCAAGTCCTGCACCGCCGAAAATTTGCGACATAACAACAATGAGCAAAGTCCGTTTATATAACCGTTCCTGCATTTCTAAGGAATCGATGTATCCTCGTAAATCGGATGTTCGACTTTCTATTGTATCATCTGGTTTATTCGACATCGTTCAGAACACCTCTCTAATTTATGTGGTATCTTCACTGTCACAAATCGGAAAGTAGAAGAAGTATCCCATGGTAACACAAATATTCAATATCTGGTACAGCGTAATTAACCCCGGCTAACTGAATAGCCTCAAGCTGTTTTTGCGACAGATGAGATATCGGATACAACCCAAGAATATACACCGAAAAATTATCTGTTCTGGTGTTCTTGCCCTCATAAAATCCATTGTATCGATCTCCTTAAGAATTATGATAACACAATGTCATCATTGCAGCGGAGCACCTGAAGCAGTCCTCAGCCATTCATTTATTAAATGACGGCTTTTTTAACATATCCGTCTGCTAGTAGCACCCCTCTCAACTCCGTAATCATCGGTTAGCAGCACCCCCACAACCCGGCACCCCCGTAATCATCGTAAAAACTAAGTGTAAAATAGTCAGTTAGTTTGAAGGAAAAGGCAACCTATCCGAATCTACTTGCAGAAAATACAGTTAGTTGAATGAATGGAGCCCGAATATCAGAATTTTGAAGGATGTAAGTGTATTTTCTGCAACTATATAGACGGCAGATAAAGTTCCGAGATTTCTTTAAAGGAATTAATGCCGTTAATATCTAATCTTCCCCTTAAGTAGAAAATTACTTTTGGGAGTGGTTGCCTTGGCGAGAACAAAAGCAATTCA
>NZ_SOMN01000032.1 GCF_004564235.1 Cohnella luojiensis
TTACTTTGTCACGGGGCTTCAACCTTAGGATCTCTCCACCAGTTGCCCGTCAGCTACGAGGCGACTTGGCTCTTACCTCGACCGGACTTTCACCGGCTAGTTGTGCCTAGCTTGACTAGGCGCGCAAGCAATAAAAAAGCCCTCTCTTCAGAGAGGACTCTTAATTGGCGCCGTGCTTTGCCTGATTATAAGCTGCGGCTCAAGAGAAGTTAATTTCTTCACTTTTCCTTTGTTCATCATTTGTCGGAGCACTTTAACAGCTGTTTGACCAAGCTCGCTCGCTTGTTGGGATACTGTTGTCAACTCGGGAATGACATGGTGTGCCAGCGGAATATCATCGAAGCCGACAATAGAAATGTCATCCGGGACTTTCAAGCCGTACTCGCCGGCTGTCTTAATCGCTCCGATCGCCGTAAAGTCATTCACGCAGCATACAGCGGTGGGTTTCTCACTCAGTTCCAACAGTTTCTGCATCAGTTGCCTTCCCGATTCCATGGAAAAGCTATCCGTTAAAATCCAGTCTTCTTTCACCGGGAGACCCTCATCTCGCAGCGTTTTGCGAAAAGCGCGCAGCTTGATGGAGGTTGTCGTCGTATGGCTTTCCCCGCCTATAAAGCCAATCTGCGTATGGCCCAACTCGATCAAGTGACGCACGGCGAATACAGTTCCCGCATATTCATCCGTAACAACACGGGTCAGCTCGGTATTCCTTAGGTTTCCGTTAACAAGAACTATCGGAATTTTATTAGCATGATCGACGACTTCCTGGACGAGGTGCGGTTCGCAATCCTTTAGGTTAATCCGTCCCCCAAGAAAAATAATGCCGTCTACGCGTTTTTCCTGCATGATGTTAAGATATTCGGACTCTTTGGTATAAAGGCCCATTGTATTGCACAGCAGGAATGTATGTCCCGATTCTTGGGCTTCCAGCTCCGCACCTGCAAACACTTCCGGAAAAAAGGGATTGGTGAGGTCGGGCAGAATAACGCCGATAATACCCGTTTCTTTCGAAAGAAGGCTTCTAGCCATCGCATTAGGCTGAAATTGATACTTTTGAATGAGCGCCTCGATCTTCGCTCTTGTAGAGACCTTAACCGGTGCTGTTCCGTTCAATACTCTAGAGACGGTGGCAACGGATACTTTAGCTTCATTGGCAATATCATATATGGTAATTTGTCTCAAGCAAACATTATCCTTCCTGCAAAGAAGTTCGCCCTATTATATCAAAACAATGCTCTTAATGAAAAGGGTTACATTCATGGTTTTAATTCGATCTCCTTCATGATAACCGTCGTAATCGAATTTTCTACAAATTCTACTTCAAACCCGTTCTCATAGAGCGGTATTGCGGTAAGCTGTTGCAGATTCTCCGTAGAGGATGTGCGATAGGCTTCAGCTTGGGCATTTTCGAACCGGTAAGGCGTTAGGTCAATGACCATTTTACGATCAATCCATCCATTGCGGATGATGACCGATAATTGTTTAGCTTCAGGGTCATAGGCAGCTAGCGTTTGATCATCCATTGTAGGTGCAATCAGAGATCCCGGACGAATAAACTTGCTGAACTGCGCCATGGTATAATATTGTTTCGTTAGCTCATAATTCTCGTCTCCAATAAAATTGGCGTGAATAAAGCCCCAGTTATTGTTTGCCCCTTCATCCTCGACAGCTTGCCAATAGATCCAAGCCTTCGGCTGCATGAACTTAAGATCGGACATAATCCTTGCGGCCAATTCCATTACGCTTGTCATGTCCTCATGACTGTGCGAAGCGCTGCCGCCCGTTCCATACTCAGACATCCATAATCGCTTTTCCTTCTGCTCGGCAAGAGCTCGAAGCTCCTTCATTTTGGTGCCGTTATAGGAATGAACATTGATCTGGCCGATCGCTTGAAGCGTCGCATCATCATACGCCTCAATTGATCCTATGGTTTCGTCAATGCTATTGTTATCCGGTGCGCTAACGATCGTTCCCGTCAGCCCTTTACTCCGGAGAGAATCGGCTGTCTTGCGTATGATTTCCGCCTGTTTACCCGAATCGAAATGACTTCCCTCTTGTCCATTGCCTTTGATCCACCAATTTGAAGACGGCTCGTTAAGAGGATCCAATGATCTAAAGGTGATTCCCCAATGATCGCGATAATATTTCACGACCTCCGTCAGATAGTCTGCAAAAGCTTCATAAGAATCTTCTCTTAAGTTGTTGCCTCCGTTCTCCGCCCCTGTGACCGATCCGCTGATCGTCATCCAGTAAGGCGGCGAGTTCGAGAAAGCCTCTGCGAGATTGACGCCGCGCTTTATCGCCCCCTGAAGAATGGCCCTCTGGTTCGCATCCGCTTCCCAATCCCACCGGCCTTCCTCAGGCTGAAATCCAGGAATATCTCCGCCTGGACGCATCGTATGATACGCCGGATTCTCGCCGCCGCCGATATTATAGCGCACAATATTTAGTCCAAGTCCCTTAACTGGGTCAAAGTGCAGATCCATCACGTTCTGCACCTGAGCTTGATCTTTCCAGCCGCCCAGCGCATGCCCCCACCATGCGAGCGACGTACCCCAACCTTCGAATCCCTCATAACCTTCTTGAAGCCGCAGTTCTATCGCTTCTGTCTCGAACGCCTTTGCCTTGCTCGGACCCTTCTGCCCTTCACCCTGTCCCCACATATAGACTCCTCCTCCAACCATCCCGCAAATCAGAGCAATCCCGAATATGAAGATTCTTCTTTTTCTCATGCTCTTGACCTCGCTTTGTTCATGAGTGGAAAAGTGTGGGGCTGTCCTCCTGGACAGCCCCGCTCCTTTCGACTATACTTTTCTGCTTGGATATGGCAGGTCAGCTATTAGCCTTCGATTAGTTTCTTGTAAGCGTCCATTTGCTTCTGAATTTCCGCCAGCACTTTATCGTATCCTGCGGCTTTCAGCTTGTTGCGGAAATCTTCAACCGCTTTTACCGGATCGCCTGCTTTTCCCCATAGGATCGCAGGACCCATCTCCCCAGTTACTTGTGAAATTGCCGTCAGCTCAGCATCGATGCTGCTCTTGTCGAACACGAACTGTCCGTAAGGGTATGGCTTTTTGTAGGTGTCATATTCTGCAAAATATTGGGATACGCCATCCCATGTCCCATCGGAAGGTATCTCGAATTTGTCGACGCGACCACCCCAGAAGTCAGAGTAGAAACCATCTCTTGCTTCATCATAGCCAGCCGGTTTTACGCGTTTACCGTCTTTGAGCTCGTATTGAACGCCTTCCATACCGAAGTTGATCAGTTGATAAATCTCTTTGTCATTGCGCATCAGATCATAGGCCATCAGCGCTCGTTCAGGATTTTTGCTGTGTGCGCCAAGCGAAGTGCCGCCATGAGTGATCGACAGCTCGATCAGATTTTTGCGAGTCGCGGAGAATGGGAACATTGCAAGCTCGGAGCCTGGCTGCTCTTTGTCCATTTGCACGCGTAATCCAGCGAAAGTTTGCGTGTGATGCGCATCAGCGCCGGATAAGCCCGCTTTAAGCAAGGTGCGAGTATCTCCTTTGTAATTCAGTATGTCTTCGCGCCAGTAGCCCTTGTCTGCCCAGTCCTTCATCATCTTCGCCATATTCAAGAATACGTCGTTGAAAATCGGGCTATCGACCGTGTACTTCTCATCGAACGACTTCGCAAAGAATGTCATTAAATAACCAGTTCCAATAGGAAGCTCAATCATATCTGAATACGAGTTCGTAAATCCTAGATAAGGTGCTATCCCGCTGGATTGAGCATCCCAAGGTACAGTGTCCGGTTTATTATCTTTGACGTATTGGAAATACTTGCCCAGTGTTTCGAAATCGATAATCGGGCTTGTGATTCCCGCTTCCTTGGCCCAGTCTCCGCGATAGAAAATACCATGGTTAACCCATTGCGTAAAATCGTTCTCAGGAATGAGCATGATTTGATCTTTAAATTTCGTTTGCGCCCAATCCTCTTCCGGGATGGATTCCCACGTTTGCGGCGCATATTTTGGCAGCAGCTCGTCGAGCGGAGTAAAGGCGCCCCTCTGAGCATTATTCCATGTATCCAGCCAGTCGGTAGCAACCGTGATCAGATCGATCGGTTCGCCTGACGCCAGCAGCAGGTTGTATTTCGTGGACCAATCCGCCCATTCGACCCATTTCCATTCCAGCTCCGCATTGATTTTCTCTTTCATGAGCTTATTGACTTTTTCCAGCGTTTTATCGAATTGACCGTTCTTTGGCTTGTCGCCCAGTACAACATAACTAATCTTAACGAACTTCGAGGTATCTACTGCACCGCCTTCAGCGCTTGCCGGTGTACTTTCCTTACCTCCCGCGTTACTTGCGCTGCTGCCGCTGTTCGCTTCTTCATTGTTGCCGCTGCATGCAGCTAGAACAATTACCAGAATAATTGACATTACGAGTGAGACTAACTTTGTTGCTCTTTTCATACCATTTTTCCTCCCCTAGGTTAATTAGAATACAGAGCCTGACTGTAACCGGTTTCAATTTATGTGAAGGAGTCTCTATATGAGCTCTCCCTACACAACTAGCATCATTAACCTTTAACTGCGCCTACTGTAATCCCCTTAATGAAGTATCGTTGAACGAAAGGGAAGAACAGAATGACGGGCCCTGTCGCCACAATGGCGGTCGCCATCTTCATCGACTCGAGCGGCATATCTCGTAACGGGACGTTGGAAGATGCGGATGAGTTCCGGATAAAATCCGCGCTTGTAATGACGTTGTATAAGAATAGCTGCAAGGGTCGGTACTTCATGTCCGCTGAGAGAAACAGCATGGCATGATACCATTCGTTCCAGTACCCGAGGGCAATAAACAGTCCGATCGTCGCCAAGGCGGGTGTCGTCATCGGCAGAATCAGCCGGACGAAAATCGTGAAATCCCCGGCGCCGTCGATTTTGGCTGACTCCGTGATCGCATGCGGTATCGATGCAACGAACGCCTTCATCATGATAATGAGAAAGGGGCTTAGCAAGCCGGGCAGCAGCACGGCCAGGTAGTTGTCCTTCAAGCTCAAATATTGTGTGATCAGCAAGTAGAAAGGAACTAGCCCGCCAGAGAACAGCGTCGTAAAGTAAATAAGGAAGGAAATATTGTTCCGATAACTAAAATCCGGTCTCTGCAAGGCATAACCGGTCATAGCTACTACGAATAAACCCAATATCGTTCCTAAGATTGTTATCGCTGCTGTTACTCCATATGCCCCGATGACATAATCCGGATTCTCGAACACGATCTTGTAAGCGAACGTGGAGAAATCCTTAGGCCAGAAATTGAAGCCGTACTTCTGGATAGTATTCTCTGCCGTGAACGACGTGCCGAGTACGAGCACGAAAGGCAGCAGACAGCAAATGGAAAACAGTCCGATAACTCCGTAGCCGATAAAACCGACGACTCTCTCCGCGGCATTAGTCCGAATGCTTCGCGAGACATTTTCCATTCGTGCCGCCTCCTAGAATAATGAATTTTCGGGTGATACTTTTTTGACGAACCAGTTACTGGAAACGACGATGATGAAGCCGAATACTGATTGATACAAGCTGACAGCGCTTCCCATCGAGAAGTTAAAGTTATTCATAAGAGAGCGGAAGACATAAGTTTCGATAATATCTGTCGTTGGGAACAGCATCGTATTGCTGGCGCCAACCAAGTTGTAGAACAAACCGAAGTTTCCTTTGAGAATGCCGCCGAGCGAGAACAGCAGCAAGATAATGAAAGTCGGCTTCAGCCACGGAATGATAATGTGGATAATACGCTTGAAAGCGTTGGCGCCGTCGATTTCGGCAGCCTCGATTATCTCGCTGTCCAATCCCATGATTGCCGCGAAATAAACAATGGAGCCATAACCCGTCGTCTGCCATAAGTAGACTAGGACGATAATAAAAGGCCAGATATGGGGATCGGAATAGGTTTTCACAGGATTGAACCCCAACGATTCGAGCACGCTGTTTAGAATCCCGTAATCGTAGCTCAGAAAGTTATAGGCAATGAGCCCGATCAGCACCGCGGATATGAAGTACGGGAGAAACATGAACGTCTGGGCAACCTTCTTGAACCACTTTTTACGCAGTTCGTTCAGAAGAACCGCCACGACAATTTGAAGAACGTTACCCAATATAATAAAAGCCAAGTTGTAGAGGATCGTGTTCACCGTAAGTCGCCATAAGTCTCCGTTAATGACGAGGAACCGGAAGTTATCGAACCCTACGAACATACTTCTGAATATGCCGTCCGAATAGTTGTACTTAATGAAGGCGAGGTACAAGCCGGGCATTGGCAAATACGCGAAGATGATGAAAAATAATATGGCGGGAGAACACATGAGCAGAAGCGTTCGGTTGTTCCAAAGCTTTTTAGTTCGAGATATGCCTGCGTAGGGAGTTTTCTGCTTCAACGCAATGGATTCGGTTGTTTGCATCGGCTGCTCTCCTTTCCTATTAAGCTTTAATGAAAGCGAATTGTTCGATCACGCATGAGCCATTTGGATCTACCGCTTCTAGATATACCGCTAAGTCGCCTTCCGTTCCTGAGAACCAAGGACCGGGCAGCCAGAACGAATCCGGACTGCCTCCGCTCATTACAGGACGGGCATCTCCCCCAGGCAACCAAATCCGAGAAACGAGTCGACCTTGAAATAGCACGGATAGCTTCATTCCTGAGCCTGTTGCCTTCACGCGCCATCCTCCTTCGCTTGGAGAAGGAAGGATCTTGCCGAACAACCAACGGGACTCTCCGGCTTTAAGCGTTATCGGCAGCTCAATATCGCTTGCTTCGATAGACTTGCTAGCCGCATGATGAGCAAGCTCCTTCTCGGCGCATTCCGTAATCCTCCAATCCTGCGCCGCATGCCCCTCATACAATATTACTTTACCGGCATCGGCTTCGAGTCTGCGGTCCAGGAACACCGACAGCTGTACTTGCTCTCCAGGAGTAACGCAAGAGGAAATGTCAACGAAAGGATCGAAAGGCGTAACGGAAGCTATTGCAACTCCATTTGCATATACCTCTACGAGTCCTTGCAAATCTTCGAAATGCAATGTCCAAGAATCAGCGTACCGTGAAGTTTCGAACGACTTGCGGAAGCATTCCACCATCGGACGTTCCATCTGTAACCATCCGCCGAATCCCGTTACCGGCAAATGTCGGTCATCGAATGCTGGATCCGCAAGCTTTGCCCGATCTTCCTTAACGAGCTGCCTTTTCCAATTGCCGCTAAGATCTTTGACCTTGCTAACGGCAACAAGTCCTTGAAGCCCTTTCATCGAGTTCAGGCGCAGAGCAGGTTTCCTTGCGTCGTCGAAGTTGGTATGTCCCCAGATTTCGGTTCTCACCGTGAACTCCCCCGCCTGCTCGCCGGCATTTGGAAGAAAACTGCTGGATCCGCCTGGAACGGCAGTTCCTGCATAAACGTTACCCGTATACACGGAGATGATGTCGCTTGCTTTGCGTACGAGAATGCCTTCGCGGCGCAGGTTACTCGGCATCGAATCCTTGGCATGGTACCAGGCATACCCACGGTTAATGCCCAATTTCTCCAAATAATCCGCATGCTCGATCGTTCTTGTCTTGGCAGGACCGACCGGGGCAACAGGATCAATGGAAAATTCGGACCATGAAACGGTCAAGGATACGGGTTCATCGTCATATGCGGGCAATGGCTCGGTTTGAATCTGTCCAGCCAAACCGATATCTTCCAACGAAAGCGCGGTATTCCGATCCATGATTACAATGATGAGCCGGCGTCCATTGGAAGCATTTCCTTTAATAATGGAGGAGCTGCTTTGCGACCCGAACGTAAAGCGAACCCGGTTGCCGTTCTTTTTCACTTCTCCCCCGTTCGCTTCCCATTCCATCTCTTCATCGAATTGGAATACCATTTCTCCATCGTTGTCGGCATGGAATGCCGCGATCGTTTCATTCGCAAGTGTCTTTAGGAGAAACAGTTCAGCCGTCGAGTAGAGCAACTGTCCCGAGAATTTCCAGTCGGAGAGCGGAATTTCAAATGGTACGGCTATCGTGCTGCGCTCAGCGAGAGTTATTGATATTGCTTCATCGGAGTGCCTTATATTCAGAAACGCCGTTACGCTATGTTCCGATGTATTGTGCAAGAAGACTAAATGTCCTCCCAGACTAAGCGGAAGCGCTGTCGGCCCGATTAGACCGCTCGCTGGAGCGGTGTCCATGCGGAAGGGGCTTGCTTCCCCTGTCGGCAAAGCTTCTGCCAGTGATGACCCGTAGGCTTGGATCAACCGATTCAGGAGCCTGCCTTCGTAAACCTCCGGTCTTAGCTGCCCCTCAGGCGATATCATCCCTCCGAAGTCGTAGTCGGAAGTCATGAAGGCTAGGGGCTTTCCCCAGTTATTCGTTCCATTAGTGAAGCCGAAATTCGTTCCGGATACTTGCAGGTAAGGTCCGAGCAGCTTAGCGCCGGCGGATAACAATCTTCGAAGCAGGAAGTGGGAACGATTCGTCTCGGTTACTAAGAGCGGCTGATTACGTTCCCCGAGCAGTTGCGTGTATTGAAGCACCTTCTCTTCGAATTCAGGATCCGTATCGTTCGGATAGAAGTTGCAGGTAGGAATAACCCCATCCGCAAAGCCTAAGGCCTCGTATAATCCGCCTTGTCCTGCGCATGCAATCAACGGAACCTCAATCCGATGTCCCAATGCCATGTCGCGCAGCGCAGCGATATATCCATGGGGGTCTTGGCAACCGTAGAAATCCAATTCATTCTCCAGCTGGATGCAGATGACGGAGCCGCCCTCGTTGACCTGCTGCCGGCGAAGAATGGGGAGAATCTTCTCGAACCATAAGGACACATACTGCAGGTAAGCGGGATCATTATCCCTAAGCGTCATACCTTCTTTTGCGAGCAGGTATGCCGGAAGCGCTCCTCCATCCCATTCGGAGCAAATATAAGGACCGGGTCTTGCTACCGTCCACAGCCCTGCCTCGTTAACCAAACGCAGGAACTCTTCCGCATCCCGCTCCTCTTCGAAGCTCCACTGCCCTTCAGACAATTCATGAAAATTCCAAGGGAAGTAGACGTCGACACAGTTGTAACCAGCTATCTTTAGGCGATCTAATCTGTCCTTCCATAGCTCTCGAGGAATTCGGAAGTAGAAGACCGATGCAGACACGATTATGCTAGACTTTCCATTTACTCGAACTGCTTGCTTGGTTAATTGAATAGGCATGACGTCTTGCATGTAAACTAGCCCCCGTTCGATGAACAACGCGTTAAGTATTCGACAAATAATGTAACCCGTTTCATGAATCCGGTTTCATTATTCTTAAAAAATAAAAATCGTGTAACTACATCTCTGAGTTTGTTGAATGAAACGGGTTACATTTGTGAGAAAAAAAATATGAAGCGCTTTCAAATTGATATTAATACTGAACTTTATTTTTGTCAAGCGCAATACTTTGTAATACTCCGTAGAGGATAGATGACTAGCAGTGAAGGTGCAGCGTCAATAAGACTTCATCAGTCGCAGAAAAAAAACTTACCCGCATAGACTACGGGTAAGCTTCCAGTATTCTTAACCTTTCGCCGTATTCCCAACTGCTGAAGTGGTCCTCCCAGATAATGTGGTATAGGTTATCGTGGACTTCCATGATGACGCCCTTGGTACCGTCCTGCACGTATACGACGTGATCTCCGATCTTCATCCCGCGCTCCACCCCTGTCACCCGAGTCGAAAGACGATGCCGTGTCCGCCTTTGGGATACACCCACTTGATATTCTGGTGCGGACACCCGATCCGGCAGCTTCCGCATTCATGGCAGCCCTCGTAACCTACATGCATGCGGATTTCCTCCCATTTGTACACTTCGGCCGGACAGAAGATCGTGCAGATCTTATCCGGGCAGCTGGTCATGCACACTTCAGTATCCATGACGTGCAGGTGAGACTGCGTATCGGCGTTGAATCTGAGCAAATACTGCTTCTCCTCGATGTTGGCGCCCTTGGCGGAGGCCGGTTGCGGTTCGCTCATCACTTCATCACCTTCCATGCCCTGAACAGGTCGCGGGCAATCTTGAACTTCTGCTTCGCCGGGCCGATGTCGCTCCAAATCTTCTTCTGCTTCTCCCGCTTCGAGGAGCCGTCGACCGTTAACATCTGGCTAGCCGCCTTGTTCATCATAGGAATGTACTGTTCGAAGTATTGCGGAAACTTGTCGAAATGGTGGGTGGAATCCTTGTATTTCTTCATGTCCTGACCGACGAAGCTGCCCATCAGCTTCCGACGGTATTCGTCCAGCGACGCCTCGGAGAAGTCCTCGCGTTCTCTCGCCGCCACGATCGTCTCCGCCGCGAGCCTTCCCGAGGTCATCGCCATGTTGGAGCCTTCGCGATGGATCGCGTTAACGAGCTGAGCCGCGTCTCCGACGACGAGCACCCCGGCTCCGACCACCTTCGGAATCGAGTTGTACCCGCCTTCCGGAATCAGGTGGGCGAGATACTCCTGAGGTTCCGCGCCCTGTATGTAAGGACGGATCATCGGATGCGTTTTCACGTATTCCATCAGCTCGTATGGTTTTATCTTATGCTTAATCAGCCCGGAAAGTAACGTTCCGACGCCGATGCTCAAAGTATCTTTGTTCGTGTACAGAAAACCGGTGCCCAGAATGCCTTTAGTTGCGTCTCCGAACAGCTCTATCGTGCAGCCCTGGCCTTCTTCCAGATTGAATCGGTCCTCGATGACCTTCTTATCCAGCTTCAAGATTTCCATCGTGGCAAGCGCCACTTCGTCCGGACGGAACTCCTTATGGAAGCCGAGCGACTTGGCCAGCAACGAATTCACCCCGTCCGCCAGCACGACCACGTCGGCGCGAAGCTCTCCGTCCGGACGATCCGTCCGTACTCCGACGACTTTCCCGTTCTCCACGATGCATTCCAGCACGACCGTTTCGTTGACGAGCAAGGCTCCCTTCTCGACGGCTTTGGAAGCGAACCATTGATCGAACTTTGCCCTTAGCACGGTGAAATTATTGAAAGGCTCCTCCGCCCATTCCATCCCCTTGTAGGAGAAGGTGAGGGCCGATGCCTTATCCATCATCATGAACCTTTGCTCGACGATCGGGCGTTCCAGCGGCGCTTCCTTGTGGAAATCCGGCACGATCTCCTCCATCATCTTCCGATAGAGGACGCCGCCCATCACGTTCTTGGAGCCGGGATATTCTCCCCTCTCGATAAGCAACACGTTAACGCCCGCTTTGGCCAACTCGTATGCGCACGCAATTCCGGCGGGTCCTGCTCCGACGACGATGGCATCAAACTTTTCCGGCATCGACCTCTTCCTTTCTTCCTAGCGCGGTTTTGAAAGCTTGGGTGAGCATGGGCACGATCGTTAGCGCATCTCCTACGATGCCATAATGCGAAGACTGAAAGATCGGTGCCGCCGGATCCTTATTGATGGCAATGATGAGTCCGGAGTTCTGCATGCCGACCAAGTGCTGAATGGCGCCGGATATCCCGATGGCAAAATAAATCTTGGGCGTCACCGTCACTCCCGTCTGGCCGACCTGATGGTGGTGTTCGATCCAGCCCGCCTCCACCACGTCGCGGCTCGCCCCTACCGCTGCGCCAATCGTCTCCGCCAGCTGATGAATGACTTGGAAGCCGGCCGGTCCTCCAAGCCCTTTGCCTCCCGCCACGATAATGTCGGCTTCGTCGATGCGAACGCGCTTGATCGTCGTCCGGACGATCTCCAACACTTTGGTGCGGATATCATCCTCCGTAATCGGGATGCTTTCTTCGATGAGTTGACCTGAGGCTCCTTTGATTCGGGGCAGCGCTTTCATTACTTTAGGGCGCACGGTCGCCATTTGAGGCCTATATTTCTTGCACAATATCGTCGCCATAATGTTACCGCCGAACGCGGGACGGCTGGCGAGCAGTAAGCCCGTGTCTTCCTCCACGTCCAGCTGCGTCGTATCCGCCGTCAAGCCCGTCGGAAGATCGGTCGCCACTGCGCTAGCTAAATCCTTCCCCGTCGAGGTGGCGCCATAGAGGAGGATTTCCGGCTTGTGCTTCTCCACGCAAGCGAGCATAGCACGCATATATGTCTCCGTCCGATAATACCGGTATATAGGATCATCGTATATGTATACCTTATCGGCTCCGAATTCAAATGCCGTCTGAGCAAGCATACGCACGTTATCGCCTATAATGACTCCGGCGAGCTCCGTTTTCCTCTTATCCGCAAGCTGTTTCCCCGCCCCTAACAGCTCGAGCGACACCGGCGCAACCGCGCCGTCCTTCTCCTCGATGAACACCCATACTCCGCGATAATCCTCGAAATTCAAGAGCCATCACCTCCTGCGGCCGATTCGAACAATTCCTTGCGCGCGAGAACGATGTCCAGCAGCTGTTTGATTTGATCTTGGGGATCGCCATCCAGCATCTGCCCTCCTTGCGGCTTTTGCGGAGCCCACACCGAGCTGACGATCGTCGGCGAACCCTTCAAGCCTAGCTGCGTCTTATCGATATCGCCCAGATCGCTAACCGACCAGATATGCGGCTGATAACGAGCAGCCCTTAACATATTCGGGAGAGTAGAATAAGGAAGTTCATTGATATCCTTCTCCACCGAGAACAGGCACGGCAATGCCGACCGGATGACCTCGTATCCATCCTCCAGCTTTCGGTGCACGATAGCATAGCCTTCCGCTTGATTGATTTCGGCTACTTTGTTCACGGAAGTCAGCGGTGGCATATCCAATCTTCGCGCGATTCCCGGACCGACTTGGCCGGTGTCCCCGTCTATCGTCATTTTGCCGCAGATGATGAGATCGATAGGGCGAATCTCCGCAATTTTCTCGAGAGCTTTCGTTAGCGCATAGCTGGTAGCCAGCGTATCCGCACCCGCAAATGCCCGATCCGTAATCATATAACCTTCATCCGCGCCGATCTCGATGCATTTCCGTATGGCCTTAACCGCCGGCGGCGGCCCCATCGTAAGCACCGACACGACGCCGCCATACCGGACCCGGAGCCGAACCGCCTCCTCTACCGCATGCGAGTCGTACGGATTCAGGATCGCCGGGGCGCTGGAGCGGTCCATCGTATTGGTCTTCGGATTCATCTTGATGATTTTCGTATCCGGCACCTGCTTGATGCAGGCGACGATATGCAGCATGCTACTCACCCTTTCCGTGCTTGCTAGATAACCGGATCCCGTTCAACTTATCTATATTAGGGGAGTTCCGATAACATGCCTGGGTTTGTCCTATGGCAGCGCTGCATCGCATTCTAGATACTAAAAACGCATGCATCCGAAATGATTTCGGAAGCATGCGCTAAATTTACTTAAGCTTTATATCCTCGGTCTCGCCCAAAGACACATAAACGGGATGGCTACCCATGCAATTCCACAAAGAGTAAACCTCTTCCCCCTCGTATTTAAGATCCTGCAGCTCACCTTCAAGGGTGTGCCCATTGTGCAGAGTAACCACATACGTCTTCCCGGTAGTTAGTTTCAATTTCCCCACCACTTGCACCCCTCGTGTGTTATGGATTTCTATCTTCAATCTCGAATCGTTGTGTCTTGGCAGCCCTCGCAGTCAAGGCCATTACGAGTATAACCGCTGACATAACCACCTTTCTGCTATGTTTTTTCATGATTTTATCCCTCTCCTGCCACGCTTTTTGGACAACAAAAAAACAAGCTCGTCGAGCAACCCGGCTGTCATTCCATCCCAATTGGGAATGGCTAAGACCCGTGGTTTTGCGTCTCCGCCTTTCGGACGGATTTGCCTTTGTTCTGTTTCTTGATCAAGGTCTAAAGTCTGTTATTCGAATCTCATAATGTCCTAGATATTATTCGACAAAAGAGACTATAATCCTTTTTTTTCAATCGTTTTTCGACAAATATTGTTTTATTTGTATTCAAACTATCAAATTAGTACCCATTCATAGTAATCGGTCGCTTTGCTGACCCTGAATCCGCATGATTCGTACAGCCAGAGAGCACGTTCGTTCTCCACGGCGACTTCCAAAGCAATGCTAGCCGTTTCATCCTGCCCTTTTATAGCAGCTGCCGTTTCCTTCAAGATCGCTCTGCCATTATCATAACAAAGAACCCCCGGAATCAATACTCCGCAGGGTCCATTAAGTTACTCTATCAACCGAATATCGCATCGATAACCGGCTTCGTATGTCCGCCCGGGTAACAAAGGTACAAGAGAACGTACACCGTTACGCCCGTAATGACCGTAGCGAACCACATCTTCGCCGTCGTTCTGCCCCACTTGCGGTGCTTGGCGAATTTCTTGCGATATGCGAGAGTCAACGTCGTTATCCCGAACACGGCAGCCACGGTCGCGAGCACGATGTGGAACAGCAAGAAGATCAAATACACCATCTTCAGGCTTTCCGGTCCGTTAAACATGGTGTTGCCGATGAAGATCGTCCTGGACACGTAGATAATGAAGAAGCATGTCGCCGCTATCGCAGCCATCACCATGACCTTCTCGTGCGCTTCCCGTTTGCCTTTAATAATCAGCCGCCAACCAATGGCGACCAAGATTCCGCTGATGAGAATGAAGCTCGTGCTGACCAGGGGAAAAATATCATACCACGACATGTAACCATCACCTGCTCTATCGTCATAACTGCCCGCTATCTTTCACCTATTGTACCTGTCCGGCAGTCATTGTTCAAACGTTTCGGCGCGCCGTCACAGATTGTTAATAAACTACGTTGTCGTCTTCCTGAGAGCGTTCCCTGCGATACCATTGCATGAACACGGTATAGAGAGCGGCGGCGTTGACGAATTCTTGCAGAAGCTTCATTACGATACCCCCGAGTTGCTGGTCATCCTTGCCGCTCATCATATTAAAGAAGGCCGGTCCTTCGAATTTGCTTAGCAGTTCGGCAGGGTCGCCCGACACGCAGTAACCCATTGCCTTAACCCATACTTGGGGATCGTTATAAACCGCGAATAACGGACCATTCGCAAACATAATCATTGCGCAAGCTGGCGTCAGCAGAAGTCCGCTCATGAAGATGTACCCTAGCGTCAGCATATGCGACATCCTTCTCCACTCCGGGATCGGACAATACACATGCCACCACATCATCATTGAAGATAGAAACAAAAGCGCGTAATAAATTCGGTGTACCGTAAAATGCGTCATGATCCAATCGTGATTGTCGGGCATGTGGTAGAAGGAGAACAATAACGTGAACAGCCCCAAGCTGAGAATCGGATTCATAATCAGCCTAAATACTCCAAAACTCCAGAACTTAGCTCGGAATGTTCTGCGCCATAGCCAGTCCGGTATGCCATAGATCAACAGAGGCGGCACGAGGATATAGGCCAGGGCCATATTGGTCATGTGGAACGTAAACATCAAGTGGCCCATCAAGCTTAGAGGACCGCCTTGGGTCAAATACAGCAAAACCATCGCAAGCAAAAAAGCGAGCTGACGAGGGATAGATACGGGCTTGCTGCCTGCGAACCGATGTCTCCATGGTCCGATGACGAACGTATAAAGCACGACAAGCGCCATCATGAAAATCATGAACATGGGACTCCACAAGTCGCGGAAGGAGAAATACTCCAATCCCCACATATCTGCCAACCTCCTTTATTCATTAAAAAAGAGAGGACGGATTTTGGCCCGCCTCTCTGAAGTTTAAGTAAGCTTTTACAGCTTCTTACCACCAAACCCAATACAGGGCCATGACTACCATGGTGAACACGACGAATACTCCGGCAAGAATTCCGATGATCGGGAACAGATGCCCGCGATCTTTCATATGCATCCAGAATGCCATCTGAATGAAGACTTGAATGACCGCCATGGATACTAAAATGATATACGTGAAAGTTGCGTTGATTTCGCCCGCGGATACTGCGGCAAAAGCAATAATCGTAAGCGCCAGCGACATCACGAATCCTACAATGTGCTTCTGAGGACCTTCGACCTTGTGCCGTTTCGTTGCTTCTCCGGAAGCTGCATGGTCATGGTTGCTCGACATAGGATTAACCAGCCACCTTTCCCATCAAATAAACAACGGTGAAGATGAATACCCAAACAACGTCGATGAAGTGCCAGTAAATAGCGGAGATATATACTTTAGGCGCAGTTACGACCGTCAGGCCTTTTTTGAAAATCTGGCCGATTACGATAGCGATCCACACAACCCCGAAGGCAACGTGGGCTCCATGGAATCCGACTAGCGTATAGAACGAGGAACTGAATGCGCTTGTCGTAAAACCATGACCTTCGTGAACGTAATGAATGAACTCGTAAATCTCTAAGCCCAAAAACCCAAGTCCTAGAACGATCGTAACGACTAGCCAACCGATCATGGCTCTTTTGTTATGATGATGCAAAGCTTGAACGGCGAATACGCTGGTCAAACTGGATGTTAACAAGATCATCGTGGCCGCAAACACCAAAGGCAATTGAAATAACTCGTTGGCCGTTGGACCGTCTCCGATATTATGACGCAGAGCCAAGAATGCCGAGAATAAGGTTCCGAACAATACCGTTTCCGCGCCGAGGAATATCCAGAAGCCGAGAATTTTATTTCTCGCTTCCAAGGTTGCTTTCTCTGGCTCATGCGGCAGTTGTCCGTCTACGTGGTCATGTGCGCTCATGCGTGCACCCCCTTCTCCTGATCTTCCGGTTCAATGTGGAAACCGTGATCGTCATACAAGGAACGGATGACCATGCAGCCTAATGTTATCGCTAGACCGATACCACCGACAATAAGGCGATCGTACATAAATCCGAAACCTGCGATAAACAATCCGATACTCATGATTAGCGGTAATATAGATGGAGAAGGCATATGAATCGAGCCAATCGGTTCGGCCGGAGTCATTGCGGTCTTTCCATCCATCTTTTCCTTCCACCATGCATCGTAACCGCGAACGAGCGGCGTTTGTTGGAAGTTGTACTCCGGAGGTGGCGAAGGAATCGACCACTCCAGCGTACGGCCGTCTTCCCATGCATCTCCTGCGGCATTGCGCGGCTTAGCCCATGCAATGAAGACGTTGAGCAAGAACGCGATCGTACCGACACCCATCAAGAAGGCGCCGATCGTACTAATAAAGTTCATGTCGTCATATCCTTGGCCGCCTAAGTAGGTATAGACGCGGCGCGGCATTCCGAGAAGGCCCAAGAAATGCTGGATGAAGAACGTCATATGGAAACCAATAAAGAAGGTCCAGAACGTAATTTTACCGAGCGTTTCGTTCAGCATTCGTCCGAACATTTTCGGCCACCAGTAATGCAGACCCGAGAAAATACCGAAGATCAATCCGCCTACGATAACGTAATGGAAGTGAGCGACGACGAAATAGCTGTCGTGATATTGGAAATCCGCAGGCGCGGATGCCAGCATAACGCCGGTAACTCCACCCATAACGAACGTCGGAATAAATCCGATACCGAATAGGTTTGCCGTGGTGAATCGAATCGATCCGCCCCATAACGTGAACAACCAGTTGAAAATTTTAACTCCGGTAGGTACGGCGATAAGCATCGTCGCGATGGAGAAAAGTCCGTTAGCAACCGGTCCTAATCCTGTCGTGAACATGTGGTGAGCCCAAACCATGAATCCCAAGAAGGCGATCAGCACGGTCGCGAAGACCATGGAGCTGTATCCGAAAAGACGCTTGCGGGAAAACGTGCTGACGACCTCGGAAATGATCCCGAATGCCGGCAAGATCAGAATGTATACCTCGGGGTGACCGAATACCCAGAAGATATGCTCCCATAGTACCGAGCTTCCTCCGTTGCCGACTTCGAAGAAGTTGGCATGGAACAGCCTGTCGAACATGAGCGCGACGAGACCGACCGTCAGTACCGGGAAAGCGAATACGATTAGAGCCGAAGTAATGAAGATGGTCCATGTGAACATCGGCAGTCTCATGAAAGACAAACCGGGAGCGCGCATGTTGATGATCGTAGCCATAAAGTTAATACCGCCGAGCAAGGTTCCGATACCGGCGATCTGCAGCCCGATGACGTAATAATCGACGCCATGGCCGGAGTTATACGTCGGTCCTGCTAGCGGAACGTAGGATGTCCATCCCGCATCCGGAACCGCTCCCGCGAACCAACTGAGATTCAGCAACAATCCGCCGAAGAAGAATGTCCAGAAACCAAGGGAGTTCAAGAACGGGAACGCTACGTCTCGCGCACCGATCTGAAGCGGTATAACCGCGTTCATAAGCGCGAACAGCATCGGCATCGCAGCCAAGAAGATCATGGTCGTTCCATGCATCGTAAGTAATTCATTGAAAGTATCTGCGGAAACGACGTCGTTCATCGGCTTCATTAGTTGAATCCGCATGACGATCGCTTCCAGCCCGCCGATCAGGAAGAAGAACAATCCTGCAATCAAGTACAGAATACCTATCTTCTTATGGTCGACGGTCGTTAGCCAATCCATCAAGCCGCTATATCGCTTGACTGTGTGTCCATGTGCTGCCAAGGCCGCGTACCTCCTTCAATTCCTGCTTGATTAATAGTCGAGCTTGTATTCCGCTAAGTACTTGGCGATGCTTGAGACCTCTTCCGGAGTCAAGCTATTCTCTTCGGCGGTTGGCATCATGGCCCCGGATTTATATTCCTGAGGATTAATGATCCAGTCGTGGAGGTTCTTCTCGGCTGGTACGCCCTCGTCATTGTACAGAATACCGCCGACCGTTTGACGTCCGCCGATGCCGGTCAAGTTAGGCGCGCTATTGCCGCCGTTCTCGCCAACGGCATGGCAGCTCAAGCATTGCGAAGTGAATTTCTCGGCGATCTCGGCATCCGCAGGCATAACCGCCGGTGCTTTCATAGCCGCGACCCAACGGTCGAATGAAGAAGGACTAACCGCTTTGGCCTTGAAATCCATTAAAGCATGGGAAGGTCCGCACAGTTCCGCGCATTTGCCCCGGAACACGCCTTCCTTAGGGAAGTCCAAAAACATGCGGTTCGTCACGCCTGGGTTCGTATCCATTTTACCGCCGATGGAAGGAATCCAGAACGAGTGCTTCACGTCCGCTGCTACGAGCTCGAACGAGATTGTTTTGTCCGTAGGAACGATTAATTCCTGAGCGGTCGTAATTCCGTAATCGGTGTATTCGAATTCCCACCAATATTGATGCGCAGTCACTTTAACTTGTACCGCATTCTTGTCCTTGCTGTAATCCTTAGCAAGACCGAATACGTCCTTAATCGTTGGAACTCCAAGGATTAAGAGCAGTACAATAGGAACGACTGTCCAGATGATTTCCAAAGTGTGGTTGCCTTCTACTTGCTTAGGAATGCTCTTGTCGCCTTTGCGACGGCGGAAACGAATTAATACATAAATACAGATGATGAACACAACGACAACGACCAAAGCCATAATGCCAATGGACAGTTTCATCAAATCTAATTGTTTCTCAGCTACCGGTCCTTGCGGATTCAGAGTCGAGAGGTCTTCTCTTCCACATGCCGACAACAGCAATACCAAACCTGTCAGCAGCGGAAGCAGCCGCTTCATTACAGGCCACCGATTCATCATATCAACCCCAATTTGACGTTTTCATAGAACAACGTTTGCCCGGTTAAGGCAAACGCTTCTCTACATTACACGGATGTTGGACCAAGCAACAAACGCTCTTCAAGCACTCTAATAAATATAAAGATTGATCTGTTGGTTTGTCAATGTTCACAGAACAGTTCACAAATTGTTCTCAAAACTGTCAAAAACGCCGTCGTTCTAAGGATTTCATCGTTTGGCAGCAACCCTGAACCCCCGTTGCGCCATCCCTCCGTGCATTGCCCTCCTGAGCTAGGTCGACAGCCTTCGCGTTTTTGCTCCTTCCCTTCTTTTTGCCAAATCGACCGACTTTTATGTGCGCCGCCCATTGCATACTTTCGGGGTTGCGGTAAATCCTATGTCCATGTTGAATCTTTCAGGAGGGTTGTCCCATGCCGCGTCGTTGGTTCGTTCTAATCGGAGTTACCCTAATGATCGGTCTTCTAACCGCATGCAATTACAAATCCTACTTTCAGAAAAGCGCCAATGACTACGCGAGCCGTTCGGCTAACGATCCGAAAATGATGCATGTTCGCTCCTACGGCTCCTTAACGACCAATCCGAAGCAACATGAAAATCGCTATTTCGAATATAGCTCGGCGCTTTCCAATAAAGTCGCCGCTCTGCCTGGGATTAATACTGCCCTTGTATTCCTGACGGACAAAAACGCGTACGTCGGAATTCTGACCGATTGGACAGCGACAGGAACAGAGGCAAGAGGCGGGGTAAGATCGCACGAACAGGACAATACCGGCACGACGGAGGGCGTTTACAACGTCAGCAACGGCAGCCCGAAATGGGACAATCGCCAGGTGGCAACGCCTTATAACTCTTATTTCTCCCACAAAGATTATGGCGATCTTTCCAGCGAGCTTCGGCAAGTGATTGGAACTACGATCAGAAACTCTTTTCCCCGGGCTCAGGAGGTTCATATCTCCGCTAACAGGGAATTCGTGAATCAATCCCTCGAATTCGCGAAAGTCGCATGGCTGAAGAAACCGCTCGCCCCGTTGACGGCCGACTTCAACACCTTGGTCCTCTATACGTTCGGACAAGGAAATACCATTCCGCTTCCGCTTTATTTGAAGCAACAGCCGAGTCACTGAAGTCCAACGGGCGCTCGCCGGGCAAGTTAGCAAAGTAAGTTTGTTAATTATGCATCCGTAGGCGCTCGTCGGGCGAGTTAGCAAAGTAAGTTTGTTAATTCTGCATCCGCAGGCGCTGGTCGGGCGAGTTAGCAAAGTAAGTTTGTTAATTCTGCGCTTAGCGAGCATTTGTCGCCGAGTTAGTAACGAAAGCTTACTATCTCTGCGCTCAGCGAGCATTTGTCGCCGAGTTAGTAACGTAAGCTTACTATCTCCGCGCTTATCGAGCATTTGTCGCCGAGTTAGTAACGAAAGCTTACTATCTCTGCGCTCAGCGAGCATTTGTCGCCGAGTTAGTAATGAAAGCTTACTATCTCCGAGTTTAGCGAGTTTTGTCGCTGAGCTATCTCCGCGTTCTAGGACATAATAATCACCGAGTCAGAACAATCGGCCCTTCGGATGTGATCGCGACCGTGTGTTCGAATTGGGCGGCCAAGCCGCCCTCCATGGTCAAGACCGTCCAGCCATCCTCCGCGATATACACATCCGAAGACCCAATCGTGAGCATCGGTTCGATAGTTATGACCATGCCTTCTTTAAGCTTACGGCCCGTTCCTGCCTTACCTACGTAAGGCACTTCAGGCGGCTCATGCATGGATCGCCCGATCCCGTGCCCGCCGAATTGGCTAACGATTCCGTATGCTCCCGCTTCAGCCACCCTGCCTACAGCCTCTCCTATATCTCCGATTGTTTGCCCTACTCTAGCTTCAGCGATCCCATTCACCATCGCTTGATGCGCCGCTTTGCGCAACATACTTGCTTCAGGCGTGATAGCTCCGACAGCATAAGTCCAAGCCGTATCGGCCATCCATCCGTTAAACTCCACGACAAAATCTAACGTCACGATATCCCCATCCTTCAGAAGCCGTTCGTTGGGCATCCCGTGACACACGCAATCGTTCACAGCCGCGCAGATCGCATAGGGATAGCCATGATACCCCTTCTGAGCGGGGCTTGCTCCATGTTCGTTCATATATCTTTCGGCATAATCGTTTAATTCCAAGGTGGAAACTCCCGGTTTAACCCTTCTCCCTAGCTCTCTCCTAAGCTTACCCGCCAAACGTCCCGCGATCGCCATCCGGGCAAGCTCTTCCTTCGTGCGGATTGGCACTGCACCGCTGCCTCTTGCCACGCTCACACACCTCCCGTTACTTCATTATCCTATTCCGGGGGAGGCGGAATCTTTACGAATGTCTCCAATATTGCGAAGGATTTCAACTGAGATCGTTGAATATATTCTTGTACATAAGCGAAGTAGAGAAGAGGTTCAACATGCGATATCGAAAAAGTCAGCAAACACCTGTTTGGATAACCGCCGTTCTAGCGATTCTTCTGTTTACCGCCATCGTTTTACAGCCATCATCTCACTTGACAGCGAATACCTCTGCATCCGCAGTCAATGTCCCAATAGCCGAGCACCCGTACTTGACGTTCCATTATTCATTCGACGACAAAATCGTAAAGCTAAAGCCGGGCATGAGCAAAGGGGATATCGACCAACTTCTGGGCAAAGGGACGACCTATCGTTCGCCCGGGTTCGATTACGACAAGCATGGCGATTTGATCATCGCTTACGAGAATGATCAAGCCGTGTATTTCTCCGCGGACGACGAACAGGCCTCTCTCAACGGCACGATCGACGCATCGTCCACTATCGAGAAGGTTAGGCAGCAGCTTGGAAGCCCTAGCATCGAGAAAACCGGCGAGTATTTTTTTAAGGAAATAAACGGCGAGATTGCCCAAGTAAAAGCGGATGAAGAAGTAAAGGGCATTCCGAGCTCGTCGCTTTACCTCCTGCGTTTTTATTCTTCCTACGCCGATGAACTCTACTCCTTCTCCATCGAGCGGGGCGATTTCAAAAACATAGCGGAGACGAGAGTCGCTGCCGGCAACTCTCTTGCGGGACTACCTTCCAAACCGAAACCCTTCGCGATGTGGGATCTTTCCGTTCAAAGCGGGAACGGTAAAAGCAGAGTCGCAATCGGAATGAGTAAATCCGCGGTGGACAAACACCTTGGAATTCCCGAGTCGTACGATGGGTTCGGGGGAAAATGGTATGTCTATAACGGCGTGGAAGTGTTCTATAGGAATAAGAAAGCAGTGGCCATTCGCATTTCGCTAGGAGAGGATTACACGGAAATATACCGAACGCCGAGAGGTTTAGGGTTATTAAGCAACGTCGCAAAACTTATCAAACTTTACGGCCAGCCGACGAGCAGATCCGAAAATAGCATGGAATACATTTTTTACAAAAGCAAAACCGGTCTTATTAAAATGCCGCGCATATTGGGCCCGTTAGAGAAGCGCCCGCCCGCAGAGCAAACTTACGTTATTAGCATTACCAAAACCAACGATGGCAACGAACTCATCGACTATTTGCTTATATCCGACTACAAATTCGCTTATGCCCTCTAAGAAAGGCCGTCAGGGCTCTCCCTGACGGCCTTTGACCTTTGAAATCTTGAACAAAGTATATCTTGCTCGTTCCTGTCCCACGGATTTAGTTCGATCTACGCTCACTACGACGCGCAAACACAAAAAAACCGACCGGGAAGGCTGTCGCCTATCGTCAGTCGGCTATTTCCCCCGCTGTCAAGATGCGGGGGAATTTAATTTAGTCAGCTCGCGTTCTACGAGCATGGTTAGCTCATCTTCATATCCACCGGTAATTCGGTATTTGCGGATGTAATCTCTTACGAACTTGCGCGGATCCTTAGGACGGAAAATTCTAGTCAGTTCTCGCAAACTTTCTTGAACCTCGTTGTGGCTGCGTTTGGCCATGCAATTCCCTCCCAGTGGAATGGATTCCGCCCCGGAGCATCACGGAACGGAGGCGGTATTTCGCCACCCGGAGAACCGAATTAGGGTTCTGCCTTCAAGCTTCGATGTTCCACCGCTACTTGCCATTAAGGAAAAACGTTCCTGCATTTTTCCATTATACCATTTATCAGCTGGAGGATAAAGTAAAATACGATAGGCCCACGTCACCATGGAAGTTAGCCCTGGGAAGGCGTTCCCTCGCCGTTCCTGACCTCGAACAAGTGTGCCTTGCCCGACAACGAAAACCGTTCGCCCGTGCGTAGTTCGTATTTCACGCCCGGCTTAAGACGTTCTCCGTTGGATAAAAAAGTCCCATTAGACGAACCGTTATCCTCAAGAATAAATAAACGGCTTTCTTCCGTGAATCTAAGCGTACAGTGAACTCGGCTGACTTCCGAAGCCTCATAGGGAAACAGGATCGCGCACTGGGAGGGGTCCCGGCCCAGCGTCAATCGCCGGTTCAAGATTCGATAGCTATGGCCCGCATGCTCCCCTTCGATGCCGCATAATCTCGGCTCCTTCTCATCCGCGGGCTCTGCATCAGTTGGATACGAAAGAATTTGGGTAACGGGAATCGTATAATCAGTCAGCGGATCATCCTCATATTCAGGATTCGGCGACGTTTCCTCGTCGCTCCAATCGTTAATGCTATTATCGTCAAACAGCTCTTGGTCTTCCATAGCCGTAGAGGCAGCGTCGTTATTTTCTTTGCCCTTAGCCGTCATCTGCAGGAAAGCGACAACGGCTCCTACCGCGACGGCAATCCCTACCCCTAGCGCAGCTAATAAGGGGAGCGTTCCTACGTTGACCTGCGTAGCTGAAGTTTCCCATGAGCCTGCGGCGAATGCAGGAATGGGCAACCCTAGCGTTCCAAAAACGACTGTTGCAGAGCATGCCATTCTCATGGCGAATGGGGTGAAAAATTTTCCCCTAGATTGATTTTGTTCCCTCCCTTCTCGTTCATTACGCTCGCATTCCGCCAAAACCGTCACCTCCGTCCTCTTCCGCAAATGGTTTACCTTGCTAATGTAAACGCTTTCCTTTTTTATCGAAAAGAATTGTCGTCATTTTGATATATGCATCCAGTATAACGAAAATGATGTATTCCAGCAATCGATGCATCCATATTTTAGCTAATTTTAATGTTGTCTTCCTTCCTTTTATGGCGGCATTGCATTCAACCTAAATACATGTTCAAAGGCTGTTCCGCAAGCCATTTCGACCTTGCGGAACAGCCTATGTCCCCCATGGATGTTCCCTATGGATAAACCCTATGGATCATCTCTTAATTTGCGCCGCAGCACCTTCCCGATTATCGACAAAGGAAGGCTCTCCCTGAATTCGTACTGTTTGGGAACCTTGTAAGCCGCGAGCCGGTCCCGGCACCATCGGTCCAGCTGCATTTCCGATACCTGCCAGCCCTCCTTCAGCACGATATAGGCTTTCACCGTCTCCCCGCGATATTCATCGGGCACGCCCAGAACGGAGGCTTCCTTCACCGCGGGATGCTCGAACAAAATTTCCTCCACCTCCCGAGGGTATACATTGAATCCGCCGGCAAGGATGATGTCCTTCTTCCGATCCATGATCGTGAAGAATCCTTCCTCGTCCATTGTCCCCAGGTCGCCCGTCCGTAACCATCCGTCCTGAAGCGCCGCTTCCGTCTCTTCGGGTCGGTTCCAATACCCCGTCATGACTTGCGGGCCGCGAATGACGAGCTCTCCGATCTCTCCGACGGGCAGAGGGTCCAAGCTGTCTTCTCCGACGATTCTGACATCGGTGTCGGGAAGAGGCACACCGATCGAACCTGATTTACGATACCCCCAGATCGGGTTGCAATGCGATACCGGAGACGCTTCGGTTAGACCGTACCCTTCGATTAACCGTCCGCCGGATTGCCGCTCGAACTTCTCCTGCACGTCGCGTGGCAGAGGTGCCGCACCGCTTACGCAAATTCGCACGGAGCCTAAGTCTCCTTCTTGCGTCAAAGGATGATTAAGCAACGCGATATACATCGTCGGCGCCCCCGGAAATACGGTAGGCTTACGGCGGCGAATCGTCTCAAGCACCATTTTCGGATCGAATCGCGGCACGAGAAGCAACGTTCCAGCCTTGTAGACGGCTTGGTTAAGCAATACCGTTAAGCCGAACACATGAAACATAGGCAATGCGGCCAAGTACCTTTCCTTGCCCTGCTCCATGCGATAACACCAAACCGCTACCTGCATCGTATTGGCCAGCAGATTAGCATGCGTCAGCATAACCCCTTTGGGCTTTCCGGTAGTCCCTCCCGTGTATTGAATCATTGCAAGCTCCGTGCCCGAGTCCATTTCCTCGCAAATCTCGGTTTCCTTACCGCGCCTTAACACGGTAGACCAGCGCATTATTCCGTCTGCAGCTCTATACTTTACTTTTAGTTCCGGGTATTCCTTGCGTCGTTTAATCGGGTACAATATATTTTTCGGAAAAGGAAGCCCGTCGGACAGCGAGGTCACGATAACGTTCTTAACCGCCGTACCCTCAATCGCTTTACTGACTCTCGGCATAAGTAAATCCAATGTAATGAGAGTCGTCGCCCCGCAATCGACAAGCTGCGTGTGCAGCTCCCGCTCCGTATAGATGGGATTAGTCTGAACGATGACAGCCCCCGCCATCAGCCCCGCATAATAGGAGATGACCGCTTGGGGGCAATTGGGCAGCATGATGGCGACCCGCTCTCCCTTGGCAACGGGAAGCGATTTTAGGGCATTCGCCATTTTACGGCATTGGCGCAGCAGCTCCTTGTAGCTGTAACTCTTACCTAGAAAATCAATCGCTTCATGATTCGGGAACTCGCGCGCGGAATCGATCAGAACTTTGGCGATGTTGTGCTTGGGATATTCATAAGTAGGTGACACCTGGAATGGGTAGTGCCGCAACCATGGACGTTCGCTCATCTGCGGTTCGGTATCCTCTCTCACGCTGCTTGCCTCCTCAGAGTCCGACATAACTTTCGGCAGAGATAACGCGGGCGGAAATTCGTTTGCGCAGGACGGATAAATCCGCCGGGTCGAATCTGAGCAGCCTCTTCAGCACGGACAGCTGCAACCGCAGATTTTCCCCTTTTTCCAATGTCGCCAGAATGGATCGCGAGCGTCGACCGGCTCTCTCGACTGCTTCCTCGGCGAATAAAGCCGTCATGTCTATTGGTTGCTGCATGCTTTGGGCTACGGTTGGTTTAAGCGCTGACTTGCGAGTTCTAAGCAGGGCGCTTTCAAGCGCATAAATATCGATCATGGCATCGGCAAGCGCTGCCACGATCTCCTGCTCTCGCTCTAGTCTTAGCCCGTGTTTCTGTACCGCAAGCCCGCCGACCATCAGGAATACTTTTTTTAATGCGGCAAGGATTTCGGTCGGTTTGGTCAAAGGGTTCAGCGCGGAAGACGATGCAGTCGAAAGAGGGGCGGGGTTCAGCAGTTCGCGTTGAAGCGCTTGGGCTCTCTCGATAAGAGGCAGCTCACCCTTTAATGCCCGCTTAAGCAGGGTTGCCGGGATTAGGAGGCGGTTAATCTCGTTGGTACCCTCGAAGATCCGGTTGATCCGGGAATCCCGGTATAGCCTCTCGATCTTATATTCTTGGATATAGCCGCAGCCTCCGTGAATCTGGACGCCCTCGTCAACGATGGCATCCATCGCCTCGGACGCGAACACCTTGTTAATGGAGCACTCTAGAGCGTACTCCGCGATGGCTTTTGCCGCTTGCATGCCTCCCGTCGGCTGCTCTAGATCGACTTGCTCCAGCGACTGGTCGATGAGACCGGACGTCCGGTAAACCATGCTTTCGTTAATATAGGTAAGGGTATTCATATCCGCAAGCTTGGAGGCAATCAGCGGAAACGAGGAAATCGTTTTGCCGAATTGCTTGCGCTGGTTAGCGTAGGAAGCCGATAGCTGGATAGCTTCCTTCATGCCGCCAAGGCATCCAGCCGCCAGCTTGAATCTCCCGATATTCAGAATATTGAAGGCGATCAGATGGCCTTTGCCCACTTCCCCTAGCAGATGATCGACGGGAATACGGGCATCTTCGAAATAGAGAGGACGGGTGGACGAGCCTTTAATACCCATCTTATGCTCCTCCGGTCCAATCGAGAATCCCGGAGTATCGCGCTCGACGATAAAAGCGCTGAAGTGCGTTCCGTCCACCTTCGCATAGACGATGAACACGTCCGCGAATCCGGCATTCGTAATGTAAAGCTTGGAGCCGTTCAGAATGTAGTGACGGCCGTCCTCGGATAGGACGGCGTTCGTCCGCGCGCCAAGAGCATCCGAGCCGGAGCCCGGCTCGGTCAGGCAATAGGCGGCGATTCTTTCTCCGCTGGCCAAGCTTGGGAGCCAGCGGCTCTTCTGCTCCGGCGTACCGAAGAAGACGATGGGAAGCGTCCCGATTCCGGTATGCGCAGCTACCGAAAGCGCGAACGAAGAAGCCGGCGCTAATGTTTCCGTAAGCAGCGCCGTGCTTGTTTTATCGAGTCCCAAGCCTCCATAGGCTTCCGGTACGTCCGCGCCAAGAAGTCCGATTTCTCCGGCCTTGCGCATGAATTGCACCGTTAATTCATAGTCCAGCTTCTCGATCTCGGCGTCGCGGGGCTTGATATCCCGCTCCACGAAAGCGCGAACCGTCTCGGCTAGCATGATCTGTTCCTCCGTGAAATCCTCCGGCGTCACGATCTGATCCGGCTCTGCGTCATCCACTACGAATCTGCCGCCGCCCCCTGCAGGTTTAGACATCGTGCGCCACCTCCTTTCCGGGGAATGAAAAACCGAACTATTCAACCTCGAAAACTCCCGCCGCCCCCATTCCGCCGCCAACGCACATCGTGACCACTCCGTATCCGCCGCCAAGCCTCAGCAGCTCATGCAGCAAAGTAACCGTTAGCTTAGCTCCCGTGCAGCCTAGCGGATGGCCGAGCGCGATGCCTCCCCCATTGACATTGACAAGCTCCGGGTCTATTTCTAGCCTGTCGATGACCGGTATGCATTGCGCGGCAAAGGCTTCGTTGATTTCCCAGAGAGAAATCTGCTCGGTCGCGAGTTTCGCTTGCTTCAGCGCCTTGGGAACGGCTTCTATAGGACCGAGTCCCATGATCTCCGGTTGGATTCCCGCGGCAGCATATGCCCGAAATACCGCCATAGGCTGAATACCTAGACTTTCGGCTTTCTCTCTGCTCATAAGGACGACCGCCGCGGCCCCGTCGCTGAAAGGCGAAGAATTGCCCGCGGTAACCGTTCCGTTTAACGCGAAGGATGGCTTGAGGGTCGATAGAATCTCTTCGGAGGTATCCGGCCGGACGCATTCGTCTTTGGAAATGGTCAGGGATTGGCTTTGCAACTGACCCGTCGATGGGTTAATTGCGGTCGTCGTTGTTAGGAGAGGGGTTATCTCCTCTTGGAAGCGTCCCGCAGCCGCAGCCTGCGCGGCTTTGCGATGGCTATCCGACGCGAAGCGGTCCTGCATCTCCCTGCTGATTCCGCAGCGCTTGGCGACAAGCTCCGCCGTATGCCCCACGCCCATGTAGGCGGTTGGCATCGCATCCCAGAGACCGGGGTGCGGAGAAAGCTTGAAGCCGGTCATCGGGATCCGGCTCATGCTTTCCACACCGCCGGCTACGACCGTGTCGGCCATCCCGCACTGAATGGCGGCGGCAGCCTGGGCGATTGCCTGAAGGCCCGATGCGCAGAACCGGTTCACGGTGACCGCAGGAACCTGGACGGGAAACCCGGCATGCAGCGTCAGCAGCCGGGCAACGTTAAGTCCTTGCTCACCTTCCGGCATCGCGCAGCCGATGATGACGTCGTCAATGCCGGACGGGTGTAATCCCGGCACACGCTTGACCGCCTCGCGCAGCACCGCGGCGCCAAGGTCTTCCGGTCGGGTTTGCGCGAAGCCGCCCTTCTTCCCCCGGCCAACCGCCGTGCGTACCGCCGAGACGATGACGGCTTCTCTGCCAGTCATGGCATTCCCCTCCTTGTTGCGATCGACTGCTAGCCGCCCCCGAGTGTGCCTAGGGCATTTTATTGACCTTCATGCGCCTTGCCTATCACATTTCCATTCGCCCAGGGTAATTTTTTGGCCTTCATACAACGCCACTACCGTCACTCTCCAGCACCAAGGTCACTTTTTAGCCTTGGCGTCCTTCAACTAAAGTCGTTCTCCAACATCAAGGCTAATTTATGGCCTTGATAGCAGGGTATTGGTTGGTTTGGTGTCCGTCATAGTCGCTTTTTGCGACGATGGGAGGCACAATCAGTTGCGAAGCGGCTTGCCGGTGGCGAGCATCTGCCGCATGCGGGCTTGCGTGAGCGGTTCGCCGCATAGGCTGAGGAACGCTTCCCGTTCCAGGTCGAGCAGATGCTGCTCGGGGATGGCCATCCCCGCCGGAACGTCTCCCCCGGCGAGAACACCCGCCAGCTTACCGGCAATCTTAGCGTCGTGATCCGATATATAGCCGCTGCGCCGCATAGAGGAGACGCCCAGCTTCAACAGGGTCGCTGCCTCTCGGCCGCCAACTCTGACCTGCCGATCCGCGTCGGGAACCGCGTAACCGCGACGATCCAGCTCCAGTACCGCGTTTTTCGCTTCGGCAATCCTCGTTTCTTCTCGCATCGAGACCCCGTCGCCAGACCTCCAGTAACCAAGCCTCTTCGCATGATGGCCGCTCTCCGATACTTTGGCCAACGCGATCGTCTCGAACATCTGGGAGATCGGCGACGTCACGTCATCCAATCCGGCTGCTTCCGCGCGATCCTGCGCTAGAACGGCAGCGGCCAAACATCCGCCTCCTGCCGGAATTAATCCAACCCCCGTCTCCACAAGTCCGAAGTACGTTTCCGCGGCAAACAAAATCCTATCCGAGGGAAGGCACGCTTCCACTCCTCCTCCCAAGGTCATCCGATGCGGCGCCGCCACGACCGGGCGCGGCATAACGCGAAGCGATTGCATGCTCATCTGAAACTCCCGGATGATAAGGTCGATTTCCTCCCATTCCCCGTTTTCCGCTTCCATTAGCAGCAGCATGAGATTGGCCCCGACGCAGAAATTCCGGCCTTCGTTGGCGAGCACTAGCCCTCGCCAGTTGCGGTCTACCTCCTCGGAAGCCTGGCGAATAGCGGATAGCACTCCGGGGCCTATCGCATTATGCGGAGAATGAAACTCTAGACATGCCACGTCATCCCCAAGATCGATCAAGCTCGCGCCATCCGCGGCGAAGACGGTCCTCCCTCGATCGCGCAGCATGCCTAAAGATAGTACCTCCGGCCTTTCCTCCACGAACTTGTAATGGCCTTGCGAATAATGAAACACGCTTCCCGCTTTCCGCACGTAGAAAGTCCCGGAGCCCTTATCCAGCAAAGAAGCTACCGGCGCCGGAACGGCCTTCCCCCTCTCCTCCAGCTTAGATGCCGTTACCGCCACTCCAAGGGAATCCCACGTTTCGAAAGGGCCTTCCTCCCAGTTAAAGCCCCATTTCATCGCTTGGTCGATTTCCAATACGGTATCCGCGATCTCGCCGAGCTTCTCGGCAGAGTAACAGAGAGTAGCCTCCAGCACGTCGCGGGCAAACGCAGCCAACCGGTCCTCATCAGCCGCCTCCAGCAATGCCTGCAATTTGGCCGAAGTTCCTTTCGCCATTTTGGCTGCTTCCAACGCATGCGAGGCTGGTTTCCTACGCGAACCATAAGTCATCGTGGCGGGGTCAAGCACTTGTATCCGGTCCTTGCTTCTTTCGGCGTCATTTTTGCGGTAGAAGCCTCCTCCGCTTTTTTCCCCGAGCCACCCCCTCGATACGAGCTCTTCGACGATCGCGGGCGCGGCGAAAGCCGCAGCCTCAAGCGGATCCGTTATGTTCTCCCTTACATTGCGGCACACGTGCAGAATTGTATCCAGACCGACCAAATCCAACGTTCGAAAGGTAGCGCTCTTAGGCCGCCCCAACAACGGACCGGTTACGGCATCTACTTCGTCTACCGTCAAACCGTGCTTTTCCATCGCTTGAAGCGCCACCAGCATGGAATACGTTCCGATCCGGTTCGCGATGAAGTTGGGCGTGTCTTTGGCGATGACCACTCCTTTGCCTAGCCGATCTTGGCAAAACCGCGAAACATCGGCAACAGCCTGCGTATCCGTATCCCGGCAAGGAACGATTTCAAGCAGCTTCATATAGCGTGGCGGGTTGAAAAAATGCGTCACCATCGCATGCCGGCGACACGCCTCCCCGCACACCGAGGTCACTTCATTAATCGATAAACCCGAGGTGTTGCTGCTGACGATCATTCCCGGTCTCCATACGGAGTCGATCCTTTTCCACACGCTGTGCTTTACGTCTAATTTTTCGGAGACTGCTTCGATTACCCAATCGCACTCCGACAATTGCGCCAAGTCCCGATCCAGATCCCCGGCCCGAATACGCGCCGCGAATGCCGGATCGTACAGAGGCGACGGCTTCGTCTCCTTCAGCCTGGCAATCCCCTTGACCGCCAGCCCCTCTAGATCCAGCAGCAGGCACGGAATACCGGCATTCGCTAAGTGAGCAGCAATGGCTGAACCCATTACCCCCGCTCCGATCACAGCCGCTTTCCGCACATTCCACAATCTGCCTCACTCCTTTCGGCGTTTTCTCCTCGCTATTTAGGAAGCATCGCTCCAAAGAACACCCATTTAATCGACTTCATATTCGTAAATTTATTCCTACGCCTGCCCTGCATATGCTCATCTCGGCAAAAAAGGACACGCAACACCGGGAACGGGCGCGAATCCGCTTTCAAAGGAAACGATAGAGACGCAAAAAGAGACGCGCCCAGGGCACGCCTCTTTTCCGCTTACTATTTATACCGGCTCGTTGGACAAGATTACCGCTTCGGCTTGCAGAAGCCATTTCCCGTCGACCTTGTTGACTTCGTTTAGGAGGACGCTCTTCAATTTCGATTTCTGGCCGTTCGCTTCGACCTCGGTGGTCGTGGAGGCTAACAGGATGGCTTTGTTCGTTCCGTCATATTCCACGATCGTCCATTGGTCAGCGGTTACGGTCATGACGGACGTCTTGAAGAATTCCTCCAGCGATTTTTTCAACACTTCTTTGTCCGGGAAGTCAACGAGCGTAGCCGCATATGCTTCAACGTTCTTCTCGTTGGCGGCTTTTATTTGATCCGCGAAGACCTGTCCGATCGCCGATTTCTCCGCGTCCGGAACGGCAACCGACTGTTCGAATAAACCCGGAATGTTCGTGTATTCCATGGCTAAAACTTCTACGTTGTATATTTTCCAAGATCCGTCCTTGGCCTTGTGCAAGGTGTAACGGCTTTGAGATTTATTATCCGGGAAGAAGTCGCCGCTAACCTTCTTGGTATCTTCGACGAGTACGGCAACGGCTGCCGTATCCGAGTAGGATTCGATGTATTTGCCTTCGATGACGGTCTTCGTCTTCGTGCTGTTCCAATTTTCTTCCGCTTCTTCAATATTCAGCAGGGCATCATCGGAGAGCAAAGCCTTAAATCCAGCCTTATCATCGGCCGCTTCTATCAGAAGCAGCTTGTTGAACAGCTCGTACACGGCCGCTCTCTGCTCGGGCGTTGGTCCCTGATAGACGATGGATATCGATTTGCTTTTACCGTTCCATGTCACCTTGTGGTTCGTTAGCAATCCCGCAAACCTTACTCCGACCATTGTTTGTCCATTATGCTCGATGATTTCGCCGGTGCTTTGTACCATCTCGCCGTTGACGAAGCTCATGTCTGCGCCTATGGCAGCTTCGATCTGGAAGTCCTCGCCCGTCGCCAGGAAGGATTTGGTCGTCGGGTCGAACTGCGTCTCATAACCTAGCTGATTGAACAGCACCTCGTACTCTACGAAAACTTTGCCTTTTTGCACCAGCAATCCGGTCTTGAAATCGACGGCCTTTCCGTACACGACTACTTTAACCGTGCTCGATTTACCGGCTTCGGCTGCGGCAGCGGATGCGGTACCCGCCAAGGAAAACGCAAGAACGATACATGCCAATAGGGATATCAAACGTTTCAAGCCAACACCAGCTTCCTTATTATGTCATTGCCTCTCTCTAATCTATTCTATTTCACCTTCTTAATTCAAGTATTAATAGAATCATTTATGATGCGATCTCAACCAATCATTTGCTGCAGATCCTCAAGCGTAGGCTTCTTGAACTTCACCTTCACTTCTCCGTCTCCCCATATAAGATCATCGATTTTTAATAACTTAGGCAGTTCCTCCCCGATTGGGATGACCCGGTCCGAGAACATGGAATCGGGCAACGTTATCCCTTTCATCTTTGCCTTCTCGACGGTAGCGACCACGTTCGGGTTGTCCCAGCGAAGGCGGTAAGTGATCGCTAACCCGGCTGAGATTCGGTTTTTCCAAATAATATTCAGATCTGCTTGCAGAAGCTCCCCATCTAAAGTGAAGTTAGCGCCCGTTACGATAACGTCCTTCTCGACTTGCGGATTTTCAGCTATCGACTTCTTGGCTAGATTATTCAGGTCCTCCGAAGTCAAAATCATCTCGGGAGATAACCTGCGCACCATACTAATCGCCCGCTGCTCCAGCGGTACTTGCTCGTAAGCCAAATCCAGCTGTTGATCCGGTTTGACATAATACAGAGCACCTACTCCCGCAATAACGATAAGAAATGCAAATAGGAACAATCCGATAAATAATTTTTTCATAGGGATCCCCTTTATAAAAAATGGCATTCAACGATTGACTTCCGGGTCAAGGAAGCGTATAACAGGAGGTATATTCAATGACGGGAACACATTGCTTGCCCCTTCAATCTCCAGAGAGTCGGCGATTTGCTGCAAGTCGACGATTGAAGCCCAGGACAATATCCTCCCCGAGAAGCGGCGCCGAAACCTAAACGTAAGCGCCGACGGTTTCCCCCGTTACGGGACGTCGTATACACACTATACGACACGCGAGCGCCTAACGTTGCACCCTGCGAGGATGCAAGGTTCGGAACGAGGGTGGTACCACGGATGACAATCCGTCCCTTTTACGGGGCGGTTTTTTTATACCCTAAAACGTATATCTCATTAATCGTTAACCCTAGAAAGGATGATTTCGATGGCACTATCTCAATCCCGTTCCGATTACGCCGTACCTCTAGCCGATATTCTTAACGCGCATAGGGTCCTTCAGGAAGTAGTTAGCCAAACCCCTTTGCAGCTGAACCGTGCCCTGTCCGCTAAATTCGGCTGCAATGTTTATTTGAAAAGAGAAGATCTGCAGGTCGTGCGCTCCTTCAAGATTCGCGGAGCCTACTACCTTATCGCGTCTTTACCCGAAGAAGAGCGAAAAAAAGGCGTTATCTGCGCAAGCGCGGGCAATCACGCCCAAGGCGTGGCCTACTCCTGCCAGAAGCTTGGCATTACCGGGATCATTTACATGCCGGCCACGACGCCTAGGCAGAAGATCAACCAGGTGAGGCTGTTCGGCGGAGACAAGGTAGATATCCGATTGATTGGGGATACCTTCGACGATGCCTATGCAGAGGCCATAAGGGTCAGCCAAGAAGAGGGTCTGCCATTCGTGCATCCGTTCGACGATGCGCGGATTATTGCGGGTAACGCGACTCTGGGTAAAGAAATCATAGAGGGCGGCGCTCCCTCCATCGATCTGCTGCTCGTTACGATCGGCGGGGGCGGATTGGCGGCAGGCGTCTCCACTTATATGAAAGCAATAAGTCCTTCAACCAAAATCGTCGGCGTAGAGCCCGAAGGAGCTCCTTCCATGCAGCGTGCCTTGGAAGCACACGAGGTTGTCACGCTTAAGGAAATCGACAAATTCGTGGACGGGGCAGCCGTCAAGCGGGTCGGCGAACTCACGTATGCCCTATGCCGCGACCTGCTGGATGACATCGTCATCGTTCCCGAAGGCCGTGTTTGTACGACGATATTGGAGCTATACAATGAGCATGCTATCGTTGCCGAACCGGCGGGAGCTTTGACCGTCGCCGCTCTCTCCGCCCTCGATCCCGATACCGTGCGCGGGAAGAATGTCGTTTGTATCATCAGCGGCGGGAATAACGACATCGACAGAATGCAGGAAATCAAAGAACGCTCGCTCATTTATGAGGGGTTGAAACACTATTTCATGATCAACTTTCCTCAACGGGCAGGAGCGCTGCGCGAATTTCTGGACGACGTGCTCGGACCTAACGACGACATCGTGCAATTCGAATACACTAAGAAACACAATAAAGAGAATGGCCCCTCTCTTGTCGGCATCGAGCTGAAGTGCCCGGAGGACTACGACAGCCTGGTAGCCAGGATGAACGGCAAAGGGTTTCAGTTCATCGAGCTGAACAAAGACCCTATTTTGTTTAACCTGCTCATCTAATTTTGACACAGCCTCCCTTTACGTTTATCCCTATTTTACACTCGGACGTTACAGTGAACATAGAACTGTACGTTCTGACTAACCGGGATAAGGCGAGGTGCGCAAATGACTAAACGAAGAAAAATCTTCATCTTGTACGCGCGGTTCGGAGAAGGTCACTGGCAGGCTGCTTCCGCGCTGCGGCACAGCTTTGCGAATCAGGGAAACACGGAGATTAGGCTCATCGACCTGCTGGCCGAATCCCATCCCGTCCTTAACGGAGTAAGCCAATACGTATATAACAAGAGTTACCATGTTCTGCCCCAAGTTTACGGTTGGGTATATGAAGCGACTAAAGGCATGAAATCCAATTCCATGTTCGCTTCCTGGTTGCATTCCTTCGGCGCTGAAACTTTACAAAGACTCGTGGAAGATGAGCGCCCGGATGCCATCGTCCATACGTTCCCGATATTGGTATTGCCGTTCGTGACCCAGAAAACGGGACGTAAAATCCCCATGTTCAACGTCGTTACGGACTTTGACCTGCACTTCAGATGGGTTCACCCCGACGTGGATAAATATTATGTTGCGACGGAAGATATAGGCAGGCAGCTTTGCGAACTTGGCGTTGATCCCTCGCGCGTTGCCGCCACCGGGATCCCGATTCGGCCAACCTTTATGTCAGGGACAACCGGAGCTCTGGCCGCTTCCTATTATGATCTGACACCCAGTAAACCAATCGTACTCGTAATGGCTGCTGCGAGCATACCGTGGACCGAAACCGCCGAACTAAGCCGAAAGCTGGCAGAGCGATGCAATGCCCAAGTCGTTATCGTGTGCGGGCGTAACCGATCCTTGCGGGCTTCCTTATCGAATGAACTCTTGACGATTAAGGAAATCACAGTGTTAGGATACGTCGAACACATTGATGAGTTAATGAGTATATCTGCCTGCATCATCACCAAGCCCGGCGGACTGACTTTATCGGAAGCTATTTTCGCCGAGTTGCCTATTTTTCTCTATCGCCCCGTTCCCGGACAGGAACGCAACAATGCCCGTTATTTGGCAAGCAAAGGCGCTGCGGTCATCTGCCAAACGGTAGAGCAAGCAGGAAAATCCGTCACGGAGCTGCTGGAAAAGCCCGAACGCCGAATAGAGATGAGGAAAGCTCTTAAGGCGCTTAGCAAAAAAGGAGCATCGGACAGCATCGCCTTGGATATTGCCCGCCAATTGCATATAATGAAAGAGGTTTCCTTGGCTTACGGTTCGATTCTGATTGAAGGTTGATTAAAGGAGAGCTGCCTGTGAGCAAGGCTTCTATAAAATCTTTTTTCCAATCGGACATGCTGCTGTTTCTGGCGATTCTCTATTTAGTGGAGTTCGTGAGAGGCGCGGCTTTGATCAGCTTTCTTCCGATCTATGGGGATAAGGCGCTCGGCCTCGATTTGGACGTCATCGGAGCAGCCATTACGGCCCATTACCTGACGGACACGAGTTTGAAGCTTGCCATCGGATATTTGCTTGATCGCCTGTCTGTTCGCACCGTCGTATGCATAGGATTACTATTCTCGTTCGTCGGCATCGCCATCCTGCAATTCGCGGATATCCCGTGGATATTCATCTCTGCCGCAGCCATATACGGAATTGGCATCTCTCCAATTTGGATCGTCTGTCTCACAAAGGTGAATGAAAACCAGCGCGCTACCCAGATGGGCTTCCTATATACGATCTGGCTCGTGGGTTTAGGCAGCGGGCCCGTCGTTACGAACCTTCTTCTGGATTTCAACCTCGATCTGACTTATTGGGTTATGGCGGGAGTGGCTCTTGCGGCGTTTCTTCTATCCCTCTTTATTCGCGGAGGACGAAGCGTTCACATTGACGTCGTCCCGTTCCGACAGCAATTGGCCATCCTCGGGAGCCGATTGCGCGATATGAAGCTTCTCCTGCCCGGAATGGTCCTGCAGACGCTCGGTGCGGGCATGCTGTTGCCCATCCTGCCGAGCTTCGCGGTTAACAGTCTCGGAATGACGGCAACTCATTATTCTATCCTGCTTATTATTGGCGGCGGCTGCACCGTTGTCGGACTAATTCCGATGGGTAAGCTTTCCGATTCCTTAGGAAAAAAATGGTTCCTCATTGCCGGATTCTTGGCATTCGGTATCGTATTGTTCGCCCTGACCCAGCACCCTCAGCTCGCATTAGCGTTATTCTGGGCTTTCGTGCTCGGTATCTCCTATGCCGCCGTACTGCCCGCATGGAATGCATTGCTCGCGGCCTATGTTCCCCCAGGTCAACAAGGCCTCGGGTGGGGAGTGTTCTCCACGGTTGAAGGAATCGGCGGCATTATCGGACCGATTATCGGCGGGTTTCTTGCCACTCGATTCAGCGAATCCTCAGTCGTCGGCTTGGCTGGAATCATGTTTATGATCATCAGCTTATTTTACGTCTTCTTCCCTTTCCGGTTATTTAAGGGGGATTCGTTGCCTCCCGCAAAAGAATCGTAGTAGTACATTACTTGCCGCTTGGGTTGATTGGAGTTAAAGAGAATGTGGAACGCGCATTGGACTTGGACGGCCGCATGGAGCTTATCTGAATGGATCAACTATGCTAAAGGCATGAATCTTGAAGACATCAAGGAATGGCTTCACCGCTATTCCGAGTATGGGCCTCTGCCCGGTATTTTGCTTCCTTTTCTGGAGGCTTTGCTGCCTATTCTGCCTTTGGTCGTATTCGTTGTTGCCAATGCGGCCGCTTACGGAATTTGGCTCGGATTTCTGTACTCGTGGATCGGCGTGACTTCGGGTTCCATAGTCGTGTTTATACTCGCAAGACGGCTCGGTTATCGTTATGGGGATCGGATTCGCAAGAGGTTTCCTAAATCGGAGAAGTTCTTCGGTTACGTGGAACGGAAAGGCTTCACTCCGATCTTCCTGCTCGCATGTTTCCCGTTCTCCCCTTCCGCGCTCGTGAACATCGCTTCCGGATTATCGAAGATCCCGTTGCATACGTTCCTAACCGCGATGGCCCTGGGCAAAGCGGTCATGATATTCACGCTCTCCTTTCTCGGTTACGACTTGCAAGCGATGGCCGATCAGCCGTGGCGTATCGTGCTTGCGATCGCAATTCTCATCTTGATGTGGCTCGGCGGACGCAAACTGGAAAACCGCTATCATTAAACATTTAACTTTGACATAGCCAAGCATAACCCGTTCCCTCCGGTGGAACGCTAATCGAGCAATCGATCGCAAAGGAGGGAATGGTCATGTCGGGCGAAAACCCTTCCGCCAATCAGAAAGCGGCCAGCAAGGCACAATCGGAGGCAGATCGTTCGGGAGTAGGCAAGCAGAAAGCGCGCCAGCTTCAATCGGATGCCGATAGAGCAGCCGTTCCGAAACACGGATTGTGAGGGAGAGCATACCATGAGCGAAACCAACAAGGATAGAATGGAACCCATTTCCGGCGAGAAGGTCGAAGTGAACGGGATATACGAGAACGAATGGGGACGCGAGGAAAGGCTCATGCGTGGAGATACGTTTCCCGCCGATCTGATGCTTGGCAATACGGAATGGAAACTATCGGAGTTGATAGTGGACAACCATCACGAAGGCCGAACCGATGGACGGCTCGTCCCTAAAGAAGACGACTTAAACAAGCGAGGCAAAATCGATCACCCTCGGCGGCAGATGGACCGTGGAAAGAAATAACTTCAACGAGAAAGACCAATCGGTTTTTACCGATTGGTCTTTTTTGTTTTTGTTGTTGGCTGTGTCGGCAGCTATTTTTTCGCTTCGTCAACGGGCTCCAACTCTTCCTCCCGGTGAAGCCACCTTTCAATCAGCTTGTCTAATCGGCGTAATCTCTCCTCATACGTATAGACAGCCGAGGTGATAACGAACAGGCGGGCCCTGGCAGTCAGATCCTCGTCCGTACGCTCGCCGATCATCTCCGTCAGCAGCATGGAAGCTTCGGGAGGAGGAGCCGCAGCCGATGCGCCAGGCTTCATTTTCCCTTCCCATTTCCACAGCAACTGCTCGTGATAGCCGCACAACGATTCAATATGCCGATCAATAAGTTGATTCCATGATTTGCTTGTCGAAACGGCCCAATAATGATCCTCCACCGCATCGATAAGCGTGTTGCCGCGTTCAAGCGCCGTAAGCATTCCTTTATACACGACTAATAACCTCACTCGCTTAAGCCTCGAATTCTTCCTGAATACCCGCTCCTCGGCGAAGAGCTCGTAGAATTCATCCAGCTTGCGAAGCCTGCTTCTCAGGCGGTTCTGTTCTTCCCGGTATACGTTCTCCTTCAGTTCGTTGGACACGACGGTCCTGAGCAAACGGGATAACAGCGCCTGAACCTCTTCCACCTGCTTCATAAAGCGATTGCGATGACGCGGCGGCGCTATCGCTACGTTAACGGCGAATGCGGCAACCATCCCCGTCAAAATTGCGGCTAGCCGGTCAAAAGCAAGATTCCATCCTTGGCCTTGTGCTTCCATGATGACTACGACCGTTACCAGCGTTAGAGCGATGGTTTCTTCCGTCTTCAACCGGATGCACAATAAGATCACGCAGATACATACAAAACCTACGAAGACAGGCGTGTTTCCGAGGAGCCATACGGCGGCGATCGCGATGATCGCCCCGAGCACATTGCTCTGAACTTGCTCCAATACCTGCATCCAAGATCGGTAGATCGAAGGCTGTATGGTGAAAATAGCCGCAATTGCCGCGATAAGAGGCGAATCCAATCCGACTAAAGTGCCAACCCATAGCGCAATCGCGACGGCAAGGCCCGTCTTTATCACCCTTGCTCCGATCGTCATGCGTTGTCTCCTCTCGCCGCCGGTTGGAGAAGATTAACCTCGGCGGTTGCTGCCTCTTGGCCGTTCACGACGAGCGCAAGCTGATGGATGCCCGGGTAATGGCGGCGAGTGGACAGGTCGGCGAAGGAGAAGCTCCTTCCGCCTTGCAGCAGGCTGCCGCCCGAAGCCGTTTTCTCGCTAAGCTTAAACAGTTTGCGGTAAACCTTCCCCGTCGTTCGCGGAAAGGATACCGCGAGCTCCAATCTCAGCTTAACCGGCTCATCGGCCGGTACTTGAAGGCCATAACGGAACTCAACGGAGCCGCCGATTTCCAAAGCCGAAGGCGTAACGGTCCACTCCGTCACTTGAGCTTCCGGTACCGGCACGATTCCGAACAAAGCCATAGCCGCCGGGTCGGCGGATCTTAATAGCCCCCTGCACCCGTGGCGAACGATCCAATCCGTTTCCTCCCGAGCGCCTATCCACGACTTCGCGATAGCGAGAACCTTGTCCGGATGATCCTTCGAGATATCGTTCAGATTATTCGCAACGCTTCGCCTCACGTATTCCGACGGGTCCGCTTTCAGTCGCTCCAAGATCGGCCATATCGGGCTTGGATCCCGCTTCAGCGCAGGCAACGCATCCGCCCAAGGCAACCGAGGGCGGCAGCCTTCGCTCGCAAGCCTTCTTACATGCTCGTTAGGATGCCGGCTCCACAGCTCCATCTGAGCCATCATGCGAGGCTGATCATGCTTCAAATAGGGACGCACGGCAAATTCCGAGGAAGACATCCTCGTGAATAACTCGAGAGCCGCCACGGAACGCTCCCAATGAGCCAAGCCATATACCTCGACAAAATCGGGGAAAAATAAATAAGGAAAGCCTCGGCATTCCTCCGCGATCGCTTCGAGCACGTCCAGCGCTGCTTCATACTCTGCCGGCAACGCAGCCCCAAGACTCGCCGTGATTCGGCGCATCCGTCCCTTCAGCTCCAACTCGTCCCATCCCTCGGCAAGCGCAAGCCGAACGAAGGCCTCTCCATCGAATGCAGGATAGGCCTTTCGTACAATATCATTAAATGCTCTAAGAAAAGGCTCGTTATACATCGCCTTGAGCGGTTCCGCCATTCCGATTCCTCCTGAAAAGCATATACCATCTAATTGTGACAAATGAAACCTTTACCATTATAGCATGTCAGGCCTCCTGGAAGCTTCCTTTGCCGCAACCGCAAGCGAGCGTATTTTCCCCATCCATACGCATAGAAAGGCCGACAGGAAAGAAGTCATCGCGAGCGTCTCCACCCCTTCTTCCAAGGACTGCAACAGCCTCTCCGTCCCTTTGTCTAAGCTGCGAATGTGAATCGTATCCATTCCAACGGAACATATGGCCAGCAATAAGGCGACAATTAGAAATAGACGGGATGACCGGTTATCTCCGATCAACCGCCATATCCCCCATAATGCAGCCAAGCCGAAGGCCATGTAAATAAGAATGATCCAATCGCCTTCTTCCATCCAAGGAAGAATCTTAATGCCCGTCGGCTTGAGGAAGCGGTCTCTGATTCTCTCATGAAGGGCAAACCTCTCATCCAGGGCAAGCCAAGCGAATGCCGCGGCAACGATTAGCCAACCCAGAACGTCTCTCCGCGATGATTTCCCGGTCAATCCTTCTAGGTATGCGACTAACCCCGTAACCGCGGCCGTCAACACGAGCAATAGGCTTTCCAGCCAAGTCAAGGGCGTTGCCTCGGATGCGACATATATCCAATAATTCGGCCAAGCGGCAACCACGATCAGAAGCATGAATCCTATGACTGCCCCCCACAAAACGAGGAGCAGCATCCGTTCCCCCGTAAACCCCTTTAACCGGCTCATTCTTAATCCCCCGTATCCTTATGGTTTCATCGGCCGCGCTAGATTCTGAGGATTTCCTGTAACGAAACCAACCAAATTATCTATCCACGTGTCGTAGCCGCGCCGGATAACCTCTTGCGAATACCATGCCGTATGCCCGGTCTGAAGGAGTCGCCCTTCCGCAATCTGCTTGCGGGCAAGTTCATTCGATTCCCCAATCGGGAAAATATCGTCAACCGCATAACCCTTCAACGTCCCTTGGTCGATCGCTTTCACGACGGCTTCCGGATGGACCAAGGCGCAGCGAGATACATTGATAAGCGTTGCCCCGGGCTTCATCTTCGCCAGCTCTTGCTCGCCGAATGCCGCGCTCCCCTGCCATTGCGCGGGGAAATGCAAGCTTACGACATCGCTGGAGGCTAGAAGCTCCTCCATGCTCACGTTAGGAATGCCCTCTATGCTGCGTTTAGGATCGTATCCTAGCACCCGCATCCCAAATACGCGGGCCAGCTCTGCTACCCGGCTGCCTATTCTCCCGAGCCCGACGATTCCGATCGTTCGTCCCTGAAGCTCCCATCCGAGCACGGACGTCCCCGCCGGAACGCGTCCACGCACTCTGTCTTGGCTGAGGTGGATTCGGCGCGACATCGTCAAGAGCAAACCAAGCGCGTGCTCGGCGACCGACTCCGTCGAATACTCCGGCAGATGGCTAAGCGCGATGCCTTTACTATGCAAATAATCCATATCGATATAGTCCACGCCGGTAGCAAATACGGCGATTCCCTTAAGCTTTGGCAGACGCTCAAGCCAGGCGCCGTCGATGACTTGCACCGATCGCGGAGTCAAGCCCGCGTAATCCGCGTCAGCCAAGCGCGATACGATCTCGTCCGCGCCAAGGGGCTCCATTGCCGAGCCGAAAGCAACTTGAGCAACGGCTTCCAATCTCGAGGCTTGCAGCTCCGTGAACGTATTCCTGCCTTGAGCCGTAATAACAGTTACCTGATTTGAAGTCTTTACCATTGGACCCGCTCCCTTCAATACCCTTTTGAGCAATTCGACGTCTCGATTCCCCAAAAGGTTTCTTATTCGATTTCGGGCAGGTTGTGGGTCTTCCCCAATCCCCTTATAATGGGAGTCAAATGTTCGCAATATCTAGGAGGCCTGGACAGTTTGGTCTTGTTCGTCGTTAACGAGAATTCCGGCAATGGCCGAGGCAAAAAAATATGGGCGCAAGTAGAGGCTCAGCTGCGCATCCAGGGAACGGCGTACGGAAAAGTCGTTACGAAATCGGAATCGGAGGCCATTACCCTCGTAAGAGATTTCTTGAAACGCGGAAACTTGAAAGCGATTGCGGTGGTTGGAGGAGACGGCACGCTGCACAGCCTGTTGCCGGTGCTCGCGACCTCGGGCATTCCTTACGGAATCATCCCTTCCGGCTCCGGTAACGACACTTCCAGGGCGCTGGGCATTCCGCGCGACCCGCTGAAGGCTCTCGATATTATTGTAGCCGGATACACCCGCCGAATAGACCTGCTAGAGACCGCCACGGAGAGCGGAGACAAGCAGTTAACTTTAACCGCCGTTGCCGTCGGACTCGATGCGATGGTCGCTGCGGACGTTAACGGCTCCCGTTATAAGAAATGGTGCAACAAGCTCGGGATCGGCTCTCTCGCCTACGTGATCGGATTATTGCGAGCTCTCGCGAAATATAAACCCGGCCCCATAACGGTTACCATGGACGGGATAAAACATGAATTTAAGCGCGGCTGGTTGTCCGCCATTTCTAACGTTTCGACGTATGGGGGCGGATTACAAATATGCCCGGACGCCCTTCCGGACGATGGGCATCTCCATGTGTGCATCGTGCATAGCTGCAGCGTTAGAAGAATCTTATTTATATTCCCCGCCGTACTAACGGGAAACCACGTAAAGCTGCATCGCTTCGTCACGATCTTGTCCGGCCGTTCCGTCACCGTTCAGGGCGCAGCTCCCATGCTTGCGTTCGGAGATGGCGAGCCTTCGGGCGAAACCCCGATATCGGCCGTCATCCGGCCGCGTCAGCTTGATTTCTTGATTACGGCATCCGGGTAACGGAATGGCAGCATGATCTCGAATAACGTGCCTTTGCCAAGCTCGCTCTTGACGTCGATCTTCCCTTGATGGTTGTCCACGATCTTGTAGCTAACCATGAGGCCGAGACCGGTCCCCTTTTCCTTGGTCGTATAGAACGGCTGGCCCATCTTGGCCAGCTGATCTTCGCCGATGCCCGGCCCTTCGTCGCGAATGCGTACGTACACCCCGTCGCTCTCGCGGGAAAGCTTGATCGAGATGGCCCCTCCGTCGATCATGGCTTCAATCGCGTTCTTGATGACGTTAATGAATACTTGCTTCACTTGATTCTCCACGCCGTATATCCATAACGGATCCGTGCCGTACTCCGCTTCGATCGCGATATTATGTAGAATCGCCTGCGTCTCCAGCAAGGTTACCGTATCCCTCATCATTACCCGCATGTCCTGATAATTTAGCTCGTACACCTGCGGCTTGGACAGCATCAACAGCTCGCTGACGATATCCTCGATCCGGTCCAATTCCGCGTTCATGATATCGTAATAGCTGTTATTGTTTTTCCGTCCCGAGGCGATCAATTGCAGGAAACCCTTAAGCGACGTAAGGGGATTGCGAATTTCATGCGCGATACCGGCTGCCAGTTGACCCGCAACGTACAGCTTCTCCGAATTGATGAGGAGCTCCTCGTTCTTCTTCCGCTCCGATATATCCCTGATAATCACTTGAATAGCCGGCTCGTTGTCGAGCGTCGTCATCGTTTCCACGATCTCCGTGTGCAGCACCCTTCCGTTTAAGGTTAGCCAATCCTGTTCGATCGGCTTGCTGCTGCCCGTGAACACGAGATTATGCAACCTTTCCCTAATGGCGTCGTGATCTTTTGCCGGGAGGAAATGATAGATCGTTTTGCCCAATAGCTCGCTATCCATTTCGGCTTCGAACATCCGAAGTCCCGCCACATTGACGAACCCCCACCGGTCTCCCTTCAGGATCGCGATCGTATCCAGCGAATTTTCCACCAGGAGCCGATAACGCTCGTCCATCTGATTAAGCCGCTTGTCGATGTACCAGGTCACAAGCGTGGACATGAGGATCAGCAAGGCGCCGACACCCACGATTAAGGCCATTAGATTGATATCCTCATTAAGTCTGTCGAACGTGAGGTAGGTTCCGTTCACATACTCGATATGAAGCGCCTTTTTACCGATGATCTGTACCAGCACGACGGAGCCTCCGAGTAACAGGCTAGCCATTAACTTTCTATACCGGTAAGCGCTCTCCGACAGCAGAAAGGAAAAGTAAGTACCAATGAATAGCAGTACCAATGAAAGGAAAATGAAGTTCGGATTATCCTCCAGATTTTTGATCTCCGGTCCAAGCACGCTGAAATAGTTCATGATGGCGACGCCGAATGCCAGGATGGAGCTGCCGATGAGAAGACGATATTTCAAAACCCCGTCCAAAGTAAGCATGACGAAGGCCATCAATGAAAAGAAAATAATGAACATTAACGCAACCGGCATCACCCACGTGAAGATGAGGGGCTCATTTTCATCGACCAATATCGTGACGAAATGCTTTGCCCATAAACCCACCCCGAAGACGAATGCTCCGCCCGCAAGCCAGAACTGACGGAAGGTACCGTTGGTTCTTTTGAGATTGCCGATGAAGTTGAACATGGTATATGATGCGAGTATGCTGATTAACAATGCCAGCAGCAGGAAGAAAACGGGCCAGAAGGTCATAATACTGTTCATAAGTAAGTCCCTCGCAGAAACTGACATCTTTTACTTTAGTGTAATACAATTCGACGAGTTCCAACAAATTCCTTTTCTTGAAGGACTAATAATGGAGGTTGTGCATATGTTTCGTTCTGTATTAAGTGAATTTAAGGCTTTCGCTATGCGTGGAAACGTAGTAGATCTAGCCGTCGGGGTTATTATAGGAGCTGCGTTCGGCAAAATCGTCACGTCTCTCGTTAACGACGTGGTAATGCCGCCGATCGGGAAATTGCTGGGGAACGTGGATTTTAAGGATTTGTATTGGAATTTGGATCCTGGGAAGCTGCTTGAGGGTAAGGAGCCCGAATCCCTAGATCAAGCTAGGCAAGCAGGAGCTGCCATCATCGCCTATGGACAGTTCATTAATGTCCTTATCGACTTCATTCTTGTAGCCTTCTGCGTCTTCGTGCTCGTCAAATTCTTGAACCGCTTAAGCCGCAAGAAGGAGCAGGAGACCGTCGCGGCAGAACCGACTACGCGCGATTGTCCGTACTGCCTGTCCGAAATACCGCTCGCCGCTTCCCGCTGCGGACACTGCACCTCGGAAGTTAAGCCCGTTGGACAAGCCTCTTCAGAAGCGGATAAAGGTTGATCGGCCATGGCGGAAATGTTCGACGTATACGATGAACGGGGAAATTGGACGGGAACTGCGGAGCGCAAAGAAGTCCATGCGAAAGGGTTATGGCATCATACCGTTCACTGCTGGCTTGTTCGACGCGACGAAAAAGTCCCTGACCGCGCGAAAGTGTTGTTCCAACAGCGGTCAGAGAGCAAAGATACGAATCCCGGCTGCTTCGACATTACGGCAGCGGGCCATCTGGAAGCAGGCGAATCGCCGGAAGCTGTCGTCCGCGAACTGGAAGAAGAGCTGGGGGTTCGCGTCGCCTTCGAGGAGCTAGCCGAATTCGGCATTATCCGCGAACAAGAATCCGGCGTTGTGCATGGCGTGCCGTATATCGATGCCGAGGTTAGCCATGTTTACGGACTCGTTACGTCTTTGAGCATGGCTGACTTCCGGCTGCAGGAAGAAGAAGTGTCCGGCATATATGAGGCGGATGTCGAAGAGCTGATCTCGTTAATGGAGGAATCGGTCAAGGAAATTACCGCGCATGGCCTGGAATTGCGGGAAGGGAAGCTTCAAGATTCGGTGAAGAAGATCACCCGCAGTTCCTTCGTATCTCGCGATTACGGCACCTATATTTCCATATTTAGGTTTTTGCGCGAACTGGTCAAGCTCTAGCGGGTAAACAACGAAGCTGAAGGTAAATTGGGGACCAAACCAGTTGGCCGGCCCTTACTTTACCTTCACCCATCTCCCTTGATCCGGATACCGGAATAGAACCTCAAGTTTGCCGTCGCCGTCCCACGCGAAATCGGCCCAATCCCTCCCAGTTTCTCCACCAGCGATCCACCATTCCATGAATATTATAAAAAACCGTGTTTCGCGGGGCGGTATCGAAATCGTTGATCGCCGGGTCTCCGAAGAGCTTGGCGGATTCCTGATGAATGCAGGAATGAATGTTCGAAGATTCAATGAACCTACCCAACTCGTCTGCGCTCGCGAAGGTCTCCGGCTGGAATAGGATCCGGGCCTCGGCCGCATGGTTATAGCAAGGTGCTTGCCGAATCGGCTCAGGCACGGATGCCCATGCTTCCACGAGCCTTGGATCATAGCCATTCCGGTAATACCAAGCCAATGCCCTCGCGGTGAAATCACGGTGATATCGGAGAAACTCCAAGCCGTATCCCGGAGGCGGATCGAGGTTCATGTTATGCCTGGCGTGATGCCAATTTTTATGCTCTTCGAGCAGGCTTTGCGGGAAATTCGGTATCGTTGGCATAGGGATAGCCTCCCTGTCATCTGCCTAAGTATGGCAGAGTGGTTGCCTTAGCATATGCAGTAGCCTATTGCTGTGAAACCATCGGGAATCCAACTTTAATTGTCAAGATTTCGTAGGAACTCCCGCTGCTTTGCGAACCTCGTCGGCTAACCGGTTGAATTCTGCCTTATCCTCTTTAGTCGTTGCAGCAAACCACGCCGCGGACAGGAAACGAATGATTTTCTCCGCATCCTCTTGGCTCATTGTCGGTTCCTCCTCTTCTTTCGTATTCCACCAGCCTTCGCCGCCGTACGACTCGTTCAAGTCCACCGCGACTCCGGCGACCATGACATTGTTCTTATATTGAAACACGTTCGCATGTTCGCTCTTCTTGCCGTAGCTCCAGGCATAAGTCTGCCAAAAGACGTCGCACGCCTTGCGCTTAAACATCTCTTCTATGACCGAGTAGGAACCGTATACTCCCGCAGCGTATCCGGGGATTTGTTCCGCGGCCGCTTTCAAATATTGCTCAATGGCGGCGAAATCCTTTGGCTGCGCATCGTAATCCACAGCGAAATAAATCGCGCTGCCGGTTGGCTGACCGATAGTCTGTGCCTCATTGAGCGCCGCTTTCCCGTCCTCAGTCCCTGCCGTCGCTCCACCCACGGGCCTATTTGCGGTCGTCTCGAATACGGAAATGAGTTGCATTCCCGCGACCGTGATCGCATTCGCTTCGGCGGCAGTAAGCCTTTTCCACGCATAGCTGGATGGGACTAGATACCTCGCGGCGAATTCATAGCCTTGCTTGGCAATCTTGGCGGCCGTCGAGGCGGTGAGAGGCGTGGAGCAATCTATCCCTTTTACCATGTTGTAGCCTCCTTTCCTGATGTACGACTTCCTCTTCATCTAATGACAGCGCGAGGTTTGGGGTGTCGGCTCTAGGGTTAGTACGTCTGCCCTCTTCTCCTTTGCACCTCCCTGTGTCTCCTTACATGCCGCTTAATATCGCCGACGTCTTTACTTAAGTCTTCATATTGCTTAGTCAGGTTTTCGAACTGCTCGCTCATATCTTCAATGTAAAGCATAAGCTTCTCCTCCCGCTCAAGCGCTTCTAATCGGCTGCACTTGTTTTCTTTCAAATGATGCAGGTATAAAGAAACGAAAAGGACAGCCCACACTCCTTGTTCAAACGCCTCTCTTACAACTAAGTCTTCAATCATGCGATAAAACTCCTTTCTATTTTTGCCAATTCGGTAAACAAAAGATAGAACCAAAACCATCAAAGCATGCTAGAAATATCTTCGCTCTCGTAACTCGCCTCATTTTTTACCATTTCGGTAACTTGTCTTAATCATATGACGGTAATCAGGCAATGTCAACATTTGGTTTACCATTTTGGCAAAATTAATAGTTTTACCAATATGGAAAATATGGTATGCTATAATTATCTTATTATAGAAGGAAGATTACCATGTCGTTGGGGTTTCGTCTGAGGGAACGACGCGAGAAATTCGGCAAAACGCAATTAGACGCAGCTAAGCACTTAGGAATAAGTAATGTGCAGCTATCCAGATACGAGTCGGACGACCGCAAACCGGATCCGGATATGCTCAGCCGTTTCGCGGAATATTACCGCACGACGGCCGATTATCTGCTGGGACGGACGGATAAAGCATCTATCGATAATAACGATGCCGTAATCACGACCGAGTACCCGGCCTACGAGGAATTCATTAACAACCCCGAGCATGGCGTATTTTTCAAGGATTACTTAAATGCCCCGGAAGAACGGAAAGAGGAAATGCGCCGCTTTTGGGAGTTCATCCAAGAGAAAGAAAAAGGCAGGAAGCCCGGAGATCTGCAAGGAAAGAATTGATCTTTTAAGAAGCCCGCACGGGCTTTTCTTTTCCGCTTTTATACGAACATACATTCTCATTATAAGGTGGTCCTATGTACCAATACTATCAAACGACCCCATTGGAGCAATGGATCGAGCAGCTATGGATGAAGTCCGGAATCGTTTCCCCGTCGCTTTTAAACGTTGACGAGGTGGCAACCCGATTAGACGTGTGGGTCCACTATTTGAAGGACACTAGCAGAGCTCTAGAGTATATGGGGTTACGGACAATCTTACTCGATAAGCGGCAGGGACGCGATGCGCAATGGGAGGACTTTCTTCACGAGTTATGCCATGTTCTTAGGCATGCCGGCAATCAAACGACTATGCCCCCTATGTTCTGCGAAGGACAAGAGGCGGAGGCAAATCGATTCGTCTTGTATGCAGCCATTCCGTTCTTCATGCTTCGGCATGTCAGGCTTCCGGAACGGATTGATGAGGCTGTCGGAGTTATCGCTCTTCAATTCGGAGTCACGTTTGAATTGGCGCGCAAGAGACTGGAACAAATCCAGCGTCGCACATTGGCGGCTATTTTGTGGGAAGAAGCTCTGAAACAGGAATCGTAATCCAACCCAATTGTTTCCATGAAACTAGCCGCGGGTAATGGAAATTGACGAATTTATCCAAACCCTAACCCGCTCAACCCTTCTCGGGTAGGCAGGTTTTTTGTCACGCCAATATGCAAAAAAACCCCGCACAGCCGCATGGCCGCACGAGGATTAAAAGTTGTAGGTGAAGAAAATGGTGCCGACTAGAGGACTTGAACCCCCAACCTACTGATTACAAGTCAGTTGCTCTACCAGTTGAGCTAAGTCGGCGTAATTTATGGCCTACAAGAAAAGATAATACCATGTTCGCATAGGGTTGGCAAGAAGAAATTTGTAAAATCAACGAAAATTATGGCGGCAGGAGTCGCGTAGCCCGGACGCGATTCCCCTGCAGAGGACGAGGTTGGCTAACTTACTTCGCTAATTCGGTCGGATACGTTCAACGACAGCTGAGTTAGCAAACTTTCTTCGCTAATTCTGCCCGGTATGTGCTACGACAGCTGAGTTAGCAAACTTTCTTCGATAATTCTGCCCGGTATGTGCTACGAAAGCCGAGTTAGCAAACTTTCTTCGTTAATTCTGCCCGGTATGTGCGACTACAGCCGAGTTAGCAAACTTTCTTCGTTAATTCTGCCCGGTACGTGCTACGAAAGCCGAGTTAGTAAGATTTCGTTACTATCTCCGCTCGATTCGACTGCGGCTGACGGAGTTAGTAAGATTTCGTTACTATCTCCGCTCGATTCGACTGCGGCTGACGGAGTTAGTAAGATTTCGTTACTATCTCCGCTCGATTCGACTGCGGCTGACGGAGTTAGCTCGATTTCGTTACTCCCTCGATTCGACTGCGTAGCGCTTCCCACGCAGCTGTCCTGTTCATAAATAAAACGCACCCCGAAAACCTCGGAAGGCGCGCCGTTAAAGATTGTTCATGGTGCTGATGAAGGGATTCGAACCCCCGGCCTACGCATTACGAATGCGTTGCTCTACCAGCTGAGCTACATCAGCAAATCCTTTATTAGAATAGTAATTTCAGCGGCAAAAGTCAAGATTCCGTTTGCCGAATCTTACTGTTTTTTTATACCAAGTGGAACACCTTGTTCAAGCGTCTTTCCGTCTGCTCCGGTTGGCCGACCAGCAGCTTGCCCAACTTGTCGCTGCCCACGCCGCAGATCATGAGATCGAGCTGACGCTTCAGATCCACCTCGTAGGGCTGCGGAAGCAATTGACCTTCGGACGTGCGAATAACGCGAACGATGGGGCGTTGCTTCGTGTCTTCGTGCAGCGCGGATACGACCCCCAGCTCACCCGTGCTAAGACGCACCGTCGTCCCCCGGGGAAATAACGCCATGTTTTTGCGAAGACGGCATACTTTGTCCATGTCGTATAACGCCGACTCCGCAATAGAGAAACCTCCAGCACCTCGAGCGGCAGCATCGGGGAACCGTTACCGCGACCAACGTGTCGAACATGTCGAAGATGCTTATCCATTGTTGGTACGGGTGGATTTTGCAGCCTTCCAAGCCGAACGGATAGCCGCTGCCATCCATTCTCTCGTGGTGAAACAACGCGTAATTCATTTCGCTTACAGCTAACTCCTATCGCCATAAACGGATATTCACAAGAAGATATCGGATTCGGGTTGCGCGCAATTTCCGAGCATGCAGCCAAGATCGGCGGCAAAATCACCGCAAGAATGGAAACGGCCGGCTTCGTGTTGACTTTGACGCTTCCTCTAACAAAAGCCGACCACTGGATCATATGAAAAGCCAGTCCTGAGTTATTTTATTTCCCAGGGACATGGACGGGTAGCCGAAGCTTAAAGCAGCTGCCCTCCCCTTTCTCGCTTTTCAGTTCCAGTCGCCCCCCGAGAAGTTCTGCCAATTTCCGGCTTATGGCTAGTCCAAGACCCGACCCGCCGTATTTGCGGCTAATTGAACCATCCTCTTGCTTGAATACCTCGAAAATAGCCTCCTGCTTGTCCAATTCGATCCCGACTCCCGTGTCGCGGACTTGGAAGATGACCTCCTCCATCCCTCCGGGCGCGATCTCGGTCGAGATTTCAAACTCCACTCTCCCCTTCTCGGTAAACTTGAAGGCATTTCCTAATAGGTTGCGCAGAATTTGGTTCAACCGCATCGGATCCGTCTTGATCCATCCGGTCGAAACCTCTGACAGCGTCGTCTTGAATTCAAGGTTACGGCTATCCGCAAGCGGTTGGAATTGCTCCTCCATCAACCGAAGAACATCGTTCAAGTCGATCGGTTGCAGGGAGACGTCAAGCTTTCCGGCCTCCACCTTTGACAAATCCAAAATATCGTTGACCAATCCAAGCAATTCTCCCCCGGATTGGTGAATCATTTTAGCATAGCGAACCCGATCCTCGTCTTCGGTATCCTGCTCCATCTGCATCTCGGATAATAGCATGATGCTGTTTAGCGGCGTTTTGAGCTCATGGGACATGTTGGCGAGGAATTCGGATTTGTAGCTGGAAGCAGCCTCGAGCTGCTCGGCCTTCTTCTCCAGCTCCTCCTTGGTCTGGTTCAAATCTTGCGTTCTTAATCGCAACAATCGATTGGCAAGACTTAATTCCTCCATTCGCGCTTGGTTCTGTTGGAAGTCCCGGATCATGAAGAGGAAGAAAAAGCTCAGTATAACGCCGGTCGGGAAAGTAACGGGCGCGATCTCGCTTAAATATTGATGCATTGGAATAATGCCGAATACCGCGATGTTAACCATATTGAAAAAATTAATGCCGAGAACGGCGATAACCGCTTTGGTTAAGTAATTGAACTCCATCCTTTTTTTGAACCATACGCATATCAAGGCTGCGAGCGCACCGAGCAAGGTCAGATTCAGAAGACCGATCCAAGCTGCCGGCTCTAACCCGAAGGTCAGTCTTAACAAACCTATGCTTAAACCGATCAGAAACAGCGTAAGAGGATGCGAATACACCATTAGTCCGAAAATTAGCGGGACGACCCTCAAGTCAAACTTGGAAGTATCTCCTACGTTGAAGCTGAAGAACATGGTAAGCCAGCCTGCCAGAATGAATATGATAACGGATAACCCGTATTTCGCGGATTTGGACAAATTGGGGAATATGAGATTATAAGCTGTATTAATCAGATAAGCGAACGTGATCAAAATACCGATATTAACGAGGAAAGCCTTAATAATGCCCATTAAGCACCCCTTTATAGGATCGCATATGCCTCGGCAAGTTAGATAGGAATAATTACAATTGTAACACAAAAAGCCCTGACCGAAGGGGGCCCCGGACTGAGCTTCACTAGTGAAAATGTTAAAGGCATGGAGGAAAAGGGTGATCACGGAGAGTTTACCCTTTTCCGGAATACCTGGTTTCCACTATCGCCCCCTCTGCATAAAATGGGATGACAACAGCCCATAAAGGCAAAGGGGAATGAGAATGAACGGCCAAACCATGATGCTGCCGATCCGAGTGCGGACTATGACCGCCAAGAACGTCAAAATAAACGTTCCTTACATTACCGGAGGAACCACCTCCGCAGCCCAAGAGGCCATGAACAAGGCAATCGCGGCAGCAACTCAAGAGCTTATGAAGGAGCAGGGCTACCCCAGCAAAGACATACAGGAGATGGACGGTACTTTCGAGATCAAGACGAACGAACGCGGCGTTCTCAGCTTATCGCTGCTGAATTATGCCTTCGCGGGAGGCGCACACGGCAATACTTTGCAGAAGTCGCTTACTTTCGATGCGGATACCGGACGAAGCTACACGTTGGGTCAATTGTTCAAGAGCGGCAGCAACTATATTGCCCGTCTGGACGCGATCATCGAAGCGCAGATCAAAGCCCGGCAGCTCCCGCTTCTGGTCGACTACCCGGGTATCACTCCCGATCAGGATTTCTATGTCGCGGACAAATCGTTAGTGATCTATTTTCCCCTGTATGAAATTGTCCCGTACGCATGGGGATTCCCTTATTTCCCGATTTCCGTGTTCGAGATTCAGGATATTATCGACGAGAGTGGACCATTGGGCGTCCTGATGTATTAATTAAGATGAGTATCAAGTTTGCTCCACTAATTTCCGGCTAAAGACCGGTTTTGGGTTAATTGTTAGTCAACTAACTGCATGTTTTGCAATTAGTTTTGAAAATGATGCCTGTTCCTTGAAACTAACTGACTATTTTACACTTAGAATTGTAAACGGTAGCGAAGTGGCGGGATTAAGGTAAAGAGGGATTCCTCCATCATATCAGAACGTAAAAACAAGTACTGTCCCACAAGTATGAGAAACCCTTGGGACAGTACTTATTTTAATGGATTAGCGATGATTTTCATCTTACTTCGGACGTTAGCGAGTGGAGTGTAGGGGAATTAACAATGATTTTCATCGCTGTTGGTGCAACTTTCCGCAGAATGGTCAATAATTCCACACAACAGCAATGTCTTTCATCGTACTTTGATCTATTAGTGAGGGAGTATAGGGGAATTAACAATGATTTTCATCGCTGTTTTACCCATCTCGTCTCTTGGTTATCAGTCAGGCTCCCACTCGTTAGACGGGCATTGCGCGCCCAGAGTAATCCACGAAGAACAATTCCTCATCGACGACCGTTTTGCGCTCCATGAGATCCAATATCCCGCTCGCGCTTTCCGACGCTTCCATAGGCGCTTGATCGCCGCCCATATCCGTCCGTATCCATCCCGGATGAACGGACAATACCCGAATCCCGCGCGGGCGAAGCTCGTCGTTCAATTGCTTGGAAAACATATTCAAGGCTGTTTTGGAAATCGCGTACGGATAATCGCCTCCGTAACCGGAAGCCATGCTCCCCGCCTCCGAGGAAATGTTGATGACATTCGCGCCGGAATGATCCGACATCAAAGACGACATATGCTTCATAACGTTCATGGGTCCGTATAGGTTAACATCGAAAGTCGACTTCAGCAGATTCATCGGGAGCGTCCCGATCTTATGCTCGCGCCCGAGCAGTACGCCGGCATTGTTAATGACTCCGTCAAGCTTCGCCGATTCCTTACTCAGCTTGTCGGCAAGCTCGGCAACCTCATTCTCTAGAGTCACGTTCATACTTTCGATCCGTACTTGGTCAGGATGTCGGGCGGCTAACGCCCACAACCCCTCAGAAGTATCGGATACTTCTCGGACGCATACCACGACTTGATTACCCCGTTTCGCCGCCAACATAGTCAATTGTAACCCCAAACCTCTTCCCGCGCCGGTAATCAAGATATTCATAGGATCCCCCTCGCCTTTCCGTCAATCGTTCTCGAGAAGCTCGACCAATACCTTCAAATCACGGAACGTATCCATGTAAGCATAACGCCCGCCGGTATATTCGCCTTTCTGGAGAAGCGGCATACCCCCGGCTTCCATGATCGAAACCTTCTCCTTTAGCCCTTTAACCACGAAGGCGATGTGATGAAACCCTTCGCCGTTCTGGTCCAGCGACTCGCGCCATGTGCTGGGATTATGATCAGGCTCGATCAATTCAAGCTGCAACGAGCCCATGTCGAAGAAAGCAAGCTTCGCCCGAGCTTCGGACCGTTTCCCCTTCACCTCCGTCTGAGCGACATCGGCCGTATCCGTCCAGAACCAATTCGGTTTCTCGATTCCGAAAAAATCGGCATAAGCTTTCGATGTTTTCTCGATATCATTAACAAGAAGACCGATTTGCGTGATGACATGATTACCTAGCACATTGTTGTTCATAATGATTCCCCCCATAAATTAAATTTCGACGCAAGATTCGCGCACAATCAATTGCATATCCACCGTAAACTTGGTGAAGTCCGTCGTTCGCTCTTCGATATGTTCTATTAATGAGGTTGTCAGCCGTTCCATCATCGCTCCGAAGTCGATCCTAAGCGTCGTCAATGCCGGCTGGAAACGGGAACTCAAGGCATGATCGTCGAATCCGATCACCGAGATGTCGTTAGGAACCTGAATGCCATGCTCCTGCAAAGCTCTGATCGCACCGAAAGCCACGCTGTCGTTCGCCATGATTATAGCCGTTGGAAGCTTCTCTCCCTTTTGCATAAACTTCCCGATTGCCTCATAACCGGCATCCTCGCTGAATGCCCCCGGCAAAATCCATTGCTCTTGTATAGGAAGTCCATGCTTCTTCATCGCCAAGTAATACCCCTCCAGCTTAGCCGGGCCGGAGCATCTTCTCATATCTCCGCTAATGTGTCCGATTTCGCGATGCTTCAGATTCGCCAGATGCGCTACCGCTTGTAACATCCCCCAATCATTATCGAAATTAGCCACGATTCTGTTCGGCTCGTTATGCCCTGGCAATTCCTGGTCAACGACGGCCACGGAATAGCCTTCCGCAATGAGTTGCTCGATGAAAGGCTCATAGTTAGCCGCGCCGATGAATATACCCCCATCGATGCGGCGTTGATAGAAAATATCTTTAACTCCCCGAATGCTTTCCGCATCCTGGGCATCGCGAATAATGCGGGTCAATACATAATATCCGCGAGAGGAAGCGCTCTCAATGACGCTTGCGATAAGCATGTTCGAGAGCATATCGCTGGAGACGTGACCCGCCTCGATCATGAACAACCCGATCGTCCTCGTTTTTTTACCCGCCAATACTTGCGCGGAGGCATTCGGAACATAATGATACTGCTCGATGACCCGCAACACTTTGTCGCGGGTTTCCGGAGGGACATTGGAATAGTTATTAACGACTCGACTGACCGTGCTTCGCGAGACGCCCGCTAGCTTGGCAATTTCCGTGGAGTTCATTTCGTTCTTTTTCATGTGCTCATCCACTTTCTGTAAACACGCGTTCACGCTACAATCGTAAACGAAAAAATAGACGGAGTCAATTGCCTAGCATACGGAAAGAAGAGACCTCCGCGAAGGGGGTCTCTTCCAGTTAAATTTTTCGCTTGTAGCTAGCTCGTCACCATTTTCCCGCGTCGATCTCCGATGGCTTTAGTCCCGCCCAAATGTTCGGCACTTCGACCGCATCTGGATCCTCGAAGACGAGGAAGCCTGAAGGCAAATACCTTTCCCCGGAGGAAGAGGAAGGCTTATTCACGATTTCCCCGTTCTCCGTGACGAGAACCGTCGAGGAGCCCCCATCCAAATTAGCTCCAATGACCGCGCCATGCTCAAGCAAGATTTCCTGGGCATCGTAGAGGGTTGCGCCGATGCTGTAGCCAGGCTGCCGCCCGTCGATCATCAGGAACAGAATCGCTCCATCCTCCCGTTGACCCATTACCGTTCGCGGCGCGATACCCCAACCTTGCGAGCGGCTTGGGATTAAACCTTTGCCATTCACGATGATTCTCGGCGAGAAGCTTACCGCTTCGGAGATGCCCAGATCCATCAGCTCGTTAATAGAGTATTTGCCCGCAAGCATCTTGCCTTCCTTATCAAGGCCGACGATCTGCACGCTGTTCTTGCTGCCTAAACCGTTATAAAGGATCTTCCCTTGGCTAATGACGAGACCGATAGGCTTAAATCCGTTGCCGCGCCAATTCGGATCGGAAAATCCGCCTGCGTTCACTCCGGCGATCGCCCCGGTACGTTTCACCATGCTGGATACCTTCTCCCCTCGCCCCCTTTTGTTAGGGACGACGAGCCTAATCTTCTTCGGATCCGTTACGGTCAGAAGGTATCCGTGATAGCCTTCCCCATCGACTTCCTTAATGGAGGTAAGCTTCTCCGGCTCAACCGCTCCCGCCTCCCCTTGCCCTTGTTCTTGCTTGGTCGGAATGGTGTGGGTATCGCGCTCCTCGCCCATATCCTCGAACTGTTTCACGTAGAGGGCAACGCGTTCCCGCAGCGCTTTCTCTCCGATAATATATTTGGCCCATTCCCGATGCTGGGTTGTAATGAGAGAGTCGGCTAACATATATCGGTATTCATTACCCGAAGGGGTAAGGAAGAACCATCCGGCCATTAATGCCGAGAGAATAAAGCCGGTCAAGAATAGTCCCTTAATAAATCGCCATGATCCGGATCTCTTGGGGCGAACTGCTTTATTTTTACGCGATGGGATCGCGGAAGGGCTGCCGCTTCTCGAAGCCGACGCCGCTGTCGTCGTTCTCGGTGGCAATGGCGGGATGGCGTCCACGCTCCTTTGTCTTTTTACTGCACTTCCTATATACGAGACGAATAGCAATCTAGTTGCGCATTTCGGGTTGCTCTAGTAATCTATTAGGGAATAATATCCTAATAATAAGAGGTAGAGCCGATGAACTCCATTCAACGTTTCCGTGTGCTAATGCTTAGTTTGATTTTGATTATTTGCATCGGTTTTATTCCCGTCATGGCGGAGGATGGGGAAGGCACCGATCCGTCAACGGAGTCCGCAGAAATTACCGAACTTTCGGTCTACCAATTAGACCTGTGGGACTATACTCCCCTATTCCAGGCTTATGTGGATGAAGTCAATCCGAATGTCGAAATAAATATTTACTCCTACTCTATCGCAGAGTATGAAGATCGGATGAAGATCGCTCTGGCTTCCGGAGACACTCCCGATTTATTCTTGATTCCGAACTGGATTTTACCGAGTTTCAATTCCTATGATGGTATTTTCAAGGATTTGAACGATATCGACGCCGCTGCCGTATCCGGAATAAAGAGCCGCTTAGCAAAAGGGTTATGGAACACCGTCAACCCGACTGCCATCGATACCGTCTCATTCGTTCCTTTGAATTCTTCACCCCAAGTTATGTTCTACCGGACGGACCTGTTCAAAAAAGCCGGACTGCCGACGAAACCTGAGACCATTGACGGGAAATTAAAAACTTGGAGCGCATTCGCTTCCTATGGGAAAACATTCAAAACCAAAACCAAGAAAGCTTTAATCGCCCAACCTATAAGTATTTATGAATCAATGGTTCAGCTTAAATCACCCGCCTACCATGATGATCAAGGCAATTATGTCGGCGTTAAAAATCCGCAAATCAAAAAAGCATACGACTATGTCGTTAAAGGGATGAAAGAAGGCTGGATCGGAAAATACGACGATTATAGTCTTCCTTGGGAGAAAGCTCTGAAGGCCGGAACATTCGGAGTAATACTCGGAGGCCCCTCTACCGCGCAGGATATTAAAGAATGGATGCCTAAAATGGCCGGTAAATGGGCTGTCGCTTCCGTACCGGAAGGCTCATATGATTCAGGGGTGCTGTCGGCTGCGATTCCGAGCAATAACCAAAACTCGGAATCCGTTATGGATCTTATTGAATGGATGACCGAAACAGGCCCGCAAAATTGGGTTTTCAACGAGCATGGCCTCTTCCCCGCCAACCTGGAAGCTCTGGAAGAAAAAGAGTGGTTAGCCGAGAAAGATGCTTATTTCGGCAACCAGCAAGTGAATCGTTGGTATGCCAAAGCGGTTCAAACCGCTAAGCCCGATTTATTGTATCGGGACTCTTCGGTAATCGCTCACGATATTTTCAAAAATGCGATTACGAACCTCATCACCTCATCTAAAGCCGACCCCGTCAAAGAATGGGCGGCAGCCGGAAAAGAAGCGAAACAAGTCGGCACAAACTGATATAAAAATTGATTCCGACAGCATTTCCCAGGAAATGACGAATAACGTCCCTATTCGCCGTAAAGGCCTAATAGGGACGTTATTATTTTACATCTCCTATTCCAGGGAACCTTTCTTGTTATAACTCTTATCCTTGCGCTGAAGGAAATACTCCGCCTTCTCCAACGCAACCGCAATGTTAAACTCCGGGATGCCCGCAGTCGATTCATATACGCCCATCGGGAACAGAACGTTGCCTTCAGGAAAATTTACGGCCAGATTGCCAAGAGCGATATCCGCGAAATGAGCTTTGCCATGCAAGGTCCCATGACTATTATGAAGAACGATGGCTTCGCCTTCCGATATCGAATAAGTATGGGCATCCTCCGGGTTAAGGAGCACCGCGGCGCGGATCGCTCCGTTAAAGGAATCCTTTTCTCCGTAGATCATGGAATTGAACTGCTTCCCGCGGCGGGTAGTCACATAGAATTCTCCTGCCAGGGACGCCCCGCGCTTAGGAACGTCAACCGGAATGAGCCTCCCTTTCCCGTCAGGCGTCGGGCATACGCCGCCTTCGCACAACCATGCGCCGCCGCGCTGGAAAACTTCGCCTTTCTGTTTCAGGTGCTGGATGCCATCGTATTCCGGCGCTACCCTGGCAATCTCATCGCGGATCGCTTGCGAATCGGCGAAGGCGACGAGATCTTTCAGTTGCGGCTTCACCCTTGCCGCCAAGTCCGAATAGATTTGCCACTCTGCTCTCGCTTCAGGGATTCTGGGTCCCTCGATTTCCGGACTGAAGTAAACCATTCGCTCCGTGGAAGTCGAAGTGCCGCCGCCGGGCTGTTCATAGCGCGTCATCGCAGGCAGAATAATAACCGCTTCCTTGGCATCGAGCAAGGTCGACGTATTCAGGATGATATCCTGATGGACGCGAACCTCCAGCGCCTCCAAGGACTCTCGAACGAATTGCGGATCCGGCATCGTTTCCAAGAAATTACCGCCCGATAGGTAATAGAGCTTCAGCTTGCGGGGATGCGTGATCGGTAAGCGAGTATTTTCCAAGGAGACGCCTACGATATCCCCCTGCCATCTCGGAACGGGGAATCCCCATAATTGCTCCAAACGCTCGAGATTGTCTTCATTGAAATCTCCACCCGGCAAGGAAGAAGGCTCGGCTCCCATTTCTCCCGCGCTTTGGACTCCCGAGTGGCCGCGTATCGGCATGACGCCGCAATGCTCTCTACCGATAAATCCGCGTAGCAAAGCCAAGTTCACAACCTGCGAAATGTTATCCGTAGCGTGCCGATGCTGCGTTAGTCCCATCGACCAGACGAATACGGCCGACTTTGCGCCCGCTAGCAGTTCCGCTAGCTCCTTGATCCGAACCCGGGACAGACCGGACGAGCTTTCTAACTCTCCCCAGTGCTGAGCGTTCACCTTATCCCGCAATTGCTCGAATCCGTTCGCATGCTCCCAAACGAAATCATGATCAATCGCGGATCCCGGCCGTTCTTGCTCCATCTCGAACCAAGTCTTCATGACCCCGTGCATAAGCGCGATGTCCCCGCCGATGTTAACGGGATAGAAATCATCCGCGAGCTTCGTGCCGAATAACGCCGACTCTGCGATCGAAGGAATCCAATATCCGTCCATCGCCGGCTCCCGGTAAGGATTAATGACGATAATCTTCGTCCCCTTGCGCTTTGCGGCGTACATGTATTTGGTGGAGACGGGCTGATTATTCGCGGCGACGCTGCCCCAGAACACGAGCACGTCCGTGCCGATCCAATCCCGATAACTGCAGCTGGACGCGCCGATGCCGAGCGACCGCTTCAGTGCCGTCTTGGAAGGAGAGTGGCAAATCCTCGAAGCATTGTCGATATGGTTCGTGCCAAGAAACCGGGCAACCTTGGCTGCCGCATAATAAGACTCGTTCGTGATGCCGCGAGCGGTCAAATAGAACGCCGTCTGCTCCGGCGGCAGCTCGCGGAACTTGGCGGCGATCTTATCGAGCGCTTCGCCCCACGACAGTCTGCTGAAGCTTCTATCTCCGGGACGCCGAATCAACGGGTACGGTATGCGGCCTAGCTCCCGAAGCTCCGCGCTGGACAACTTGCGCAGCTCCTCGATATCCGCATGCAGGCGATTCGGCTTGATGGCGGGCATCGTGTTCAACCTCAACACGTTTAATCTGGTCGTGCAGATATGGGGGCCTGCCAGAGTTTGATCATAGAGGCCGGATACGCCAAGGGCACACCCGTCGCAGGCTCCCTGAGTGAGTATTCTCGCCGCATACGGAAGATTGTCGCGGTTTTGCCATAGTGTCTTCATCGTATCGCGAATATGCTTAGGCTTCAGCTTACCTAATCCGAATGGGACTGCGCTCACCCATAGCTTCGGATCCGGTCTCGCGGGCAGCTTCTGCGGACCTGGATGCTTGGTCGTTCCCATATCATTCGCCTGCCTTATATAGACGTTCCGGATAAGAATACACGTTAAGCGATCCGTTGCGGATAAAGCCGACGATCGTGATTCCCAATTCCTCCGCAAGTTCAATGGCCAAGTCCGTGGCGGCGGACTTGGATAGCAATATTTCGCAGCGCATTTTGGCGGCCTTCAGCAGCACTTCGGACGATACCCTTCCGCTAAAAGCAAGTACTTTCCCGTCCATCGGTACGCCATTGCTCAGGCAATGTCCATACAGCTTATCTAGCGCATTATGCCTGCCGATATCCATTCTTGATAACAACAACGTGCCATTCTGTTCAAACAGGGCCGCATTATTCACGCCGCCCGTATCGCGGAAAAGCCCTGATTGCGCCTGCATAGCTTCCATCATTTCTATACAAGCAGCGTAGGTCAATCGTACTTTCCTGCTGTCAAGAGCCCGGGTCGTCCTCGCGTCGCTATAGAAGACGAAGCTTTGCCGGCTCTTGCCGCAGCAAGAAGTCAGATATCTCTTGGAACCGCTTTCTTTCATCCATGCGTCAACGCCTCCGATATCGACGTACACCGTCCCCGTCCGGTCATCGTAGCTTAGCTCCGTTAGCCGGGCATAATCCGAAAGAACGCCTTCCGATGCGAGATAGCCCACCGATAAATCCTCGACATAATCCGGCGAGCACACCAGCGTTGCGAACTCTTGCCCGTTCAACACGATCGTGACCGGCCATTCCGTCGCAACTTCATCCACGACTTCGCATGTTTTTTCACCGTCGTACCGAATGAGTGCCCTGCTCTTTTTGGCGGATGGCTCCATGGCTCCCACTCCTTGAGCGTTCTATACTTTCACTATATAGGTTCGCGTTTGGCGCTTCAACAAAAATTGGTATAATGAAGGGGACGAATGAACTTGTACAGGAGGTACGACCATTGACTGCTAGCATGAACTATCGTATTGATTCCTCGATCGACGTTTTCCCTGTCTATACCTTAACGGAAGAATCCACGGATTCCAAGGTGATCATCTGCCCGGAGCGCGGAGGGATCGTAACCAGTTGCAGTCTTTATGGACAGGAGCTGTTGTACCTGGATCGAGATACTTTCCTTAATCCGCAAGCGAACATTCGCGGCGGGATCCCGGTGTTATTCCCGATCGCGGGGCAGCTGGTTAACGGGGAATATGAATGGAACGGCCAAACTTATTGGATGAAAAATCATGGGGTAGCGCGCATCCTCCCTTGGGAAGTCATCTCGACGAATACGGACGGATCCGCTGCGATCACTTTGGCGCTTCAGAGCAATACGGAGACGCTGAACGTATTCCCGTTCGATTTCGAGCTTAGGTTCACTTACCGGCTCCAAGGCGGAGTTCTTTCCATCGAGCAGCAGTATACGAACCGCTCCCGGCAGGAAATGCCGATCGTAGCGGGATTCCATCCTTATTTCGCCACGGAAGGTAAAAATCTTACATACGTTACCGATGCTACCCGAATGCTCGATTATAACGACAAGCAAGAGAAGCCCTTCGACGGCTCCTTAAATCTAGAGGGCATGGTGGAATCCGCGGCTCTTCTCGATGCAAAAAATCCGGAAATCACTTTCCCGCTAGCGCAAGGACGTTCCGTTAGGCTAAGTTACAGCGAGCAGTTCCGCTATGTCGTGCTTTGGTCCGTGGAAGGCAAGCCGTTCGTCTGCGTGGAGCCTTGGACCGCTCTTAATGAAGCCTTGAACGATAAGGAAGGGCTGCTGATGGTAGCGCCGGGAGATACGCTTCAATTGGATTTAAGCTTCGCATGCGAGCCATGATCTAACCTTCCGATGAGGAAAAAGAGATGTCGGATGCGCTCGCGTCGCGTTGAAATGAATGCGAAAGCCCCGAATTCCTCAAGCGGAATCGGGGCTTTCGCTAATCATCCAAAAAAGTCGATAAACCATTTTCCTTCGACCTTTTTTAACTTGTAGGATACTTCTCCTGTCTGCATCTCCTCAGCCCCTACTTCAACTTTAGAAACCACGGTTGCCGTATCCTCGGCTTCATGTACTATCACGACTTCGAAATCATGAATTCCAGTACCTGCTGGTTGCTGCTCGAACATCTTTTCCCAGTTCTGAACCATAGTCTCTTTATCTCGTCCGTCCATAGTTTCCCCCGGAGTGAATAATAGATAAGAGACCATTTCTTTAGCATCTTTATCTACCGCTGCTTGGAAGAAGCCCTCCACCGTCTTCTTGGGAGTCGCTTGGTTCCCATCATCCCCCGCAATGAACTTCATGTAGAGGTACAGGATGCCCCCCGCGGCTAATGCGAGCAAAATAAGTATCTTCGCTCGCCGAGATAAGCTCAAGGTTCTTGCCGGAGGAAATCCCGCAAACGGATCGACTTCCGCTTGGTCGGATTGTTCCGCTGTTCGTGACGCCGGAGCTTCATTCATCTTCTCCTATCCTCCAATCAGAATCCTAAGCCTCCGTCGATGTACCACTTATCTTCGACCTTAACCAAGTCAAAGGAATCCTCTTCCGTTAGCTTCTCTCCGTCTTCCATATAGACGACTTCATAATCAACCGTCGCGTTATCCTCTTCAACGTCTACATCCCTGATCTCGTAATTCCGAAGATCCATGCCGCCACCTTCGAATTCGCCTTCTAACATCTCGATAAAGGAATCCATGTCTTCCCCTTCCGGGAAGTCCATTGAGGAGATCGAGAGGTAGGATACCATCTCCTAGGCATCCTCTTGCTTCACGGCGCTCATGAAGCCTTTGACCGTCTTCTCGGGCGTAGCTTGGTTGCCTCCGCCTCCTATGAACTTAAATGCTAGGTAGATCACGGCGACAGCTGCCAATCCTACCAAAATCAGCTTTTTAGACTGATTGGACAAACCTTTTAAATAACCTTTCGGCTGCGATGGGAATGAAGGCTCTTGTGATGCCGGAAACTCGCTTGTTTCCGTAATCGATTCTTGCGCTAACGGCGCTTGTCTAACTTCCGTGCCGCAGCTTGGGCAAGAGAAAGCAGTTTCTATTAATTTTTCTCCGCAATTGGTGCAATACATCTCCCGAAAATCCCCCAAGCTGTATAATATTTCCTCTAACTATACACAACTTAGTGAGAGATAAGGTAAACTTTAGAATAATTTTAATTCGCGGGCGGTCGACTTCCATTAGAGATTCCTATTCAACCTGCGGCTTTGCGCGTTCTCCCTTACCGATCTCGTATACTTTGTCGTCCGTGCTCTCGAGGAACTCCTTCGCCCGCTCGTTGAAGATGATCATCCACGCGACGCCTAGGAACACCATCACTTGCAAATATCGTTGGCAACGCAAAAAAAACCGACCTCCGAGCGTTTGGGCTTGGAAATCGGCTTCTAATTTATGTAAAGAAATAGCTAGTCGTTTATACGTTCAGGCTTTGCGAATCCGATTTGCTGTGGGAAGATGCCGTATAACGGTACAGGACATAACCTCCAAGGCCGTAGATCGCGGCACGAACGATATCGAACAGTCCCAAGTACTCGAATGGGAATAAAGCCAGGAACGCGTATCCCCACAGCCCGTAAGTCAAATACTTAACGTTCTTGGAGATGAGCGTTAACCAAATTCCGACGAAGAAACCATAATACCCGATTAGGTACAAAGGTATATCATTAAACAGCGTATCTAGGGTGTTATAACTAATGTCGGTTCTAATAAGCAACTCCCACAGAAATAAAATCCCCAGCCCGCCGAATAAAATATGTAGGTGATACGGCAATACAACCCTTACGATGTTGAACGAGGTCAGAAACGTTCGGATTTCCTTGACCGCAATCGTAAATTGCTGCATTAGAAATTCCTCCTTTTTTTACCTATTATACATCGTCCGATCTAACTAGATGCACGATATATAGCAAAATATTTAAGCGAAACGGTAGTATAGCAACAGGAAAGTCGCCAATACCAGCAAGAAATTCAGAGCCACGAATATAATCCGATCCAGCTTGGTCTTATGCATGTCAACGGGAGGTTTATAGAAGCTCACCCCTTCGATAACGAATAAGACCAAGATAACATGGATCATAAAATGGCCAACGATCTCCACGTAACCGAATAGCATCGTCGTCATAATGAAAATAAGCGTAAGAACGATCGATAACAGCCGGTTTAGGATCCCGACGACGAGTAAATACCCGACCACGAATTCAATGAACGCGGCCAGCACGATGAATACGGCCGGATCGAATCCGAACGTCGGCACTTGATGATGCTCGATGATGTCCAAGCTCATAGCCGGATAAATCCATTTCTCCACCGCCACCCAGCACAATGAAAGGCCCGTGCCTAAGTAAAGCAGCGGAAACGACCACCGTTCGTACACCGTTCGGTAGAGAGCGAGGGCGGCGGCAATCGCCAAGTAAAACCCGTAATCCAACATATGAAAAAGGCCGTATTCGCCAACGTAATATACGTATAGTCCGAGTAAGACGAGCGATGCCAGCTTAACGGCGATGTGATGCGGAATAAGAAGCAAAGCAATCGTCACGCCGACCGCAACCGTTATCGCGCCATGAGGATGAGCGAACTCGGGGGCGAACAAACTGCCTTCCAGAAGCGACCAAAGCAACGCAATCGCCGAACCGTATTGCAAGATGAGGAATGAGCGCGGACGTAACCGCTCAACCTGACGATCCAACTGGTCGAGCGCTTTGATTTTCATAATGGCGGGAAGCACTTGAGTAAGAATCGCGAGCAATAACGCGACCGCTAAAGCGGTCCCCATAAATACGGGAGATAAGACATTGTCCAATGTTTCCTTAACGGGCGTTACATCGGTGAACCATTTAACGTGCGCATATCGAACCATCCGCTCTACCCTTTCCGATGCATGACTTATGATGCTTGAACCTCTCATGACTGAAGTCACGAGATTCTTGGGTAGTCCCCTCTACCGAAGAGAAATTGACCAAGCTAACCCTGTCGTCCCGACAGTTCGTGTAGCGTTTACACGGTAAGCAGTCTTTTGCCTTCAGCAAGTATGTTTAGGCTTGCGTTGAAATCTCTATCGTGATGCGTTTTACATTCAGGGCAATCCCATTCGCGCAACTTTAAGTCCTTAACGTCTTTGTTTTTGTAGCCACAGCAGGAACATAATTGACTGCTTGCAAATGTTTTGCCAACGGCTACAACAATACGACCATACCACTTCGCTTTGTACTCCAGCATCG
>NZ_SOMN01000002.1 GCF_004564235.1 Cohnella luojiensis
CGTCTGTTCCTTAAACTCGTCACTGTACCTTTGTCTGATCTCTCCCATACCGGACACCTCTTCTTCTCTTTGTTGTATATTATCTGCATACTCTTATGAGGTGTCCACTTTTTATTCTAGCTGCAGAGGTTCCGCTATCTTGCCGAAACAACCCCCCGCCCGCAATAACGGAACGAGGTTCCGTTATCTTGCCGAAACAACCCCCCGCAGCTCGCAATAACGGAACGAGGTTCCGCTATCTCGCCGAAACAAACCCCCGCACCCACAATAACGGAACGAGGTTCCGCTATCTCTCCGCCCCCCTCCCCACTGCCGCTGATTCCCCGCTCGTACCGCAACCTATCGGTTTGTCGAAAAGAGGCATCAATCAGCATAATTAGTCTTTGTCAGCCGACGAGTTATAAGGCATAATTAATATATTTATAGCGCTTTTACTTACGGCACCGGATAGGAGAGACACCGATGTACAAGGTCATTATCGTCGATGACGAAGCGGTAGTCCGAATCGGATTGAAAAATACGATTAACTGGAACGAACATGGCTTCGAATTGATAGGCGATTACGCTAACGGCCGTGAAGCTTGGGAAGCGGTCGAGCAGCACAAGCCGGAGCTTGTCATCTCCGATATAAGCATGCCTTTCATGGACGGATTAGAGCTGGCCGGGTTAATCTCCGCTCAATTTCCTTATATCAAGATGATCATCCTAACGGGATTCGACGAATTCGAATATGCGCAGCAAGCTATCCGGCTCAAAGTATCGGATTTTATCTTGAAACCGATCACGGCCCAAGAAATCAGGAAGCTGCTCGATCGCGTCAAAGCGGAGATGGACGAGGAAACGAAGCATCGCGAGGATCTCGGCAGGCTGAATAGTCAATTGAAGGCTAGCCTGCCGCTTCTGAAAGAGCGGTTCCTCGAACGTCTTGTTGCCGTTGGGCTTGGCAGGGCGGAAATCGCGGAACGTTTCGCCTATTTCGAGCTTCCTCCCGCGCCGCCCCTTCACATGGTAATGGTTGTCGACATCGACGATTTCGGCGACCGTGAGCTTCTTTCTTATGAGCATGATGCCGAGTTTCTGCGATTTGCCGCCTATGATATTTTCAAAGAAACGTTGGAACAGGATAACGCCCTCCTGTTTCGAACGCGCGAGGAAAGAATGGTCGCGATCGTCTCCGGCAAAGAGAACGAAAGCTTGTTAGTCGAGCATGCGTTTTCCCTTGCCGAGCAAGTCCGCTATCATATCGAGAAATATTTGAAGTTTACGGTTACGATCGGAATCGGCAGAGCTTGCACCCATATCGAACAGCTGCCTGATTCCTATAAAAGCGCTCTCTCCGTCTTGGACTACCGCTTCTTGCTCGGCAAAAACCGCGTCCTCAGCATTATGGACTTGGAAGGAAAGCCATCGATGCCGTTGCCCCCTAATCTCGACTGGGACCGCAAACTGGCATCGGCCGTCAAAACCGGCTCCATCCGGGAAGCTTTCCAGCTTATCGAGAACGGCGTGGCCGAATTGAAATCTTCGCTGGCTCCGATAGAAGCCTGCTTCCTTCAAATGCAGAAGGTCGTTCTGTCCTTAATGAATTCGATTCAGGAGCTCGTCGTTCACGACGAGGAAGTATCCTACGATCGGCAGATGAAGCTGATGGACGTGTACGGCTTCAAGACGCTGGACGAAATCGAGATTTGGTTAAAGGAAATCGTGCGTTCGGTCATGTCTACGATAGCCGACAACCGCAGCCACCTGACGAACATGCAGATTCATCGGGCGGTGGAGTATATCCAAACGAATTACGCGAACGACAAGATGTCGTTGCAGGACTTGTGCCGTCACGTTCTGATGAGTACGAGCTATTTCAGCCTCGTATTCAAACAGCATACCGGAGAAACGTTTATCGAATATTTGACCGCCGTTCGAGTCGCGAAGGCGAAGGAGCTTCTTCATAATACGACTTTGAAGTTTTATGAAATCGCCGAGCAAGTCGGATACAAGGACCCGAATTATTTCAGCATCCTGTTTAAGAAGCATACGGGAACGACTCCGAAAGATTATCGGGAAAAGCAGATAAAGGAGAGCGGAGCTTAAGATGCCCAAAGAACGTTCGTTCCGCATTCCTTTGTTCCCGCTGAAGAGCATTCAATCGAATATATCCATGGCTTTCTCCCTCCTGATATTGGCTGCGATCGTGTTAACGAGCATCGTAAGCTATCAAGTATCCGTCGATGCCGTCGAGAGGAACTCGAAAGGATACATCGAGGAAGTCATTAAGCAAGTCAACATGAACATCCAATCCTATGTCGACAACATGGAGAATATCTCTTTGCTCGCCCTTACGAATAAAGACGTGAAATATTACATCTCCGACAACAGCTTCATTAGCGCCGAGAATCGTCGGACATACGAGAAACGGATCTCCGACTTATTCCAAGCAATCTTGTATACCCGCAAAGACATTGCATCGATTATGGTATTCGGATACAACGGTCGGTTCGTCTCCGATAGGAGGATAACGAGCTTAAATCCGAATGCAAAGCTGCAGGAGCAAGCTTGGTATCAGTTGGCCAAGAGCGCTGCCGGCAAATCCGTTATCTCCGCCCCGCACGTGCAGAATATTATCCAGAACGAATACAAGTGGGTCGTTTCCTTGAGCCGGGAGCTGAAGAGCACGGACGGGATTACGGCCGAGGGTATTTTCCTGGTCGACCTTAACTTAAGCATCATTAACGACATTTGCAGCAACATTAATCTGGGCAAGAAGGGTTACCTTTTTATCGTGGATAATAACGGGAACATCGTCTATCATCCGCAACAGCAACTCATAGACAGCAAGCTTCGTTCGGAACGGATTTCGGACGTTATTCAAGCTTCGAGCGGCAGCTCTTTCACCGCCAAGGATGGGGATGGCAAACGGATCTATTCCGTGCAGGACACTAATTTCGGTTGGAAAATAGCCGGAGTGGCCTATACGGACGATCTCATCGCGAGCACGGGAGAATTGAGAAATTCCATCCTGCTTTATTCGTTGTGCGGATTAACGATTTCCTTGCTTATTTCGATATGGTTGTCCCACCGGTTATCGAAACCGATTAAAGATTTGCAATCCGATATGAAGCAAGTCGAGAAAGGCAATTTCGATATTCAGACGGAGATCGGGCAGATGAATGAAATCGGACAGCTCGGCCGTTCCTTTAACCTCATGGTGAGCAGGACCAAATTCCTGATGGAGGAAATGATCCATAATCAGGAAAACAAGCGCAAAAGCGAGCTGCTCCTGCTTCAATCGCAAATCAATCCTCATTTTCTCTATAATACGCTGGACTCTATCGTGTGGATGGCAGAGCAGAAGCAGCACGAAGAGGTCGTGCTTATGACCTCCGCATTGGCCAAGCTGTTCCGCGCGAGCATCACGAAGGATCGGGAATTGGTGCCGATTCGGGTGGAGATCGAACATATTACCAACTACTTGCTCATCCAGAAGATGCGCTATCACGATGAATTGGATTATGCGATCGATATTGACGAATCTATTCTTTCTTATAAGACGCTGAAAATATTGCTGCAACCGTTCATCGAGAACGCGATCTATCACGGGATTCGGAATAGGTATGGAATCGAAGACGGGTTAGTGACGATACGAGGAAGGCAATCGGGTGATCAAATTGTATTCGAAGTCGAGGATAACGGACTCGGCATGACGCCGGAGCGGCTCGGGCGAATACTTCTCAAAAGTGAAGGGGATACCCGTAACCAAGGCATCGGGATTAGTAACGTCAACGAGCGGATCAAGCTTTATTTCGGGCATGAATACGGAATCCAAATCCGCAGCGAGATCGAAGTAGGCACGCGCGTCACGATTACGATTCCCAAACTCGATTAAAGGGAGTACGCTTATGCGCAAACAACGGTTCACGATAGGGTTCATTCTTGTTATTTTCGTCATCGCGATATATTCCATTTTCTATTTCAAGATATTCTCCGGCGCGGGCAGTCATGGGAATGACGTGACCGTCATTCTCAAGTCGCTGAACGTACGGCTCGATTTCTGGCAGGCGGTAAGCAAAGGGGCGGAAGCGGCAGCCAAAGAAATGGGACTTGAGCTTAACGTGCAAGGTCCTCTGCTGGAAGGCGACGCCGATGACCAGATTCTCATCTTGGAAGAGGCGATCGAGCGAAAGCCGGAAGCGATCGTCATCGCGCCCATCATGGATGAGCGGATGCCGGCCGTGCTAGCCAAAGTCCGTTCCGCCGGCATTCCGCTTGTCGTCATCGATACGCCTGTCGATATGGAGCCGTCGCCCGTCGTCGTATCGAACGATCACGTGGAGGCGGGAAATCTCGCCGGCCTGACATCGATAGAGGAAACGAATGGGCGTCCGACCGTAGCAATCGTTAGCGACTATGAACAATCCAAGATTTCAGCCGAGAGATTAATAGGGTTGAATCAAGCGCTTCAGCCTTACAAGGATAGTCTGCTCGGCATTTATTACGCGGACGACTCCGAAGACAAAGCCTATGAGATCGCCAAGCAGCTGCTTGCGGGAGACAAGCCCTTTAATACGTTTATTACCCTGAATGAATCGGCTACGTTGGGCGTTGCCAAATTATTGCAAGAACAGAAAAGAACAGACGTAATCAACCTGATCGGCTTTGATAGCTCCGTAGATGAGATTCAGCTGTTGGAAGCGGGTATCGTAAAAGCAGCAATCGTCCAAAAGCCGTTTAATATGGGTTATCTTGGCGTGAAGAATGCGTTAAAGCTCATAAACGGCGGAAAAATCGATCCCATTACCTATATCGAATCGAATGTAATTACGAAAGAAAACATGTATACGCCGGAGAATCAGAAACTTCTATTCCCGTTTATCAATAACAAGTAGAGCTCCACCACTTGAAAGGATGAGATAAGCTTATGCAATTGATATCCCGTCAGGTGCAGCGCGTCGTTGCGATCGTCATGTCTATGATTCTACCGATGATTCTTTCCTCGTGCATAAATTCGAACTCTGAGCCTTCCGTACCTCCAAAGGAGGAACGTGCGCTTATTCGTTTCGTAGCGTCCGAGTACAGCACGGAGACGAAGCCTATATTAGAGAAGCTCGTGAAAGAATTCGAACTGAAGAACCCTCTCATCGACGTTGAGCTTCAGGTTGCGAACTGGGATATTCTCGACGGAATCTATACGACGATGATCAGCAAAAACCAACCGCCCGACCTCCTGAACACGAACGTGTACGCTCATTTTGCCCAGGATGGACTGCTCAACGATTTCAGCGAAATGATTTCTCCCGAATTAGCAAACAAGCTGTATCCGAATTTGTTGGAGATGGACCGGATGACCGGTGTGCAATATGCTATTCCTTACGTCGCTTCGACGCGGAATCTGTATTATAACGAAGAGCTGTTTGCCAAAGCCGGCATCGCCGCTCCTCCCGCGACTTGGTCGGAACTGAGGGAAGCCGCGCGGAAAATCAAAGCTACGGGCGCCGCGGACGGCTTCGGCGTCGACTTGACCGACAATGAAACGCAAGCGTACTTGTCGTACTTCTTCTATGGCGCCGGCGGGACTTGGATTAAGGATGGCAAGTGGACGATCAACTCTACGGCTAACGTCGAAGGGTTAACCTTCCTTAAAGATTTGTTCGACCTAGGACTTACGGATCCCGATCCGACGGTTACGACGCGGGACGAGAAGCAACGGATATTAGGTTACGGAGAGCTTGGTATGATGATATCGGGCAACTATTTCACTTCGGTCGTGCCGAAGGAATTTCCCGGGTTGAAATGGGGAGTAGGTCCGATCCCCGTGAAGGATGGAACGCCGCCGATTTTCTTCGGTGTGCACGACGTGCTCGTTTCCTTCAAGACGGACCATACGAACAAAGAAGCGTTGTCCAAATTCCTGGATTTCCTCTATGATGATTCCGCTTACGAAGAGATGATTAAGAGGGAAGGGTTTCTCCCGGTTACAACAACGGTAGGCACGCGGCTATCCGATCAAGACGAGGTCATGCGAAAGAACCTGGAAGCCCTTAGCAAGGCAAAGTTTTATCCCGTCCAAGAGCCTTCGTGGCAAGCGGTCTTGGATTACGCGCGCAAGATGGGAGACGCCGTTCTCTACGAGCACACCACGCCGCAAGCGGCATTAGACCAGCTCCAACATTTCGCCGAGACCAAGAGCGGACGTTAAACGAATAGAAGAAAACAAAGAATTCGTGGAAGATATTCGATAGAGACTATAGCCCTCCCGCCTTATGATGAAATCAAGCGCTAGAGTTCATTGCGAACTCAGATAGAGCGTAAAATTTATCATTCGTGGGAGGGTTTGCTTTAATGATTATGAAGAAAAAGTTTGCAGCGCTCGGCATCTCCGCGATTCTGGCGGCAGTTACGCTAGCGGGATGCGGTTCAAGCAAGAACGAAGCATCCAATTCTCCTTCCGCATCGGCTCCTGCGGCTACCGAATCGGCAAGCGCGCCTGCTTCCGAGACGGCATCGGCAGATAACGCCGTGAAACTGACCGGCGACTTCGAAATTCAATACTTCGTCGGAGGATACGGCGATAAATGGTGGAAAAAAGTCATCGCCGATTTCCAAGCCGCGAATCCGGACTTGAAAGTTAAAGAATCCGGCGGACCGAAAATCAACGATCAAATGAAACCCCGCTGGATCGGAGGAAATCCGCCCGATTTCGTTTATATCGATGGAGCGGGCTTGAACGACCGTCAAATGGTAGAAGACGGCCAACTCGAAGATTTGACGGAATGGCTGAAGGACGCCAAGAACATCGACGGCGATCTGATCACCGACATTTTGGCGCAGCCTGCCCAGCAATTCGACGGTAAAGTGTACAACATTCCGCTCGTATTGAACTCATGGGGCGTGTTCTGGAACAAAGCGTTATTCAAAGAAAAAGGCTGGACGGAGCCGACCGATTTCCAATCGTTCCTAGACGTGAGCGATAAAATCAAAGCGGGTGGCATTACTCCATTCATCCACACCGGCAAGTATCCGTATTACATCAACGGTTCAATTCTATATCCCGCTATCGTATCCGCCAATAACAACGATTTCAGCATTCTGCAAGACATGGCGGCGAACAAAGTGGAAGCTTACGAAAGCCCGGCCGTTCTTGCGGCCTTGAATAAGATCGTTGCCCTGCGCGACAAAGGCTTTATCGACAAAGCTTCCATCCAGATCAACCACACGGATTCGCAAATGCTGTTCTTGCAAAACAAAGACGCGTTTATCCCGAACGGACTCTGGCTGCCTAACGAAATGTCCAAAGATATTCCGGAAGGCTTCGACTTCGGATTCATTCCTTCGGTCACGCAAGAAGCCGGCGGCAAAGTGGTAGCGAATACTTCTACCGCAACCGTGGCTATCGCCAAGAACGGTAAAAACAAAGAAGCGGCGAAAGCGTTCCTGCAGTTCATTTTCTCGAAAGCGCAAGCTTCCCAATGGGCAGAGCTTAGCGGAGCGCCATCGAACATCAAAGGCGATATCAGCAGCTCCAACGCTCCTAACTTCGTTAAAGACGCGGCGAAATATTTGACGGATCCAAACACTGTCGTTATCCCGACGATTACCTATAACGCAGACGTAGATAAGGCTATGATGGATGCAACCGACGCGCTCACGATCAGCAAAATTACCCCTGAAGAATGGGTCAAACGCGTAACGGATGTCGTTAAAAAAGTTCAATAGGACTAAAGCGGAGGGTGAGCGGGGCAATCGCCCCGATCATCCTCCGCGATTTTACTCGGAGGGACGGTAGGGCACTATGAACTCAGGGACTGCGAAGTGGCAGCGGAACGTATTTATCGCATCATTCATCATCCCTACTTTACTATTCTTTGGCGTGTTTACGATTTATCCGGTACTGCAAGGTTTGTATTACTCTTTCTTCGATTGGTCCGGTATGTCGGATAACAAAACGTTCGTCGGCTTGGATAACTTCAAAGAGTTGTTTCATGACCCGATCGTATGGAGAGCGATAGGTAACGACTATTTTCTCGTGGCGGGCAAGGTCGTCGGCATTATGGCTATCGCTACCTTCTTCGCGGTCGCGCTCACGCGATTCGGCTTCAGAATGGCCGGGTTTTTCCGGTCGATTTTCTTCATTCCGAACGTTATTTCCGTCGTCGTTATCGGCGTGCTGTGGAATTTCATATATAACCCGCAAATCGGCTTCTTGAACGCGTTTCTTTCGTTATTCACGCAAGAACAAGTTACGATTACTTGGCTCGGCTTTACGAACCATACGATATGGATGCTTCTCCCGCCCGCGATCTGGGCGGGGATCGGGTTCTATATGATTCTCTTGATCGCGGCGATCCAGAGCATTCCGGCCTCGTATTACGAAGCGGCAAGCTTGGAAGGCGCAGGCCAATGGAGGCAATTCCGCGATATTACGATTCCTCTCGTATGGGAGCAAATCAAAGTATCCGTGTTGAACATCATGATGACCACGCTGAACGGCTCCTTCGTCATCGTCTGGATCATGACCGAAGGCGGACCCGATAATAGCACGCAGGTTATGGGCTCGTACTTGTATCAAATGGCGTTCCGTCAATACCATTTCGGCTATGGCGCTTCGATAGGGTTTATCATCTTGGTCCTGTCGCTAATTACGACTATCATACTTCAACGGTTAATGCGTCACGAGACCGTCGAGATGAGCTAGGGGAGGACTAACCGATGACAGTCATTAAGAATCCGATCGCCAAGCTGATCTTCTACGCTATTCTGTTCGTATGGGGCATCTCGGTATTATACCCGTTGTTATGGACGCTGCTAGATGCCTTGAAGGATAACCAGCAGTTTTTCCGCAACGCGCCTTGGTCATTGCCGGAGTTCCCGTTGCTGTGGTCCAACTTCTCCTATGTGTGGAGCAAATACAATTTCAGCACGTATTTCGTGAATTCTTTGGTCGTTACCGCAGGTTCTACCGGATTAGGACTGTTATTATCCGCGACGACCGCTTACGTCCTCGCGAGATATAAATTCAGGGGCAGCAGCTCCTTATACCTTCTCTACGTTTCCTCGATGATGATTCCGTTCGTCTTGGCGCTAATCCCGCTATTTTTCCTCATGAACTCTATGAATCTAATCAATACGAAGCTGGGCTTAATCGTCGTCTATGCATCTAGCGTTTTGGCGTTCGGGATCTTCGTGCTCGTAGGATTTTTCAGATCGTTGCCGAAGGAACTGGAGGAAGCGGCCATCGTGGACGGAGCTTCTTATTACGGGACGTTCTTCCGGGTCATGCTTCCTTTATCCCAACCCGGGCTTATTACGATAGCCATCGTTAACGTACTCAACATTTGGAACGAATACATCGTAGGTACGATATTGATTAACGATCCTAGCCAATACACGCTCCCGGTCGAGATCGGCGTCATGCAGGCGGAAATGCAATACCGGACGGAATGGGGGCCGCTGTTCGCCGCGCTATTCATCACGATCGTTCCGGTACTTCTTATGTATATTTTCTTCCAACGTCAAATCGCTAGCGGGATTACGGCCGGGGCGGTAAAATAAAGGCAGTCATCAAGTCGGGAGTATATTTGGGAAGATGGGCAATCCATTGCCGAAGTGTCGATGTATAACATGTCGATGTTCATCAGTTGGGGAATGGCGTTCGTTGCCGCGGCCAAGCTTTTAAATCGTTTTTCCATACCTTTACCATTAGCGGCATCCGCTCTTTGCGGAGCCGCTGCTTTACGTATTTGGTGTCGGTCCAATTCGATAACCGAATGCTATGGACCATCCTGCTCGGCATACCTGTAGGCGCAATGTTCGGCTTATCGGGTGCGGCACAAAATCTAAGCATAGCCCTCAAAGGCAAAGGCAGCGAATTCGCTCCGTACTTTGCCTCGTTTATGGTCATTACTCAGATCCTGTCCATGGTCGTGCCTTTTGTTTCGGCAAAAGTCATCGAAGGATTCGGTTATGCCGGTTCCTTCGGTATGATGTTGGTTTTCGTTGCCTTGATGCTTGTATTTTCATTCTTTATGCCAAGAATCACATTGGCGGAGACTCGACAGCCAGGGAGCGTTGCAAGCGGCAACCGTTACGGCTTCCGTTCCGCATTCGGACGTCCGGGCTCCAAGTGGATTCTCCTTTCATTGCTTGCGGCGGGCGTGTTCTTGCAATTCCAGAATTTATTTACGCTGCTCTTTACTTTCTCCGTGACGCAAGACAAGTTACTTATAGCATTGCTGAACATGCTCTATACATGCTGCTCGTTGCTGGGATTATGGATGTACCGGAAAATAAAGATCGATGAAATGCGGTGGCTGTGGATAGGAATGACGCTGATGGCGGTTGGTTTTCTGATCGTACTGTTCCGGGATCCGGCCGCGCTCATCCTTTCCAACGTGATGACTTCCATTGGCATGTTTTACTTTACGACCGTATGGAACGCGCAGCAATTCAGATTTATCCAACATGCGGGGCCTTCGCAGCAAGCCTCCTTCCTCATATGGAGGGAATGTACTCTTGTCGTTACACGCTGCGTTTTGCTGGGGCTAACGTTGCCCTTGAAGGATATGGGGGGAACGGGGTTTGCGCTCCTAATCGGAGTGACGGTCGTCTGCCTGCTGTCCATACCGGCTTTCCAGCAACGCGCGCTCCGTGAAGCGGCGGTAGGAGTCGCCGAAGGTAGCGCCACTGAACCAAATACCCACGCCAAAAGCGGTTAATTCGCCAAAGGTGCCGCCAACCAACCAAATACCCGCGCCAGGAACGCTTATTTCTCCGAAACGGAAAGTGCCGCCCATGGCCACAATAACGGAACTGGGTTCCGCTATTTCGCCCAAAGTGCCGCCCATGGCCACAATAACGGAACTGGGTTCCGCTATTTCGCCCAAAGTGCCGCCCATGGCCACAATAACGGAACTGGGTTCCGCTAATTCGCCCAAAGTGCCGCCCATGGCCGCAATAACGGAACTGGGTTCCGCTATTTCGCCCAAAGTGCCGCCCATGGCCACAATAACGGAACTGGGTTCCGCTAATTCGCCCAAAGTGCCGCCCATGGCCGCAATAACGGAACTAGGTTCGCTATTTCGCAATAACGCGACCAATGCTCGTACATCTTTTTTTCCGCAGAAATAAGACCCCCATATTAAGAAAAACGGAATGGCAGTACCATTCCGATCCCCTCATTATAGCGGTCCTTTCTAGTTTCCCCTCTATTTGTTTAAAGGCTATTTTGCACGAACGCTATGACCATGAGAAGGAAAACCCCGAGGATTGCCAGGCCATTGAAGACGGTCCCCAGTACCGGGAAGGCCTTTTTGTAACCCCGTCGCGCAAGGCCGACAATGCCAAGGATAAGGCCGATGACATTGAGGACAAGAACGAGAGGGTACATGATCAGGTAACCAAGCAGCGGCTGAAGCTTATTGATAAGCTCCTCCTCGGTCATAGTAAGCTGCCCGTTGGAATCGACGAGCGTCGAAAAGTCGATCTCGTTGGAGATCAAAACGATTACGCCAATCGTAACGCCGATAAAAGCCACGATGCTGACCAGGGATAACACGAAGGAGGCAATGCCGAGGCCGCTATGCTTTCGAGGACCGCTTGCCGGTTGCTCAATTGGCGTAAAGGCTCTGTCGTTCGGAAATTGTTCATCTTTTTCGTGATGCTCGTTCATGACTTTCCACCTCATTCACGTTATGATAAGTAGAGCATGCAACTGAATTTGCTCAAGGAGGATTTACCCTTTATGAACAAGTATACAAAAATTGGAGCCCTTACCGCTATGTTATCTGTGGTTTTTGGTGCATTCGGCGCGCATTTTCTGGAAGATCGTCTGTCCGCGGACGCCATGGACGTATTCCAGACCGGCGTACAATATCATATGTTTCATTCGGTCGGTATTTTGTTAATCGCTCTGCTTATCGATCGATTGCCTTCCCGGAAGCTGGCGGTTTGGGCAGCAAGATTGCTGTTAATCGGTATTGTGCTATTTTCGGGCAGCCTCTATGCCCTCGCGCTGAGCGATGTTAAAGTACTCGGGGCGATTACTCCGCTCGGAGGAGTAGCCTTTATCGCAGGTTGGATCTGCATGGCCTTGACAGCGCGATCTTCGGATGACAGAAAGTAACCCCTAATTTCCCGATTTTTGTCTAATAAAAATGGAAAATGCTATACATCGCCGGAGATTGTTCTATAATAAAAGAAATATCACCTTGGAAACGATTTCCCAATAGGGAGGAAGGACGTAGCCTAGTGAACGGATGGTCCGACAATGGACTTTGGCTGGCGGCAATGGTCGCCGGCGTAGTTTTGACCGTTAGCTTCGCTTCATTGGGGTGGATGTTCGCCCGAAGAAGTTCCCGAAAGTCTTCTATGGGGCCATCCTATCAACTAGAATTGTTGGATTCTTTATATAATAATAGTCCGATCGCTTTCGCGGTAATTGACCGGCAAGGAAGGTTTATCGACATCAACCGGGATCCGTCCGATTTGGTCGGGTTCAGCAAGGTTGAGATGACCGGGAAACCCTTTGCCACGATGGTTGACGACGATTCGCAGGATATAACCAGGCAAATTTTTCTTCGGACTTTAAAGGGAGAGAAATGCTCTCAGGAAATTAAAATTATACATAAACAAGGCTATCCCATGGATTTGAATATTCATACCTCTCCATTGGTTAGAAGGAATAAAATCATAGGTCTCTTGGTGTTCATTCAGGATATTAGCGACCGTAAACGGTCGATGGAACGGATTCGCTACATGGCTTATTACGATGATATGACCGGACTGCCGAATCGTCGCTTCTTTACGAACCGGCTCGAGGAGAAGCTTAAGATCGGGAAAATGAATGGTACGCGCCTAGCGGTATGTTACTTGGACGTAGACCGGTTCAAGCTGGTGAATGCTTCGTTCGGCAGGGATTTCGGCGATATGCTTCTTCTGCAGATTGCGGAGCGACTAAGCCGCGGATTGTCCGAGCCCGGCGATCTCGCTCGGATGGAAGGCGATGAATTCGCAGCCTGCCTGGATGGTTTGCAGGATGACGAAGATGTGGCTAGACGTTTAGACCAGATGATGGTGGTACTCGAAGAGCCATTTGAATTAAGCGGAGTGCCGGTACAAATTACGGTAAGCATCGGCGTCGCCGTGTGCGATAGCGGCACCGAGGATGCGGCGACCTTACTTAAGAAAGCGGATACAGCGCTCCATCGCGTGAAGGAAAACGGCAAGAACGATTACATGCTTCACTCCAGTGACATGGACAATGTGGCCTTGCATAAGCTGACCATTCAACATGAGATGCGTAAAGCTTTACAAAACCAAGAGTTCCTGCTGTATTACCAACCTCAATATGACCTGGCATCTGGTCAGATCGTAGGGATGGAGGCCCTTATTCGCTGGAAACATCCCGAGAGAGGACTCGTGCCTCCAGGGGAATTCATTCCCGCAGCAGAAGAGAGCGGGATTATCGTGCCGCTCGGCGATTGGGTTATAGAGGAAGCTTGCAGACAGAATAAGGCATGGCAGGATGCTGGCATACCCAGTATCCCGGTATCCGTAAATCTATCGATCAGACAATTTTCCCAGAGGAACCTAACGGACAAAGTTTCCGAGATTTTACGGCATACTGGCCTCGACGCCCGCTACCTGGAGCTTGAAATCACGGAGAGCATGACGATGGATGTGGAACGGGCATCCCAATGCCTGAAAGAATTAACGGACATTGGCGTTACTATCAGCATAGACGATTTCGGGACAGGGTATAGCTCCTTTCATTATCTAAAAAAGCTGCCGATCGCGCGGCTGAAGATCGACCGATCCTTCGTCAGGGATATTCAACAGGATCCGAACGACGCGGCTATCGTTGCCGCGATTATTGCCATGGCCCACAACCTTCAATTGCAGGTTATTGCCGAAGGGGTAGAGACAGAGGACCAGGTTCACTTCCTGCGTTCCCACCGTTGCGATGAGATGCAAGGATTCTACGGTAGTAAGCCGCTTCCAAGCTCGGAAGCGATGGAGTTGCTCCAAGCAAAGACTAATCGCCTAGCGCTCCCCGTTCAATCCGCTTAATTAAGCAGGCTCCTAGGGGCCTGTTTTTTAATAAATTAATAAAACCTCCGGCCCGTTAGGGTTCCGAAGGTCATTGTCGTCATTTCATCCTTTCAATCCACGAAATCGTCGATTTCGTTTAACCCGACGGTGTATACTTGCTTCTCGTCTACGTGATATACGGTGAGCAACTGATTGCTCGGGTCGAAATTAATGACCCGGCAAGGGATGCTCATCTTCACTCCTCGGCCTTTATTGATATTTACCCGGATGAGCTTATTGCTCTCGATGAATTGACTGATTCGCAACTCGAGAGGATTTGGCTGTGCTGGAGCTTTGACAACCGATTTCTTGGTTGCGGGGGGCGATTTCCGGTTGTTGGCAGCTTGTCCTTGCGCTATATTTGAGCCGATTCGGAAATCCGCGAAATTCGCATCTTTAAGTACTTGAAGCAATTGCTCTAAGGCGGCACCTTTGCTGGAGGCAGAAACGTTAATTTCTACGTGGAAAGAATAGGAGCCATCAGTTGTTTCGTTAGATCGGTTCATGCAGATGCCTCCATTGTAATGCGCAGTTCGTCGAAACCATGTCTTATCTCCCAATATAACACGATTATAAAGCCCATTATAGTCCCGAAGGGCAATAAGCCCTGAAAAATGAGTCCTTGGACGCATATTGTATAACGTATGAACCTATGCTGGATGAAGGGCGGGGAGGTGGAAGGCATGGTTAGGGTTATTCCGTTTCAAATAGAGGATTGGACCGCGGTAGGCGTCGAGGTGCTTTTACCCAAAACAACGCTCTTAGCCATAACGGCAGGCGATGGTTATATCATGTGCGGAGCGTTGGACGTACAGTTGCTGGACGAAAGGCTTAAGGATCGCGAGATTATCGCGGGGCGCGCGGTAGGCGTCCGGACATTTCAGCAATTGCTCGATGCGCCGCTCGAATCCGTTACCGATGCCGCGAGAGCTCTGGGAATTCACGTGGGCATGAGCGGTCGAGAAGCCGTTCGCATTTTGGCAAAAACGGCTTCTTGATCGGTTTTTCATCCCATCCTGGTTAGTTGTTGAACAGATTCTTGAGATTAATATCGTAAGGCGCTTGGATAATGCCTTTCTCCGTGATGATCGCGGTAACGTATTCATTCGGAGTAATATCGAACGCGGGATTATAGACCGCAACGCCTTGAGGGGCGGTGCGTTTGCCGAAGCCGATGGATACTTCGTCGGCGTGGCGCTCCTCGATCGGAATGTCGGCGCCGGTTGGCGTCGACAAATCGATCGTCGATAGCGGACAAGCTACATAGAAAGGAATATTGTGAGCCTTGGCCAAGACGGCTACGCTATACGTTCCGATCTTATTCGCGACATCGCCATTGGCCGCCACGCGGTCGGTACCGACGATAACCGCTTGAATCCAGCCTTTGGACATGACGTGTCCGGCCATATTATCGCAGATAAGCGTGACATCCACGCCCGCTTGTTGAAGCTCGAACGCGGTAAGGCGAGCCCCTTGCAGGACGGGCCGCGTTTCGTCCGCGAATACCTTTAGATGAATGCCCTGCTCAAGCGCCAAGTAGAAGGGGGCAAGGGCAGTGCCGTATTTAGCGGTTGCGAGCCCGCCAGCGTTGCAGTGAGTAAGAATGCCCATTCCGTCCTTAAACAAGGTAAGAGCATGCTCACCGATCAATCGGTTCGTAGCTTCATCTTCGGCCTGGATGAGCTGAGCTTCGGCTAGCAATGCTTTTTTTGCTTCCGCAGCCGGCGTGCCGGATAGGGCTAGATTCCTAGCGCGAGCCTTCATGCGGTCCAACGCCCAGAATAAGTTAACGGCTGTCGGTCTTGAGGTAGCCAAGTATTCCGCATGGCGGTTGACTTCGGCCTCCCAAGTTTGCGAATCGGCAATGCTATCGGCAACGCCGAGTACAACGCCATAGGCTGCGGCGATGCCGATAGCGGGCGCGCCCCTAACCTTAAGCTCTCGGATTGCAGCCCAAACATCCTGCGGGCTGGTCAAGCGAAGGTAAACAATCTCTTCTGGCAGCAACCGTTGATCCAATAAGGATAAAGCGTCTTTCTCCCAACGTAAAGATTGCAGCACCTCGGATTTATCCTGTTGTTCTTTACTCATCTTTTTCGTGCTCCTCTCGATTCATCTTCCCTAATTCGAACGACTTAAGCTTTAGAGGCGGAATCGGCGATATTTATTAATTGCTCGATGGAGGTTACCTGCCGGTTGCGTTTAATCAGGCTCTTGCCGATCTCGAGCGCTAACCGTTGCGCTTTCTCGCGCACGATAGGGTCTGGAATGCGATCGATGTCCGCGACGTGCGCCAGGCCAACGATGCGGCGCACCATTTTCGCTCCGGTGAATCCGACCGTATCTTGAAGCAGCCTCTGCATGTAATCGTCTTGATAACCCGCCGTCTTCGCGATTCGATCCGTGCCATGCTCATTCCATAGCGCGCGGAATTTTCGTTCAAAGGAAACCCAGATTTCCCGAATCGATTGGACGAGGTATTGTCTGCGCGTTTGACGAGAAGCTTCGTCGGCAGACCAATTTTCCTGGGAAGCGAAGTGGAGCAATAGATTGGCCAGCACGGCTCCGATGTCGAATCCGATCGGGCCGAAATAAGCGAATTCCGGATCAATGACTTTGGTCGATTCCGGAGTAATGAAGATGCTTCCCGTATGAAGATCTCCGTGGAGGAGAGCCTGCGCGTGAGTAAGGAACTTCTCTCTTAAAATCGCGACCTCAAGGTGCAGCTCCGTATCTGCCCAAAGCTTCTCGGCTTGCTCCTTTAGATGCGGGTCGAAGCTGTTCGTATCGGCATCCGTATAAGGGTGATCGAAGATCAGATCCTCGGTGATTTTGCAGAGCTCGGGGTTCGCGAAAGAATGAACGAGCAGTTTCTTCTCTTGCTGGTTCATGCCCAGATCCGAAGTGAAGAACAACGTCCTGGCCATGAACTCGGAAATATCGTTCGCGAATTTCGGATAGACTCCGCCTTCGATTAATCCTTGACGCATGATCACGTGGTTGCTTAAATCCTCCATAACCGTAAGGGCTAACTCGTTATCGGTATGATATACCTCAGGAACAAGACCGGGCGCTAACCGTCCTTCAATCTTAAGCGCTTCGCTTTCGATGCGGGCGCGATCGAGGGTGAGCGGCCAAGATTCGCCGACGACTTTGGCATAAGGCAATGCTTGTTTCACGATTACGCTCTTGCCGGTTGACGGCTGACCGACGTGAAAAACGAGATTTAAATTTCCGTCGCCGATTTCACGGCTTACCAGCTCGCCTTCAGAATCGAATATGCCTGGAATGGTTTTCGCGATCTCAATCGCTTCCACTTCGGTTAAAGGATGATAGTTGCTCATAACGTTCGCCTCCACAGGGTTATCCGATAGGTACAGTCGTATTTTTCATGAAATGATCTGTATGTAAGTATAAATTACTTTTGCCGTGGTTTAAAGTAGGGTATTTCTTGGAGATAGCAACGAAAAACAGGATGATCCGGCGCATCGTTCACGCGCTTGATCGTCCTGTTACAGGTGTCTATTTCGTTTTTAAGATGGAATATGCTGCGCGACCGTCCGAAGAGAAGACTCTCGTACGACGAGACGGTGCGGAATGATCTGCCGGGCGGTGATTTCAACCTGTTGAATCATCCGAAGAACCATCTGCGAAGCGGTGTATCCAAGCTGGTACGTTCCGACGTCCACGCTAGTGATCGGAGGCATCGTTAATTCCGATAAAGCGATGTTATTGAAGCTAACGATGGCTACGTCTTGCGGAATTCGATAGCCCAGCTCCGCCAATCCCTTCAGCACGCCAAATGCGACGACATCATCGATGACGACTAGTGCGGTAGGCGGTTCTGGCTGCGACATTATGGAGGCCATGGCCCGATAGCCGCTCTCGAGCAGGAATTCGCCCTCGACGACCCAGCCTTCCTTGAACGGGAGATCTGCCTCTGCCAGCGCCCTAGCGTAACCGGTCATCCGATCCTGCGTCATGGCAAGCTTTGTCGGTCCGCTTACGAACCCGATGCGCTTCTGACCTTGCGCGATCAAATGATTGGTCGCGTCGTATGCTGCTTGTACGTTATCGTTATCCACGGAAGGAACGTCTTCGTAATCCAGGCTTCGGCCAATGAGCGCAAAGGGCATCTTCTCCTTACGCAAGAAGGTAATGATCGGGTCCGAGGAACGCGAGTATAGCAGCAATAAACCGTCGATTCGGCCACCCCGGACGAGTCGGGTAACGGTCTCCAATTCTTCCTGTTCGTTACTTCCGCCGGCCATGAGCAGGTCATAGCCCGAACGGGTTAACTGGGCGAGAACCCCTCTGATTAACTCATAGAAGAAGAAGTTTAATAAGAGCTCTTCCGCAGGCTTGGGCAGGATAACAGCTATCGTTCGGGTTGTTCTGGAGACCAGGCTTTTGGCCATGAGATTCGGATGGTAACCGAGCTCTTCCATGATTTCTTTTACTTTTCTGCTTGTCTCCGCGCTAATCCGAGGATGATCGGCAATAACTCTAGAAACCGTAGAAGGAGATACGCCTGCCTTCTTGGCCACGTCTTTAATCGTAACGGTCATGATAAGGATCTTCCTTTTCCATAGATCATAATTACTTACTTATTGTATCCTATCTAGGATGAAGAATTAAGAAGCAATCGTAAGTATAGGCATTGTGCAACGTGTGCACATGGATACGGTTACATTGTGCCACATATAGCGCATTGCAACAACAACCGGTATTGTTTGAAATCTGTAGAAAATGAAAGGTAATAAGTCATTATACGTACAAAATGACCGATTTTACTATGTGCAAACGATTTACTTTTTCACGAAATTGATTATCATGAAGATATCAACAAAAGCGCTTTCATTATTCCGGAAATGTTGAATTTACCGAGAAATCAAAGGAAAAAGCAGTTATATGCAAACTTGTACAAACGTTTGCACAGTTATTGCTTCATTTTGAAGATGCGTTAAATTCATGGCACACGGAAAGCAAGCGCACAAAATCATTGATTTCAGAGAGGGGTTCTACAGTTTAATGAACAAATCCAAATGGTTAATCATGTCCCTAGTTGCAATGATGGTATTCGTCCTAGCGGCATGCGGCGGCAAGAACGACAATAATGCGTCTTCTCCGAGCGCAAGCGCGCCGGCTGTAACCGAAAGCGCATCTGCACCTGCTTCCGAAGAAGCACCTCCGGCAGAAGAAGAACTGGCGCCGGAAGAAGGAGCATCTCTCGTAGTATGGGAATCCAAAGAATTCCGCGAGAACATGGAAGGTATCGCAAAAGCGTTTACCGCAGAATATAACATTCCGGTTAAAGTCGAGGAAGTAAACGAACCAGACCAAATCAACAAGCTAGTCAACGATGGTCCAGCCGGCGTTGGCGCGGACGTTGTCATTTTCCCTCACGATAACCTTGGTAAAGCAGTTGCGGCAGGTATCTTGCTGGAGAACGACTACTTCCAAGACGTGACGACTGCAGAAAACTCCGAAGCATCCGTTAAAGCGTTTACTTTCAAAGACGTGCTGTACGGATACCCGCGCTCCGTTGAAACATACGCATTGTTCTACAATAAAGACCTGATCCCTGAAGCTCCTAAGTCATATGATGAAATCATTGAATTCGCGAAGACATTCAACAAAGATGGTCAATACGCCCTCATGTGGGAAATCACGAACTTCTATTATGCTTATCAATTCCTTGCTACGCCGGGCGGTTATGTATTCGGATCGGGCAGCACCGACCCTAACGATATCGGCTTGAACAACGAAGGCGCTATCACAGGCGCGAAAATGTTCCAAAAGCTGAAAGAAATTTTGCCAATGAAAGCTGCGGATGCAACGTTCGACGTCAAAAAAGGCTTGTTCACGACTGGCAAGCTGGCGCTTGACATTAACGGTCCGTGGGCAATCGCAGATCTTAAGAAAGCGGGCATAAACTTCGGAATCGCTCCATTGCCGACGATCGACGGGAAGGCAAACGTATCCTTCTCCGGAGTAAAAGGATTTGCGGTAAGCTCGTTCACGAAATATCCGAACGCGGCGAAATTGTTCTCTCGCTTCGCATCTACTAAAGAGTCCCAATTGAATTACTACACAGAACTTGGCTTCTTGCCATCTAACAACGAAGCTGCCGCAGATCCGACAGTTACTGCTGATCCGCTTGTCGTCGGAATCTTGGAGCAATTCAAGAACTCTTACCCAATGCCTGCGATTCCTGAAATGGGTAACGTATGGGGCGCTGGCCAAGCGGCTCTGACGGATATTTGGGATAACAACAAAGATCCGAAGGAAGCGCTGGACAACGCGGTTAGACAAATCAAAGAAGCAAACGCGGCTACGCAATAACATTATCGAGAAGAAGGATCACCCGCCCATGCGGGCGGGTGATCTCTTTATTTTTTTTGCGAAAGGGGAGGACGATAGATGCGAGGGTTCAGCCTGAAGGCTTCCGCTTTGTCGCTCGTTGCTCCAGGGCTAGGGCAAATATACAACAAGCAATTGATCAAAGGACTCGTCTTTCTCGCCATCGACGCGCTTGGACTTTGGTATTTTATCAATCATCTATACCAAGCGGTATGGGGCGTTGTCACTTTAGGGGAGAAAGCCCAACAACGGGTTAAAGTGGGTAAGCTGACTCAGGTCATTCAGGGGGATCATTCGATCAAGCTTCTAATAGAAGGCTTGATCATCCTCATTATATTCTGCCTGTTTATATTGTTCTACGTGCAAGCGATCCGAGATGCTCATAGGGTAGGTAAGCTTAGAGAGGAAGGCGGCACGATTCCTGCGTTTAAAAAGACGGCCGGATCGCTGCTGGATCGAAACTTCCATATTACGATGCTATCCTTGCCGACTTTGGGCGTATTGTTCCTGACGATCATGCCGATTATCTTCGGTATCATGATCGCGTTTACCAATTACTCAGCGCCATCGTATATTCCCCCGAAATCTCTGGTCGATTGGGTCGGATTCAAGACCTTCAGCGATTTGTTGACCTTCAAGACTTGGAGCTACACCTTCTGGAACGTTCTGACTTGGACGGTTGAATGGGCAATTATGGCGACTGTAACCACCTATTTCGGCGGTATGCTGGTCGCGATGCTTATACAGCAGCCGGGTATTCGGTTCAAGAAGCTTTGGAGAACGATTTTTATTATCCCGTTCGCGATTCCGCAACTCTGTTCGGCGCTGATCATGAACAACCTGTTTAATGGGGAATTCGGCCCGGTCAATCAATATCTCGCTTTCTTCGGAATCGATAAGATCGGTTGGTTATCCGATCCGAATTGGGCTAAGTTTACCGTCGTGCTCGTCAACTCTTGGTTCGGTATTCCCGTTACGATGATGCTCATGCTGGGAGTGCTGACGACGATCCCGCGGGATCTGTACGAGGCTGCGGACGTTGACGGGGCATCCGCGATCCAGAAATTTTGGAATATTACGATGCCGCGCGTTCTGTTCGTTACAGCTCCGGTGCTGATTACGCAATTCGCCGGCAACATCAATAACTTTAACGCCATCTTCCTGCTTACGGGCGGCGGACCGGCGAACGGATCCTATCAATTCGCAGGACACACTGATTTGCTGGTCACATGGCTCTACGGCCTTACTTATAACAACAACAAGTTCAACTTCGCGGCAGCAATCGGTATTATCATATTCGTTATTATCGCGTCCATCTCCATATTCAGCTATCGTCAGACCAAATCGTTCAAAGAGGAGGACATGGTGCAATGAAAAACACGAGTACCAGAATCAAATTATTTTTCAGCTATGTCCTTCTCGTTGTCATCTCGGTTATTTGCTTATATCCGGCGGTTTGGATTATTATCTCTTCCTTTAGGCCAGGCGGAGCGATGTACAGCCCAACCTTCCTTCCGGATAGATTTACGATGGAGCACTACACTTCGCTATTCAACGACAAGAGCTTCGTATTCGGCCGGTGGTACATGAATACGCTGAAGATTGCGGTATACAGCACGATTTTCGGGACGTTGGGAACGACGATAGTCGCTTACGTATTATCGAGATTTCGGTTTAAAGCCCGGCGTACGACGATGTCTACGATTCTAGTACTGAACATGTTTCCAAGCTTTATGTCCTTGGTTGCCGTGTTCTTGCTGTTCTATCAGTTCGAACTCCTGGATACGCACCTTGCGTTGATCATTGTATATTCTTGCGGCGCGCCAGTCGGCGGTGCCTTTATCGTTAAAGGTTTCTTCGATACGATTCCGCGCAGCTTGGAGGAATCGGCACGCATAGACGGCGCAAGCCACTTGAAGGTATTCTCGCGGATCATGCTCCCGTTGTGCAAGCCGATCTTGATCTATATGTCGGTTACGATTTTCGTAGGTGCATGGGTTGACTTCGTTTTGGCGCGTTTCCTCCTTCGCTCTCGCGAGCAATGGACGGTTGCCGTCGGCTTGTGGGATTTGGCGACTAACTTCAGAACGGCGAACTTTACGATGTTTGCCGCAGGTTGCGTACTCGTTGCCGTACCGATTACGATCCTGTTCATGATGATGCAGCGCTTCATCGTGGAGGGACTTACATCGGGAGCTAATAAAGGATGATGAAGCGTAAACCGCTAATAGCCGGTATTGCCGCGCTTGGATTGTTACTAGCCGGCTGTCAGTCCGGAATTGATGGTAACGTTGCGAGCACAGGCGGTAACGCAAGTCCGACCGCTGGGCATTCCTCGGAGTTGAAGGGTTCCTCTCCTGAAAAGGCATCCTCCCCCGATGCCTTCACGGGGATTCTGTCCGCCAAGGGACCGACGAACGCTTACTACGAAATTTTCGTAAGGTCGTTCGCGGATTCTAACGGAGACGGTATCGGAGACCTTAACGGCGTTACGGATAAATTGGATTACTTGGATAACCTCGGCGTGGATGGAATATGGCTTATGCCGATCCAACCTTCTCCGAGTTACCACGGGTACGATGTCACCGATTATTACGGAATCAATTCTGATTACGGTACGCTTGAGGATTTCAAACGACTGCTCGAAGAAGCCCGCAAACGGGACATCGCCATTATTATGGATTTGGTCGTGAATCATACAAGCGTAGAGCACCCGTGGTTTAAGGATTCTGCCAAAGGGTCGGGAAGCAAGTACCGCGATTGGTATACATGGTCTAGCGAACGGGAAAACGGCGCATCGCCTTCCGACGGCGCTACGGGTTCGGTTCCCTGGCATTCCCGCGGAGGCGACGAGTATCTTGGCGTCTTCTGGGAAGGCATGCCGGATCTGAACTTCGATAACGCTGAAGTTCGCAAAGAATTGATCGCGATCGGCCAATATTGGCTGAAGCAAGGAGTGGACGGATTTCGTCTTGATGCGGCTAAACATATCTACGGCGATTTCGGATCCACGATTAACTCGCCTGCAATCAAAGCTAAAAATAAAGCATGGTGGCAGGAATTCCGTAAAGGACTGAACGAGGTCAAGCCGGATGCTTATCTAGTTGGCGAGGTTTGGGAGTCGGCGGCCATTATCGCCCCTTATTTGGACAATGCGCTCGATTCTGCTTTTAATTTCGATTTAGCAGGCAAATTACTCGGCACCGCGGAATCGGAGAACGCCCAGGATATCGGATTTACGCTGTCCCGGGTTTACGAATTTTTCTCCAAATCATCCGGCGGTAAGTTCGTAGATGCGCCGTTCTTGTCCAATCACGATCAGACTCGCGTCATGACTGCGCTTAACGGCAACGAAGACCACGCGCGGATGGCAGCGGCTATGCTGCTGACTTTGCCGGGAAAAGCTTTCATCTATTACGGAGAAGAGCTCGGAATGACAGGCACGAAACCGGATGAAAGAATCCGAGAGCCATTCCCATGGGCGATTAAACCAGGTTCGCCTAACGAAACAACATGGGAACCTGCTCGGAATCGCGGAGATGGCACTGTGTCCGTGGAAGCCGAAGACGAGATCCCCCACTCGCTTCTTAACCACTATCGCAAGCTGATTTCGTGGCGCGCTGCGGAGCCCGCACTGCGTGGTGGAAAGATTGCCTCTTATGAGACGGGCAATTCGGCTATTGTTTCCTACGTACGAGCAGCCGAGGATCAGCAATTGCTCGTTCTGCACAACCTATCGGGACAATCGCAGACAGTACCGCTGCAGACCGGCAAGGCACAGTTAACAGCCTTCTCAAAATTAGCCCTAGCTACTAACGAAGGCGTCAAGCTTGCAGAACAAGCATTGGAAGTGCCGCCTTACACGACCGTAGTGCTGAAGCCGTAATTCGAACCTGCAGAATGAATAGAATAAATCCCGTTCTTGACCCCCCCCCTTCAAGGAACGAGGACCATGGAATAACAAGAAACCGCAGGAGATATTTCCTGCGGTTTCTCCACGAACGCCTATCCGCTTCCGCACATACAATGAAGCACTTATATGAATGACTGGAGAGTGGCTCTGGTGGACATTCAATTAACTTCATTGCACTGGGTGTTCGTGGCCTTTATCGTATTTATTTTAGCTTTGCTCGTAAAAAGACGGGACACGACGCTTGTTTGCGTTGCCGGTATTTTCACGCTTGGGTTGATCGCCACGGAAAGCTTGAACGGTTCGGTGTCCGGTATTTTCAACAGCTTCATTTATGCGACCAAAGAGCTGATCGGCACGATCTTCATCATCTCGATAATCGTGGCGATGAGCCGGGTGCTGATTATCACGGGCATTAACGAGACGATGGTGAAACCGCTGACAGGTTTCCTGCGGACGCCGACGATGGCTTTCTGGGGTATCGGCATCATCATGCTGGTCACTTCGTTGTTTTTCTGGCCGTCGCCAGGAGTTGCCTTGATCGGAGCCGTCTTGCTGCCCGTGGCGCTTCGCGTCGGATTGCCCGCTCTGGGAGCGGCCATCGCGATGAACTTGTTCGGACACGGGATCGCCCTTTCGGGGGACTATATTATTCAGGGCGCGCCTAAGCTTACCGCCGATGCGGCGGGACTACCGGTATCTCAAGTCATGGAGGCAAGCGTGCCTCTCGTCATCGTAATGGGCTTGGTAACGACGATCGTCGCTTTCTGGATGATGCGCAGAGACATGAAGAACGGAAAGTGGAAAAACGGATTGGTTGAAGGCGCGGTCACTGGTGTCGTTGTCTCGTCGGGAGCTGGGGTTGTACTGCCTAAAGCAACAAAGAAAGCTCTGGCGATAAGTATCCCGGTGCTGTTCGCTATAGACGTTGTGGCGATGTTTGCTTTAGATCTTCAGGGAGGCAATGCGACGGCGCTAATCGGAGGAACTGCTGTGCTGATCCTCATCGCCGTAACGATGCTCGCCCATCGAAACAAAGGACTAGAGGAGACGACCTCCTATTTAATAGAAGGTTTTCAATTCGGATTCCGGGTGTTCGGTCCGGTCATTCCCATCGCGGCTTTCTTCTACTTGGGAGATTCGGCCTTCAAGGATTTGTTCGGCGACCATTTGCTGCAAGGCTCTCACGGGATCGTCAACGATCTCGGCGTTGCGCTCGCAAACCATGTGCCGATGAACGGCATCGTGGCATCCGTGACGTTGACAGCAATCGGAGCCATCACGGGGCTTGACGGCTCGGGCTTCTCCGGTATTTCCCTCGTCGGCTCGATCGCTCATATGTTCTCAACAGCCATCGGCACTGGAGCGGCGACATTAACCGCGCTCGGTCAGGTAGCGGCCATATGGGTCGGCGGCGGCACGCTCATTCCATGGGCGCTCATCCCTCTGCGGCCATCTGCGGCGTCAGCCCGTTCGAGCTTGCCCGGCGCAACCTGAAGCCGGTGCTGATCGGACTCGCGGCCACTACGGTAGTGGCCATATTCTTAGTTTGATGAATGAATCGCAAAAAGGCCGTTCCCATGCTCTTATTGAGCGAGGGAACGGTCTTTTCGTTGTGTGGGGACTCAAGGATTTGAGTTAGTCAAACAGTTAGGTAAAACCGAATTGCAGGCGCTGAAGAGCATAGAATTCGCATTGCAGTTAGGTTAAACCGAACTACAGGAAAAAATGGAGTTAGCCATATCGGCGAATTAACGTCCTACTTTCAAAATAACGTAGCTGATTGGAGGGAGAGATACCTGCAATTTACGGCCCTTTACTTTAGCTTCTCCTTCGCCGAGAACGACTTGAAAGTCTGTATCCTTTTCAACTGGAATAGCAACGGTTGCTTTACGTTTGCTCGCGTTCAAGGCGATGATGAATTTCTCGCCGTCTGCCTCGCGGGCGTAGGCTAGCGACTTGCTGCCCTCTTCGGATTGGAGCACCTCGAACGAGCCGTCCCGAAGCGCTCGATGGTCCTTGCGAAGCTTCACCAATTCCGCGAAAAACCGGAATAGCTCCTGATCCTGCTTCGTCTCGTCCCACTCCATGCATTTGCGACAACCCGGATCTTGTTCTCCGGTCAACCCCACTTCATCGCCGTAGTAGATGCAAGGGGTGCCCGACAGCGTGAATTGAATGGCCGTGGCGAGCTTCATCCGTCGCTTATCTCCTTTGCTGAGCGTGAGCAATCGAGGCGTGTCATGGCTGCCCAATAGGTTAAAGGACGCTTCCGTCGCTTGCTGCGGATAAGCGGCGTTCAGATAACCGACTAAGTCGGCGAATTGGCGGCCGTCGCGCGTCCCCCGTACCGCGTAATCGAGCATGGCCTCTGTCAAAGGGTAATTCATGACGGCATCGAATTGGTCTCCGCCAAGCCAAGGCTGTGAATCATGCCAGATTTCCCCGAGGATGTACGCATCCGGATTCGCCTTCTTGACGACATCGCGGAATTGCCGCCAGAATTGGTGGTCAACCTCGTTCGCGACATCCAGGCGCCAGCCGTCTACTCCGATCTCTTCGATCCAGTATCGCGCAACCTCGAGAAGATGTTCCTTGACCTCGCCGTTTTCCGTGTTCAGCTTTGGCATATGCGGTTCGAAAGCGAAGGCGTCATACGTCGGAACGCCATCCCGAACCTCCAGCGGAAATTCCCTAACGTGGAACCAATCAGCATATCGCGAATTAGCGCCTTTTTCTTTAACATCGAGAAACGGAGGAAATCGGCCTCCGCTGTGGTTGAACACGGCGTCAAGCAATACTTTGATTCCTCGGGAATGGCATTCTTTCACAAGTTCCTTAAGCTTCTCGTTCGTACCGAAATGCGGATCCACCTTTAAGTAGTCGATCGTATCGTATTTATGATTCGTCGGTGCTTCGAACAACGGATTGAAGTAAATCGCGTTGATGCCTAGCTTTTCCAGATGGTCGAGATGATCGATAACTCCTTGAAGGTCTCCGCCGAAGAAGTTACTTGGAGTCGGCTTGCCGCCCCAGGTCTCTACGTTCTCGGGATCGATTGCAGGATCGCCCTTGGCGAAACGCTCGGGAAATATTTGATAGAATATGGCGTCTTTCACCCAAGCCGGAGGCTCGAACACGTCCGCCGGATTGAGGAAAGGATATTCGTAATAGATGTAGATGTTCTCTGGTTCCTTCTCATGAATACCCTGCTCGTTCATCCATAACGTCTCTTTGCCGGATTGCAGCTTGAAGCCGTACTTCAGCCTGCGAAAGGTCGGTTTTACGGCTGCTTGCCAATAGTCGAACAGGTTATCCTTCGCGAACACCTTCATTTCCGAACTTTGCGAGCCTACGACATGCCAGTTGTACTTGTCTCCATAGATGAGGGTAACCTGAGCGACGTCGTCCCGTTTGGTGCGAAGGCGTACATGGACCGTTTCCCGGTCGTAGGCGTAAGACCAGTTGTTTTTCGGGCGGTGATAAATGGCTTCTCTTAGCATAGGAGGGCTCCTTTGTCTGAGTTAATGGGATCCGTTTACCTAGAATAATAAAAAAAGCACAACCCCGGAATGCAGCTCCGAGGTTGTGCCTTTAGTCATAGACCGGGCAACAGGGCCTTCTAATTGATAGCTTCATTATACGATATAATGAAATCGAATGGAATCTTCTTTTATATCGGTCCATTATCAAAAGGAAAGCACCAACCCACAAAACAAAAAAAGTTCGTTAACTCAGCCAGCCGTGGAAGAAATGAGCCGAAATAACAAAGAAAATTCGTTAACTCTGCCAGCCGTGGAGGAAATGAGCCGAGATAACAAAGAAAATTCGCTAACTCAGCCAGCCGTGGAAGAAATGAGCCGAGATAACAAAGAAAGTTCGTTAACTCTGCCAGCTGTGGAGGAAATGAGCCGAGATAACAAAGAAAGTTCGTTAACTCCGCTAGAGTGAGCATTCGTCGGCTTCCTTAAATGAACATATCAAGGAGTTCCCAGCTTTATCTCCGGATTCTAACCTCACTTTTGTTACCGCTCCGATTGTAGGCCTCATTCCCATACCGGATATAGAACTGCGAATCGACCTCCCCAAACCTTAACTGTGCTATACTAAAGGAACAAAGCAGTGGGAGAGGAGCGATGCATGAGATGGAGACACCGATTGCGCTGAGGGAGTGGGCTGTTGCCGTCAAGGCGCTGGAGGAAGGCCGTCAAGTGATCGTCCTGCGCAAAGGCGGCATATCCGAGGAAACGAAGGAATTCAGGCTGGAGAGCCCGGAGTTCTACCTGTTTCCCTCGTACGAGCATCAGAGACCGCATTTGGTCAAACCGGAAGCGAGCGAGATCGTGAACTTGACGCAGGCCGAAGCGGATGAAAACTCGGATTCGGTAAAAATAACTTCATTCGCAGAAGTCGTAGAGGATATAGAAGTAACCGACGTAGAGACTTTGCAACGACTCGATGAGCTGCACATCTGGACGGAGGATTATGCGGAAGAACGGTTAAAGTGGAAAAGAACGAAGCCGCTTCACGTATTGATACTGCGAGTATATAAGCTGGAAACCCCTCAGGTCATCCCGATGCACGACAGTTACGGCGGATGCAAATCTTGGCTTAGGCTTGAGGACGTGATTTCCGTGCCCAAGACGCCGGTATTAGCGGATGAAGAGTTCGAGAAGCAAGTCGATGCGGTGAGAACACGAATAAGAATAACGAAATAATGCTCAATCCGGACCTAAATCCCAAAAGGGAAAAGGCCCGGTTTGCTTTTTTATTGTTTCTTTCATAAAATTGTTATTGAGAATCAATGAGAATCAAATTAAAATGATTATAAATAAGGATTTATTACAAATAAATCCTCATAGAAACTTGGAGGTAAGGGCATGTCTACTCAATTCGAAATTCAAGGACTGAAATCGTCCATAGAGGGCAAAGAAATTTTGAAAGGCATCGATCTTAAGATCAAGGGCGGCGAAGTTCATGCGATCATGGGCCCCAACGGTACCGGTAAAAGTACGTTGGCATCCGCGCTCATGGGGCATCCGAAATATGAAGTAACCGACGGTTCCGTTACGCTTAACGGCGAAGACGTGCTGGAGATGGCAGTGGACGAGCGTGCTCGCGCGGGTCTTTTCCTGGCTATGCAATACCCAAGCGAGATTACCGGCGTAACGAACGCCGACTTCTTGCGCAGCGCGATTAATGCTCGTCGCGGCGAGGGCAACGAGATTTCCCTCATTAAATTTGTTCGCCAAATGGAAGGCAAGATGAAGGAACTGGAAATGAACCCCGAGTTCATGCACCGCTACCTGAACGAAGGCTTCTCCGGCGGGGAAAAGAAACGCAACGAAATACTGCAAATGATGCTGCTCGAGCCTAAACTCGTTATTTTGGATGAAATCGACTCCGGTCTGGATATCGATGCCCTTCGCATCGTTGCCGAAGGCGTGAACGCCATGCGTTCCGAGGACCGCGGATTCCTCATCATCACTCACTATCAGCGTTTGCTGAACTATATCACGCCTGATTTCGTTCACGTCATGATGCAAGGCCGCATCGTGAAATCCGGCGGACCTGAGCTTGCGCAACGTCTGGAAGCAGAAGGCTACGATTGGGTTAAAGAAGAACTGGGCATCGTCGACGAGACCGTCGGCCAAGCTTAAAGAGGAGGCAAAGCATTCATGAGTACACCAACCACCTCTTTCGGCCGGGAAGCGGCAGCCGCGATCTCTCGCAGCAAGAACGAGCCTGCATGGCTTGTGGCCTTGCGGGAAGAAGCCGGACAACTAGCGACGGAGCTTAACTTGCCTAAGCCGGAGAAGCTTCCGCTTACGCGTTGGACATTAGATCAATACGGAGTTAGTCGTCCTGGACAGTCCGTCACGACGGCTTCGGAATTGCCGGCTGCAATAACGGCGTTGCTGCCTGAAGAGAACAGCAGCGCGTTGATCGTACAGCACAACTCTTCGGTTATCTTTACGCAAATCTCAGAAGAGCTGAAGGCGCAAGGCGTAATACTGACTAGCTTGGAAGAAGCCTCCCGCAATCATGAAGAGCTGTTTCGCAAGCATTTCATGACCGCGTACTCTAAAGACGAGCATAAACTTGCGGCTGTTCACGCAGCTTTGTGGAACGGCGGAGTATTCCTATATGTTCCTCGTAACGTCACGATCGAAGCACCGATTCAAGCTCTATTGTTCGTGGATGATGCGGAAGCAACTTTCATGCCACATGTTCTCGTGATCGCGGAGAGCAACAGTCGCGTATCCTTTGTAGAACAAGTCGCCTCATCCCTAGGAGATGCAGCTTCCACTTTATTGCATAATAGCGCGGTAGAAGTATTCGCGAAAGCGGGCGCAGTCGTTCAATATGCAGCCGTACATCAAATGGACAGCAGCGCGATCGATATTGCTTACCGTCGCGCGGTTCTCGACAATGATGCGCGTATCGAGTGGATCGTCGGAGACTTGCACAACGGCAATTCCATTACGGACACGAAATCGGTGCTTAAAGGCAACGGTTCGACGTCCGATTCCAAGATTATTACCATCGGAACGGGCAGCCAGCGCATGAGCCTGACGACTCAAGCGGTACACTTCGGCCGTTCGACCGAGAGCGATATGATTACCCGCGCCGTGATGAAAGAAGAAGCAACGGCGATCATTAACGGAATTACAAAGATCGAGAAAGGCGCGACGAAGGCGAACGGCCAGCAGACTGAGAAAGTACTTATGCTGAGTCCAAAAGCTCGCGGAGACGCTAACCCGATTCTTCTCATCGACGAAGACGACGTTAAGGCAGGCCATGCGGCAAGCGTCGGCCAAGTCAACGCAGATCAAGTGTACTATCTCATGTCGCGGGGAATTTCCCGTAAAGAAGCGGAACGCCTTATCATTCACGGGTTTCTAGATCCGGTTGTTTCCGAAATCCCGCTGAAAGGGTTGCGCGAGCAATTGCACCGCATCCTAGAAAGAAAGCTGGGCTGATTATGGATCCCATCGCACTGAAATCGGAATTTCCGATTCTTCACCAGGAAATTAACGGTCACCCGCTCGTTTACCTAGATAACGCGGCTACGACGCAAAAGCCGCGTTCGGTCATCGAAGCCATCAAACGGTATTACGAGTGGGACAATGCCAATGTCCACCGCGGCGTTCATACGCTAGGATCGCGGGCTACGGACGCATACGAAGGGGCACGGGAGAAAGTCGCCCGGTTTCTCAATGCTCCGGCCTCTCGCCAGATTATTTTCACCCGCGGTACGACTACGGCATTGAATATCGTAGCTTCGGGTTATGCTCGTCAGACGCTCCGCGAGGGCGATGAGATCGTCATCACCGCGATGGAGCATCACAGCAACCTGATTCCTTGGCAGCAAGCCGCGAAGGCGACTGGGGCGACGCTCAAATATATTCCGCTGCAGCCGGACGGGACGATCACGCTGGAAGACGTTGAAGCGACGGTGACCGCGAAGACGAAAATCGTCGCGATTGCCTATGCCTCGAACGTCCTCGGCACGATCAATCCAATCGCGAAGATCGCCGAGATCGCGCACCGCAAGGGCGCGATTATCGTCGTCGACGGCGCGCAGAGCACGCCTCACATGAAAGTAGACGTGCAAGCGCTCGACGTCGATTTTTACACGTTATCCGGACATAAGATGTGCGGTCCGACAGGAATCGGGGCACTCTATGGGAAGGAGCAGCTGCTCGAGAACATGGAGCCGATCGAATTCGGCGGCGAGATGATCGATTTCGTCGAGCTATATGATTCGACGTGGAAGGAGCTGCCTTGGAAATTCGAAGGCGGTACGCCGATGATCGCGGGTGCCGTCGGACTTGGAGCGGCAATCGATTTCCTGGAGCAAATCGGACTCGATAACATCCATGAGCACGAAATAAAACTCACCCAATATGCGATTGAGCGGTTATCCGCCATTGAAGGCTTGACGATCTACGGACCTCGCAAGGAGAGAGTAGGACTCGTTACCTTCAATCTTGGAGACGTTCACCCTCACGACGTGGCGACGGTGCTCGATACGGAAGGCATCGCCGTCCGGGCCGGTCATCATTGCGCGCAGCCGCTCATGCGTTGGCTGAAAGTGAGCGCGACCGCAAGGGCCAGCTTCTATCTGTACAATACCGAGCACGATGTCGACCGGTTGGCCGAATCGCTGGTCAAGACAAAGGAGTTTTTCGGTTATGAGCCAATTAGATGATTTATACCGCCGCGTGATCATGGATCATTATAAAACGCCGAGAAACCGCGGCGAGTTGGACAACGAATCCGTTACCGTCAACCTGAACAACCCGACCTGCGGCGACCGTATTTCCCTTCAGCTTCAGCTAGAGGACGGCATCGTACGCAATGCGAAATTCACGGGGGAAGGCTGCTCAATCAGCATGTCATCGGCTTCGATGATGACGGAAGCGGTCATGGGCAAGACGGCGGAAGAAGCATTGCAGATGGCTGATAATTTCTCCGCCCTGATGAAAGGCGAACCTGCCACATTCGGGGATTACGAAGACGTCGAGGCACTATCGGGCGTCAATAAGTTTCCGGCAAGGATCAAGTGCGCGACTCTGGCTTGGAACGCGCTTCGCAAAGGCGTAGAGCACGGCAAAGGCAAGCACGAAGGTATTGAAGAATAAACGAGGAGGTTGATGATCATGGCTAAGCAAATGCCCGATATGGAAGAGTATAAATACGGGTTTCGCGATGAGCATAAGGCGATTTTCCAATCCGGTAAAGGTCTGACCGAAGAAATCGTTCGCACGATTTCCGAGATGAAGGGCGAGCCGGAATGGATGCTGAAGTTCCGTCTGAAATCGCTGGAGCAATTCCGTAAGATGGAAATGCCGAAGTGGGGCGGAAACATGGACGATCTGGATTTCGAAGAGATCCAGTACTACGTTAAACCGTCGGAGAAACAAGGGAAAACTTGGGAAGAAGTGCCGGAAGAAATTAAGGCGACTTTCGATAAGCTTGGTATTCCGGAAGCGGAACAAAAGTTTCTTGCCGGCGTCTCGGCACAGTACGAATCCGAAGTCGTATATCACAGCATGCAAGAAGAATTGACGAAACAAGGCGTTATTTTCTCGGATACGGATTCGGCTATTCGAGAATACCCGGAAATTTTCAAGGAATATTTCGGTACGGTCATTCCGCCAACGGATAACAAGTTCGCTGCGCTTAACAGCGCGGTATGGTCCGGAGGAAGCTTTATCTATGTTCCTAAAGGCGTGCAATGTACGGTTCCGTTACAAGCGTACTTCCGCATCAACTCCGAGAACATGGGTCAATTCGAACGTACTCTGATCATCGCCGACGAAGGAAGCTCCGTTCACTACGTGGAAGGCTGTACGGCTCCCGTATACAGCACGAATTCCCTTCATAGCGCGGTCGTAGAGATCATCGTGAAGAAGGACGCTCGCGTTCGTTATACGACGATCCAGAACTGGGCTCCTAACATCTACAACCTCGTTACCAAGCGTGCGGTCGCGGAAGAGAACGCCACGATGGAATGGGTCGACGGCAACATCGGCTCCAAGCTGACGATGAAATACCCAGCGGTTGTCCTGAAGGGTCGCGGAGCGAAAGGCATGGTTCTTTCCATCGCGGTAGCGGGCAAAGGACAGCATCAGGACGCCGGCGCGAAAATGATTCACTTGGCACCGGATACGAGCTCGACGATCGTATCCAAGTCCATCTCCAAGCACGGAGGTAAAGTCACTTACCGTGGACTTGCTTCCTTCGGCCGCAATGCCGAGGGTGCCAAAGCGAACATCAAGTGCGATACGCTCATCCTCGATGACCAATCGACAAGCGACACGATTCCTTACAACGAAATCATGAACGACAACATTACGCTGGAGCATGAAGCGACCGTATCCAAGGTATCGGAAGATCAATTGTTCTATCTGATGAGCCGCGGATTATCGGATGCCGAAGCTACGCAAATGATCGTCATGGGCTTCATCGAGCCGTTCACCAAAGAATTGCCGATGGAGTACGCGGTCGAGATGAACCGTCTCATCAAGTTCGAGATGGAAGGCAGTATCGGTTAAGTTGTAAATACGCTCTTAAAGTTAAAGCCCATCGGTTTCGGCCGATGGGCTTTTTTTAGCTTTAACTCGCAGTAGTTTTAGCAGCGGCAATATCATGTTGAGATGTGATTTTATTGTACATCTCGGCGAGCGATTGAACGATACGCTCGATAACTTCATCCGAATGATAATAGCCTCCATGCGATCCTAGAGGAGTCCCGCTTAATAAACCGGGATTCCGTACTTCGATATCATCCTTGACGACTTCGTCATATTGCTCGCTCAGGATCTTGATTGGATAAGCAATGACATCATCTTTATCATAAAAATTAACCCATTCCCCGATCTCTTGACCGCGAAGGTTCATTGCCGGAACAGAAATGGGTTTGCCGAAATCATGATACCGCAAGGTCCATAATGCAATGGGGCTGCCCATTGTGTAAAGATGGGTGAGCGTTTCCCCTCTTTCTAACGGAGTATTGCTCTTATCGATAATTCCGCGAATGCGAGGAGGTATTTTGCCGTTTTGCAGATCATATAAATAATTGCTTGTAATGATCGTTCCAAGACTATGGGAAATCAGACAAAGCGGGGCATCCGGGCCTGCTTGGTGAGCCAACGACTGAAGCTTTAGAGCAAAGCGCTCGTGAATGTCCGTATAAATATATTCCTTCGGTGCCGGGTCGTCTATTTTGGGAAGAGGCTGATAAGCGATAGCATCGCCTACGAAATTAATCATGAAACCCCGTGCATCAATAATATTATCCCATCTTAAATGGTAAGGCGAGAGCTTTTCTTGAAGTTTTTTTTCGAGATTATCGGTTATATCCGCCCAGTAAATCCCTTCCGGAACCAGCTCGACTTCAGGACAAACCTCTGCTAATCGTCTTTCTAAAGCAGCAGCCATTCCTAGATAAAAGTCGGGATGTTGTTTTCCGATACCATGCACGAATCCAACGGCAATTTTCAAAACCTTTTCTCCCTTCAAAATTAACTAATATAAAATATGCATGGATATGCCGCTTGGCAATAGCTGGGGGGATGGAGTCGAAAAATGAAAAGGGGCTGTCTCAAAAGTCAATTTTGGATTTTTGAGCCCCCACTTTCGATGAATAATCAAGCCAAAGTAAAACCTCCATCCCCACTTTGATAGTGGATTTGGAGGTTTTCTTGTTCATATTTTGGGATTTACTTAATCAGTTTTACCCTTTTGGGAAAGCCCATTCTTCACTCATAAATCCTCTCCACTCACGCAATTAGTAAACCTACGCAAACTACAACTCCTTAAACAAAGCCTCCAGTACGCAATTAGTTAGACTAAAGCTAACTACGACCCTCCGCGCCGACTCCAGGCAACCAATTAGTTTGACTAAAGCTACCTACGCCCCGCCGATGTGTCTCTGTGCACCTATTTAGTTAGACTAGAGCTACCTACGCCCCGCCGATGTGACTCCGTGCACCTATTTAGTTAGACTAAAGCTACCTACGCCCCTCCGCGCTGACTCCGTGCACCCAATTAGTTTGACTAAAGCTAACTACGACCCTTCGCACCGACTCCGCGCCGCGTTTAGTTTTACTAAAGCTAACTACGACCCTCCGCACTGACTCCGAGCCGCAATTAGTTTGACTAAAGCTAACTACGGCCCTCCACGCCGACTTCGAGCACCAATTTAGCGCAAATGAGGACGAATTATTAATAGTAGCAGCAACTATTCCTACACCAAGTTCGACCTGGTCCAATGATAAAAAGGAAGCTGCTCAAAAGTTTACACTTTTGGGACAGCCCCCTTATATGAACATTAGTGGTTTAAGATTGGAGAAGAATCATTTGATGGCCCGCAACTTTGCAGGTAAAGGACGTGTATCCATGCTCGTCCGTTAAATATGGGACTTCCGTCATCTCGGGAAGAAGCTTGATTTGGTTAATTCCGTCTGGCAATTGAATGCTAACAGAGATATCGCTTAAAGTCGGCACATCTTCTATCACCTGGGTGTCTCCGCGCAGGATCGGGACTGCGTAAAGCAAATGCAGCACATGATCGTTCCCGGTTGCCAGCCGGGTTAAGTTTATTTTCCCCGCCGATGGCAGGTTGGTTGTTACGGTTGGAGCCGGCAGCAACTGTTTGACGCAGCTCAGGAACAGATCCCTGTAAAGCTGCATGCCGTGGTTACGGTACATCCTAAATAACGGCTGGGCGATATAGATCACGTTGCCATGGCGAATAACGGCAGGGTAACCCGCATCCCCTTCGGCCGGAGCATGAAGGTGCGAACAGAAATGCGCGTACGTTCGGTTGAAATAGGGCTTGTAAGCAGCTGCCAATAGATCGGCTTTGGAAACCCGAACCCGATATCCGGATTCATAATTGAGAAACGGCGATCTCACGAGGGAGTTGCCCAATCTGTCCGTAACCAAGGTATAATCGATATCCCATTCCGATTTTCCCATGAAATCCGCGCCGATGTCCAAGGCGAATTCGGCCCGATCCAATCGCAGTCCGCTTTCCGCGCTTAGAATCAGTTTTCCGCCGCCGGCCAAATAGTCTTTAAGCTTACGTTGCAGAGCTTCCGATACTCGAATGCTGTCCGGCAGCACAACGATCCTGTAGGCGGAGAAATCCATCGTATCATCGATGATATCGAACAAATAGTGGCCTTCTTCCAGCATCATGTATGCACCCATATCGCTCGTTCGGCTGTCTTCGGCGCCGACGAGGGCATTGGCCGACAGAATAGCGATTTCGGCGACGCTCTCCGCATCTTCGCACCACTGCTGCTTGGCTTCAATTCCTTCGTAAGCTTCGCCGATGATTCTATACGTCTCCTCGTCCATCCGGCCGCTAGGGTGAAGTTGGTCTCCGATACATATTCTGGCGCCGAATGCGAGCATTTGCTGGCATTCGTATTTCAACGCGGCGGGATTCTTAAAGCCGCCGAATTCTCCCCAAGACTTATGGAATTTCCCCGTCATCCCGAGGTAAAGGAAATCCTGCTTCCGAATATACCGAACCATGCTGGTGAAGTAATCGTATCCCCATCCGCCTGTCGGGAGCGATTCGATGTCATAATGGGAATAGTAAGGATAATACTGCTTTTCCCCCATTTTTTCCGTGCAGCAATTATGATACAGCCTTGTTTGCGGGTTAAGGGACCAGATCAGCTCCGAAGTTTTCCGCAAGTAATTCAAATAGACCTTTTTGGCCAGCTGCATGCGGTGCTCCGGGTTGTTTTCGTCCAATCCCATTTCCTTCAAGCTGGCTCGGCAGTACGAGCAGACGCAAGGGTATTCGCCGACGATGTCGTAGAAGATGCCAACAGGTTGGAATTTATCCATCACTTCCCGGGTATAGTCGAGAAGGTATTGCAAATAGGGCGTATTTAAGCAAAGCATATGCCAGCCATCGAAGCCGGTCGGACGGGGAGCTTGGTTATCGTCTACCGGAGGAGGACCGTAGCGATCATCGCCTTCCGGAGCTATCGCTATCCATTCGGGATGCTCGCGGGCGGAGAGCTCGTTAAATCCGACGGTAATATAGATTGGAGCTTCGATGTCATGCTGCTTGCAGGCGTCCAACATGCGCGGCAATAGGTTGGTTTCCAAATGAGGATGCGGCTTCCCGACTTTCGTGTCGAAGTAACTCCATCCATGGTGGCACATCGCGAATACGTTGACCGTGTCCACGTGCGCCTGCTGCAGGCAAGCGATAAACTGATCTTCGTCGAAATCTTTCCCGATGCCCTTGATTTGTTCAGACGTATGAAAATCCAAATGAACTTGGCGGTAACGAATAGGCTGAAAATGATTCATGGGGTCACTTCCTCTTCAGGGGTTAATTCCTTTCATTGTAGTACTTGTACGTTTTCTCGTCTTTGGCGAATGATATCTTTGTTGTACGATTCTCTACTCATTTAAGTTATCGCTATATCCTTCTCTGGACTTTCTTCGGTAAGCGGACGGCGATTCACCGAAGTGTTTGCTAAAAAGCCTAGAGAAATAGTGAACCGAACTGAATCCGAGCTCTTGATAAATCGCGGAGATAGGCTGATTGGTCTCGCGCAATAATTTTTTGGCATTCCTAAGCTTGCATCGCGTGCCGTAAGCATTTGGGCTCATGCCGGTCTCTTCCATGAACAAACGGTGAAAATAAGAGGTGCTGAGTCCGTACCGGGAAGCCCATTGTTCCACGGTGACCGGGTGCTTAGGCAGACTTTGCATTTCATTGACGATGGCTTGAATTCTCGGATCTCTTGCGGGAGCCGTTGGTTTTCGACAATAGGCAATCATCCCGGCGAAGAACTGCTCGAATAAGGAACGCCTCAATAGGACGGCTTCTTCCCGGGTTTTCTCCATATCGTCAATGAGCTCTAAATAAGCGCTCATCCATTTACTATTCCGAGGGGCATGCGTTTTGACCGGAATCGGAGGGCAGTCTATGAAAAGGAAGTTCGGAGAGCAACCCGACAAAGCATAACCCGTATCGCCGTAACGAAACAAAGACATATCTCCGGTACGGGTTTCCTCGCCGGTCCAATCGAAGTAAATCGAAGCATGAACCACGGGGTGGATCGCATCGGATTGAAAATAATGAACGGTTCCCGGCTTTATATAAAACAAATCGTCACGAATGCATGGATAGGAGGTATTGCCGATTATCAGAGTACCGCTGCCTTCGAATATGTACAGAAAAGTGTGCACAAGCGTTTTACGCGGCCCGATTCGTTCATTCGGCCGGAACGGATAGGGGTCGGCACGGTAGATTTGCGGAAAAATGTCGGACAGCCGAATCCATCGTTCCTTTAATTCCATGAGATTCGTTTCACTCCTTCGGTTCGCAAGAAAATATTACCTGTAAGCGGTTAAATGAGAAATGCATAATGACTATTGTCAAACGGGGTTGATCATATTATACTGAACTCAAGCCAAGTATGAAAACGATACCAGAAAATTTTGCGACCGTAACTAAATTTTTTTCAGGGAGTATGGAATCGGTACCAGAATTTATTTTCGCCTATTTATGGTATCGGTACCAGAATGCGCTTTCTGTGTTGAAAGGTGGTGGTGAAGAATACTGGTTAAAAGCGAATTGCAGTAATTTGGGAATGCTTAAAAAACAAAAGTTTTACAACGAGTAGCACTTACTAAATGAATCGGGGGAACACAACAATGAAATTCAAAGCCTTGTCCGGTGCTCTGCTAGCATTATGCTTTATCTTAGTCGTGACGGCTTGCGGTCAAAATAACAATGCAAGCCCTGGCGAAAGCCCGAATGAAAGCGTTGCAAACGGAAAAGTTACATTAAAGATGTGGTACTGGAACGGCGCGATCTCCGATTCAACAATCGAAGCGGCTAAAGCGAAATTTCCGAATGTCAACCTTCAAGCGGAGAAACTTCCATCCGGAGGAGACTTCTTAACCAAATTGAAAACAACGATTACGGGCGGCGGCAGCGGCCCGGACATTGTCACCATGGACAGCTGGATATCTACGATGCTGACCTACAATGACAAATTCGTTAATCTATACGATCAAGGAGCTAAAGACATCCAATCTCAATACTTGGATTGGAAATGGAAGTTGGGCGCAACCCCCGACGATAAATATTTGATCGGTTTGCCGATCGATGTTGCTCCCGTGGTGTTGTACTACCGCAGCGACTTGTTCAAGGAAGCCGGCGCGGCAAGCACGCCTGAGGAAATCAAAAATCAAGTGAAGACATGGGACGATTACTTTAATATCCTCAAGCAAGTTAAAGACAAGACCGGATCGCAATCGGGTACGGTCGTAGACATTTTCAGAACCATTATCGGTCAAAGCAGCCAAACCTTCTTTAGCGAAGACGGGAAATTCATCGGAGATCAGGCACATATCAAAGGCGCTTGGGACTTGTCGGTCAAAGCCTATCAAGCGGGTTTAACATTCCCATTCTCCAGTGATTCCGAGAAAAACGCGGCTATGAACAACGGCAAAATATCTTCCTTTTCGGGAGCGTCATGGGCTGTAGGAGACGTAATCGCGGCTGCGCCGGATACGAAGGGGAAATGGAACATCGCTTACCCGCCGGGTGGCGTGGGTAATCAAGGCGGATCGTTCATGGGTATCCTGAAATCGACGAAATACCCGAAAGAAGCGTACGAAGTAATCAAATTCCTCGTAAGCCCGGAGAACTTGGTCGTAGGCTATAAGGAATTCGGTAACTACCCGTCAACTCCGGGAATTTACGCAAACCCGGAAATGGTCAACAAAAACGAGTTCTTCGGCAATCAAGATTTGAGCACCGTGTTCGCCGATGCGGCGAAGGATGTTAAAGTAGCGCATACGGATGCAAGAGACGACATGGTATACAACGAGCTTACAAAAGCTCTTGGTACGGTAGACGCTCAGAAACAAGATCCGGAAAAAGCATGGAAAGGCGCGCAAGAGCAAATTAAACGTCAGCTTTCGCGCTAAACGGAATTTGTCTGATAAGGGAATAAAATAAAGGATGAGGCGGGGAGGCCATTCGTGCCCTGCCTCATCGAATTATCGGAGGAGTAATATGGGAGGCCTTTTAAAAGAAATATACAAAAGCAGAACGCTTTATCTGTTTATTTCTCCTTTTTATATCTTGTTCCTGGTGTTTTCGGTATTTCCTATCTTCTTCTCGATCTACCTCTCCGTGCATAAATGGGACGGGATCGGGGATATGACGTCCGTAGGCTTCAACAACTTTACTTATATGTTCCAGGATCCGAATTTCTGGCAAGCTCTGATCAACAACGTGGCGATTTGGTTATTGGCTAACGGCCCCATGCTTATATGCGCATTGATCGTCGCTTTCACGATCAATCTGTCCATCACGAAATTCAAAGGGTTTTTCAGAATTGCCTATTTTCTTCCGAATATAACGGCCATGGTTGCCGTTGTCATTATATTTCAGTCCATGTTCGGGAACGAGTACGGGCTGATCAATTTTTTCTTGGAAAAGCTCGGTTTGGATAAAGTGGCTTGGTTTAATACGAGCGCCGGAGTGCGGGTCGTTATCGCGGTTATGATCGCTTGGAGATACTTGGGATATAACGCCATCATCTATCTCTCCGGTTTGCAAAGAATCCCGAAAGACTTGTACGAAGCGGCGGATCTGGATGGGGCGACAATGTTCCAGACCTTCACGAAAATTACGATTCCCATGCTTCGCCCGATCATATTGTTTACGGTCATGATGTCGACGATCGGCGGATTCCAGATCTTCACCGAGCCTCAAGTGCTCGCTGGCAATCAAGCTCCGTATCCGGGCTCGGAAACGATCGTTCTCTATATGTTCCGGGAAGGTTTCGTTTACCAGAACTACGGATATGCCGCTGCCGTCTCGTGGGTCCTGTTCGTCATAATCGGGCTCATTTCCGTATTGAACTGGAAGGTATTCAATAAGTCGGACGATTGATAAAAAGGAGCATAAAAGATGACTGCAAAAAAGATATTCGTGCATACTTTTTTGTTAATCGGTGTTATATTTTCAATATTCCCGTTTTATTGGCTCGTGGTCATGTCGACGAATGAAACGAGCGCGATTTTTTCTTTTCCTCCGAAGCTGGTCTTCGGTGACTATTTCTTGACGAATTATCAACATGTCATGGATAACATCAATTTTTACCGCGCGCTGTTCAATACCCTTTTCATTGCGGTCGTAAGCTGCGTGCTTCAATTGTTTTTCAATTCATTGACGGGATTTACTTTCTCCAAATTCAAATTCCCGGGCTCCAAGGTGCTCTTCTACCTGATGATGGCAACGATGATGATTCCCGCGCAAATGCTTCTCGTGCCGCAGTTCATCATCATTAAAGAAATCGGTTGGCTCGGAAGCTATAAAGCTCTGATCGTTCCGGGCATAGCAAGCGCGTTCGGGATTTTCTGGATCAGGCAATATGCGTTGGCGATACATGACGATTTGCTCGAAGCTGCCCGCATCGACGGTTGCACCAAGTTCGGATTGTATTGGCGCATTGCGTTGCCGATTCTCCGGCCGGCTCTTGCTTTCCTTGCCATTACGACGTTCATGGGGGTTTGGGAAGATTATCTGTGGCCTCTGATCGTGTTGACGGATACTTCGAAATTCACCTTGACGTTAACGTTGCAGCAATTAAAATCGGTTCATACCGGCGATTATTCGATGGTTATGACAGGAACGCTTCTGGCTACGGTTCCTTTGATTGCCTTCTTCCTTATCGTTAGCAGGCAATTTATCGCCGGCATCATGGAAGGGGCAGTAAAAAGCTAATCCAAAGCTTCGATCCAGGGACGGTATAAGTTATCAAGAGGGCAGGGTGACGATGATGGCGCCGAAGATTAAAGATGTCGCCAGGCATGCGGGCGTTTCCGTAACGACGGTCTCGAGGGTATTAAACGGCGAGAAATACGTAAAGGACGATTTGAAAGCCAGAGTGCAACGGGCGATAGACGAACTGGGCTATACGCCTAGTCACATTGCAAGAAGTCTCGTGCGGAAGAAAACGGACCTAATCGGCGTAATCGTTCCCGATGTAACTTCGAGCTTCTATTCCACCATACTGAGCACGATCGAGAAAACCGCGAGCCTCAACGACTATAATCTACTGGTCTGCAACATCATCGAGGATACGGATAAAGAGCTTAAATATTTGCAAGTGTTCAAACAAATGCGCGTAGACGGCATTATTATCATGCATGAGAAAATGGACGACGAAATACGCGAATTGATCCACAAGCTGGATATTCCGATTATTTTCTCGAGCGTTAAACCCGTCGATCAAAAATTCATATCCGTCATTATCGACGACTACGCGGCAGCTTATGACGCGACGCGACATTTAATCGAGTTAGGCCATAAGCGAATCGGATTTATCGGAGGCGATATGAGGGACGTGACTTCCGGGCAGAACCGGTTTGTAGGTTATAGCCATGCTCTTGCGGATTTCGGAGTCGAGGTCGTAGACGACTACATCCGTTTCGGCGATTATAAAACGCAAAGCGGTTACGAGCAGATGAAGGCGATGCTGGCTTGCGAAGTCTATCCAACGGCGGTATTCGCGGTAAGCGACGACATGGCGGTTGGAGCCATGAACTGTATCCATGACCATGGATTAAGGGTTCCGGACGATCTTTCCGTCATCGGCTTCGATGGAAGCCAATTGACGGAACAAGTACGTCCTCGTCTGACCTCCATGGAACAACCCATCTTGGAAATGGGGAAGGTGACCGTCGATAAACTTCTTGATTTAATATCGGGTAACGATGATTTATCTGCGGAGGATGTCATTCTAAAGCATAAGCTGGTCATTCGCGACAGCTGCAAATCATACGTTAACAGCTAAGAAGCCTTATCATAAAGCGATTGGAAGAGGGAGAAGAAGTTGAGAAAATTCGATGCGGTTGTTATCGGCGATGCCAATATCGATCTCGTGGTAGTGGGTTGCAATCAGGTGCCGCAGCCCGGCCAGGAAGTATTCGTGGACAATATGATGATGCACGTTGGCGGAGGAGCCGCTTTATTCTCGGTTTCACTCGCCAAACTCGGCGTTCGAGTGGCTTTTAACGGAGTGTTAGGCGATGATGGCTACGGTCAATATATCCGAGAAAGTTTCACTAAATATGGTATCGATACCAGAATGATTCAAACGAGCAAACTCCATAATACCGGTATCTCGATCGCGTTTAATCCCGATACGGATCGTTCCTTTATCACTTACGCGGGATCGAACGCGGAGCTTCAGGTAGACCAATTGGATTTAGACCTTGTCGCGCAAGGAAGGCACGTCCACGTGACCGGATATATGGGGAGGCGGAATCATGACCAGTATATGACGTTGGCAAGAGCGCTTAAGGAGAAAGGAGTCACCTTATCCAGCGATGTGGGTTGGGATGATTCCGGCGAGTGGGATAAGGGTATTTTCGAATTGATGAAGCTGTTCGACGTGTTTTTGATGAATGAGACCGAAGCTCTTCATTACACCGGAATGGTTAATGTCGAAGACAGTCTTCGTTACATGGGGGAATATTGCGGTCATGTCGTCGTGAAGCTGGGGGCCGAAGGCGCCATGGCTATGAAGGATGGGATAATCACCCGCCTTCCCGGATATTCCGTCGAAACGGTTGATACGACCGGCGCCGGCGACTCTTTTAACGCGGGATATCTATTCGGCTTTTTGTCGGGAATGGATGTCAAAGCCAGTTTAAGTTATGGAAATGCTTGCGGCGCACTTTCCGTCACCGCCTTCGGAGGAAGTACGGGCACGCCGAACCTCGAAGGACTGAATGATTTTATCCGTCGGCAAGAGGAAAACCGATCTGTTCGATCGTAAAACGAACGGTTGGAGATGGGAGATGAACCAAGAATGAAGCTACCCGATTCGGTTTCGGATTTGCTGAAAGAGGCGGAGTCCTCGCTAGCCGCGTATCCGAAGCTGCTTGATATGTTCATAAAGTGTTATCCGAATACTTTGGAAACGACGACTAAGCTGTTGAAAGATCAATCGGCGTTCGTTATCACCGGGGATATTCCGGCGATGTGGCTAAGGGATTCCAGCGCGCAGGTCAGACATTATTTGCCGCTTGCTAAAGGGGATGGGGAACTTCAGCGCTTGATCGAAGGCCTGATACGCCGCCAAATCGCTTATATTCATATCGATCCCTATGCCAACGCATTCAATGAGGAAGCTAACGATAACCGTTACGACCAGGATTTGACCGAGCTCGATGCCTGGGTATGGGAGCGAAAGTATGAAATCGATTCTCTTTGCTACCCTATTCAGCTAGCTTTCTTGTACTGGAAAGAAACCGGCAACAAGGGCATCTTCGACGATTCTTTCCGAAGCGCGGTTCATACGATCATTGCTTTGTGGAAAACCGAACAAAGGCATGCCGAGCAATCTCCTTACCGGTTCGCCCGAATCGATTGTCCTCCGAGCGACACGCTGCGCAACAACCGAATGGGAATGCCCGTGAATTATACGGGGATGACCTGGTCCGGATTTCGGCCAAGCGACGATGCTTGCACGTTCGGGTATCTTATCCCCTCCAATATGTTTGCGGTTGTCGTCCTCCGTTATATCGAGGAAATCGCCGCCGAAGTATGGGATGACGCCGAAATCGTTCGGCTCGCGGCCGAGCTTCGGGAAGAGATCGACTACGGCATCCAGACCTATGGCACCTATATCCATCCCAAGTACGGAAAGATCTACGCGTACGAGACGGATGGCTTCGGCAACCATAATTTGATGGACGACGCCAATGTGCCCAGCCTGCTCTCGATTCCTTACTTAGGCTATACGAATTTCGACGATCCTCTCTATCAGAACACGCGCAAATTCGTGTTAAGCGTGGATAATCCTTTTTATCAGGAGGGGAAATTCGCCAAGGGAATCGGAAGCCCGCATACGCCCGTCGGCTACATTTGGCCGATCAGCTTGGCGATGCAGGCGCTCACGGCGCAGGACGATGCCGAGATCCATGAGTTGCTGGACATGCTGCAGCGGACGGATGCGGATACGGGATACATGCACGAAGGATTCGATCCTGATAACCCGTCAAGCTATACGCGCCCATGGTTTGCTTGGGCCAATAGCCTTTTCGGCGAATTGCTTTATCGTTTAATGGGAAGAGGATTTTTTAATAAAGGTTGATTCTTTCATGGACGGAGGAAAATCGATGATCCGCTTGAATCGATATTGGGAGAACTTAAACGTTCTCCAAGTGAACAGGGAGGCTCCGCGGGCTTCCTATATCCCCTACGCGGATGACATTACGGCGAAGTCGGGAAAGCGGGGGAAATCCCCGTTCTATCAAACCTTAAACGGGTCTTGGAAGTTTCAGTACCATAACAGCGTCTTAAACGTGGAAGAGCCTTTTTACGAGGAAACGGCGGACGTAAGCGAATGGGATGATTTAATCGTCCCATCCTGCTGGCAAGTGAACGGGTACGATCAACTCCAATATACGAACATCAATTATCCTTTTCCTAACGATCCTCCTTTCGTCCCCAATAACAATCCGGCCGGACTTTACGTTCGGGAGTTCAATGTCGCGGATCGCCGCGACGACAAAGAAAAGTACATCGTATTCGAAGGGGTCAACTCCTGCTTCTACTTGTGGGTGAACGGACAATTCGCCGGTTACAGCCAAGGCAGCCGCATGCCCGCTGAGTTTAACGTTTCGACTTTTCTTAAGACGGGGAACAACAGGGTTGCCGTCCTCGTGTTGAAATGGTGCGACGGATCCTATTTGGAAGACCAGGATCTGTGGCGCTTTTCTGGTATTTTCCGCGACGTATACTTGCTTGAGCGAGATCGCGTCCGCATTAGGGACGCGTTCAATAAGCAATCGTTCGAGGAAGGTTTCCGTAAAGCCGTTCTGACGACGGAAATCGAGACGACGGGGAGCATGTACGCAAGCGCCGAGTTAAAGGACGCCAATGGGGAAGTCGCGGCTTCGGCCGAAGCCGTTGTCGACGGCAAAGGAACGCTCCGTTTCGAGGTGGACAATCCGAAGTTGTGGAGCGCCGAAACGCCGTATCTTTACGAGCTCTACGTTCGCGGCGGCGAAGAAGTGCTGCGGTTTCCGGTCGGGTTCAGGCAAGTCGCTGTCGAGGACGGAGAGTTCCGGATCAACGGACGCGCCGTTAAGCTCAAAGGCGTTAACCGCCACGATTCCCATCCGGAGCTCGGACAGACGATTCCGGTAACCCATATGATCAAAGACCTTGTATTGATGAAAAAAAATAACGTGAATACGATCCGTACCTCACATTATCCGAACGATTCCCGGTTCATGGATTTATGCAACGAGTACGGCTTTTATGTCGTGGACGAAGCGGATCTAGAGTCCCACGGCATCGGTAACGATTACCAAGAAGGATCGTCGCACACGTTATCCCGCAACCCCGATTGGACGGCGGCGTTCATAGACCGCGCGGCCCGCATGGTAGAGAGGGACAAGAACCATCCGTGCGTCGTGATGTGGTCGCTCGGCAACGAGTCCGGCTATGAAGCGAACCATATCGCGATGGCTGAATGGATCAGAGAACGAGATCCTTCCGTTCCGGTTCATTACGAAGGCGCGGCACCGCATTACAAAGGCAGTTCGAACGTGGAGTGCTTGGACCTGGAAAGCCGGATGTACTCATCGGTTCAAGAAATCGAAGCTTACGCCAAGGACGAGAACAACGTTAAGCCCCTTTTCTTGTGCGAATACAGTCATGCGATGGGCAACGGACCGGGCGATTTGAAGGACTATTGGGACGTCATTTACCGTTATCCTAAGCTTGCCGGCGGCTGCGTGTGGGAGTGGAACGATCACGGGATCAAGACGGAAACGAAAGACGGCACGCCTTTCTATGCCTACGGAGGCGACTTCGGAGATAAGCCCAACGACGGCAATTTCTGCATCGACGGACTAGTTACCCCGGATCGCCGACCGCATACGGGCCTTCTCGAGCTCAAGAAAGTGCTCTCGCCTATTCGGTTCGAAGCGCACGATTTGAAAGCCGGTCAGATTAAAGTGACTAATCTATACGACTTTATCGACTTTTCCCATGTAGGCGTGTTCTGGAAAATAGAGCTGGACGGACGGCTGCTTCAACAAGCTCAGCTTGACTTAGATGGGATTAAGCCGCACGACTCGCGTATATTGACCCTGCCGTATACCGTGTCCGAAACCTCAAGCGGGAGATATGTGCATACTTTCACTAGCTGGATGAAAGAGGAGACGAGGTGGGCGGAAGCCGGTCATGAAATCTCGTTCGAGCAGCTGGAATGGAGTAACGCGGAGCCTAGTTTGTACGACGACGTTTCTCATGTCCAAGGTAAGAAAGCTCCCGCGCTGCAAACGGAAGAGACGGGACGCTTGCTGACCATCGAAGGCTTGGATTTCCGCCATGCGTTCGACTTGGAGCTCGGGACCGTTCGCCGGATTTCGAGGAACGGCGTGAACATGCTTGACGCTCCTTCGGCGTTCTCGGTTTGGCGGGCACCGACGGATAACGATATGCACGTGAAAGAGAAGTGGATAGAGGAAGGCTATGACCGGGCCGCAATGAAAACGTACCAATGCGATTGGTCCATAACAGGTGACGGGGACGTTGAGCTCAGAAGCCGGTTTTCCTTGGGGGCCGACAGCAAAACGGCGATTCTTAAGGGGGAATCCCTCTGGAAGGTGAATGCCTCCGGAGAGATACGCCTTCAGTTGACCGTTAAGGTCCAAGAGGAATTGCCTTACCCTTATCTTCCGCGATTCGGCGTTCGGCTTACGATGCCGAAGGGAATGGAAGAGGTGGAGTACTCGGGCTTCGGACCTCATGAGAGTTATGTCGACAAACGCCAAAGCGTAAGAAGAGGACAATTCCTGACGACGGTCGACGAGATGTTCGAGAACTACATTATGCCGCAAGAAAACGGCTCCAGGTATGGTACGGAATGGGCCATCGTGTCCAACGCGCAAGGCATGGGCCTGCGCTTCTCCACGCCGGAAGGCTTCTCTTTTAACGCGTCCCATTACTCGCCGGAAGATCTAACCGAAGCGAGGCACGATTGGGAGCTTGCGAGGAAGAAGAGAAAAGAAACGATCGTGCACTTGGACTATAAAATGAGCGGAGTAGGTTCAAACTCCTGCGGACCGGAATTGGCGGAAGCCTACCGTCTGAACGACAAGGAATTCCGATACGAGTTAAGCTTGATGCCTGTATTTAAAGAAGATGAATAATCGTACTATCAAGGGGGACTGACCGGTGAAATATATCCAAATTCAAGGCGTCGACAAAAAGATTTCCCGTTTATTCATGGGGACGGGGGATTTAAGGAAGCTGGAGGAACCGCAACGAATGATGCTGGATGCGTACATCCAAGCCGGAGGCAACGCCTTCGATACCGCGCATCAATATCGGGGCAAGGAGCTCGTCCTCGGCCAATGGCTGGCGGAGACGAAGCTGCGGGAAAAGCTGGTCATCTTAACGAAAGGCGCTCACCATGACGACGGGAGCCCGGGACCTCGCGTGAATCCCCAGGCGATACGGAAAGACTTGGCGGAAAGCCTGGAGAGGCTCGGAACGGATTACGTAGACCTTTACGCGCTTCACCGGGACGATCCGACCGTTGCCGTCGGCCCGATCATGGAAGAGCTGAACGAGCATCTTCAAGCGGGAAAAATCCGCGCTATCGGAGCTTCTAACTGGTCCCACAAGAGAATACAGGAAGCGAATGAATACTCGGCTGCCCATAACTTGACGGGCTTTTCCTTCAACAGTCCTAACCTAAGCTTGGCCAAACCGCTTGAAGCTAGATGGGCGGGCGCTATCTCCGCGGATCGGGAAACATGCGAATGGCACGTCAAGACGCAATTGCCATTACTGGCGTGGTCGGCGCAAGCGGGCGGATTCTTCTCGGGTAACTTCTCGCCGGACAACCGGACGGACGAGGAAATGGTCAGAGTATACTACAGCGACGATAACTGGGAGAGATATCGCCGCGCCGTGAAGCTGGCGGAAGAGAAAGGCGTTACTCCGATCCAAATCGCCTTATCCTACGTCCTATATCAACCTTTCCCTACTTGCGCGATTATCGGCCCTCGCAATCCGGAGGAGTTCCATTCTTCGATTCAATCGATGAATCTCGAGCTTACCCCGCAGGAAGTGGAGTGGCTAGATCTGCAAAGGGAGGAGATCGATCAATGATCAGACATAAACTTGCGGCTCAGTTGTATACCCTGCGGAACGAAGTGAAGAAGGATTTCGAAAGCGTGCTTAGAGACTTAAGCAAAATGGGATGGACAGCCGTTCAAATCGACGGACTGCATGGTTATCCCGCTCGCGACATCGCGGCCGTGATGAAGGAAGTCGGCTTGCGGGCGGCGGGCATGCACGTGGGCTTGGAGCGGATGAAGCATGATCTGGACGCCGTACTGGAGGAAGCCCTCTTTTTCGATACGAAAGATTTCATATGCCACTCGCTGCCGGACGGACTGCAAACTCCCGAAGGGTATGCAAGCGTGCGGAAAGATTTACTTGAGGTTGCTTCCAAGGTAGCTGGCACGGGATATCGGGCCGGTTACCATAATCATGACTTTGAATTTCATACTTCGATCGAAGGGAAATTCGCGCTCGAATATTTGTTGGAAGAGCCCGCTGTCTTTGCCGAGATCGATACCTATTGGGTCCTGAAAGCAGGCCATGACCCTCTATCCTTTATCCGGAATTATGCTTTCCGGATGCCGATTCTTCATCTGAAGGATATGACCGCCGACGGCCGGCAATATTTCGCCGAAATCGGAACCGGCTTGATCGACTTCGCTCCGATTCTGAAATGGGGACTGGAAAGCGGCGTGGAATGGTTTGCGGTGGAGCAGGACTATTGTCCGGGCAATCCGATGGACAGCTTGGCTGTCAGTCTGGAAAATTTATTGAAGCTCGAGAAGTCGCTTTGAGTTGATATCCAGGGGAAAAGGTGAGGATAAACATGTTGTTCACAGATAAGAAGCTGGAAGCGAGGCTTCTCGAATTAAGCGAAACCCGTTATCGCGACGCGATTCCCTTGGAAAGCTTCTCCGCCATTGAAGACGAGGCAGGAGAAACGGGTGCACGACCGCCCGTCGGATCGCCCGCTTTCGAATTAAAGACCGGCGAAACATGGAAAGGACGCGACCGTTATATATGGCTATCCCGCAACATCGAGGTTCCTAAGGAATGGGCAGGCAAAACCGTGCTCGGACGCTTCGACTTCGGTGAGACGGGCGGAGGAAACAACGACGGCTTCGAGTCGTTGCTTTACTGGAACGGTGCTCCGTTCCAAGGCGTCGATTCCAACCATCAAGAAGTATTCCTGCCCGATGAAGCCGACGGCAAGGCTGGCAGAATGGACATTCGCCTGTGGTCGGGTCTTGACGGCGGAGGCAAGCCGCGCGAAATGAAGCACACGGTGAACCGCGCCGAGCTCTGCTGGCTGGACGAGAAAATCGACGATTTCTATTATACCGGCCGCGCCGTGCTGGAAACGATTCAAGCGTTGGATGCCGCGCATCCGGACCGCGCGGGTCTCGTTAAAGCGCTCGACCGCGCGTTTCTTCTCGTCGATTGGTCCAATCCGGGCTCCGACGCGTATCGGGAATCCGTATACGAAGCCCGCGAACGATTGCTGGCGGAACTGAACCGTTTCGAGAAACGTCATCCGGTAACGGTTACGACCGTCGGTCATACCCATATCGATGTAGCTTGGTTATGGAGACTGAAGCATACGCGCGAGAAATGCGCCCGTTCTTTCTCTACCGTTCTTCGTTTAATGGAACGTTTCCCGGACTACGTGTTCTTGCAGACGCAGCCGCAGTTGTACGCGTATATCAAACAGGACTACCCGGAGATCTACGAGCAAATCCGCGAGCGAGTGCGCGAAGGACGTTGGGAGATCGGCGGAGGCATGTGGCTCGAAGCCGATTGCAACCTGACTTCCGGCGAATCGCTGGTAAGGCAGTTCCTGTTCGGCACGCGGTTCATGCGCGAGGAATTCGACGTGGAAAGCACGTATCTGTGGCTTCCGGACGTATTCGGGTATAGCTGGGCACTGCCGCAAATATTGCGGAAATCCGGTTTCGAAACGTTCATGACAACCAAAATCAGTTGGAATCAATTCAATAGAATGCCGCACGACACGTTCAAATGGCGGGGAATCGACGGATCGGAAGTACTCACGCATTTCATTACGACTCCGGATGATTGGGAGGAAGCGAACTCCTTCTTCTATACGTACAACGGTTTGGTCACGCCCAAGACGGTTAAAGGGGCATGGGAAGGCTACCAGGAAAAAGAAGTGAACCAAGAATTGCTGCTTTCCTATGGTTACGGAGATGGAGGCGGAGGCGTAAACCGGGAGATGCTCGAAATGCGCCGCCGGCTGGATACCATGCCGGGATTGCCGAACGTGAAGACGGGTCGCGCGGACGATTACTTCCAGCGGCTTCATGAAACCTTCAACGAGACGGATCGCTACGTGCACACTTGGGACGGCGAGTTGTACTTGGAATACCATCGGGGCACGTACACTAGCCAAGCCTATAATAAACGGATGAACCGGAAATTGGAGCTTCTCTATCGCGAGACGGAATGGGTAAGCGCGTTGGCAGGCGTATTGCGGGGCAATATGAGCGACTACCGCCAAGAAAAGCTGAATCAGGGCTGGACGATCATTCTTCGCAACCAGTTCCACGATATCATTCCGGGTTCCTCGATCAAGGAAGTGTACGAGGACAGCCGCGAGGAGTATGCCGAGGCGTTATCCATCGCATCGGACGCATGGAACGAAGCGGCTTCTTTCGTCGGCGGCCGCAATGCGGAAGGAACGTTGACGGTTCTCAATAGCTCGCCTTGGGAGCGTAACGATTTGGTTCAGATCGCGGGAGATAGCGTTACTTCCGGCAGCGTCTGGATGGATGCGGAAGGGAATTCCTTAGTATCCCAATATTCCGATGGCCTTTGGACGGTTGCTGCCTCTAACGTGCCTTCGTTAGGACTGACCTCGATTCAATTTAAGGCTGAATCGGCGCCATCGTCCGCTGCTGCGGCGGTTACACCTTTCCATATGGAAGGCCGCGCGCTGAAGACGCCTCATTACGAGATCGAATGGAACGAAGCGGGACAGCTTTCCCGGATATACGACCTGGACAATCGCCGGGACGTGCTCGCGCAACAATCCCTTGGCAACGTCCTGCAAGTATTCGAAGACAAGCCGCTTAACTTCGAGGCATGGGACATCGATATTTTCTACCAGGAGAAAATGCGGGAAATTACCGAATTGGTTTCCGCCGAGCTTGTGGAATCGGGACCTTTGTTTGCCGCAGTCGAATTCAAGTGGCGCTACGCGAAGTCCTTGATCACGCAAAGAATGACGGTTTACGCCGGAAGCAGACGGATCGATTTCCGTACGCATATCGACTGGCAGGAGCACCAGCAGCTGCTGAAAGTCGCATTCCCGGTTGAAGTCCGGTCAACGGAAGCCACTTACGATATCCAATTCGGGAACGTCAAGCGCCCGACGCATTGGAATACAAGCTGGGATTGGGCGCGCTTCGAGACGGTCGGACACCAATGGGCGGATCTGTCGGAACGAGGCTACGGCGTAAGCTTGTTGAACGATTGCAAATACGGTTACGACATCAAGGATAACGTCCTGCGTTTGTCCTTGTTGAAATCGGCCATCAATCCGGATCCGGATGCCGATATCGGAGAACACGATTTCGTGTATGCTCTTTTCCCGCATGAAGGAGATTGGTATGCGGGCGGTACCGTGCAGGAAGCATGGTCGCTTAACAATCCTTTGACTTCTTATAACGGAGCTCCAGCTAAGGGCGCGTTCTCGTTGTTCCGCTTGTCTGCCTCCAACGTGATGGCGGATGCGGTAAAAAAAGCGGAGGATGGGGATCATCTCGTGCTGCGCGTCCATGAATTCGCGGGCGTTCGTTCGACGGTCCGGCTAAGCAGCGATTTCAAAATCGATTCCTTGCAAGAATGCGACCTCATGGAACGGCCGATCGGAACTGCCTTGTCTTCCGATGCGGAATTCGAACTGAAGCCTTATGAAATCAAAACCTTTATCGTTCATCTTCGAGTTTAATCCAAATTTATCATAAACCGAGGTTTTGCTAATGAAAACCATTCGATTGACAATGGCACAGGCTTTGTTGAAATTTCTGGATCAACAATATATTACCGTGGACGGAGAAGAAACCAAATTCGTTCGGGGAGTCATGGGGATATTCGGACACGGCAACGTAACCGGCATCGGCGAAGCGCTCGAGCGGGAATCCGGCAATCTGATTTTTCTGCAAGGCAAGAACGAGCAAGGGATGGTTCATGCGGCAACGGCTTTCGCCAAGCAGAAGAACCGCAAGCAGATTTTCGCTTGCACGACTTCGATCGGACCGGGAGCGCTGAACATGATCACCGGAGCCGCAACCGCTACGGTCAACCGTATTCCGGTTCTGCTGCTGCCAGGCGACAATTTCGCCTCCCGCCAGCCGGATCCCGTGCTTCAGCAATTGGAAATCCCCAGCGATTACTCGATCTCGGCGAACGACCCTTTTAAGTCGGTCAGCAAGTTCTGGGATCGCATCGTCCGTCCGGAACAGTTAATGTCATCGCTGCTTCAGGCGATGCGCGTACTGACCGATCCCGCGGATACCGGTGCCGTAACGTTGGCGCTGCCGCAAGACGTTCAAGCGGAGGCATACGATTATCCGGCGGACTTTTTCGAGAAGAGGGTCCATCATCTGGATCGACGTCCTGGCGCGCCCGAAGCCATTCAGCGAGCGGTAAATCTGATCGCAAGCAAGAAGAAACCTCTCATAATCGCTGGCGGCGGCGTTCATTATTCGGTTGCCGCGAAGGAGCTGCTTGCGTTCGCGGAAGCCTTTGGCATTCCGGTAGCGGAGACGCAAGCTGGCAAAAGCGCTGTTCCATGGAATCACCCTCTCGGCCTTGGCGGTGTCGGCACGACCGGCACCCTGGCGGCGAACCGGATCGCGGCGGAAGCCGACCTGATTATCGGCGTGGGCACGAGATTCTCCGACTTCACGACGGCTTCCAAATCCGCTTTCCGCAACCCGGATGTCGCGTTCCTGAACTTAAACGTCAGCGCGTTCGACTCGGTTAAGATGCAGGGGGAGTTCGTTACGGCGGACGCTAGGGAAGCGATCTCTGCCCTCCAAGCGCAACTTACGCAACGCGGATATCGTTCCGGTTACGCGGATGGTTTCGTGAAGGGACTTAAAGCGGAGTGGGACGGAGAGGTCGACCGCCTTTATTCGCTGGAGAGCTCTGAAGGCTTCACGCAAACGCGCGCCCTTGGCGTCGTCAACGGGTTCATCGGATCGAAGGACGTCGTCGTAGCGGCTGCCGGCAGCTTGCCGGGAGACTTGCATCGGGTATGGAGGACGACCGAACCGAAAACTTATCATATGGAATACGGCTTCTCCTGCATGGGATACGAGGTCAGCGGCGCTTTCGGCGTGGCGCTCGCGGAACCGGAGCGCGAAGTCTATTCGGTTTTGGGCGACGGAAGCTACCTTATGCTCCACTCGGAGCTCGTGACCGCCATTCAGGAAGGCGTTAAGCTAACCGTGCTTTTATTCGACAACCACGGTTTCCAATGCATTCATAACCTGCAGCGCGGACACGGCAGCGACGGCTTCGGCAATGAATTCCGCTTCCGTTCCAAGGAGACGGGACGTTTGAACGGCAAATATATGCCGATCGATTTCGCTGCTCATGCCCGAAGCTTGGGTGCAGCATCCTATACCGCCCGCAACGCGGATGAATTGGAACAAGCGCTTCGTCAAGCGAAAGCCGAGCAAGGACCTGTGCTCGTCGAGATAAAGGTACTGCCTGGAACGAACACCGATGGCTATGATTCTTGGTGGAACGTCGGAGTGCCGGAAGTATCCACGGACGACAAGGTATTGAAGGCGCATGCCGAAATGCGGAAGAAGATTCAAACGGCGCGGCCTTATTAACGGACAAGAAAGAAGGGATCTCGATGGAGCGAGTATCATTCGCAACCGGCAAGCCGTTCGATTTTGTAGCGATCGGTCGGCTATGCATCGATCTGAACGCTAACGAAATCAATCGTCCGATGGAAGAGACGATGACTTTCACCAAATATGTCGGCGGTTCCCCAGCCAACATCGCCATCGGCATGTCCCGCTTGGACATGAAGACGGGTTTTATCGGCAAAGTTGCCGACGACCAAATGGGCAGGTTTATCGTCCGATACTTGCACGACAACGGCATTGATGCGTCCGGCGTGACGACCGATCGGACAGGCGCCGTAACCGGGCTTGCTTTTACCGAGATCAAGAGCCCGGAAGATTGCAGCATCCTGATGTATCGGGATAACGTCGCGGATTTAAAGCTTGAACCTGGAGAAGTGGACGAAAAGCTGATAGCCAGCAGCAAAGTACTGCTCGTCTCCGGAACGGCTCTCGCGAAGAGCCCTTCGCGCGAAGCGGTATTGCTGGCCCTCCGCTATGCGCGCAAACACGGCACGAAGGTTGTATTCGATATCGATTACCGGCCTTATACCTGGACCAATCCGCAGGAAACGGCGATTTATTATCACGCGGCAGCAGAGAAGAGCGACATTATAATCGGTACCCGCGAGGAGTTCGACATGCTGGAGCAGTTCGACGGCAACACCGAACGGAGCGACGAAGTAACGGCCGCGCAATGGTTCGGCCACCATGCGGAAATCGTCGTCATCAAGCACGGCAAAGAAGGTTCGATCGCTTACGGTAAAGACGGCAGCTCGCACAAGGGTTCGATTTTCCCCGCGAAGGTCATCAAGACTTTCGGAGCGGGCGATTCCTACGCCGCGGGATTCCTATACGGACTAATGCAGGGCTGGAGTATCAGCCGCAGCATGGAATTTGGCAGCGCATGCGCTTCCATCGTCATTTCCAGCCATAGCTGTTCGGATGCCATGCCGACGGTTAAACAAGTGGAAGACTTTATGAGCGAATTCAAACAAGTTTAATTTCGAGAGGAGAATTCCCGATATGTCTCAGACCATCGCTCCCGCAGCGCTTAAAAATTTCATCGGCGGCCAATGGGTCGCTTCGGCGTCGGACAAGACCGATGCGGTATTCAACCCGGCTACCGGCGAAACGATCGCACGTGTACCTTTATCTTCGAGAGAAGATTTAGACGCCGCCGTTTTGAACTCCAAAGAAGCGTTTCCGGGCTGGAGCCGCACGGCTGTTCCCCGCCGGGCTCGCGTCCTGTTCAAATATCAGCAGCTTCTCGTAGACAATTGGGAAGAGCTGGCCCGGATCATCACTTTGGAGAACGGCAAAAATTACTCCGAAGCTTACGGAGAGGTTCAACGCGGCATCGAATGCGTAGAATTCGCGGCAGGCGCGCCTTCCTTGATGATGGGGAAACAGCTTCCCGACATCGCAACGAACGTAGAATCGGGCATGTACCGCTACCCGATCGGCGTCGTAGGCGGCATTACGCCGTTTAATTTCCCGATGATGGTGCCTTGCTGGATGTTCCCGCTCGCTATCGCTTGCGGAAATACGTTCGTGCTCAAGCCTTCCGAGCGTACGCCGATGCTTGCAAACCGCTTGGCTGAACTATTCAAAGAAGCCGGACTGCCCGACGGCGTACTGAACGTTGTCCATGGCGCGCACGACGTCGTGAACGGACTGCTCGAGCACCCGGATGTCAAAGCGATTTCGTTCGTTGGCTCCCAACCTGTAGCGGAATACGTGTATAAAACCGGAACCGCGCACGGTAAGAGAGTACAAGCGCTGGCCGGTGCCAAAAACCATAGCATCGTCATGCCGGACGCCGACTTGGACGGTACGGTGCAGCAGATCGTGAATGCCGCATTCGGTTCGGCTGGCGAGCGATGCATGGCCTGCGCCGTTGTCGTAGCCGTCGGGGAAGTCGCGGATCCGCTTATTGAAAAGCTGGTTGCCGCAGCCGATAACCTGACGATCGGCAACGGAATGGATAAAGACGTGTTCCTGGGTCCCGTCATTCGCGGATCGCATAAGGATCGAGCGCTTGGTTACATCGAAGCGGGCGAGAGCGAAGGGGCTTCGTTGCTCCGCGACGGACGGAACGATGCGGCAGCAAGCGGAGATGGGTACTTCGTCGGACCGACTATTTTCGATAATGTCACTAGCGAAATGAAAATATGGAAAGACGAAATCTTCGCGCCGGTACTATCGGTAACGCGGGTGAACACGTTGGAAGAGGCGATCGAGCTCTCCAATCGTTCCGATTTCGCTAACGGCGCATGCATTTTCACCCAAGACGGCAGCAACGTGCGCAAATTCCGCGAGAACATCGATGCCGGCATGCTCGGCGTCAATCTTGGAGTACCTGCGCCGATGGCTTTCTTCCCGTTCTCGGGCTGGAAGAAATCGTTCTACGGCGACCTGCATGCGAACGGCACCGACGGCGTGGAATTCTATACGCGCAAGAAAATGGTAACGGCCCGCTGGTAAGCGGCCGACTCTACTGGAGACGGAAGGAATGAATCCCATTGGCTCTCGTATCGATGAAAGCGATGCTTCAAGAAGCGCTTGCCGGACAATACGCGGTCGGTCAGTTCAACCTGAATAACCTGGAATTCACGCAGGCCATATTGATCGCCGCGAACGAGGAAAGCTCCCCGGTTATTCTGGGCGTAAGCGAAGCTTATATTCCTTACATGGGCGGATTGCCCTTCATTACGGGGATGGTCGAGTCGTTGATCGAGCATTACGGGATTACCGTGCCCGTCGCGCTTCACTTGGACCACGGTTCATCTTACGAGGTGTGCATTCGCGCGCTTCACGCCGGGTTCACGTCGGTCATGATCGATGCTTCCCATCATGAGCTGGAACGAAATATCGAAATTACGCAGCGCGTGACGGAAGCGGCTCATGTGCTTGGAGCGAGCGTGGAAGCGGAGCTTGGCAGGATCACCGGGCGGGAAGACGATCTCGTGGTCGACGAAGCGGAAGCGATGTACGCCGTTCCGGAAGATTGCGTCCGCCTCGTCAGGGAGACCGACATCGACTGCCTGGCGCCTGCGCTTGGCTCCGTTCACGGTCCATACAGAGGCCAGCCCAAACTTGGTTTCGATCGGATGGGGGAAATCAGGCGTTTAACCGGTCTTCCTCTCGTTCTGCACGGCGGAAGCGGGCTCCCGGATGAGGAAATCCGCCGGGCGATTTCCCTAGGAACGGCCAAGATCAACGTGAATACGGATAATCAAATCGCATGCACAACGGCAATTCGATCCTATTTGCAGGAGCATCCCGAGGCATACGATCCCCGCCATTATTTGATACCGGCAAGAAAAGCGATCCAAGAGTCCGTTGCGGCTAAGATGCGCCTATTCGGCAGCACGGGCAAAGCGGGAGGAGAAGTCTAAATGTCTGATTTGATCGTAAAGCCCCTTAGGCAGCCCAAAGAGGACGGCTCCGTCCTGTCGGTCACGCCGGAATCCGCAGGATGGACTTATGTCGGATTCGAAGCGGTACACCTCAAAGCAGGCGAAACGCTGCAACGGAACACGGGGGACTTCGAAATGTGTCTCGTGCTCCTAAGCGGTAAAGCGGACATACGGACCAACCATGCGGAATGGATGAATATCGGCAAGCGGATGAGCGTGTTCGAGAAAACGCCGCCTTACTCGGTATATGTCCCTAACGAAGACCAATATGAAATCAAGGCCTTGACCGACTTGGAAATAGCGGTATGCTCCGCTCCTGGCAAAGGTACGCATGCGGCACGGTTGATATCCCCGGAGCAGGTGGGCGTCGAGACGAGAGGGCAAGGAAACGTCGAGCGGCATATTCATAACATTTTACCCGAAGGTGAGCCCGCGGATTCCTTGCTAGTAGTTGAAGTGTTTACTCCGGAAGGAAATTGGTCCAGTTATCCTCCGCATAAGCATGATCGGGATGCGTTGCCGGAGGAATCCTTGCTAGAGGAAACTTACTATTTCCGCGTGCAGCCGGAGCAAGGCTTTGCTATTCAACGGGTTTATACCGACGACAGGTCGCTTGACGAAACGCTGGCGGTTAAGAACGGCGAAGCGGTGTTGGTGCCGCGGGGTTACCACCCGGTATCGGCCCCTCCGGGTTATGAGGTTTATTATTTGAACGTCATGGCAGGACCTAAGCGGTTATGGAAGTTTCATAACGATCAGGACCACGCATGGATTATAAACAAACCAAGGTAATGCAAAAGGCAGTTCCCAATAACAAGGGAAACTGCCTTTTCGTTTATTTAGAGGAAGTATAAACGGAACGAGGGAACGTCATCCTAAAGGGAGTATCGATATCCATTTGGAAGGCGGCTCAACCCATGAAGCTCATGAGAATATTATCTGCGGCAATAGGCCTGCTTCTCTTGTCAGGTTGCGTCTACAATCCGGGTGATACGAAAGATTTGAAGCAACATTCCGGCCCCGTAAAGGTCCAGTCGGACGGGCAATCGCCTTCGGATTTGACGGAAGGACGACATATCGTTCCGATTCGCCAGCTCCAGAACACGGCATACGTATCTCTAGGCGATCTGACTCAAGCGACGGGATATCAGGGTGCATGGTTGCGCGACGGCTCTTACGGAATAGGCGACTACGATGCGGCTTGGATATTCCGGACGGGCCAAAGCACGGTGAATTGGGCGGGGAAGAATATACGTATGCCCGCCTCTGCGATCAAAGCCGACAATCAGCTTTACATGTCGGTATCCAGCCTCCAGAAGCTGTTCGGCGACGTAACGGTATTCACCGTCGAGACGGATGATGTCGCCTTCTTCCCGAAGCCTTCCCCGAATGAAACGGGGGCGTCCGGCCAGTCTTTGGATTTCTCGGACGCGAAGCCTAAGAAACCCGCGAAGCCCGCGGTGGCCATAGCTTCAGGCGAGTCGGACGATGAGCCAATAGTTGCTTTCGCCAAGAAATTTCTGGGGATCGAATATGAGTTCGGAACGGGACCGTACAAGGAAACCGGAACTTTCGACTGCTCTTCGTTCACGCAGTACGTGTTTGAACAGTTCGGCGTAGACTTGCCTAGAGTCGCGCAGCAGCAAGCGGAGAAGGGGACCTACGCCGCGAGGGACAACCTGGAAATCGGGGATCTGCTATTTTTCTATGTGCCGGGTCGGTTCAAGAGTAATGAAACCGTTGGACACGTAGGCATCTATATTGGGGGCGGCAACATGATCCATTCAAGTCCGCAGTCCCTTAAAGGCGTTCAAATCACGCCGATTAATCAGCCCTATTGGAAAAGAACTTTCCTCTTCGCCAAGCGTTATTTGTAAACGTATAATGACGAATAAAGGCACTTCCCGCTGCGGGAAGTGCCTTTGGCTTTTACGTATGGACTTGCGTGATTTCTATCTTCCGATTTACGGACAGATCGATAAATTGCTCTCCTACCTGAACGAGCGGACGGAAGAAATCCGTCGGATGGGTCATGACGATGATACCTGACTCCCCTGAAGTAAGATCTACCCTCTTGCCAATAAAATTCGGGATCATATGGCGGATAAAAGTATGAGTAATGTCGGGATCAAGCTCTTGGAAGCTTAGCTCGTACATGTCGCGAAGAACGTGAAGCAAGTCGCGCTTCTCCCCGTACTCCTTAGAGGAGATCATGGCGCTATATACATCTGCTACGGCAACGATCTTAGCCATGGGATGAATTTTCTCGCCCGTTAAGCCTGACGGATAACCCTTGCCGTCCATGCGTTCATGGTGCTGCAAGGCGGCTAAGGCGATAGCCGGATCGTCGAAGGAGCTCTTTAAGATATCGTAACCGTGCTGAGGATGGTTCTTCATTTCCTCGTATTCCTCTTCGGTAAGTTTGTCCGGTTTGTTTATGATAATATCGGCGATCTTGCATTTGCCGATATCGTGAAGAAAACCGGCTTTCCCCGCGCGTACCGTTTCTTCCTCGCTCCAGCCGAGCCAACGTGCTATGTAATAGCTGAGCATTCCAACTTGCACGGAGTGCTGATAGGTATAATCGTCCTGACTGTTCAGCATCAGCAATAGGGATACGACATCCCGTTCCGCGCGAAAATTCTCGACAAGAGGCTGGAAGCTCACCTGGATGTCTTCCTCGTATATACGGCCTTCCGCAAGCGCGCGTTCGAACAACTGCTCGGCTCCGGCCACCGCATCGTGGTAAAGCGGACGAAGGAGCGGATTGTAAGAGGGAGTTGGCGCCGATTCCTCATTAACCGGAGTTTGGCCTGGACGCCAATCGATTTCGAGATAGTCGATCTGGTGCTGATACATCCTGGTCAATTCTTTTTCGTTCAGGGTTGCCCCTTTCGAAAGAACGTGCAATCCGAAGGCATTGTAGATATCCTCCGCTAATCGATCGCCTGATTTAACTTCGGTAATATGGACTCTCATGTCACACCTCGACAGGATATTCGAATAATTGAGGAAATTCGGTTAAATATTTCTAATTTACATGCTACCAAGTAAAGCATTTGCTTGCAACCTAGAATTTGTATTGATATTTTTAATCAAATTGGTGATTGAAAATTTCATTATGATTGAATTATAATTGCATTATTAAATGAAATGACAGGAGTGGTAACTTTGACGAGAGGCCAACTAACGCTTCCCGAAATCGGAGGACAGGCTGAGGCCCTTGCGGCAGCTTGGGAACAATTGAAAAATCAAGAGGATTGGGTTCATTCTTATTTCGGCGACACCGAGTACGAAGAGGTCGTATTTATCGGATCCGGCTCTTCTTATTACCAAGCTCAAGTCATGGCGACCACGTTCAAGTCGTGGCTTGGCCGAAGCGCGGTCGCGTTGCCGTCCTCGGATATCTTCCTGTTCAGGGACCAATCGGTTGCACGCGGACGCAAAGTTCTTCTCGTCGGCGTGTCGCGGTCGGGGGAATCTTCCGAAGTGATCCTTGCATTGGAATCCGTTAAGGCGCTGTCCAACTGGACGATTTGCGGAATTAGCTGCTACAAGACAAGTCGATTAGCCTTGATGGCTCCATGTCTCATATCCCCGCTCGGCAAAGAGCAAAGCACGGTTATGACAAAGTCGTTCAGCAGCATGACCTACATGATGCAGGCGGCTATCGCGCTGGCGGCAGGCGGACATTACGCGGAGCAAATGGAAGCGGTTCTTAAGCTCCATGGCGATATCGTGAATCGCGGCAAGAGCTTCGCGGAGAGCTTGGTCGAGGATAACGAATTTATCAAATACATTTATCTAGGAATGGGTGCGTATTACGGACTTTCGCAGGAAGTGGGCTTGAAACTGAAGGAAATGTCTTACGTATGGACGGAAAGCTATGGCACGCTCGAGTTCAGGCATGGGCCGAAATCGGTCGTGGAGCCGGGAACGCTAGTATGCCTCCTAGTCTCCGAGCAAGCCCGTGCATACGAATTAAAAGTCGCGGAGGAAATGAAGGCCTACGGCGCATTCGTGCTTCTAGTCGCAACGTCAAAAGGAAAAGACACCGCCTTCGCCGATGCGGTTTTCGAGATTGGCGGGGAGACGCTTTCGGATGAGGCGCGGGCGGTTCTACACCTGCCGTTGTTGCAATACTTCGGGTTCTTCACGGCGATGAAGCGGGGAGTAGACCCCGATCATCCTAGGAATCTAACGCAGGTAGTTACGATCTGACCATAAGGGAGTCACGAAGATGACGCGGAACAAATCGGAACGGCAAGAGCAGGTGCTTGCTTATCTTGAACGTTACGGAAGCATTTCCTTGGGGGAAATGACGGAAAAATTCGATTGTTCGGAAGCGACGGCAAGACGGGATCTCGACGACCTGGAGAAAACCGGCCGAGTGATACGCACGATGGGCGGGGGAGCCAAGTACGAAGGCGGCGGGATTATCCGCGAAGTCCCCTTCCGCGAGAAGCAAGGTGAATTATTCCGGGAGAAGGAAGTGATTGCGGAAAGGGCGGCATCCCTCGTGGAAGAGGGCGACGTCATCGGCTTAACGGGCGGAACGACGACTTTTCTCATCGCGAAAGCTTTGAAGAAAAGGCGGAACATCACGGTCGTGACCAACGCGGTTAACATTGCGATGGAGCTTGCAGATAACGAAGAGCTTCAGGTGGTGTTGACAGGAGGCGTGCTTAGGAATAAGAGCTTCGAATTATGCGGACCTCTAGCGGAACAGACGGTGAAGGCGCTCAATATTCATAAAATGTTTATGGGTATCGACGGGATTACGGAACAAGGCGTAAGTACTTACTCTGAGCTCGAAGCGAACATCGCCAGCCTGCTTATGAAGAGATCCGACCGGACGATCGCGGTATTCGACCGGACGAAAATCGGCAAATCCTCGCTGTTTCACGTAGCCGCGCTGACAGAGCTTCACGCTTGCATTACGGATGAAAAGCCGGCAGCATCGTTATATAAAGCGTTAGACCTAATGAATGTAAAGGTTTATCTGGCGAGTATGGCCTTATCAGACTCTTAGGAGGAAGGGGATTTTCTTCGATGGTCTTATCAATCGGGGTTGATGTCGGAGGGACGAACATCGTCTGCGGAGCCGTGGATGAGAATGGACGCGTGCTTCGGAAGCTCAAACGTCCGACTCATGCCCATTCGGGACATTCCGCCGTGCTCGGCCGGATCGCGGACATGGTGCGTGAAGTTCGCGACGAGTTTCAAAGCGAGCACGAGGTGTCCTGCGTGGGCGTCGGAATTCCCGGCCTCGTCGACCCGAAGGCGGGTATATCCCGATTCGCCGGCAATTTGAATTGGCGCAATGTCCCGGTAGTTGACGAGCTGGAAACCTTACTCGGCTTACCCGTCCGCATCGACAACGACGTAAGGCTATATGTCTACGGAGAAGCGGTAGCTGGCGCTGGACGCGGTTTCGGGCAAGTGCTCGGCATTACGATCGGAACCGGCATCGCGGCCGCGATGGTGATGGACGGACAACTCCATTACGGTTACAAGGCAATGGCCGGAGAGATCGGACATGTTCGAATGGATGGCGTAGAGGAGCCGTGCGCATGCGGATTATTCGGATGCTTAGAGACCGTTGCTTCCGCTTCCGGCATGGTGAGGCAGGTTAAGAAAGCAATTCTCAAGGGCCGCAAGAGCGTACTGCAGGAATGGTATCCGGGCGATTCGATAGATAGACTGTCCGCGGCGGATCTCTCTAAAGCGATGGATGAAGGAGATATTCTCGCGACAGAGGTTCTAACTCGTGCGGGTACTCTTAACGGCCGGGCTTTAGCAGCAGCGGCTATGGTGTTAAGCCCGGAGGTGATCGTCATAGGCGGAGGGGGCGCGCTGGCGGGTGAAAGAATATTGGCCCCCCTCCGGGATGAATTATTTCGTTTGCTGTTGCCCGATTTCCGGGAAGGTTTGAGGGTTGTGGCGGCTGAGCATAACGACGACGCCGGCATTATCGGGAGTGCATTATACGCGAGACAATATCATACCAGATCATAACGGAGGAATTAATCATGGCATTGGTATCATCAACTCCGCTCTTACGGAAAGCCCGAGCAGAAGGCTATTGCGTCGGAGCGTTTAACGTTCACACGCTGGAAATGTTGCAAGCCGTAGTCGAAGCGGCAGAGGAAACGAAATCCCCGCTCATCATTCAATCTACCGTAGGCACGGTTAAGCATCTGGGAGCGGATTATATCGCAGCTGCGGCTACCGTTGCCTCCAATAGAAGCTCCGTGCCGATTGCCTTGCATCTTGATCATTGCTCAGACTTCGGCATCATCATGCAATGCATTCGTGCGGGATATACCTCAGTAATGATCGACGCTTCCCATGATCCATTCGATAAGAATGTCGCTGCTACCCGCAAAGTCGTTGAGGCTGCTGCGGCGGTAGGCGTTAATGTCGAGGCTGAACTAGGCCGAGTCGGCGGCGTGGAGGACGATATCGTCGTGGACGAGCGCGACGCTCTTCTCGCGGATCCGGATGAATGCGCCAAATTCGTGGAATTGACGGGCGTTCATACGTTAGCTCCCGCAATCGGTACAGCTCACGGTATATATAAAGGAGATCCGAATATCGATTTCGATCGGATCGGGCGAATCGCGTCCAAGGTATCCATTCCGCTCGTTCTTCACGGAGGATCCGGTATCCCGGAAAATCAGGTGAGAAAGGCCGTTTCCCTCGGTATGTCCAAGATGAACGTGGCAACGGAGCTGCGTATCGTTTTCTCCGACGCGATCAAGGAAGTATTCGCGGCCAACCCGGAAGAGAACGATCCTCGCAAATACATGGTTCCTGCGAAACTAGCGTTGAAAGCTGCGGCAATCGAAAAAATGCGTCTATGCGGCTCTATAGGCAAAGCTTAGACGAAGAGGGCAGGTCAACCGGATGGAATCGAAAAAAAGAAAGAAGATTACGACAGTAACCTTAAATGCGGCTATCGACAAAACCTATTATGTTCCGACTTTGGTCAAAGGCACGGTCATGCGCGCGGAGAGCGTATTATCGGCGGCAGGCGGCAAAGGCGTTAACGTCGCCCGCGTGCTTCGCCAGTTGGGACACACGGAGGTAGCCGCTACGGGATTCGCGAGCGGATACAACGGTAAATTCATTATCGACCAAGTGAAGGAGATAGGCATCGAGGCGGAATTCGTAGAAGCTTTGGGAGAATCGAGGCTGTGCTTGAATTTCATCGATCGCGGCGACGGCACGTCAACCGAAATTCTAGAGCCGGGTCCCGACATCCGCGAGAAGCATTTGGACCATTTGAAGCGCAAGCTTCATCAATTGGCTCAAGAGTCGGCTCTAGTCATTTTTTCGGGGAGCATTCCTAAAGGACTGCATCCAGGATTATATGCACAATTGATCGGTATCGCGCGCGCTGCCGGGGCGGAGGTGTTCCTGGATGCTAGCGGTAAGCCTCTATCGCAAGGTTTGTTGGCTAAGCCATCATTCATTAAGCCGAACGAAGAAGAAATCGTACCATTGCTGGCCGGGACAATTGAAAACGATCTTTACGAGGGAGTCGTATCCCTTATGAACAAAGGGATTGCGAACGTGGTCGTTACCTTGGGAGGTGAAGGAGCGGTTGCCGGCGTGGAAGGGAAACTCTACCGTGTCCAGACGCCTAAGCTTAAGGTGGTCAACACGGTGGGGTGCGGAGATGCATTCGTTGCCGGATACGCTTACGGCTTCGCGAGAAATTGGCCTGCGGTGGAATGCTTGCAATACGCGGCCGCAGCGGGATGCGCCAACGCTTTATCTTCCGTGGCGGGCGACGTGCGCCTGGCCGATCATCAAACATTGCTGCGCGAGGTCCGGGTTGAAGCATGGAATCGCTAGAAGAGCATTAGACCGCTGGCAGCGGCTTAGAGCACGGACTGACTCCGTTTTCTCTCATTTAGACCGCTGGCAGCGGCTTAGAGCACAGACTGACTCCGTTTTCTCTCATGTAGACCGCTGGCAGCGGCTTAGAGCACAGACTGACTCCGTTTTCTCTCATTTAGACCGCTGGCAGCGGCTTAGAGCACAGACTGACTCCGTTTTCACTCATTTAGACCGCTGGCAGCGGCTTAGAGCACAAACTGACACCGTTATCTCCTCACAGCAAACCATTTCTTAAAAATTATCCGTTACTCACCCATGATCTCCGAGTAAGTACGGCGCGCGAGATGAGGCTCGTCCGTACCCATGACGAGCGCGCGGCCATCCGCGAAGAGCAGAAAAGTAATGTCTTCGGGAAGGTGCAACCGCAGCGAGTAGGGGTTCAGCTCTGTTCGGCCTGCTACGCGAAGCCGCAGCTCGAGCGATTGAAGATCCAATTTCAAAGGCTTGACGGGCGATACTTGAACCGTGTTCCTGCCGCATAGAGAGGTGGTCATCGCATCGTGCGCTTCTTCTCCCTCCAATGCGTCGAAACGGCGTTGCCCGCATACGGGGCAGGAGGGCCTCCTAGCTCCGCTGACCGATAACGATTGCCACTGATGCTGCCAGAGATCGATTTGGAGCAACGAGCCATGAAGCGCTTCGCGCTGTTCCGTGATGAGCTTGATAGCCTCCATCACCTGAATGGAAGCGATGGTATCCACGATCGGGGAGAGGACTCCTGCCGTTTCGCAAGTATCCAACGTTCCGCCCGGCGGAGGCTCGGGAAATAGGCAGCTTAGACAAGGCGTCGTACCGGGGACGATCGTCAAAGTCATTCCCGATGCGCCGACAGCTCCGCCATATATCCAAGGAATATGATGTTTGACGCTAAATTCGTTGATCAGATACCTCGCGCCGAAGTTGTCCGTTCCGTCGATTACGATATCGGCACCCGACAGAAGCGTCTCCGCATTGTAAGTGCTTAGGTCTGCTACATGGGGGAGTAGGGTGATGCCGCTGTTAACCCCGGATAGCCGCGTGGCGGCCGCGATTGCCTTCGGAGTTCCTTGGGCCGCATCCTGCTCGTCGAATAGCAGCTGGCGCTGCAAATTGCTGCGGTCCACGATGTCACGATCTATGAGCGTCAATTTTCCAACTCCCGCGCGGGCTAGTTGATTGGCGATGACGCAACCGAGAGCTCCAACGCCGACGACGGCGACGTGAGCTTGCAGCAGTCGAGCTTGTCCTTCCGTTCCGATCGCCGCGAACCGGACTTGTCTGGCGTATCGCGCATCCCCACTGACAGAAGTCATTTTGCCTCTCCTCCCGGCAGCTCGAGCGAAGCGGTCGGATCCCAAGGTCCGAGCTGATGCCCCTTCCACTCCGTGCCATCCTCGTAGATTTCTTTTTTCCAAATCGGAACTTTCTGCTTCAATCTCTCGATCGCATATCGGCTCGCTTCGTAGGCATCCGCGCGGTGGGCGGAGGAGACGGCGATGACTACGCTCGCTTCTCCGATTCCGACGTTTCCAATTCGATGGGAGATGGCGCACAGAGTACCAGGCCAATGAGCCGATATCTCTTCCCCTATCTGAGAGAGGGCGGATTCGGCCATCGGCACATACGCTTCGTACTCCAAGGTAACGGTCCGTTTGCCTGCGGTCCACTCCCGGGTCGTACCTACAAAGGCAATCGCGGCACCGTGGTCGGGGTGATATACCTTGGATATGACGCCATCGATTACGAGGGGGCTTTCCGTTATGGCGTAGCGCTTGCCCTCCGCTAGCGTGCCCTCGGCATTCGTCGGCACGTCGGATCCGCCCGAGACCGGAGGCAGCAACGCAAGCTCGTCCGTACGGTTCACGATGGTCTCGTCATGCGCGTAAGCTTGATTTTGCGCCATGAAGCTTATAGAGAGTACGTCGGAGTGCTCGGGAAATTGAGCGGCCAACCGTTGCTTGATCATTCCGGCCCGCAGTTGCTCTTCTTCCCATGACAGGAGTAGAGAGCGCGTTCCTAACCGCTCGGCTAGTCCGGCGAATAAGGATATTTTCCATTGATTTTCATTAGAGTTTGTCATGTGTATGTTCAACTTCCTCCCGTGAAACGTCAAACATTACCTTCCCCAAGCATACCATATCGCCTGTGAAAATGTTATGCTATAGGGACACTACAATGGCAATGAAGGAGTTGGTGGTGATGCCGGAATTGATAGATCGGTTCGGGAGACAGCATACCTACTTGCGCATTTCCGTAACCGACCGCTGTAACTTGCGTTGCCTGTATTGCATGCCGGAAGAGGGCATGGTATTCATGGATCAAGACAAACTGCTATCGTATTCGCAGATTATAGAAGTAGCGGCTACGGCCGCGAAGCTAGGCATCCGTAAATTCAGAATTACAGGCGGCGAACCGCTGGTGAGGCCGGGATTGGATGAACTGATCGCCGGTCTATCCGCATTGCCGGGAGTGGACGACATCTCTCTGACGACGAATGGATTATTGCTTGCGTCCCAAGCCGCCAAGTTAAAGCAGGCGGGACTTAAGCGCGTGAATATTAGCTTGGACACGATGGATGCGACGCGATTCAAATTCATCGCCCGCCGCGGAGACCTGAACAAGGTATGGGAAGGCGTGGAAGCCGCGGTCGAGGCCGGTTTAAGTCCGATCAAGCTGAACTGCGTGCTGTTAAAAGGAGTCAACGAGGATGAGATCGGCCGCTTCCTGAAGCTGTCCATGGAGCAGGCGATGCATGTCCGGTTCATTGAGTACATGCCGATCGGACACGACGATGCCGGCTGGAGAGACCACTATCTCCCGCTCTCAAGAGTGCTGGAAGAAGCGAACCGCTTGGGCTATACGCTAGAGCAAGCGGAGGGGCCGAAAGGAAGCGGACCCTCCGAGAACTGGCGGATCGCCGGCGGAGCGGGAACATTCGGACTCATCCACCCCATCAGCGAGCATTTCTGCAAGAGTTGCAACCGGCTCCGGCTTACGGCGGACGGCCATATTAAACCATGCTTGTACTGGGTAGACGAATTGAACGTAAGACCTGCGCTGGGATCGCCTGATGACATGGAGGAGCTGTTCCGCAAAGCAATGGACATTAAACCCGAGAATCATGAGATGGCTGCCTTGCTGGCGGGAGATAAACAAAGCCACGTGCCGACGGAGCGGCGGATGTCGCAAATCGGAGGATAGGAGAGAAGATCATTGTCCGTGACCGTTATCATGCCGAATGACGTTACATTCACAACCACACCGCTTGCGATGGCAGAGCTGTCCGGCGAAGCGTTCCCCGTTGAGGCGCGCGTTCCCGGGGCGGTCGGAGAAGGATTTGACTTGCGCCAATGGTATTCCGCATTCCGCGATTCCTTGATGGAGTCGCCCGGGGAACATCATTTCGAAACGCCGACGCATTTAACCGTACGGGCCGCGGATGAGTTCCAAGCCACGATCCCTTGGAATCAATTAAGCGGCTCGCTGCTTCAATATGCCATAGAAGGGCAACCGCTTTCCAAAGGCTATCCGATAAGGCTGTATGTGCCGGATGGAACAAGCGCTTGCCTTAATGTTAAAAGCGTCACAACCCTGCGTTTTATCGCCGATGCCGCTCTAGGAGATGAGGCGATCTATGGATTTCTTAACGAAATCGCGCCTAGCCAACTTAGCAAAGGGTTGAAATCCCGATGACCAAGCCGAACGTGACGCTTACCCTCCTGCATACGAACGATTTACATAGCCATTTCGAAGAGACTTCCCGTATCGCCGGATACGTGGGCCGAGTTAAAGATCGCGTGGATCACGATAAGTTCCTTGTCCTGGATTGCGGGGATTTTCTAGATCGCGCGCGCTTGGAAACCGAAGGCTCGCAAGGAGCGGTGAATCGCGCGGTTCTTGAGCACATCGGCTTCGATGCCGTCATGTTCGGCAATAATGAAGGGTTAAGCTATACGTTGGAGCAGCTCGATGTCTTGTTCCGGGACATGCCGATCCCTATCGTATGCGCGAATATGGTGCTTAGCGAGACCGAGCGGCGTCCTTCCTGGATGGTCCCTAATTTGAAGCTGGTAAGAGCGGGGATACGTATTGGTTTAATTGGCGTTACGGCTCCATTTAACGAATATTATAAGCTTCTAGGCTGGGATGCCGGGAATCCGATCGACGTCTTGAAAGATGAGGTAGATCGTCTGCGTCCCGAGGTGGACGTGTTGATCGTATTGTCTCATCTCGGAATACGCCAAGATGAGCGAATAGCTTCCACCATTGAGGGGATCGACATTATTCTTGGCGGACACACCCATCATCTTCTGGAGGTTCCCCTTATTATCGGGAATACGGCGATCTGTGCGGCAGGGAAGTTCGGTTATTATATCGGTCACTTGGAACTGGCGTTCGATCAAGACAACAAGCTTGTGAAGGTTACCGGCCGCAGCCTGGCGACGGACGATTATCCGCGTCAACCCGAAATGGATAATCTCGTGGAAGGTTTTCGCGAGCGAGCCAGACTATCCATGAATAGGGTGATCGCCGATTTGGCCGAGCCGCTGGATTGTCGGAACGACGCGGAGTCTCCCCTTCCGACATTACTGGCGATTGCGGTTCGCCGCATCACGGGCGCCGAGATCGGACTCGTCAATTCCGGACAACTGCTGCAGGGTCTTTCATCCGGGAAGGTTACCGAAGAGACGATTCATGCGATTTGTCCTTCTCCGATTAACCCTTGTTTGATCAAGCTGAGCGGTGCATTAATTCTCAGATCGCTCGAGGAGAGCCTGCTTCCTGATTTCCAAGAGCTTGAGATACGCGGATTCGGCTTTCGGGGGCGGGTATTGGGAATGCTTTGCCTGGACGGGCTGGAGGTAATGGCCGATCTTTCCCAAGCGCCTTATCATCGGGTCAAGGAAGTTAGAGTTCATGGAGATCTTCTCGACGAGTCGCGGATCTATTCGGTAGGAACCTTGGATATGTTTACGTTCGGAGTAGGTTACGTCGGCTTGAAGGAGGGTCGGGATGTCCGTTATTTCTTGCCTGAATTCATCCGGAATGCACTGTCCCATGCGCTTAACGAAGAACATTGGATTAAAGAGAGCAGATTTCCTCGATGGAGTTTTGATGTCTAGATAGATAAACGATAATGGATTAGGAGTGAACAGTTACAATGCTGCATTGGTTTGATTCCATCATACTCGGAATTGTCGAAGGATTAACGGAGTTTCTCCCGGTATCTTCTACCGGACATATGATCCTGACGAACAAGCTATTAGGTTACGAAGAAGCGCCAGAACAGCTCAAGACCTTCGAAATCGTTATCCAATTCGCCGCTATTCTGGCCATCGCGCTCGTCTATCGCCAGAAAATCCTGCAGATATTCGGACTCGGCAAGAAGGAGTCCGTGCGCGGACTCTCCGTTGATTCTTTTCCTAAACGGCGCCTCAATCTCATTCATGTCGCGCTCGGTATTATACCTCCTATGGGTGTTGCGTTCCTCTTTCGAGACTATATCAAGGAAATCGGGTTTCATCCCGCGCCGGTTCTGTGGGCTCTCGTTGCGGGAGGAATTTACATGTGGGTGACAGAGGCATTATACGACTCCGGCAAAATCAAAAAGACTGCTGAGACGATGGACGATATCACCTATAAGCAAGCTTTGATTATCGGAGTTCTACAATGCGTGTCGGCCGTCTGGCCCGGTTTCTCGAGATCGGGCTCCACGATCGCCGCGGGTATGCTTGGCGGAGTCAGTTACAGGGCCTCGGCCGACTTCTCGTTTTTCATTGCCATTCCGATCATGACGGTTGCGACCGGTTACGAGATCCTAAGCAATCTGGATCAATTCCGTTCGGGCGACATAGATCTCGGATTCCTCTTGACGGGCTTTATTGTTTCCTTCATCGTGGCTTGGATTGTCGTGGTCGCTTTCCTAAAAGTGCTGCAGAAGTTCAAATTAAAGTATTTTGCATGGTATCGCTTCTTGATCGCCGCCTTGTTCTACTTGTTCATCATGAATTAAGTTAAGAAAATGATGAACAATGTCGATTTTTGTGGAAAAAGCGATTTTTTCCTGTGGAAATCTCTTAAATATTACGAAGAGATTTCCGATGATAAATGTTAAGGGAAAAATTGCCTTCTTGAACGAAATCGACACGTAGAAGGAGGAATTATCACGAAATGCGCATGATGCCGATTTCTTTATGTCGTCCGGGCATGAAACTGGCTAAAAAAATCTATTCCGACGAGGGTATCGTGCTATTAGCGGAAGGGGTCGAACTGACATCTACGCTGATTCGCAGGCTGGGAGAGTGCGGAATTAGTTTTCTTTACATTGTAGACTCTAGGACGGAAGGTCTGGTCGTCCCCGAATTGCTCAGCGACGAGACGCAGAGACGCACGATTCAAGCGATACGTACCGCTTTCCGGACTTTCGTAGACCAGCCTCGCAAGAGTAGTAAGACAGGTACATATCCCTACGTAGGGCGAAAAATGAGAGAGGTCATGCAGATGATTATGGACGATCTAAGTCATAAACAGGATGCCATGATCATGCTTATGAATTTGCATACGGTGGATCATTACCTATACAAGCATTCGCTCAATGTATGCGTGTATACAACGATGCTCGGCATGGCTAGCGGTTATAATCAGGAACAATTGATTACTTTAGGCCTAGGCGCCCTTCTGCATGACGTTGGCAAAACCCAAATATCCATGCAGGTATTGCTGAAGCCGGGAACGCTTTCCGCAACTGAATTCGAAGAGATGAAACGGCATGCGGAGCGCGGTTATTACCTTCTCAAGGATGAGCCGAACATTCCGTTGTTGGCTGCCCATTGCGCATACCAGCATCATGAAAGAATTGACGGATCCGGGTACCCAAGGGGAATTAAGGGAGACGAAATCCACGATTATGCGAAATGGATCGGAATTGTGGATTCTTACGACGCCATGACGAACCATCGGGTATACCGAAATGCCATGCTGCCGCATCAAGCGGTGGAGGCTTTGTATTCCGGCAGCGATATTCTATACGATACGTCGATGCTGCAATTGTTTCGCGATAATGTTGCCATCTATCCGATTGGTTTGACGGTTAAGCTGAACACGGGACAAAGCGCTGTCGTTAGCGACATTAACTCGACCTGCGCGCACCGCCCGGTCATCAGGGTGTTTACGGATGAATACGGCGTGGAATTGAAAGCCCCGTTCGATATGGATCTGTCCAAGAGGCATAACGTTCTCATCTCCAAGATAGAGTTGGGCGCGGAAGAGTTGAGCCCTCTGCCCGCGTGATTTATAACGGCTGTCCCCTTGTAGGCGTACTGCGTGCCGGGACAGCTTGTTTTGTTTTATCTTGAGCCCAAAGTTTGTTTTTATTGCGTTCGACAAGTAAAATAAAAGGAACGTAATAAACGACAGGAGTATGACTATGCAAGCAATTTCCCAACCGGCAGCAGTTCCTTTCGCGCCGCCAACAGGCTGGAGAGCATTATCCCCCCAGAACGACCCCTGGGATCCGATTCGTTCGTTGCAACGTTTCGGGCGTCACGAGCTTACGAGCGTGGAATTAACCGTGACCCATCTGTGCAATATGAGATGCGAGCATTGTGCCGTAGGAGACAGCTTGACGATGAAGGAAGCTCCGTATGTGCCTATGGAGCTCATTTTTCGAAGGCTGGATGAAGTCGAACATCTAGAGACGATCAGCATGACCGGGGGAGAACCGACCTTCAGCATGGAGACGGTACGCAACATCCTGCTTCCCTTGCTGAAATATGCCCGGGCACGCGGCATTCGGACGCAGCTGAATTCCAACGTGACGATGGATTACGAAAGATATGAGCTCATCGCTCCTTATTTGGATGTCATGCACATATCTTTTAATTATACGGAAGCGGAGGATTTTCATCGGATCGGCTTTGCCCGGACAGGCAGGAACGTCCGCATAGATACTACCGCCAAGATGTACGAGAGAATGATCGACAACGCGCAAAGACTTTCGAAAGGCGGGTTATTCGTTTCCGCCGAATCCATGATCAACTTTCGTACTTACGGCAAGATATCGGATATTCATAGATTGATCGCGGGGATGGGGTGCCAGCGCCATGAAGTCCATCCCATGTATCCCAGCTCGTTTGCATCGGGTCTTCCCGCGGTTACCCGCGAGCAAATGTTCGATGCCGTTGAAACGTTGCTGAACACTCGCGATCCGGACGTTTGGATGCTTTTCGGTACTTTGCCGTTCTTCGCTTGCAGCGACAACGAGGAAGAGCGGCGTTTAGTCAGAAGATTAAGGGAAGAGAAGAACGTTACCGTCCGAAATGATCCAGATGGACGAAATCGGGTAAATGTAAATATGTTCAGCGGAGATGTCTATGTCACGGACTTTGCCTCGGTTCCTTCTTTTGGAAATATTCAGAACGAGAAGTTAGATGACGTATTCGCCAAGTGGCGAGCACATCCTATGCAGGAGGCCGTGAATTGCCATTGTCCGACGGCGAGCTGCTGCGGACCGAATCTGCTAGTGTCCGACATGTATTACCGCGATATCGATTTTAAGAGCAAGCACGCGATCCCCTAAGGCATCGGATTTTTTTCGATAGCCGGTACGGGTAGACGAGGAGGAGAAGGATTTACTTGGAACTACAATGGGGTTTAATATTTTGGAACGTTGTTCTTGTTTTGTTCTTAGTGCTTCTTAACGGATTTTTCGTCGCTTCCGAGTTTGCGTTGGTTAAAGTCCGTCAGACCAGATTGACACAGCTTGAGAATGAAGGCAACGTGCTGGCGAAGTACGCGCTTAAGGTTAACAAAAGATTGGACGCCTATTTGTCGGCAACGCAGCTTGGCATTACGTTGGCGTCGCTTGGTCTCGGTTGGGTAGGGGAGCCGGCCATCGCGGATCTGATTATCGCTCCGCTCCTGCATAATTTCGGAGTGACCGATGAGACGGTGATCCACACAGTCGCGTTCACCGTAGCGTTCTGCGTCATCACCTTTTTGCACATCGTGCTGGGAGAACTAGCGCCTAAGTCGCTTGCCATCCAGCGTTCCGTCGGCGTGTCGTTGTGGCTATCATGGCCTCTGCTAATGTTCTACCGAACCTTCCTTCCCTTCATTTGGTTCCTGAACGGGACTGCGAACAGGCTGCTTAAGCTGTTCGGCGTTGAGCCGGCCGGTGAACATGAAGCGGCGCATACGGAAGAAGAAATACGCATCCTGATGAACCAAAGCGCCAAGAGCGGGATTATCGACAAAGACGAATTGACGCTGTTCGACAACGTGTTCGAATTCGCGGACCGGGTTGCGCGCGAGGTCATGCTGCCGAGGACGGACATGGATTGCTTATTCACCAACATTTCATATGCCGATAACATGAAGCAGGTATACTTGACCAAGCATACTCGGTATCCGGTCGGACTTGAAGATAAGGATCAGATTCTCGGGTTTGTCCATATTACGGATTTGTTGACGGCCGATCCGGATGAAGAGCATGATCTCAAGGATTTCCTAAGGCCGATACTTAGCGTGCCGGAATCCATGGAAGTCAGTAAAATCTTAAAGCTCATGCAGCTTAAAAAATCGCAAGTCGCCATCGTTATTGACGAATACGGAGGAACCGCCGGCATGTTGACGGCCGAAACCATATTGGAAGAAATCGTCGGCGAGCTTCACGACGAATTCGATGACGAACTGCCTACCGTCGTCGTGAAGGGGGAATTAACCTCCGTGGAAGGACGTATTCTTATTGAAGACGTGAACAACATGTTCGGATTGGAGATCGAGGACGAAGAAGTCGATTCCATAGGCGGCTGGCTGTTCAACCACCTGGAAGGCAATATCTCCAAAGGCCAGAAGGTCATCCATGACGGTTATGTATTCGAGATTGCCCAGACGGAGCGCTTGCGCGTTCAAAGGGTGCACATCTATAAGAATAAAATCGCCGTCGTCGAGACACCCGCGTCTGTTTCGAAGGATCAGCCGAATCAATAAGAAGTTCGGCTAGAGAGGGGATAGGTTATTGCCGATTCGCACGTTGCTGTTGATGGTCGTATCCGTTGTCTTTTTATATTTATTATTCACCGTAGGAGCTCCCTTCTTGTTGGCACTTATCGCGGCTATTTTCCTCGAGCCTCTTACGATGCTTCTCATGAAGAAAGGAAGAATGAACCGTCTGGCGGCTTCTACGATCTCCAGCACCTTGTTTACCGTGATTCTGCTTGGATTGCTCGGATTAATCGGGATGAAGCTCGTTAGCGAGCTGAAGGCTTTCTTCGATAAGCTGCCTTCCATGCTCGAGAGCGCGAATGAATACATAAGGGATTTAATCGAACGAGCGCAGCAGTTTTCCAACAAAGGAGCCGCGCCCGTACCAGACCAATTGGAGAAATGGATTTCGACCGCTACCACTGGGTTGACCCAATTATCGACAAAGATATCCAGCGTGCTGTTCGGGTTCGCGTCGGGGATTCCGGATTTCTTTATTTTCTTCATCGTGTTCCTGGTAGCCGTATATCTGTTTACCTTAAGCATGCCTGCGATGAAGAGCTCGTTCCTGTCGCTGTTCGAGGACAAATCCAGATTGCAAGTGGAGGAAGTATTGTTTAGCCTTCGCAAATCGGTGTTCGGATTCCTGCGCGCTCAGCTATTGCTCAGCGTTATCACTTACGTATTAGCTTTTGTCGGCTTGCTGATCATAGGAACAGGATATCCGTTAGCTATAGCTTTATTGATCGTTGTCGTCGATATTTTACCCGTGTTGGGCGTTGGTTCGGCGCTTGTCCCTTGGGCGGTCTATCAACTCGCCATCGGAGAAGTATATACGGGCGTCGGACTCATTCTTCTTTTCTTGGTTATCACCGTTGTCCGCCGCATCGTAGAGCCTAAAATATTGGGAGACGCAGTGGGTATAGGTGCATTGTCAGCTCTGATCAGCTTGTACGTCGGTTATGAGCTGGTTGGTCTCATCGGAGTATTCTTGGGTCCGATCGTCGTCATCGTGTTCATGGCGATGAGGAAGGCAGGCCTGTTCGACTTTAAGATCAAATTTCAATAACGGATAACCAGCAGTTCGATTTGTTTATGAAAGGAATGGGAGAGCCAGGTGTCGGAACATAATTTGGGACAGGTCATGCTGGATACGATGTCGAGGAACGGTTGGAGAATTACGGACCAACGCAGAACGTTAGCGCAGATCTTCACCAACAACGAGGGATACCTGTCCCCCAAAGACGTATACGATCAGATGAGCGAGAAATACCCGAGCGTCAGCTTCGATACGGTGTACCGCAATTTGCGCATGCTTAGCGAGATGGGCGTACTAGAACAGTTTTATTTCATGGAGGGCGGTTTGAAATTCAAGGGGAGCTGCCTCGACCATCATCACCACCATCTCATCTGCGTCAATTGCGAGAAGACGCTCACGTTCGAGTATTGCCCGATGGAGCAGCAGATGTCTCTTCCAGGAAGCTATAAAATATTAAATCATCGTTTCGAGGTTTACGGGATTTGCGAGGAGTGCCAAGCAGCTTCGTCGTAAGCCGATCTCGGACGGTAGGATTTCAAATAACAGAGCTTCGATTTACGAAGCTAGCCTTTGGAGCTCATTCCAAAGGCTTTTTTTTATTAGTCTGAACTTGCGGAGCATTGGCATAGGATATAAGCGGATATGAAAGTGGTTCTGTGAACGTCTGGCGAACATCCGAGGAGGGGAATTTCATGTTCGACGCCCAATGGCGAGATTACATGCCGTATGTTAGTTCTAATGACCCTTGTCCACCAATTCGCGTGAAATGGTATGTCGTGCCGCCGAATCAGTATATTGCTTTTCAACCGATGAACTTGCCGCAATATTCGTTGGACGAAGCCTTACGCAGGGGAACGTTATGGCCGGCTCTCTATAGCCCTTACCCTTCTAGACGCGAGGTAAAAGGAGGCAAGGCAAATGGTTGACCGATATGAACGGGATGACCGCAATGAACGTAATGACCGCAATGAACGTAATGACCGCAACGAACGCAATGAGCGTAACAAAAATCCGGAACCAAACCTGCGAGGCGACGAAGCTTACCGGAAGGAGCTGGAAGAGCTTCAGAAGGTTGACTTTGCCCTCGTGGAGCTAACCTTGTATTTGGATACCCATCCAACGGATATGCAATCGGTTCAGCAATTTAATCAGCTCGCACAAAGGCGGCAACATATGGCGAACGAATTCGAGATGAAATACGGTCCTTTGCTGCAATTCGGTCATAGCTATAGCCGTTTTCCATGGCAGTGGGTGGATAGCCCCTGGCCTTGGCAAGTGTGATTAGGGGGCGAGAAGATGTGGATTTATGAGAAAAAGCTGCAATATCCGGTTAAGGTGAGCAAGTGCGATCCACGAATGGCTCGATACTTGGTAGAACAATATGGAGGAGCCGATGGGGAGCTATCGGCGGCTTTGCGGTATTTGAATCAGAGGTATTCGATACCGGATAAAGTGGTTGGATTACTTACGGATATCGGAACGGAAGAATTCGCCCACTTAGAAATGATCGCTACTATGATCTATAAGCTGACGAAGGACGCAACCCCGGAGCAGCTGGAGGCTGCCGGTCTCGGAACTCATTACGTCAATCACGACAGCGCCTTATATTACAATAACGCCGCCGGAGTTCCGTGGACAGCGGCCTATATTCAAGCCAAGGGAGACCCGATCACGGATCTATACGAAGACATAGCGGCAGAGGAGAAAGCGAGAGCTACTTATCAATGGTTGATCGATTATACGGATGATGTCGACATTCAGGACAGTCTGAAGTTTCTCCGCGAGCGCGAAATCGTTCATTCCATGAGGTTCAAGGAAGCGGTTGAGATTCTAAAGGCGGACCGGGAGCAGAAGAAATTCTATTGAGGGATGAGCAGTTAGGAATAACCTGTTCCGGCATGATCGCTCGGAGCAGGTTATTTGTTTTACCCGGAAAGGGGGGAGTATATTGGAAACTGCCATGATCATTCTGTTTGGAATCGGAGTTGTTTATGCTGCGCTGACGGCAATCGTAGGCGACTTGTTCGGCCTGGAATTCCATGCCGGAGAGCTGCCGTTCCTATCTCCGACAATTATCGCGACCTTCATGACCGTATTCGGCGGGATCGGGTATTTGCTGCAGCATCATACGAATTGGTCGGTTATCCCGGTAACAAGCCTGGCGTTGCTAATTGCGCTAGGAGTTTCTTCCGCAATCCTGTTCTTGGTCGTTCTTCCGCTGCAAGCCGCTCAGAAGGGTACGGCGCACTCGTCGAAAGAGATGATCGGTCTCGAAGCTAAGGTCGTTATATCAATAGAAGCCTTGCGATTGGGCGAAATCGTTTATGAACAAGGAGGTACGCGGCATAATGCGCCGGCAAAAGCTTTGGAGGAAGAGACCATTCCGCAAGGATCGCAGGTAAGAATCCTGGATGAGACGGCGGGAACCTTCGTCGTAGAAAAAATATAACGATATTCGAATAAAGAGAGGGAGATTTCTTTGAGCATGGACGCAACGTTGTACATTCCGGTAGGCATCGTAATTGTCGTTATCTTACTCATCATCGTATTCGCTTCTAGATACCGCACGGTTAAGGCCGACGAGGCAATGATCGTGACTGGCGCGCTTACCCGCGACGGCATGAAGATCGTGAAGGCAGGCGGTACGTTCGTCTGGCCGATCGTGCAAAGCGCATCCTTCCTGTCATTGCAAGTTCAGACGGTCGACGTCCATACGCCAGAAGTGTACACCGTTCACGGCGTTCCTGTCATGGTAGACGGCGTAGCCCAAATCAAGATCAAAGGCGATCAGGAATCGATGGCGACGGCGGCGGAACAATTTCTGGGTAAACCGGACGCAGAGCTCAAGGGCATCGCGACGCAGACGATGGAGGGACATCTTAGGGCAATCCTTGGCACGATGACCGTAGAAGACGTGTATAAGAACCGGGAAGAATTCGCAAGGAACGTGCAAGAGGTCGCGGCAAGCGATCTGAACAAAATGGGCTTGCAGATCGTTTCGTTCACGATTCGCGACGTTAGGGATAAGAACGGGTACTTGGATGCGCTAGGGCAACCCCAGATCGCCTCTGTCAAGAGGGATGCCGAGATTGCCAAGGCGAATGCTTACCGCGATGAACAGGTAGCCAAATCCAAGGCGCTTGAGGATGGCAAGAAAGCGGAATTCACCGCGGAGACGAACATAGCCGAAGCGCATAAGGCGATGGAAGTGAAGAAGGCGGCGTTTAAGCAAGAGCAGGATATGAAGAAGGCGGAAGCAGACCAAGCGTATAAGCTGCAGGAAGCACGCACGATGCAATCCGTCAAAGCCGAAGAGATGCAAATCCAGGTTATCGAGAGGGAAAAACAAATCGAGCTGGAGTCCAAGGAAATCGAACGGCGCGAGCTCGAGCTCGTGGCGACGGTGAAGAAGCAGGCGGAGGCGGAGCGCTTCGCGCAGGAGCAGCGGGCGGAGGGCGACCGGTACCAAATCGAAGCGAAGGCCAAAGCCGAGGCGGAATCGGTAAGACTCGCCGGTAACGCGAATGCCGATAAGGAAAGAGCGGAGGGTACGGCCGAGGCTGACGTCATCCGGCTTAAAGGCCTTGCCGAGGCGGAAGCGAAGGACAAAATCGCGGATGCCTTGCGTAAATACGGCGAAGCGGCCGTTATCGAGCTCATCATTGAGAAATTTCCGGAGATCGCGAGGGCGATTGCGGAGCCGCTGTCCAGAACGGAGAAAATCGTCATCGTCGACGGAGGGGGAAGCGGTCCGAACGGCGGAGCAGGCAAGGTTACTAGCTACGTGACGGATTTGCTTGCCAAAATGCCGGAAACCGTTGGAGCTTTAACCGGCGTGGACGTCAACCAATGGCTGCGTAAGCTTGCGCAAGGGGAAGGTGCCGTAAAGAAAGAGTTCAGCTCCGGCAACGTGGAATAACCTCCTCATGAGGGAGGGGTCAAGTTTTAATGTGCGCTTGAACCGATCGGGCGTCGACCCTTCCCCGCCAATGCCTGTTTTTGTCCCATTGCCGCCAGAAATCACATAAGCTGAAACCGAAGGTAACATACCGGATTTCAGGGAGGATGCCAAGTGCCTCAATATGTAGGTAGCAAATGGAGAAAAACCGCGGCCTTGCTTCGAAACCCATCGCTGAGGCGCATCATACCCACGACTGTTAGGTTCAGCAAGCGACGGTTGAAGGTAATGCTGCTCGAGTACAGGATGGTCTATGTGAAGCCGGATGTCGGAATGCATGGCAAGGGCGTCATAAGAGTAGAAAGAATGAAAAGCGGATATCGATTTCGGGCGGGGTTGCAGGACCGATCTTACCCGTCCTTTGATGCCTTGTATAAAGCTCTCTTGATGAGAATAAAGGGCAGGAAGTACTTGATTCAACGAGGCGTTCATTTGCTTAAATACAAGGGCCGGCGTTTCGACCTTAGAGTCATGGCGCAGCTTAACCCTCGCAAGATCTGGGAGACGACGGGGATTATCGGAAGAGTAGCGGCTGCCCGCAAAATCGTGACCAATTATCATGGGGGCGGGACTCTAATGTCCGTGGAACGTCTTCTTGGAAGACATCTAAGTTCATCGGAAGTCAGGGACAAAATCCGTTCGCTGCGTAAATTAGGGGTTAAAGCGGGGATAGCGATGAGGCGCAAATTCACGAGAGTATGCGAAGTCGGCGTCGATGTTGGGATGGATCGTTCGCTGACGCCATGGATTATTGAGGTCAACACAAGTCCGGATCCTTTTATCTTCAGAAAGCTTCCCGATCCGTCCATTTTCAGAAAAATTCGGCGTTACGCCAAGGCGTACGGCAAACGATAGTGTCTATCATAAGATGAATGAAGCCCCCAAAGACGGGGGCTTTATTTGCTTTATATTCGTATGTGCGAATGTACAGATATATTAAAGATCGTAAAATTCTCACCTTTTTTGTGGAAGATAATGAATTCTGCCCGCGCTGCTTTCCCTTTACAATGAGCACAAGCGCACGAACAGAGGGGGTGTACGGGTGGACAGCCAACCGTTGATCGCAATGGAGGGAATCGAGAAGTCCTTTCCGGGCGTTCATGCCTTGAACCAGTGTCGGTTCCAACTTCAGGCCGGAGAGGTTCATGCCCTTGTAGGGGAGAACGGAGCCGGGAAATCTACTCTCATGAAAATACTGACCGGCGTTTATCAGAAGGATGCCGGGGTCATCGTTCACAAAGGACGAGAGGTTGACATTCCTCATACGAAGACAGCGCAGCAGCTAGGCATAAGCATCATTCATCAAGAGCTTCATCTCATGCCCCATCTTACGGTCGCGCAGAACATCTATATCGGGCGTGAACCGCGTAAGAAGTTCCCTTTGCTGCTCGATGACAAGGCTCTTGATGAGCAGGTCCGCGTTTTATTCCGCAGGATGAACTTAGATATGGATCCTCGCGCGAGGGTATCGGATTTAACCGTAGCCAAGCAGCAAATGGTCGAAATCGCGAAAGCGCTCTCTTATGATTCCGAAGTATTAATCATGGATGAGCCGACGGCAGCGCTAACGAATAGCGAGATTCAAGAGCTGTTCCGGATCATCGGCCAGCTTAAGGCCTCGGGAGTCGGAATCGTCTATATTTCGCACCGAATGGACGAGCTGAAACGGATTTCGGACCGCATAACGGTTATGCGGGATGGATGTTATATCGATACATTAAAGACGAACGAAGTGTCCGTTGATCGAATCATCTCTCTTATGGTCGGTCGGGAAATCTATCATTCCGTTGACTTTAAGCAGACGGATAGCGAGGCGGAAACCGTGCTCGAGGTCCGTAATCTGAATCGCGGCAATGCGCTGAAGGATATCGCGTTCACCTTGAAAAAAGGCGAGATCTTAGGCTTCGCCGGTTTGATGGGAGCAGGTCGAACGGAAGTGGCAAGGGCGATCTTCGGCGCCGATCGCATCGATTCGGGAGAGATCATTATTCATGGGAAGCAAGCGCGCATCCATAACCCTCATGACGCGGTCAAGCAAGGCATCGGTTATTTGTCCGAAGATCGTAAGCAATACGGCTTGTTGGTAGACATGGACGTTAAAGCAAACGTTGCGGTCGCTTCCTATTCCCGATATCGGAGCATCCTTGGTTGGATGAAACAAGAGAGAATAGCGGAGTCGGCGGAGAAGGTCGTCGAATCCTTAAAGGTAAAGACGCCAAGCGTGGACCAGAAGGTGAAGTTCCTGTCCGGGGGCAACCAACAGAAGGTGGTCATCGGAAAGTGGCTGACGCGGGACAGCGACATTCTCATCTTCGACGAACCGACGCGGGGAATCGACGTCGGTGCCAAAGGCGAGATTTACAAGCTTCTCGAAGAATTAGCGGAGCAAGGAAAATCCATCATCATGATCTCGTCGGAGCTGCCTGAAATCTTGCGGATGAGCCATCGCGTGATCGTCATGTGCGAAGGCCGCATTACCGGAGAGCTGCTTCGGGAAGAAGCGGACCAAGAGAAAATCATGAAGCTGGCCACTAGCCGAACGGGCTAAGACCGGAGGGGGGAACAACATGAAAGTCGCGATAACGACCAATAAGCAAATTCACATCAAATCCGGAGTCCTGCAGCAGCTGCTGGCTTTTGCCAGCTTGATCGCCCTCGTGCTGGTGTTTACGCTATCCTCCGATAATTTTTTTCAATTCGACAATATCATTGGCATTCTTCTCTCGACCGCGGTAATCGGCGTGTTGGCATTAGGTTCGACCTTCGTGATTATCACCGGGGGAATCGATCTTGCCGTAGGTACCGTGATGACCTTCAGTTCAGTCATGGCGGGGGTCATCATCACGTTCTGGGGTCTTCCCATTCCTTTCGGCGTCGCCGGAGGGGTAATAACGGGAGCTTTGTGCGGAGCGATTAGCGGCTTGGCCGTCGCGAAGATGAAGATTCCTCCGTTTATCGCGACCCTCGCCATGATGATGATCACGAAAGGGTTATCCCTTGTCATCTCGGGAACGAAACCGATTTACTTCGACGAGACGCCGGCATTCGCGCAAATATCGATGGGTTCGATCACGAAGTCTTTGTTCGGAGTCGAAATTCCCAATGCCGTCCTTTTATTCTTCGGTCTTGCCATCATCGCCGGACTTCTGCTCGCGAATACGATTATCGGCCGCTATAACTTCGCCTTGGGAAGCAACGAAGAAGCCACTCGACTCTCCGGCGTTAACGTGAATTTCTGGAAAATCACGATCTATACGATTACCGGAGCCTTCAGCGGCATCGCCGGCATCTTGATGGCTTCCCGTCTCAATTCAGCCCAGCCCGCGTTAGGCTCCGGCTACGAGCTAGAAGCGATCGCCGCTGTCGTCATCGGAGGGACTTCGCTAAGCGGAGGGCAAGGCACCATTCTCGGAACGGTCATCGGCGCGCTGATCATGAGCGTATTGACCAACGGATTGCGAATCCTATCCGTCCCTCAGGAATGGCAAACGGTCATTATCGGATTGGTCGTCATCGGCGCGGTTTACTCGGATATTTTACGACGTCGTAAAGGTTAGTCCATATCGCGTTCCTTCGGTATTCCCTCCGCTCGGGAGTGACATACAACTTTAATAAGGATAAGGGGAGACACACAGTGAACATGAAAAAGCTAGGTTCGCTCGCGTTAGCCATCATTCTCGCCATGACCGTGCTCGCAGCTTGCGGAAATAATAACAAAGAGGCATCGGATGGAAAGATGTACATCCCGGTCATCTCCAAGGGGTTCCAGCATCAATTCTGGCAAGCGGTCAAACAAGGCGCGGAGAAGGCGGCTAAGGAGTTCGACGTTGAAATCACGTTCGAAGGTCCGGAGACGGAAACGCAGGTCGACAAGCAGATCGAAATGCTGCAAGCGGCGTTAGACAAGAAGCCCGCGGCGATCGCGTTCGCCGCGCTCGATAGCAAAGCGGCTACGCCTCTGCTCGAGAAAGCGAAGTCCTCCAACATTCCGGTTATCGGATTCGATTCCGGCGTGGACAGCGACATCCCGATCACGACGGCGGCAACGGATAACATCGCGGCAGCAGGCTTGGCGGCCGAAAAAATGGCCGAACTGATCGGCGGGAAAGGCGAAGTGGCGTTGATCGTGCATGACCAAACGAGCCGAACGGGAATCGATCGCCGCGACGGATTCAAGAAGCGGATCGAAGAGAAGTATCCGGATATCAAGATCGTCGACATCCAATACGGAGGCGGCGACCATTTGAAATCTACCGACTTGGCTAAGGCGATCATTCAAGCGCATCCTGACGTTAAAGGGTTCTTCGGAGCAAATGAAGGCTCGGCGATCGGAGTATTGAACGCGGTGACGGAGCTTAAGAAGGATGGAAAGATCATCATCGTCGGCTACGATTCCGGCAAGCAGCAGCTGGAAGCCATTCGCAGCGGCAAGATGGCCGGCGCCATCACCCAGGATCCGATCGGCATCGGTTACTGGTCGGTCAAGGCAGCCGTTCAGGCGAAGAAGGGCGAGTCGGTTCCGAAAATGATCGATACGGGCTTCCACTGGTACGACAAAACGAACATCGATTCCGACGAGATCAAACCGCTTCTATACGAATAGAATGATGCTGATCCAAGCAAGAGAGGTTGTCCGGAAAATGCGGGCAGCCTCGTCTTGCATTGTATCCAAAGAAAGCAACTATCGCGTATACTCGGGTTAGATAAATGGATTGCATCATGGGGGTGTGGCATGTACAAGGTCATCTTGATCGACGATGAGGACGAGGTCAGGGAAGGCATGAAATACAAAACTCAGTGGGCGGAATGCGGCTTCGAGCTGGTCGGGGACTTCGAAAACGGGCGCGACGCGTGGGACGCGATGGAGAGCCTTAAACCGGATGCCGTCATTACCGACATCTGCATGCCTTTCATGGACGGCCTTGAGCTGACTCGTCGTATTTTCGAGAATTGCAGCGAAGTGAAAGTCGTCATCGTGACGGGGTACGAAGACTTCGATTATGCCAAGAGGGCCATCAAGCTTAAGGTTAACGACTATTTGCTTAAGCCGTTGAATTCGCAGGAGTTTACAAGCTTCCTTAAGCGGATGAAGGTCGAGCTGGACGAAGATCGTTTCCGGAGAGATGATCTATCGAGATTGCAAAGCCAGCTCCATCAAAGTTTGCCGCTGTTGAAGGAGCAATTTCTCGAAAAGCTGGCAACCGGTTCAATGGGGCAGGAAGAGCGTGAGTTCGGCATGGAAAACTATCGATTGCGGTTAGCGGGTCCCGCGTACGTTGCCTTGATCGGAGATCTGGACGAGAATCAGGGAGACGGTCCGAAGCTCTCCGATGCCGATAGGGAACTGCACCGATTCGGCGTATACAATATCATGCAAGAAATTATCGAGAAGGAGCATGGGGGCATCGTATTCCGGACGCGGGAACATAAGATTGCGGCATTCTATTCCGCGCCTCACGATCAATTGGCTTTGCAAAGCCAAACGCTGGCAAAGCACGTCCGACATAGCGTGGAGAAATATTTGAAGCGCACGATATCTATCGGCATCGGCCGGCCCTGCGAGGAGACGCGGCGATTGCCGCAGACTTTTCAGGAAGCGCTTTCGGCCCTAGACTACCGGTTCATGCTGGGGGCTAACCAAACCTTGTCCATTCAGGACGTGGAGTTTGGAAGCGCAGCGGACGTGAGCGTCCACGATAACGATTGGGAGAAAAGAATGGTCAGCGCCATGCGCACCGGAAGCAAATCTTGCGTTTCCAAGGCGCTTCAAACCGGATTCGACGATCTTAGGACCTCGGGGACGACGGCAGACAAGGGATACGGAGTCATTCATAAGCTGCTTGTCGCGCTGATGAACTGGATCTCCGAGACCGGGTTAAATCAAGAGTCGGGAATCGAAGATGAAGTATTCGCTCAAATCCAAGCAATGAAAACCTTGGATGCGATCCAGACTAGACTGGAACAAGAGTGCGACCGGATCTTAACGGACTTGTCAGCAAAGCGCTCCAATGTAACGCTAACCCAGATGCGGCAAGCGGAGAAATTCATCCAAGATAACTACATGAACGAAGAGTTGAGCTTAAACGACGTCTGCAATCATCTGTATATGAGCATTAGCTACTTCAGTACTTTGTTTAAGCAACATACCGGCGTGACCTTCATTGAATACGTAACGAGGACGAGGATCGAACAGGCGAAGCAATTGCTAGCGGTCACTTCCCATAAGACGTACGAAATCGCGCAAAGAGTCGGCTATGGCGATCCCCATTATTTCAGCGTTATTTTCAAGCGGCAGACGGGTACGACACCGAAGGAATATCGAACTCTGCATAAGGGGATTTCTTGAGATGAGATCTTGGCAGCCGTTCCGGTTCAAGAGCATTCATACGAGCATCGCCATCGCTTTCTCCTGCCTCATTCTGGCGATGACGGCATTGCTGACCTACAATTCGTACCGGCTCTCGGAAGAAGCCGTGACGGACAATGCCGAAACCTATACCGAGCAGCTGATCGACCAAGTGAATGCGAATGTCCAAACCTATCTGGATAACATGGTCAGCATCTCTTCGTTGGTCATGAGCAACAGCGAGCTGGAAAAGGCGGCAGCGCTCCGCGACCTTCATTCCCCGGAAGCATTCGTCCTCGAGGAGGGGATAGGGAAATTTTTCCGTTCGGTCGTCAGATCGAGGGAAGATATCGCCACGATCTTGTTCGCCGGAGCCAACGGCAATGTCCTATCCGACAGGGAACAGCCGGAGTATAAGCCCGTGGACGACTTGACCCGTCAGGATTGGTACCGGAATGCGGTGGAGGCTCAAGGGAAAGTCGTAATCAGCTCCTCCCATGTCCAGTATTTATATTTAAGAGAATATAGATGGGTCGTTTCGATCAGCAGGCAGCTTGGCGAACCCGGGAAACCCGGAAGCGGAGTGCTGATGGTCGATCTAAATCTGAACGTCATTAACAACCTGTGCAAACAAATCGAGCTTGGCAATCGCGGTTACGTGTTCATTCTCGATCCGGCAGGAGATTTGATCTATCATCCCCAGCAGCAGCTCCTGTACAGCCGGCTCAAATCCGAGGCGATCCCGACCTTGCTGGCGACGAAGGATAGCTCTATCCCGATTCAAGAGAACGGCGACCGTAAAATATACACGATCCGCACGAACGAATTCGGCTGGAAGGTCATTGGCGTTACTTATCCGGACGAGCTGGTCGGCAATAAGCGGGAAATCCGCACGACCTCGGTGCTGGCGGGCATTCTTTTCCTCATCGTGGCGTTATCCATTTCCATATTCCTTTCCTTTAGGCTAACGAAACCCATCAAGCGGCTTGAAAGCCTTATGAAAAAAGTGGAGAAAGGCGACTTCAATACCCGCGTAGAGGTAGAATCGACGGACGAAATCGGCAAGCTGTCCCGTTCGTTTAACTTGATGATCGGCAAGATCAAGGATCTCATGGGCCAGATCGTCGAGGAGCAGGAGATGAAGCGGATTAGCGAGCTGAAGGCGATGCAGGCGCAGATTCATCCCCATTTTCTGTACAATACGCTGGACTCGATCATCTGGATGGCGGAGATGGGGAAGATGGAAGAGGTCGTGAAGATGACGAGCGCGCTTGCCAAGCTGTTCCGTTCCAGCATAAGCAAAGGCGACGGGCTTGTCCCGATCGAAGTGGAGCTGGAGCATATTCGCAACTATTTAACCATCCAGAACATTCGTTATAAAAACAAATTCACCTACGTGATCGATGTGGACCCGAGCCTTTACGATTGCAAGACATTGAAGATCGTTCTTCAGCCCTTAGTTGAAAATGCGATTTATCACGGGTTGAAGCAACAGGCCGTCATTGGGCATCTGTCGATAACCGGGCGGCGGGAAAATGGTACGATCGTACTGCAGGTTATTGACGACGGCGTTGGCATGAGCGAAGAGCAGGTGCATGCATTGACCGACCGATTGCGTCAGAGCGAAGGCGGCAAAGGAGTCGGGTTGCAGAACGTAAACCATCGGATCGGACTCTATTTCGGAGATTGTTACGGTCTAGAGATTCGGAGCGAGCCGGAAGAAGGCACGAGCGTAACGCTTCGGATACCGGAAATACGCTAAGGAGGAACGATGGTCATGCGAAAAATCATCATCGGATGCGTAGCGGCTGTTGTTCTGGCATCGGGCATCGGAGCTCTCTATGCATTCGTGTCCAATCCATGGACGGAGAAGGATAAGCCGATCCTGTTCGTGCCGAAGACGGTCGACGGACGAATCGATTTCTGGCAGGTGCTCGGGCAAGGGGTGCACATGGCGGCAAAGGAGTTCGGCGAGCAGGTTCAAACGGTCGGCACGGTGGCGGAATCCGATATTAGCGGGCAAATCGCTTTGCTCGAGAAGGCGATCGAGGAACGTCCGAAAGCGATCGTCATGGCCGCTTCGGATTATAACCAGCTCGTTCCCGTTGCCCGGAAAATTCGTTCCGCGGGCATTCCGCTTATTACGGTGGATTCCGGATTGAACGGCGGAATCTCCGCCAGCTTCATCGCGACGGACAATTACAAAGCCGGTAAGCAAGCCGGCCAATCGATGGCGCAAGGGCTGGACGAGAGCGCGCGGATCGCCATCGTCAGCTTCGTCAAAGGCTCCACGCCGGCAATGGAGCGCGAGAGAGGCGTACGGGATCAACTTAAGGAATCGGGTATGGAATCGGTGCTGGAGGAAACCTATTATTCCGATGCCTCCGAGTCGAAGGCTTACGAGATCGTCAAGCAGCTGCTCCGGGATAAGCCGGATTTGGACGGCATCGTATGCTTAAACGAACCGACGACGGTGGGAGCGGCGAAGGCGGTTAAGGAGCTCTTGGCAGGGGAACGCCCCAAGATGGTAGGGTTTGACAGCTCTACCGACGAGATCGCATTCTTAGAGGAAGATATCATCCAAGCGATCGTCGTGCAGAAGCCTTTCAATATGGGATATTTGGCGGTTCGCGTGGCAGTGGACGTGACGAAGGGCAGAGAAGTCGAGACCTTGATAGATACGGGGTCGGAAGTGATCACCAAGATGAACATGTACACGAAAGAAAATCAAAAGCTGCTGTTTCCTTTTGAAGGACAATGAATTAAGGTATGATGGGAGAAAAACTTCTAGGGAGATTGTCATGAGCGAAATCAAGAAAGCAACTGTCGTGCCTCAAGCCGTTATTTTTGATTTGGACGGAACGTTGTTCCAAACCGAGACGTTATTGGAAACGGTACACCGGCGGGTGTTCGAGACGCTTCGTTCCGAGGGACTTTATTTACAGCCGCTGCCTCCAATAGATTCGCTGCTAGGTTCTTTGGGAATGATTCTGTCGGATATTTGGAATAGAGTAATGCCGGACGGATCTCCGGCGGCGCATGAGCGGGCTAATGTTCTGATGCTGCAGTACGAGATGGAAGAATTGGCGTCGGGACGCGGTCATCTGTATCCGGGCGTAATCGATACGTTGAGGGAGTTGCGCGATCGGGGAATCCGGTTATTCATTGCCAGCAACGGGCTGGAAGAGTACGTGAAGGGCGTGCCCGCGGTCAAAGGAATCAGCGATTGGTTCGAAGGAACGTATAGCGCCGGTGAATTCTCGACGACTACGAAGGTGGATTTGGTCCGCCGGTTACTCGATACTTTCGGCGTGGACAACGCGTGGATGGTGGGAGATCGCTCGTCCGATGTGGAAGCCGGCAAAAGAAACGGTTTATTCGTCGTCGGTTGCGATTACGCGGGGTTCCGCCGGGAAGGCGAGCTAGACGGCTCGGATGCCGTCATCCGGTCGTTCCCGGAGCTATTAAAGCTGTTGCCTTAGGGACCTGCGTTCCTTTCAGTTGCACGCTCCGCTCAATGTCGCAAAATGCGACTATGGCGAGGGCAAACCAACCCGAACTCCGCTCAATGTCGCAAAATGCGACTAAGGCGAGGGAAAACCAACCTGAACTCCGCCCATTGTCGCAAAATGCGACTAAGGTGAGGGCAAACCAACCTGAACTCCGCTCATTGTCGCAAAATGCGACTAATGGTGCCTGAGCAACAACCAAGGCCAAGAAAGTACCTTCGCGGCAAGCGCGGTGACGCCTGAGCAACAACCAAGGCCAAGAAAATGCCTTCGCGACACGCGCGATGGGAGCCAAGGCACCACCAAGGCCAAGAAAGTACCTTCGCGGCAAGCGCGGTGACGCCTGAGCAACAACCAAGGCCAAGAAAATGCCTTCGCGACACGCGCGATGGGCGCCATGGCACCACCAAGGCCAAAAAAGTGCCTTCGCGGCACGGGCGAGTGACACCGATAAAACGACCGAAGGGATATCCCCGACTGAAGGGGATATCCCTTATTCCACTTACCTAATCCGAGGAGGCGTGCCCATATTCGGCAATCAATTCGGACAATTGGCGCTGATCCATATCCGTGCTAATGTTCGATGTTGCCTTCAAGCTGCGGGATTCCTTCTTCTGACGGTAGGACCAGAGTGCGTACTCGATCGGACGCACGATGGCTTTGCGATAGACATCACGCTCGCCGGCTCGCTTGAATACCTCGCGGGAAGGCTTCGGATTGACCTCGAGAAGCCACACCTTCCCTCTTCTGTCGATCGCAAGATCAAGCGCCAATTCGCATAAAGCTCCATATGCGCCATCGAGATGGCGAGCGACGCTAATGCCGAATTTCTCCGCCGTTTCCCGGATTTGAGTGATCGTCTCGTCGCTTCCGATCCATTGCCGGAGAAGCGAATTCATGGTTGCAGCCTCTCCTCCGCCATGCAGGTTGGAGGTAATGCTGCGGAATGGCCCCACCCGTCCGGCACACCCCGTTACCTCCCATGAACCCGAGCCGTTTTTCTGCACAAGCATTCTGTAATCGTGGATCCTGCCGCTAGGCAGTTTGATGTTCAGCCCTTGCTGAACGATGTAACGATCGCCATGCATATCCCAACTGCTTAAGGCAGAGGAGAGGCTGCTTCTCGATACGTGCCTAGGCTGAACGATTTTGCGCGAATGATTCCGCCCTTGCAACAGCAGCGTGCCGTCTTTTCGCCTGTCGATGCGAAGGATGCCCCGACCTCCTGTCCCGTTAATCGGTTTTAAATAAACGGTAGGGAATTTCTTAAGCAGCATCGCGACGTCTTCCGATGATTGATAGAGTTTCGTAATCGGCAGATGAGAGCGGAATGCCGGTACTTTGCCAAGTGTGCGATAGATGGTCCATTTGTTGCGAAGAGGGCGGTTGAGGAACAGTAGATGAGAGTAACGTTTCCGGAAAGCAAGGAGTTGCTGGAAGCGGTAGCTTTTTTGGATTCTGCAACGATCGTAGACGACGTTCGGAAAGCGTACCCAACGCCTGCCCCATTTTTTCGTATCCGAGTTATATACCATCGCGTGAATTTTCCCGCTTCTATCCTCAACGTCTTGAGGCGTGAAGACGAATACGGATATTCCGATTCGTTTTCCCGCCCTTATCATTTTTTCGTAAACCGGTCGTTCCTCTAAAACTTTGGACTCATTCAAGTATAAGGTAAGAATGCCAAGTACGGGCTGTGCCAAAATGCAGTCACCTCCGCGCCGTTCACGTTCACGTGGCGACGCCTCCCTTGTTCTCTAGCTTGGAACGGTGCAAATACAGGCTGTACTGAAATATCCGCTCCAAAGATTTATTCCGAATGTGCGGCTCGTCGAATTTCATCGGTTTGGAGTTCGCTTCGAAGAACCATACGTGTCCGGTCGTATCCACGCCAAGATCCATCGACATTTCACACATGCGATATTGAGCTGAGCGCTCGATCTGTCTGGCCAACGTAATCGTCGTGTTACGCACTTTCCCCAGGACTTTGCCCGTCTTTTCCTTACCGAATATGGATAAGAGCAGCTTCTCGGGGTCGTCGATGTAACCTCCGCGCGGCACATGAGTCGTGATGCTGGAATCGCCCGCAACTCGCGCTCCGATGCCTGATAACTCCCATTGCCCGAATCCGTTTTTCTGCACGAGCGCCCTCAAGTCGAAGGGACGGCTGTTCACCGCTGCAAGCGTTATTCCTTGCTGGGCGATATAAGGCTCTCCCAGGACGGCGGATTGCTTAACCACGCGATCCCACAATCGCTTCATCGTCCCGGACCGGTACGTCCGGCTTCCTTTCTCCTCTTGAATCTGCAAACGATAGGGTAATCTCTTCTCCGGCTGCACCATCACGGTCATGATCCCGACGCCGGCTTTGCCTCTTACAGGCTTCAGATAGAGTAAACGATGTTTCTTCAGAAGCGTTGCAAGAATGACCGGATCCGTCAATCTCTTCGTCTCCGGAATGTAAGATTTGGTTGACTTATTCTCGTTTAACCATTGAAATAAAGACCATTTATTGAAGAAGCGACGGTTGAACAGTCGGATATCGGGTTGATTTGATAAGGCGGCTAGTTTTTTTTTCACCCGCGGCAGCCTTTCATCTTCTCGTTGAGGAATCCTGTTGTACACGATGTTCGGGCGTGGAAACCACGACTGCACCCAAGTTTCGTCGTCTTTGCGAAACGTATAACCAAGTACTCGCGCCGCTTGAAGCTTCAGGTTCTTGACCGTGATGACGTATGTGGTGATGCCCATCTGCTGGCCCGTGTTGATCAAGTCGACGAAGTTGCTGCGATTGCCCCGGAAAAATTGGATGTCGTCTTCGATGGTAAGAATCGCGACGACCGGTTTATCGGCCGCCGCGTCCTCCACGTTCGGTTTCGGCAGGAGAGATTGTGGACTCATCAAGAATCATCCCTCCTGCGGAATTTGCTGAGATAGAGGCAATGATCAAGAATATATTCCAAGGATGCCTTGCCTTGCTCCTTCAGCGCAGGGTGCTTAAAGATCGATCTTCCGGGTTTAGCGTTTGCTTCGAACATCCACACCGCGCTATCCCGGTCGATTCCGATATCGAGCCCAAGCTCGCCAAGCGTATGCGAATAATTACGTTCGATCGCTTCGGATAGCTTGATGGCAACCGCTTTGGCTTCCTTGAGCACTTCGTCCGATCTATCTCCGAAGGTTCTGCTGAGCGCTTGCTCCGGCGTCATAAGGGAGCCGCCGTTCTTGATATGGGTCGTCACGCTTCCTCTGCCGGCTTTCTTGGCGCCGATTCCGGCAACGACCCATTCATTGTTGCCGTCCTTATGCATATGGAACCGAAAATCAATCGGGCAATTTTCGATTTCTACCAATCGAATGCCTTGCTGTACGACATAGCTATTTAAACTTGCGCCATGCCTTGCTTTTAACATCTTCATCAGGCTATTGAAATTGCTAAACCTCAGCAGGACATTACCGCCGGTTTTTCGATAGCGGATAAAGTACCCTTTGCGAGGGTGATAGGTAAGCCGGTATATCCCAATGCCGAGGCTTCCCGCGGTCGGTTTATAGTAAAGGAATTGGTGCTTCTCCAGAAGCTCTTTGATTTTCTCCGGAGTAGGGTTGTTGATGGACTCCGGCAAGTGACGCAACGCTTCAACGTCCTTATCCAGCAGATTATAGACGTCGGACTTGTTGAAGAAGCTCCAGTTGAAGAAGGGAATCTTTTTCTTAACGAACCTATCCCGAAGCGTCGTAATCGTGTACCCGGTTTCCGCGCGGCGGCTTGGAAGCCGGTTATAGACGACGTCGGGCAGGGGAACGACTCGACGTGTCCAACCGCCGCCTCCGTCCAGGAACCAACCATGAATCGTTTCCTGCTGCCAGTTGATATCGTGCGGCGTAAAGGCGAAGAAATAAGCTTTCTTCTGGCCTAAGTGAAGAAGCTGTTTGACGAATCCGGTTCTTTCGCCAAAAGGAGCCGAAGAGGAGCGTCTTCCGCTGTCGGTCAATACTCCAATGAGCGGACCTAGTTGAATTTCTTCTCCCTCGTCATTGTTTAAATATACGTTTCCGGATTTAGGAATCCTTACGGAACGCCGAAGCCCCGCAGACATATAGACATGATTACCTTTGCGCTTGATGGTCCGCACCGAAGCGGGTACGATGTCTTTGCCGAGCTTGACGTTAACCGATTTACGTCCGCCCAGCTTTAGCAGCTTTGCAAGCGGGCTGGAAAACCATACGATACGTTCCGGCTGCTGTGTGAAATGGACGTTACAGATGGTCAAACTCATGAATTACCCTCCCAGGTGAAGCGCAACCGTTACCCAGTGGCGATCGCTGCGTGTCGGTTGTCGCAAATGAGCAACCGTTACCCAGTGGCGATCGCTGCGTGTCGGTTGTCGCAAATGAGCAACCGTTACCCAGCGGCGATAGCCGCGCGTCGGTTGTCGCAAGTCGAAGCAGGATAGATCTGGCGTAGGACAGTGGCTGCTCCGCGGAGGCATAAGCTGCTTCTTTGCCAGCGGAGCCCATAGCGGCGCGGCCTGGCTTGGAGTTGGCCTCCAAAAACCAGGGCCTGCCGCTTTGGTCTACCCCGTAGTCCAAACCGATTTCGGCGAATCGTCCAAATGATTGTTCCAGCCTTGCTACGATCAGGAACGATAGTCTTTTCATTTCCTGCAGAAGTTCGCTCCCGCGTTGCTCTCCGAATTGGAGCGTGAGTACTTTCTCCGCGGGAGCGGCAGTACCGCCTCCGTGCAGGTTAGCCGTGACGCTCCCGGGCGCGCCTTGGCGAGCCGCGATTCCGGTGAGCACCCAGCGTCCGGCTCCGTTTTTTTGCATTAACGCGCGTAAATCGAACGGTTCACCCGAGTTACCCGTTAAATCGAGCATAGGCTGCATGAGATACTCGCGCGTGCCGATCCAACGGTCAATTCGTCGCAAGGCGTCGGCTTCGTTCTCGCAGTTCCTATTCAAAAGCCGGTTATCCTCGTGTCTTCCGGTAAGCTTTATCTTTCCGTACTCTATGCGGATAACCGCGATAACGCGTTTGCCCTGGCTACCGGCGATAGGCTTCAGGAATGCGGCATGGCGATGCTTTCGAAGCCAAGAGCTCAGGGAAATCGGCCCTTGATATCGTGCCGTCGGCGGAATAATAGACTTAAACGTCAGATCCTTGGATAAGATCTCATATACTTTTCCTTTATGGGGCAAGCGACCGTTCAGGAAGATAAGACGTCTAGCGGAGCAAAGCTGCCGCAAGGCTTGACGATAACGTTGTTTTTCCTCTTGCGTTTCAGGCCATGAGCGGTCATACACGATCGAAGGAAGCTTCTTCTGGCTTGCTTCCCATTGCAGTTTCTGGTTGTTCCAACTCCAGCCCTTTACGGAATCGTTCCCCGAGTTCCAGGTCCAAGGGGAAAACGCGAACAATCGAAGGCCGCTATTCGCCCCGATCAGGCTCAGGCGCTTTATGAAGGAACTTTCCGCGAATGGGGGATTTCCGTCCCGTTCGCAAACGAGAATGCCCAGGGCGCCATCGGAACGCGTGTTGCTGCTATACGGTTTAGAAACCGGAGACATGACGCGCATATTGAATCATCATCCGCACCGAGGGGCGGATTTTCCCTTCTTTGAGTGGTGTGTTATCGTTCTTCGAAGGCTTGGAATTGACCTCGAGAAGCCAGACGCGGCCTAAAGTATCCAGAGCCAGATCGATCCCCAGCTCACCGAAATGCGCGGGGATGTACATGTCGACCCCCCTGGCGATGTCCAGTGCCGCTCTCGACAGGCGTGAGGAAGCGTCTCCCCGGAATTGGACGGGAAGATTGGACTTGGCGACGGACTCCTTGACCGTCGATAACGTACCACCCCTAGCGAGATTGGAAACGAAATGGTGGGTTCCCGCCGTTCGGCTTACGATCGAGGTGATCGCCCATTTTCCGCTTGCGTTCTTCTGCGTTAAAGCACGGAAGTCCACGGGACGTCCATCGATTTCAATGAGGTTTAGGCCTTGCTGAATCAGATAACGTACGGTTTTCATCTTGCCCGCAATGGTGGAGAAAAGCTTAACCAGGCTGTTGAAGGATTGCTTCTTGGTTCCGTTAACGGTGGCGTAAGACGCCTGCCAGTTTTCCGGGCCGATGCGGGAAAGCCGAATGATCCCTTTGCCTAAGCTTCCTCTTACCGGCTTCAGGAATACGGCACTATATCTGGAGCACATGCTCTTGAGCATCGAATAGTTCTGAAGCGAGTGGGATTCGGGCAAATATTTCTGCAGTGCGGAGTCCTTCTTGAGCGCTTCGAATACTTCCGTTTTGTCTAGAAACTTCTCGTTAAATATTTGCGCTCCGAACCGATGTTTGATTTCCCGTATGAATTGTTGGACGACCGGTTGATTTTCCAGCTTGCGGGAGGTCAGGCGGTTGTTCACGACGTCGGGTGCCGGAAGCATCATCCGGTACCAGCCTTTGGTATACACCCAGCCTTCCACGGTGGACAGACTTGACCCGATCGCGTTCGGAGTGAAAAAATACACATAAGCGCCTTGGCTGCGGCAAGCATCGGTTAATTCCCGGCAGAACATCGTAATGTCTCCAAACGGTTTATCCGGCTGATCCGGATTATCCCGGCTAATCAGCACGCCGATCAAAGGACCAAGGGCGAGCGATCGGGTTGACGCCTGATACTGGATGCGAAGCGGAGTACCGGAGGAAATGCCCATCCTGCGAGCAAGCGTCTGGCTAATTCGTAATCCTTCGTAACGCGGAACAGGGACGATGGTTACAGAGTGACGGAAAGAACCGAACTGTAAGGCGAGATGCTGCTGGGCAGGTATTTTCCACTGCTTCATCAGGGATTCCCCCAGCATCAGGACGTCATCGGACAATATGCCGGAACTGATGACCTGGACGTTGATTTTCGGGGTGGACATGATTCGTACTCCTTCCACCTTTGCATAGGTCGTGGCGAAGGCTCTCGTAGGCATCCTTCCTGGGGGCTAGCGAGAATACTCCATCATATGAGGACATCTATCTATCGGTGATAGCACTTATTGCATTGGGACGCGGTGTTGGAATGATGTTATGATGGAAATAGGGACTTTTTTCATGGAAAAGGGGATTTCGATTCATGGGTGATTGGTTTACCGAAAGCTTCGGTGAGGATTACAAGATCGTCTACCGTCATCGGAACTGGGAAAACGCAAAGAGGGAAATCGGCGCGATGATGGAATGGGTGAATATTCCCGCAAACTCCTCCGTGCTGGACGTCGGATGCGGCATGGGCCGGCATGCGCTTGCGCTTAAGGCATTAGGTTACGAGGTTACGGGGTTAGATTTGTCGGAGGTTCTGCTGACGGAAGCGAGGAGCGCAGATCCGGAGTACGGGGTCGACTGGGTTCGCGGCGACATGCGAAGTTTACCGTTCGACTGCGGAACGTTCGACGCCACGGTAAATTGGTTTACGTCATTCGGTTATTTCGTGGACGATCAGGATAATTTACGCGTTTTGCAGGAGATGAGAAGGGTACTTAAGCCGGATGGGCGATACTTGATCGATTACTTGAACCCCTCATACTTATTGCGACATTTAGTTCCTGAATCCGATCGGGTGGATGAACCGACCGGACTTCGGATTACGGAGATACGAACGATCGAAGAAGATTTTGTCATAAAAAAAATCGAAGTCATGCCACCTAGGGATGATGCGGGTATTCAAGGACCAAGCAGGCACTATGAGGAACGAGTTCGACTAATAGGGCTGAAAAAATTCCAAGGGCTGCTCATGGAGGCAGGACTCTTCCTGGAACGAGTTTATGGCGATTACGACGGAAGCGAATACGATTCGGAAAGCTCGAAGAGGCTCATTCTGTTAGGGAGACGAACCGGATGAGTGAGAAATCTCAATTTATCACGCAATGGGAAAGCGGATGGTTGCAGGTCAAAGTTCCCCTTCCTTTCTCGTTAAAATGGGTGAATGCCTACCTGCTGCCGGAGGATTCGGAGAAAACAGGCTGGACGCTCATCGACCCAGGGCTTCGGACGGAAGATACGGAAGTCTTCTGGACGGAGGTTTTGTCAGAACTCTCCATTGGTTGGCAAGATATCATTTCGATCGTGATCACTCATCATCATCCCGATCATTATGGCATGGCGGGATGGTTCCAGAAGAGAACGGGTGCTCAGGTCTGGATGTCGCAAGCGGCGCTTGATAGCGCCAGACGGCTGTGGGGCGAGAACGAGACGTTCTCCGAGGAGTTGACGGAGGCTTTCCTGCGGCACGGCTTGGCCGAGGAATTAAGAGAGGATATGCTAGTCCACATGCGCGGCTTCCGTAACAAAGTGTCGCCTCAACCGGTGAATCCGTCGATTCTGCAGCCTGGCGAACGATTTAGAATGGGGAACATGCATTGGGAAATACTCGGGGGAGAGGGCCACGCTCCGGGTCATCTGATTTTCCACGATCAAGCAGGCGGCAAACTGCTATGCGGCGATCAAGTACTCCCGGACATTTCTCCTAACATCGGGTGGATGCCAGACGGTGATCCGGACCCTCTTGGTTCTTTTCTTACCGGTCTGGGGGAGATGCGACATCTCGAGGTGGCGATGGTGTTCCCCGGCCATAGGGACCCGTTTCTTCAATATCGGCTACGCATCGAGGAGTTGCTTGAACATCATGAACGACGCCTGCAGAAGATGGCGGAGTTAATTGGCAATGAGGATAGAACCGCATTCGAGGTATGCGAGCTGTTATTCGGTACGCGCTTGAGAAGCAACGCCCACAATTTGCGATTCGCGCTAGCGGAGACGATCGCTCACTTGATCCAATTGGAGAAGCGAGGGATTGTTGTTCGGATAGAATCCGGGCATGCGGGGGATGGCAATGCACGTATAGGCTATCGGCGTGTTAGTACCTCGTGACGGTAGAACAAGATCGAAAGTGACTCCGTTAGGAGTAGCTTGGGAGCGCTGTAGTTCGACTTAGTTAAACTAAATGCCCGATGGGAGTAACTTCGGAGTGCCGTAGTTCGACTTAGTCAAATTAAATGCCCGTTAGGAGTAGCTTGGGAGCGCTGTAGTTCGACCTAGTCAAACTAAATGCCCGATGGGAGTAGCTTTGGAGTGCCGTAGTTCGACTTAGTCAAATTAAAAGCCCGATGGGAGTAGCTTAGGAGCGCTGTAATTCGACTTAGTCAAATTAAATGCCCGATAGGAGTAGCTTGGGAGCGCTGTAGTTCGACTTAGCAGGATGTCTATTATTAGAGACTCACAAAAGCGCTGTAAATAAAACAGCGGCAGTCTGGACTAGTTATCAGTCCGGGCTGCCGCTGTTTTTCATAAATAGCGAATCATCTATTCTCCGCCTTCTTTAAAGGCCTCCGCGACCGCTTCGCGCTCCGCTTGCTTGCGGTGGGCGATGCGGCTGGATGCCGCTGCCGCGATAGCGCCTACGATATCGTCAAGAAACGTATGAATTTCCCCGCTGTTTTTATCGTTCAATTTTCTGAGGACGCCTGGCTTAAGCTTATCGATGTAACCGAAGTTCGTGAATCCGATGCTTCCATAGACGTTGACGATGCTCAGAGCCAATATTTCATCGCAGCCGTATAGGCCTTCGTCATAGGAAATCATATCTTGCAACGGAGGCAGCAGTTTCCCTTCCTCCGCTAACATATCAAGCTGGATGCCGGTTAGCACCGCGTTCTGCACCTCGCGCTTGGACAGAACGGAATCCACATTGATGACGCATTCCGCCAGTGTCAGCTCAGGGAAATAATCCTTCTGCAGCAGCATAACCAGCTGCCCGATTTGTTCCTTGGTGACACCTCGCTTCGTTAACCATTCTTCCGTCGCCTTGGCGACCTCCTTGCTGTTAAGACGGTACACGTTCGGTTGGGACATGAACAACACCTCTTTCCGAAGCCTTAGGCCTCCGTCATGAACTTGAATGGGACAAACGTACATAATTATCCCAAGGGCTCGTATACATAGTACTACAAATAGGAGGCCGATGAAACGTCAGCCTACCCTTACGGCCATCATATGATAGGAGGATGTAAGAATGAAGAAAAGTTTCTACCGGGGCATCGCGTTTCGGAAATGGGCACCTATTCTACTGTTGTTGCCATTGTTATCGGCTTGTAGCCAGGGTGCGGGAACCAATGTCGATCAAGCGGAAAGCATCGATCCGCCGCCTTATGATGTTGAGCAGGCCATGATTCAGGATATGTCTCCGACAGCCATTCTGGAAGGGAACGATGTCGTGACGGTCTATTTGCAAGACCGTAACGGGTATCTTGCCCCAATATCTCTAAGGTTAGAAGATGATGTCGAGAGCTCAGAGCAATCGCTGACCCAATCACCGGCGCAATCGCCTTCCCAAACCACTGCCCAGCAAGCGATTGCTTGGATGACTAAAAACAAACAGCTTGCGGATCAGTTGCCGCCAGGGTTCGGGGCGGTATTGCCGGAGGGAACGAAGGTAAACTCAGTGACCGAGAATACGTCCCAGCATACGATTGCTATCGACTTTGCCGCTCCTTTTCCAACCATTGCCGCAGCGCAAGAGCGTAAAGTCATAGAGGCGCTCGTGTGGACCTTGACGGAGCTTCCCGGAATCAATAAGGTTAAGCTGTCCGTCGCGGGTAAGCCGATTCAATCCTTGCCCTCCTCGGGAATTCCCGTCGATTCGACTCTAACTCGCGGCCTGGGCATTAACCTGGAGAAAGTCGCAAACATTCAGATCAGCCGCGCGATGGCAGTAACGCTGTATTTCTCGGCGCAATCCGCGGAAGGAGAAGGCTACTTTGTTCCTGTAACCCGCTTAATCAACCGACAGGCCGATCCGGCAAAGGCAGCGCTTGAGCAGTTGATTCTTGGACCGCAAAAAACGTCATCGCTCAAAGCCGTATTAACTAACGACATGTCGATAGAGAAGCTTTCCCAAATGGCCGACACCGTAAACGTATCCTTGCAAGATTCGGATTGGGTGCCGAAATCGCCGGTTCCATCCGAGATGATGGAAGCGCTGGTACTGACCTTGACGGAAGCAACCGGCGTACCTCAGGTACAAGTTGTCATGAATGGGGACGACTCCTTGGTGGATTCGGACAATCGCGCTTACGACCGGCCCGTAACCCGACAAGCATACGTCAATACCCTTTCTCGCTAAATTCATTCGACCAGTCCGACTTTTTCGATCACGATGCGGCTCTGAACGCGGAAAACAACCTCGGGATAAACTTTCTTCCAATGTTCCCAATCCTTGGTATTTCCGAAATAAGTCGCTAAGTAATGAAGGCCGAATCCGTAAGGATCGACTTCTGCGCCTCGGATTTTGTTAAGCAAATCCACTAGTCGATTGTTAACTTCCGCTTGCAAGCGGCTTTCGATCTTTGGGATATCCCCTTCCATGAAATTCGGAGGGCTTTCTTCCAAGAACCCGGATGCCCGGATATGGAAAGTTACGGTAGGGACGTCGTCACGGGTTATGCTTACTCGGGTTATGACCTGCGAGAGAGCGAATACGATTCGGGTCCCTTGATAAGGCATGGCGATGGCTGCTTTATCGTATCGTCTGGCCGAAATGTTAAACAGCTGCGACTCCTCGGGATCCAAACAGAGGCGCAGCTTCTCTTTGTCCGTGAAAGCCACTCTGTCAACCCGGTAAGAATTTCTGTCTTTATCCGTCCTGATTATGGGTAAGAATCCGTCTTTTCCGGTTTCCGACTGGCGGCGAACCCAGTCGAATAAATATTCGGTCAGGGTATAAGAGGACTCCGTCCCTTCGCTCCCGAATGATAGGAATAAGGCATTTCCAGGATAACGTTCCGATTGGGGATGGAGCTTCAGCACATGGAAGGCATCGGGCTCCGCCATCCCAAGGAAAGCGACCTGTTGAATGTCGCGCCGGCGGGACAACCAGTTGATAGGGTCGTCTACTCCGTCCTCCATTAAGGTTCTGCCGAACAGGATGACTCTGCAATGCCCGAAGTCAAGTTCCTTGTCGACTATCGATTTAAGTTGGCGCACCGCTTCCGCAATGCTAGGAGCCTCCATCGTTTCTACTTCCGTCTTTGTTTCTCCGCTTTCCATGTTGCCAGTCGGTATAGCTAATCGTACCGTAACACGATAGCTACTCGGAGCGCTCCCCCGATCGATTCCCATGGCCACGACGAAAAAGCGTTTATCGATGTCCTTGAATCCGCAGCCGCTGATCGAGAAAATGAGAAGCAGAGCGAAACCGGAAAAAAATATTCTAGCACGACGCATGAGATGTTCCTCCTTGCATTAGGAATCCTGAGAAGCCGCTTCCGATGGGATAGGAGACCGTTTTCTTCGCGCGGCTTTTACGGCTAGCCAACCTAGAATCACCGCGGCCAATACGTCGGAGAAAGTCCGGGCTATTAGCCAATTTTGGTTCACCCATTGGTTGCGCTGCTCATTGGTCCACAAGGCATAGCCGAACGTGAGGCCGGCGAAGGCAAGATTAATCCACCAATTGGCGGGAGACACGGGGAATTGGTCCGGCTTCGGCTTGTGCCTAGGATGGCAAGCTTTAATGAATTCCATGGCGGTATGCCACGTATTCATGGCGAACATGAGCGACAATGCGGTATAGAGCAGCAAGAAAACGTACAATACCCGATAGACGAATCCGTATTCCATGATCATCGAGTCCGCGGTTACGCTCCAAATGTACAAGTATTCGGCGACGCCGACTGTCCCGTGAAAACCGATGGGGACGAAAAAGGAAACGAGCAAGAAAAAAGAGCAGACCAAAGGGATGATCCAGCGATGTCGGATCTGCGTCCCTGGCGGCAGCAGGCGGTTGAATACAGCCAGCGTGTTGTACCCGGCGAACACGAAGGTCGCCGCGCAAAAGGAGATGAAGGACGGCGGGGTTCGAACGTACCCGGCGGTTACCCTTATCGCGTCCCAATCCAGCCATGGACTGAAGATGGCCTTGAATAAGATCATGATGATCAGCGGCGCGCTAATCAAAAGCATAATCTCTTGCGCGAATTGTACGGATCTCGTGGAACGGCTTGCGCCCCACACCCCAGCTGCAGTCATGAGGAGCAAAAATAGATATGGATTCATGTCAGGGTTGAAAAATTGCTGGATCGTAGAGGAATAAGAGTAAATGACTAGAATTCCTGCCACAACCCATAATGACGCTCCGATCAGATTAAGGAACACGGCAAATCCGCGCGGCAGGTAGCTATTGACGATATCGGGAAGACTCATGCCCGGAAAGCGCAAGTAAAGCGATGTCGTTAGGTAGGCCAAGAACGTACCTGCGACTGCGGCAATCGCCATCCCGGATACGGCACCGTTGAACCGATAATGAACGAGAGTCCAGGGAACGAATAGCATGATATTTATCAAGCCGACGTAGATGACGTGATAATAGAAATAACGCGACATGGGATCAACCCTTTTCTTTGTTGGACTTTTCTTTGGATCGGCTCGTAAAGAGAGCGAAGTACGGTTCTCCGAAGCTGCGGAGGTTGCAGAGATAGACGATCAAGGCAAAGAAAAGGACGGCGACGCCGCTAACCCCGTAAATCATGGCGATAACAATGAACAAATACTTCATTAACCTGACGGACTGGCTAAAGCTCACATTAGGAATGACGAAATTTGAAATCGCCACGACGGAGGTGACGATGATCATGATGGTGCTGACGAGACCCGCTTGTTGGGCCGCTTGGCCGAGAATGAGACCGCCTACCGTCGTTGCCGTGGATCCGACGATCCGAGGAAGGCGAATGCTGGCTTCGATTAGCGCTTCTATCATGAATAACATGATGAAAACCTCGATGAACGACGGATACGGGACTCCGGCTCTGCTGCCGTCGATCGTGAAGGCAATCTGCACTCGGAAGATCTCAGGGTTATAGGATACGATCGCGATATATAAAGCCGGGAGAGTAATCGTTAGGACGACGGCGAAATATCGAACGATCGAGAGAAGACGGCTCATCCAGAAGGATTCGTATTCATCGTCCATGGCGTGCATGAAGTCGAACAGTCTGACGGGGAGCAGCAACGCGAACCGGCTCCCGTTGATCAGTATGGCGATCTTCCCTTTGCTAAGCATGGAAGCGACGCGGTCGGGACGCTCCGTCTCCAGTATGGTCGGAAATAAACGGCGACTTTTTTCGGTCAATTGTTTGATCATTTGTCCCGAGGATTGCAATAAATCGAGCTTGACCTTGTCTAACTGCTTATGCAAAGACTTCAGAATGTTTGGATTCACGAGCCGATGATCGTACACGACGAAAAGAGCCGTACGGGACAGCGTGCCTTTATCGAAAGGCTCCACGGTTAACGAAGGCACATTATACCTGAGGCGCAGGAGAAACATGTTGATGTTCAAATCTTCCGTGAAAGCGGCCTGAGGACCTTGCAACGTTGACTCTACCTGCGCGATGTCAATCTGAGTTACAGGCGTTCGATCCGACTTAAATGAATAGTGCTTTCCCTCGATCTTAAGTAAGACGTATCCTTTCAGAAGCAGATTCGCCCATTCTTTGGGATTGTCCGCATTTTCGTATTTTGGATTAGAATGCAGCATTCTCCGAAATTCATCGGGATCGAAACGATAGGAAAACGGGACTAATACTCCATCCTTAATCCGTTCATCGCACAAGGAGGGGAAATAGGCAATTTCTATAGCCCAGAAACCGTTATCCAAAATATCCGTGAACAGATCCGTAGCGTCTATGAAGTCGGAGCGGATTTCTTCAATCATGAACAATGGCCTCCCATCCTTGATTTTCCATCCTCTGTATATTGCCCCAAGGCTATTGAATCATACGCTAATACGCAACATGCGAGTTTGAAGATGCTTTTAAGGGCATCCTTTGGTAAAATGGTGAAAGTTCAGTATTTGGGAGGCAAATCAATGAGATCCGATGGTAGACAATCTCGTGACCTGCGGCCATTCGCGGTTACGCTGCATCCGAATAAATACGCCGAAGGCTCCGTACTTATCGAAGCCGGCAACACGAAGGTGCTCTGTACCGCATCCGTGGAAGAGAGAGTTCCTCCTTTTCTAAAAGGGCAGGGCAAAGGTTGGGTAACAGCGGAATATTCCATGCTTCCGCGCGCTACGCATACCCGTAATCAAAGAGAATCCGCGAAAGGGAAGCTAACCGGCCGCACCATGGAAATTCAACGTCTGATCGGACGTGCGCTACGCTCGGTCGTGAATCTGCACGCTCTTGGCGAAAGAACGATTACGCTGGATTGCGACGTGCTCCAAGCGGACGGAGGCACGAGGACAACTTCCATCACCGGCGCTTACATTGCTTTGGCGTTAGCCATACATAAGCTGGCAGGCACGAACGCTTTCGATAAGTATCCTTTGACGGATTATTTGGCTTCCACCAGCGTGGGAGTTATTCAGGATATAGCGGTCGTAGATTTGAACTACGAGGAAGATTCCAAAGCCAAAGTCGACATGAACGTGGTTATGACGGGGGCGGGAGCATTCGTGGAGGTACAAGGCACGGGAGAGGAAGCTCCATTTACTCGAGCGGAACTCGATCAAATGCTATCGCTCGCGGAAGATGCCATTCACGAGCTTATCCAACTGCAAAAGGACGCGTTGGGCCCGGCAGGAGAGCGGATCGGCGGAGGCAAGGCATGATCGGGGAAGGCGGCACGCTGCTCTTGGCTACGCGTAACCGAGGCAAGACGAAGGAGTTCCGGGATGCTTTCGGGAAACTCGGAATCGAGGTTAAGGATTTGCACGAGGTCGAAGGGATTCCGGACATCGATGAATCCGGCGAAACGTTCGCGGCGAATGCGTTCATCAAGGCGACAACCGCTGCCAATCTCGTAGGATTGCCGGTGCTCGCGGACGATTCGGGATTGTGCGTGGATGCCCTTGACGGCGCTCCCGGCGTTTACTCCGCGCGTTACGCGGGCGAAGGCGCCGGAGACGCGGCGAATAACGCGAAGCTGCTGCGGGAGCTGGAAAAGGCAGGAGCAGACTTTCGTTCGGACGGGGAGTTCGGACTTAGGTTGCTTAGCCCGGCTAGGTTTACTTGTTCGCTCGTCCTCTACGATCCCGAGGATGACAGCCGGTTGCAGGCGGAAGGATCGGTCGAAGGGTTCATTCTCGGTGAAGCCCGCGGAGCGGACGGATTCGGTTATGACCCGTTATTCTGGGTTCCTTCGCATTCGCGCAGCATGGCGGAGCTGACGGTGGAAGAGAAGAACGCCATCAGTCATCGCGGACAAGCCTTGCGCAAGTTGTTGGCATTGCTTTAAGCTTTTAATACTTTCACGCAAAAAAGGCGACCAACCCGGAACCAACTCGGTCGCCTTTTGGTTTTGCAATCATAATACGATCTTGACCTTATACTGCCTCAGCCAAAAGTCCATTTGCAGCAAGTAAGCGAACAATTGCGGCCCGGACATGAGCTGGCCGAACCAAGGGAGATGGGAGCTGGCGTCGGATGCCGCGGCGAGTTCCCTGATCTTAGCCGAATTCACAAGCGGCAGGAGCGGGCAGCTAGGATCGTCTAATCTTTCAAGGAGTCGGGCACGTACAGCCGTTAAATAGTTCGGATTGTGCGTCTTCGGATATGGACTTTTCTTGCGGTAAAGCACGTCGTCGGGAAGAACGCCTTCGAGCGCTTTTCTAAGTAATCCTTTTTCCCGAGTGCCCGCCGTTTTGATTTCCCAAGGAATGTTCCATACGTATTCGACCAGCCGATGATCGCAGAAGGGTACTCGAACTTCAAGCCCTACGGCCATGCTCATCTTATCCTTACGATCGAGCAAGGTGGGCATGAACCGGGTGATGTTTAAGTAGGACATGCGCCTCATGCGTTTGCGGACTTCGTCCTCTCCGGCCAAATGCGGAACCTCGGATACGGCTTGCGAATAGCGATCGGCCAAGTATTCCTGCGGATGAATTTTCTCCCTGAGTTCCGGGGATAACAGACTAGCTCTCAAGCCGGTGGCCAAGGACCATGGGAAGGTTTCGGCTTTTAAGGCATCTTCGCGGTGAAACCAAGGGTAGCCGCCGAATATTTCGTCCGCGGCTTCGCCCGAGATGGCTACGGTAGCTTCTTTCTTGATCTCTCGGCAGAACAAATACAAGGATGCATCGATATCGGCCATACCGGGAGTATCCTTTGCGAGGACTGCTGCTTCCAGCGCATGGATGAGTTCGGGGGTATCGAACTGAACGGGGTGATGAACGGTCGAAAGATATTCGGTCATCCGCTTGATCCAAGGCGCATCCGAGTTCGGTTGAAAATCATGAGCGTGGAAATGCTTGTCGTTGTCGACGTAATCGACCGAGAAGGTATGCACGTTGCCCTGATTTTCTCTCCGGTAATAGTCTACCGCCAGCGCGGTTAAGGCGCTGGAATCAAGGCCGCCGGATAGCAAGGTGCATATCGGCACATCCGATACGAGCTGACGCTCTACCGTATCCGCGAGCAACTCGCGGACCTTCTCGGCCGTCTGCGAGACTTCCTCTTCATGATCGGCGCTCTGCAATTGCCAGTATGCGAATATCCTCATTCCGGCCCGATCATATTGGAGGCAGTGGCCTGGCTTCAGCTCGAGGAAGTCTCGCCAGATCCCATGCCCGGGCGTTCTGGCAGGACCGATAACGAATAGCTCCGCCAGCCCCTCCGCGTCGATTTCGGCCGGAACTTCCGGATGCGCCAAGATCGCTTTCGGCTCCGAGCCGAACAAGAGACGTCCTTCCTCCCGACGATAGAACAGCGGTTTAACTCCCAGGCGGTCACGCGCCATGAACAGCTTCTCCTCATGGGTTTGCCAGATGGCAAAGGCGAAAATGCCGTTAAGTTTCTCAACGCACTCCTGCCCCCACTCCACGTAGGCGAGCAGCAGAACCTCCGTATCGCAAGTCGTTCGAAACCGATAGCCCAGATCCTGCAGCTCTTTGCGAAGCTCGGGGGCATTATACAATTCACCGTTATACACGAGCACGCAGTCATGATTGTCTACGCCTTTGGCGGGGCGAACCATAGGTTGGGCGCCATTGGCAGGGTCCATGACGGATAGGCGGCGATGTCCGAAGGCGCAATGACGGGATAGCCAAGTGCCGGCCGCATCCGGTCCGCGAAGCTCTAACGTTTCGGTCATTTTCTCGATCGTGTCCGCTTGAGTCGTTAAATCCTTGTTCCAATCAATCCATCCGGTTATTCCACACATGTGCCTTCAACCCTCCTCTGCCTAAAAACCGATCATAAGATGGATATGCGAAAAAAGGCATAACATGTATGTCCTCCGGGAGAAAATACGTAAGGAGTAACGGTTCTTTACCGGGAAAAGGAGATGGCATGCTCCATGACAGAAACCCAAAATTCCGATCCGTCCAGGACTACCTATTACGTAGCGGTCGGAGCGGGACAAATATTGGAGGATCCCGAGGCGGCTGCATTCGAGTTCGCCATTCGAGCTAACGAGGATGAAGTGAACCAGCTTCTGGTGCTGTTCGAGGAATTACAGGACTCGGACGAGGATAACGCGCTTCATTTCAGCGGATCCCCCACCGTCAGCGACGATCCCGGGAATGAGACTTACGACGCGTTATTCAAGGATATTTATCGCATGCTGCACAAGTTAGGAACGGATGAAACCAGAAAGCATATCGAATCGATGAACATCTTGCATTGATCGCCAGGAGGAGAAATGATCCGATGACGAAGGTTAGAGAGGCGCATTTCCGACGGGTCTTGGATCGCGGCGGACAGCCGTTCGCCGAAGTGGAGGTGTTAACCGATCATCCGCGCAACCCGCAGATGCTGGCATATTTTCGCACGAGCCAGAATGGGGATTATTCGCTCGTTAAGCTCATCTCTAACGATGCCGATTATGAGATCGATTGGTACGAGAACAACCTTCATTCCGCGTTCGATGACGTGATGGGGACGATGCTCTTCACGCCCGACCACATAGGCGAGAGCGACCGGAAGGAATTCGTTGCTCAAATTTTGGCATATCCGGGTATCGCTGAAGTATTGGATAGGAACTTATAGGCGTGTTCAATCGGCGGTTTAGATCAGAAGGGGAGGTGAACAGAGACACATGGCCGAAAAATTCAAGAAAAACAAAGGCAACCAAATCGCCAAAAAAGGCGAGGATTACGTAGAGGAAAAGCTCAAAATCAATCATTTTCATCCCGCTGAGAACAGTCCGGCTCGGCCGCATAACCGTTAAGGTCCTGAAGCTGCCCTCCCCAATTAAGGGGTTTGGCGGCTTTTTATTTGTCGTAATCGCAGGTGACATTTTTAGATTCGCAAGGGTTAGAAGGCAGTTTGCCGGTGTAGACGAAGCTTTCGGCGATGACATCCGCAGTTTGTTGATCAACCCAATCCGAACGGAACGCAAAGTCGTAAGTTACCAAGGCCTGCATGAAGTAATAATGATCTTCAATGAATCCAGGCTCGCCTTCTGTTGTATATAATTGAAATCTCATATGTGTGGCTTGAGGTCCAATCAAACCGATGTTATGATCTTTTCGTTCCTGCTCGGATTTTGCTTGATCGGGTACCGTCTCGATGATCTTAGAATTTGGGGGATAATGACTTTCGAACGTTCTCGAATAAGCTAAGCCGTATTGGATTACAGTTAAGCTTCCTACAGAGCCTCTATCCGATATGAATTCCAATCTGTCATTGCTCGTTCGTACGACTTCCCAATCGGAGGGGAAAGAAAAGGTCGACTCCATCTCAGCATAGGTGGACCACTTTCCGGATTGAGTCGCAGGAGACGAGGATTTAGTAAACAAGTGAAGAGAGGATGTACGATCCAAAACAGCAACTCCGGCTAACAAAACAACGAAGCACAGTGCCGCAATGCCCCATTTTATCCGCAAAGCGTTCCTCGCGCTTTTTCCCGAGCGTACCCTCTCCATGACCGCGTTCAGCTCTTCGTCCCTGAAAGTCCGGAAGGGAGGGTGCGACAATTCTCCGTACCAAACCGGACGATCCCCGTCCATCATGGCTTCATGCTTCGACATGTGCAATTTCCTCCCTCAGTAGCTTGTTCATCTTCTCCCGGGCACGGCTAAGACGTGATTTGACTCCCCCAACCGAGAGGTTGAGTAGCTCGGAGATTTCCCGTTGATTGAGTTCGTATACCGCGTCCAAGACGAGGACTTCCCTATATTTCGCGGGGAGCAGGAGAACCTTTTCCCATATTGATCCTTCGATCATATTCGTCAGAAACGTATCCTCGGCAGAAGGGGAAACAGGGTCTCCTCGATTGCCTATCCCGAATAAGCTTCCCATAGGGATCACCATTCGCCAGTATGCCGTTTTGCGTACGTTAAAGGTGGTATTCCGCGCGATCGCGAATAACCAAGTCCGGAACGCCGATTGCCCGCGGAACGAATCGATCGACCGATGGCACTTGATGAACACTTCCTGTACGATATCATCGACGTCGTGGCGGTTGCGGGTCAAGGCAAACACGTAGTTCCAAACCTCTTGCCCATAGGCGTGCATGATAGAACGTAATGTATCATTTTTAGACAACTTAAAAGAGGGATTGGTTTCGCAAATCAAAGCGGTATACATACAAAACGGAATAAATATCTTTTGGTAGAGGAATTACGCGGAAAAAAGCGATTTTAGCATAATCACCAGATCGGTGCGGATGTTCCGGAGCAAAGACGGTCGAAGATGACTGTACTGTGGTTAATTTTACGTGAAGAGGGAAAATATACTTGCAGGGGTTGATAGGAAATGTGGAAATCGATTGTCGCCTATATTCCGGACTGGAAAGTTTTTGCCCTGTCGCTAATTGCAGCGATTATTCCGTATGCGATCTATAAAACTTTTGATTGGATTCGGACAGCGGATAAAATGAAGAGCGGCGAATCCATGGACTCCAATCAAACAACTCAAGCCCAAGATCCGAACGAATGGTTCACAGGCGATTTCGCGAAGGATTTAGAAGCAGTTAGACATGAAATGGCTCGTCATTCGGATGTATACTTTCGGGAGTTCCAAATAGGCGGTATAGGCCTTAAAGCAGCGATTGTGTTTGTTGAGGGACTGTCGGATAAAAATCTTATCGACAAGCACATCATGAAATCGTTGATGTCGGATTACGAAGAATGTCCCAAAGATCGGCATCGGACAAATGGAAACCTGTCTAAAGAGTACATCTTAAATAAGGTTCTTTCCATAAGAAAAGTCGATGAGGCCCGGCGCATCAAAGAAATGACGCCAAAAGTTTTGACAGGCTCAACGGCTCTAATGATCGAAGGATTACAGGATATATTCCTCCTAGAAACGTCGAACGGAAAATCGCGAAATATTGAAGAACCGATATCGGAAGGGTTAATAAGAGGCCCGCGGGCCGGCTTCAATGAAAATTTATGCGATAATACCGCCCTATTGCGACGAGATGGTGAAAATCCGAGCCTGTCGTTAATCAAATTTCAAGTGGGCAAGCGTGAAAAAAGAGATCTCGTCATCGCCTATATGGAAGATATTGCCGAAACGAAATTAGTGGAAGAGGTCAAGCGAAGAATTCGAAAAATCGATATAGACAGCGTGCCGGAATCAGGCTATGTGGAACAATTTATAGAGGACAATTATCTTAGCTTGTTTCCGCAAGTACAGAATACGGAGCGGCCCGACCGCGTAATCGGCGCATTAATGGAGGGACGGGTAGCCATCTTATTGGACGGCACGCCGTTTGTTCTTATCGTTCCGGTTACTTTCAGCATGCTGCTGCAAACGCCGGAAGATTATTACGAGCGTTGGATTCCCGGCACGCTCTTCCGGCTGCTGCGTTATTTTGCGGTCTTTGTTTCCTTTCTGGCACCCGCCTTATACATCTCCTTTATATCGTTTCATCCGGGTCTGATTCCGACCAAGCTGGCCATTTCCATAATCGGAACTCGGGGAATAGTCCCTTTTCCGGCGATCATTGAAGCCTTGATTCTGGAAATATCCATCGAAATCTTGAGGGAAGCAGGGCTGCGCTTACCCAAACCGGTCGGTCCGGCGATGGGCATCGTCGGAGGGCTCATTATTGGAGAAGCCGCGGTTCAGGCGGGTATCGTCAGCCAGATTCTAGTCATCGTAATCGCCGTAACGGCGATCTCCTCCTTTTCCATCCCGCATTACAGCTTGGGGCTTACGTTCCGGATTTTGCGGTTTATCGGTATGTTTTGCGCAGCGGTATTCGGGTTGTACGGGGTTATCCTGTTTTTTCTATTGCTGTGCAGCCATTTGGTAAAGCTGAAGAGTTTCGGATTACCTTATGCGAGCCCGGCTGTTCCTTATCGGCTTAGCGACTGGAAGGATTTTATGATTCGCATGCCGCTCTTGATGATGAAACGTCGCCCCAAAATGATGCATACCCGGAACCCGATACGAAAGGGTTAGTTCACTGAGAAGGGCGGCCGCCAAGAATGATTTCCACTCCGAAAGACCGAATTACGACCCCGCAATCAGCAGTTATCCTCATCAATTACGTGCTGGGAACAGGCATTCTCACTCTTCCTAGGACGGCTGCGCAGGCGGTGAAAACGCCGGATGTATGGATATCCGTTATTATTGGAGGACTTCTTGCGATGCTCGCAGGGATCATTATGGCGAAGTTAAGCGAGCGGTATCCTGAGAAAACCTTTTACCAATATAGTCGGGATATCATCGGGAAATGGTGCGGAGGATTCATAAGTTTGCTCATTATTTGTTATTTTTTTATGGCTTCCGCATTTCAAGTTAGATCGATGACGGCAGTAACCGACTTTTTCTTATTGGAGGGAACTCCGAGCTCGGCGATTATCTTATGTTTTATGTGGGTGAGTCTTTTTGTGACGGTTGGAGGAATTAACCCGATTGCCCGCCTTTTTGAAATCATTTTCCCGATCACGATTATTATTTTTATCGTAATTGCCTCGCTGAGCCTGAGAATATTCGAGGTCGATCATTTGCGCCCGGTATTAGGCCTCGGTATCATGCCGGTTTTGAAAGGGGTGAAGGCGACGACGCTTGCTTTTGCAGGCCCCGAAATCATGCTGCTTCTACTTGCTTTTATGAAGCATCCCAACAAGGGCGTAAAAGTCGTTGTCGTTGGAATTGGCGTTACGATTGTTTTTTACTTAGTGACAATCATCCTAGTTATAGGCGCCTTATCCATCGAGGGAGTTCAAGCGATAACTTGGCCCACGATAGATCTCATGAGAAGCTTTGAAATCGAAGGTCTGCTCTTTGAACGTTTCGAATCTTTGCTGCTCACGATATGGATCATGCAAATGTTCGCCAGCTATACAATCACTTTCTATGGGGCGGCTTTGGGGTTGGCTCAACTATTCAATAAGAACATCCACCCGTTCCTCTATGGGCTGCTGCCGATTATTTTCATCGTTTCCATGATTCCGAAAAACGTGAACGATCTATTTAAATTCGGAGATTTCATCGGTAATTCTGCCATTTACTTGTTCGGGGGGTTGCCGCTTCTATTTCTGATTATTTCTGGTTTAAAGGAGAGAAAAGCATGAATTGCACTTCTTACTCCAGGAGTCTCCTGATTTCATTGATTTTTCTCGGCATTCTGTTCTTAACGGGTTGCTGGAGCAGTAATGAAATCGATAAACTTAGCGTTTATGTCGGTGTAGCGTTGGATACGGGCAAGGTGACGGATATAGAGAATAAATTGGAGGAACAGGGAGGGAGATATCCCAAAAAAGATTTGATGACGTCAACCATCCAGATTTTAACCCCCCAAGCTGCGGGAGCGGCGAATAAAGGCGGACAATCCAAGCAAAAACCATACGCGAACATTTCTGAAACCGGAGATTCCCTCTTTGAAATGATTCGTGAAGTTTCCTTGAGAACGGATAAACCGCTAATCGGCCATCACCTGAAAGTCGTCGTAATCGGAGATGACCTGGCACGCAATAATAATATTGAGCATTTGCTCGACTTTTTTTTTCGGGATAATGATATCAGGCCTAGTTGCCTTGTGTTTATGAGCAGCGGTAGAGCCATTGAAACGCTGAAGTCGAAGTCCCCCGATGATGTTCCCGCGTTTAAAATAGCTGGTATCGCCGATAATCAATATCGTATTTCAAAAATATTGCCTCCTATGTCGCTTGGCAAATTAAAGGGCGAGATGCAATCGGGCTCAAGCTTTCTGCTGCAAAATGTGATCTCTGCGAATGGAGAGATGAAATTTGCCGGGGCCGCGGTCATTCAAGGCAAAACGAAAAAGCTGCTTGGTTTTCTGGACGAACAACAGCTAAATGGAGTTATATGGTTAACGGGCAAGGGGAAAGGGGGATTGGTAAAAAGCTTTGATGAAATGATGGGACGGTTGATTACGTACGAGATCAAATCCATGAAAAGCACAATCCACGCTTATGTCGATGGAAACGACATTTCATTTCGCGCAGTCATCAAGTCGGAAGGACGGTTGATTGAAAATTGGACGGCTAAAGGAGCGCCGTCTAAAAATAAATTCCTGCGAAGGGCGGAAAAAGCGTTCGAACAGGAAGTAGAACAAATGATAGATGAAGTTTTGAAAAAAACGCAAAAGGATATGGGCGTTGACGTTCTGGGATTCGGAAACAGACTGCGTATCGAGCACCCCAATACGTGGGAAAAAGTAAAAAGGGATTGGGATAAAACTTTTCGCGAGGCAACGGTTAAATTGGAAGTGAAATTGTCCATCGAAGATTACGGGGCGATAATCGACTCCTCAATTGCAGCCGATTAATGTCTGAAGTAGTACATATGTATCTTATTTCAACGCAACCAGAACAGCTCCGCCCGCAATCATCGCCACTCCGAGCGCGTTGATCCACGAAATTTTTTCCCCGAGGAAGAAGAAGGCGAGCACGACCGCAAGGACGACGCTGAGCTTGTCGATCGGAGCGACCTGCGACACCTTGCCGCCTTTCAACGCGAGAAAATAAAACAACCACGACAGCGCTCCCGACACGCCGCTCAGCACGATGAAGGACATCGCTTTTTTCTGGGCGACGATCTCTCCGAGTTGACTGAATTTCCCTTGCACGACAACGACTCCGAGCAAAAAAAGGGCCATGATAACTGCGCGAATCGCGGTCGCGGAATTGGCGTCGATATCCTTGAGGCCGATCTTCCCGAAGATGGCCACGAGCGCCGCCGTCGCTGCCGATAGCAAAGCGTAAATTAACCAAACTCCCATTCCTTTTCCCTCCAGGATGCAATCTTTCAATTTGTGTGCTATACGGCTTGATAAAGCTCAATATCCTATATACGAGAGATATGGGATAGAATTCCCGAATTCGGGTAAATCAAAAACCCGTCAAGCAGCAAGTAATGCCGCATTGACGGGCTGAGTTTCGAATAATTATGGCGTCCCAGGAGGGATTCGAACCCCCGACCGACGCCTTAGAAGGGCGTTGCTCTATCCAGCTGAGCTACTGAGACACGCAAAAAGTATTTTACCACAATCAATATCGATCCGCAAGGTTAAAATTCCTCCAAAAGCATTCTCTCAATAGCTTAGGACTACGCTGCCATCCAGGAAGTGTCGTTATTGTAACCTAGGTTACAAAATACAACGATAAATGTACCTTTCAGCATGAATGGCGTGGCCGGAACGAAAAAGAGCCGGTTTCTTGGCCGGCTCTTGGAGTTGATTATAGTTGGAGCGGGTGAAGGGAATCGAACCCTCGCCTCAAGCTTGGGAAGCTGGCGTTCTGCCATTGAACTACACCCGCATGATAGGTAAAGCAAGAAATATTATAGCATGCTGTCCCTGGACAGTAAAGTTAGATTACAGGGGGAATGGAGCAGAGATAGTAACAAAAGCTTACTATCTCCGTCCTCCGAAGGCAAATGGAGCCGAGATAGTAACGAAAACTTACTATCTCCGCCCTCCGAAGGCAAATGGAGCCGAGATAGTAACGAAAACTTACTATCTCCAGTCACATTGGACGTATACCGCCGAGTTAGCAAAGAAAGCTCGTTAACTCCGCCCCATGTGGACGTATACCGCCGAGTTAGCAAAGAAAGTTTGTTAACTCAACCCATTGTGGACGTATACCGGTGAGTTAACAAATTATCTCCACTCTGCGTAAGCACGTTATGTGCCTCCTGCGAGGCTGCCAACAACCGCTGAGCCTTTATTGAATGTGCACGGAACCACGTTTAAAATGCTCCTCCCGCGTTTTCCATTTAGACTACGGTTCATGATATAATGCGGGAGAACTGAACTTGCTGCTTGAGCTGGTCTGATGCTACGGGATGGAATTGCCAGCGATTTAGCCGGTAAATTTGGAGGGGGGATTACCCCAATGACAGACCGAACGAAAGATAACCTGGTATTATTTCCGAAAACATTGGATTTTTATCAGATACAATTAACGAAGATGTTGGAATCGGAACGCTATGGCGATGCGAAATCGCTGCTTTCCTTCTTGCTGCAATGCCACGGGGAAGCGGATCGGCATCATACGGAATGGCAAGCGTTGTTAGGGTGGCTGGACGCGGCATTCCCCGAAGCCGTTAGCGGATCGGAATCCGGCGCTTTTCCCTATGAGGACGACGAAGACGATGCGGATGAAGATGAGCTGCTCAAGCGCAAGGTCGCGGAGCGCTATCAATCCGATACGGAATACATCCCGCAATTATTAGCCTCTCTATATAACAGGGAGGATCCGGGACAGCATATGCTGGTGCTGGGACAGCTCATGCATATCTCCCATCCGGATATCGATTTATCGTTAAGGCAATGGTTAGCGCGGGAGGAGTACATACCGCAGGTACAGTTCCGCGCGTTGCAGGCATTGCGGAAGCAGGGAGCCACCGGGCCGGTTTCTTTCTGGAGGGATGGCGAAAGCCTTACCGTCGAAGCCGGAGATACTCCCGCGACGTTCTCCGAGTTCCCGCAAGGGATCCACCAAGTGCTGGATAGGGTTCGCCAATCGGCCGAGGTATCCGATCCCACGTTATCCTATTTCGCGGAGGAAATGTGGAAGGAATGCGTCGAGGTGGCGTATGGATCCTCGATTTACAAGGGCATGATTGAGGATGACGACAGTTCCTCCGATCTCTGGGCGGCGGCCCTTCATCAATTGCTCATGGAGAAGCTGCATGCAAAACACGGTGATGAGTGGATAAGGGAGTTGTATGGGATTACGGGCGAGTTGCGTTTTCGATATGAGCAAGCTCTTCGTTGGTTGAGGCAATATTCCATTGAACCTCGTCCGACTCATCCGTGAGTCAGTTAAGCCTTGAACGCAGATCAATGTTGTTCTATAATAGAGTGGTTTATGTGAATGGCCGCATTGAAGCGGCAAGATGTTACGGAGGGGAAAGCATAAAATGACAGCAAACTGGGAAAAGATAGAGAAGAACGTAGGGGTTCTAGAGGTAGAAGTGGATGCGGAGCAAGTTGCTCTGGCATTGGACAAGGCATTTCGCAAAGTCGTTCAAAAAGTAAACGTACCGGGTTTCCGTAAAGGTAAAGTGCCGCGCGGCATTTTCGAAGCTCGTTTCGGAATCGAAAGCCTCTATCAAGACGCGATCGACATTCTGCTTCCCGATGCTTACACCAAAGCAATCGACGAAGCAGGCATCGATCCGATCGATCGTCCGGAAGTGGACGTTGAACAATTCGGCAAAGGCCAACCATTCAAATTCAAAGCTAAAGTAACGGTTAAACCCGAAGTGAAACTTGGCGATTACAAAGGCTTGGTAGTACCTGCCGCAGACGCGGAAGTGTCCGATGACGAAGTGAACGCGGAGCTTGAGCGTTTGCAACAACGTCACGCTGAACTGGTTACGCTGGATGAAGGTCCTGCGCAAATGGGCGACCATACTTCGATCGACTTTGAAGGCTTCTTGGACGGCGTGCCGTTCGACGGAGGCAAGGGCGAGAACTATTCGTTGGAGCTCGGCTCAGGTTCTTTCATTCCCGGCTTCGAAGAGCAAGTAGCTGGACTAAACATCGCCGAGGAAAAAGACATTAACGTTACTTTCCCCGAAAACTACCAAGCGGAGAACCTAGCCGGCAAAGCGGTTGTTTTTAAGGTGAAGTTAAATGAACTCAAGCGTAAAAACCTGCCTGCTCTTGACGATGAATTCGCCAAAGACGTCAGCGAGTTCGACACTTTGGAGGAATACAAAGCCGATCTGGCAAACAAGCTGAAGGAACGCAAAGCCAAGGATGCCGAAGTAGCTCGCGAAACGGCTATCGTGGATAAAGCGACCGAAGCGGCGGAACTGGAAGTTCCTCAAGTCATGGTCGATTCCGAGATCACTCACATGTTGAAGGATTTCGAGAACCGTCTAAGCCAACAAGGGATGAACCTTGAGTTGTATTACCAATTCAGCGGCCAAGACGAAGCTGCATTGAAGGCGCAAATGCAAGCGGATGCCGAGAAACGCGTTCGCAACAACCTTGTGCTCGAGGAAATCGCGAAAGCGGAAAATCTTGAAGTTTCCGATGCGGACATCGAGGTAGAGCTGGAGAACCTGTCCAAGCTATACAATCGTCCTGCCGAAGAACTTCGCAACATCTTCGCGGCTAACGGTTACCTGCAAGACATGGGTTCGGATCTGAAAGTCCGCAAAGCCGTGAAATTCTTGGTCGACAACAGCAAATCCGCATAATCTAAAAAGTCAAAGAAAAGGCACGTGTAACCCGCGTGCCTTATTTTTCACCCCGAATACATAATCGTAAGACAAGCCTCAACCTACGTTTGCCCGAAAAATACTCGTCAACATGACATTCCGTTTTGAACGTGTTAAACTATTACCGAGATTTGAAGTCCAATGAGAAAAGGGGTTGGTAACATGTTGATACCAATGGTCGTCGAGCAAACGAATCGCGGAGAGCGGTCGTACGACATCTATTCTAGGCTTTTGAAGGACCGTATTATTTTTCTCGGAAGTGCGATTGACGACGATGTCGCCAATCTCATTATCGCCCAACTGCTTTTCTTGGCAGCGGAAGATCCGGAAAAGGATATTAGCCTTTACATTAACTCCCCAGGCGGTTCCGTCACGGCCGGTATGGGAATCTTCGATACGATGCAATTCATTAAGCCCGATGTCTCCACGATTTGCGTCGGGATGGCCGCTAGCATGGGCTCGTTGCTTCTCACCGCAGGCGCGCCCGGCAAGCGCTTCGCATTGCCGAACAGCGAGATCATGATTCACCAGCCGCTCGGCGGGGTAAGAGGTCAAGCGTCGGATATTAAGATTCATGCGGATTGGATCGTCAAAACCAAGCAGAAGCTGAATCAAATTTACGTCGAACGCACAGGTCAACCTTATGAGAAAATCGAACGGGACACCGATCGCGATAATTTCATGAGCGCGGAAGATGCCTTGCAATACGGTTTAGTGGATAGGGTTATTTCGGCGCCTATCGCAACCGACAATATCAAAGCTTAAGAAAGCTAATCCCATCTGGATTTTTCGTCCTACGGACGCTGATGCGGTTTACTAAGGAGGGTTTACATGTTTAAATTCAGCGATGAAAAAGGTCAGTTAAAGTGCTCGTTCTGCGGAAAGTCGCAGGATCAGGTCCGAAAGCTGGTTGCCGGTCCCGGCGTATATATATGCGATGAATGCATCGAGCTCTGCACGGAAATCGTGGAAGAGGAGCTCGGACACGAAGAAGAGCTGGATCTGAAAGATATTCCGAAGCCGAAGGACATTCGCAACATTCTTGATCAATACGTGATTGGACAGGAGCAAGCGAAGAAGTCCCTGTCGGTTGCCGTATACAATCACTACAAGCGGATAAACTCCCAAGCGAAGATCGAGGATGTCGAGCTTCAGAAGAGTAATATTATGCTGGTAGGTCCGACAGGTTCGGGTAAAACCTTGCTTGCTCAGACGATGGCCAAAATCCTGAACGTTCCGTTCGCGATTGCGGACGCTACTTCCTTGACGGAAGCCGGTTACGTCGGCGAGGACGTCGAGAATATCCTGCTCAAGCTCATTCAAGCAGCCGATTACGATGTGGAAAAGGCCGAACGCGGCATCATCTATATCGATGAAATCGATAAAGTAGCCCGTAAATCCGAGAACCCTTCCATTACCCGGGACGTTTCCGGCGAAGGCGTTCAGCAAGCGTTGCTGAAGATTCTCGAAGGCACTGTCGCTTCCGTTCCGCCACAGGGCGGACGCAAGCATCCGCATCAAGAATTCATCCAGATCGACACGACGAACATCCTGTTCATCTGCGGTGGCGCATTCGACGGCCTGGAGCAGTTAATCAAGCGCCGCATCGGCAAAAAAGTCATCGGCTTCAGCTCCGTCCTTGAAGGTCAGAAGGACATGAAGCCAGGCGAGTACCTGTCGCTTGCCCAACCGGAAGATTTGCTCAAATTCGGACTAATCCCCGAGTTTGTAGGACGTCTTCCCGTTATCTCTACGCTTGAGCCGCTCGACGAGCCTGCTCTCGTGCGCATCCTGTCGGAGCCGAAGAACGCATTGGTGAAGCAGTATCAGAAGCTGCTTGAAATGGACAATGTGAAGCTCGAATTCGATAACGGCGCGCTTGAGGAAATCGCTCGCGAAGCGATCAAGCGGAATACGGGAGCTCGCGGACTTCGCGCGATCATCGAGGGCATCATGCTCGACGTGATGTATGAAGTGCCGTCCCGCGACGACGTCGTAACTTGCCTTGTGACCGAGAAGGTTATCAAAGACAAGATTACACCGGAGTTAACGACGAAAAAAGGCAAGAAAAAAGAAGAGAGCGCGTAACGGGAGCAGGACGAAAGCCGCCATTATGGCCTTTCGGCCGATGCGGAGTTCGCCTAGAATTGCCGGTTCCACCCTGCCTAGATGCGGGGTGGACTTTGGCGTATACAGGGGAGAAACCATAATGTTCAAACGTACAGACACGGTAGCGGTTCAGGTCGGAAATCTTACGATTGGCGGCAATAATCAAGTCATCCTCCAGAGCATGTGTACGACGAAAACAGCTGACGTAACAGCCACCGTTGCCGAGATTAAGCGGCTTGAGGAAGCGGGATGCCAGCTCGTTCGCGTTACCGTTAACAATAAAGAAGCGGCCGAAGCCATTAAGGAAATTAAAAAGCAGATCAGTATCCCGCTTGTGGCGGATATTCATTTCGATTATCGTCTGGCGTTGCTGTCCATCGAAAACGGTATAGACAAGGTTCGGATCAACCCGGGCAACATCGGTCGCCGCGAGAAAGTAGAAGCCGTCGTCAAAGCCTGCAAGGAACGCGGCATTCCGATTCGAATCGGCGTTAACGCCGGCTCGCTGGAAAATCATCTGCTGGAGAAATACGGGTACCCTACGGCCGATGCGATGGTAGAGAGCGCATTGTTCCACATCGGCATTCTGGAGGAGCTTGATTTCCACGATATCATCGTCTCTCTTAAGGCTTCGGACGTCCCAATGGCTATCGAAGCCTATACGAAAGCGGCGGAAGTCATCCGTTACCCGTTGCACTTGGGTATCACGGAAGCCGGTACTCTATTCTCGGGCACGGTGAAGAGCTCGGCGGGTCTAGGCGTGTTGTTGAACCATGGGATCGGCAATACGATGCGGATTTCCTTAAGCGCGGATCCCGTGGAGGAAATCAAAGCGGCCAGAGAGCTGCTGAAGGTATTCGGACTAATTACGGATGCGCCTACGCTCATTTCCTGTCCAACCTGCGGCAGATTGGATATCGACTTATTCGCCGTTGCGAATGAAGTCGAAGAGTACTTGTCCAAGCTTAAAGTTCCGATTAAGGTATCCGTTCTCGGTTGCGCGGTGAATGGACCGGGTGAAGCCCGGGAGGCCGATATCGGCATCGCCGGAGCTCGCGGAGAAGGCATGCTTTTCCGATACGGCGAAATGATCCGCAAGGTGCCCGAGGCGGACCTCGTGAGCGAACTGAAGAAGGAAATCGATCAGATCGTAGCTTCCTATACGGAAACGGGCGTTATTCCGGGACGCAAACATGGATAAGCTGAAGAAGTTAACGTTCGTGGTCCTAGGGTTGGGGGCTTTCGCCCTGACGGCCTGCGCGGTCAAAAACGATGCTTCCCATATCGGACATGCGCCGAACGGAGACTTAAGGGAGGTCACGGCTTCGGCCGGGAAGATGCCTTCCTTCCTGAAGGAACAACCGAATGCCGTTCAGGTCGCCTATCAAGCGGCGGGAAAGCTAGGGGACACGCTGCAATGGATCCCTTGTTATTGCGGCTGCGGCGATAGCGCCGGGCACAAGAGTAATTTGAATTGCTTTATTAACGAGGTGCGCGAGGACGGTTCGGTCGAATGGGACGATCATGGAACGAGATGCGGGGTTTGCTTGCAGATCGCCATGGTCTCCGTGCAAATGAAGCAGCAAGGCAAGACGAACCTGGAAATTCGCGAGTACGTCGACGGTAAGTATAGTAAAGGGTTTGCCGCTGCAACCGACACTCCAATGCCCCAAGGCTGAATAGAACGAAAAACGGGATGATGAATGATGGTTTATACAAAGGATGTGGCGGAATTCGCTCTCAATAAACAAACGATCCAGGAACTATGCGGACCCGCGTCTTACATGCGGGGGGAAGCTTACTTTCGATCGGGTCAAGTTCTCTCCGTGAAGAGAGAAGCCGGGGGTGCAGGCTACCGGGCAATCGTGAAGGGCTCTAATCGCAACCGTTACGAGGTCGAGCTTGCGATCGACGAGGACGGCGAAGTCGGGGCTTCTTGCGAATGCTCGGCGTACACCCCTCTTGCGTATTGCAAACATATCGCTGCCGTTTTGCTGAAGCTAGCAGATGAGGTAACGGAAGAGCCGCCTGCCGACGATGAGGTGATTTCCGAGAAGGATTCCCATCTGACGAAGCAGGTTATCTTTTTGTTTGACCGCGTATTAAGCCGACAGACGGAAACGCGGCTTGATGCCGCGGAGGACGATGGCTTCGACTCTCAGACGCTCGAGATTGAATATGCTTGCAGAATCGTCAAGAGCTTTTCCAACAAGCCGATGTTCGCGGTCTCGATGAAACTCGGACTTTCTAGGCTATATATCGTTCAGAGAATCAAAGACTTCTTGAAGCATGTCGACGAAGCGACGCCGATGATGTTCGCGAAGCATTTTACTTACGACCCTACCGAGCATGCGTTCAGCGAATTCGATGCCCGTTTTATTCGATTGTTGATCGAAGCCATGCATGTCGAGGAAATCTATAAGGATCTGTTCCATTCTTTCTCGTCTTACTCTCATCGGGAAGAGCGGATACTGATGATTCCTCCTGCCATCTGGGAAAGAATGCTTCCTCTATTGGAGCACGTGAATATCAGCTTCGAGGATAAGAACGTGGGCAATCATCGCATGGAGCTAATGGAAGGGGCTCTCCCCATATCGGTGCAATTAAACAAGGCCGGGGGAGGGGGCTACCAGCTTGAAATCGAAGGTTTAAAAAATTCAACCTTCATGGACAATTATGGGGTAGCCATCGTGAACGGGTTGCTTTTCAAATCCGACCCCCACCAATTAAAGCGAATCTCGGATCTAAAGAAAATGTTCCATTACGAGAAGAACACAAGGCTTCTGATCGGACCGGATCAAATCGAGTCTTTCATCGATCGCGTCGTTCGCGGTTTAAATCAATTCGTGAACGTGGAAATTTCGCCTCAGATCGCCGATCGTATCGTGAACCCTCCGCTTAATGCCCGTTTGCATCTGGATTTCGAAGAGGATAGATTGCTTGCCCGTCTGGAATACGTCTACGACGACATCGTCATTTCTCCGTTGCCGCAGAAAGCGATGGCTAACGCCAGGGCGGATGTCATCCTGATGAGGGATCTCGACAGGGAGAATCGGATCATGGCACTGATCGAGAGATCCTCCTTCAAGTTCAACGGCAAAGACGTTTACTTGGATCAGGAAGAAGATATTTACGATTTCCTGTACGATATTTTGCCTCAATTAGGCGACGACGTAGAGATTTATGCTACTGATTCGGTTAAAACAGTTATGCGTACGGTCGAATACCAGCCTAAAGCCCGTCTCGACGTAGATATCGGAACGAACTGGCTGGAAGTATCTTTCGACATGGAAGGCATGGATGAGCAAGACATTCAGAATCTTCTTCGCAATCTCGTGGAGAAGAAAAAATATTTCCGCTTGCCCGGAGGAGAATTTCTCTCGCTCGAGCAAGAGAGCTTCAAGGAAATCAACAGGTTGTTCGAGGAGCTTGACCTGAGAAAGCCGGACATGGACGGGAATCGCATCCGCATGCCTGCCGTACGCGGTTTCCAGCTCATGGATCAGTTCGGAAAGTCGTCGCATGGCATACAATTAGGGAAGTCGCTTCGAAAGTTATGGGATAATCTTCGCAATCCGGACAATCTGGATTTCGAAATTCCCGAAGGACTGGATCCGGTTCTGCGAGATTATCAGAAATACGGTTTCCAATGGCTCAAGACGTTATCGAATTATCGCCTCGGGGGCATTCTCGCGGACGATATGGGATTAGGCAAAACCATTCAGAGCATCGCCTATATCGTATCTGAAACGGCCGCTGCGGAAGTAGAAGGCGTGTCGTCTTCCCCCGTGCTTATCGTCTCTCCTGCGTCTCTGATCTATAATTGGGAGCGAGAGTGCAAGAAGTTCGCGCCGGGTCTCAGAACGGTCGTTGCGGCAGGAGATCGTCAGGAGCGAAGCGAGCTGATGTCGGAGATGAAAGACGTCGACGTCTGGATTACCTCCTACCCGCTTCTCCGAAGAGATATCGAATGGTACGAGAAGCAGAATTTCCGCGCCTTGTTCCTTGACGAGGCGCAAGCAATCAAGAATCATGCTTCCCTAACCTCGCACGCGGTTAGAAGATTGAAGGCAGGGCAACGCTTCGCCCTTACGGGTACGCCGATCGAGAACTCGCTAGACGAATTGTGGTCGATATTCGACGCAGTCTTCCCCGGGTTGTTCAGCGGGAAGAAGTCTTTCTCGGATCTGCCGAGAGACAAGGTGGCGCGTATCGTGCGTCCTTTTATTCTCCGGAGGCTGAAAAGCGAAGTTCTCAAAGAACTACCAGATAAAATCGAGAGCGTGCAGCCTTCCGAATTATCCACGGAGCAGAAGCAGCTCTACCTCGCTTACCTGGAGAAGCTGCAATCCGATATCGTGCGGGATCTTTCCGTGGACGGCGGCTTCCAAAGGAACCGCATGAAAATATTAGCGGGCTTAACTCGTCTGCGCCAGCTTTGCTGTCATCCGGCGCTATTTCTCGAAGGCTACGAGGGAACCTCCGGGAAACTCGAGCAGCTTCTCGAGATAATCGAGGAATGCCAAGGCGGCAGCAAACGAATGCTCATCTTCTCGCAGTTCACTTCTATGCTGGACATCATCAGGCAAGAGCTGAACGGGCGTGACTTACCTTATTTTTATTTGGATGGGTCTACGCCTTCTGCGCAAAGACTGGAGATGTGCGATGAATTCAACGGCGGCGCTCGGGATATTTTCCTCATTTCCTTGAAAGCCGGGGGAACCGGACTTAACTTGACCGGAGCGGACACCGTCGTTTTATACGACCTCTGGTGGAATCCTGCCGTAGAGCAGCAAGCGGCCGACCGTGCGCACCGCATCGGGCAGAAGAAGGTCGTGCAAGTCATCAAGCTAGTGGCCCAAGGCACGATCGAGGAAAAGATGCTGGAGCTGCAGCAGCGCAAGAAAGATTTAATAGACGAGGTCATTCAACCGGGCGAAACGGCGTTATCGACGTTGTCCGAGGAAGATATTCGCGAGTTGTTGCAAATTTAAGTGACTATATCTACCGGCATTCGGGCAATACTACCAGGTATAGCCCGGGTGCCGGTTTTTTTGCCTTTAGCCGAACAAAGCTGTGCCTGCCTGAGGGCGTGATCGGGGAGGGATTCTAATGACTTTAAGTATGGTTTTAATGCTAGTCCAAGTTTTTTTTGCCGTCGTTATCGGCATTTATTTTTGGAATTTGCTGCGCAATCAGAAGAATAACCGAAGCGCGGTAGACAGGGAATCCCGGAAGGAGATGGATAAGCTTCGCAAGCTTCGCTCCATCTCTCTAACTAAGCCGCTCTCGGAGAAGACCAGACCGGCTACGATTACGGATATCGTCGGACAGAAGGAAGGGCTTCGCGCGCTTAAAGCGGCTCTGTGCAGCAGCAACCCGCAGCACGTGATCGTCTATGGACCGCCCGGAGTCGGTAAGACCGCGGCGGCGAGGGTCATTCTGGAAGAAGCGAAGAAGAACAAGCTGTCGCCGTTCCGTATGGAAGCGAAGTTCACGGAGATCGACGCCACGACGGCCAGGTTCGACGAACGGGGGATTGCCGACCCGTTGATCGGATCGGTGCACGATCCGATCTATCAAGGAGCCGGAGCGATGGGGGTAGCGGGTATTCCGCAGCCGAAGCCCGGGGCGGTTACGAAAGCTCATGGAGGCATTCTGTTCATTGACGAGATCGGCGAGCTCCATCCGATTCAGTTGAATAAGCTGCTGAAGGTGTTGGAAGACCGCAAGGTTTATCTAGAAAGCGCGTATTACCATGCCGAGGATTCCAACATTCCGATGTATATTCACGATATTTTCCAGAATGGGCTCCCAGCGGATTTTAGGTTGGTGGGCGCGACGACGCGGTCTCCTAACGATCTTCCTCCAGCGCTTAGAAGCCGATGCATGGAAGTCTATTTCCGGCCGTTGCTTCCGGAAGAGATCGGACGGATCGCGGAGAACGCCATCCACAAGATCGGATTCGTTCCGCGGCCGGACGCTCTAGAAGTAGTAAAGCGGTATGCGACTAACGGCAGGGAAGCGGTAAATATTATCCAACTGGCGGCCGGGCTCGCCTTATCGGAGAATCGCGATGAACTCGGGGCGGCGGACGTGGAGTGGGTCGTCAATAGCAGCCAGCTTCCGCCTCGTCCCGACCGGAAGATTCCTTCCAAACCGCAGATCGGGCTCGTTAACGGCTTGGCTGTTTATGGTCCGAGCATGGGCGCGTTACTGGAAATCGAAGTTACTGCCATTCCTGCTCTTAGAGGCAAAGGTCAATTTAATATCACCGGCGTCGTGGAGGAAGAGGAGCTTGGAGGCGGACAACGGACATTAAGGCGTAAGAGCATGGCCAAGGGCTCTCTCGATAACGTTCTAACCGTGCTGAGACGAAACGGCTTCCAGCCGGAGAACTTCGATTTGCATGTCAACTTTCCCGGCGGAACGCCCGTCGATGGTCCGTCGGCAGGCGTTGCCATGGCGGTTGCGATTGCTTCGGCAATGACCAAACAGCCCGTGGACAATAAAATCGCCATGACCGGAGAGGTGAGCATTCATGGAGGAGTCAAACCGGTTGGCGGCGTTGTCGCCAAAGTCGAAGCCGCTTTCCAAGCCGGAGCGGAAACCGTGATTATCCCTAAGGAAAACTGGCAGGCGATCTTCGAAGGCCTTGAAGGCGTAAAAGTCATTCCCGTGGACCGAATGGAGGACGTATTCCGCCACGTGTTCGGGGAAAATGTGACTTGGATGGAACCGGAATGGCAGGTCAGCGAGTTGCCGGTAGCCGCGGATGCCTTCGCGGCGGCACCGGCGGGGGCGGTTTTTCAGGCAGGCAACGTACCTTCCAAGCCGCAAACTATAGATGGAGTAGCTCATCGTATCGACGGGTAGGAACAAGAAGTAGTTCTAGAGCTGCCGTTTCGGCGGCTCTTTTTTTGCGGCGAGCGAATACATTTGATACAATGACTGGAGTGTTTGAAATCGTTCCAGAACTGCGAGGTGCGTCAATTATGGGTTCGAGCAAACAGAAAAGCCGTTCTATCCCCTTGCTGCCCTTAAGAGGGTTGCTCGTTTATCCCAGCATGGTCCTGCATTTAGACGTGGGCCGGGAGAAATCCGTGAAAGCGCTGGAGCAATGCATGATCGAAGATCATATGATCTTGCTCTGCTCGCAATCCGAGGTCAACATCGAAGAACCGACGCAAGAAGATATTTATCAAGTCGGAACGATTGCCAAGGTACGTCAAATGCTGAAGCTGCCTAACGGAACGATCCGTGTTCTGGTGGAGGGCGTCAGCAGGGCGGAAATCGAACAATATTTGCCTAACGATGAATTCTATGAGGTGCTTGCCCATGAACTGATTGAAGGGCAGACCAACGACTCGGAACTAGATGCGCTTATGCGTGCGGTTCTCAGCCAGTTCGAGCATTACATCAACCTATCCAAGAAAGTAACTCCGGAGACGCTCGCCGCCGTGTCTGACATTGATCAGCCAGGTCGATTGGCCGACGTTATTACGAGTCATTTGTCGTTGAAAATAAAAGATAAGCAAGAAATCCTGGAAACCGTCGAAGTTCGCCCCCGCTTGGAGAAGCTGCTCGATTTTCTCAACAACGAGCGCGAGGTGCTGGAGCTTGAGCGCAAGATCAGCCAACGCGTTAAGAAACAGATGGAGAAGACGCAGAAGGAATACTATCTTCGCGAGCAGATGAAGGCGATCCAGAAGGAGCTCGGAGAGAAGGAAGGCCGCGCTGGAGAAGTCGAAGAGCTTAGGGCGCAGTTAGCCGAAGCCGAGCTCCCCGAGAAAATCGCGGCAAAGGTCGAGAAGGAAATCGATCGTCTGGAGAAGATGCCCGCGTCTTCGGCGGAGGGCGGCGTTATCCGTACTTACGTGGAGTGGCTGCTAGCTCTGCCGTGGAGTAAAATGACGGAAGACGATTTGGACATCGCCAATGCCGAGCAGATCTTGAATGATGAACACTATGGCTTGGATAAGGCGAAGGAACGCGTCTTGGAGTATTTGGCCGTCCAGAAGCTGGTCAAGAAGCTGAAGGGTCCGATCCTATGCTTAGTCGGTCCGCCGGGCGTCGGGAAAACCTCTTTAGCGAAATCCATCGCGAAATCCCTCGGGAGAGAATTCGTACGAATTTCGCTTGGGGGCGTGCGGGACGAAGCGGAAATCCGCGGTCACCGCAGGACTTACGTCGGAGCAATGCCAGGCCGCATCTTGCAAGGCATGCGTAATGCCGGTTCCGCGAATCCGGTGTTCCTATTGGACGAGATCGATAAGATGGCCATGGATTTCCGTGGAGATCCGTCTTCCGCTTTGCTTGAAGTGCTTGATCCCGAGCAAAACACGACCTTCAGCGACCACTACATCGAGATGCCTTTCGACCTTTCGAACGTGATGTTCGTGACGACGGCCAACGTCGTTCATAATATTCCTAGGCCTTTATTGGATCGCATGGAGCTATTGCAGGTTCCGGGGTATACGGAAATCGAGAAATTTCAAATCGCCGAGCGCCATCTTCTGCCGAAACAGAAGCGCAATCATGGCTTGGAAGATGAGCAACTCGTGATAGAAAGCGAAGCGCTCATGTCCCTCATCCGTCACTACACCAGGGAATCCGGCGTGCGTAACATGGAGCAGCAGCTCGCTTCCCTATGCCGTAAAGCGGCTAAAGCTATTGTGGCGAATCCGGAAGCCGCCCCGTTCGTCGTCGACGTGGAGAAGCTCAAGGAGCTGCTCGGACCGCCGAAGTTCCGCTACGGAATGGCGGAGCAAGAAGATCAGATCGGCGCGGTTACGGGACTTGCTTGGACCGAGGTAGGCGGGGACACGCTAGTCATCGAAGTCACGATTATGCCGGGAAGCGGAAAACTGACCTTAACCGGCCAATTGGGCGACGTGATGAAGGAATCGGCGCAAGCGGCATTCAGCTATACGCGCAGCCGCGTGAACGAGCTGGGGATCGACCCTCAGTTCCATGAGAAGAACGATATCCACATTCATATTCCGGAGGGGGCTATCCCCAAAGACGGTCCTTCCGCGGGCATTACGCTTGCGACGGCCCTTATCTCGGCATTGACGAGCCGGAAAGTATCTCGCGAGGTTGCCATGACCGGGGAGATTACGCTGCGGGGACGCGTGCTTCCGATCGGGGGGCTGAAGGAGAAGTCTTTAGCCGCTCACCGTGCCGGAATTACGAAGGTATTATTGCCTAAAGACAACGAACGAGACTTGCGCGACATCCCGGAGAGCGTTCGATCGAACATGACGTTCGTGCCTGTCTCGCACATGGATGAGGTGCTTCAGCATGCCTTATCCGATCCCCTCATCCCGAACCCGAGCGCGAAGGGACAGGAAGAGGACGAATTGAAGGCGGAGAGCTCGGTTATTCCGGCTGCCGTTAACGACGAGCCCGATGAAACGAGGCCGCTCGGCACACATTGATGGGAGACCTTAAGCATTATGAAAATCAAGCAATCCGAATTCGTCATCAGCGCGGTCGGTCCGAGCCAGTATCCGGAAGATGGACTTCCGGAGGTGTCTCTGGCCGGCCGCTCCAACGTAGGGAAATCATCCCTTATCAATAAAATGCTGCTCCGCCGGAATTTGGCCCGCACAAGCCAGCAACCGGGCAAAACGCAGACGCTCAACTATTACAAGATCAACGGAGAGCTTTACTTCGTTGATTTTCCCGGTTACGGGTATGCTAGGGTGTCAAAGTCCGAGCGCGAAGCATGGGGCAAGATGATCGAACGTTATTTAAGGGGGCGCGAGCCGCTTAAATTAGTGCTGCAGCTGGTCGACTTGAGACATCCTCCTTCCGCGGAAGACCAACGCATGTACGAATGGCTATCCCATTACGAGATTCCGATGGCGGTCGTCGCGACCAAAGCGGACAAAGTATCCCGTTCGCAATGGCCTAAACACGTGAAAATCGTCCGCCAAACCTTGGGTATGCCCGGACACGTGCCTCTTGTTCTGTTCTCCTCGGAAACGGGACAAGGAAGGGACGAATTATGGAGCATCATCATGCAATCGGCAGGAATACCGCTTAATCCCCCCTCTGAACCCCCTAACATCGTGCAGGAAACAGAGGATAACGGGTAAAAGGTTGGAGGAATCGCGGGAGGAATCGATTTTTACGCGTTTTTTCCGGGAATATCACGTTTTGGCGAGAGGAAACGGCTTGCGAATTAGCGTATAATAAAGTTAGTTATCGGGTAACACAATCGCAAGACAATGGGAATTGAGGAGATTTTATGGCTCAACGGGTAGCCACGGAGTATGTCAATGCCAGTCTGACACTGACGGAAGCCGAAATGCCGAGATTGATCTCTTTGTGCGAAGTCCAGCAGCTGCGTCTGCAAGTATTTGTATTGGATAACGGCAATCAGGAGGTCGTGCTTGAAGAGGATGCCGGCGGAGAATCCATTCGCTTGACGTTCGAACGCAGCAACGGACAGTATCGATGTGCGCTGACATGTCGGGTCGTCCAGCCCAAACTAACTAACACTTTACGCAAGCTCGTTTCTTCATTCAAAGGCGATGCCGTTGTAAACCGGATTTATCCTGGTTATACGATGGTTTATCATTACATCCGCGGTAACGTGGTACGCATCGTTGAGAGTAAGGGTACTCTTTTGAGGACCGTATTTGAGCAAAGCGATACATTAGGAAGACTGGAATCCCAGTTTAATCTTTGTTCGGTCGAAGAAGAAATTAACCGACTGCGCGGATCCGTAAACGAATTGCTCGATATTCGCAATCAAACGAAGGAACCGGAACTTATCGTTGAAATCGACCAAAGATTGAAATACCATAGTCGCCTTTTATTCGCTTTAGAGGCCTGAGCGAGTCTATAACCGACCAAGCGAAAGAGCCATTCGATTGGCTCTTTTCTTTTGTACAAAATCCTTGACGGGGCGCGGGGAAACCGGATTATGCATGACGCAAAAAAAACTATTGCATTTACCCCGGATAGATGTTATTTTTAGATTCGTTGACAACACAATACAATAGGAACCAGGATTCACTCAAGGAATGCGGTGAGAGCAAATTCCCTCCAAGTGAATGACGTAGGTCCTAGCGGATGAAATCAGTTTCACATTTTATTCCTAGGAAGGGGGAACCGAAAGATGGAATACTCGACTTTCGGACGGCACGTTGCGGTTGATACATGGGGAGGAAACATTGACTTACTGAACAGTGCGGAACTTCTCCAATCGCACATGGTGGAAGCGGCTGAAGCATGTGGCGCGACCGTACTCTCGGTTCAAGCGAAACAATTCGAACCACAAGGCGCTACCGTATTGGTATTGCTATCGGAGAGTCACATCTCCATTCACACGTATCCTGAAAGAGGTTTTGCCGCAATCGATTGTTATACTTGTGGCGAGACGGTGGATCCGCAATTGGCAATTGACTACCTCGTCAATGTCCTTAAACCGGAAAAAACTTATGCGAAGAAATTGATCCGTGGACTCGGTGAAATGGAAGTCGTAGAACCGATGATGAAGCAGGTCGAACTCGTTAAATAAGATCGGCAACGAAGCCATGGGGGGACTAACCTCATGGCTTTTTCATATGTATAAGGAATACGAATGGAACTAATCGTCGACAATAGGAAAAAAGCGCCGGAGCGGTTTTCATAAAGTTTTCATAATTAAGCGTATTTGAGGTAGTCCAGCTATGCTATAATAATCGTTGACATACAGGCTGACCCCTACTCCCAGCAGAAAGTCAGGTGATTGCACATGCATCTAATCTCCGTCGGATTGAATTATCGAACGGCCCCCGTCGAAATGCGGGAACGCTTTGCGTTGTCGGAACAAGAGATGCCGCTTGCGCTGCAAGCGTTAAAGCAAACGACCGGCATTCTCGAGGGAGTCGTCGTGGCGACCTGCAACCGGACGGAAATATACGCGGTCGTGGACAGACTGCACTTATGCGGGCATTACATCCGCGCATTCATGGAGCAGTGGTTCAAGATTCCGCGCAAGGAATTCAACACGCATCTCTATATGTACGAAGACGATCGCGCGGTCGAGCACTTGTTCAGGGTCGCAAGCGGCCTGGATTCCATGATCATCGGCGAGACTCAAATTTTGGGACAGGTACGAGATGCGTTCCTGCTGGCGCAAGAGCAACAAGCAACGGGGACGCTGTTCAACCGTTTATTCAAACAAGCGATTACCCTCGCCAAACGCGCGCACTCCGAGACATCGGTAGGAGAGAACGCCGTTTCCGTCAGTTACGCGGCGGTTGAGCTTGGCAAGAGGATCTTCGGAAGGTTCGACGACAAGAAGATCATGATCGTAGGGGCAGGCAAGATGAGCGAGTTAACGGCTCAGCATCTGCATGCCAACGGCGCAAAGGAAGTGTTCGTCGCCAATAGAACGATCGAAAAGGCGGAAGAGCTGGCAGTCAAGTTCCAAGGCACGGCCATGAATATGGACGAGGCAATCAAACGATTGAAGGATACGGATATCGTCATAAGCAGCACCGGGGCGGAGAGATTCGTCATTACCCGCGAGCACTTGGAAGCGGCTATGGCCGCACGCAAGAAAAAACCGCTGTTTCTCATCGATATCGCCGTACCGCGTGACATCGAACCTGCTTGCGGAGACATCCCTAACGTGTTCCTGTACGATATCGACGATCTCGAAGGCATCGTGGAAACGAACATGGCGAAACGTCGCAAAGAAGCCACTATTATCGAAGAGATGATCGTGGACGAACAAGAGGCTTATCGTCAATGGTTTGCCACCTTGGGAGTTAGTCCTCTCATCCGGGCGCTTCAAGAGAAAGCGGCAGCCATCCAGGAGAATACGTTGGACAGTTTGCTGCGCAAGCTCCCCGAGCTGGACGATCGGCAAGTCAAGGTCATCCGCAAATTAACCAAAAGCATTGTTAATCAAGTTATACATGATCCTATATTGCGAATTAAAGAGCTAGCCGCCGAGAAGCGCAGCGACGAAGCGATGAAGCTGTTCGTGCAATTGTTCGCTCTGGAAGACGAGGTCGCCGTCCTTAAGGCGGAAGAAATAGCCAGCGAGAAATCCCGCAAGGAGACGGCCCCTGCCGCCAAGGGCTTGGAAGCGACGGCGACGGGTTCCATGCTGGATGTCGAGAAATTGCTGTCGCAGCTTGCGGGCGCGCTTCGATAACGCGAGCGATACTGGAGGCGCTGCCCTCATGATAACACAAGATTGGTTAACAGACGCCGTACTTTATATTTATGCCCTGAGCCTGCTTTTTTTCGTGTCCGACGCCGCATCCGGCAACCGGAGCGCCAAGAAGGTGGGAACAGGGCTGCTTGTTTTTGTTTGGATTTTGCAAGGGGTATTCCTGTTGGCGTTATTATTCGATCGCTTATCGGTCCCTTCGCTGACGTTAAAGGATTATTTATTTTTCGTATCGTGGCTGCTCGTTTCCGCGTCGTTCATCCTCAACCGCCTATTACGCGCCGAGCTCCTCGTGCTGCTCGTTAACGTTGTCGGATTCGCGGTTTTGGCGCTTAACCTCATCGAGCTTCCGAAACAAAACGCGAGGCTGGAGCCTTGGGAGGTTGCCAGGCGACTTCTAATCGTCCATGTGAGCTTAATCACTATCGCGTTCGCGGTATTAACGATCGCGGCCATATTGGGCGTGATGTATCTCTTCCTGCACCAAAGGCTCAAAGCCAAGAAATGGACGCACGTGATGAGTCGGATGCCCAGCTTGGAGTGGATCGATCAGTATGCTTACAGAGCCGGGTTAATTGGAGTTCCGCTATTATTGCTGTCCTTATCGACGGGAACGGTGGCCTTACTGCTTGACGCCTCTCCGGCTAAGCTATTGGACGAGAAGGTATTGCTGTCTTTTGCCGCGGGCGCGCTTTACGTCGTATATTTGATCCGCAGAATGGCTTCGCCTGACAACGGCACGAAGCTGGCGATGTGGAATCTATTGGGTTATGCTCTATTAGTTACGGGTTTTTTCGCAAGCTCTCTTTCTTCGTTTCATCAGCTTCTATAGCGACCGGTTGAAAATATAAACGCAACCGAGAGGAGCGTTCGCATTTTGCCAGATTGGTATCCTATCCTATTAAAGGTCGAGGGACGCAAATGCGTCGTCATCGGCGGCGGATCCGTTGCGCAGCGGAAGTCGGAAGGGCTCTTAAAAGCGAAGGCAAGCGTCTTCGTAATCAGTCCCAAGCTCACGCCCGCCATGTTGGAATGGGCGGAAGCCGGGCTCCTGCATTGGGAGAGGCGAGAAGCGGTGGAAACGGATCTCGACGGAGCCTCGCTCGTATTCGCGGCAACGGATAGACCGATTATCAATAGCTGGATCTCCGAGGAAGCCGGGAAAAGAGCGGTTCCCGTGAATATAGCGGACGATGGGGAAAGCGGAGACTTTATCGTTCCGGCGGTGCTAAGGCGAGATGAGCTGGTCCTGACGGCTAGCGCCTCCGGAGCCGGTCCCGCGTTGGCCGCCCGGATTATTCAAGAGCTTGCCGAACGATACGGCCCGGAATACAATGAGAACGTCCAGGCCTTGAGAGCCATTCGCCTGATCGTGAAAGCGGAGGTCTCGGATCCTTCGGAGCGGCGCGAGCTTCTCCAAGCCGCCGTTACCGACGAAGCGCTGGAGGAATGGCGTTCGCTAGCTTGGCCGCAGGACAAGGTTAAGCTGATCTCTCGACTACGGGAACTAAGCAAACGAGTAAATGACCGGAAGGGATAGATAAGTTATGCGTAACATCATCGTTGGCTCCAGGCAAAGCTCGCTCGCGCTAACTCAAACGAACCAGACCATACAATTGCTAAGAGATCTATGCGCCAGGGAAAAGCTTGCCTATACGTTCGAAGTAAAGCCGATCGTCACTCGGGGAGATCGCATTCTTGATGTGACGTTGTCAAAGGTTGGCGGTAAGGGACTTTTCGTGAAAGAAATCGAAGAAGCCTTATTGAATAGCGCGATCGACCTAGCTATACATAGCATGAAGGATATGCCATTCGAGCTTCCGGAAGGGTTGATCATCGGAGCGGTGCCGCAACGCGAGGATCCTCGGGATTGCCTCATTAGCAGGGAAGGAAGAAGCTTGTCGGAACTGCCGCAAGGCGCGAGAATCGGAACTAGCAGCCTTCGTAGGGCGGCGCAGTTACATGCTTATCGCCCAGACCTGCAGATCGAATCCATACGCGGCAATATCGATACCCGGCTTCGAAAATTGGAGGAAGAGGGCTTTGACGCCATACTTCTAGCGGCTGCCGGTCTGCACCGGATGGGATGGAAGGATCGCATAACGGAGTATCTCTCCCCGGAAATCTGTTTGCCCGCTGTGGGTCAAGGCGCATTGGCCATTGAATGTCGAGGCAATGATTCGGACGTGTTCGCATTGCTGAGGCTTCTGAACGATCCGGATACCGAACGGACCGTCGCGGCGGAACGTCGCCTGCTTGGACTGTTGAATGGCGGCTGTCAAGTGCCGATCGGAGCTTATGCTCAACTGAAAACCGATGACTCGGATGGGACAGTTGTGTTGAACGGAATGGTGTCCTCTCCCGACGGAACCCGGTTGTTAAGGGAAACCGCGGCAGGCTCCGATCCTAAAGAAGTCGGATCGGCAGTCGCGCAAGCGCTGTTGAGCCGAGGCGCGGACAATTTACTGGCGGAAGCGAGGGAATAGCCGAATGGACAAAGGGAAAGTCTATTTGGTCGGCGCGGGTCCAGGCGACCCTAAGCTGATCACGGTACGGGGGCTGGAGGCGTTGAAGCGATCAGATGTTATCGTGTTCGATCGGTTGGCGGGTCCGCAGCTGCTTAACCATGCCAGGCCGGATGCCGAGCGGATCTATGTGGGCAAGCTTCCGGATCGTCATACGATGAAGCAAGAGGATATCAATCGGCTGCTTGTCGACTTAGCGCTTCAAGGTAAAACCGTCATCCGCCTCAAAGGCGGAGATCCAACCGTATTCGGACGCGTGGGAGAAGAAGCCGACTTATTGCAAAAGAATGGCATAATCTACGAGATTATTCCCGGTATAACATCTGCGATAGCCGTTCCGGCATACGCAGGAATTCCCGTCACGCACCGTGATTTGGCCTCTTCCTTTTCCGTGATAACGGGTCATGAAAGCCCCGATAAGCTTGATCATTCGATTTATTGGGATAAAGTAACGAATGCGACCGGTACCCTCGTGTTTCTGATGGGCGTTGCCAAGATCGGGTATATTAGCGAGCAGCTGATCAAGCACGGAAGATCGCCGGAAACCCCGGTTGCGCTCGTGCAGTGGGGGACAAGGGCGGAGCAAAGAACCGTTGTCGGCACGCTCAGCGATATTGACGATAAAGTAAAAGCGGCCAACCTCAAACCGCCTGCCGTTATCATCGTCGGAGATGTTGTACGCCAGCGCGATACCTTATCCTGGATCGAGAAAAAGCCTTTGTTCGGTCAACGGGTGCTCGTTACCCGCGCCCGTTCGCAAGCGAGCGAGCTATTGGCCAAGATAGATGACCTGGGCGGCGAAACGTACGAGTTCCCGGTGATCGAAACGAGGCTGCCGACGTCGGATGAATCCATTCGGGCGATTGAGGACGCATTGGGACAAGCTGATGCCTATGATTGGGTCATGCTCACGAGCGTCAACGGCGTGGAGTATTTCTTCAATTGGCTCGACCGTTGCGGGATCGACATCCGGCGGTTTCATCGCGCGAAATTCGCGGCTGTCGGACCGAAGACTGCCGAAGCGCTCGCATCCCGAGGGATCCGAGCCGATCTGTTGCCGGAAAGCTTCCGCGCGGAAGGCTTGCTGGACAGCTTGGACAGCCAGATCACGGCCGGCCAGTCGGCATTGCTGCCGAGAGGCGATTTGGCAAGGGAAACCCTGCCGAAAGAACTGAAGGAACGAGGCGTCCGAACGGTCGAGATCGACGTGTACGAGACGGCGATGTCCGCACCGCGGGATTTATGGCTGCCGGAGATGCTGGCAAACGGGGAAATTCACGTCATTACTTTTACCAGCTCGTCTACGGTTATTAATTTATTGGAAGCCTTGCGCGGACTTGGGGTTAACAATCCCGCGGAAACGCTGAATCATATCGAGATTGCTTGCATCGGTCCGGTTACCGCCAAGACGGCGGAGGAAAACGGACTTCGCGTATCGATCGTTCCGGAAAAATATACGATTGACGGCTTAGTTGAAGCATTGGTGGAAAGACGGCGCGTTACGAAAGGAGAATAAAGGCTTATGGCATACCCTTTAGTTAGACATCGGAGATTGAGAAGCACGGCCGGACTACGAAATCTAGTAAGAGAAACAATGATCAGCGTGAACGACTTTATCGCCCCGATATTCGTGACGGAGGGCACGGGAATAAAAGACGAGATTGCATCCATGCCCGGCGTATATCATTGGTCGCTCGACACGTTGGAACAAGAGCTTTCGGAAATCGTCGGGCTCGGAATCCAGTCGATTCTTCTATTCGGAGTTCCCGACCATAAGGATGCGACGGGAACGTCGGCATTCGACGACAACGGAATCGTTCAGAGGGCTGCCCGCAAAATAAAGGCACTGTACCCCGAGCTAGTCATCGTAGCGGACACCTGCTTGTGCCAATTTACCGATCATGGTCATTGCGGAGTCGTTCATACGTCGGATTGCGGCGCGGAAATCGGCAACGACGAATCGCTGGAGCTGCTTGCGAAGGCAGCCGTTTCCCAAGCGAAGGCGGGCGCGGATATTATCGCTCCATCCAATATGATGGACGGGTTCGTAACCGCGATCAGGCAAGCGTTAGACGATGCGGGATTCGCGAATACGCCGATTATGTCCTACGCGGTTAAGTATTCCTCCGCATATTACGGGCCGTTCCGGGAAGCTGCCCACTCGACGCCGCAATTCGGGGATCGCAAAACCTATCAGATGGACCCCGCCAACGCTCGCGAAGCGTTAAGAGAAGCCCAGTCGGACGTGGATGAAGGCGCGGATTTCTTGATGGTGAAGCCGGGATTGGCCTATTTGGACATTGTCAGAATGCTGAGGGACCGTTATTCCTTGCCTATCGTCATCTATAACGTTAGCGCGGAGTATTCCATGGTTAAAGCGGCGGCCATGCAAGGGTGGATCGACGAGAGGGCGATCGTGCTGGAGACGTTAACCGGCATGAAACGCGCGGGAGCGGATTTGATCATTACGTATCACGCCAAAGATGCCGCACGCTGGTTAAAGGAGAATGAGGCTAATTAGCCGCGAAGCTTTAACAAATTAAGCTTGTATTCATTGATGCCGAACTGAAGGACGCCGCGCGTCTCCAATTCCCGAATGACTTCGGACAAAACGGATTTGGTAACGCCGGCCATCTGGGCAAGCTCGTCATAGTTGAGTGACATATGGATGGATATGATATTTCCGTCTCGTTTGCCATTTTTGTTGGCTAGCGCGATTAGGTTTTTGAGTACCCGGGTACGCCCATCAAGGAAGGTAAGGTCGTTTACGTGCTCGTTGGTCGTGCGCAATCTACGGCAAAGCTCGGCTAATATTCCTCGCGTAATATCGAAATGAGCTTGCAATAAATCCATGAATTGCTCGGATGACAATTCAAGTACGGTCGTCGGTTCCAACGTTTGGGACGAAGCCGAACGGGGACGTCCATCAAGCAACGATAGTTCTCCGAAACTTTCGCCGCTATTGACCAGGGAAAGGACCTTCTCTTCGCCGGAATTGCTTTTCGTGAAAAGTTTAATGGAGCCCGACAGTACGACGTAGAAGGTCGATCCCATTTCTTTCTCATGAAAGAGAATCGTACCGGACGCAAGGTTTCGCCTATGGGAAATTCTCAGGATGCGCTCTAGTTGATCGTCGTTTAGGTTGTCAAACAGCGAAACTCTTTTTAGCCATTCGATCATAATATCTCTCCTGCTCCAATGAGGTGCGGTATGCATGACTGTTTATTCCTGTATAAGTTTACCACAGCCATTTCCAATTCTGATAGTAGGATGTGACGAATATGAGCGAAAATCATCGAACTCGCACGGACTCCCGTTCTAAAGCTGCATTCGAACGCGCGAAACGTGTCATACCGGGCGGGGTGAACAGTCCCGTACGGGCTTTCAAATCGGTAGAATTGACTCCTCTTGTTATCGAGCGCGGAGAGGGTAGCCGAATTACGGACATCGACGGACAAACCTATATCGACTACGTGTTATCATGGGGACCTCTTATCGCCGGGCATGCTCATCCGGAAGTCGTGGAGGCAATCAAGCGGACCGCGGAGAAAGGGACAAGCTTCGGGGCTCCGACGGAGCTCGAAACCCTAATGGCCGAGCTCGTCTGCGAGAGGGTTCCTTCCGTCGAGATCGTGCGAATGGTCAATTCCGGAACGGAAGCGACGATGAGCGCATTGAGATTAGCCCGCGGTTATACGAAACGGAGTAAAATCCTGAAATTCGAGGGCTCTTATCATGGGCATGCGGACAGCTTGCTCATTAAAGCGGGTTCGGGAGTTGCGACACTAGGGCTTCCGGATAGTCCGGGCGTACCCGATAGCGTGGCGGCGCATACGCTGACCGTACCCTATAACGATTTGGAATCGGTGAAGCTTGCGTTCGAACGTTACGGAGAAGAGATCGCGGCGATTATCGTCGAACCGATAGCGGGCAACATGGGCGTCGTACCTCCGTTGCCGGGCTTCCTTTCCGGCTTGCGCGAGATAACGACCAGCTACGGCAGCTTGCTTATTTTCGACGAAGTCATGACCGGATTCAGGGTACACATGAACTGTGCCCAAGGCTTGTACGGGGTAACTCCGGATTTGACCTGCTTAGGTAAAGTCATCGGCGGCGGCTTGCCTGTTGGCGCGTATGGCGGAAAAAGAGAGATCATGGAGCAGATGGCGCCAGTCGGGCCGATCTATCAAGCCGGAACTCTATCGGGTAATCCGCTAGCTATGGCCGCGGGGTACACGACATTGAAACTGATGACCGAGGAGTCCTACCGGCTCTTGGAAAGATTATCGGTCCGGCTTCATGCCGGACTCGAGCGCAATGCGGCGGAGACGGGGATTCCGATGACGATTAATCGCGTTGGCTCGATGGTATGCCCGTTCTTCACGGATAGGCATGTCATCAATTACGATATCGCCAAAACCGCTAATACGGAACGCTTCCGTACCGTGTTCCGTAGATTGCTGGATAACGGCGTAAACATTGCGCCTTCTCCGTTCGAAGGATGGTTCGTCTCGATCGCCCACTCCGACGACGATATCGACCAGACCATCGAGGGGCACAGGGCGGCTTTGCTGAAGGTCTAGTCTAGCGCTTCCCGAAAATTCCGCCATATAGGGCTGTTAGCGGAATCATGTTCATCAGTCTCCGTTATTTCGTGGAAGCCGTCGTCAGCGGTGCTGATAGCGGAACGAGGTTCCGTTATTTCGTGGAAAGTACCGCCAGTGGTGCCAATAGCGGAAAGAGGTTCCGTTATTTCGTGGAAAGAGTCGCCAGTGGTGCCAATAGCGGAAAGAGGTTCCGTTATTTCGTGGAAAGAGCCGCCAGTGGTGCTGATAGCGGAACGAGGTTCCGTTATTTCGTGGAAGCCGTCGTCAGCGGTGCTGATAGCGGAACGAGGTTCCGTTATTTCGTGGAAAGAGCCGCCAGCGGTGCTGATAGCGGAACGAGGTTCCGTTATCAGGTTCTAGCTTCGCTAATCGGGCAGTTAATTGGTTAAGCTGCTCTAATCTCAATGAGGCACTTTCGGCTGAATAAGCGTTCCTGGCGCGGGTATTCTGTTTGGGACTCGCTTAGTCGTATTAACGGAACGAGATTCCATTGGGAAGTTGCTACCCAATCAATAATAGCTCTCATTCACCCGCCCCCCGGCCCATAAAGCCGAGGGGGTTGTTTGTTTTTTTCAGTCATGCCCGACTATCCGCGGCATATAGATAATTAGTGAATTGTAAAGACCCCGGCCGATGTAGTCGGGGGCTTATGCCGAAAGGAGGACTTCGTCGTGACGGACCAGTTGAACGGGTTGCGATTCGATATCTACGAACGTGTGCATCTGCCTGACGATGTAGCCGCAATCGAAGAGTTGGAAGAGATCGAGTTGGTGCCTCATATGCAGGCGCTGCCTCAGGACGATCAAGTTTTGCTGAGAGGCCACCTGCTGTTGTCGGGGATTTACCGCTCGCAGGATTCCTCGGGCGTTTCCCAGTTGGAGCATTGGATTCCGGTGGAGATTTCGTTGCCTTTAAACCGGATTCAGAGCGTGGAAGAGCTGGCGGTGGAAATCGATAATTTCGACGTCGACTTGCTTACGTCCCGCTCGTTGAACGTAACGGGTGTATTGGCGTTGAGGGGCTTGCAGGTGCAAGGCTCGCAAAGTCCGATCTGGCGAGACGACAGCTTCACCGTCGTGCATCAGGCCGAGACGGATCAACCGGAACAACCTCAAAGACCCGATCAATCAGCCCAAGACGAGTCCGTAGATGCCGATTCTGCAGCTCCGTCCGCCGAAGAATATTCATCATCCTACGAAGAGGGTTTAACCGAGGAAGAAAGAGACGATGCATGGGGCTTGCAATCCGAGACCGATGCACTAGCCAACGAAGCCTCCAAGGAGAGCAGCTGGCTGTCCATGTTTCAGAATTTGGAGGAAGCGAGGAGAGATGAGTCGTTCGCTGCTCCCCAGACGGCGGAAAACAATCTCTATGCGACTTCCCAGTGGGGGGACGTAACGATTGAGCGACTCGTGGAACCGGAACCCGAACCGAATCCGAATCCGGAACTGTATTCATCGCTATCGCCTCCAGAAGCAATCGAAGATCAACAGGATCTACGGGTCGCCTTAGGCGGGAAACCCCTCGAGCCAGTAGCAACCTATCAATTCGGCGTCGGGCTGCTCTCCCAGTTAGGCGAGAAAGGCGCGAAACGCGAGGCGGAACTTCGGCTGCAAGAAGCCGCCGAAGCCGAGGAGAAGGCGTTGTTGGCCAGTAATGCCGCTCAAAGCAGCGGGGATGAATTGGAATGGACCCGGCTTTTCTTGAACCAAGGGAACCAAGCCCAATCCTTCCGCAAGGTGAAGATGTGCATCGTCCAACGGGAAGAGACGCTCGATGTGATCGCGAATAGGTACAATGTTCAGCCGAGGGAGCTACAGCTCTACAATCGCCTGCACGAGCCTTACTTGTCCGAAGGTCAGGTACTCTACATTCCCTAATGATTAAGGCTAACCCGTTTCTCCCCTTGGGGCGAGGAACGGGTTTTTTGCGTATGGAAGGGGCATATTGACTCTCTTACAGGTGGAGGGTAAAATAATAACAATAACAAGGATAGGGAAGAGCATGCCGTCCATCCATCAGAGAGCGGAACCGCTGCCAAGGCAGAGCTGAGAGGTTTCGCGGGATCATTGAGCTGCTGCGAGTCGCCCTGGAGTTTCCTGCTTGAAGTTCGTCCATTTCGGGGCGATTCGTAGAACAGGACGGTAGCAACCGTTATTTTGCGGAGAGTGCCGCTTAGGCGTACGATGCCCAGCGGAACGAAGGTGGTACCACGGAAGTTTACCTTTCGTCCTTTGCGACGGGAGGTTTTTGTGTTTTTATGCACTCTACAGGAAGAGAAATTGCCTGTAACGGTGGGCGAATTGATGTCATGGAGGTTGTCACTCATGTCCGAATCCCAAGAACGGCTAAACGTCGAAATGTCGACGACTTACGATCCATCTAGCGCAGAACGCAAATGGTATGAATATTGGATAAGTAATGGGTACTTTCAAGCGGGACGCCGTCCCGATGCTCTCAAATACACCATTGTCATTCCACCTCCTAACGTAACCGGTATGCTCCATATCGGTCATGCTCTAGATTTCACTTTGCAGGATATCCTTATTCGCTTCAAGCGGATGCAGGGTTTCGACGCGTTATGGCTTCCGGGCACCGACCATGCCGGAATCGCGACCCAGACCAAAGTAGAGCAGAAGCTCCGGGAAGAAGGCTTAAGCCGTTACGATCTCGGACGGGAAGCTTTTCTGGAGAAGGTATGGGAATGGAAGGATCACTATGCGGGAACGATCCACGAGCAATGGTCCAAGATGGGTCTTAGCCTCGACTATTCGCGCGAGCGGTTCACTTTGGACGAAGGGCTGTCCAAAGCCGTTCGCGAAGTGTTCGTACGTCTCTATAATAAGGGCCTGATCTACCGCGGCAAAAGAATCATTAACTGGGATCCGGCTGCGCGTACGGCCCTGTCGGATATCGAAGTGGAATATAAAGAGGTAAACGGGCACTTGTACCATCTTCGTTACCCTCTAGCCGACGGAGGCGGGTATATTACCGTGGCTACGACCCGGCCGGAGACTATGCTAGGCGATACCGCCGTTGCCGTCCATCCGGAGGATGACCGATATAAGCATCTTATCGGCAAAATGATCCTGCTCCCCATTGTCAACAGGGAGATTCCGATTATTGGCGACGAATACGTCGAGAAGGATTTCGGAAGCGGTGCGGTCAAAATAACGCCGGCTCACGATCCGAACGACTTCGAAGTCGGCGCGAGGCACGGCCTCCAGCAAATCACGGTCATGGACGAGGGCGGCCGCATGAACGAGTTTGCCGGTCCTTACCAAGGAATGGATCGTACGGAATGCCGTAAAGCGATTGTTAAAGACATGCAAGATCAAGGAATCTGCATTCAGATCGAGGACCATGTTCACCAGGTAGGCCATAGCGAACGCTCCGGCGCCGTTGTCGAGCCGTATTTGTCCACGCAATGGTTCGTCGACATGAAGCCGCTCGCGGAGAAAGCGATCGATTCGCAGAAATCCGGCCAAGGCGTCAACTTCGTTCCGGACCGCTTCGAGAAAATATATCTGCAATGGATCGAGAACGTTCGAGATTGGTGCATATCCCGTCAGTTATGGTGGGGCCATCGGATTCCGGCGTGGCATCATGAAACGACGGGCGAGATTTATGTGGGCTTGGAAGCTCCCGAAGGCGCGGACCAACCGGATTCCCCATGGAATCAGGACAATGACGTATTAGATACATGGTTCAGCTCTGCTCTTTGGCCTTTCTCCACTCTGGGATGGCCTGATGAAAGCGAGGACCTGAGAAATTATTACCCGACCGGAGTGCTGGTGACGGGTTACGACATCATCTATTTCTGGGTTGCCCGCATGATTTTCACGGCGCTTGAATTCACGGAACAGATCCCGTTTAAAGACGTTCTCATTCACGGTCTCGTCCGCGACGCGGAAGGACGGAAGATGTCCAAGTCGCTAGGCAACGGGGTTGACCCGCTCGACGTCATCGAGCAATACGGCGCGGACGCGATGCGCTTCATGATCTCGACAAGCAGCACGCCTGGGCAAGATTTGCGTTTCCGGTTCGAGAAGGTCGAGCAAGCCCGCAACTTCGCGAATAAGATCTGGAACGCTTCCCGGTTCGCTTTGATGAACCTTGAAGGTTTCAAATACGATGATATCGATCTGAGCGGCGAGCTTTCGACCGCAGACCGCTGGATTCTTCACCGGTTTAACGAAACCGCCCGTGATATTACCCGTTTGATGGAAAGCTATGAATTCGGGGAAACCGGACGACTGCTGTACAATTTCATCTGGGATGACCTTTGCGATTGGTATATCGAATTCTCTAAGCTCACGCTTTACGGAGAGAATCCCGCGGCCAAGCGGAGTACTCAATCCGTGTTAGCCTACGTGCTGGATCGTACGTTGCGCCTATTGCATCCGTTCATGCCATACTTGTCGGAAGAAATATGGCAGCATCTGCCTCACGAGCCAGGCGAGACGATCACATTGTCCGCATGGCCGGAATATAGCGCGGATTTCGAAGCAGCCGGCTCGCTGAAGGAAATGGAGCTCCTCATGGAAGCCATACGGGCGGTACGTAACGTTCGGGCGGAAGTGAACGTATCTCCAGGCAAGAAAATCGAACTGTTGCTCAAACCGACAGGGGAGGCCGAGGAGGGAATCTTCCTCCGGAACGAAATCTACATTCAGCGCTTCTGCAACACTTCGGCTTATACGCTCGACCGCGCATTGACTGCTCCGGACAAGGCGATGACCGCGATCATCACGGGAGCAGAGCTATATTTTCCGCTTGCGGGATTAATTGATATCGGTCAGGAAATAGCGCGTCTAAACAAGGAAGTCGATAACCTGAACGCCGAAGTCGAACGCGTGGAGAAGAAGCTGTCCAACGAAGGTTATACCGCCAAAGCGCCTGCTCATGTTGTGGAACAGGAACGGATCAAAGGCCAAGATTACAAAGACAAACGGGACAAAGTTCTGGCAAGAATCGCAGAGCTTCAAGGGTGATGGGAGGATGAAACGCGGTATGATAGAAAACCAATCCTCCCAAGAGGCATCTTTTCGTACGGCCGAAGAAGCGATGGCTTGGATTACCGGGCTAACCTCCTTCGGCATCCGCCCCGGCTTGGACCGGATAAATAGGCTCATGGATCGGTTCAACAACCCTCAGAGGAGATTGAAGTTCATCCACGTGGCGGGAACGAACGGCAAAGGATCGGTCTGCGCATATTTAACGAGCGTGCTTCGGCAATGCGGATATGACGTCGGGACGTTTACTTCACCCTATCTGACTTCCTATTCCAATCGTCTCCAATACAATGGGAATGATATCGAAGACGACGTTCTTGTCCGGCTTGTCAATCTCCTAAAGCCGGCGGCAGAGGAATTGGGGCAAGGCGAGTGGGGCTCTCCGACGATGTTCGAGGTGACGACAGCATTGGCGCTGCTCTATTACGGGACGGTTGCTTACCCGGATTACGTAGTGTGGGAAACGGGTCTTGGCGGTCGCCTCGACGTAACGAATATAGTTACGCCGATCGTAAGCGTCATTACGAATGTCGGTCACGACCATATGGACGTTCTCGGCTCGACGATCCAGGAAATCACCCGCGAGAAGGCCGGAATTATCAAAGCCGGGTTTCCCGTTATATCGGCCGTTAATCAGCCTGAAGCCGTGAAAATCGTCCGTGAAACGGCGCAAGCTCGTCAATCGGCGCTGTATCTACTTGGTGACGATTTTACGTACCAGCCGTTAGAGATCGCGGAAAATGAGCAAAAGTTTTCTTTTCAAGGGCCGTTCCGTGCTTTACAATCGTTAACGGTAAGCATGAACGGGGCACATCAGATCACGAATGCCGCGACGGCGGTTATGACCTTGGAAATCTTGCGCCAATATTACGCTTTAATCGTTGACGACGAAGACTTGGCGAGCGGGCTGAAAAATACGTCTTGGCCGGGCAGGCTGGAGATGGTGTCGCAAGCTCCTAGAATTCTAATAGACGGCGCCCATAACCCGGAGGGCATGGAAGCTTTAAGCCATGCGCTTCGCGACGTCTATAAGTTCGATAGATTAAATGTGATGATGGCAATGATGCCTAATAAGAATCATGAGCAATCATTGCGGCATATACTACCAATGGTGGATACGCTTGTGATCACGGAACCTGATTTTCATAAAAGAATGAATGCCGCCGATCTGGCCGCCGTCGCGAGCAGACTGCGTACGGAGCTCGGACGGCCGCGGAACGTTATCGTGGAGCCGAATTGGCGACGTGCCCTGGAGCTTCTGCAAGAAGCTTCGTCGGGGGACTCCCAAGAAGTGAACACGTTAAACGTGATTACCGGCACTCTGTATCTGATTGCCGACGTCCGTTCGTGGCTGCTCCATGGAACGAAATCTGAAAAAGGCTGGTGAAGCGTTGTTGCGGACCGCTGAGCACGTGCATTTTATCGGTATCGGAGGATATGGGATGAGCGCCATCGCCCGGGTTATGCTGGAGATGGGGTATCAAGTATCCGGTTCCGATGTGGTACGCCAGGAATTGACCGACAAGCTGGCTGCCAAAGGAGCACAAATTTATATCGGTCATGAACCCGAGCATGTTAGGGGTGCTGATCTCGTTGTTTATTCAACGGCGTTATCCAGGGATAACGTCGAACGTCAGGAAGCGGAACACTTGAACATTCCCATCCTGCACCGGGCGCAAATGCTGGCTCGCCTTCTTAATGCCCGTACGGGCATCGCGGTCGCGGGAGCGCATGGCAAGACTACGACCTCCTCGATGATCGCGCTGGTCATGGAAATCTGCGGATTGGATCCGACTTATATTATTGGCGGGGAGATCGTTAACGTCGGCACCAACGCGAAAGCGGGCAAAGGAAAATTCGTCGTCGCGGAGGCGGACGAGAGCGATGGATCGTTCCTGCAGTATGAATCCGCGGTCGGGGTCGTAACGAACATCGAAGCCGATCATCTGGAAAACTACGACGGGGACTTCAACAAGCTGAAAGAGGCTTACGTATCTTTCCTTCGCAATATTAGGCCGGATGGCTGCGCGGTCGTCTGCGCGGATGACGAGAACGTGAAGCAGCTGCTTCCGCAGGTCGCGGGACAAAGAGTCATTACGTATGGCATGGAATCGGAAAATGCGGAATATAGAGCTACGGATATTGAACTCGGCGATCGTTGCGCTACCTTCACGGTGAGCCACAAGGCGGATGTTCTTGGCAAGGTGACGTTATCCGTGCCGGGCCGGCATAACGTGTACAACGCGCTGGCAACGGTGATCGTATGCCTTGAGGCGGGAGCTCCGTTTGCATCGATCGCGGAAGCCATTCGCGAATTCCGCGGCGCCAAACGCCGGTTTCAGGTGCTTGGGGAAGTGAAGGACATGCTGGTTATCGACGACTATGCCCACCACCCGACGGAGATTCAGGCCACGATTCAAGCCGCTAAGGCGACCGGCAAACGTATCATCGCGGTTTTCCAGCCCCAGCGCTATACGAGAACGTTTTTCCTTCTGGATGCGTTCAGCCGGGCTTTCGCGGATGCGGACGAGGTCATCATTACGGACATCTACTCCCCCGCCGGAGAACAGAAGATCGAAGGAGTCAACTCCCGGAAGCTCGTGGAGCTGATCTCCCAGAATAGCAATAGCAACGTGACTTATGTTCCGACGAAGGAAGAAGTTCGGGATTTGTTAGTCGGGCGCGTCGCTCCTGGAGATCTTGTCCTCACGATGGGGGCAGGGGATATCTGGAAAACGGCCGATGAACTGGCGCGTATATTGCGCGAACGGGTATAAGGAACAATTAAAGGGCTATCCCAAGTCAATGACGAGGGATTGGCCCTTTTTTTATATTCTTTTCCGTTCATTCGGCCCCCCCTTGCGCAGTCGAATCCGACAAACCTAAGTGAAATAAAGTCAGTTAGTTTTATGTGAAAAGCAACAGTTATTAATCTAGTTGCAGAACCTGCAATTAGTTGATCATAATACGTCCAATAGCGTAGTATTTACGGAAACTTAGTGTACATTTGCAATTGCTTAATTTAATAAGGAGTATATTGAGTTTCTTAGTGTCTATTCTGCAACTAGATTTAAAAAGATGAGCCGATCGGGGTTGTATTGAACAATGAACATATTTCTCTCTCTCCTCTCATATTCTAATTACTAGATTGAGGGACAAGGGGAGACGCAGCATGCAATCGAAAGCTAGGATGACCATTCGTTTCGAGTCGCCCGCCAAGCCGAAGCTTACGACCGTGCCAATCGTACAGCCTGGCGAATCGAAGGAAAAACTCGCCATCGATAATTCGGAAACGGCGATAGAGCCGAGCTTCACGACATGGAATAGTCCCTACCAAGACGACATCCATGCGCTAGAGGAAATCATTCGCCGATCGGATACCGCGAGGAATGCCGAGAAAACGGTTCGGAAGCCGCAACCCATACCCGTGCCCTTGCCCGTTCTAAAGGATATCGTTTACGACGAGTTGACCGAAGAACGCTGGAGCAGAACCGTTCCCGAGATAGAGATTGAAGAGGAGCCAAGCGCGAAATGGTACCAGCGGCAACATGAAGCTTCAAACCTTTCGGAGGAAGGCCCTTCATGGAGCAGGGTGTTTCTTTCCGTTGCAGCCGCGGTTGCTACCGGTGCTTTGTTCGGATATATGGTGTTAAGCTTGTTTACCGGGGAACCCTTATTTCCGGGGAAATCGGATGTTGATTCAGGAGAGCAAATACCGGTCCTATCTACGCACGAGCAATCGGCAAGCCCTCCGACTTCGGCAGGTTCAACAAAATTGCCGGAGAAGTCGTCAACATCCGGATCGGGATCTACGGATCAAACGGGTAACGAGCCTCCGGCATCAACAACCGGACAAGTATCTTCCGATGTCTATTTCATGCTTCAATATGGAGTATTCCAGAACGAGGATAGCATGCAGGCAGCCGTTAAGCAGCTCGAAGATTTGGGGCTTGCATATGCATCCGATACTACTGACGGGTATCGGGTATTCGCGGGAGCTGCGAGATCAAGGGATGAAGCGGAATTATTAGCAGCCCAGATGCCGGACACCGAGGTGTATATTAAACCTGTGGGCGGGGATCCATTGACCGTTTCATCGGATGCGCTTTCCGAAGAGGGAATCGAATTTTTGAACGAGAGCGCGAAATTAACCCGAATGTTAGCTCAATATTCCGGTGTCGGGTTACAGGATAAGCATCCGCGAAAGCTTGGGACTCAGGAATTGTCCGAGCTTCAGGAAACTCATCAGCGGTGGCTCAAAACGCTAACCACGGCAGATAAATGGAATGGAGAGGCTGCTAAGGACGGGAATTCTATCGTAAAGGCCTTAAATTCCGCGATCGCCTCCATGACGGAATTCAATCGCAAGCCTTCTCGCTACCACTTGTGGAGCGTACAATCGGGAGTCATGCAGGCCTTGTTAGCAGACCGTCATGTACGCCTTGTTTTACAGCAAGCAGCGGAAGGATAGTTCAATCGAATACGCCTAACGGGACTTTAGAACGGGACAGCCTGCATCCATGGGGCTGTCTTTGTTTTATACGTTGTGCGACTTGTCCGGGAAACGTATAATAAGTAGATGGGTGTCAAAAAATGGTGGGAGACGGGGAAATATGAAGAAAAACGCATGGATTCTGATCTTGTTCATCTTTCTTGGACTGCTTGCCGGGGCGCTGGTCGCAATCTGGCTGAAGGAGATTCCGGGCCTTACGTTCCTGACCCGCGCAATTAAGGTGAATTGGTCTCCGGCCGCGGATTTGTCGGTCCTTAAGTACAGCTTGAACTTAAGCGTAAACTTCAGCCTGTTGAGCATTATCGGTGCCGTCTTGGCGATCTGGTTATACCGCAAAATGTAATTCGAAAGGAAGATTGGCAACATGCCTTCCGCTGCAACGCAACTCGTTCTCGCATCCGCTTCGCCCCGCAGGCAAGAACTCATCGCCCTGTTGGGCCTTCCCATCCGAATATTGCCGAGCCACGTCGAGGAAGACACGCCGGAAGATTGGACTCCCTCGCAAATCGTGGAGGGGCTGTCCTTGCGCAAGGCGCTCGCCGTTAAGGAAAAGCTAACTAATCCGGCGGATGTATCGTCTATTATCGTAGGCAGCGATACCATTGTCGTGTTGAATGGAAAAGTGATGGGAAAGCCTAGAGATGAGCATGAAGCCCGGCTGATGCTGGAACAGTTATCCGGCAACACTCACGAGGTATTTACCGGAGTCACCTGCGTGCGGATATCGGACGCGAAGACGGTTACCTCCCATCGGGTAACTAAGGTGAGGATGAGAAGTCTATCGGCGGAGCAGATCTCCCGTTACGTCGATACCGGCGAGCCGATGGACAAGGCCGGCGCTTACGGTATTCAGGAAATCGGTTCATTGCTGATCGAGTCTATCGAAGGCTGTTACTTCAATGTCGTCGGTTTGCCGGTTTCTCTGCTTGCAGTCCAGCTGGAGCAATTCGATATTAAGATACCCTGAACGATCAAGCCATTCCCGCGGCCGACGCGGCATTTGAAGGCAGGTTCTATCATTGGAGCAACGATCCTTCCGATTACGCGAAATCCCTTCCCAGGAACGTCCGCGGGAGCGCATGCAGCAGCACGGAGCCGAGGCGCTAAGCCATGCGGAACTGCTGGCTATCCTGCTGCGAACAGGTTCAACGAACGAGTCTGCCATCCACCTTGCGCAACGTATTCTCAATGAATGCGGAGGCCTAAGCAGACTGGCCGAGAGCAAGTGGGAGGAATTGACGCACATTCATGGGATCGGTCCCGCGAAGGCGCTGCAGTTGCAAGCTTCCATTGAACTCGGGCGCAGGGTTGCCCGTTCTAAATTGCCCGAGACGGTGAAAATTACTTGCCCGCAGGACGCGGCGGATCTTCTGATGGAAGAGCTCAGGCATCATCGGGAGGAGCACTTCGTTTGCTTATTCCTCAATACCAAGAATCAGGTTATCGGTCGTCAAACATTGTCTATCGGCAGCTTAAACGCTTCTATCGTGCATCCCAGGGAAGTGTTCAAAGCGGCAATAAGGCGGAGCAGCGCATCTATTTTGTGCGCGCACAATCACCCCAGCGGCGATCCGACGCCCAGTCCGGAAGATATCCAGCTGACCAAGAGACTTGGAGAGGCCGGACAATTGATCGGAATCGAGCTGTTGGATCATTTGGTAATAGGTGACAATCGCTTTATTAGTTTGAAGGAGATGGGTTGCTTGTAATATAATAATATGGATTGTCCCGACGATTGGTACGTCGTTTACGGCGTCAACAAAACAGTCGCGGTCGAAGCAGGAGGTAGCGGAATGCTAGGAGGATTTACAAGAGATTTAGGCATCGATCTAGGAACGGCTAACACGTTGGTATATGTCAAAGGAAGAGGAATCGTCGTTAGGGAGCCGTCGGTGGTTGCCCTTCGTACCGATACAAAGAAAATCGAGGCCGTTGGCTCTGATGCGAAAAAAATGATAGGCCGTACGCCGGGAAATATCATTGCTATTCGTCCCATGAAAGACGGCGTTATCGCGGACTTCGAGACGACGGCCACGATGATCAAGTATTTCATCCGTCAAGCCCAGAAGCCTCGGACGATGTTTCCTCGTCATCCGAATGTGATGGTGTGCGTCCCTTCCGGTATCACGGCGGTAGAAAAGCGCGCGGTCGAGGATGCGACGAAGCAAGCAGGAGCTCGCGAGGCTTATATTATAGAAGAGCCATTCGCAGCCGCTATTGGAGCTGACTTGCCGGTATGGGAGCCGACCGGAAGCATGGTCGTCGACATTGGTGGCGGAACGACGGAAGTAGCGGTCATCTCGCTCGGAGGAATCGTGACGAGCAAATCGATCCGCATAGCGGGAGATGAGATGGATGACGCGATCATCGCGTACATAAAACGCTTGTACAACCTGATGATCGGCGAGAGAACTTCCGAACAGCTCAAGATGGAGATCGGCTCGGCCACGCCGCTTGATAAAGTGGAATCCATCGAGATTCGCGGCCGCGACCTCGTCTCGGGTCTGCCTAAAACGCTGGCGATTACTTCCGATGAAATTACCGAAGCGCTGTCCGATACCGTTAATTCGATTATCGATGCCGTCAAGGTGACGTTGGAGAAATGTCCTCCCGAGCTATCGGCGGATATTATGGATCGCGGTATCGTATTAACGGGCGGAGGCGCGCTGCTTCGCAATCTGGACAAGATGCTTACTCGAGAGACGGGAATGCCCGTACTGGTTGCCGAGAACCCGCTGGATTGCGTTGCGATCGGGACGGGGAGGGCGCTCGAGAACATTCACCTCTTTAAGTCCAAAGGCGGAGCTTCCCGATCCAGCCGCTAATTTTATAACGATTCAGCAAGGATTAGATTTGTCGATCCTAATCTGAATCAATGATTACAGGGCGGGAAAGCAGGTGAGCGGGATTTTTCGATTAATGCGCAACAAACGGTTGTTCATTCTCATGATCGGGCTTATTTTATTCATAGCCCTCATGGGATTCACCTTAGGCCGGACTCGCTTGACTTGGCCCGAGAAATTCATTAACGATGCCTTTGGGACTGTGCAAGGAGCTTTGTACCGGCCGGTCGGAGCGGTCGCGGATTTTTTCCGCGACCTCGACCGGCTTTCCGACGTGTATAAGGAAAATGAACAGCTTCGTCAAACCGTTGCCCAATACACGCAGGATCAGATCAAGTTTAATTTACTGGAAGCCGATAATAAGCGGCTTCAAGAGGAACTGAATTTTACCGAGCATCAGAAGAACATGGACAATTATCGTTACCTGATCGCTCAAGTCGTCGGAAGCACTTCTAATCCTTATGAGAAAACCATTACGATCAACCTTGGATCCCGAGACGGCGTTAAGCCCCAGATGGCAGTCAGGTCCGTGGACGGATTGGTCGGGCTCGTCAGCAAGGTGAAGAACTTTACATCTACCGTTACCTTGGTTACGGACTTGGATCCTAACTCTTCCAGGGGGACTCCCGTTTCGGCAACTTTCTTGGGGAAGCCCGATTCTTTCGGAATCATAGAATATGACGATGAGACCGGTACCCTGCAAATGACCAAAATCGATGAGCGCGACAAGCCCGATGTCGGTGACAAGGTAATTACGTCCGGTTTGGGGAGCTTGTTCCCCAAAGGAATCATAGTCGGCACCGTAAAGAGCAGCCAAGTTGGCGATTTCGGATTGACTTATACGGCTATTATTGAACCTGCGGCCAAGTTCGACCATCTGAGAGAAGTGTTCATCGTTGTCGTTCCAGAGGTGGAAGAGCCGTGAAAATGCGTATCAACTGGGTGATCCTGTGTGCGCTAACGCTTCTGGTCATTGAGAATTCGGTTATTCCTTGGCTTGTGCCTCCCGGATGGAGCGATCGGTTACTCCCGCACTTATGCTTTATCATGACTTTATTCGTTGCCGGGTTTGCCGGACGTCATACCGCTTTTCTTATTGGTCTCGGTCTAGGATTGCTGCAGGACTTATTGGCATACGGGCACTTAATCGGTCCATACGGATTCGGAATGGGACTCATCGGATATTTGGCCGGATTAACGGCGGAGCGTAAAAGCTTCACGATCGGCTTCTTCGTATGGATCGTGCTCATCGGCGGATTAATGCTAGATTCTATCATCTACTTCATCTACAAGTTATTCCGGCTAACCGATTTGCAATTCGCTCAGGTGTTCTACTGGCAGGTGGCTCCGACGGCAATACTTCAGCTTTTTATCGCACTCCTTTTGTATGTTCCAGTTCGCCGCTTCCTGGTTAAGCCTTCGCATTCCTCCGGAGATGACAGTCCGGAATGATTCGGGTTTAACCCGGCATAAATGTCGATTGCCGTTAAAGGATGGCACCGTTTATGCTCGACAGGCAGGAATTCGGCTTCCCCAAGCCGAATTTCAAATACCGTAGGGAGGAGCGGACAACAGTGACCGGCAAATCAAACGTTACGATCAAAGGAATCAAGGAAGGCCTTGTTTTTCTTCTCGACGACCAATGCGACTTCGTCGCTCTCTTAGACGAACTGAATGCGAAGCTGGACAAGCACGTTCAACAGTTCACCGGCCCCATCGTTCATATTTTCATTAAGCTAGGCTCCAGGCAATTGGAAGAAGAGGACAAGGAACGAATTCGTTCCATCCTTCGCAGACAAGGCAACTTGCTTATTCAATCTATTGAAAGCGATCCGCTCGAAGTTGATCCGAATCTTAAGATTATTCCTAGTTTACATACGATGTCCGGCATTATCCGATCAGGCCAGACGGTGGAATATAGCGGCCACCTGCTGCTGCTCGGGGACGTCAATCCCGGAGGCACGATTAAGTGCACGGGAGACGTGTATGTATTAGGCGCGCTGAGAGGGACCGTTCATGCTGGGGTGGAGGGCGACGAACAGGCGATTATCGCGGCTTCCTTAATGAAACCGACCCAGCTTCGCATCGCGGATGTCATTAGCCGTCCGCCCGATGAATGGACATCCGCGGAGCCGTGGATGGAGTATGCGTTTCTACGAGAAGGTACGATGGCTATCGACAAAATGACGAGCCTAAGCCGTCAACGCAAGGAAGTCATGCAGTTCAAAGGAGTGTAGAAGCATGGGAGAAGCGATCGTTGTCACCTCGGGTAAGGGCGGAGTCGGTAAAACGACGACGTCGGCTAATTTAGGAACGGCTTTGGCGATTATGGGGAAAAAAGTATGCATGGTAGATACCGACATCGGCTTGCGTAACCTCGATGTCGTAATGGGGCTGGAGAATCGGATCGTCTATGATCTTATCGACGTTGCCGAAGGACGCTGCAGGGTTAACCAAGCACTCATAAAGGATAAACGCTTCGACGAGCTGTATATGCTTCCGGCCGCCCAGACGAAGGATAAGAACGATATTTCTCCGGATCAGGTACGTCAGATTATCGAAAGCTTAAAGCCGGACTTCGATTATATCATTATCGATTGTCCTGCCGGGATCGAGCAAGGATTCCGCAATGCGATTGCCGGCGCTTCTCAAGCTATCGTAGTCACCACGCCGGAGAATGCCGCGGTTCGTGACGCGGATCGCGTAATCGGGTTGCTCGAGAAGAGCAATTTCCCCTCTCCCAAGCTGATCATTAACCGTATTCGTCCGAACATGATGAGAAGCGGAGACATGCTTGAGATCGAAGACATCTGCCAAGTGCTTGCCATAGATTTGATCGGAATCGTTCCGGACGACGAGTTTGTGATCAAAGCGGCGAATTCAGGCGAGCCGACGGTAATGAACGTGAATTCTCGGGCGGCTATAGCCTACCGCAACATTGCTAGGCGCATCTTGGGAGAGACGGTACCTCTGTCGCAATTGGAAGAGAAAGCTGGAATGTTTCGCAAAGTAAAGAAGTTTCTGGGAATGGGATGATCGGAGCTTGCTAAACCGATTGAAGAAAATGGATTGGATGATGATGATTATCCTCGTGATGTTTATGGGGATAAGCACGATTCTGGTACGCAGCGCGACGTATAATAATCCCTTGTATCCGGATAACGACATAAAGACGCTGATCTTCTATGGACTCGGATTCTTCGTCGTCATTCTGGGAACGATCGTGGATTACCGTCTGATATTAAAAGTCTGGTATGTATGGTATGCCATTGGTTTGATCTTGCTCGTGTTGGTTTATTTCCTGGCGGGAGAAACGAACGGAGCGCGAGGCTGGTTTAATCTGGGTTTATTTTCCTTCCAACCGGCGGAGATGATAAAGCTTTTTCTGATCATTGCGATAGCGGCGTTGCTGGGAAGAAGGCAAGGCGACCCGCTCCGAATGCGCAGCGACGTGATGATCGTTGCCTTTATTGCTTTCGTGCCCTTTGTATTGGTTATGATCCAGCCCGATCTGGGGAATGCGATCATATATATTTTTATCGTCCTTGGAATGCTCTGGATTGGAAACGTTCGCTATACGTATGTCCTGATCGGTCTTGCTGTCGTCGTGGGCGGGCTGATGCTTTTCGTTACGTTGTTCAATACGTACAACACGGAAATCCAAGATTATTTGGATAAACACGATAAGGTTCACTGGTACGAGCGGATTAACACGTACATTCATCCGGAGGAAGCGTCGGCGGATGACCGCAGGCAATCCGAGAACGCTATGATCGCCATCGGCTCGGGCGGGCTTGCAGGAGACGGCTACTTGCAAGGCGATTCCAAAAATCGTAGATTCATTCCGTACACCTATTCGGATTCCATCTTCGTCGTTATCGGCGAGGAGTTCGGTTTTCAGGGCGCGGCCGTGCTGCTGCTTCTGTATTTCCTATTTATTTACCGAATGATCTTGATCGCTTATCAATGTTATGACCTGCGAGGCTCGTTTATCATTATCGGGATCGCGTCCATGATGGTGTTCCAGATCTTCCAGAATATCGGGATGATGATCGGAATTATGCCGATTACGGGTATTACCCTGCCGTTCATTAGCTATGGAGGTACTTCATTGTTGCTTAACATGATGTCGATCGGATTGATTTTTAGTATTCGGGGGCATCAGGAGAAGTACCAAATGGACGCTTGATTGCGAATATATGGGACTTGGGACAAAGGTACCTCCTTCCAGCCGCTTGCTCTCCGCCCATTGCCTTGATGAGATTTAAGGGTGGCAATGGGCTCCAAGAGGCGGACGTAAACTCTTACAGGAGGTACCTTTTTACCCTAGCCTCCTTCAATATTCGCGAATAAGTGTTTTGGTAGGGGAGTAGGAAAGGCGAGAAGAACAGGTTCAATTGCCTGTTCTTTTTTGTTGGGGTCAAACCCGGCTGTGGTTCTTACCAAAGGTCTAATCGCCGCTTGTCCGCCATAAGGTAATAGAGAAAGCGGACAAGGAGGGCTTGCGATGCAAATACGGGATAACGTTCGTGAGCGCAGGCGTGAGCGCATCGAGCAGCTGATCGGACAGCACGCGATGGAAGAGGCTAAGAATATGAATCCGGAGCCGACTTTAGGACAAAACAAACTAATGGAAACAACCGCTGAAACGACACCTCGAAAGGGGCAAGTGACCGGGGAGGCGGCGCGCTTCGACACGACTACTCAATACCCTGCAGTGGAAGCATATGCCGGCGGCTTGGATCCAGAGCTTTGGTGGAGAGAGCGCGAGAAGCGGTTGAAGTCCGGACAAGTCGCGGGTTGGCAGGGGTTGAAAGGAATCCCTCCTTCTTCGACTGCGCGATTGGATAGCTATAGACCTGGTTTTGATTGGAACAAGCTGTTTCAAGGCTTTACGTTACGGCTCGCGATATCCGCGATAGCTTTCGCGGGAATATGGGGCTGGTTCAAGCTGGAAATGCCAGGGAGTACGGAAGCCCGCAGTTGGATGGTATCTTCGGTTACGCGCGATATGGATTTCCAAGCGATCGAAGCTTGGTATGGCGAAACCTTCGGGGGATCACCCTCTTTTTTTCCTTTTTATAAAGATGAGCCGGATACCCGGGAAGTGTCCGCCTTGCTAAATCCCTCGGATACCGCGATACCGGTCCAAGGAACGCTAGTCCAAAATTATGCCGAGAATGGAGCTGGCGTTAAGGTGGCTGCTTCCGGCGGAAGCGACGTTTACGCGATTTATACGGGACTGGTACAGCAGGTAACTAAAGATCAAGATGGCGGAATTACAATTTTGGTCCAGCATCAGAACCATATCCTAACCGTATACGGTCATTTGGAGAAATCATCTGTAAAACCCAATGACTGGGTAGAGACGGGGCAGCAAATCGGTCAGCTCGGCGCAACGGTAGACGGACAGAGCGACGGAGTACTTTATTTTGCCGTCCAACAGAACGGAAAATCGCTGAATCCCGCGGATGTGGTCGCTTTTGATTAGATGGCAAGGAATCGAGTTTCGTTTGCATCCGTTATTCGTGCTTGTAATGATAGCGTCGATCGCGACAGGCCGGTTCACGGATATCGTTACTTTATTCGTCATCGTGTTATGGCATGAACTTGGCCATCTGGCAACCGCGCTTCGTTTCGGATGGTCGGTAAAAGAGGTTAAGCTCCTGCCTTTCGGAGGAGTCCTTGAGGTGGAGGAGGCAGGAACGCTGCCCGTGAGAGAGGAAGTATGGGTAGCGATTGCCGGGCCGGCCCAGAACGCGATTCTGGCCGCGATCGGTTATTTCTTAGGATATCTCGGCTGGATCGATAAGGGATGGTCGGACGATTTCGTACGTGCCAACGTGCTGATCGGCCTTTTTAATTTATTGCCCGTTCTTCCGCTCGACGGCGGCCGAATGCTCCAAGCCTGGATAAGCCTTCAGATTCCTTTTCATCGGACGCTGATGTGGAGCGCGAAGATCAGCTTGGCCTTCAGCGGATTGATCGCGGCGGCATCTTTATATCCTCTATCGCATGGCGGTTTGCTTCATTTGAATCTCCTGACGGTCGGCGTTTTTTTGTGCGTTTCGAACTGGACGTATTTTCGCAACGTTCCGTTCGTATTCTTGCGATTTCTAGTTCATCGAAGCGAGCGATCGGAGAAGCATATAGATCGTGGCAAGCTGTCCCAGCCCATCGTCATCGCGGTGGACCGGCCATTATCGCACATCATTAAGTTATTCATGAAGGAGCAGTATCATTTGGTCTATGTCATGAAGCGAGGCAAGATCACGAAGGTTGTCCCGGAACAGGCGATAATCGACGGATTTCTTGGCAGATTGACATCGGGGAATGCGGACATTCGGTTTTTCATGTAAAATGGAGAAAATAGCACCTTGCGGGAGGTTTGCATGAAGCAGCTGTTTATCCATTGTTCGCAAAATGTTACCCAGTCGGCACTTATGGAAGACGGGAGGCTAACGGAGTTCAGCGTCGAACGGACGGAAGGAACATCGCTGATCGGCAATCTCTACAAGGGGCAAGTCGTGAACGTTCTACCGGGCATGCAAGCCGCCTTTGTCGATATCGGACTGTCAAAGAATGCGTTTCTGTACGTGGACGATGCCTTGCACCCCCATCTGGACAAACAGCCTAAGGTGAAGCCTGCGATAACCGACCTGTTGAAACCGGGAGACGAGCTGCTTGTGCAGATCATGAAGGAGGCGCTCGGAGGAAAAGGGGCCAGGGTGACCACCCATTACTCCATACCCGGCAGGTGGCTCGTTTACATGCCCCATGCGGATTATATCGGAATATCCAAGAAAATCGAATCGGAGTTGGAGCGAATTCGGTTGAAGACCTTGGCGGAAGCGATGCGCATGGAAGGGGAAGGCGTCATTCTTCGAACGAACGCCGAAGGGGAAAGCCGGGAGGCGCTTGAAGAGGATTTCAATACGTTGCGTCTGGCATGGCAGAATATCCTCGGAAGAAGCGAACTTTCGGTTGCGCCATCGGAACTGCATCGGGATTCCGGCCTAGTGGAGCGAATGGTACGAGATGTCATTACTCCCGATACGGAGCAATTGATTATCGATGACGATATTAGCTTTCAAGAAGCTAAAACCTATTTGCGGCAGACGGCGCCCGCGTTGGAGGAGAAGGTTCGGCTGTACACCGAGACCAAGCCCTTATTCGATCATTACGGTATCAAGGAGCAGCTGGACAAGGCATTTCACTCGAGAATATGGCTGCCTAGCGGCGGTTACCTCGTCTGGGAGCAGACGGAAGCATTGACGGTCATAGACGTCAACACCGGGAAGTTTACCGGTTCCATCGACTTGGAGGAGACGGTATTCCAGACCAATAAGGAAGCCGCGGATGAAGTCGCCCGGCTGCTCAGGCTGCGCGATGTCGGAGGAATTATCATCGTTGATTTTATCGATATGGAGACGGATGAGCATCGACATCAAATCGTTCAGCTCTTGGAGACGAGGATCAAACGGGATCGCACCAAATGCCAAGTCGTGGGCTGGACCCGATTGGGCTTGATGGAGATGACCCGCAAGAAGGCGCGCGAGAACGCGATGAATTACTTCTACGAAACATGCGCCTCCTGTAAAGGCAAGGGCAAGATCTATATAAGATAGGCTTTTTTCTTAAAAAAATATTGTATTCCCGATCCGAATATGATATAATCCCATAGTGCGTGCAATCTGAAGATTTTGCAGGCTACAACCGCTCTCCACCGGGTCGACAAGACCGGCGCTGTCCTGGCTGATTTACGCTGCGACAACCGGCACCCTATGAGGCGAGTCTTAGACATGAGGAGGTGCACCAGATGTACGCGATTATTGAAACCGGCGGTAAACAGTACAAAGTTCAAGCAGGCGACGTGATTTTCATTGAAAAGCTTGCCGCTAACGCAGGAGAAAACATTACGTTTGACCGCGTATTGGCCGTTTCCAAGGACGGCAGCTTGACGACAGGATCCCCAATCTTGTCCGGCGCGTCAGTAACGGGCAAAGTTGAGCAACACGTGAAAGGCGAGAAAATTATCGTCTTCAAGTACAAGCCAAAGAAAAACTACAAGCGCAAGCAAGGCCATCGTCAACCGTACACGAAAGTGACGATCGAGAACATTTTGGCATAAGCGAGGCCGCCGAGATGATCACAATAACGATCGTGCGCAACGTTGAGAAGGCTATTATAAGTTTTACCGTAACGGGACATGCGTTTTACAACGATCCTGGCAAAGACATCGTCTGCGCCGGCGTATCGGCGGTAACGATAGGAGCGGTTAACGCGATCGAGAAATTGACGGGGCTTGCGCCTCGGGCGATATCGGAATCTGGCTTGCTCCAGGCGGAAACACCGCAAAGCACGGATCCCATGCGGAACGATCAAGTCCAGCTCTTGCTGGAGGGAATGATCGCCGCACTCGAGTCCATTGTGGAATCTTACGGCAAGTACGTGAAAATAAAAGAAACCTTTGAAAAAAAAGGAGGTTGACACCATGTTGAAGTTAGATCTTCAGTTATTCGCCTCGAAAAAAGGGGTTGGATCGACGAGGAACGGACGGGACAGCCACTCCAAGCGTCTAGGCGCTAAGAGAGCTGACGGCCAAGTCGTAACAGCTGGCAGCATCTTGTTCCGCCAACGCGGCACTAAGATTCATCCAGGCACCAACGTTGGAATCGGCAAAGACGATACGCTCTTCGCATTAGTGCCAGGCGTAGTTAAGTTCGAACGTTGGGGACGCGATCGCAAGAAAGTAAGCGTTTATCCAGTAGCGAAAGCTCCTGTAGCTGCCGCTCTTGAAGTTTAATACGGCATCCAGAACCCCGGCCAATGAAAGTTGGTCGGGGTTTTTGCATGGTGATTCAGAAAGTATAAAATTTGCTATACTTTTCTGAATCACCTCGATAAAAACGACATTCTCTGTCCAAAGGACGGCGAAGTCGTTTTTACTTGATCGAAGCCGTTCATGGTTAAGCTGCCGTCGCCATGTTATACTATATAGTGGACAGGCGGTTTCCGCTTGGGAAAGTATGGAACAACGAAAACGGGACGGGGAAGTCACATGATGTTGAGGAAATGGACACTGTGGGGACTTGTAGCTTTGTTATCGTTAACCCTGCCTGCTGCCGCGGTATTGATATGGCGCGAATCGTGGTGGCCGTTAATCGTTTTCGTCCTTTGGACGTTCACGGTCGGAGCAACGATCGTCCTGCTGGAGAGGCGCAAGCACAGGGAACATAGCGGAAGATTACTTACGCACGCACAAGTATCGGCCATTCGAACGTTAAGCCATCACCGGCACGACTGGATGAACGATTTGCAAATCCTCTACGGATATCTACGGCTCAAGAAGATTGATAAAGCAGTCGATGTTGTGGATAGAATAAGAGCGCGCATGGAGCACGATAGCAAGGTGTCGCAGATCGGTATACCGGAGCTTGCCACATTCCTGTTGTCGTTTCGCGCCGTATGCGACACGATACGTTTGGACGTAGAAATTCAGGACGGCCTTCATCTAGATCGGCTCCCCTACGAGACCGAGGCTCTGTCTAAGGCTGTCATCGGATTGGTGAACGTGATCCGGTTTCGGGCGGTAAGTCCGCTGTCCGGAGAGAATGTATTAAGGCTTAGCTTATTTCATAACGACGGATCTCTTAAGATCATCATGTCATATGAAGGCGAGCTGGCCGCTGCCGACAGCGTGATCGCGGAATTAGAACAGTGTATACATGGAATTGGGCAAGTAGATCAGGGAGAAGAGCCGGAAGAGAAATCGCATCATGCGCGGACAATGGTCATCCATTTCCCTCTGCCGGCATAACGGAGTGATTTCATCATGTTTGTGGATAAAGCGAAGATTTATGTTAAAGGCGGAGATGGCGGAGACGGACTCGTTTCCTTCCGCAGGGAGTTATACGTACCGGAGGGCGGGCCTGCCGGCGGAGACGGCGGTAACGGCGGTAACGTAATCTTTCGCGTGGACGAAGGCTTGCGTACGCTGATGGATTTCCGGTATCAGAAGCATTTCAAAGCGGATAGGGGCGAGAAGGGACGCAATAAGTCCCAACATGGCGCCAATGCGGAGCATATGATCGTTCGCGTACCGCCCGGAACGGTCGTCGTGGATGACGATACGGGCGAGAAGATCGCCGATTTGACCCGTCACGACCAACAGGTCGTCATTGCCAAGGGCGGCCGAGGCGGTAGAGGCAACATTCGATTCAAGAGCTCCGTGAATACCGCGCCCGCCATTGCCGAGAACGGCGAAGAGGGTCAGGCTCGTTGGGTAACCCTAGAGCTTAAAGTTATGGCCGATGTTGGCTTGGTCGGATTCCCGAGCGTCGGGAAATCAACCTTGCTGTCGGTCGTATCCGGTGCCCAACCGAAGATCGGCGCGTATCACTTCACGACGATCACGCCTAACTTAGGCGTCGTGGACTTGGGTGACGAGCGAAGCTTCGTCATGGCCGATTTACCGGGTTTGATCGAAGGCGCCCATACGGGCGTCGGTCTTGGACACGAGTTTCTCAGGCATGTAGAACGCACGCGGATTATCGTTCACGTCGTAGACATGTCGGGCATGGAAGGACGCGATCCTTTCGAGGACTGGGTGAAAATCAACGACGAGCTCAAACTATATAACATCAAGCTGGCCGATCGTCCGCAGATTGTAGCGGCCAATAAAATGGATATGCCGGATTCGGAAGAGAATCTTGCGGAATTCCGTAAGAACGTCGGCGAAATCGCTCCGGACATCCTGATCATGCCGATATCCTCGCTAACGAGAGAGGGCATCAAGGAACTGCTTTATCGGGTGGCAGACCTGCTCGACTCGCTTCCCGAGCCCTCGGAGATCGAAGAGATCGAGAAGCAAGCCAAGGCGGAGGAAGGCGTCGTCTATCGTTACGAATCCAAGGGCGATTTGGATTTCACGATCACAAGGGACAACGAGACCTTCGTTATCGAGAGTGAAAATATCGAAAGATTAATGAGGAAGACTCAATTCAATTCCTACGAAGCGGTAGTTCGGTTCGGACGGATATTGCGCGGGGCAGGAATCGACGAAGCGCTTCGTAAGCGCGGGGCAAAGGACGGGAGCCCTATCCGCATCGGTAAATTCGAATTCGAGTTTTTCGAAGGCGGCTCCGACGATTACTTGTACGACGACAAATAATCGGCCCGACAAAAACCAGTCTCCTTTTACCAAGGGACTGGTTTTTTCGATATTAACATTTACCTATTGCCGCTTGACTTCCAATTCGATATAATGTCCACTATACACAAACACTCGTCTTTCCTGGGAGGACGCAAAATGACGGAGCGTTATTATGTCGTCCGCGAGGATTTGCTGCCGGAAGGCATACTTAAGACGGAGCAAGCGAAGGAGCTATTGCGGAGGGGCGAAGCGGGAACGATTCATGAAGCCGCAGAACGAGTGGGCCTAAGCCGGAGCGCGTATTATAAATATAAAGACGGCGTCTATTCCCTTGAGCAAGCTTCGCGGGAATCCATCGCCACGTTATCGATGGACTTGGAGCACCGCTCGGGCGTATTGTCGAAGGTGCTTGGTTTGCTGGCGGCAAGCGAGGGAAATGTACTGACGATCTCTCAGTCCATACCGCTTCAAGGAATGGCAAACGTCGTCGTTTCCATCGATACGTCGGTCATTAACGGGGCTCTACCGGAGCTTCTGGAGAAGCTTCGTTCATTGGATGGCGTTAAACGCACAACCGTAGTCGGGCGCAGTTGAAATCCATTTTGAAAGCATTGGGACAGGACAGCTGGAAGCGGAGGAATAATGATGAAGCCAATAAAAGTAGGATTGCTAGGATTAGGTACAGTCGGTACGGGCGTCGTAAGAATCGTTGAAGGCCATCAAGAGGATTTGTCCAATCAAGTGGGTTCTCCCATTATGATTTCCCAAATATTAGTTAAAGATCGCGCCAAAGGGCGTAATATACCGGTTGAGGGTTCCAAGCTTACGGAAGATCCATGGGAAGTCGTGCGCAACCCGGATATCGACGTCATCGTTGAAGTAATGGGCGGCATCGCACAAACGAAGGAATACATTCTGGAGGCGCTGGAGCGGGGCAAACATGTCGTAACGGCCAATAAGGATCTAATGGCACTGCACGGACCGGAGATTCTCGAAAAAGCCCGCGCCAAAGGTTGCGACGTGTTATACGAAGCGAGCGTGGCAGGAGGAATTCCGATCATTCGTACGCTTATCGAAGGTTTCTCTTCCGATCGGATCACGAAGATCATGGGGATCGTCAACGGGACCACCAACTATATCTTGACCAAAATGAGCCAAGAAGGAGCGGCTTACTCGGACGTCCTAAAGGAAGCGCAAGAGCTCGGTTATGCGGAAGCCGATCCGACATCGGACGTGGAAGGGCTTGACGCGGCTCGTAAAATGACGATTCTATCTACGCTGGGATTCAGGAGTAACGTCTCCCTGGACAACGTGAGCACTAAGGGGATCAGCAGCGTCACTCAAGAAGATATTCAGTATGCCAAACATCTTGGTTATGCCGTGAAGCTTCTGGGTATCGCCGAGCGACAAGATGACTACATCAGCGTAAGCGTTCAGCCGACTATGATCAAGCAAAGCCATCCGATTGCATCCGTAAACGGCGTGTTCAACGCGGTATACGTGCATGGCGAAGCCGTTGGAGAAACGATGTTCTACGGAGCGGGCGCAGGCGAGATGCCAACGGCGACTTCCGTCGTCGCGGATCTGGTTGCGGTAGTCAAGAATATGAAGCTTGGGGTGAACGGCCGCCAAGCCCAGCTATCTTACAATGTCGTAAAGTTGAAGACGGACGAGCAAATCGCTTCGAAGTTCTTTCTGTTGCTGCACGTGGAAGATCGTGCGGGCGTACTGGCGCAAATCGCCCAAGTGTTCTCCAATCGCGATGTCAGCATCGAGTCCGTTATGCAGCCTTCTACGCCGAATATGTCAAGCACGGAAATCATCATTATCACGCACGATGCCAGCAAAGCGGCGATGAACAACGTTCTGAACGACTTCGAAAGCTTATCCGCCGTTCGTAAAATCAAAAGCGTGTACCGCGTAGAAGGCTGAATTTATCCTTCTTCATTTGTGAATATTGATTAACGGATTAAAGGAGCTTTGTTATGCATTTTGGAAAAGAGGCTAAGGAAGCGACCGGACGCGTAGTCGTTAAGGTACCCGCAAGCACGGCAAATCTCGGTCCGGGTTTCGATTCTCTAGGTATGGCTTTGTCGCTGTATTCCTGGATCAGCATGACGCCCGCGGAATCGACCCGGATTATTCTCGTTGGCGACAATCTGGAAGGCATTTCCCAAGATAAAACCAACTTGGTATATGTCGTAGCTCAGGCCGTATTCGAAAAAGCGGGAGTCCGGATTCCCGAGCTTGAGATCGGCATTAGAAGCGATATCCCGCTTACGAGGGGATTGGGGAGCAGCGCTTCGGCAATCGTAGGAGCGCTCGTAGCGGCTAATTCCATGATTGGTAACGCACTAACCGAGGATGAGCTGTTCCAAATGGCAACGGCATTGGAGAAGCATCCGGATAATGTTGGAGCGTCTTTATACGGAGGAATTATCGCGGCAGCTTGGGATGGCGCTAGGGCGGAATACGTTCGTATAGAGCCGCCATCCGGGATGGACGTATTGGTTGCTATTCCGGAGTTCGAGCTGTCCACGAAGAAGGCCCGGAACGTACTTCCGGACCGCATCTCGATGGAAGACGCGGTATTCAACGTCACGCATAGCTCCTTGCTAACCGCGGCGCTAGCTTCCGGACGACTGGATTTATTGGCTCATGCGATGAGGGACCGCCTTCACCAGCCTTACCGTGCCGCGCTGATTCCGGGCATGGAGAAGATTCTGCTGGAAGCGACTGAGCATGGAGCTCTTGGAGCGGTGCTCTCCGGCGCGGGACCAACCATATTGCTGCTTGCTAGGTCCGGGGATTCTAACAACGAAAAATTGGTCGCTTTCGTAGAGGAGGTTATGGCCAGCGAAGGGGTCGCCGTTACGACCCGATGGCTTACGCCATGCTTGCAAGGACCGCAGGTTCAGCTGGTGGGGGAGAACGATCCCGAGTTTAACTTGGAACCTCATCAAATCCTGAGCAATGCGAAAGTGGAGGTAGGCGCATGACTAAACGCAAATCCGTAGCTCTGTTGCCTCAAGGTACGGTTTCCGACGAAGCGATACGCTATTTTTTTCGCAACGAAGACGTGGAATTCGTCTATTGCAAGATGATCGCCGACGTTTTCCAATCGACGGCTAAGGGCCGTACGGATTGGAGCGTGATTCCGATCGAGAATACGATAGACGGCTCCGTTAGCCTGCATATCGATTGGCTTGTCCATGAAGTGGACTTGCCCATCCGGGCGGAGTGGGTATTCCCGTCGATCCAGAATCTGATCGGTTCGGCAAGCGAACTGGCGGGTGATGACGGCAGTTGGGATCCGAGCAAGATCGTAAAGGTCATGAGCCACCCCGTGGCAATGGCGCAATGCTTGCAATTCGTCCGATCCAAGCTTCCGCATGCGGAGTTGGAGACTCTTGGCAGCACGGCTGAAGCCGTTCAGATGGTCAAGAACAATCCAGGCAAAGGTTGGGCGGCATTCGGCACGCGATTAGCCGCTTCCGATATGGAATTGGATGTTCTGGAGTCGGGCGTTACCGATCATGACAATAACTTCACGCGGTTTCTTCTCGTGGGGAACACGCACTACGAGAAAGCGGATGCTCCGCTCCGGAAGACAAGCATTCTCATCACGCTTCCGGAGGACTACCCGGGAGCGCTTCATCAAGTGCTGTCCGCATTCGCTTGGCGTCGCATTAATCTCTCGAAAATCGAGTCGCGTCCAACCAAGAAGAAGCTTGGGAGCTACTATTTTTATATCGATATCGAGCTTTCGTTAGATACCGTTCTTCTGCCCGCTGCCCTTGCCGAAATCGAGGCGATCGGATGCCAGGTTCGCTTGTTGGGGTCTTACCCAAGCATACCTTACGAATCGAAATGAACTAACATTTCTAAGCATATAGCGAATCGGAAATCCGGCATGCCCAAGGGCTGCCGGATTTTTATCATTATGGGATGTCAAATGCCCATTCCCTGCATAGGATGTAAAGATTGCGCGGGGGCATTCGCCCGCTCGTGAGCTATGTCAATCCATCAGGAGGGAACGGCGTGAAGATCCATATGGTTAAGCAAGGGGATACGCTGTATTTGATCGCCAAGAAATACAATGTACCGCTGGAGGAGATCATTAAGGCAAATCCGGATATCGGCAATCCAGACGCGATCGAAGTGGGCATGAAGGTGAAAATCCCGTCTCAAACGAAATCGACGCTAGAGGTCATCCATCACCATATCGTGCAACAAGGCGATACTCTGTGGAAGTTGTCCAAGGCTTGGGGAATTCAGCTAGCCGATATGATCAAGGCAAATCCTCAGCTCAAGAACCCGAACGCCCTGCTAACGGGCGAAGTGGTCAATATTCCGAAAACGGAGAGCGGGACGAATCCGGTCGGGAACATGCAAGGGGATTCCGTACAGGGTATAGGTATGCACGGCAAAGCCAACACGGGTATTAAGCCGGGAACGGGCATTAAGGCAGATACCGGAGTGCAACCGTTGGCAACGCCAGTTCCACCCCCTGTTGCGCCTATCGTGCTACCAGCTCCGACTCCGGCACCTCCGCCACCGGCTCCGCCAGTTCCACCGGCTCTCGTCATGCCGATACCCGAGAAACCGATCCACGGCATCGAGAAGCTTGAGCATGCTGACTTATTCAAGCCATACCCGATGCCTGCTGTTCAGGCTGCGGCAAATAAGGAAATGCCTTACGAATACGGAATGCAACATCAGCAGCCTATGCCCGGAATCGATCCGGCGTATAGTAGTTATGGGTACGGTTATGGCTCTCAACAGCCAACGGTCAGTCCAGAAACGTCCAATGCTGCTTACGGATACGGCCACGGTCATGACCATGGATACGGCCACGGTCATGACCATGGATATGGCCACGGTTACGGACATCAACCGGTCATATCGCCATTAGGCGGTACTATCGGAGGTGACTTGGGCGGTTTGTACGGGCATCATGATTATTCCTATAGCCCTCCTAACGGCCAGGAGAACTTACCGGGATTAATGCCCAGCGGCAAGCCTGCTTCAGGCTGCAAAACTTGCGGAGGACAGCAGGTATGGCCGGCTTCGTATGAAGCAAACGCAAATGCAGCTCATTATGGAGAGACCTATCCGGAGATGAGTTATTCCTCCGACAGATTTCCCTATGGCGTTTCTCCTTACGCTGCCGGACCTTATCCCGCAGGTCCCTATGCGATCTCTCCACAAGCGGTCAGCGCCTATGGAGGTTATCCAGGCACGCAAGCAAAGCCTTATTATGGCATGCCCATGGGGGATATCCCTTTAGACTTTAAATCAGTAGCCGAGGGTTTCCCGGGAGCGGGCGTTGGTTATCATCCCGATCATTATTATGGAGGGTTAGGAGCAATCCCGCCAATTCCGACGATGCCTCCGTTGCCTCCGTTGCCGCCGCTTGGACCGTTGAGAGAAAATGACGAGCAACGTTCGGATAGCGGAGAGGAAGAACTCACGATTAAATCCGCCTCCCCGAAGAAGCGGCAAGCAAAGCCGAAGCCTAAACTCGCGTCGGTCAGAGTAAGCAAGCCGAAGCGCAAGGAAAGCCTTCCATGGATGAAATGGTAAAATAAGCGCATATCACCGGAATTCCCAGGCAACAATAGAGAAAAAAGCAGAGAAGGGGATTCCGGTGTCTCGCTTTCGCATCCTTAAGGAAATCAAGAAATCGTTAAAGAGAAAACGCCGACATGTCTGGTCGCTTGGCGCGGGCGTCGCGTTCTTTATTCTAGCCGCGTTGGTCGGCACCTGGCTTGCCCATAGGGTTGTCTCTTCCAATCCTTCGCAGGTCTTCTTGCCTATGGATTCCTCCGCCGTATGGCGGGACAACCCATCCTCGGCGACAGGAGCGTCATCGCGGGATAGAACGCTCCATATCTTAAAGGAGCGTAAGGGTCAGATGGAGGTTGTGCTTCACCGTACTTATCTGTGCGGGGAAGAGACGCGGCATTTAGGTACTCACAAGGCGTCTGAAGCTGAAGATCTTCTTCGATCCCATCGGGAGTGGGGGGCGAGTATCGACTCTGCGGGGAGATTGTTGATGGAGGAATCAATCGACGACTTATCGCCCCAATGCCGTAAAACCGCTTATATGGGAATGGATAAGGATGGAAACTTATCCTTGTACGACGGTCCGCCATGGGAGGAGAAGGTGATTAGGACCTTCTTTCAACTGGACGTGGATATGCTCGAATCCCGTTTGACCGAGGAACGCGTTCGAGAGCTATCGAAGGGTATCCGCGTGTCGGACAAGGATGAGTATAATAGCGTATTGTCCACGTTCAACGAATTTGCCAGCATGAGATCTCAAGCAATCGTGCGGGAGTAAAATAAAATAAATCCGCGAGGAAGGGCGTCCGGATGGACGTCCTTATTTGACGATTCAGAATGTATAAAATTACGCTATTCATTTCTGAATCGTCTCCGACATAAACCTATGCCGCCATCCCAAGGACGGCGACAGCCGTTTATGCTTGTGATTTCCTATTTGTTCTCCTTCTGTTCTCATGGGGGGTAACATTTGGTATAATTAAAAGAATTGTATTGTAATAGAGTAGAGCGGGGGTTCGTTTTCATGAGAGTGCTAGGAATCGACCCTGGTATAGCGATTATGGGATTCGGTTTTATCGACAAGAACGGGCATAAATTGACGCCCGTCCAATACGGTTGCATCGAGACGGCTGCCGGAACGCCTCAGGAAGTGAGGTTGAAACAAATCTACGAATCCGTTTGCAGCTTGCTAGACCAGTATAAGCCCGATACCGTCGCGGTCGAGAAGCTTTTCTTCAACAAGAACGTAACGAACGCGTTCAGCGTCGGACAGGCCCGCGGAGTATTTATGTTGGCTGCGGCTCAGCGGGGATTGCCCATCGCGGAATACACTCCGATGCAGGTTAAGCAAGCCGTGGTAGGTTATGGAGCGGCAGAGAAAAGACAAGTCCAGGAAATGGTCAAAATGTTGCTTAAGCTGTCTGCCATACCGAAGCCGGACGATGTAGCCGATGCGCTCGCCGTGGCGATCTGCCACGCCCATTCCATTGTCCTTAACGACCGAATGAACGGAGTGTTGCGCTAATGATCGATTATTTGCGGGGAAAAGTCGCTCATTTGGAGAGCGAATACGTAGTGCTTGACGTTCGCGATGTGGGGTACCGGGTATTCACGCCGAATCCTTATGGGTTGGCACGTACCGAAGATCCTGTGCAATTGTATATCTATCATCATGTTCGCGAGGATGCCATTCACCTGTTCGGTTTTACAACTAGGGACGAGCAAGCTTTGTTTCGCAGATTGCTGGAGGTTTCGGGGATCGGCCCCAAAGTCGCGTTAGGAGTGCTTGCGGGCGGACGGCCTGAAGCGGTCGTGGCGGCGATTCAGCAAGAAAATATTACTTACTTGACGAAATTGCCGGGAATCGGCAGGAAGACGGCTCAACGAATGATACTAGACCTGAAGGACAAGTTAGGAGCCATTGACAGCCGGTGGGCAGCCGCATCGCTGGTAGAACATGAGGTTCCGGCGATTGCGGATAGCAGCTCGGCTTGGGCAGCGGCGCGCGAAGCATTAACAGGCCTAGGTTATCGGGATGCCGAACTGGATAAAGCATGGCATGCGTTAAAGGATAACGTAACCGGAGAGGAATCCCCGGATGTACTCATCAAGAAGGCGTTGCAGCAATTGTTTCAAGGATAAGAGGTAAGCGGGAAGGAGGCCGGAATAATGGATGAAGACCGTATCGTCACCGCGCACTTGATGATGGAAGACCAAGCGGTGGAATACAGCCTGCGCCCTCGTTATTTGGCAGAATATATCGGCCAAGCGCAAGTAAAGGATAATCTGAAGATTTACATAGAAGCAGCCAAGATGCGGCGCGAACCGTTAGATCATGTACTCCTATACGGCCCTCCCGGACTGGGGAAAACGACGTTATCCAATATTATCGCGAACGAGCTTGGCGTTAGTATTCGGACGACGAGCGGTCCGGCTATCGAGCGGCCGGGAGATCTTGCCGCGATTCTTACGAACCTGCAAGAGAACGATGTCCTGTTCATCGACGAGATCCACCGGCTGCATCGGACCGTCGAAGAAGTTCTCTACCCGGCAATGGAAGATTTCGCTTTGGACTTTATCATCGGCAAAGGACCGAGCGCCCGTTCCGTGCGCCTTGACTTGCCTAAGTTCACGTTAATCGGCGCCACCACGCGGGCGGGATTACTGTCCGCGCCGCTAAGGGATCGATTCGGAGTCGTTAGCCGGTTGGAGTTCTATACGGAGGACGAGCTGTCCTACATCGTGACGCGTACCGCGGAGATCTTCGGAGTCGGCATGGTCGGGGAAGCTTCCAGGGAGATCGCCAGGCGAGCCCGGGGAACGCCGCGAATCGCGAACCGGCTATTGAAGCGGGTACGCGATCACGCGCAAGTCAGAGGGGACGGAATTATTACGGATGCCGTCGCCCACGATGCGTTAGAGAGAATTCAAGTGGATCCGATGGGGCTGGATAGCATCGACCATAAAATGCTTCGCTCCATGATTCAGAATTATGGCGGAAGGCCGGTCGGGTTAGATACGATCGCGGCTTCCATCGGAGAAGAGAGTCAGACGATCGAAGACGTCTACGAGCCGTACCTGATGCAAATCGGGTTCTTACAGAGGACGCCGAGAGGTAGGATTGTTACGGCTGCCGCTTATCGACATTTAGGGCTTCCCGTTCCAGAGTTGAACGGATAATCAAGCTACCCGACCTGATGGAGGAGAATTCGATGACCCCACATGCTAAGCGCGCTTATTCCCGACTATTTCTGTTTATTGTACTCATTGCCGCAATCGTCTCCAGCTCATCCCGAATCATAGTCCATGCAGCGGTTAAGGTGCCGGATACGATAAGAGTCGCTTTTTTTATTAACTTAGGCGCGAACAAGTATCAATTACTGACTTCGGCCGCGACATTGCAATCAGCGGGAGGTTTGAATCTGGTGTGGCGCGATCCTAAGGTCAGCCTGCCGGCCGGAAGCATACCCGCAGGTCAAAGCGTTAGATTCGCGATGGATGGTTATCGCGTGCTCATTCTGGAAACCGCGGAGCTTAACGCCGCCATTTCCGTGCTCAAGAAGGTACAGGCTTCTTCCTCGGCCGCATTCGTCACGCAGCTGTCCAAGAACGGAAAAACGGTCTATCAAGTAACGGAGGGAAATTATTCGAGCGCCGCCGGAGCGAACTCCGCATTGACGAAATGGACGAACGCCGGGGTCGCTTCGGGAATTCAGACCTTGCTCAGTCCACGAATCGCGGGACCGTGGGCCGTGGAAGCGGGACCTTATGCTAGCGTAGCCGAAGCCAAAGCTACTGCGGACCAGATCGGGAACTCTTCTGGGTTAGATGCCTTCCCAGCTCTTAAACCTATCGACGGCACATTGAATTACGTCGTCCGGATCGGTCAGGAAACCGATTCTTCCGTGCTTGCCGCGGTGCAGCAAGCGGCTTCAGCAGCTGGTGCATTGAACGTTCGCGTTCCTGCCGCGGGCGAGCCCTACGCTGCGATTCGCAACGACATGACTTATAACGGAAGCGCTAATAAACCAGTTCCACTTTATGCTATCCCATCGGGCGCTGGCGCGGTTTTAAGGGCGGAGCCTGCAGGAGCGGGAGGCATACAGCTCATCGAGCGCAGCAAAAGGACGTACCGCGGCAACATGGAAATGAGCGTGCTGAATCAATCGCTTGCCGTCGTTAACGAAGTTGACTTCGAACAGTATCTGTACTCCGTCGTCGGTGCGGAAATCGGCTCGAAATGGCCGATTGAAGCCCAGAAAGCACAAGCCGTCGCGGCTCGATCCTATGCGCTCTCATCAGGGATGGGATATCAAATCGCTCATGTCGTGGATACGACGCTGAGCCAGGCTTATTACGGAATCGGGTACGAGAACGCAAACGCCACGGCTGGCGTAAACCAGACCGCCGGAGAAGTATTGACGATGGGCGGCAAAGCCGTAAAGGCGGTTTTCAGCTCGAATTCCGGAGGCATCACGGCAGACAGTAAAATCGAAATTTGGGGCGGAGATAATTCTTATCTGGCTTCGGCCGTGCCAAGTCCAGACGAAGGTCCTCAGAATGGACGTCTGGATTGGTATCACGTAGCGCTTCCTTCGGGTCAAGCAGGCTATATCCGTTCCGATCTGCTGGCAGACAGCGGTCAGGATCATGCGAACGGGGCGAAGCTTCTTCGGGTAACCGGAGATGGAACGGCCGTCCGTTCAAGCCCGCGCGTGGTCTCGACGGTCGAACCGATTGCCAGGATCGGCAGCGGAACGCTGGTAGTCGAGCTTGGAAAAGTAGCCGAGTATTCCGATTATAGTTGGATCGAGGCACCGATGACTCCCGAGCAACTGCTCGCTTCAATAAATAAACGCGCGAAAAATGACATCACCGGACCTTTGCTGACGTTAGAGGTGTCCAAAACGGGCCCATCCGGTCGGGCGACGGAAATCAAGGCAAACGGAATCGCCGTCAACGTAGGAGTTCCAGATAATTTGCGCGGAGCGCTGAACGGATTAAAAAGTACTTTGATCAACATCGAGGAAACGGGCCGCTTCACGATCTTGAATGGCAGCGAAGAACAGAGAGAGATTCACGGTCAGACAGGATCCCTGCATGTCATCGGCGGAGACGGCCAGGCGGAAGCTATTTCGGGTCCGAATCTTTATATCATGGACGGCAACGGCCAATTGCGCGCGGCTACCTCCACGCCGAAATTCGTGATCTCGGGCAAAGGCTTCGGGCATGGGGTCGGAATGTCGCAATGGGGTGCCAAAGCGCTTGCCGAGCAGGGGTATGACTACCAATACATCCTGAAATACTATTACAAGAACGTGCTGATCGAAAAGGATGCCTAAATATGAACGTTAGCGATTATGATTTTGATTTACCGGAGTCTCTGATTGCCCAGACTCCACTTCTGGAAAGAACATCTTCCCGGCTGCTCGTGTTGGATCGAAGAAATGGGAAAATCGAGCATCGCGCTTTTACGGATTTGGCCGATTACCTGAACCCGGGAGATACACTCGTGTTGAATGACACGAGGGTACTCCCGGCGCGTCTGTTCGGCGTTAAGGCGGATACGGGGGCTAAGGTAGAGCTATTGCTTCTGAAAAGAATAGAAGGGGATCGTTGGGAAGCGCTAGTGAAGCCCGGAAAAAGGGTCCACACGGGCGCAAGGCTCAACTTCGGGTCCTCGGAGGATGCCTCCCCGTTGCTATCCGCTATTGTCGAGGACGAGGGCGAAATGGGAGCGCGGACGATACGATTCGAGTATAAGGGCATCTTTAATGAGTTGCTGGATCGCCTCGGACAAATGCCGCTTCCTCCTTATATTAAAGAAAGCTTATCCGACCGGGAGCGATATCAAACCGTCTATTCCCGTAACGAAGGATCGGCAGCCGCTCCTACGGCCGGGTTGCATTTCACGGATTCGTTCTTAGAACGCCTTCAGGCGAACGGAGTAAAGCTTTGTCCTATCACCCTTCATGTAGGACTGGGCACTTTCCGTCCCGTCTCCGTCAACAAGATCGAAGAACACGAGATGCATTCGGAGTGGTACTCCGTCAGCGAGGAAAGCGCAAAGCTGCTTAACGAAGCCAGGGCAAGCGGCGGTAGGATCGTCGCCGTCGGCACGACGTCGGCCAGAACGCTCGAAACCGTTGGGCAGAGATTTCAAGACCAATCGATCGAAGCCTGCAGCGGATGGACGAACATCTTCATCTATCCAGGTTACGAGTTCACTATGGCGAATGCGTTGTTGACCAACTTTCATCTCCCGAAATCCACTTTAGTCATGCTAGTAAGCGCCCTCGCCGGACGCGATAACGTCCTGAACGCCTACCAAGAAGCCATCGCCCATCAATACCGCTTCTTCAGCTTCGGAGATGCGATGTTTATTACTTAAAATAATCACTTCAACAATCGTGGAGGAAGGAGGAAAAGGGTGGGTACGGAGAGTTTACGTCCGCCTTTAAAATCGAGTTGTGACCGCTCAATAAATTCAAAACAACTCGATTTTAACCAGCGGCGGAGTACCAACCCTTTTCCGAATGACGATCTCCGATTGTTAACCTGAGAGGACCACGACAATGGCAGTCAAATACGAACTACTCAAAACCTGCGCCCAAACAGGCGCAAGGCTCGGCAGGCTTCACACGCCGCACGGCGTTATCGATACGCCTACCTTCATGCCCGTTGGCACGCAAGCTTCCGTCAAGGGGATGAGCCCCGAGGAACTGAAATCCTTAAACGCGCAAATCATCCTAAGCAATACTTATCACCTGTTCCTGCGACCGGGGCACGAGCTGGTTAAAGAAGCGGGCGGATTGCACAAGTTCATGAACTGGGATCGTCCGATCCTGACGGATAGCGGCGGATTCCAAGTATTCTCGTTAAGCGAGATGCGCAAGATCACCGAGCAGGGAGTGGAATTCCGTTCGCACATCAACGGCGACAAGCTTTCGCTGACGCCGGAGAGCGCAACCCAAGTACAAAATGCGCTCGGAGCCGATATTATCATGGCATTCGACGAATGCCCGCCTTACCCCGCGGAATATGAATACGTGAAGCAATCGACCGAGAGGACAAGCCGTTGGGCCGAAAGATGCCTGCAAGCGCATGGACGTCCGCATGACCAGGCGCTGTTCGGTATCGTCCAAGGCGGCATGCACAAGGATTTGCGCAAGCAAAGCGCTTTGGATTTGACTTCCCTTGATTTTCCGGGGTATGCTATGGGTGGACTGAGCGTAGGCGAGCCTAAGCATCTCATGTACGAAATGTTGGAAGAGACCATCCATTTGCTGCCTAGCGACAAGCCCAGATACTTAATGGGAGTCGGCTCACCGGATGCGCTTCTTGACGGAAGCATTCGCGGGGTGGACATGTTCGATTGCGTGCTTCCGACACGGATTGCCCGCAACGGAACTTTAATGACTAGTCAAGGGCGAATGGTCGTCCGCAACGCCAAGTACACCAGCGATTTCGGTCCTCTGGACCCGGAATGTACCTGTTATGCATGCCGGAATTATTCCCGAGCCTATATCCGCCACCTGATTAAAGCGGACGAGATGTTCGGACTCCGCTTGACGACCATACATAACTTGCATTTCCTTGTTAATCTCATGGCTCAGGTGCGGGATGCGATTCGGGAAGACAGGCTGGGGACTTTCCGCGACCAGTTTTTCGAGAAATACGGAATGGCTCACAACGATAGCGGTTTTTAAGAGAGGGGGGAAAACAGATGTGGTTAGCAGAAACGGCTAACGGCGGCGGAAATCTACTGTATACGCTGGCACCTTTTATTCTGATGTTTGCCATTTTTTATTTCCTGCTGATTCGTCCTCAGCAAAAGAAGCAAAAGCAGCGCGGCTCCATGCTGAACGCCTTGAAGAAAGGCGATAAGGTAACGACTGTAGGAGGCATGCACGGAACGATTGCCGAGATTACGGACGATACCATCGTGCTCAAGGTCAATGACGTGACAAAGCTAACGTTCGATAGGTCTTCCATTAACAACGTAACGGCGCGCTCTAACGAGAAGAGCGAAGCTGGAGAATAACGTAACGTTCATGAAAAAAGCCTTCCCGCCTCGGATTTCGTCCGCAGCAGGAAGGCTTTTTTTCGTTCGGATCAACATTTTAAGAACCAATCGGACGCGAGGCTTTGAGCTTGGCTTTGGCGTGATCGGTTACCCTGTCCAGAGCTGAATTCTCTGCCCATGCCCCTATCTTAAGTCCGATCGTCGTGGATAAGACCGCAAGGGAAACCCCCGCTGCCATATCGGTAAACCAATGTATGCCCATATAGAATATCGAGAAAATGATGACCGCCGCATTCACCCAAGTGAAGATCGCCCACCGGCGAATTCCGGATTTGGTAGCCAACAGAGCCACAGTTACTGAAATTGATGTATGTAGGCTAGGGAAGCAATTATTCAATCCCGAAAGCGAGCGATATTCCTGCTCGAAGGTTGGAAATGCGTCGAGCATAAGAAATTTGACTTGCGGATGGACGAACCATACCTCGTTCACGGGAACGAATAAGTAAAACGGAACGGCTAAGAAGTAGTTCATCAAGACGGCGATACATAAGGCGTAATAAAGCTTCATGTTCTTGTTGTGGGTGTAAATTCCGACCGATGCGATCATCGCGGCTTGAAAAAGGACCAAATAAAAAATCGCGCAGAAGGCTGTCAGGATATCCGATTGAAAATTCGTTTGAAGCCATACAGGCCAAGCACCTTCCCACCCGCTTAGAACGGGAGTAAGATCATACGGAACTTTGAGCCAGTTTTCCAATCGGAGCTCGTTTTTGTTGAGCAGAATAATGGCCATAACCGCAATGAAGAAAAGCAGGTATTTACGGGAGATAATCAATGACTTCAGGAATGCCCATGTCGCCGCGAAAGGCTGTCTACCCGTGCCGAAAGCGATAAGGAGGCCGACGGCGATTACCGTGGAGATCGATACGGTCGACATATTTTGGAACAAAATCATGACGCTCCTCCTGTATGGCATCTGATCATGAATTCCGACTTATTATAGCACATTATCCGAAATGCTAATCTTTTTACCGGGAACTGGTTCCCGCATTCACGCCGAGCATGCCGCCGAACGCCCCCGTTAAACATGTAATTAACAGCAGAATAGGCACGGTCGAAGTCCAGTTGGCATCGGTGGCGAGAAAGCTGATCATCAGCAATAGCAACGTGTAAAGCAAACCGTTCGCCATTCCGAAATACCACCCTCTCCTTCCCGACCGCTTGGCCGAAACGAAGCCGCCGGCGAGCGAAGCGCAGCCATGTACCCCGAAGACCCATGGAAGCATGTTATGTTCGCTGAGCGAAGAGCCCATAAGCATAACGGAGAGTACAATGGCGCCGATAGCTAGCCATATTCCCGACCAATATAAACCTGAAGCAACGGGTGAAGCATTACGTAATCCGAATACGCGGGAAAGTGAATTCAAAGAAAATCACTCCTTTAGGAATAACTCGTTTGTATCAGCTTATGGCGACAGCTCGCAACCTAGTACAGGCTAACTCGAAACCGCATGGAGGAATGACTCGAAGGACGGGATTACCAAATTTTCCGCATGGATAGTGGGAATGAGCGCCTGAGTACACGGTGACACTAGAAGTCCAAGCTACTCAACCGGTCGCATGGCACTCGCAAACTCGGAGGGGAGATCATGGAACTGACAGTGATATTGCTTAGGACAATGTTAATGTATGTCTTCATATTCCTGATATTGAGATTGATGGGCAAGCGCGAGATCGGCAAGCTCTCGGTGTTCGACTTAGTTATTTCCATCATGATCGCGGAAATCGCTGTCATCGTCATTGAGTCGACGGAGAAAAACATGTTGCTGGCCATTGGACCGATTCTGCTCCTCGTCTTGACTCAAATCGGAGTTGCTTTCTTTACGATGAAGAACAGGAAGCTGCGGTTGCTTTTCGATGGCAAACCAAGCGTCTTTATTCGCGACGGTCTTATAAACCGCAAAGAAATGTATAAGCAAAGGTATAACTTGGATGATCTTATGCTTCAGCTCCGCGAAAACCAAGTATCCGATATCGGAGATGTCGAGCTGGCTGTATTGGAATCCACAGGGAAACTCTCCGTTATTATGAAGGATCATCAAAGCCGGAATGGAGAAGGATCCATAAGAAGCGGGCACAACGAAAGCACGACTGGCAGCGAATATGACAAGGTAAACCATGATAGCGGCGTGAAAATTCGGTACGAGCTCCTGCCTGTTGCTTTAATTTTGGATGGACAAGTGCAGGACGACAATTTGGAAAAGCTGGGCAAAACCCGGTTTTGGCTGAAGAGCGAGCTGCGGAATTATGAGGTGGAACATTTTAAGCAAGTATTTTTTTGCAGCATCGATCATAAAGGCAAGCTTTACGTGGACAAAAAATAACAACGGATGAACGTTACGACGGTTTTCTCGGGAGAAACAAGCGTCCTAAAATGGGAACCCGAGCCGCATCGTGACGGTCAATCAGTTTTAGCAATATAAGCAAGAGCAAATAGATTACGATAGCGACGAAGCTTGCGATGACCAAGTTTAAGCTGCTTTGTCCGAGCGGATCGATATTCCAAATCCATAGCGCAACTGCGCTCATGATGATCATGGCTACGGTTATCTTGAGAAAATCGAGCGGATACATCCGAAAGCCGGTAAACCGCGCCACGCTAATCCAATGCAGCAGAGTCACCAGAACCATGTTGACGCTTATGGCGATGACGGCACCCAGAATTCCGAAATGGGGATTGGTTGCTAATTGGGCGATTAAGATGAGCTTGATGGCGGCTCCGGCGAAAGTATTAAATAATGCGGTGCCCGGTCGATTCAGAGCCTGCAAAGCGGCTTGCAATGGCGCTTGCATATAGAGGAATATGGCCAGCGGCGCCATCCACCGGAGCATGTCCGCCATGGAATCGTTCCCGTACAGCAAGGTGCAAATGGGGCCGGCAAGCAGACCCATCAGCACGACGAAAGGAGCTCCCGTTACGACCGCCAATCTCATGGATTGATGCAACCGGATGTGGATCGTCGCCCAATCACCCCGCGACGCGGCCTCCGATAGAGAAGGAACAAGGGAAACGGCTAGCGAGTACGTTAATGCGCCCGGAAGCAACAACAACGGGATAACCATTCCCTGCAAGGCTCCATACTGCGCAGTAGCGCCGGCTGCCGCGATTCCCGCAATCGTTAAGCTTCTTACGGTAAGAATGGATTCTAGTAAATAAGAGAGCGATCCGATCATTTTGCTTCCGGTTACGGGAACGGCTGTATTCAACAGCTCCCGTAAATAACTTTTGCCGCGTCCGAAAGCTGCTTTTGTCATAAGATTTGCATGCTCTGGCAAGGTTTCCGAAGGCTTCTTCCGATCCCGCGCGAATTGGATCCATAGCACGATTAATCCCGCACATTCCCCCGCAACCATCCCTAATACTCCGCCGGCCGCGGCCATCGCCAGGCCGTAAGGAAGGAACATCCATGCGAAAAGCAAAGTTAGAATGATTCGAAATACGGTTTCGGCCGTCTGAGACAACGCGGTAGGAATCATATTCTGTTTCCCCTGGAAGTAACCTCGCCATACGGAAGACAAAGCGACGAGGGGGAGAACGGGGATCATGACGATAAACGCTGCGTGAACCCGCGAATCCGTCATGATTTTCGTGGCAATGAATTCCGATAGCCCATAACAAATTACCGCCGCAACCAGACTTATGGACAAAGACAGCCAAACGGCTATCTTTAATATTCGGCTAACGGCCCGTTGGTCATGCTTGGAATCCGCCTCCGCGACAAGCTTTGCCACGGCGAGAGGGATACCGCCCGCAATCAAGGTCAGCAAGACGATCGTGAACGGATACACGAGCTGAATGAGTCCGACCCCCTCCGCGCCGATCATCCGCGGCAAAGCGATGCGGGGGACGAACCCGAGAATTCGGTTCAAGAGACCGGCGGCCAGTAGAATCATGGCCCCCTGTATAAACGATTGTTTCCGCAAGCTCAATGGAATCCCTCTTCCCTCAGGTAGGTTAGTCCATATGTATGCGATGGTTGTCCTTCTTCATGCCATTGGCAGGAATTTGAACTTGAGTATCGAAACCATATAGAGCATCATAGGGAGCGACTCACATTCACCAAGGGCGGGAGGAAATTCACAGGTGGAAGAGCATGACGAAGGGTTACCGAATCTTAAGGATATCGACGCGGGCTCAGAGTCCGAAATGAGCGATGTAGAGATGAACGAGACGATCGAGTTGCTTTGTCTGAGCAAAGCGGAGGAATTCCATCTCATTGGATATGATCAGGTGACGGGAGCAGACGTGTGGGAATGCGTGAGCGATAAATACCACAAGAAAGGCACGCCGCCATTATATGAGGTAGTCAACGACATTTTGTCCCTTAAGGTGACGCAGTTCATGAACTTTATTACCTTAAGCATGTACAGAGGAGAAATTCGTAAAAGATAATCGAACGATGAGAGTCTTCTCCTAGCAGGGGAAGGCTTTCTTTTTGACTTCCATTTGATCGCGTAGGTATAATAGGAACATTGAGAATCGAAAGGGGATCGCAATAGAGATGAAACGAATAGTGGCTTTCGTGCTCGTTGTACTCGTTAGTTTCGGGATCATGGGAGCATTCACGCCCGGACTATTGAACGGAACGAAGCTTGGGCTCGACCTGAAAGGCGGAGTGGAAATTCTGTACGAGGCGTTTCCGTTAACGGAGGGCGGCGTCGTAACGAAAGAAGCTCTAATCCAAACCGCCAAGAGCTTGGAGAAGCGGGCCAACAAAACCAATGTGGCCGAGCCCGAAGTCACGACGGAAGGCAAAAACCGGATCCGTCTGAAAATCGCGGTATCTACCGGATCCACGGACAAAGAACGGGATGATGCGGTAGAGAAAATCCGCGATCTGATGAAGCGTCCCGCCGAATTGCAATTCCGAAGCGCGGAAGGTTGCGCGGATGGGTCCTATTGTAAATTAGAGCTTCTGGGAAGCGACTTTAAGGAGGGCGCCGCTAAGGTCGAGTTCGACAACTTAAGTCGTCCCTTGGTTCGCATAGAAGTGAATGATAAGAAAAAGCTTGCAGATGTATCTACCAAGCTGGTCAATAAAAACCTGGCCATCTATTTGGATGAAGATCTGATTTCCGATCCGGTCGTCCAACAACCATTAACCGATGGTACAGCGGTCATTAGCGGACAAGAAAACCGGGAAGAAGCGCAAAACCTAGCGGATATCATCAATCTTGGAGCGTTGCCTCTTAAGCTTACCGAGAAGTACACGCAAAGCGTCGGCGCTACGCTTGGTAAACAATCATTGAACGACACGCTATTCGCGGGCGTTCTAGCTTCCGTGCTTATTCTTATCTTCATGTTGGTTTTGTATCGCTTACCGGGGCTTGTGGCGAGTATCTGTCTTCTCGTGTTCGTGTGGGTGCTGCTAGGAGTGTTCTACTTGATGGGAGCAACCTTGACTCTGCCTGGAATCGCGGCGTTCGTACTCGGTATCGGGATTGCGGTCGATTCGAACATCATTACGGCCGAACGCATCAAGGACGAGCTTCGTACAGGCAAAACGATTACCTCCTCGCTTCGCGCAGGGGCTAAGAACAGCTTCCGGACGATTATCGATGCGCATATCACGACGCTAATCGCGGGATCGGTGCTGTATTTTATGGGACACGGTATCGTGAAGAGCTTTGCCGTCGTACTCATCGCGAGTATACTCGTGAACATCCTTACTAACGTGTTCTTGCCGCGTTATTTCCTTAACCTGCTCGTCAAGAGCGGATATTTCAACAAACCGTCCTATTACAGCGTGAAAGAGGGTGAAATCGATGCGCTCTAAACGTACCTTCGACTTCGTGAAGACCAGCCGTCGGTTTTTAATCATTTCCGCGATTATCACGCTCCTCGGTATCGTGATCGTAAGCATTTCCGGATTGAACTACGGCATTGATTTCAGTTCCGGAACATCAATGGATATCTCTACCAAGAAACCCGTTACCGAAGAGAAATTGAGAGCCTTTCTTGATGAACAGAAGATAGGTGAATATACGTTAACTACTGCGGAGAACCGTGATTCCATCCGTTTTAAAGAGGCGCTAAACGAAAACCAGGAAAAAGACTTCAAGGCCGCTTTCAGCGCACAAATCGATCCGGATGCATCTTATGAGATTAACATCGTCGACGTCGACATCGCGCGCGAACAACAGCAAAGCGCTCTAATAGGCATGGCCATTGCCTGCTTAGGTATCGTCATCTACGTTAGCATTCGTTTTGAATGGCGCTTCGCGATCTCGGCCGTAGTATCTCTGATCTATAGCGCGTTCTTCGTTATTACGATGTTTTCCATTTTCCGGCTGGAAGTGAATCTGCCTTTCATCCTTGCCGTTCTGACGATTATCGGTTACGCGATCAACGATACGGTCGTTATCTTCGACCGAATCAGGGAGAACCTGCGTTTTGCTAAAATCAAGACGGCGGCCGATCTGGACGCGCTAGTAAACAAGAGCGTTTGGCAGACGTTGTCGCGTTCGATTAATACGGTAATTACGGTACTTATCGCATCCGTTTGCTTGTTCATTTTCGGCAGCGAATCGATTAAGTTATTCTCGCTTGCGATGATTTTCGGTTTGGTGGCCGGAGCCTATTCTTCTATCTTCATTGCCAGCCAGCTCTGGTTGTACCTGAAGAAGAGACAGCCTATCAAGAAAGTAGCGGTTAAACCGCAAAGCACGCCTTAAGCAACAGGAAAGGAGTGGCTCTATTGGCTATGGAACAACGCTCCGTAACTGCTGAACGCGGCTCACTGGTTTCTCTGTGGGGGCTACTCGGCTTGTGTATCGTTAAAGGTTCCGTCGGTTGGTTAACGGGGAGCAAAGCCTTAATGGCCGATGCTTGCCAGTCGGCAGCCGATTGCGCGGGCACATTCACTTCTTATCTGGGAATACGCAAAGCGCGCGTTAACCCGAATGCGGCTAGTACTGTGCGGCATCAACCCGAGACGATAGCGGCCATCGTGTTATCGGCGATGCTGCTCGTAGCGGGAATCGAGATCGGGATTTCCTCGGCGCGATCGGTTGCGAACGGCGTCGACGAAGCTCCCGGTATCGGAGCCGTAGTTATCATCGTGGCAGGAATCGGCGTAAGAGAAGGACTTATCCGCTATCGACGCAGCCGAGATAGCCGCAGCGGCATTCGCGGAGATCGAGGCGGCGATAATCGTTCGGATATCTTCGCCTCGTTAACCGCTCTTGTCGGAACTTCGGGCGCGTTCGTTGGCGAGCTTTACGATATGCCATACCTATATGTCCTTGATCCAGCCGCTGGAATCGTCATATCGGTGTTCGTCGTCCGGATGGGTTACCGCATGACGGCAAGCGTCTTGCGCACTTCCGATCGTTACGCGTTGGATGAAGCGGACGCGCAATCCTTGCTTGAAGCCGTTCAGAGAATTGACGGCGTTGTCGCCGTTGACGAAGTGAAAGCCAGAGAGCATGGGCATTACGTTATATTGGACGTCGTGATTCGGGTTAACCCGAGAATCAGCGTGTTCGAGGGTCAGGATATCGCTCATCGCGTACGCCGCCAATTAACCAAACGATTCCTGCACGTTATGGATGCCAATGTCAAAGTGCAGCCCTATGACCCGGGATATCCTTATAAGTCTAATCATCATGAAGAAGAAATTACATCGCTTCTGCAATAGTGTTTATCGGTTGCATCAAAATTCAATCCGCCGTCAACCTGCCGGCGGATTTATTCTTGTCAGCGCTATAGGGAGGGAGTAACCTATCATGATTAAATCCAAATACAGATGGGATATCCCCGTTCAGGACGAAGAGCTCGTAACTCGGCTTGCCCATGACTTGAACGTTAGCCGGTTAGTGGCAGGAGTGCTGGTCAATAGGGGCTGGAAATCCGCTGAGCAGGCTTTGCCATTCCTCCAAGCGGATACTGGAGATTTGGTGAACCCTTTTTTAATGAAGGGGATGACCGAAGCCGTCGAGAGAATATCCCGTGCGGTACGGGAAGGAGAACGAATACGCGTTTATGGAGACTATGACGCGGATGGCGTGACTTCTACGACGCTTATGATACGTTTGCTGAGCGAATTAGGGGCAACCTTCGACACTTATATTCCCCATAGAAGCCGGGAGGGGTATGGGCTTAATCTCGGTGCCATCGATCTAGCCTCGGAAGCCGGCGTCCGGTTGCTTATTACGGTGGACAATGGAATTAGCGCGGTTGACCAAATCGCCTATGCCGGGAAGTTAGGCATTGACGTAGTCGTGACCGATCATCACGAACCGCCGGAGATCGTGCCGGATGCGGTCGCTCTCGTTAATCCGAAACAGAAGGACTGCCCTTATCCCTTCAAGGGACTTTGCGGGGCGGGAGTCGTTTTCAAGCTTGCGCATGCCATGTTCGGGCATCCGAAGATCGAGTATGCGGATTTGGCGGCAATCGGAACGATAGCGGACTTGATGCCGCTAACCGGCGAGAATCGCATAATCGCGCGCCTCGGGCTTGAGCAGATGCGCCGCGGGCCGAATCCCGGCATTCGTGCGCTCTGCAAGGTATGCGCGGTGAAGCCGGAAGACTTGACCAGCGGGAGAATCGGGTTCTCCCTGGCGCCGCGGCTGAATGCGGGGGGAAGGCTTGAGCATGCGGACAGAGCGGTTAAGCTGCTCGCTGCGGCCGGAGACGAGGAGGCCGAGCTGCTGGCTCACGAGCTTGATAAGTTGAATGTCGAGCGCCAAGCGTTGGTCGAGCAAACGGTAATCGAAGCGGAGGAGATGTGGCAGAATCAATGCGCGTCCGAGCCAGGTAAGCTAAGCAATGTTATCGTTCTCGCCAAAGAAGGTTGGAACGCGGGCATCGCCGGACTGGTCGCTTCTAAGCTAGTGGAACGATACTACCGTCCGACCATCGTTCTGGCCATGGATGCGGATTCGGGGAAATGCAAAGGTTCGGCGCGTTCCATTGACGGATTCGATCTCTACGCGGCTCTTACGGAATGCGCGGACCTAATGGAGCATTACGGGGGCCATCAAGCAGCGGCCGGCATGACCATTACCCATGCAAACATTGCCGAGCTCGCGGGACGTCTACATACGTTAGCGGAACAATGGCTTAACGCGGAAGACTGGCAGCCGAAACGCAGAATCGATCTTAGCATTCCGCTATCCGAGATTACGCTTAAGGCGATTGACCAGATGGCTCGATTGGAGCCGTTCGGGAACGGGAATCCTACGCCGCGAATTCTAATCCGTGACGTGTTGATTCGGGAAAGTCGCACGATGGGGAAAGAGGACAAGCATTTGCGTATGACCGTAGAACAAGCGGGCAGCACGGTCGAAGTTGTCGCATTCGGTATGGGAGATCAGCGTGAACGTCTGGCGCCGGGACTAAAAATAGATCTTCTTGGCGAGTTATCGGTTAATGAATGGAACGGTAATCGTAAGGTGCAAGCCATGTTCCAAGACTTCCGGTCGCAGCATCTGCATCTGAACGATAGGCGGAAGGAACGAAATGTTTGGGGAGCGGTTGAAAAGCTTATCGTTAATCAGCAGAGCGGCTTAGCGGTTGGTTGCTCGCCTCTTGCGATTTTCAATGAGGCGGTTTCCAGATTTGGGCCTGCGGGAATTCCGATCAGCGCGTATACTGTTGCAGGGATCGACAATAACGGGAATACGGCCATTCAAACGGCGGCAACCTCCGAGCGGTATGTTGATCGTCGCGGAGAATGGCGGCATCTGATATTGATCGGTCTACCTTCTAGCGACCAAGAAGTTAGAGTGTTAAAGGAATGGCTTGCTCCGAAGAGGGGATTGGAGAGCGTAACGGTATTCTCTGGGCAAGATAAAGGAAGCCATACCCTGGAACCGGGCGGAGCGAGTTTCCCCGAGCGGAAGCACTTTGCTGAGGTATATGCGATGTGCCGCCAGCGCGGCCAATGGATTGACAGTCCCGATGGGTTTATCCAGGAAACTGCCGAGAAGACGGAATGGCCGTTATCCACCGTTAGAATGATGCATGAAATATTTATCGAGCTTGGTTTTATTTCGGCAGAAGGAGCTTCGCGGAAGATCGTCTCCGAGCCCCCGCGCAGGGAATTAGAGGAATCTTCGCGGTACCGCAAGGCCCGAGACCACGCCCAAGGATTGAGACTAACGGAAATGACGACGGAAGAACTTCATGGTTGGATGTCTTCTTGCCATGTTCTCTAGCCAAATGGCGGGGAAAAAGTGTATAATGCAGTTCGTGATAAATAAGTATACGTTTCATTCCCTAAAGGAGAGTTTGATATTCGTGAATTTCAAAGACTACATCCGGGTTATCCCGGATTTTCCGCAACCGGGCATTCGGTTTAAAGATATTACGACATTGCTTAAAGACGGTCCTGCCTATCGCGCAGCCATCGATTCGTTAAAAGAAATGGTAAAGGAAAAGGAAATCGACCTGATCGCGGGCCCGGAAGCTCGCGGATTCGTCGTTGGAGCGCCTCTCGCGATCGCGTTGGGAGTAGGCTTCGTTCCGATCCGCAAGAGCGGCAAGCTGCCGGGCAATACGGTGGAAGCGGCTTACGACTTGGAATACGGCAAAGACCGTCTCGCCATTCATAGCGACTCCATTCAGCCGGGACAGAAAATACTGATCGCGGACGACCTGCTTGCTACCGGGGGAACAATCGCGACTTCGATCGATCTGATCACTAAGCTTGGGGGAGAGATCGTGGGGGCCGCGTTCTTGATCGAGCTTAGTTATTTAAGCGGAAGAGACAAATTGTCGGGACTCGATGTCGTTTCCCTGGTTACTTACTAATAAGAGCGAAATAGGAAGGACATTCCTTAGTTTAACGACGGGGGATGTCTTTTTTGGTAGCCGCTATTCCTATGCGGTTACGCTCAATTTAGGTATGTCATATGTTGTAACAATTACGCTCGGAAGCAAGGTTGACGTTTCCTGTCGCTAAGAGGCATAATGGTAGCAATAACTTCAGGGGAAACTCCCGGCGTACGGCGCCGGCGGAAAGGAATTCAGCATGGGCATGGAGCTGCTTCTCGAGAAAGCAACCACATATATGAAAGAACAAGATTTGCAGAAAATCCGGGAAGCTTACGAATTCGCCGAAGAGGCGCATCGCGGCCAAGTTCGTAAATCCGGTGAACCTTATATCCTGCATCCCGTAGCCGTTGCCGAAATCTGCATGGGTATGCAGATGGATGTCACTACGGTAATGGCTGCACTTCTTCACGACGTTGTCGAAGACACGAACGTCACCGTCGAAGATCTTCGCGACCGTTTCGGCGAAGTCATCGCTGGACTTGTCGACGGCTTAACCAAGCTTGAGCGGATTCAATTTCAGTCGAAGGAAGAGCAGCAGAACGAGAACTACCGCAAGATGTTCGTGGCGATGGCGAACGATATTCGGGTTATTCTGATTAAGCTGGCCGACCGGCTCCATAATATGCGCACGCTTAAGTTCCAGTCGGAAGAGAGCCAGCGGCGCATCGCGCACGAGACGCTGGAAATTTTCGTTCCGATCGCCCACAGGCTCGGGATCAGCGCGATCAAGTGGGAAATGGAGGACATCGCGCTCCGGTTTCTCAATCCCCAGCAATATTATCGCATAGCCCATCTGATGAAAATGAAACGCACGGAGCGGGAGCAGCACATTGCGGAGTTGATCGAACGAATTCGCGAGAAGCTGGAGGAAATGGGCATACAAGGAGATATTTCCGGGCGTCCGAAGCATATTTACAGCGTCTATAAGAAGATGTCTAACCGCAACAAACAATTCAACGAGATTTACGATTTGCTGGCGATACGCATTCTTGTCGATAACGTGAAGGATTGTTACGCGACGCTCGGAATCATTCATACGTTATGGAAGCCGATGCCGGGACGTTTTAAAGATTATATAGCCATGCCGAAGGCGAATTTGTATCAATCCTTGCATACGACGATCATCGGGTCGACGGGGGAACCGACGGAAGTACAAATCCGTACATGGGATATGCACAGGACAAGCGAAATCGGAATCGCAGCCCACTGGGCTTATAAGGATGGAAACACGACTGGCGTAACGCCCGGCAGCTTCGGGGATAAAATGAATTGGTTCCGCGAAATCATCGAGCTGCAGCAGGAAACCCGCGATGCGGCGGAGTTCATGGAATCGTTGAAAATGGATTTCTTTTCCGATCTCGTATTCGTGTTCACGCCCAAAGGCGAAGTATTCGAGCTGCCTGCGGGAGCCGTTCCGCTCGATTTTGCATTCCGCGTTCATACCGAGGTCGGCAACCGGACGATCGGCGCCAAAGTTAACGGTCGTATCGTTCCGCTTGACCACAAACTAAAGACTGGCGACATCGTAGAGATTCTTACTTCGAAGCATTCCTACGGTCCGAGTCAGGATTGGCTTAAAATCGCGCAATCCTCCCATGCGAGAAGCAAGATTCGCCAATGGTTCAAGAAAGAGCAGCGGGAAGAGAGCGTCGATAAGGGGCGCGACCTGCTTGAGCGGGAGTTGAAACGGCTAGGCTTGGAGCCTCATGAATGGATGTCGGAGGATAAACTCCAGGAAGCGGCTAAGAAATTTACTTTTAACGATATAGAAGATATGATGTCGGCTATCGGATTCGGCGGCATAACGGCTGCCCAAATCTGCACGAAGCTGACGGAGAAAATGCGCAAGGAAGCGGAAGAGGCGCAGCAAATCCAATTGACGACGGAAGTCAAGGAAATGAAAGCTCCCGCGTCGGCAACGGAGAAACGGCGTCCGACCCATGGGGTCAGCGTGAAGGGCGTAGATAACCTGCTTGTTCGTTTCGCGAGATGCTGTAATCCAGTGCCGGGAGACGACATTGTCGGTTATATTACGCGCGGTCGAGGCGTGTCCGTTCATCGGAGCGACTGTCCGAACATTCCGACCGGAGAAGACGGAGAAGAAGCGGCTCGCGTCATCGAGGTCGATTGGGAGTCGGCCGTCGAGTCGAATTACAGCGTCGAGATCGAGATTCTCGGCCACGACCGCAGAGGATTGCTGAACGAGGTTCTTCAGGCGGTTTCGGAGAGCAAGACGAACATAGCCGCCGTATCGGGTCGTTCCGATAAGAATAAGATGGCGATTATGCATATGACGATCCTTATTCGCAACAAGGATCACCTTCAGTCGGTCGTCGATAAAATCAAACGCGTCAAAGATATTTTTTCCGTGCAACGGATGATGCAATAGCAACAGGCAGCTAGAACGGGGGGAACAGGGAGTGAAAGTCGTATTACAGCGCGTATCCGAAGCAAGAGTAACCGTCGATGATCATGTCGTTGGAGAAATCGGTGCAGGCTTGATGCTGCTAATCGGCGTAGGACAAGAGGATACGGAGCAGGATTTGGTCTGGATGGCGGACAAGCTTGCGGGACTAAGAATATTCGAGGACGAAGCCGGAAAAATGAATCTGTCGGTCGAAGACGTCAAGGGAGCCATCCTATCGGTATCCCAGTTCACGTTGTACGGGGATTGCCGCAAGGGCAAGCGGCCGAATTTCATGGGCGCCGCCAGGCCGGAGCAAGCTGTGTCGTTCTACGAGCAATTCAACGAGCGTCTTCGTTCTCGGGGATTACGGGTGGAAACCGGTCGATTCGGCGCGATGATGGATGTCTCTCTCGTGAATGACGGACCGGTTACGCTAATTTTAGACAGCCGGAACGGTTGAAATTGTGTCCTTGCGGCAACACTACATGTCGAACCCTTCTTTGAAAAAGAAAGGATGTCGGCATGATGAGACAATCGCGCAAGGAAGCCAATATGGAGTGGATGATGCGGGAAGGCTTGATGCCGGAACGCAGGGAAGCGATGGCCTTAGCGAGTCAGATCGGCGAAGAATTCGGGAGCGAGCTGGGGGCGGGTCCGCTAGCGGGAGCCGCTCACGGAAGACGCCAACCCCCCGGCGGGCGAGGCTAAATCGAGCGGCTCGACCGCTCGCGTGATAACGGCACTGCGCGCCGTTATCACGCGAGATCTGCCGCACGGGACCACGTAACGGCAAGAATTGCCAAGAATTGCCGTTAACAGTTCCCGAGTTACTCCGAGCACAGTCGGTAACGGCAAAATTGCCGTTAACAGTTCCCGAGTTACTCCGAGCACAGTCGGTAACGGCAAAATGCCGTTAACAGCACCCGAGTTACTCCGAGCACAGTCGGTAACGGCAAGAATTGCCGTTAACAGCACCCGTGTTACTCCGAGCTCAGTCGGTAACGGCAAGAATTGCCGTTAACAGCACCCGTGTTACTCCGAGCTCAGTCGGTAACGGCAAGAATTGCCGTTAACAGCACCCGAGTTACTCCGAACACAGCCCGTAACGGCACGGATTGCCGTTAACGGCTCCCGAGTTACTCCGAACACTGCCCGTAACGGCACGGATTGCCGTTAAAAGCACCTAAGCTACTCCGTGCATACCCTGTAAAGGCGCTGATTGCCACTACAACGCGTCTTCGCGGCTGTGTTACGCGGGGGGATGGCAACGATCCCTTTCTCCTTAACCGTAGATTTCACACGTTATTACCTTTTTCGCAAGTTAGCGTTTTCTTTTTTGTAACGAAACTGTAATCTTTTATTCATGCCTTCTTAAAGTAAATAGACTACTCTATAGACGACCCCCTTTTTCAATATATTTAACGTATGGACCTGTCAGTGAGTTGGCAGGTTATTTTCTTTTAAACGAAGTCGTCTTGACATGCCCTCGGCAACAGACTACAATTAACTACAATTGAAATTTGCCTTCGATTCTATGACAGGGAACAGTACTCCGGCCCCACGCCTCCAGAGAGGAAAGCCATTAGGCTGCAAGCTTTCCGGCGATGATTGGACGAACGACACCCTCGAGAACCAGATGCGAAAGACGCGAACGCCGGATGCGTGCGGGTTGAGTAGTTTCTTGGCGTAGCCGGGCGTTAACCGGATGAAGCGCAAGCTAGTATCGATATGTTCCTCTGGGACGGATGATCGGCTTGAATGACGGGTGGCACCGCGGGAGCATGCAGAACACGCTCTCGTCCCTGACGATCTTAGGATCGTTATGGGACGGGGGCTTTTTTATTGTCTGAAAAGGAGTGAAAACTATGGGTTTTCAAAAACCGCCGGGGACGCAGGATATTTTGCCCGGAAATTCGGAGCTATGGCAATACGTGGAGAATACGGCGCGCGACATCTGCCGGAAATTCCGGTTTAACGAGGTCCGGACCCCTGTATTCGAAGCGACCGAGCTGTTTAAACGCGGAGTTGGCGAAACGACGGATATCGTCGAGAAGGAAATGTACACGTTCGAGGATCGCGGCAAACGCAGCATGACGCTCCGCCCGGAAGGAACGGCAGGAGTCGTGCGGGCATACGTGGAGAACAAACTTTACGGCGAGCCGGATATATCCAAGCTTTATTACATCGGTCCCATGTTCCGTTATGAGCGGGCGCAAGCGGGAAGATACCGCCAATTCCACCAGTTCGGCGTCGAAGCCATCGGGTCTTCGGACCCTGCTTTGGATGCGGAAGTAATCGCTTTAGGCTACTCCTTCTATCGCGAACTTGGGCTAAAGGGCGTAACGGTGGATCTGAACTCGGTTGGTACCCCTGCGGTTAGAGCCGAGTTCCGGGAGAAGCTGCTAGCTTTCCTGATGCCGATGAAAGACGACTTGTGCGACGATTGCCAATCGCGGATGGAACGTAATCCACTAAGGGTTCTCGACTGCAAGGTCGATCAAGACAAGTTCACCAACGCACCTTCCATTCTGGATAGCCTTGATGAAGAAAGCGAGACGCATTTCGCGCGAGTGCGCGAATGTCTGGACGAAACGGGAATTCCGTATAACCTTAATTCCAGGCTTGTACGCGGATTGGATTATTACACGCATACGGCATTCGAATACAAGTGCCAAGGGATCGGCGCTATCGATACGATTGGCGGCGGCGGAAGATACAACGGGCTTGTCGCGGAGATCGGCGGGGATGACAAGCCGGGAGTAGGTCTTGGACTCGGATTGGAGAGAACGCTCCTCCTATTGGAAGACCAAAGAATTAGACCCGATCTGGGCAATGTCGCGGACGTGTATATCGTCGCGCTCGGCGATCGCGCGGAGAAAGCAATCCCGGCGCTGCTACAGCAGATTCGTATGGAGGGAATCGCGGCGGATCGCGATTACCAAGGGCGGAAGACGAAAGCGCAATTCAAGGCTGCGGAGCGCAGCGGCGCCCGGTTCACGGCCGTTCTGGGCGACGACGAGCTCGATCGCGGCGAAATCTCTCTAAGGCTGACGTCGGACGGACTGCAACTGCAATCCGTTAAGCTTGCCGAGCTAGGTACAACGATTCGAAGTTACATGACCATAGACGAAAAGGGGAACAACAACTCATGATGCTCAGAAACATCGATTGCGGTAAATTATCCAAGGAAAATGTCGGCCAGACGGTCGTTTTGAACGGTTGGGTGCAAGGCTGGCGCGACTTCGGAGGGATTCTTTTCATTGATCTCCGCGACCGTTCGGGAATCGTGCAAATCGTTTTCAACCCTGAGTTCTCCGGTCAAGCGTTAGAGCTTGGAAGCCGCGCGCGCAACGAATACGTGCTGGCGGTCAAAGGGAAAATCGTCGAGCGCGACGCCGAGACGTTTAATCCGAATTTGGCGACTGGCGAGATTGAAGTCCAGGTGCAAGAAGTAGAAATCATCAATGCGGCGAAAACTCCGCCATTCCCAATCGAAGACGGGGTAGAAGTAGATGAATCGCTTCGCCTGAAGTACCGTTACCTGGATCTTCGCCGTCCGGAAATGCAAAAGACGCTTCTGCTTCGTTCGAAAGCGACGAAGGTATTCCGCGATTTCCTAGACGATAACGGATTCATCGACGTGGAAACTCCGATCCTGACCAAGAGCACGCCGGAAGGCGCGCGCGATTACTTGGTACCAAGCCGGGTTCATCCGGGCGAATTCTTCGCCTTGCCGCAATCGCCGCAATTGTTCAAGCAATTGCTCATGGTAGGCGGTCTTGAGCGTTATTATCAAGTGGCGCGTTGTTTCCGCGACGAAGACCTTCGCGCGGACCGTCAACCGGAGTTTACTCAGATCGATATCGAGACTTCATTCCTTTCTCAGGATCAATTACTAAGCATGATGGAGGAACTGATGGCTCGTCTTTTCCGAGAAACGATCGGCGTCGAGATCCAGACTCCGCTCCAACGTTTGACTTACAGCGATGCGATCAACAAATACGGATCCGACAAGCCGGATTTGCGGTTCGGGTTAGAGATCGAAGACGTAACCGACATCGTGAAGAGCAGCGACGTGAAAGTATTCGCTTCCGTAGCCGCTTCCGGCGGAGTCGTGAAAGCCTTGAACGCCAAAGGCTGCGCGAGCTGGAGCCGCAAAGAGCTTGACGACCTTCAACCGTTCGCCGCCCGTTACGGCGGCAAAGGCATTGCTTGGATTACCGTCAAGGACGGCGAATGGCGCGGTCCGATCGTGAAGTTCTTCAAGCCGGAGGAAATCGCGGCGTTGACCGAACGCTTGAACGTCGAAGAGGGCGACCTGCTGACGTTCTCCGCCGATAAACTAAAGACGGCTGCCGACGTCATGGGCAATTTGCGTCAGAAGGTCGGGCGCGATCTTGGCCTGATCGACAACAAGGCTTACAAATTCTTATGGGTCGTCGACTTCCCATTACTCGGCTGGGACGAAGAAGGCAAACGCTTCGTTGCCGAGCACCATCCGTTCACCCGTCCTAGCGACGAAGATCTTCCCTTGTTCGAAAGCGATCCGGGTGCCATTCGCGCGCAAGCTTACGATATCGTGCTCAACGGTTATGAAGTCGGCGGCGGTTCCATGCGGATTTACAGTCGCGACGTGCAAGAGAAGATGTTCCAAGCTCTCGGATTCTCTACCGAAGAAGCGCAAGAGAAGTTCGGTTTCTTCCTCGACGCATTCGAGTATGGTACGCCGCCTCATGGCGGAATCGCGTTCGGATTGGATCGTTTAATTATGTTGCTTGCGGGCCGCACTAACCTGCGCGAAACGATCGCGTTCCCGAAAACGGCAAGCGCAACGGACTTGTTATGCGATGCTCCATCCCCGGTAACGGATCGTCAATTGGACGACTTGCATGTTCGCTTGTCGGCTAAAGCCATTGCCGCGCAAACCCAAGGCTAAGGCAAAGGAGAGAACGAACCGATGTTGCACCAGTTCTCCAGAACGGAATTGGCGATCGGGCCGGAAGGTCTGGAGCTGCTTAAGGGCAGCACGGTCGCCGTGCTTGGAATCGGCGGAGTCGGCGGAATCGCGGCCGAGGCATTGGCCCGCTCCGGAATCGGACGGATCGTATTGATCGACAAGGACGTCGTCGACATTACCAATATCAACCGTCAGATACACGCGCTTATGACAACCGTCGGCCAGCCTAAAGCTGATTTAATGAGAGATCGCATCAAGCTTATCAATCCGGATTGCGATGTCATCTCGCTCAGGATGTTCTATACCGAGGAGACGTACGAGGAGTTATTCAAATACCCGCTTGATTACGTCATCGATGCTTCGGATACGATTTCCTATAAGATCCATCTCATCAAACAATGCTTGGAGCGCGGTATCCCGATTATCTCTAGCATGGGAGCGGCGAACAAAACGGATCCTACCCGTTTCCAAGTCGCGGATATTTCCAAGACGTCCGTCGATCCGATCGCGCGCGTCATCCGCAAAAAACTGCGGAACGAGGGCATCAAGCGAGGCGTGCAGGTCGTATTCTCTACCGAGCTTCCGATCAAGCCGCGAGGCGACGTAACCGAGAAGATTGTCCCGGATACGGCGCCGAAGGATATTCGTAAAGCCCAGCAACCGCCTTCCAGCAATGCTTTCGTTCCCCCCGTTGCGGGATTGATTATGGTTAGCGTCGTATTCAAGGAGCTTCTGGCAAGGGTGGATAAACCATATGAATGAGGCGTTGATCAAGAAGCTAAGATTATCTTCGGACGGTAAAATAGCGATTATGGAGCCGCCGCAAGGATTTCTGGAGCTCGTGGGAAGAACGGAGCAAGATACGCAGGCGCTCGAGAACGAGAACGGCACATACGATTTCGTGCAATTGTTCGTTACTAGCGTTGCAGATGTGGAGCGGCTTGCTCCGCAAGCTCTTCGTGCCGTAAAGCCGGATGGATTGCTATGGATTTGCTATCCCAAGGGTTCTTCGAAGATCAAGACCGACCTGAACAGGGATCGCGGCTGGTCCATCGTATCCGCCTCGGGCTGGGAAGGCATAGCCATCGTTTCCGTGGACGATACCTGGTCCGCGTTAAGGTTTCGCCCTGCCAGCGCGGTAGGAAAAACCCGCGTGCCTCCAGCCGAGCGCAGTGCAGCGAGCGCGGGGCAAACCGAACCTCTCGAGATTCCCCAAGACCTGCAGGCGGCGGTTGACGCGAATGCGGAAGCGACAGCTTTCTTCGGTAACCTTGCACCCTCTCATAAAAAAGAATACGTACGTTGGATCGTGGAGGCTAAGAGGGAGGAAACCCGAGTTTCTCGAATAGAGAAGGCGATTGAAAAGCTGTCCGGAGGGTTCAAAAGGCCTTCCGATAAATAACGGATGAAGCAAACACGAATAAAGGCTATTCCAAGCGTCGAGCGCTGGGAATAGCCTTATTTGTCGTTGCCTAATTGATTAAGGGCGATGAATGGTCTTGACGTGGTCCAGATGGATAAAGGTACTGGCGCCGTCCGCGGTAACCAGTTCAAGCAGATTATTCTGTACGGATTTTAGCAAGCCGATTTTCTCGGGATGTTCCCCTAAATCCAGGATGACGAATTCGTTTTCGAATTTCTTTAACTGCTGGTCGAACGTTCGTGCTAGCGATGCCGTAGCGGGATGGACGGGAAATTTCTCTTGCTCCAGTGCATAGGGCGTCGTGTGCGAATCGTAGGGCACGAGTATTTTTAAGTGTCGCATAGATACATAGAGCGATCTGAACATAGGCGAATAGAAGACGAAAAAATCATTCATAATGCTTGTAACGTATCCATGAACCGTTTGACTGCCGGCGATATAGAGCTCTGAGAACATTCCTTTCGCGTTAAGCAGCACCTTGCGGTAGGACAAATCCATTGCGGGATCGAGCGGTGGCTCGGACGGTGTGCCGAAGTTGGATTCATGAGCCGGGCAACGGGTCAATTGCTGAATGTGGACGAGAGGTACGTATAGGAATTGGGTGCCGTTGTGCAGGACGAGAATGTCGGCGCCAAGATCGATTAGCCTACCTTTCACGGGAAATCGGGTGCCGGATACGGTTAAGGACACGGATTGGTTCAAGTAAGTTTCCATGGGTTCAGCGGAAGCACCTCCTTTGCGACTACGGTTGAACCTGGGCATGGCCGTGGTTAGCGGCGACCGCTACCTTTGTTACGATTGCGTCCTCCGCGCCCCTGAGTACCGCCGGTCCGATTTTTGCCGCCGGATCTGCCTCCTGTTTTGTTGCCGCCGGATTTATTGGATTTGTTGTCGCCGGATTTGTTTCCGCTTTTGTTTTTGTTGTCTTTATTGTTGTCTTTATTGTTGTCTTTATTGTTGTCTTTATTGTTGTCTTTATTTTTGTTTTGGTTTTTGCCGGAGAGAGACACGTTTTTGATGTGGAAAACAGGGATTCTCACCAATTCGCGATCAACGATGAGCAGAGCGTTATCCGGGCCAACCTCGGCTAGGAAACCATCGAGCTTCTCCGGTCCGCCGCGGTTGATTTGGATGTGCTTATGGCGCAGGCGGGCAAGAAGGGTTTGGAAGTTAGGGGCGCTGATGAAGCTTCTGTGTCTTCCGCCGGAACGACCTCCGCTTTTTCCATCGCTTTTTCCGCCTTTTTTAATGCCTTCCGTAATGCTTTTGACATGAGCGCCATTGACGTAGACGATGACATTGTCAGACAGGATGACGAGAAAGTCACCAGGGATTGCAATAAGAACACCTTCTACGCTGTCGGGACCGCCACGATTGACTCGAACCTCTTGGCCAATAAGGTGACCTGCCTGCAATACGTAATTATGTTGCCGCGTTTGAGTGGCCTGCTGTTGCGGTGCTTTTTGAACCGGTTGGAAAAAACTAAATAACATGGGTTCATTCTCCTTCCATAATTGGGAAATTCCATTCATTGATAGATTCGCTAAACTTACTTCTCACATCGCGAAGAGGGACACTTGCATGACTGCCTATATACGCTTTTGTTATCCTTATTCTTTGTCCCTCCTTTGCACTTGTGGGGGAAGTGAGTTTGTAATCTATATCTATGTGCCTCTCAGTGAATGAGATACGGTTGGTTGTCCGAGTACATCGAAAAATCCGCATATACATAGTAGAGAAAAGCCCTTTTTATCCGGTATTCTGCGCCTGTCTCTATCGACAACAGGCATTCACTCATAGACTGAATAATCTTAAATTGGAGGTGTAGCTTCATTGAGCATTGAATTGCATGAAGGAAAAAGAAATCGTCCTAAACGTTACTACCGTAAATGCATTTGCTGGAGGCAAGTTAAAGGCGGCAAGAAAAAGGCCGGAGGAGAGCAGGATCAGAGTCATCAAGGGCATAACGATACAGGAGCGCAAGGAAACAACCAATCCTGGGGAAATTGGGGAGGTCATTTTTCTAGCGAAGGAGTCGCCGGGGACAATGTAGGCGGTGGAAGAAGCGGTGGTCGCTCTGGCGGACGTACAGGCGGTCGCACTGGCGGACGTACAAGAGGCCGTACAGACGGACGTACAGGCGGTCGTACTGGCGATCACTCTGGCGATCACTCTGGAGGACGTACAGGCGGTCGCACTGGCAAACGTACAGGCGGTCGCACTGGCGGACGTACTGGCAAACGTACTGGCGGAACCGGCGGACGTACTGGCAAACGTACTGGCGGAACTCGCGGGCGTAGCGGCAAACGAACTGGCGGTCGCGGCAGCGGGCGTAGAAGATAGTGTATAAGAGTCCCGACGCATTGTGAAACGGAGGCATCCTTATTGCAGCTGAGCTGCGGGGGATAGCCTTTCTTTTTGGCTTGGTTCATAGACGAATGCCGTTTCCGCGAATGCCGGGGCGACATACGCTGATTCTGATGAATCGACGCTTCATAAAGGAAAGGCGGAGTCGATATGCCACTACCGGTCAGGTCTCTCATTATTAGCGAATCGGCAAGCCGGGAACTGGAAAGAAACCTTTGGAACGACAATTACGTCCCGGCCAAAATGACTACCAATGGCAGAACGGCGTCGGTGCTCGTGCGTTATAGGGGAGGCCATACGAGAGGGTATCCTAAACGATCCTACGAAGTCGTGAGCAAGAACCAAGCTTTTCACTACAACGCCGAATTCGACGATCCATCCATGCTCCGCAACGCGCTTTCGTTCGCCTTTTTTCCGATGATCGGAATACCTGCACCGAGAACGAAACACGTACTCCTTATGATGAATGGTCAACCTCTCGGAATTTATCTGGAGATCGAGGGGGTTGAGAAGCTCTTTTTCCGAAGGAGAAGAATCGGGGCTTATTCCCTGTTCTATGCCATTAACAACCGCGCCGATTTCGGTCTGATGTCGCCGGATACCGATCATCTCAAATCATCCCTTTTCACGGGATACGAGCATCGGTTCGGCGGGTCTTCCGAGAAGGCGAAGCTGAAAAGCTTCATTAAAAGGTTTAATTCGCTCAAGGGGACGAAAGGGGAAGCCTTCATCAAGTCCCGCCTGGACGTAACCAACTATCTTGGTTGGTTGGCCGGCGCCGTACTTACGGGGAATTACGATGGTTTCGAGCAGAATTATGCGATATACCGCAGCCGGAAAACGAGTAAGCTCCGAATGATACCCTGGGATTATGAAGGAACTTGGGGGCGCAATTGCTATGGCCGCAGAGTTGAAAGCGACTTGGTAGAGGTCGCCGGTTACAACTTTCTAACGCGCAAGCTCTTAGGGTACTCGAGCATTCGCAGGCAATATAAAACCATTTTACTGAAAGCATTGAACGGTCCCTTTTCCGAAAGCCGGTTAATGCCCATCGTGGAACGAATGGTGAATCAGATTGCCCCGTACATTCGCGAGGATCCGACTCGTAGATGGTCATTCGGCGAATTTCTTGGGGAACCGAACGTCATCCGTCAATATATAAGGGAAAGAAGAGCGATTATTCAAGCGGAGATAAAAAATTTATAAAGGAACGCCTGTTCGCGTTCTCTTCCTGTCCATATGTCTTTCTGATATGATAGGGGGAGCAGAAAGGCGGGTCATAGGATGGATTTATTCAGCTTTCGCGAACAATCGGAGCCTCAAGCGAGATTGCTCGCCGATCGGATGCGTCCTGAGACGCTGGAGGATTATATCGGTCAGGATCACCTTATCGGTCAAGGAAAATTGCTTCGGAGGGCTATAGAAGGCGATGTTGTTTCATCGATTCTGCTATTCGGTCCTCCGGGCTGCGGTAAAACGACGTTAGCGCATATTATTTCCAAGCAAACGAAGGGCGATTTCGTTCGGTTAAACGCGGTAGACGCGTCGGTGAAGGACGTTCGGGAGGTCATCGAGCAGGCGGAACGAAATAAGAGCATGTACGGGCGCAAGACGATTCTGTTCCTAGACGAGGTACACCGCTTCAATAGCGCAAGGCAAGATGCCCTTCTGCCTGCCGTTGAGCGCGGGATTATTATATTTATCGGGGCGACGACGGAAAACCCTTTCCACTCCGTCAACGGAGCATTGCTATCGCGTTCGACGCTGTTCCGTCTTGAGCCTCTTACGAAAGAGCACTCCATGCTGGCGATGCGTAGAGCGTTAGCGGATTCCTCTAAGGGGCTCGGGTTTATGAAGCTGTTTGCCGAGGAGGATGCTTTGGAGCATATCGCTTCGATGGCTAACGGCGATATCCGGCGTGCCTTGACGGCGTTGGAATTGGCCGCCGTTACGACACCATCGGAGCTTGACGGCACGGTTCGCTTGACGGTTGAGGTCGCGGAGGAATCCATACGACAGCCGACGGTTCAAGCAGACGAGTCAACGCAGTACGACGTGTTGTCGGCATTCCACAAAAGCGTAAGAGGCTCTAGCGATGCCGCTCTGTTCTGGTTCCTCTATGCGGTCGAGAAGCTTGGGATGGACCCTATGGTGTTCCTGCGGCGCTTGACGGTCGCATGCAGCGAGGACATCGGGCTTGCCAACCCCCAGGCGATGGTTCAAGCCGTAAGCGCTATGGAAGCCTACCATAGAATTGGCTGGCCTGAATCCAAGTATATCGTATCCCAAGCGATATTGTTCGCGGTGGAAAGTCCCAAATCCAACGCAATAGCGATTGCGATTGGCCGGATTATGGATTCGTTCGATGCCCTCAAATCCTCTGAGGTGCCTCTTCATCTAAGGGATGGGCACTATAGCGGCGCGAAGAAATTAGGACATGTCGGCTATCAATATCCGCACGATTATCCGGGACACTACGTGGAACAGAATTATTTGCCGGACAAGCTGTCCTCCAAAGTGTTCTATGAAGCCACGGAGCAAGGCATGGAGGATAAAATCCGGCAGAACCAGCAAAAACGCAGAGGGAAGAGCAAAAGGGAGCGTTAATTTTCGTTAAATACAGCTTGAAATCAACTTATATCGTTAGAATGGGGGATATAAGGCCTTTTCGTTCGAAAATTCGGCATAGGTGGCAGGCTCACGGGAATAGAGATGGATACTACGGCGAATTACGGGGTCACCCGTCGTTTGACGGACTGCTCCAAACCGTCTAAGCTATAGAAAAGCTATGCATCTTTATCAATTTATTTATTATTGCTATTTTTCCATATATAAAGGAGGTGTACCTGTCCTCTCCTACTGGTGAGGATAGGGATTATTTGGACGGTGACCCCTTTCCATTAAGCGTGGACTTGGTCTTGATTTTTGCTCTGGTGTTTCTTAATGGTTTTTTCGTTGCGGCAGAGTTTGCCATGGTTAAAGCGCGCGGATCAAGAATTGATACATTGGTGCAAGAAGGACACAAGAAAGCGAAAGTTGCTTCCCATTTGATGGAGCATCTGGATGCATTTTTGTCGGCCTGTCAGCTTGGAATCACGCTTACGTCGCTTGGACTTGGATGGATAGGCGAGCCGGCGATTGCGAGGATGCTCGAGCCCCTGTTCGAAGCCATGAATTTGAACGACAAGCTGGTACATCCTTTATCTTTCATCATTGGCTTTTCATTTATCACGGCGCTTCATATCATTCTCGGTGAATTGGCACCGAAATCGGTGGCCATTCGCAAAGCCGAAATGGTGACGCTATGGACGGCTACCCCGCTGATCTTTTTCCGTAAAGTGATGAGTCCGTTTATCTGGATTCTTAACGGCATCGCAGGATTATTGCTTAAGCCATTCGGAATCGATACTTCGGAAGTCTCTTCCTCGGCCCATACGGAGGAGGAAATACGGATATTAGTGAAAGAGAGCCATAAGAGCGGGCTAATCGATAAGACGGAATTGACGCTTATGGATAATATTTTCGAATTCGCGGAGACGAACGCGCGCGAAATCATGATTCCCCGCACGGAGATGAGCTGCCTCTACGGCAATATGTCGTTCGAGGAGAACAAGAGCATAGCGCTCCGCGAGATGCATACGAGATATCCGGTTTGCGAGAAGGATAAGGATAATATCATTGGCTTCGTTCATATCAAGGACTTGTTGAAAGCTTCGGACAATTCGATTCACGATATCCGGGAACTCATGCGTCCGATGACGACCGTGCCGGAAAGCATGCCGATCAGCACGTTGCTCAAACTCATGCAGAAACGCAAATCGCAAATCGCGATTCTCATCGACGAATACGGCGGAACTTCAGGATTGGTTACGCTGGAAGATATCATGGAAGAAATCGTCGGAGAAATTCAGGATGAGTTCGATGAAGAACGTCCCGACGTGGAGAAGCGCGACGAGAACACGTATTCGATTAACGGGATGATGCTGATCGAAGAAGTAAACAGCTTTTTCGGATTGGATATATCGACGGACGATTACGATACGATCGGCGGATGGATTTACTCTCAGATCGAGAATCCGCCGAAGAAAAATCAGTATGTCGTATCCGAAGACGGGTTCAGGTTCACGATAGAAGAGACGGATCATTTGCGAATATCCAGGGTAACCGTTACTCGGACGGAAGAATCGAACTGGGAGCCGCAGGCAGAGACCGGCTAAAAAAAGGCTGTATAGGGATTGTAATTGACCCTATACAGCCTTTTTTTTGTTTATTAAGCATTGCCGCGACGCACATGCACTACCAGGAATCCGATCGCGCCTATTAAAGCGAAGATTGCGCCGGTCCGGAATACATAGCCAAGCCCAAAGGCATCGTACAGCCATCCTCCGAGAGTACCCGCGATTAATCCAGCCAAGCCTGACCATACGACGGCGAATACGGCTTGACCGGAGGAACGGTACTCATCGGGGATCAGAGCCTGTAGGCAGCGCAACGCCGTAATGTAGAAGATGGCGAAGGTAATGCTATGCATAGTTTGCACCGCGACCATCATCCAGGGTCCACTCGCGTAGCTAAGCAGACTCAATCGAATGACATAGAGGAAGCTTGCCACAGCCAGAAGAGGCAGCTCTCGGTACCGATGTCCGTATTTGGCAAGGAAGAAGAACATCGGGATCTCACTGACCGCCGAAGCTAGCGAGGCATAACCGATGATGGAGTCGTTGGCCCCGAGATCTCTCATCGCAATGGAGAGAAAACCCTCGTTCATCCGATGCGCGACAGAGACGATCATGATCAGCGCGAAAAAAGCAACGGTCTCTCGCTTGCGAAGAAGTCCCCATAACCCGCCGAATTCGAATTTTTTCAATGTCGCCTGGAAGTCTCCAATGAAAAAGGAGAAGATCATCGATACTCCTATCACGGAAAGGGCGAGAATGATGGTCAGGTCGGAGCCGTAAATTTTAAGCAAGTAACCGAAGGCAACCGCGCTAAGCGCATATCCGAGCGAACCGAACACTCGGATGGCAGGGAAGGTTCGGTTCATCTGATCCGCCGCGAGCAGGGACACGCTATCGAGCATGGAGTTGATGGGCGTTTGGAATAGGTAGAACAACGCCATGATGGCCGCCATGATCCCGAATTCCTTCTGCGGTAACAATAAAGCCAGCGCAAGGATTTGGACGGTATAGAGCAGGGTGAGAATCCGGCGCAGGTTTTTCGTGCGGTCGCTTAGGATCCCTACGGCCAAATTCGATACGATCGATAATAAGGGACCGACGGAATAGATAGCTCCTATCTGAAGCTTCGTATAGCCGAGGCTTTCGAAATATAGCGGGAAATAGGAGATGAGCAATACCATGGTTGCGTAATTCGAGAATTGCATCGTACGCAACACGGTTAACTGGCCTCGCAATGAATGCGTTTTTTCCATGAGGTGAAATCTCCTGTTCTTAAAGCAAATATCAGTTATTTAGCAGAACGATGAGCGCGACGGAAAAGATAGGCTAGAAATACCAATTCGGCGATTACTCCGCCCGATTGCGCCAGGGAACCGAGTACGCCGTTCCAACCGGGCAGAATCAATACGAGAACGATGATCGACAAAGCGGTTATGATGGCGTTAGCCAGCTGCGATCCGAACATAAGCTTGGTCTCGCCGTTTGCCATCACGATTCCGTTTAACGTATCTAGCCAAGGAAATACGAGCACGAACGGAAAAAATCCCCGCAAGGCATGAATGCAGGCATCCAATAAGTCGTCTTTGACTCCGAGAATGTGGGAGAACATCCAAGAGCCTATAGGAGTGAATGCCATTATCAACATCAGCAACGGCGGAATAAATCCCAGCGTTAACGTGAATTGGCGAACGAGAGCCGGATGAGACTTTACGAACAACAACGCAATTTGATGAAAATAAGTAAAGAAGCCGAGAATGAGATTCATTAAGCTGCCGGCTACCGCGAACGAGGCTACGGCTAACGTTCCTCTCTCCGTGGTTCCTAACAACGCGTTCAAGATCGGTAGCAGCCATACGACGATTAGGGAAGAATAGAGCAGCGGATTATAGAATGCCATTACCTGTTTCGGCATCGTAATATCGCAATTTTCTTCCTTCTCCGGCATTTCCTTTAGCAGCCTGCTGGATTCCCACCAGCTAATAGAGGCTTCGATGATCATCCCGAAGACGAATATTATCGTTCCTTGCAGCGCGCTATCGACGCCCACGCGAAGGAAATACTGCGATAGGAAGAACATTCCGGCCAGCCGGAAGATCATCGCGATCGTCAGCCATCGCGTCCTCATCTTGTATATAATGACTCCTTGATATAAGCAACGGATTCCGGAGAAAACGGATAAGAACATCAGAGCATAATAGGCATGCACCGCTTCCCTTTCGACAATGGGATCCGCCCCGTAAGCGCCTCCGAAAATCCAATGCCCGAACGGAGTGTAAGCGACCAATCCGCCGAATGCCAAGGCAGCTCCGAACACAAAGAAGCTGACCTTCCTAACGGCACGGAAAGAAATCCTGTCTCTCACGAGCGCGGAACAGGTTTGCCTGAACAGAACGGACGGTCTCTCCGTCACGACAAGCAAACTCATCGCCAAAGCGTAGCCCGCCAGAATAATCTCGGGGTTGCTCGATCTTGCCAAAGTACCGTTAATAATAACGTGAGACAGATTAATGAGCAGTACGGAGATGCCCATGGGAATGAAAAATAGGAAAAGCCGTCTCAGCGAGACCGGCTCGATTTCTTTTGACATCGTGATCTCCTTAGATGCGTGATAACTTACCCCGTCCACCCAGATAGCTATCATTATAACAGATAATCGACGATATTCGGGGAACGATTTCGGACAACGATTCAGACAATAATGCTGGATTTCACCGGTTCGAAATGATAAATTAGAGGATAATGCTTTCTTAAAGGTTCTAGGAGCGAGTAGGGTGGAGAACATGCGGGTGAAATCCGGGTGGCTGGATAGCCAGTTCGAATATAGCGAGCGGCACGGAATTGCAATTCCATGCCTGGATAGCGATTGGAATGAACTGAGTCTTGTACATCGGACCGCAATACTTGCGAAATGGGAAATGATCCGTGGGAGTATCCCCGATCAAATCATGCGCTTTGAAGCTAAGATCAGGATCCGACAGCAGCAACTTTTCGAGGAAGACGATTTCGCCGAGTCCTGTCGCATAAACGGCGATATCGCGGATCTTGCCAGCCGAATCAACGACCTGAATATTTGGTTTCGTACCCAACAAGACTTGGAAGATAATTCCAAAATGCACGTCGGATAGAGCGAACCGGAGGCCAATTGAAATGAAAAGCCGAACGCTGTTGGCGGGCCGGTCCCCTCGAGGACCGATTACGCTGATGAGAAGAGTGTATAAATATATTTTACCGGAGGTCCGCGCGGAACTGGGCCGATGGAGAATTCGGGCAAACGGCATACCGGACCCGGAGCTGCGCAAGCAAGCGCTGGACAGCATGAACGCGAAGCAGTTTCATTGCGAAGGCGGAGGGGTGTATGCGGCTGCCAATCTGGAGCAACGGCATATCTTGATTCCGCTGATCGTGGCTCTTCAGACGATTAGCGATTACTTGGACAATCTGTGCGATCGCAGCACTTCCTTGGATCCGGGAGATTTTCGCCTGCTGCACCAAAGCATGCTCGACGCAGTCACACCGGAGGCGCAGGTATTAAATTATTACGCTTTGAGAGAAGAACAGGATGACGGGGGTTACCTCGCCGCCCTTGTGGCGCAGTGCAGGGACTCGATCGCGCAACTGCCCGCTTATCGCCATGTACAGAAGCATGTGATGGAGCTTGTGCAATTATATGGAGATTTGCAGGTGTACAAGCATATCTCCCATTCGCAGCGAGAACCTGAGCTATTGAATTGGTGGGGGAAGCATGCCTCACGATATCCGCAATTGAAATGGAATGAATTCGCGGCAGCCGCGGGTTCGACGCTCGGAGTGTTCATGTTGTTCTTGGCAGCAAGCGATCCAACTTTAGAAGCTGATCAAGCCGATGAAATAAGAAATCATTATTTTCCATCCATATGCGGATTACATATTCTGCTCGACTACTTGATAGATCAAGCAGAAGATGAAATCGGCGGTGATTTGAACTTTTGCCGCTATTACGAAGATCAGCGAATTCTGAACGGCCGGATGGAGCTAATGGTTCAAGCAGCTAGGCAATCGGCAGACGAGCTTCCGTTCGGACACTTTCATCGGATGATCGTAGAGGGTCTAGTGGCGCTATATCTATCGGATCCGAAGGTTCGGGATCAGATTGAAGTGCGGAAGACCGCTAAGCTTCTGATGAAGGGAAGTCCATGGACAAGGGTGTTTTTCTGGCTCAATAGCCATTGGATAAGGAAGGCCATGTAAGAGCATTGATTATAGGAGGAATTCGGAAATGAGCGCAGTAAAAAAAATAGCGGTACTGACAAGCGGTGGGGATTCGCAAGGCATGAACGCGGCGGTACGAGCCGTCGTTAGAAGCGCGTTATATCGCGGACTTGAAGTATACGGCGTGCAGCGCGGTTACCAAGGCTTGCTGAATCAAGACCTCAGGCCGATGGATTTGCGCAGCGTAGGCGATATTATTCAACGCGGCGGAACGATTCTGCAGACTGCCCGTTGCAAGGAGTTCATGACGGCCGAAGGCCAGCAGCGCGGGGCGGACGTTTTGCGCGAGCATGGCATAGACGGTCTAGTCGTCATCGGCGGCGATGGTTCCTATCAAGGAGCCAACAAGCTGAGCAAGCTTGGGATCAAGACGATGGGGTTGCCTGGCACGATCGATAACGACATTCCGTTTACCGACTTTACGATCGGATTCGATACGGCGGTGAGCATCGTTGTAGATGCTATCAATAAGCTGCGCGATACGATGACCTCCCATGAGAGATCTTCCGTCGTGGAAGTCATGGGCCGGCATTGCGGGGATATTGCTCTATACGCGGGATTGGCAAGCGGCGCCGAAGCGATTATCGTTCCGGAGGTCCCTTTCGACATCAAGGATATTTCGCATCGAATGAAGGACAACTTCCAAAAGGGCAAACGGCACGGGATCGTTGTCGTGGCCGAGGGCGTATGCTCCGGGGAAGATGTGGCCAGGAACATTACGGAGCATAGCGGCATCGAACCGCGCGTAACCGTGCTTGGGCATATTCAGCGCGGGGGTTCGCCTACGCATAATGACCGGATTCTGGCGAGCCAACTAGCCGATTATGCCGTACAGCGCCTGCAAGAAGGCGATTCGGGCAAAGGCATTGGAATTATGAAGGGCGAATTCGTAGCTACCGATATCGAGAAAGTGGTAACGACCAAGAAATCATTTAATTTGGATCTTTATAATCTTGCATTAAGATTATCCCAATAAAGGAAGGGACTGTGCAGGAAGACCGACCGGTCGTGCCTGCCCAGTCCCTTTATTATCGATCTAACGGGGAGATGAAATAAATTGTATTTATACAAACTGGAAGTTCAATTAGAAGATAAAGAAGTTGTTTTGATCGTCATGGGGGATTCCGACGAAGAGGTTATGCACGAGGCAGAGGTTCACATAAACAAGCATTTCATAATTCCGCCCTTTATTCGCGAGATTGTCTTGATCGAGAAACGTCGAGCCAATAAAGGCTCCGCTTACGTAATCGAAAAGTGACTAATATGTATATAAAGTTATGGGAAGAGGTGGGAAACGCTATGAAGATCGTTATTATTGCGGGAAGTAACCGCCGCGGCTCCACGAGCACGAAGATGTCGCGTTTTGTGTCGGCGAGATTGCAAGCCAGAGGGCATGCAGTCCAACTCTGGGATCTTTATGCGCAGCCTCTGCCCTTCTATGATCCCGATCAAGAGGCCCGGCCGGAATCGGCGACTCAACTCGCGGGACTTGTAGCGGAAGCGGATGCGATCGTACTCGCAACGCCCGAATATCATGGCAGCGTGTCGGGCGTCTTGAAGAATGCTCTGGATTATTTGGACGGCGATCACTTCAGTGGGAAAATGGTACTAGGCATCAGCTCGGCCGGCGGGGCCGTGGGCGTTAGCTCGCTGCAGCATTTGCAGGTCATTATTCGCAACGTTCATGGGATCAACTGCCCGGAGTGGATTTCCGCAGGCGGCGATCAAAGACGCTTCGACGAGAACGGTGAGCCGGTGCAAACTGCCGTTAAAGCTCGGGTGGAAAGAGTCCTGGATACCTTCATGGAACTATCAGGCAAGCTCAGGGCGTGAATTGTGTCAATAAAGCTGACGTTGAACTAACAACGTCAGCTTTTGTATGTAATTTGCCCTAGCGCGGAATCCTATTATCCATTATAATAGCGGTAGATAGAACATAATTTCAGACTCCCTGAACATAATTTCAAAAATAAGCAGTTTGAATGGTGTGACTTTTGTTGGATAACGACAAAATTAAAAAAGTGATCGAAGCGGCTAAGTTGTATTATCAATTGGATTATAGCCAGAACGAGATCGCGGATGCGTTAGGCGTATCCAGGCCCACGGTATCAAGGTTGTTGCAGCAGGCCAAGGCCGAAGGGATCGTTACGATCGAGATTAAAGATCCGACGGAAGACGTCGAAGTTCTGCGAAATATGCTGAGGGAACGATTTCAACTCAAGAATGTCGTTGTCGCTTTTACGCCTACTTACGAAGAAAATGTCGTGAAGAGATATATTGGGCAGGCAGCAGCATCTTACCTCAACGAACTGGCCAAGGACGGGGACACGATCGGTGCTTCATGGGGCTCGACCATGTATCAGGTCGCCCTTCAATTGAAGGCTAAGTCCTTGGTCAATTCCTTCGTCGTGCAATTGAACGGAGGCGTGAGCGATGCGGACGTGCGGATTTCCCCCTCGGAGATCGTCCACTTGTTCGGTAAATCATTTAATGTTACGCCGTATTTCATGTATTTGCCGGCAATTGTAGATCATATTCTCGTGAAGCAATCGATGCTTACCGATCGCCATATCCGCAGGGTAATGGATATGGGGAAAAGCGCGAACATCGCCGTTTTCACGGCAGGCTCTCCGACGCCGGATTCCGTGCTCATCAATTCGAATTATTTTCGCGAAGACGAGCTTGAGATCATTAAAACAAAAGCCGTTGGAGACATCTGCTCCAGATATTACGATAGCAACGGCGTAATTTGTTTACCCAGCTTAGATGAGCGTACGGTCGGAATCGAACTTGCGGATTTACGAACCAAAGAGCACTCTATTCTAGTCGCCGGAGGTCCCTCGAAGGTCAATGCCATTTACGGGGCGTTAAGAGGGAAGTACGGAAATACGTTGGTTACCGACCAGATCACAGCCAAAGCTTTGCTAACCAAATTGGACTCACGGGAGAAATGACAACGATGAAGGCAGAACAAATCGCAGGAATGATCGATCACACTTTGTTAAGCGCTGTAAGCACAGAGGCGGAAATTATTCGGATATGCTCGGAAGCGAAGCAATATGGATTCGCGACGGTATGCGTAAATCCATACTGGGTTCCTCTGGCTTCCAAAGAACTAAAGGGGAGCAGCGTTGGCTTAACGACCGTTATCGGATTTCCTCTCGGAGCGAGCAGAACAGAGAACAAGGCTGCAGAGGCTACGGATGCCATTCAAGCAGGAGCTACCGAGATCGACATGGTGTTGAACATCGGAGAATTGAAATCAGGGCACACGGATGCGGTGAAGCGAGACATTGAAGCGGTCGTTGCGGCATGCAGGGGCAAAGCGGCGGTGAAAGTCATCATCGAAACCTGTTACTTGACGGACGAGGAGAAGAAGCAGGCTGCCCTACTGTGCAAGGAAGCGGGCGCCGACTTCGTTAAAACCTCTACCGGCTTCGGAACAGGCGGGGCAACCGTCGAGGATGTCGCCCTCATTCGTCACGTGGTAGGTCCGGACATGGGAATTAAGGCGTCCGGCGGCGTTCGCGATCTCGATATTGCACTCAAATTGATCCAGGCAGGCGCAACAAGGCTGGGAGCAAGCTCTTCTATCGCGATCGTTACGGGCGGAGTCGGACAAGGGTATTAGAGAACCCAAGGTAATATGGCCAGCGTGATAGCCAGGAGGAATGCAAGCGATGAGAACGGTTGATTTAATTACGAAAAAACGAGATGGCGGCGAGTTGACGGAGCAAGAGATCAATAGCCTCATCGCCGGGTATACGGACGGGTCGATTCCCGATTATCAGATGTCGGCGATGGCGATGGCCATTTTCTTTCGGGGGATGACGTCTACCGAGAGAGCGAATCTGACCATGGCTATGGTCCATTCCGGCGAGACGATCGATTTGTCCGAAATCTCCGGCGTCAAAGTGGACAAGCACAGCACCGGCGGCGTGGGAGATACGACGACGCTCGTGCTAGCGCCCCTCGTAGCTTCGATCGGAGTTCCGGTAGCCAAGATGTCGGGTCGGGGATTAGGGCATACGGGAGGCACGATCGATAAGCTCGAATCGGTTCCCGGTTTCCATGTCGAGATCGATAATCAGAAGTTCCTAGATCTCGTAAACCTGAACGGATTGGCGGTAATCGGGCAAAGCGACAACCTGACTCCGGCCGATAAGAAGCTTTACGGTCTTCGGGACGTTACGGGAACGGTTAATTCCATTCCCCTGATAGCCAGTTCCATTATGAGCAAGAAGATCGCTTCCGGAGCGGATGCGATCGTGCTTGATGTGAAGACAGGCGACGGAGCCTTCATGAAAGAAATGTCGGAAGCGGAAGAACTAGCCGCTTGCATGGTAGATATCGGTAATCGCGTAGGTCGACGTACGGTTGCCGTACTTTCCGACATGAGCCAACCGTTAGGTAATGCGATCGGCAACGCCTTGGAGGTTAAGGAAGCGATCGATACGCTGCGCGGCGTCGGACCGGAGGATTTGACGGAATTATGCTTGACGTTAGGAAGCCACATGGCCGTTCTTTCCGGTGTTGCGTCGAGCAAGGAAGATGCTCGCTTAAAGTTGGAACAAGCCATCGCGAATGGTCAAGCTCTGGATAAATTCAAGACTTTTTTGGCCGCGCAAGGCGGCGATGCGTCCGTAGTCGATCACCCCGAGAGGCTTCCGTCGGCCCGGTATCACTTCGAGGTTCCCGCGAAGGTTGCGGGATTCGTAGCCGCGATTGCGGCTGAGAACATGGGTCTTGCTGCGATGCTGCTTGGCGCTGGACGAGCGACTAAGGAATCCGCGATCGATCTGGCCGTCGGCATCGTGCTTCATAAGAAAATCGGTGACCCGATCCTAGTCGGCGAGTCGCTAGCGACGATTCACGCCAATAGCGAAGATGTTGATCAGGTCATAACCAAGATCTATGAATCCATTCGGATTCAAGCTCAATCGGTAACTCCGCCTCCGCTGCTAGTTGGAGAAGTAAAATAGAGATTCTCGTTGGACGGGCAATTGGTAAAATCGGGGTATACTTTTTAAGGGGGGTGAATTGAAATGGGCCAGTTGCTTCACCGAATGGAAGAGGCGAAAACCTATATTCAGTCACGGATTTCCGTTCAACCGCAAATCGGACTCATATTAGGCTCCGGTTTAGGCGAACTCGCTGACGACATTCAAGATGCTGTCCGAATTCCTTACGAAACGATCCCGCATTTTCCGGTTTCGACGGTCGAAGGGCATGCGGGGCAGCTCGTAACGGGCCGACTACATAACAAAGTAGTCATCGCTATGCAAGGGCGGTTTCATTATTATGAAGGCTACTCCATGCAGGAGGTCACGTTCCCGGTGCGAGTAATGAAGGCGCTCGGAGTGGAACAGATCATCGTTACCAATGCATGCGGAGGCATGAATCCCGAGTTCAAACCCGGCGATCTTATGATAATCCGGGATCATCTGAACATGACGGGAGCCAATCCGCTCATCGGGGCTAACGAGCCTGCATTGGGGCCGAGATTTCCGGACATGAGCAGAGCGTACACACCAGAATTGCTCGAACTCGTCCGGGAAGTTGCTCAAACGCTTGGCATCAAGATCCAGCAGGGCGTATACGCCGGAATTACCGGACCTACGTATATGACGCCAGCGGAATTGACGATGCTGCGCAAGCTAGGCGGCGATGCGGTGGGGATGTCCACCGTTCCCGAAGTTATCGTTGCCAGTCATATGGCGATGAAAGTAATCGGAATTTCTTGCGTGACGGATATGGCGATCGGCGAACATTTGGAGCCGTTAAGCCATGAGCAAGTCATAGCGGTAGCTAACCGAACCAAGCCGATGTTTATCTCTCTCGTTAAGGAAATCGTCGCAAGGTTGTAAATGATTTGTCGTTACGACACCTAACCCATTGGTTTTATGCAAGACATCCATATAACATCATTCAGAAGGAGAGAAAAAAGAAATGAAAAAAACGACGAAGATCTTCACGGGGCTCATGCTAGTCGCATCGTTAGCCTTGACGGCTTGCGGAGCCAAGAACGACAACGAGGGAGCGGCTAGCCCGATTGCAAGCCCAACGGCTACTGCAACCGAAAGCCCTGCTGCAACTGGCGATACGAGCGGTAAAGACATGAAATTCTCGATGGTTACCGACGTAGGCGGAGTAAACGATAAATCCTTTAACCAAAGCGCATGGGAAGGTCTTCAGAAGCTGGAGAAAGATACCGGCGCGAGCATAAAGTACCTGGAAAGCAAAGAAGCCGCGAACTACCTGACGAACATCAACCAATTCGTTCGCGACCAATACAACCTCACGTGGGGGATCGGCTTCTTGATGGGCGACGCGGTTAAAGATGCAGCAACGAAAAACCCTGACGCTAAGCTAGCGATCATCGACAACGTTGTTGATGCTCCGAATGTAGCTTCCATAACGTTCGCGGAGAACGAAGGATCTTTCCTCGTAGGCGTAGTGGCGGGATTGACTACGAAAACGAACAAAATCGGATTCGTAGGCGGCATCGACATCCCCGTTATCAAACGTTTCGAGCTTGGATTCGAAGCGGGCGTTAAAGCGGTTAACCCTAATGCAGAAGTTATTAAGAACTACACCGGCGCTTTCGATAAAGCAGATCTGGGTAAAGCGGCTGCGGCTTCCATCTACAACGATGGCGCGGACATCATTTTCCACGCGGCTGGCGGAACGGGTAACGGCGTATTCAACGAAGCAAAAGAACGTCTTAAAGCAGGCAAAAAAGTATGGGTTATCGGCGTAGATAAAGACCAATCTCTTGAGTTCGGCGATGACGTAACATTGACTTCCATGTTGAAACGCGTTGACGAAGCGGTATACCGCGTATCCAAAGATATGATCGACGGTAAATTCCCTGCAGGCGTAATTACGACTCTTGGCTTGAAAGACAATGCTGTCGGATTGCCTGAGACTTCCTCGAAGAACGTATCGAAAGAAATCTTGGACAAAGTGGAAGAATACAAAGCTAAAATCATTAGCGGCGAAATCACGGTACCTACTGCACAGTAATTAATAACCAACAAAGGGTGCTCTTATGGAACAGGCGAGAACAGTCGTAGAAATGCGGAATATTACGAAGCGTTTCCCCGGCATCGTCGCTAATGACAACGCCAACTTCAAGCTGAGCAAGGGCGAGATTCACGCCCTTCTCGGCGAGAATGGCGCTGGCAAATCGACGCTGATGAACATTTTGTTCGGACTGTATCAGCCGGAAGAAGGGGAAATCTTCGTCAATGAGCAGCAGGTCGTCATCGACGGTCCTAACAAAGCGATCAAACTCGGTATCGGGATGGTGCATCAGCATTTCAAGCTGGTGCACCCTTTTACCGTAACGGAGAACATTATTCTTGGAAGCGAGCCCAAGAAATGGATGGGGCTTGCCGTGGACAAGAAGACGGCTTATGAAACGGTAGGAAATCTGTCCAAGCAATACGGCTTAAACGTGGATCCCTATGCTAAGATTGATGAAATATCGGTGGGCATGCAGCAACGCGTCGAAATCCTTAAAACGTTATATCGCGGAGCGGACATCTTGATTTTCGATGAACCGACGGCGGTATTGACTCCGCAAGAAATAAGCGAATTGTTGATTATTATGCGCAACCTGGTTAATCAAGGCAAATCGATTATCCTAATCACACACAAACTTAAGGAAATAATGGCGATAGCCGACATGGTCACGATTATCCGCCGCGGTAAGATTATCGATAGCTTGCCGGTGTCCGGAACGAATCCGAATCAATTGGCGGAGAAGATGGTCGGTCGCGAAGTATCGCTTAAGCTGAATAAAAAGGACGCCGTGCTCGGCGAACCTGTATTAGAAGTCGACCGACTGGTCGTGAAAGGCCGCCAAGGCTTGAATGCGCTTAACGAAACTTCTTTCGTGCTGAAACGAGGCGAGATCCTGGGGATTGCGGGCGTGGAAGGAAATGGTCAAAGCGAGCTGATCGAGGCCTTGACCGGATTGCGTCCCGTTTCGGGCGGATCGATCAAGGTGAATCAAGTGGAAATAGCGGGAGAGACGGCTAGGAATATTTCCGAAGCGGGCATTTCCCTCATTCCGGAGGATCGCCATAAACATGGGCTAGTCCTTGATTTTCCCGTTCGTGAGAACATGGTATTAGAAACTTACTACCAACCGCAGTTCAATAAGAACGGATTTATGGACTACGATGCGATCGATAAACATGCGGAACGACTGGTGAAGGAATTCGACGTAAGAACTCCGACGATCATGACGGAAGCCCGGGCATTGTCTGGAGGTAACCAGCAAAAGGCGATCATCGCGAGGGAAATAGACAAGAATCCCGATATACTCATCGCTGCGCAGCCGACTCGGGGATTAGATGTCGGAGCTATCGAATTCATTCATAAGAGGCTCGTAGAGCAGCGTAATTCGGGTAAAGCCGTATTGTTGGTTTCTTATGAGCTTGAAGAAATCCTTCAGCTTTCAGATCGTATCGTTGTTATCTACGAAGGAAGAATCGTAGGCGATGTGAAGCCTTCCGAGACGAACGACCAAGAGCTTGGTTTGATGATGACGGACTACAAACAACCGCAGGGAGGCCTGAACATTGAACAAACTGATTAAGGCTTTCACCAAGGATTCTGCGGTTGTTCCGTTCATCGCTATCGTGCTTGGTTTGTTGGTCGGCGCGGTCATCATGCTGATCGGAGGATATGATCCGTTATTGGCTTATCGTTCTTTGCTCGATAAAGTATTCGGAAATCCTTATGATTTCGGTGAAACTTTGACAGCCATTACTCCCCTCGTATTCACGGGATTGTCGGTGGCATTCGCATTCCGTACGGGACTGTTCAACATCGGCGCAGAAGGCCAGTATATCATGGGTATGACCGGGGCGACGATCATCGGCGTGTCCTTACACCTCCCTTGGTATATCCATGCTCCGCTTGCTGTTATCGTTGGAGCGTTATTCGGCGGATGCTGGGGAATGATCGCAGGATATCTCAAGGCAGCCAGAGGCGTTAATGAAGTTATCACCACGATCATGTTGAACTGGATTGCGCTTCATTTGGCCAACTACATCGTTAATGATTATCTTCTGGAGCCGGGCAAGGGTCGTTCTTACATGGTTGACCCCTCCGCCGACGTAACGATCGGCTGGTTGTCCCGCACGCTCGATGACGCCAGGATTCATTGGGGGATGTTCTTCGCGCTGCTAGCGGTAATTTTCTTTTATGTATTCTTATGGAAAACGAAGCAAGGGTATGAGCTTCGGGTCGTCGGGCATAACCCCGATGCGGCGAAGTATGCCGGGATCAACGTCAATCGTGGCGTGGTTAAGGCGATGTTCATCTCCGGTACGCTTGCGGGTTTAGCCGGAGTTTTCCAAGTTTTGGGCGTATTCCTCAACCAAGCCGTAACGGCGAGCCCTACGGGACACGGATTCGATGGAATAGCGGTAGCCTTGCTCGGAGGTAACACTCCGGTTGGCGTATTGCTGGGGGCGATCTTATTCGGAACGCTATCTTACGGGGCTGCAGGAATGAGCTTCGGAGCGGACGTTCCTCCGGAAATTATCCGCATCGTGATCGGCTCCGTCATTTTCTTCGTTGCAGCTCCGGGCATTATTCGCTGGACCATCAAGCGGGTATTCGGGAAAAAACGCAAGGGAGAGGTGATTTAGATGGATGTGGCAACACTGGGGAATATGCTAAACACCGCCTTCGTATTCTCGACGGCGCTTATCTTGGCGGCTCTCGGAGGGATTATATCCGAACGTTCCGGGGTAGTTAACATTGGACTGGAAGGTCTAATGATTGCTGGAGCGTTCGCCGCCGCCGTCTCGGCATTCCATGCACAAGAAGCAGGTTACGGTGCCTGGTCGCCTTGGGTGGGATTGCTTGCGGGCGCATTGTTCGGGGTACTGTTTGCTCTTATCCATGCGGTTGCGACCATCAGCTTCCGGGCCGACCAGGTCGTCAGCGGAATCGTCATTAACTTTATCGCGGCAGGTTCGACTCTCTACTTGGTCAAGCTGCTGTTTGAAGGGTCGGGAGAAACTTCGCTCGTGGACGAGGTATTCCATAAGGTGAAGATTCCGATATTGTCCGATATTCCTATTATCGGAGAAGGAATATTCAATGCGTATCCGACAACTTATCTCGCTTTAATACTGGTCGGAGTTATTTATTACGGGCTGTACAAGACGGCGTTCGGTCTTCGTCTGCGCTCGGTTGGCGAGCATCCAAGCGCAGCGGACACAGTCGGAATTAAAGTGCTTAGAATGCGTTATACGGCTGTTCTTCTAAGCGGAGTATTAGCCGGGCTAGGCGGTGCAACCATCGCTATGACGACGACGGGAACGTTCTCGCATAATACGATATCGGGGCAAGGCTTCATTGCGCTCGCGGCAGTCATCTTCGGTAAGTGGAACCCGCTCGGCGCGTTAGGCGCTGCCTTGTTCTTTGGTTTCGCGCAGTCGATCAATAACGTATTGCAGCTGTTCGAATTCGCAGCTAACGTTCCATCTGAATTTATCTACATGTTGCCTTACGTGCTCACGATCTTGGTGCTTGTCGGCGCAGTAGGCCGCTCTAAGGCTCCGGGAGCGCTCGGGGAACCTTATTTCCAAGGGAAACGTTAGACTGGAGGATTTCAAAAGAAAAGGGGGCTGCGCCAAAAGGTGTTTTTGACCTTAGGTGTAGCCCCGATTTATTGATATTCAGTAACGGACACAATCCATAACGGCACGCCGTGGCACGCCGTGCCGCTATGCGACCCGAAGGCACAGGATTCATCGATCTTAACGGCACGACGTGCCATTATGCGACCCGAAGGAGCAGGTTTCACCGATCTTAACGGCACGCCGTGCCGTTATAAGGCCAGAAGGCGCAGGTTTCTCTGATCTTAACGGCACGGCGTGCCAGAATTTGCCGTTAAGCATGCGCGAGTGGCGGACAACTGACCGCGTAACGGCAGATTTTGCCGTTAAGCCCGCGCAAGTGGCGGGCAACTGACCGCGTAACGGCAGATTTTGCCGTTAAGCCCGTGCAAGTGGCGGGCTACTAATCGTGTAACGGCAGAATTTGCCGTTAAGCTTGCGCAAGTGACGGGCAAAGGTTGGCGTAGCGGCAGATTTTGCCGTTAAGCCTGCGCGAGTGACGGGCAAAGGTTGGCGTAACGGCAGAATCTGCCGTTAAGCCCGCGCAAGTGGCGGGCAACCGACCGCGTAGCGGCAGAATTTGGCACGGCGTGCCGTTATGCTTCCTGTAGATGCAGGCTTCTACGATCTTAACGGCACGCCGTGCCGTTTTGGCGTGTTAGCTATACTTCTTGTTTGCGCAGTTTTCCAATCTTCATGTACAGTTGGTCCAAAATATATTGAATGTACAAAGAACCTCTATTTGTGATTTTTAGATGGTTGCTCGACCCTTTTACCAAAGGGAGGGGCTCTTTTTTCATTGGTTTACCTCAATCGATTTAAAAGAAAAAAGCTTCTCGAAAGTTTTCGCTTTTGAGAAGCCTCTTTTTTCGTAGAATTAATTTATAATTGCTTAAAATTTAACGCCTTCCGTATACTTGTTGCCTGCGTTCCAAAGCAAGTACTCTTGAACTCCGCTATCGTTCAATGCTTTAATCTGCGCTTGCACTTCCTTGGCTCCGTATTTCGCGTAATGGCCGCTGCCGAGCCAGCTTGCCGTGAAATCCTGTATCCAGGGACGGATGATCGGTTTATTCTTTCCAAGAGGGTCCAGCTTCTTGTGCGTATCGACCATGGCACCCTTTATCGTGGCGTAAGGGGCTTTGTCCGGGTCCTTCTGCTTGAACCATCCCGTGCTGTAATGGCTTGGGTAGATCATCGGACTAATGACGTGAACCGCGTTGGAGATTTTGACGAAATCTTGACCAATCCCTTCCGCAGCTGGCACGGAAGCAGCGTATCCGAAAATATCAACGGAAACCCTTACTCCCAGCGGTTCTAATTCTTTTTTCGCGTAAGCTACGAACCCTTCCACGATATCTACTCGGCTTAGCTCGTTTTTAGTGAACTTTAAGCCATCCGCTTTCTTCTCGAATCCTTCGGGGAACCTCACGTAGTCGAACTGAATTTCCTTAAAACCAAGCTTAGCTGCCTCTTTGGCGACTTCGACGTTATAATCCCAAACTTCTTTGCGATAGGGATTTACGAATTTATCCTTATTCTTGTTCTGCCATATCGTTCCGTCCTTCTGCACGAAGGAATATCCCGGATGCTTCTTGGCGAGGACGCTGTCCTTGAAGACGACAACCCTGGCGATCGGATAGATCTCGTGTTCCTTCAAAGTAGACATCAGCTTATGGATGTCTTTGATATAAGGTTGCGGGCTTCCAAGCTTCTGGAGGGTGGGGTTATCCGTTTTGTAAGTGATATTTCCAAGATCGTCCTTAACGTCGATGACCATGGCGTTAAGCTCTGTTTTGTCCAGCAAATTCAGCAGTTTGGCCATTCTTTCTCCGCCGGCGCTGTAAGCTGTTACATAAATTCCTTTGACGATCGGAGCATCGGGCTGGGGATCACCCGCGACTTCAGTTTGATTGCTCCCTGAGCCGGGTTTTTCTGGGTGTTCTTGCGAGGCGGTCTTGACGGTGTTCCATAGTTTTCCCAGTGAGTTTTCGTTGGATTGCGGCCCGCCGACTGCCGTGTTTAAAAGCAGGATTAACGTTAATAAAATATTCATTTGTTCTCTCTCCCCATCAGCTCTGTAACAAGATTATAAACGAGATGGAGGGGAGTAGACACAGGTATTTTGTAGTATTTTGTGGAAAAAAGTCAGGACAACCTTAAATATTTTAACGTCTTCGGAATTCACCTATAACATCTATCGTCTGCACCACGTTTACGAACGCTTTGGAGTCGACCTCGGTAATCATTTTGCGCAGCTCGGCTAGCTCATAACGGGTGGCTACCGTCATTAACATATCGCGTTCTTCGCTGGTGAAAGCACCGCGGGTTTTAATAATCGTAACCCCTCGCGGAAGCTTGAGCAGCCTGGAAGTAAGCTCTTGCGTATGATTAGTCACGATAAACGCGGTTAATTTATGGTGAGGGGTATGGACGGCATCAATTACCTTTCCCGTTAAGTAGATCGACAGCATAGAATAGAGGGCGGCATTCCAATCGTTCTCCAGAAATCCTAAGGCGGCTACGACTAAAGTATTAAGAAGAACAGTGAACAGACCGATGGGTATATCTCTGTAACGTGATATAATGGAAGCGATGATGTCAAAGCCACCTGATGAGCCTCCATAACGCAGCGCAACGGATGATCCTAGCCCTACAAGCACGCCGCCGAATACAGATGCCAAGAGACGGTCGTCCGTAAGCTTGATCTCGGGTACGATTTGCAGGAATAATGCCGTGAATATGACGGTTAAAATGCTGAGCCCAATAAATCGTTTCCCTAAAATACGATAACCCCAGAGCAAAATCGGGACATTCAGGGCAAAATACAACCAGCCGATATTCCACCCGCTTAGGTACCCAATGACCATGGCGACTCCGGAAACCCCGCTGCTCAGCAGTTTTTCCGGAATAAGAAGCAATTGGAAGCCGAAACCGACAGCGGCGGCACTGATGATCATCAAAAATACGGGGCCAATTATGGCAATTCTTTTCATGATAGCACTCCTTCGTAAGCTCGACGAACCAAATTGTATATAGGTTCCCCCAGGAGAAGACGATCATGCAAAACTGGTACCCTTTTCCTGCCACTGGAGTTTACGTGTAGGTTTGTGCTATAATGAACTGATCATTTTTTTGGAAGCCGTAAGTTGAAGGCCCAACACAGAAGGAGATTGAAAAAGTTTGAGCACATTTGCAGAGTTTGGTTTGGAGTCGGACGTTCTTCAAGCCATATCGGAGATGGGATTTGAAGAGGCGACCCCAATCCAAGCGAAAGCCATTCCCGTTGCCATTGCCGGCAGAGATATGATCGGGCAGGCCCAGACAGGTACAGGTAAAACTGCAGCATTCGGTATACCGCTAATCAGCAAGATTGCAGCATCGGAAGATCGCATCGTTGCCCTGATCATGGCCCCGACTCGCGAACTCGCGATTCAGGTGTCAGAAGAAATCGAGAAGCTTGGACGTTTCAAGGGACTTCGTTCCTTGGCTATATATGGCGGTCAAGACATCTCACGTCAGATCCGCTCCTTGAAGCGGAAGCCGCAGATCATTATCGGAACACCGGGTCGTTTGTTAGACCACATTAACCGTAAAACCATTCGCCTTGACGATGTTCGTTCGGTCGTATTGGACGAAGCGGATGAAATGCTGGACATGGGATTTATGGACGATATTCAATCCATACTGAAGCTCGTTCCGGAAGAGCGCCAAACCTTGTTGTTCTCCGCGACTATGCCGGCGAACATCCAGAAGCTTGCGCAACAGTTCTTGCGCAATCCTGAGCATGTCAAAGTCGAGTCGAAGCTGCTCAGCGCGCCGCTAATCGAGCAATATTACGTGGAAATTCAAGAGCGTATGAAATTTGACGGCCTATGCCGACTGCTTGACATGGAACCGCCAGAATTGGCTATCATCTTCGGTCGTACCAAGCGTCGCGTAGCAGAATTATCTGAAGCTCTTATGAAACGCGGATATGCCTGCGACGGATTGCATGGCGATCTTTCCCAGAACCAACGGGACACCGTTATGCGGAAGTTCCGCGACGGCAGCATCGACATCTTGGTAGCTACGGATGTAGCGGCCCGCGGTCTCGATGTCTCCGGCGTAACCCATGTTATCAACTTCGATTTACCGCAAGATCCGGAAAGCTATGTTCATCGGATCGGTCGTACAGGCCGTGCGGGTAAAGAAGGGACATCTTGGTCGTTCGTGACTGCCCGTGAAATCGATCATTTGCATTTCATCGAGAAAGTTACTCGTCATCGGATATCCAAGAAAATCCTGCCGACTCTGTCCGAAGCGATGGAAGGCAAGCAGAAGATCATGGCCGAGCGTATCATGGATACCGTTCGTTCCGAAGAAGAGGTAAATCCTTTCAAATGGGTTGCTATGCAGCTTCTGGAGCAATATGATTCCGTTCAATTGCTTGCGGCGGCGATGAAATTATTGACCGGCGACAAGAAGGACGTAAACATTGAGCTGACTCCTGAGGATCCCGTTCGCGGTAAGAAACGGAAATTCGAAGGCAATCGCGGCGGCTCCGGCGGCGGTTACGGCGGTAGCGGCGGTCGTCGTTACGGCGGTAGCAGCGGCGGCGGCCAAGGCGCATGGCGTCAAGGCGGCCAAGGACGCAGTGATTCTCGCGGCGGATCCAGCTATACCGGCGGGCAACGCAAGCCTTACAGTGGCGCCAACCGCACAAGCACTAGCCGGGATGACAGCAGTTATCGCGATGCGAATCGCGGACCGCGTCCAGAACGTCGCGACGATTTCCGCGGCACTCGTTCCCAGAACGAAGATTTCGTTAAAATCTAAACCGGTAACTAACTGACGGACGTCATCAGGGAGGAATCCCCATGGAAATGCGGGGCATGATGGGTGGCTTTTATCGGCTATCCGAATGGATTATGAGGTTGTCAGTTACGAATGTATTGTGGCTTCTCACATCGTTTCCTTTTTGGTTACTGGTTATTAGTTTTCTTGGAGCTAAAGACACGGAGCAATTGAAGGCGATTGTTATACCGCTTGCGATTGTTGCCCCTTTTACCTTGTTTCCGGCGACCTCGGCTATGTTCTCGGTCGCCCGGAAATGGGTTCTAGGAGATACCGACGTTCCCCTCCTAAAAACTTTTTTCCGTAACTATAAGCAGAATTACGTGCAGGCGATGATTGGCGGGCTTTTCTATGCGCTCTTGTTCGCGATATTAATCATTGATTTCCAGGTCTATCTCAGGCAGATGGATGGATTCCAATTGATCGCGTACCTGTTTATCGCATTGATGTTCCTGCTGCTTATTTCCTTGTTGCATTTCTTCTCTCTTTTGTCGCATTTTCATATGAAAACGATTCAATTGCTTAAGAATGCGCTTATTCTTACAATTGGTCGTCCGATTCGTTCTATGATTATGGCCATTGGAGCGGCAGCGGTGTTATTCATAAGTACGAGGTTTACGTTTCTGATTCCTTTTTTCTTCGGTAGCATTATTGCGGTCTATACCTTCTATAACTTTAATATGGTCATCCAGAAGATGATGCTGTTAAAGGAAGAAGCCGAAACGGAGAAATCCGCCGAATTAGACTCCGAAGATGAACAGAAGCAATAATCTCAAGGCTAGTCATTTTACTTTTCTTATCCACCTGCTTATAATGAAAATACTCCTGCCATGTACGTTACGACGCTTTATTGTTTTGAACCAATGTTTGTTTCCAGGGAGCCCTAGATTGCCGAGTGGCTGACATGCCCCCGAAAAGGGAAGTCAAAAGCTGTGCTGCGGGCACCCACCTGCCAAAGCAGGTTCAGAAACATGCACGTCGGACGGCAATGGCGGGTTTTTTCTATCCTTGGACTTTAATCCCCGGGTGAGGCGTGGTAAGATAGAATGTAGCGCCAAGGGTACCCGGAGGGAGAGAGAGCATTGAAGCGATTGCTGATTGGATTAATCCGCAGCCATGAACATACGAGCGACAAAGCGAAAGATCCTAAGCTTAAGTCTCATTATTATCGGCTTTCGAAGGATCGTGCTTGGGAAGAGGTCAGTTCCATTCTCAAGAAAATGAAGGGCTACAAGGTTCTTCATGAGGTTCAGACTGTCGGAGAGATCGTAATGGAGAAGAAGACGATGTCAGGCCGTACCATGGATATTACGATTCAAGTGGTTGGTACAAGCCCGGGTAACACGGCTGTCGACATTTATTCCGCTTCACGCGGATCGCTTGGCGATCTGGGCGCGAACTATCGAATCATTCAGGAAATCTACGGCGTACTGGATCGTAAATTGTCCTCATACAAAACTTAGATAGCACTACCGCAAGCAATAGAAAAGCGAGGAAGGCGGTTGGCCTAACCTCGCTTTTGTTGTATTTACTTAAGGTAAGCAAAGGCTTACAACAGGCTCTTGACAGCCGCGACCGCTGCTTCGTAATCCGGATGTTCAGTCATTTCTTTGAGCACTTCAACGTACGTGATCTTATCGTTGGTATCAACGACGAAGATAGATCTCATATCTAATTGAATTTCTTTGATCAGAACGCCATAGGATTTGCCGAAGCTGTTTTCTTTGTAATCCGACAACAGGAACACGCGGTCCACTCCGGCAGCCGCACACCAACGAGCTTGAGCGAACGGTAAGTCCGCGCTTACGGTGATGATAACGACGTTATCGCCTAGTTTGGAAGCTTCTTCATTGAAGCGGCGAGTTTGAGCGTCGCAAACGCCAGTGTCGATGGAAGGAACAACACTGATAAGTTTGACTTTGCCTGCGAAATCCTGCAAAGAGGAAGTCTCAAGCAAGTTTTTGTTTAGAGTGAAATCAGGAGCGGTATCTCCGGCTTTTAACACGGGACCGACCAGTGTAATGGGATTGCCTTTAAGAGTAGCTGAACGTTCTTGAGACATGAAAATTCCTCCTTCATTGATAAGGTTTACCGTAATCATTATAATCGTTATCGAATACCCTTGTCCAATCTTTGGCACAAGCGGATGGGCGTGGAAGGGGACACTACATTGGAACTCAGACAATTGCAATATTTCGTGCAGGTCGCGCGTCTACAGCATGTAACGAAAGCCGCAGAGGAGCTCCATGTGGCTCAATCCGCGGTGAGCAGGCAAATCCACAGGCTCGAGGAAGAACTAGGGATACGCCTGTTCATGCAACGCGGGCGCAACGTTCAATTAACGCCTGTCGGGCAACTGTTCCTGCGCCGGGCGGAAGCGTTGCTGAGCGACTTGGATCGCGCGGTCATGGAAATTCATGAATTTCTTGATCCGGAGGTCGGCGAGATTCGCCTTGGTTTCCCGCATAGCTTAGGAATACATCTTGTTCCACAAGTTGTCGCCGCATTCCGAAAGCTTCATCCCAACGTCAAATTTAAATTTCGGCAAGGGATGTACCCTTCCTTGATACGCGATGTCGTGGACGCAGAGGTGGATCTTGCCTTCATCTCCCCTTATCCGGAGAAGAGCGATCAAGTTACGGGAGAAGTCGTGCTTACGGAGGAGCTATTCGCAATATTGCCCGATACGCATCGCCTTGCTTTGGAGGATTCGATCAAATTGATCGACTTGAAGGACGAGACGTTCGTTCTGTTCAGCTCCGGCTATTCTTTGCGCCCGATCGTATGGGATGCTTGCAAGGAAGCAGGCTTCACGCCGCGCATCGGATTCGAGGGGGAGGAATCAGGCACGATACGCGGCCTCGTAGCGGCAGGCATGGGCGTAAGCTTGCTTCCCGAGATGGCGATGTACGAGACAAGCTCGATGATGCCGGCAGTCGTTAAAATAAGCGAGCCGCACGTGACCCGCACGATTGGGCTCATTCGCCGTTCGGGAGAAAAGTTGCCGCTGGTCGTGCAGATGTTTCATGCGTTCCTGCTCGATTTCTTCAAGAATCATTATAAGACGTTGTGACTGATCGTAATAAAGGGTTGAGCGGTTCTTGTGAACCTAGCTCAACCCTTTATTTATTTTCTATATTATTCCCTGTTACTTGTGAAGATCATGATGTACTTCAGCAACTCAAGCAGGGCGATCAGCGCAGCGGCTACGTAAGTCAATGCGGCCGCGTTTAATACTTTGGCGACTCCTCGTTCTTCGTCGCGCGTGATGAAGCCTTCGGATATCATCAGGTCGCGCGCGCGCGAACTGGCGTTAAACTCGACTGGCAGCGTTACAAGCTGGAATGCAACGGCCGCTGCAAAGAAGATAATGCCAAACCCGATCAGGTTTAGCGAATCCAGCAAAAATCCGGCAATGAGAAGGAATGGCGCTATGCCGGAAGAGAGCCTTACAACCGGGAACATCCGGTGGCGAATCACGAGCATCGGATAAGAATTCTGATGCTGAATCGCGTGGCCTACCTCATGGCAAGCAACCGAGATCGCCGAGATCGAGTTCTCGTAATACACGGGCTCGGATAAGCGAACGACGCGATGAATGGGATCGTAATGATCGGAAAGCCTTCCGGGAACGGGTTCAATGGGAACGTCTTGTAATCCGTTTCGGTCCAACATTCGTCTTGCGGCATCATAACCGGTTAGTCCGCTTGCGCTTTTTACCTCGGACCAGCGGTTAAACGTGCTTTTAACCCGAAACTGGGCCCATAGAGATACAATAAACGCGATGATGATCAGAAAGTCCATCGGGTGAAAAAACAACATATGGGGTTCCCTCCATTAAGGTGGAATGTCTTAAACCGAGTTACATAAAGTTACTCTTCCCCAAAAGAAGAAGAAGGGCTTCTACGCAAGCTGCGGTTTGCGGTGTGATTGCTCTGAAGAGTCGCTTAGCCTGTTGCGGCTTCAATTGCTCCAGGACCGGGGCCAATTCCTTCACTTCTCGTTCCAACTGAGCTAGGTGAGTCTGCAGGTCGGAGAGTTTGCGGGTTACGGCTTCGTCCGTTACCACCCGATTTAATGAAGAAAATTGTTCGCGAATTTCTTCCAAAGAAAATTTCTGCGCCTTCAATTGTTCAATACGGCGAATGCGCGCTAAAGTTTCATCGTCATATAAACGGTAATTTCCCGTAGATCTCTTGGCTGGAGCCAATAAGCCCAAGCCCGTGTAGTAATCAATGGTACGAGGGCTAATTCCGGCCAATGCGGACAGCTCTCCTATCCGGTAAAGGCGTTGCGCGTTTATCGATCCGTTACGCATCGATTCACCTTCTTTCCTACGTGTAGCTTTCTATAACTATCATACCGAATCGGGAACTGTACAGTCAAACGTGATACTTACACTTGCAAGCCTTAGTTCATAGGCATTTAAGGAAGGTTTGGAATATAAACTTACATTATAGGGGTTAATGTGAGGTGTTTGATGATGTAAAGCTGCCGCGAGGACAAGTTATCGTGTTAAAATAGATAAAATAATGGAATTTGTGGTCTAAATCCTAACATTACTGACCATTAATATGGTTAATGTTAGATTTTTGGCGTAATTATTGAATTATTTTACGAAAACCGTATTGTCAAATCGTTAAGATCAACCTATAATGACACTAAGCCTTTCTTCAAATGTCATGAAACATTACACGTAGGGAGTGGTCGTTGTGATTAAGAAAAGTTTAGTATCGTTGGGTGCACTTCTCGTGCTGTTTCCAACAATGGCATTCGCGGAGGACCCGTCCGCAGCTCAGCTTAATATGGGGCTGAACGCATTATGGGTAATGATTGCCGCAGTACTAGTAATACTTATGCAAGGCGGTTTTATTCTTCTAGAAGCAGGCTCCACCCGCATGAAGAATGCTGGTCACGTAGCCGGCAAAACGATCTTTACTCTCGGTCTTGCATCGATCGTGTATTGGGCAGTCGGTTACGGAATATCATTCGGTTCAGAGGCTTCGGAAGGGTTAAACAAGTTTATGGGATTGGGCAGTTTCTTCTTTAGCGCTGACGTCGCTTCGGTAGACAACGCATTGCCTTCCTCGGTATTCTTTATCTTCCAATTAGCGTTCGCGGCGGTATCGCTTTCCATCGCTTGGGGCGGATTCGCGGAAAGGGCTAAATTATCGGCATACCTAATCTTTACGCTGTTCTTCGTATCGGTTATTTACCCGGTAATCGCTCACTGGATTTGGGGCGGCGGCTGGTTGGCTAAAGACGGAGCGCAGGATTTCGCGGGATCGACGGTCGTTCACTTAACAGGTGCGATCGGCGCGTTAGCAGCTACAATCTTGTTGAAGCCTCGTATCGGTAAATTCAACAAAGACGGATCCGCTAACGAAATCCTTGGACATAACCAAGTATTTACGGCTTTGGCTGTTCTGATTCTTTGGGTAGGCTGGTTCGGATTCAACGCCGGCAGTACGGTAGCGATCGGCGATGGATTTTTCGGTTACGTAGCTTTCAACACGCAATTGGGCGCAGCGGCTGGTGCGGTAGCGGCATTGCTGATTTCCTGGTTGGTAAACGGCAAGGCGGATATTACGACTATGTTAAACGGTGCTCTGGCTGGTCTAGTTGCAATCACGGCATCTTGCGCATTCGTTGATCCATGGGCAGCCGTAGTTATCGGTTTGGTTGCCGGCGTGCTCGTATTCTTCAGCGTTAAATTCTTCGAGAAAATCAAAGTTGACGATCCGATCTACGCCCTATCCGTTCACGGAGCGGCAGGAGTTTGGGGTACGCTGGCGAATGGTTTATTTGCAACAGAAGTATTATCCAAAAAAGTCGGTATCGGTGGAGCAGGCCTGTTCGAAGGCGGCGGCTGGAATCAATTGTGGGTACAATTCGAATCGGTTGTCGTAGCCGGAGCTTTTGCTTTCGTTGCTTCGTTCATCATCTTGTGGGTCGTGAAACAAGTTATCGGCTTCCGCGTTACGGAAGAGCAAGAAATTATCGGTCTGGATTTGAGCGAGCATGGCAACTACGGTTATCCAGAGCAAATGAAAAAAGCCGGTACGTCGGTTTAATCTGATCATTTCAACACCGGCGTAATTACAGGAGGGGTAGACACCGCATGCATAATCCCACTTGGGAGAAGCGGTTGCTTGACATCGCCAACGCCGAGGATCTTGAGCAATTAAGATCGATAAGGGAAAGAGAACAAACCCGGATGGCGACGGAGCTGTCCACCTCTCCGGCATATGAAGTGGTAGAGTCGTTGAATGCACTTCACGACGCTCTTATTACTCAAGTGTTAAAGCTTGCGGAGTACGATTTGGCACGGTTGGGGCATGGCGCCCCACCCGTGCCTTATACGTATATGCTTTATGGCAGCGGTGGGCGCTATGAGCAGACGATGTACAGTGATCAAGATAGCGGACTCGTGTACGCGAATGCTCCAAATGAAGTCGAAGAAGAACGATACCGCAATTATTTTCTCCAATTCTCACAAGTGATTGTCCAGCATTTAATCAAACTCGGGTATCCCCCTTGCGAAGGAAACGTAATCGCGTCAAATCCGGAGTGGTGCTTGCCGCTTGAAGGCTGGGAGAAGAAAATCGACGCTTGGTTCGCTGAGCCTAGCTGGGAGAATGTCCGGTATTTACTCATAGTAGCCGATGGCCGCCCGGTATACGGGGATCGGGAGTTAGCCGGCAAGTTGCAGAACCGATTCTTCAACGACCTGCTAAGCCATCCTGTCATTGCCCGTAGGATGATGGAGAACACGATTCGGCACAAGGTATTAGTCGGAGTGTTCGGTCAGTTGTTGACGGAAAGATACGGCGAAGATGCCGGCAGTTTAGATATTAAATATGGTGCTTACATTCCGATGGTAAATGCGTTCAGATTGCTTGCGGTGCAAGCCGGTATCCGAGAGACGAGCTCGATGGGGAGAATCAAGGCTTTGCAGCAATCGGAAGTTCTTACTGAGAAAGAGGCGGAAGATGCTTCGGAAGCGTTCGAACTGTTCCTTAAGATGAGAATGAAAGCGACGGGCTCGGATGAAAACGGGCAAATGGTCGGCACGGGGAAAATCCCATCGAAGCAGATCACGAAGGAAATGAGAGCGCCGCTGAAAAAAGCGTTGAAAGCCGGCAAACGAATACAACTTAGAGTTCAAAGGGAGTTGCAGCGCCGCTTCGGCGGGAGGTGAAAGCGATGAAGGAGCCCAAAGATACTAACTCAATGGGTAGAATGTGGAATTTATACAAGATGGGCGGGATCACCCCGGCAATTGCATCTATGCTTGGTTCTTCTAATGCTCAGCAAATGGCCTTTATCCGCTCAATGTCGCGCGATCAACGTAAGGAAAACTCATTGGAGATGCAACTTTCGGAAATGGATGCGGTTGTTTTCGATCTGGAGACAACCGGATTTTATCCCTATAATGGAGATGAAATTCTATCTATCGGAGGGGTCATCATCCGCGGGGGCAACTTCGAGGAGGCGGAACCGTTTTATCAACTCGTTAATCCGAAGAGAAAGGTTCCTCGCCATATTACGGACCTTACCGGAATTACGAATGAAATGGCGGAGAACGCGCCTGATTTAATGCAGGTGTTGCACGATTTCATGGATTTCGTGGGCAAAAGAGTGCTGATCGCGCATGGCAGCGGGCATGATAAACAATTCCTGAGTTGCGCATTATGGCGAACGTCGAAGGTAAACCTGACTCATCGGATAGTGGATACGATGATGATCGCGAAGTGGCTGGAGCCTAAAGCCGTTCATTATGGGCTCGATGAAGTTCTTGAACGTTATGGCGTCGAGATTACCGAGCGTCATCACGCATTGCACGATTCCATCATGACCGCTAAGCTATACTTTCGATTTCTTAAGTTGATCAAGGACCGGCAAGTGACGACGCTTGGCGAGTTATATGCTTATTTAAGCCGACATTGACCATTACGACACTCGCGTAATCGGAAGGCAAATCCAGTTATCTTGCGAATCCCGACGATATGCGGCGATCTCATGATTGTCCGAAGCGATGCTGACAATCCAATAAGTTCCCCAAGGAACGGAACCCGTCTCGTCAAGGAGGCTGGGGGCTGTCGATCCTTGCGGATGGGAATGGAATAAACCGACGATCTCTCGTTGGTTTTTTTGTGCTTGTAAGTAGACGGAAACCCAATCCTCAGGGTGAAAAGAAAATGTATTCGCCGGAGAGGCTGAGGCATTACGTACGAGGCTAAACCCATCCGCTGCAATAATCCCGCGCTCCTTCGTACCATAGATAACCCCGCATGTTTCATAAGGTAACCGTTTGCGAATAACGGTTACCAGCTCTTTTTCCAATGCAATCTTGAGATGAACTTCATGAACGGGCTCCGTTAACACGATACCACCATCCTCTCCTACGAGTATGAAGGATGGCGGCGAGGCGGACAACCCCTACTGGACTTGTTTTCCAGGCTTCACCAGGAAGAATATAAGTCCAAGCGCAACCAACGATAAGGCGGAGACGACAATAAAAACGAGCTGATGCGATACCCCCATTAACCAACCGAACAAGGGGGGGCCGAATGCGACTCCGAAAAACCTCAGGCTGCTGTAAAGAGACGTAATCATCCCTCTCTCCGCCTTTTCCACCGCGCCGGTAATCATCGTATTTAGGCAGGGCAGCAACAATCCCGTTCCGATGCTGCTTACCGCTAACAGAGCGATGAAGGGGATCAAATTCGTATTGAACCAAATAGCAAGCGCCAATGAGATAACCATTAACCCAAGTCCGATATTCATGAGCCAGCGTATTAGGACTCCATTCTTCCGGATTAGCGTCCCCGTGATGTATGCGGTAAGCACCATGCCCAATAAAGGGATGGCTAGGATAAAACCTTTGCGAACGCCTTCAATGGAATAGGGTGACTCCTCCAGAATGTTGGAGAGGAAGAACAGGACTCCGAATAGGATAAACAAGGCTAAAGAGCCCCCGAAGAAGGAGGAAAGGAGCCACTTCCCGTCTTTGGCGAAGATGCGTTTAATCGATTCCATATAGGTCTTCAGCGGTTGGGGCGGTTCGCTTCGCTTTGGCTCTTTAATGAGAAAGATCACGGCAAGCAAGGATAGCAAGCAAAATGCCGGAAAAGCGAAGAAAGCGGCGTACCACACAATTAGCGCGAGAAGAGATCCTAAGATCGGGCTCACGACTTTACCGGAACCGTTGGAGGCTTCGATAAGTCCGAGCGCTTGGCTTTCCTGTCCGTCTTTGTATAGATCTCCTACCAATGCCATGGCAATGGGCGCCGTTCCCGCTGCTCCTATTCCTTGGAGCGCCCTTGCGCCGATAAGGATCCCGTAGGAATCCCACACGGCCCCAAAGCCGGCAAGTATGCCTGCTCCCCCATACAGGATAAGAGACGGAATCATGACGGCTTTGCGGCTGAATCTGTCGGACAAATAGCCGGCGATCGGGATGATTAGGGCAGCGGAGACGGAAAAAAGACTGATCACCAAGCTGCTCTGAAATTGAGATATGCCTAGCTCGGTTTTTAAGGTGGGGAGAATGGGGACGAGCATGGAATTGCCGAGCACGAGCACTAACGGAACGGTGGAGAGGGCAATGTATTCCCACGCTTTGTTTTTACGTCCGGATTTACCGTCGGGAGAGGACTTCGTTTGTTTTTTTCGAGTGGATCCGGAAGTCATATCGCTTGTAAAAGTCACGAATAGCTTATTCTTGGATTTCGTTGTCGAAGACAAATTCCGATTCCTCCTTATCGCATCGCGCGGCTCGTAACCGCCATTCGCACAGTTAGGCTTCCCGCCCGGTTATGTCAATATTCGAACATATCCGGGCAAGGTTGGAACCGCAAGGCCAAATGGGGTAAGATAAAGAGAAACATGTTGCTTGGAGAGTTGAATAAGGAAATGAAAAAAAATATCGTCATATTAGCAATGGTGCTTGTCGCTGTCGTAGCCGTATGGTTCTGGGATTCCCCGGGCAAAGAGCCTAAGGGCCAACTTACGGAAGGAGTCGTAGGGGGAAAGGTAGAGGGTGACATTCCAGCCGCGCCAGCACCTAAAGAAAACCGCTATGCCCCTTCGTTTACTCTTAACGCGTTAGAGGGTACGGGTACCTATAACGTGGGAGGCAAGAGGGATAAGGTGTTGATCATTAACTTCTGGGCAGCATGGTGCGGTCCTTGCGAGGTGGAGGCGCCTGATCTAAAGGATATTTACGAGCAACACAAAGACCAGTTGGACTTATATGCGGTCAATGCGACCAAATTCGATAAGCTAAGGGAAGCGAAGGACTTCGTTAAGGAACAACAGCTTGTCTTTCCGGTACTGACCGACGCAAAGGGTGATGTCGGAGATTTATACAAGGTTTTCTCCTATCCCATGAGCTTCATTATCGATCGAAACGGCGTTATTCGCCATCGGATTGAAGGGGTCATCGAGCGGGAGCAGTGGGAGTTGTATTTACAAGATGTTATCAACTCGTAATGAATCGGATCGTCCGGACGGCATGTCCGGGCGATTTTGTTATTTTCGTTGGCAGCAATAAAAAAGAGAGGCCGCAGCCTCTCGCTACTACTTAATGATTAACCAATCCATGCGTCGCCCGGGTCAACTCCGGAGCAAGCTCTTCCTTTGCCATGCCCAGCAAGGCATATCGGATACTGTCCACGAGCGCTTCCCAACTCGCTTCGATAACGTTGGAGGACACGCCGACCGTGCTCCAGGTATCCTTGAAATCCGTCGACTCGATCAATACGCGAACTTTGGCTGCGGTTGTATCCTTCTCATCGAGCACGCGTACTTTATAATCCGTAAGATGCACGTCGCGGATAGCCGGGTAATATTGTACGAGGGCTTTGCGCAAGGCGTTATCCAGAGCGTTCACGGGACCGTTGCCCTCTGCTACCGTGTACACTTGCTCGCCTGCCACGTTGATTTTCACGATAGCCTCGGTAATCATTTGACCTGCGGTTTTCTCGACCATGATCTTGAACGAATCAATGGAGAATACTTGTACCGAATCGCCGTAAGCATCTCTCAGCAGAAGCTCCAGAGAAGCGTCCGCTCCTTCGAACTGGTAGCCCTGATGCTCGAGTTCCTTGATCCTGTCGATTACATCGCGTGATTTCATGTTCTCTAGGTTCACATCGAGACCCATTTCCTGAGCCTTGGACAAAATATTGCTTTGGCCGGCAAGCTCGGATACGAGAACGCGTTGCTTGTTGCCGACGAGGTGAGGCTCGATGTGCTCATACGTCTTGGAATCCTTCATGATCGCGGAGACGTGGATGCCGCCCTTATGCGCGAACGCGGCGTTGCCGACGTATGGCTGGTTAACGGGCATATTGACGTTTGCGATCTCGCCGACATATCTTGCTACGTTTGTCAGATTTCGCAGTTGTTCGTCGCTTACGCAACTATATCCCATTTTCAACTGCAAAGTAGGGAGGATCGAGCAGAGGTTCGCGTTGCCGCAGCGTTCTCCGTATCCGTTGATCGTGCCTTGAATATGACGGGCGCCTGCCGTGATCGCGGCTAACGTATTAGCGACGGCAAGCTCGCAGTCGTTATGCGTATGAATGCCGATCGGGGCATCGATAGCCGTTACGACTCGGGATACGATTTCGCTAATCTCTCCGGGCAACGTGCCTCCGTTAGTGTCGCATAGCACGATCCAATTCGCTCCCGCGGCTTTGGCTTTGGCTAAAGCGGCCAGCGCGTATTCCGGGTTCGCTTTGTATCCGTCGAAAAAATGCTCCGCGTCGAACAGGGCTTCCATTCCGCTATTCTTCACGAAAGCGAGCGATTCGTAGATCATGGCTAGGTTTTCTTCCAATGTGGTTTGCAATGCCGTGTGTACGTGGAAATCCCACGATTTGCCTACCAATGTAGCCGCTTGAGCTCCGGACTCCGTTAAATGCTTCAAGTTGATGTCCTGCTCGCAAGTGCTATTTTTCCGCCTGGTGCTTCCGAATGCCGTTAGCTTGGCTTGAAGCTTCAGTTCGCGAACGCGACGAAAAAACTCGATGTCCTTGCTATTGCTGCCGGGATTGCCGCCTTCGATATAATGGACGCCCAAAGCATCGAGCTTCAGTGCGATTTTGACTTTATCCTCGGCGGTCAGGCTGATGCCTTCGCCTTGCGTGCCGTCGCGTAAAGTGGTATCGAAAATACAAAGGGGAGTGGTCATTCGTAGCCGGGGAGCCTCCTTAGGTGAAAACAGGTGAAACTATTATAGCATGGCTAGCATGAAATGTAGAGAGTAAACGTCCGTTGCAGGCGCATTCCATACCTATGTATAATAGGAAACAACGATAAGGGGGATGGACATGGCTGATCAAGGCGCGAGCAAACGACGCATTATCCTGCATATCGATATGAACGCGTTCTACTGCTCTGTTCATGCCGCCGAAGAACCGGAAATCTATAAAGGCAAGCCGACCGCCGTAGCGGGGAGCGTCGAGTTACGCAAAGGCATCGTCGTTACGAGTTCCTACGAGGCTCGAGCCATGGGAGTTCGTACGGGTATTACGGTTCGCCAAGCGCTGACCGTCTGCCCGGAATTGATCCTGATCTCCCCGAACTTCGATCTATATCGCAAATATAGCCGAGGATTTCTTCGCATTGCCGGTAACTATACGCCGCTTGTTGAAGCCGTATCGATCGATGAATGCTTTCTGGATATTACGGGAAGCTCTCAATTCGGATCGCCTGTAGAAATCGCTGAAACGATTGCCAGAAGGGTGAAGGAAGAGCTCTCCTTGCCATGTTCCATCGGAATAGCGCCTAATAAACTGCTAGCAAAGATGGCATCCGATATGCGCAAGCCTAATGCGATAACGATTCTTCGAAGGCGAGAGATGCCCGAATTGCTTTGGGGCAAGCCTTGCCAAACTTTGTACGGAATCGGTTCAAAGACCGCGGACAAACTATTACGGCTAAATATTCGGACAATCGGAGAGCTTGCGGCGGCTGACGAAAAAGTACTAACGGAGCGTTTCGGCGTATATGGCGCATGGATGAAGCAGGCGGCGAACGGCATAGATGACGCTCCCGTCGTGCCGCTCCACGATGCTCCCAAATCGATCGGGCATACGACGACCTTGCCGGCGGATCTGACGGAGCGGGAGCAATATAGAAGAGTGTTGCTCAATCTTGCGGATCAGACGACTAGAAGACTCAGGCACCAACGGATGGTGGGCACAACCGTTCAGATCACGATCAGGGATCCGGATATGCGCACGATTACCAGGTCCTCGACGTTAGCCATTCCGACGGATACGATTGAAGACGTATATCGGATTGCCTGCGGATTAATGGATGATCACTGGAAGGAAGGCAACCCCGTTCGTCTGCTCGGCATCACGTTGCAAGGATTATCGCCAAAGGAAGATACGCCTTTGCAATTGGATTTGTTTTCTTATGAAGAGAAACCTCGGAAGGATAAACTCGTATCCGCCTTGGATTCGTTAAGGGACAAATACGGCGAAGACGCAATATTGACCGCCGGGATGTTGGGAGATGACCCTTCAACGCTTATTCGAAACAAGAAGATAAGGGGAACGTCGCTTCAGAAGGATTTTTTGCGGGAAAAATCGGCCGATGGTGAGAATGATTATTAACTACGCGATACGTAGGGTTTGTTCTGCAAATTCGTTTGATCTTGGCCTTGTTTTGTATTATATTGAACAGTAGTGAACTACTTTTTTGTAATCGACTCGGATCGATATTTAGGAGGTTATCTCATGGCTAAGTACACTTACGTGGATAAAGACACCTGTATTGCTTGTGGCGCATGCGGCGCAACGGCTCCTGACATTTATGATTATGACGATGAAGGCCTCGCGGAAACGATTTACGGAAGCGACGGCAATCATGGCAACACCGAAATTCCCGAGGATCTATACGACGATCTGCAAGACGCTGCCGACGGTTGTCCTACGGACTCCATCAAGGTCGCGGACAGCAAATTCAATATGTAACAAATATTGGAATAAATAAGGCCCTTTTTCTAGGTAATTATGCCTAGAGAAGGGCTTTTTTGTTATGACTTTCGTGGCATTCGTCATAAAAGTCATTTTTTGGACAAAATTCAACAAAGAACCTATTGACTACGCTATAATGAAGGTAATTGGAATCATTTACATAGAGGTGGGCGGGATCAAGTTTGAAGGAACGAATTAAGAGAATTGCCATCGTACTGAATGCGTTGCTGCTGGTTGCTGTTTTTATCATCTATAACTCTCATTCTCTTCAAAGGATCGATAATCTGCTGTTTGACTTTAATATGAAGAAAGCCGCGGATAACCAGCCGGATCCTCGAATCGTCGTGGTGACGGTGGATGATGCTTCATTGGACGCGCTAGGTAGATTTCCGTGGGATAGGGCGGTTTACGCTCCTTTTCTGGTGAACCTGAACCAAGCAGGAAACATACCGAAGGCTATCGCGTTCGATATCGTGTTCAGCGAGCAAAGCGATAGTCCGGATAGCGATATGGCTTTCGCCGAGGCATTGGCGACATATCCTAACGTCATCTTACCCGTAGTCGGGAATATGACGGATGTATTCAGTACATCCATTGCCAAGAGAGACGAACTGCTTAAGGCGAATTCAATATTATTGCCCTATGAGCAATTCGCTGAACTAGTTCAGCAGGCGCATATTAATCGGGCGGTCAGCCCGGATGGAGTTATCCGTCAGACTTGGCTTAAGATTCAAGGCCCGGATGGCGAGATTATTCCTTCTCTAGCTTACAAAGCAGCTGAAATGGCTGGTGCGGATCTAAGTATATACGATAACAGGACCGATCCGAAGAAAACGAAAGAGAACGTCGCGATGAACACGATTACGATCGATTACGAGCTTACTACCGACGATTTTCAAACGGTATCGTTCATTGACGTGTTGGAAGGCGCCATTCCTGCCGATTGGTTTAAGGATGCGATCGTATTCGTCGGCTTCACGGCCGTAGGATTGTCAAGCGATGGCGGTCAGGATACCGGGGTCACTCCAATCGAGAAAAGCATTAAGCTCATTTACGCGCATGCGAACATTACGAATCAATTGCTCAAGGGAAGCGCGGTTTCTTATTCGCCCAATTGGTCTGAAATCATCTTGGCGCTGCTGCTGTTCGTTCTGTTCGTTTATCTTCCATGGAGATTAAAGAATATCTACTCGATCTTGATTTTCTTGGCCGTATTTTCGGGAGTTCTCTATGGCCAGTACGCTATCTATCAATCGTCCTCTTTACATACGAACACTGTCTATACGCTTCTTGCTATGATGCTTGCTTATTTAACCAACGTCTCGCTCAAGTCTTATATGGACAGTGCTCAGAAGAGTTTCGTTACCCGCCAGTTCGGACGATATATCTCTCCGGATCTCGTAAAGCAGATCGTCGCTCAGGACATCGAGATTAAGCTGGGCGGAGACTTGAAGCTGATTACGATCCTATTCTTGGACATCCGCGGCTTTACTCCGCTGTCCGAGAAGCTTACGCCTCCTGAATTGGTAGATACGCTCAATACGATGTTCAATATGATCACCGAGACGACGCTCCGCAATGAAGGCACGATCGACAAGTTTATCGGGGATGCCGCAATGATTTTGTTTAATGCTCCGCTTGAGGTTATAGAACATGAACGGATGGCCGTAAAGACGGCATATGAAATTCAGCAAGGCATGAACAAGATCCGGGACGAGATCATGGAGAAATATCAATGCGAGGTCAACGTCGGGATTGGCATTCATACGGGTAATGTCGTCGTTGGAAACATCGGCTCCTATCTGCGGGTCGACTATACGGCGATCGGCGATAACGTGAATATTGCCGCGAGGATCGAATCGCAGACGAAGAAGGGACAGGTACACGTCTCCGAGCAAGTCTACGAGAAAACGAAGGACTCCTTCCGCTTCGATGAAGGTGAAGACCGCATGTTCAAAGGAAAGTCGCATCCAATAAGGGTTTACGAGGTTCTCGGACCAATTGAGTCAATATAGGCAATAGTTGAAGGGAGAAATGAAAGATGAGAAAGTTTACGTTTCAATTCATTGCAGCGTTGTTAGTTGCGCTGCCATTGCTCGGCGTGCTTGCGAAAGAAACTTCGGCCGCTTCGTCGCGCGTAGCCGTGATCAAAGAGCTTAAGGGCACCGCTAAAGTCAAGAAATCCGGAGGTTCCAAAGAGTTCACGGCTTTCACGAAGATGAGCCTGAATGAAGGAGATATTCTGGCGGTTGGAACCGGCGGTTCCACAGTCCTGCAATTCGCTAACGGTACGTCGGAAGACGACCAGATGGCCGTCTCCTCCAACACGACCCTGACCTTCTCGAAGCTGTCCGACAGCAAAGGAACGACTACGAAAGTCAGCATGCTGAAAGGCTCCGTATGGTCTAACGTCAAATCGATCAAGAACGAGGAAGATCAATTTACGCTTGAGACGCCAACGGCAATCATGGGCGTTCGGGGGACGAATTTGTACATGACCGTCGACCCGATAACGGGCGATGCGAAACTGGTAATCGTATCGGGCATAGGCAAAATTACTCCTAAGAACGAAAAGAAGAATTCCCAAGACATCTATATCTTCCCGAACCAACAAATTACGATAGATGATCGCGAGGAGACGGATAAGTTCCAAGACGAGATCATTCCAATCGATATTGGAGATATCATGGAGAACGCATCTCCGAATGTCATCGAAGCAATCATTAAGTCGAAAGAATCCATCGACAAGGAAAACGATGAGTTCATCAAAAAGCAGAGAGAAAAACTCGATAGCGATAGACCAGAAATAATCGACGAGATATCGGGTCGTTATGAAGGTATCAAAACGTTGGAAGACCTAAATAGAATCACTAGGAACCTGGATAACCTCATCGGCAATATCATTAATAATGCAATTAAAGAGAATAAAGTCGATAAAGACGAGCTGCAGAAACTCATCGACAAAGCGAACGAGACGCTTACGAAGAAACTCGACCTCGACAAGATCGTACCTCCTGAATTAACCGATAATGAAAAGAAAAAGCAAGATCTAATCAAGCTGCTAGAGAAAGAAAAAGCAGACAGAGTAAAGAAAGAAAAAGAACAAGAAGACTTGATTCGCAAGCAGAATGAATTGTTGAAAAAGCTAGTGGAAGAGAAGAAGAAAATAGAAGAAGCGAATAAAAAAGCGCAAGAAGAAGCCTTAAAAAAGGCGAAAGAAGAGTATGAGCGTCAGCTCGACGAGCTCGAGAAGAAGCGGTTCGAAGAAGAAAGCAAGAAGCGGGAAGAGGAGCTTAAGGAGCAGACGGCTAGTCCGAGGCCTAGCGTGGGCCAAAATTCGGGGTCGGGTGGCGGTGAAGTCATTGACATGAAGCCTTTCGGTTTGTATTTTAGCAATCCGGCCACATATTCCTGGACGAAAAGGGAATTTACCTTTAATCCATCTACTCTAAGCTATTCTTTTGATACGACTATGAGCACGAGTTTTGCTCTCATTAAAAGAAACGTGATTTCAGGAAAAGAAGTATATAAAGTAGAGTATCTAACAGGAAATGAAACAGAATGCTATTCAGAAGTGGAAAATTATTGTTCTGTATATTTTGATGAATACTATTCAAGTGGTTATGTGGTTCCTCTTTCAATAGGTGAAAATAGCATAAAAATCTATACAGCTAATCTTCAGGAAACCTCTATTCCTATTGCTTCGGGGGAAACGCCTGAACCTCCAACTTCAACAGTATATACTATTACGGTTAACAGAAGCGCTGCACCAGAAGGGTTAATCAGTTGGAATGCTAAGGTAACGGATGGAAATAATGAAGATCATTTATTTGATTGGGTAGTAACGGGGCTAGACAAGTATGCGTATGATTTGAACGTAATAAGTGATAGCGTTGTGTTTCCATCCATGGATTTTGACTTGGAATTCAATTCAGAAATTTCGAAAGCGGAAATGACTTACGAGGACGCAGATCATGCAAGCAGGACTATTACGTGGACAACAAACGATACAACAAAAACTATTGAAAACTTACCTGAAGGTTATATTCAATTGCAACTGAAATTATTTTCAGGAGCCAGTGTTATTTACTCAATGAATCTCTGGTTAATTAATGGATTTGCTCCTATTTATGAATATAATCCTTTAATTATTACTGATAACGTTAATAACGTTGTAGAATACGAGCCTGCGTATGAGGGATATCAAGATCAAGTTATTTATGTTCCGGAAGATGCAACAAGTATTACTTTAGCTAATAATGAACTATCTTACATGATGATTCATTCGGTTTCATATAGTGACACGAATTATCTGCCTAATAGCAATGGTAATATTGTTATTCCGTTATTACCAGGAAATTCATTGTTCTCGGCTTATTTCGGAGATGTAAGTGGCTTAGAAATGGAAGAATTTATATATATTTCGTTCGAAGTGGTTCGAATTCCTCGAGGAATCGCGACTTGGAGTATTGATAATAACCCTTCTTATTTAGATGTCTATTGGCAAAAAGTCAACGGTCTCAATAGGTATTACAGTAAAGTTTATAGTGATAGTATAAAATTCTATATTGATACTGAAGAAAACGTAGCCGCACAAATATTTAAGGATAACATCGAAGTTCCATTATCTTCAGCTGGGGCGTATGAGATATCAGGTCTTGAAGAAGGCGTCAATGTTTTTGAAATGGAGATTACAGAGGATACTGAAACGAAACCTTATGAATTAATTGTGACTTATGGGGACTCAGGCCAAGCAGAATTAATGAATATTTCAACTATTGTTGGTGAGAAAGAAGTGGATGGCAATACAATAACGGTATCTTCGGCGACATATTCAACATATTTGTCCTTAGGTACAGATAATCGTTTTGTAACGGTTTTGAACGGAATTGCTGAAGTTGAGCCCGAAGGTGCTGTATTCCCGTTGGATCTAAAAACCGGCATCAATACATTTTCCATTATTATTAAAAACCCAATTACTTTAAATGATGAAGAATTTACACTTAATATTTTATGTTTAGAAGGAACGGCATAAATTCAATCCGATGAAGGAGACATAACGTATGAAAAGAATTGCGAAAAAAATTCTTCTTGCTTCTGTCAGCATTATAATACTTACTTTACCAACGGTATCTTTCGCAGCATCCAATACTGACTGGACCCAGTCCCCCAAGCTCTACGAAGTCCGAACATGGACCGGCAAGTCCGAACTTGGTCACGGAAACGGTTCTCTAGCCGAGGCTACCTTCTTCCATCCTAAATCAGCAGTATCTTTACCGGATGGTAGATTGCTAGTTTCCGATAGCTCTAATCATTTTCTTCGCGCCGTATCCATCGATAAGGTTTCAGCTTACACGGGAATTGATCTGGGTGAAGATGCAGAAACGGAGCTGCCTCTCGGCGGATATAACGACGACGAGTTGGCAAAGGCGGCTTTTGATCAGCCTTCCGGCTTAGCGATCGATGCGCAAGGCAATGTATTCGTCGCGGATTCCAACAATCATGCGATTCGCAAAATATCCAAAGACGGTAAAGTAACAACGCTTGCCGGCAACGGGAACCTTGGACTTACTGACGGAGTAGGGGCTAAAGCCTCATTTTACAATCCATCCGATGTTTCCGTTGATAGTCAAGGTAACGTGTATGTAGCAGATACGTTGAACAATGTCATACGAAAAGTAACGGTTGATGGCACGGTAACAACCTTGAACGCTCCATCTACTAGAATCGTGGAATATTTCCCAGGTGCAGTCGAAACGACGGGGGATTTCCAAGATGGACCGATCGCTTCCGCGAAATTCAACGAACCAAGCGGACTTGCCCTCGATAGCAAAGGAAACCTCTATGTTAGCGATCGCGGTAACCAACGAATTCGTTACATCGATTTCGCGGCGGGTACGGTTTCCACGGTTGCAGGCGGCGGTACTTACGCCAAGCAAGCCGTTTATGTCGCAGGCGATTATGTAGACGGAACATCAACGGATTCTCGATTGAACGCACCGGAAGGATTGACTATAACCGCTGATGGTTCCTTAATCATCGCGGACAGCCTGAACCATGCGATCCGAATCCTCAAAGACGGCAAAGTTTCTACCCTAGCCGGAATTCCAACAGAGTTCGGAAAGGAAGATGGCGTAATCGGGTCAGCTCAATTCAATCACCCAACGGACGTTACCGTGCTGGCCGATGGCCGCCTTGTCATCGTTGACGAATTCGGCAACAAGGTCCGCGTTCTTCAAAAATACGCCAAGCCTGCAAATTTGCAAACATCCGTTATTTCCGTCGTGTATGACGGAAACCTCGTGCCTTCGGACGTTCCAGCTCAACTAAAATCGAACGCCGTTCTACTTCCGCTTCGCAGCGTGGGAGAAACGCTTGGTTACACCGTTGAATTCGATAAGAAAACAGGAAACGGGAAACTGATCAAAGGCGAGGCAGTGTATGCCATTGTCAAAGGTTCCAACAAAGTCGTAAAAACGTTGAAAGGAAAATCTGAAACGTTATCCTTAAACGCGACGGCAATCGTCGTGAATAATCGCCTATTCATCCCTGTTCGGTTCTTCGCTTCCGAGAGTAACTTGGACATCCAATGGGATGCAGCCGCCAATGTCGTAGTCATTCGGAATAAAACATTTTAATCTACTCCAGGACAACATGATTTAGAGGTGCATAGACCCCTTCTATCGGAGAAATCCGAAGGAGGGGTCTTCTGACTCTTAACTACATTCCCATGTTCACCGATAATAATAGAAAATGGCTATCGGGGATATCCATGCTGCTACCAAAACCCCGCCACTCCGCCTCCGTTTACAAATCTTAGTGTAAAATAGTCAGTTAGTCTCAAGGAACTGGCATCATTTTCAAATCTAATTGCAAAACATGCAGTTAGTTGAAGACAATTAGCCAACTATCGGAGTTTAGCCGGAAACTAAGTGTACATTATGCACGTAGTTGATCTAACAACAGGGAATCTGAGTTTCTTAATGTATATTTTACAACTAAATCTCTTCCGCGCGGCTGGTCACGGTACGTTATCTTTGAAAATAACCTGAGCAAACTTGATACCCATATACAGAGGTGAACCATGAGCAAGGAATCGCGCATTGACGAGCAGATACAGCACTTTTATGATAACGTTCCAAATGTGGGGGATGCCTTGCCGCTTAAGGATTACCTGTTGAAGCATGAAGACAGCCGGATGGCTTGGTATTTGCTCGGCAAGGAGTACGAGGGACGCGGGGATACGACTAAGGCCACGTATTGCTACGCGCAAGCGGGAGAGATCTACGAGGCGTTCGAATCCAAGCCGGCACCTAGCTTGCCAAGCGGGGATTCTTCAAAGAAGGGCGGAAATCGTTGGAGATGGCTGTTAACGGTACTTATCCCTCTAATTCTCGTTGGCGGAGCGGTCATCGCTCTTAAAGAATTAGTCCCTGACTTGAGCGAACCATCTCCTAGCGATACGACTGCATATGAAGGGACTGCGCAATCACCATCACCAAGCAAAGGAACGACAGGACAACAACCAGCAATTTCTTTGCCATCGAATATTATTCCGCCGGATCAAGTCGCAGGCGCTTCGGACCCGAATGAACAGGGACGCGGCGTGTTAGGTTCGCTATTGACGCTTAACCCTTCCCGGCAGCCAAGGCTGCTTGTGGAAACGCCTAAGCTAGGTAAATGGGACGATTGGGTGAAAAGCGGGAAGCCGATCGCATCCATTGCATCGGACCAGGAGTCAGGGACGGCTGGGCTGCAATGGTACGATCCGAAATGGTGCGATTGCAAGCCCGAGGATGCAATCGCCACCCAGAAGCTAATACAGAACTGGAAGCCAATCCAGGAGGAGAAGATCGCGTTGCGCTCGGCAATCCTCCGTTACAAGGAAACAAAGGGCAGTTGGCCTGATACGCCGGAATCGTTAGCCGCCGATTATCCGGACAATATTATTGCGGGATGGTCGGAGAGCATGACTCCGTGGTTCGATGAGCTGAAGGGTGTGCTCGAAGACAAAAAAGACGGTAAAATTCCGCAGACGATAGGATGGCCGGAGAAAACGGGGCCGAATACCGGACACGGAACGCCAAAAGGGCAGCTATCCCCGCTCTCCGAGCAACCGCTGGCGATTATCGTCGACAAAGATAACCACAGGCTGGCCGTAGTTAGCGGAAATGTGATTTTGCGCAACTATGAGGTTGGTTTGGGCGGAAGCAAAACCCCGGAAGGGAAGTTCGTCATCACGGAGAAGGTACGCGACCCGAACGGGAGCAGCGACGGGGTATTCGGAAGCCGAGGGATGACCTTGTCGGACACCCGATATGGCATACATGGAACCGACGAGCCGGATAGCATGGGCAAAGACGAATCCTTGGGGTGCATCAGAATGAAGAAGGAAGATATCGAGGAGCTGTACGATTTGGTTCCTATGGGAACGCCGGTCACGATAACAAAAGGGAGCTTGCCCGACGAGCTGCGCGCGCCACCCGAACGCTTCCGGTTGCCGAGCGCGCAGATCGAGACAAACCCCCGTAAAGTCTATGACTGGTTAAACTAGAACGATTGCTATGGGATTAAACATTGAACGCAAGCAGCAAAGCCATGACCACTACGATTACTCCAAAAGCCACCCCAATCCAAATAAGCGCCTTCTTGTTTACCTGTTCCTTTTGCTTCGGGCGTGACGTGATGGGTGGTTTCTTTTTGGCTGTGCTCATGAGTATCAACCTCTCTATCATATGATTCGCGATCTCACTCCATTGTAATCGTTTTCTCGGCGAAATACCAGACAAGCCGCCGTGAGCAGAACGTCAGAAATCGCGTATTACGACTTTGCGAGACCAATGTCGACCTTCCGGGCGGTCTGCCCTTTTCTTTTCCCTTGGAAAAGGCTAAACTGTTACCCGAAAGGTTTTCTTTAGTCCATTAATTCTATCGTACCGGTTCGCGAAAGGATGTCGAATTCATTGTTGTACCAAATGGCCAAACCCTTCCTGTTCAAAATGGATCCTGAAGCAGCGCACCACTTGATCGTGGACGGAATGGGCACCGCTGCGAAAATCCCGGGGATGTCCTCCCTGCTTTCCGCGGTCTGGGGAACGAAAGCTTCTCCCGAACTCGCGGTTGATTTGTTCGGGCTTCATTTCAATCATCCCGTCGGCTTGGCTGCAGGCTTGGATAAGAACGCGAAAGCAGTCGCCGGTTTATCGAGCGTAGGCTTATCCTTCATGGAAGTAGGTACGGTCACGCCGTTAGGACAGGCAGGAAACGAGCAGCCTCGCTTGTTCAGGCTCCCTCCCGACGAAGCGCTGATCAACCGGATGGGCTTCAACAATGACGGCGCGGACGCGATGGCGGAGCGGCTTGCCAAGCTTCCTCGCCGCAGGATTCCCTTGGCCGTGAATATCGGCAAGAACAAGCTGACTCCGAACGAGAACGCAGCCGACGACTATCGGACATGCGTGCGGAAACTGTTTCCTTACGGCGATTTTTTCGTCGTGAACATCAGCTCTCCGAATACGCCGGATTTACGGGCATTGCAGCATGGGGACGAATTGCGCAACCTTCTAGACGCGGTAAAAGACGAGATGAAGCATCAGGCCGAGAAGCATGGCGAATTGCCAAAGCCGATCCTTGTGAAAATCGCTCCGGACAATTCGGAGGAGCAGCTTGCCTATATGGCGGAAGCAATTCAGTTAAGCGGGATGTCGGGAATCATCGCGACGAATACGACGGTCAGCCGCGACGGATTGACGCACAAGAGCGCGGGAGAAATCGGCGGTCTTAGCGGGCGGCCGCTTACCCGGCGCTCAACGGAGATCATTCGCAGCCTGTACAAGATCACGAATGGGAAGCTTCCGATCATCGGATCGGGCGGAATTTTCACCGCTGACGATGCCTATGAGAAAATCCGCGCGGGAGCCAGCTTAGTCGAAGTCTATACGGCCATGATCTATAAGGGGCCAGGTCTTCTTAAGGAAATACACGGGGGTTTATTAAAACGGCTTAAGCAAGATGGTTTTAATCGCATTACGCAAGCGGTAGGAGCGGATCATCGTTAGGAGGAATTTCGATGGACGGAAGGGATTGGGGGAAGTTCCTGCTTCCCTATGAGCAAGCGGTTGAAGAGCTGAAGGTAAAGCTAAAGGCTCTTCGCGCTGAACTAAAGGCAAGAGACGAGTACGCGCCGATCGAATTCGTTACCGGCCGGGTGAAGCGGGTATCGAGCGTCTTGGAGAAAGCGAGAAGATTATCGGTTCCCCTTGAACGTATCGAACTCGGTATCGAGGACATCGCGGGTATCCGCATCATGTGCCAATTCGTGGACGACATCTACCGGGTAGCGGATTTAATCCGTCAACGGAAGGATCTCACGCTCGTATATGAGAAGGACTATATCACGAACTATAAGGAAAGCGGATATCGGAGCTACCATTTAATCGTGGAATACCCCGTCCAGACGTCTTTAGGTTCGAAACCCGTACTGGCTGAAATCCAAATCAGGACGCTTGCGATGAATTTCTGGGCGACGATCGAACACTCGCTTAACTATAAATATCGCGATCAACTGCCATCCCATGTTAGAGAAAGACTGCGCAAAGCCGCCGAGGCCGCGTTTCAACTCGATACCGAAATGTCGAGCATCCGGCAGGAAATCGTCGACGCCCAGCAGGATTTCGAAGAGAGCTCCGCCATCGTGCGCAAGGTGCTTAATCAGATACAGGAGCTTTATTTTTTCCGCAGGGTAAGGGAAGCGGCGCAATTCCAGCTCCGGGTTAACGAGCTCTGGGAGCAGGACGACTTATGGGGGCTGAAGGAGCTTTCGCACGAAATTCAAGCGGCATTGGACCGCGCGGGCAAGGGCGGAGTCACGTAAGATGACTGACTCTAAGAAAAATGCAGACAGATTGGCCGGTATCATGAAAGACGACCGATACTTGGCGTATTTATCTCATTTTAACCGGGATCGCGACTATTTCCAGTGTCATGAGGTGATGGAGGAGTTGTGGCTGGAAGAAGGCCGCAATCCTCTGCTTCAAGGGTTATTGCAGGCGGCGGTTGGCTTGCATCATTGGGACAATGGAAACCCGTCCGGCGCTTCTAAGCTAATGAGGGCTGCCTTGGATAAGCTCGACGGTTACGCGGATGCGGTGGTAGGACTCGATTTACGGCAATTGCAACTGGATTTGAAGGCGAGCTTGAATACGCTTTTTGGCAAGGATGCTTCTTTTCAAGCTTTCAAGCTGCAAATTCACGACGAGACATTGCAGATTGCGGAGAAGTGGGAAGAAAGCCATGGCCGAGTAAAATAGGAATGGGAATAAAAGACCGGCAATAACCGAAAGGATGTACGAGCAGGTATGTATGCTCATAGTCATCTTCCTACTATAGGACGCGAGCGGACGGGTTAGTCCCGTTTGGTATCTGCTATGAATGCAAGTATCGTAAGCGGCGTGCCTCGTTCCGCTACGCCCGGTCGGTATGAATGGTCCTGCCTTCATAGTACATATGAGCTGGGGCCACTTCGTTCTCTTTGGCCGACACTGAATCTGCGGTTAGTTTATAGACGGCTGTTTTACTGCCTAAGGAGGAAACATATCGTTCCAGATGACTATGCGCGAGCGGTCGATCATAATAGCCTGGTACATATTTGTCCAGCATGGCTTGCATGGCTTCCGTTGCCTCGTTTATATCGGTTACGCGAATCACGGTTCCTTCGATGATGACACTCATATAGGCGGTATCCGTGTTGGCGGGTACCAAATCCGTGATGGTCCCATAATCTTCGCTGACGGTAAAGCAGGCCAGAGGATTATGCTCGATGTAAATGATTTTTCTCCCGTCTTGTGCTCCATGAAAATAGACGGCGTCGTTCAGCCAAACGAAATTGAGTGGAATGACATAGGGGACATCTTCGGATGATAAGCCGAGAAATCCAGTCCGGGTATTTTCGAGAAAGTGCTGAATTTTGCCGGTATCGGTACAAGTGCGTCTCTGCACGCGGATGGGAAACATTGTATTTATCACCTTCACTAAATGGTATAGAATGCACTGGATGAACCCGTCAACCTGTCCGAACTCCTATATTATACTCGGATTTGCTGGATTAAGCGAAGTCCGATCGGCAAGCATGTTTTCCAGCCTAGTTTTAACATCCGGCCATTCTGAAGCAATAAAGCTATAGTAAGCCGTGTCTCTGATATAGCCATCGCCTAAAATTCGATGACTTCGGAGTATTCCTTCCGAAATAGCTCCAATGCGCTCCATGGCCCTTAATGAACGGGTGTTGCGGGAATCGGCTTTAAGCTGTACGCGAACCGTACCCAAGGTCTCAAAACAATGTCGTAGCAGCAGATATTTGCACTCGGTGTTGACGCGGGTTCTCCACACTTCTCGGGCAAGAGCGGTCCACCCGATTTCCAGGTGTCTATGGTCGGTGGAAATGTCAGCAAACCTCGTTGTTCCTACTAGACGATCTGTCTCCTTGTCGAGAATAACAAAAGGCATAGCATTTCCTCTAGCTCGTTCCTCTAGTGCTATCTCCACATAGATTTTCATATCATCTATACTTCGCATAACCGGAGGGGAATACGTCCATATTTCCGGATCGTTGAGTGCTTCGTAAAGCTGGGCGATATGAGATGCCTCCATGGGAACAAGGGTTATCCTTACACCTTGCAAAATAACTGGTTCAACTTTCATCGGCTTTGTCTCCTTTTTGTTGACGAGTACATGTAATTAGTAATATAGGATACAAGGGGAACCGACAAATTAAAAGTGCCAATTTACTATCTTTTTACTAGACCACTTATCCTTGACATGAATGCAGAATACAAAGGGGGTGCACCTAAAGCATAATGCTTAAGGTGCACCCCTTTTGTTAGTTATTCAAAAATCAAGCTTATGCGTTCGGATTAAAGTTGTCTTCGATCAACTGTTTAATCTGCTCGGGCGTTTTGCCTTCCTTGCTCCACTCTTCGATCTTCGCGAGCTCCTCGGTACAAATGCCGCATTGGCCGCTGTGATCCGTCCATGTGACCCCTGTATCGTCCTTACCTGCTACGTAGCACCTCAACAACGACGAATGAGGGTCGTCCTCGTATTTCATGCAGCCGCAATAGCAGTTGATCATCTGCATGATATCTTCGTATTTTCCGACAATAGAGTAAAGATGCTTCGTTCGGCCGGAGTATTTGTCCAGGAAGGAGGGCATGTCGGCCAGAGAAGCCTCATGCTCCCAGTTTTCGTTGCCGTGGCGATGAGGCTCGCTTTCGTCCGAGCCTCCGCCGCCGCAAGCAACTAACAGGATTCCGCAAGCAAGAACGGCCGCCGGAAGCGCGAGCAACCACTTGGCCTTCATCAATCGTTACCTTCCGGTTTATGCTTCTCGAAGAATGCTTTGAAGTCATCCAGCGAATAGCCATCGGTCGTTTCGGATTCCTTCAAGCCGCCCTTCAATCGGTCGCTCTCCACGCCGTCTTTGAAATACACGATCGTCGGAGTGGCTTCGATGTTCATTGTACCGAAATACGTATCGAACTCGCGCAAGTTGAACTGGTGGAGGTTAATGCCGAGCTCGTCCGCGAGCGGCTTTAATTGCGGCGTCGTTGCCCGGCAGTGAGGGCAGTCCGAAGCGAAGAAATAGACGAAGAAGCTTTCCTTATTCGTAAGCTTCTCCTCCAATTCGTCGGGAAGCATGATATTGTTATAGTTAGGATCGTTCAGAATTTCACGCGTAGCCGGGTACAGGTCGTCGGAAGGTTTACCGTAAACCGTGTCGGGCTTCAGGTTATTCAATACGACAAGCGCAACGATCAGTACAGCGAGGATTCCGAAGAAAATCGATAATTTTTTGGCGTTCATTGGCAATACTCCTATCTAACCGTGGTTTTTAGAGGTAAAAGCATGGACAAGTCCGTGTATCTCTCTTACATTATACCTGATAAGGTTAGTCAGTAACACGGGGTTATTGAGAATGACATGAAACTGTCGCATTAGAAAGTAGGTCATCAAATGAAAGCAACGATTCGACTTGATAAAATGTTAGGAAACCTGGGATATGGCACCAGAAGCGGGATTAAGCTGCTGATCAAGCAAGGAGCGGTTACCGTAAACGGCATCGCCGTCAAGGATCACGGCATGCAAATCAATCCAAACTTGGACGAGGTCGTGCTGGACGGAGAAAAGATTCAGTACCGAGATACCGTATACGTACTACTGCATAAGCCGGCAGGCGTAGTGTCGGCGACGGAAGACCACAGGGACCGTACGGTTATCGATTTGCTGGACGCGGATCTGACTGTTCTGTCTCCGTTTCCGGTTGGACGATTGGACAAGGATACGGAAGGTCTGCTGCTCATCACGAACGACGGGAAGTTATCTCATGAACTGTTATCGCCCCGGAAGCACGTACCTAAAACCTACCGTGCGCTAGTAGCCGGAGCGGTTGGAGCGGACGATGCAGATGCTTTTCTCCAAGGCGTGACGTTGGATGACGGGTATGTAACCATGCCTGCACAACTCAAGGTATTAGCCAAGAGCAATGGAGAAGGAGCTCCCACTGCCGATGAAGAGGCGTTTGCCGGGGAAATGACGTCCGCGAAGAAGCTCGTTCCCCAGCAAGAGGAGCTAGTCGCGCACGAGACCCTTTGCTGGATCGAGCTCACGATTCATGAGGGGAAATTCCATCAGGTGAAGCGTATGTTCGAAGCCGTCGGCAAGAAGGTGCTTTACCTGCGCCGCATCTCCATGGGCCCGCTTAAACTGGACCCGACCTTGGCTCCGGGCGAGTGGCGGGAGCTGACCGAAGAAGAATTGGAAAGCCTGCGCAATTATCGGAAGGATGGTTTGGAATGAATTTTCGTTTAATTGCTTTAGACGTTGACGGCACATTATTGAACGATCATCATGAGGTTACTCCGCGGGTTCGCCAAGCTGTTCGAGCCGCAGCCGAGCAGGGTGCGGAAATCGTGTTATGCACGGGCCGGGGCTCGACTAGCGCATTGCCCGTGCTCGAAGAATTAGGCTTGAAGGGAACAATGATAACCCATAACGGCGCCTCCGTGGTGGACAGCGAGACCCGCGAGGTGCTCCATGATACTTCGATTACAACGGAGCAGGCCATTCGTTACGTGAACTTCTGCCGCGAACGGGGCATACATTTTGACATGAATACGGCATTTGATTTGTATGTAGAAGACCTGCAAGAGGATGCAGAGGCCATGTACAGAAATCTTAGGGCGCTCCCCATTATGCGAGACAAGAACGAGGCGTTCCCCGAACGTATGGTCAAGCTGTCCATCTACGCTCCGAAGCTTGTTCTTGATGATATGGAAGCGGAGTGGGTGGAGTGGCCCCATGAACTGCAGACGATCAGGAGCGGAGATAATTTCATCGATGTCCAGCATTTTCATGCCAGTAAAGGAAAAGCATTGGAGCAATTGGCCATACGAAGAGGCATTCCTCGGGAGCAAATACTAGCGATGGGGAATTATTATAACGATACGGGCATGATCGTTTATGCGGGCTGGGGCGTAGCCATGGAAAACTCTCCTGCGGAAGTCAAGGCGGTGGCGAACGAGGTTACCTTGTCCAATAACGAGGATGGCGTTGCCTTGGTTATCGAACAACGGGTTTTAGCGTAGGTTTGTCCGGGCAAACGCGAAAAAAAAGCAAGCCGAGGAATCTCGACTTGCTTCACGTACGGTTCGGGGATTACGCCATTACTCCCCTGTCCGTACTCAGTAACCAGCGCGCAAGATGATGACTAGCAGAATGAACAAGACCAGCACGAAGGCTGCCGATGCATAGTATCCGCCGACTGCACCAGACATGCAAACTCCTCCTTCATGAAGAAAGTTTTGTTGGATGCCGAAGCGGGTTACGCCTTGTACGCTGCCCCTCTCCTCGGTCTACACTTATAGTATGAAGAAGGCGGTCGGCGGATTGGACATTTACCCCGTGGCAAATGATTTTGGGTATATGCGGATACAGGCCAACGGCAGGGAGTGACGTACGGTCCGATGACGTAGGGTCCAATTGCGGTTATCAGTAGTTGCGTTCGTAATCCACGACATTTCGGTCCGGCTTGCCCGTGGTCAAATAAGCTTGCAGGTTGTGCAGGAGAATGTCCGTTACCCTTTGTTTGTATTGGTCCGTCCAACCCCCGATATGAGGCGTGATAATAACGTTATCCATCGTCCAAAGGGGATGTTCTCCGGGCAGGGGCTCCGTCTCAAAGACGTCCAGACCGGCACCTCGGATGATGCCGTTCTTCAAAGCATTAACCAACGCGTCCGTATCCACCGACGAACCGCGCCCCATATTGAAGAACAAAGCGTCGGAACGCATCGCTCCGAACCGTTCGGAGTTAAAGAGGTGATGCGTTTCCCGCGTATAAGGAAGTACGTTAACAATAACGTCGCTTTGCGACAATACCTCGTCCAATTGCTCCATCGCGTATATCTTGTCAACTCCGGGTACGGGTTGCGGATCGCGTCTGACCCCGATCGTTTTCATTCCGAACGCGCCGGCAATTCGCGCGATCTCCTTCCCGATAACTCCGACTCCGATAATCCCCATTGTTTTGCCGGATAGCTGATAGTATCGCTCGGACGCTTTCCATATGTGCTCGCTTTGGTTGCGAATGGCATGATGTAAGTTGCGGCTGAAGGCGAGCAGCATCGCGAACAGCGTCTCGGCCATGGAGACGGGATGGATGCCGCTGGCGCTGGTCAGCTGTATGCCAAGGCTCTTGAAGGCAGCGAGCGGCAGCCGGTCCACGCCGGCAGAACTCGTTTGCACCCACTTCAGCTTGCAACCCGAATTCAAAGCGTCCAACATGTCTGAGTCCCAGCCGAGCACGACCTCGGCGTTCTTGTAGTGTTCGGACGTTAAGTTCTCGGAGCTGCCGGAGACGATTGTCCAATCGGGAACGAGTTCTCTGATCTGCCGTTCTTGCTCCGGTTTAAGTTGGAAAAGTAACAGGATCGTACGCATGATAGTCACTCCTCGGTTCACATTAACTTCCGCGGCGTTGCTTGACCGCTTCAGGCGCATCAGCCGCTTTAATCGTTGCATAATCGGTGACCCGGTTTTTACCGGAGGTCTTGCTATGGTACATCGCTTGGTCCGCTTGCTTCATAAGCGATTCGGCAGTATCGCCTTCCGCTGCGATGCTGAAGCCTACGCTGATCGTGACGATCGTCTCCTTCTCGGTCCGGGATCGAATGGATTCGGCGGCCTGCAGGGTCGCAATTGGAGTCCCGATCACGAACGCCACAAGTTCCTCCCCGCCGTAACGGCCAGCGAGGCCAGCTCCTTCCGTCTCCTCCATGAGCAACGCGGATACTTGCTTAAGAACGCCATCGGCTTTATGGTGCCCGTGGGTATCGTTTAATTTCTTGAAATTATCGATATCGCAGAAAATAACGCCGACGGGACGTCCCGCTTGCAACGCTTGTTCCAATCTTCCCATGAAGTATCTTCTGTTATAGAGGTTCGTCAATCCGTCCGTAATGGAAGACCTGTAGACGGATTGAAGGATTTCAACGACACGCTCGAATAGCAACGCGAATAATAAAATGTAGTAGAATACCGGCAGTAGTCCTGCGATGGTCTTGAAGATTTGAATACCCGGCGCCCAATAGGTACCTGACATAACGGCAAGCTGCATCGTGAAGGCAATCGTAAGGCTTGTCATGTATTTACGCGGCTGCCCGATGTGGGGAGCGAACATTAGAACGAATAAAGGCCCCAGAAGCAGCAAGAAGGTATCGAGAGCGGGAGTGGTTTGCATTCTGCTCAGCCAATCCCGATCATTCGCGGAAACCCCCGGCAGGATGTCTCCCATAGCGATTAACAGCCCTGTGACGAGCAATCCGAAGAACCAAAGCCGCGTTCTTGGGCGCCTGCGATGGTAGAGTTCAAAAACAGCGAAATTGATGACGATAAACGCATATACTTGTAGAAGCTTCCCGATAAATACCAGCGCGGGGGACGGAGGGGTCAATTCGAGCGATATCATAAGCTGAAGCATATGGTGAATCAGGATGAACGCGAGGGATGTGATCAGCGAACGGTAAGCCCGCTTTCGGTTGCGTCCATAAAGGCGATAAGACATGAAGAGCATGAGCGACACGATTACGACGGCCATCGCGGAGGAGAACAGGAGTCCTAAATTGTTGGGCGTTAGCGTAATGAGATACATGCTTGGCTCCTTTAGGAAGACGTTGTAACTTGCAGAACATATGTTTCTAATATATCATATTTTCTGAGAGACTAAGAGAAGAAATTATTCTTTCAAGAAACAGAATCATTGACCATAGATTGTCAGAAGCGAGGAGGAATCGCCCTTGAACATCTTACAGGCGCTGTTTTTCCCCCCGGAGCAACCGGGAGGCGTCTCGTCCATGGTACCCTACATCGGGGAACGGTTCCGCAAGATCGGCTGGGAAATGGAAATGTTCTCGCTGCCGAAGCGAATCCGCAACAAAGGACACGACGAGATCGAATTCTCGACCTTCGACTGGCGACAATATTCGGGAAATGCCATCGTCGACAAATATATCCAGACGTACAAGGATTATATCTGGTGGGTTAAGCTGCGTCTTACCGGACAGAGCTTCGACCTCATTCATGCGCATCATCCGATTGCCGCGCTCGCGATGAAGCATATTTATCCGGACACGCCGGTTCTTATGACGGTCCATTCCAGCTACGAGCGGGAGCTTATCCTGAACGGACGAATTGCCGAAGGCGGACTCGAACATCGGTTTCTAACCTCTGTCTATGGGGAATTGGAACATCGGACCGATCGGCTGATGACGGTTTCTAAGTCGTTTGCCCAATATATCGGCGCCTATTTGAAAGAACCTGATAACACGGTGGTAATTCCCAACGGCTACGACGAGAAAAGATTCAAGCCCGTACCGCACGAGAACGAGGTCACCCAGCTGGTTACCATTTGCCGCCTCGTCCCCGCGAAGGGACTGGACATCTTGCTTCGCGCCTGCGCGGAGCTGCGCAAGAGAAACGGCAAGTTCGTGCTTCATATTATAGGGGACGGACCGATCCGCGAAGAGCTTGAAACATTGTCTCAGAAGCTGGGCATCTATGACGATACGATTTTCTACGGATATATGCTTCACCCGGAGGAGTTGCTTCCGTTCTTTGACGTATTCGTTCTGCCGTCGCGGGCAGAGGCCTTCGGCTCGGTATTCGCGGAAGCTGCGCTATGCCTATTAGCTTTGGTTGGAACGGATGTAGGGGGTATTGCGGAGCAGATCGAGGATGGTACGAACGGTTTGCTCGTTCCTTCGGAGGATCCCATTGCTCTCGCTAACGCGCTGGAAACCGTCATTAACGATCCGCATTTCCGTTATGAGATGGCACGGGCAGGCTGGAACAAGGCTAAGAAGACCTATTCGCTTAACCGGGTTATCAGCGAGCTGAAACGGATATACACATCATTCGGTGAAGGCATAGGCAGCAAACAAGCTAAAGACACACAGGAGACGTGATCGAGGTGACAGTTCCTTTTACCTTCGTGCATGCTGCCGATTTACATTTGGATAGCCCATTTAAGGGGCTGACAAAGGTCCCGGATGCCGTTCGCGACCGATTACGGGAATCGACCTTCTCCGCTTTGCAAGGGCTTTGCGATATCGTTAAGCGCGAGAAGGCGGATTTCCTAGTCCTCGCGGGGGATCTATTCGACGCCGCGGATCGTTCCCTTCGCGCGCAGTTAAGGCTGCAACGTGCCATGGAAGAGATCACATCGCTGGGAACTCAAGTGTTCGTCGTTCACGGCAATCACGATCCCGAGAGCGGCCGCCAGGCTAAGCTGGATTGGCCGCAAGGCGTGCATGAATTCGGTTCCGCCGGCGTGGAATGCCGCCCAGCCTATTCGCGCAATGGCGAATTAGCGGCACATGTATACGGGATCTCTTATCCAACCCCGGCCGTAACGGATAATCTGGCGCTCCGCTTCATGAAACGGGAGGGGGCGCCTTTTCATTTGGCGTTATTGCATGCGAACGTTGACGGGGACCCTTCCCATGATAACTATGCTCCTTGCAAGCTGGACGAGCTGGCATCGGCTGGTTTCCACTACTGGGCGCTCGGCCATGTTCATGACCGTCGGATACTTCGAGAGTATCCTCATGTCGTCTATTCCGGGAATATACAAGGTCGCAGCATTCGCGAAACGGGCGGCAAAGGCGTCTATGTCGTATCGGTATCGGAGAGCGGCTCAATTGACATGAGTTTTCGGGATATCGCGGACGTTCTTTGGCAGGAAACCATCGTATCGATCGAGGGGATCGACCGAGAACAAGACCTGAAGAATCGGTTATTGTCGGCGTTAGATGACTCTAGAAAAGATGCCCAAGGACGGCCTTCTCTCGTAAGAGTTCGGCTTGAAGGCCGGGGAGTTATGCATGAACGGCTGCTCCAGCCGAACGTCGCGGAGGAATGGGTTGAGGATCTTAGGGAATCGCTGGGCGCTCCCGAAGAGACGGAGGCTTGGGTCTGGCCGGAATCGATCGTCGTCCGAACGGGTGGCTTGTTGAGGCTTGAAGCGATTGCGGAGGAAGAAGGATTTATGGGCGAGTTGATCCGTCGCGGTTTATCCGCCGTGAATCGACCGGACATGTCGAAAGAGTTGTTGGAAGAAGCAATGGAGGCTCTCCATAAACAACCGAGGATAAGGGAATGGTTGGACGCGAGAAGCCACGAGGAACGCGCGGAATGGATTCGTCAAGCCTTGGAATTGTCCCTGTCTTTACTGCGGGATGAAGAAGCAGGGTAGGAAGCATGGAACGGAGGCAACGGCGGGATGTACATACGAGAGCTCCAAGTAGACGGATACGGGGCGCTTCACGGGTTGAAGCTCGAGCTGGAGGCGCCGATTACGGTGATCTATGGACCGAACGAAGCGGGCAAGAGCACGCTTCTTCGGTTTGTCCGCAGCATGCTGTACGGATTCCCGACGCGCAAAGATCCCGTCGAACGGGGAGAGCCCGTATTCGGGGGACGTCATGGAGGGAGGCTGCTCCTGAAGGATAGGGCGGGACGGGAGTGGCTGCTTGAGCGGTATGCCGATCGGGGTAACGAAATGACGCTTAGAGACGGCGGCGGATTGGAAAGAATGCTCGCGCAGCCGGAGTGGGAACGGCTTCTTCTCGGAGGAATATCGGAACGGCTATTTCGCCAACTGTTCTCCGTCTCGCTCAATGAACTGCATGAGCTTCGTTCGCTGCAAGGGGAGGAGCTCGGCAACTATTTATACCACGCTGGTCTGGCAGGAGGCTCTTCCTTGTCGGGGGCGCGGCGCCAGATCGGAGCGGAGATGGACCGTCTGTTCCGTCCCAAGGGGACCACGCAAGAGATGAACCGGCTGCTCGCCGCGATCAAGGAAACCGAGACGGCCATTCGCCAAGGCCGTGATAGGCTTCAGCACTATCGGGAAACCGAAGCAGCTCTCGCGCAGGTGGAGCAACAGCTGGCGTCGGCGGATAAGAGTCTGCCGGAGCTGCGGTTGCAAGCGGCGAAGTTGCAAAACGGTTACGATCTGCGCGAGTGGTGGCTTAAGCGGGAAACATTGCTAACGGAGGATTCCGAATTGCGCGGACAGCTGGCCGATCCCTCGGCTGCATTGATGCCGGAGGGCTCCTTCACGCGATGGAGCGGGCTGAAAACTAGTCGCGTCGAGGCTGCATCGAAGCTCGCTGAAGCACGAAGGGCGGTTGGCGAATTAAGATCCAATCTCGATCAACTAAATTGGGACGACGCTTGGGTATCTACCGTGCCGGAATGGGAACGCTTGGAGTCCATGAGGGAAGCTATATTGGCGAAGCGGGAGGAGAGAGCGGAGCTAGAGGCCGAACGCCGCTCTTTGGACGAGACCGTACAAAGCACGTTAGCTAGATTGTCGGCAGAGTGGGGCGAGACGGAGCTGCTATCCTTCGGCGGATTGGCCGCGGAACGCGAACAGGTTCGTAGACTGCAGCAATCGTGGGAAGAGGCCGAACGCGCATCCGTTAACTTGCAGGCTGAATTGCGCAGGCTGAACAGGCAGCAGGAGGTACTGCGGACGGAGATGGATAACGTCGCGGACCAGACGATGACTAAAGCTCCTAACGCTATATCATCGGGTTCAGGGCAAGTCTCCTCGCTCGGAAGCTTCATCCCTAAATCCAAACCTGCGCTGTTGCAAGCTTGGCATAACCTGGAGGATGCGCGAAGAGACTACGATCGGGCAAGAGTTAATGTTGCGCCTCCCCTGGCGTTGAACTCACGCTCAAACACATCTAAGGGGCATTTGCCGTTCATGCCCTTGATGACAGGCGGCCTAGCCGGCTTAGCAGGTGTTATTGGTTTGATACTTCCTTTCCTATTCGGTATTGAGGGTAATCCCTCTAAGTACATCTATATCCTATCTACTTGCGTATTGCTGTTAGCGGTAGTGCTGATGATTTATGCGTCTTATAATCGCTCTAGCAGAAATCCTAAAGAGAGTTCAACCTTATCCGGAGCCGCGGGCGACGATTACATAACCGGCTTAAAGCTGCATCATAGGCAAATGAATGAAAAGCTGCGACAGTTGATGAATGAACCGGAAGCGGCTGTTACGAAGTTGTTGCCGAATATACCGTTGGCAACGAATTCGATGGGGAGCCTACAGCAACCTGATTTAGAGGATACGATCTGGCAGCAGCTGCGAGAGGCTGTACACGAGCAGTTAGATAGGCTAGAGGAAATCGATCGAGGCAATTCGAAGCAACAAGAGCTGCATCAACGATTACAGGAGCTGCAGAGGGAACGCGAACTCGTAGAACGCGATTCGATAGCGCAAAGAGAGCGGATGGAAGAACTAACTGCTCGTTGGGAGAATTGGCTCCTTGAACGTAAGCTTCCCGTTCATCTAGCGCCTGAAAGCTTACCTGAGCTGCTAGGAATGGCCGAGCAAGGGCAAGCCGTGCTTCGGCAAAGGCAACGCTTGTCAGACCGCTCGGATACCTTGCTCAGAGCTATACGGGAGTTTGAGCAGGCTGCGGGGCAGCTCATGAAGATTTGCCCTCCGCCGAATGGCATCGGGGCGGATGCGGTGCAAGCCGTTCAGTGGCTTTACAAGGAAGCGGTCAGGCAATTTGCGGTCAAGGAAAAAGCCGAGCAGCTCATTCGGCAGTTAGCCAAGGCGAAGGTCGATGCGGAGGAAGCCAGTAAGGAGCTTGCAGCGATCGAGGGTCGCATGGCTTCGCTATTCCTAGAAGCGAATGTCGGATCGGAAGCGGAGCTGGAACAAAGGCTGCGAATCGATGAACGGTGCTTGGAATTGCGCAAGGAAGCCCGAGAAATTCAGCTTCGGCTGGAATCCGGAAGGGATCCCGAGGCGCAATCCCAGTTGTACGAGCTGCTCAGAACCTATGACGATGCTACGTTATCCTCGCTTCTAACTGAACAAAAGCTCTTATTAGAGGCGGAAGAAGAACGACGCTCGGAGCTGTTAGACCGGCGTGGACGGCTGACTCAGGATCTGGACCGGCAACGCGGCGAAGCGGAACTCGAGGATAAGGGTCAGAGGCTGAGAGAGCTTCAAAGCAAGCTAGAACTGTTGACCGAGCGTTATGCGATACTCGCGATCAGCGATCGGCTAATCGTCCGGACCAAGGCCGTATACGAGGAAGAGAAGCAGCCGGAAGTGTTGCAAACGGCATCGCGGTATTTCCGGCAGATGACGAACGGCGCTTATTCTCGTATCGTTGCCCCGGGGGACAGCAAAGCACTCTTAGCCGAGACGAATGATCGCCGGCTGATGGACAGCCTTTTCCTAAGCCGCGGTACGCAAGAGCAATTATACTTGGCCATGCGTTTCGCGCTTTGCGACGCAGCTTCTCCCGAGCAACCTTTACCGCTTCTATTGGATGACTTGTTCGTCCATTTCGATGAACAACGGTTGATCCAATCCCTCCCCGTTCTGGAGGATCTGTCCGAGATCAGGCAACTCATCCTTTTTACCTGTCATCGACATATCGCCCAGACGTTAGTTGCGGGGATTCCAGCAGCCCGGATGTTGGAGCTGAAGGGTTAGGCGGCAAGGTAAGATCGGGCGGACGAGTTCGATCCCGGCTAATAAGGAAGAGCCAGCCTAAGCTAAGCAATCCGAACATCGGATATAACGTGGATAACAAAGGTCCGAAACCGAATTGGCCGGCGAGAAAACAGAGAAACAGCAGAATCGCGGTGATCATCCATGGAGAAGCTTTCGTTCTCTCGTGAAGCTGCAGCGTTAAGCCGTAGATATCCGCGACGAGTGTCGTGAAGATTTCCATGAAGATCAGGAAGACGAAAATCCAATGAATCCAAGCGCCAAGCTCGCGGGCAATACCGCCCATCGGAATATCGAATTGCAAAATACCAGGCATCCGAGCGGATAAAGCGAAGTGGCCCGCGAGCAGCATTAAGCCGATTCCTATTCCCCCCATCCAAGCACCCCTCCGAAGGAGCTTCGTATCGCCGATGGAAGCTCCCAGAGGTACGAGTACCGCCTGGGACATGGAGAGGTTAAAAGCGGCGTACAGAAAAGGCGACAGCCAAGCCGCCCATGGAGAAATCTCGCTCGGACGAGCCATAAAATGGTCCGAGACAGGGGTACGCAGCGTCTCGTATACCAGGAATGCCGTGAAGCCGATCATGAGCGGAACGACGAAAGTGTTAATCGTTACAATCGCATTCATGCCCTTACGGAGCAGCATGAAGCATGCGAACATCGTGACTAACAGCCCGGTCTGATAACTCAGATTCAGATGCTCGGAGAAGATAGAGCCTGCACCGGCGAGCATGACCGCGTTGACGCCGAGCAGCACGATCAGCATTAAATGGCTAACCCATCGTCCGGTATGCTCCCCGAATAAATGCTTATTTAGGTCCTCGTAGGATTTCGCCTTCAGTTCCGCGGACAGCAGCATGACCTTGGCGCCAATCCAAACGAAAAATAACGTAGATACGATGATGAGATAAGGTCCCCAATGCCCGAAACGGGTAAAAAATTGCATCACTTCCCTGCCGGAAGCGAATCCCGCCCCGACGACAGTTCCAATAAACACTAGCGCTACTTGTATGCTTTTGGCCCATTGCCTCATATCACGGAACCTCCCGCACGAACTTGTCCTTCGCTTCCTCTACTCTATGTTGCGTAACGTACAGGCATGACTTTTGGGTTTGCGGACTTGCTCAAGGGGAAAGATATTGTAAAATAGATACAGGACGATTCACGGTCCCGAGGGGGAGACGAATATCGAGGCGGGTGAGTGCTCCAACCGTCAAGGTTCGTTTCGGGCGCTGGTTTCCATTAGGAAGCTAGTGATGTGAGTTAACGACTACCCGGCCCGGGAGAATCGTCCGCGCGTTCCGGGCTTTAAAGGAGCTGCTTCATGATTAACGAACAAAAATGGCAACAACATCTGCGTAAGAAGCCTTACCTCGTGGATGCCATTGCGGGAAATTCCGCTATGCTGGTCTCGCTTGGACAATCGGGGAGATTGTACCGGTTATGGTGGCCGCATATTGATTATCCGCAGCATGCGGACGAGATTCGCACGGGCTTGAAGCTCGGATCTGCGCCGGGGGGCGTAACCTGGTTCGACGATCCCGATGCGGGTTGGAAACATGACGCGGATTATGTGGCTCGCACGAATGCGTACCGCGTAAGCTCCTCCCATCAGGAATTTCCGGTAACGGTGGAGCAGACGGATTTCGCCGTACCTGGACAACCTCTGATGGTTAGAGGGTATCGTCTTACCAACAACGGGCACGAAGCAAAGGATCTGGAATTTTACCACTATGGATCGTTCCATATCATGGACAATGAATTGTTCATGACGACAGAGTTCCAAAGCGAGCATGACGCGCTGCTGCATTTCCGCCATCAGTATGCTTTCGCCGTGGGCAGCTCGGAAGTATGCAGCGGATTTCAGGCAGGTCATGGTTCATGGCATGGCGCCTCTAACGGTTACTTAAACGGCAACCAGATCGACATGAAGCCGGACGGCGCTATGAAGTGGACCTTCTCGGCGATCGCTCCGGGCCAATCGGTGGAAATTCCCGTCTATATCGCTGCAGGACACTCTCGAGGAGAAGCGCTTGCCGCATTATCGTTGGCTAAGAGCCGTTCGTATTCTGAGTGGTACGCGGAGATGGAATCTTACTGGAAGACTTATTTGACCAGCGCGGCCCCTTGTCCAGGCGGCAATGAGGCCATCGTAGCCTTATACGAACGGTCATTGCTCGCCATCAAACTGATGGCCGATGAAGCTACGGGCACGATAGTAGCTGCTCCGGAATTCGACGAATATTATAGCCGCTGCGGAGGTTATGCCTATAGCTGGGGCCGCGATGCGGCATTCGTAACGACGGCATTTAACAAAGCGGGATTAGGCTCCTTATCGGAGAAGTTCTACGACTGGTCCATCACGGCCCAGGAGGCGGACGGTTCTTGGCAGCAACGCCACTTCCACGATGGAAGATTGGCTCCCCACTGGGGATTGCAGATCGACGAGGGCTCTTCGCTAATATGGGGAATGTGGGAGTATTACCTGCATTCCGGAGAGCAGGAGGCGTTCCTCGAACGCATGTGGCCTGCGGTGGAGAAAGGCGCGAAGTTCCTGATCCAGTACATCGACCCCGAAACGGGACTCCCGCTGCCGAGCAAGGATTTGTGGGAGGAACGAGAGGCGGAGCATACGTACTCGGCTGCGGCCGTGCACGGCGGGTTGACTGCCGCTGCATCGTTCGCCAAACGCAAAGGGAAAGATGAGCTCGCGGTCCAATGGAATCAAGCAGCCCGCCGCATTGCGGACTCTATCGAGGAGCGCTGCTGGAACGAAGAGAAGAGCTCCTATTACCGGGGGCTGAAGCTGACGGTTTCCAAGGAGACTTATGACCATGCAGTCTCACAGGGAGCAACCGGCTTTGTCGAACAACGGGATAAAGGCTATGAAAGGTTTGTCCTGGACTTCGACCCCGTCGTCGATATCAGCTTGCTTGGCATTAGCGTACCGTTTAATGTCGTTCCTGTAGATAGCCTGAGAATGGTCCGGACGGCGGATAAGATTGAACAGTTGCTCACCTCGCCGAATGTCGGGGGGATTAAGAGGTACGAGAACGATCCGTACATCGGAGGCAATCCTTGGATTCTGACCACGCTGTGGTTGAGCCATTTTAGAACTCTCCAAGGACGATACGAGGATGCAAGGCAATTGCTTGATTATGCCGTGAAGCACGTCACCTCATCCGGACTGTTGCCGGAGCAAGTGGATCAGCATACGGGCGAGACGGCTTGGGTCGTTCCGCTGACCTGGTCCCACGCGATGTTCGTGTTAGCCGTGCATATGCTTGCCGAGCGCGGCCAGCTATAAACCGCTGAGGATTTCAAAAAGAAAAATGGTTGGGCAGTGGATTTTTTTCCTGCCCAACCATTTTTTTTGGTCCTAATAATCCAGCTAGCTCAATTCAAATCAGGACGACTGCCCGTTACCAGGTAGACGACGTTCTCGCCGATATTCGTGGCATAATCCGCAATTCGTTCGATGTATCTGGCGACAAAGCAGAGCAGCATGGATTGATGGACCGTTTGTGGATTATCGCCCATAATCGCATTCAGATCATTGAATATTTGGGAAAACAAAGTGTCCACCTGGTCGTCATCCTTGGCCATTTTGTACGCCAAATCGACATTTTCGTGAATGAAGCATTGAATCGAATCTTGAATCATTCCGCTGGCAATTTCAGCCATGCGCGGCAGATCGATTAACGGCTTTATTAGCGTCTGCCCCTTGAGTCGCACGACAACCTTGGCGATATCGACGGACAAATCTCCCATCCGTTCCATGTCGGAGGATATTTTGAACCCCATCAGAATTCGACGCAAATCTTTGGCTACCGGTTGTTGCGTAACGATGAGTCTCGATCCGATTTCGAAGATCGTCTCTTCCTTCAGGTTAATCTCTTGATCCTCTTGAATAATTCGATTGGCATTCTCTGAGTCGACGTTGCTCAATGCTTCCATGGAATCGATCAACGCCCGCGATACAAGATCTCCCATTTGGGTCAAAAGCGTCGTAATCTCGTCCAGATCCTGATCGAACTCTTTCCTTTTCACCATCATGACGTTCTCCCCTTATCCGGCTCATCCAAATCGGCCGCTTATGTAATCTTCTGTACGGGGGTTGGAAGGGTTAGCGAACAGTTTTTGAGTTTCGGCGCATTCAATTAATTCGCCGTTCAGGAAAAACGCCGTTCGCTGGGAAACCCTTGCCGCCTGTTGCATATTATGCGTAACCATCACGATCGTATAACGGTCTTTTAATTCTTGCGTAAGCTCTTCGATTTTAAGCGTGGAAATAGGGTCTAGCGCCGAGGTAGCTTCATCCATAAGCAAGATATCAGGTTCCACCGCTAGAGCGCGAGCGATGCATAGTCGCTGCTGTTGACCTCCGGATAAGCCGAACGCAGATCGTTTAAGGTGATGCTGAACTTCATTCCATAGAACGGCGCTGCGCAAGCTGGCTTCCACGATTTCATCCAGCTTCTTGCGATCTCGAATGCCATGAAGCCTTGGTCCGTAGGCTACATTGTCATAGATGGACTTCGGAAACGGATTCGGTTGTTGAAATACCATGCCGACGCGCTTCCTGAGTGTTTCGACATCTACTTGGTTCGAGTAAATGTCGGTACCTGCGATCTTGATGGAGCCATCGATCCTGGTTCCCGGAATCATGTCGTTCATTCGGTTAAGAGTGCGGAGCAGCGTAGATTTTCCGCAGCCGGATGGACCGATGAATGCCGTAATGGAGCGCTCGGGAATGCCTAGGGTAACATTCCTCAAAGCCCGGACCTCTCCGTAATACAAGTTAAGTTCATTAATCTCAATCAGAGCCTCCATAAAGCGGTCATGCTCCTTTGAATAGGATTTACTAGCCTATATGTGTTTCTGAAACTTATTGCGCAGCAGGATGGCGGAAAAATTCATAAGCAGCAGTAATGCTAGAAGCACCATGATGCCCGCTGCGGCCAGCGAATGAAATTCTTCCTGCGGGCGACTGATCCAGTTGAAGATTTGGATCGGCATGACGGAGAAAGAGTCTTTCAAGCTGGATGGCAAGAAGCTGATATAGGTAAGCGCGCCGATCATCACAAGAGGAGCGGTCTCGCCGATCGCCCGGGACATAGCGAGGATAACCCCGGTTAGGATTCCCGGCATCGCGGAAGGCAGCACCGCTCGGGACACGGTCTGCCATTTGTCCGCGCCTAGCGCGAAAGATGCGTCTCTCCGGATTTTGGGAACGGCTTTAATCGCTTCCTGCGCGGAAACGATGATGACGGGAAGAACGAGCAGCGTCATCGTTAACGTACCTGATATCAAACTGCGCTCAAGGGCGAAGAACCGAACGAAAATCGTCAAGCCTAGGATGCCGTACACAATCGAGGGAACGCCCGCCAGCGTGCTAATATTCAATTGAATGAATCGGGTCGCCCGGTTTTTCTTCGCGTATTCTTCCAGGTAGATGGCAGCCCCGACGCCGAAGACGAACGAGATCGGCGCCATCATCAGCAGCATATAGATCGATCCGACTATGGCGGATTTCATACCGGCTTGCGCGGCCCGGCGCGAAGGGTAATTCAAGAACAACTCCGGCCTTATATACCGGAATCCGTCGACAACGATGCTCACGATGAGCACGGCCAGCGCGACAATGCCTATCGATGTGCACAAGAGAAACAGAAGCCGCAGCATAAAGTCGATGCGGCGGCGCATCAATACCCTTTTGTGGTCGTCGGCGGTCGTCCATTGGTTCACGATCAATACTCCTCCCTAAAGCGCAATGAAAGTCGTTTCGCCGCTATGTTAAGGATTAGCGTGATGACGAACAGCGTCATCCCGACGGCGAATATCGTGCCGTATTCCACCGAGCCGTGCGGCGTATCGCCCAGGCTTACCTGAACGATATAAGCGGTCATCGTCTGTATGCTATCGAGCGGATTTAAAGTCAATTTCGGCGTCGCACCCGCGGCGACGGTTACGATCATGGTTTCCCCGATCGCCCTGGAAAAGGCAAGGACGAACGCAGAGATGACGCCGGAGAGCCCCGCAGGGAGAACGATCTTTAGTACGGCTTCAAACCGGGTGGCACCTAGAGCGTAGGCCCCATCCCTAAGGGAACGGGGAACGGCAAGCATGGCGTCTTCGCTTAAAGAGCTCACCATCGGAATGATCATGATGCCGACCACGATTCCCGCACTGAGCGCGTTGAATATAGGCAAATTCGGAATCATGCTGCGCAGTAAAGGCGTCATGAACGTCAAGGCGAAATAACCGTATACGATGGTTGGCACTCCGGCAAGCACTTCAAGGATCGGTTTGATGATTTTACGCACCGCTCTCGGAGCGTATTCGCTTAAGTAGATAGCGGCTGCAAGTCCGATCGGGAGGGCCACGATGCAGGCGATGAACGTTATGAGCAACGTACCGCTGATCAGAGGCCATATCCCGAAAGATTTGGGCGCCATCAACGGATTCCATCGGGATTGGGTCAGAAAATCGCTCAAAGGAACGATGGTGAAGAATCTAATCGTCTCCGAAAGCAACGTATACACGATTCCTACGGTTGTCAGGATGGAAGTCGCCGCGCAGAGAAATAAAATCACGGGCATCGCCTTATTCGTAAGACTGGTGCGTTCGTTACGAAAACGAATCATTTCAGCTTGGCCTTCTGTTCCGCGTATTTTTCATCCGGGAGCGGGATATAACCGACCTCTTCGGCTAGCGTCGGCACGTTGTCCATGGCGAAATCGACGAAAGCTCTGACTTCGGGACGACCATACTCCTTTTTGTTGACATATATGAAGAGTGGACGAGAAAGAGGAGAGTAGCTGCCGTCCTTGATCGTATCGCGCGAAGGCGTAATTGGACCTTTGCCGCCGTCGATCGGAACAATCTTCAGCTTGTCGGCATTCTCTTCGTAATAAGCGAAGCCGAAATAACCGATCCCGTATTTGCTGCCTGCAACCCCTTGAACCAACGTGTTATCGTCTTCGCTTAAAGAAACGGCTTCATCGCTGCGCAAGCCCTTTTTGTCAAGAATGACTTCATTGAAGTAGTCGAAAGTTCCGGAGTCGGCTCCCGGGGAGAAAATCAATATTTTCTCGGCTGGCCATTCCGGGCGGACATCCTTCCACGTTTTTGCGGTATTCTCGGATCCGAAGATTTTGGTTAGCTCATCGATCTTCAGGTGATCTACGAAATCATTCTCTTTGCTTACGACAACGGAAAGGCCGTCATATGCGACCGCTAGATCCATGAACTCGATTCCTTTTTCCTGACAGGACGTTTTCTCTTCGTCTTTTATCGGACGCGATGCGTTACTGATGGCTATCTCTCCCGTGCAAAAACGCTTGAATCCGCCGCCGGTTCCAGAGACGCCAATTGGGGCTTTGATGTTTGGCTGCTCTTTATTAAACTCTTCGGAGATGGCCTCCATAATCGGGAATACCGTGCTGGAGCCATCGATTTCAATTTGACCGGATAGTTGAGCCGTTTCGGCTGGCGAATCCGTATCGGTTGGCGAAGGTGTTGCACCTTCATTCGTGGCGTTGTTTGCGCAGGCAGATATAACCGCCAAAAGCAACAAGGCAATGACTAACCCTGCTTGGAGACGAATGCGTGTGCGTGAGTTCATATAAACCACCCCTTGATTTTCTTCGGTTCAGTGAATTCTATTCCAGAACGGTTTGTAGGTTTTACCAAAGTGAGGATATTCATTCCAGCAACGCAAAAAAAAGCAAAGCCGGCAGGCTTTGCTTTTTTAACGATTCAGAATGTATAAAATATCGCTATCCATTTCTGAATCGTCTCCGACATAAACCTTTGTCGCCATCCCAAGGACGGCGATAGCCGTTTATGCTTGCGAATCCCATTCTTTATTGAATTTCTCTGCCGAGAAGCTTCAAGGACAATACCTTCTGGGTGTCGGGATCGAGATCCAACTTGATCCAACCGCCGGCTACCTCCACGCTGAGAACGTTTGTTTGCGCATCGGATTCGATTCCGAGCAGCTCTGATGCTTGCGTTCCGTCCATTCCGCAAAACAAGCCTAGGATTCCCGTTCCTTCTTTGGCCGAAACGATTTCAACGTATACTACTTTATTGCTCTCGTTCAGTCCGATGGAAAAGCCATCCGCATATTCCCATATGTCGATCGTTATTTTATCTCCCGGAAGAGGGTAAGTGTCTATGGGTAAACCGTATTTCCGTATGACGTCTTTATCGGAGGCGCCAAGCTTGATACCGGCCAAAGAAGGCGATTTGGGCTCGAAGGCTTGATCGGAAGCAGTGACGGGTTCTGTCGACTGAGGTTGAATGGTAGAAGCTTCGACAGCAGGAGTAGAGACTGCAGGGTCTATTTCCGGTTTTTCATCCTTAACATCCGAAGGTAATGGCGAAGCCGCAATTTCTTGCGATGGAGAATTCGTTCTCGTGTCAACCTTATCCTTTTGCGGAGGTGTTAGTACGGGTAAAGTGATTGCTGGCGGATCGCCCGATTCCTGAGCCGCTGGTTGTTCCGTAAGGGATGAACTGCAAGATACCAAGCTTGCGGACAGCAAGAGCGAGCCCCAGATTTTAAGTTTCGCATGAAAATATCTATGCATGTTCAACCCTCCTCGTCATTTGCCTACTCTATATAAGACATTACAAAAGATGGAAAGTTTCGTGTTTGTAAAGTTTTTTTGGGAAATCCTCCTTTTGTCGCATCTAGTCGCAGTTTGTCAGGACTAAAGTCATGAGTTTCATTGCACTTTATGGCCTATGGTTGTCTTCAATAAATCAATATCCTATTGTTGCGCGCGCGAAAAGGATATGGTACGTTAGACGGAAAAGACAACGGTGGTGGAGAAGACGATGGATATTCTCAAGGAGAGGATTCTAAAGGAAGCAAGCGTCATTAACTCAGGGGTGTTGAAATTGGATTCTCTGCTTAACCATGGCGTCGATCCGCAGTTGACGATGGAGATGGGCAAAGAGTTCGCAGCGAGATTCTCCGAGTTGAAAATCACGAAGGTGATCACGGTAGAGTCGTCGGGGATACCCGTCGCATTTGCTACCGCGTTGCAGCTTGGAGTACCGCTCGTGTTCGCCCGCAGGAAGAAAACGTTGCTTGGGGAACCGGACGCTTATTGCGAAAGGGTGCCCTCGTTCACGAAAGGCATTGTTACCGATTTGATCGTTTCTCGCCATCTGTTATGCGCCGAGGATTCCGTTTTGTTCATCGACGACATTATTGCCAACGGCGATGCCGCGCGAGGGTTAATCAAAATCATTGAGCAATCCGGAGCGGCGTTGCAAGGAATCGGTATCGTTCTCGAGAAGTCCTTCCAAGCCGGGGGCAGAACGCTTCGAGAGCTGGGCTATCGGGTAGAAACGTTAGTTAAGATCCAATCGCTGGAAGATAACACCATTACTTTTGGCGATTAATAATAGGGCTATGAACATCCTTTCCCAATTAGAATTCATTGTCGTATAATAGGGTTAACCTGCGCTTGGGGAGGCGAACAGCAAATGGAAAACGGAAATCAAGTAAACTTGTCGGCCGATTTTTTTCTGAATAAGCTGGAAGAGTCCAAAGTACATTTCGAACGAGCGCTCGACTGCAAACACACGGAGTTCGACGACCTGTATCCATACATGATCGAACACCCGCAATTTTTCTGGTATAAACGTTATGTGGCTTGGTCTGAATTGCTCACGGTCGTAAAGCTATGCGAAGAGCTCGATCTTCCATGGACGGAACGATTCGCGACTCATCAAGCGGAATATGTAAGCAACCGGGTCATGTCCAGCAAGGTTTTGGATTTCTGGTATGAGACGAACGATACGAGAGAGCACGTCGGGTGACGAGTCGGTGCTGCTTGCGAACCAATCCCGGGGAACCCGCACGGACATAGGTCCTGGCGGGTTTTTCCGCTAAATAGAGGAGGAAGGTTAAAGTGATGAACGATGATCTGTTGGACAACTATCGGGTCGAGGGAACGAAAGTCAGAGTCGTTAGGGACGCACTGGAGCAAAATGACGTAGTCGGTATCGTTGTGGCGTGGGATGACGAGCATCTGCTCATTCGGCGGCCGAACCGAAAGGTCGTGAAGGTCAAACGAGGCTACTCTTTACAGCCTGCTAGCGAACCTCGCCAATGGTCCGATGAATAAAATATCCGCTCGCGAGGGAGATTAGAGGAGATTACCAGCTTTTCAGGTACTTGGCCATCTAATCCATATGCTAGCGGAGGAATACGTTATGACTTTAATGGAGAAAAAAGTAAGGCAGTACAAGGAGAATGCCGCTGGCTTGGCAGGCATTCTGCCTCAAGTAGCCAACGCTTACGAAAGCTTCACTGGACGGTGCCTTGAAGACGGCGAACTGGATGCGAAGACAAAACAGCTTGTCGCTCTCGGCGTCGCGTTGTTCGCGAATAACGAGGTGTGCACGTATTATCATGTCCAGGCGGCACGGGATTTAGGCGCGAGCGATCTTCAGATCATGGAGACGGTTGCCGTAGCTTCCGCCGTAGCTAGCGGCCATGTGCTGTCCCAAGGGGTTATTCGGGTTCAAGGCGCGCTGCAAGGCGAACAGAATGCGGCTTCGAACGGAAATCTCCAGTTTAACGCCTTTCAGGATACGGAATTCGCGGAGGAAGAACCGGAAGCACCGGGCATGAGCATTCCGGGTGGAAATGCGGTATCGCCGTCTTACTAGCTCGCATTAACTGAATATTTGAACTTCCTTGCTAGGCTTGACTTCGCTTTGAACCCCGTGCTATTATAAGTAACGTGATTGCGACAAGGTTACCATTCAACGCGGCAACGCGGTGCAGGAAATCCCAATATCACTTATGCATGCGGCCATGGCGGAATTGGCAGACGCGCTAGATTCAGGTTCTAGTGGTGTAACAGCCGTGGAGGTTCGAGTCCTCTTGGCCGCACCATACATACAATCCCGAAACCCCTTACTCAGTAAGGGGTTTTTATTTTTCTTGAGTTAGAATTTCATGGGGTGATCTTAACCTGTCTCGGATAAAATATCGTTGTGGGGACGGATTGGGGACGAAATTATTGGGGCAAGAAAACTGGGGACGTTTATTATTTTATTTCGCCTTGGGATTAAACCTGTCAAGTCTCTCTGCTGTTGCTCTGCTGTGTTTTTTGGTGACGTGAGCATATATCTCAGATGTAGTCTGGGAAGATGAATGCCTCAATCGTTTCTGGATGGCTTTCATGGATGCCCCATCCTCGAGAAGCAGTGTCGCATTGGTATGCCGCAAACCGTGTAATGTGACGTACCGAAATCCATGTTTCTTGCAGAATTGTTTCCACATATCCGTGGGGGTAGTGTGGTAGTAAGGTTTCCCAAAGCCTCTATGGAATACAAATTGCCGCTCTCCGCCTAACCACTTATTCATTAGCTTCATTTTATTGATTTTCCACTCTTTCAAATACTCCTTGAGCTCATCCATGTACCAAACAGGCATGTCCACGAAATCAGCTGACGCTTCATTTTTTGGGTCATCAATTATGGCAATGCCCTGCTTTGTCAGAGATATGCTTTCATCAACTCTTAAACGGTTATTCTCGAAGTCACAGTCGGGTATCTCTAATGCCGTGAGCTCTCCGCGCCTAAAACCCCCAAGCATTGCTCCTAGGAAGTACAGGCGCCATTTAGTCGCCTCTGTGTAAAGAGCACGGATTATAGAAATGGTCTCATCTTCTTCATAGTAGTTCTTCCGAGCTTCTTTTGCCCTCTTTTCAACCTTATCAAGCTTGGGTCTCTTAACACCATCCAACGGATTGACCTTAATAAGAGACCATTCTACTGCACATGAGAAGACACATTGAGCAACGTCGAAGATATATTGAACGGTTCTTGATGATAATTTGTCACCGCGCCCATCTTTTCGTGCGCCTGGTTGCAGTAGGGCATGGAAAAGGTTTACTAGCTTCATCGTCTTGATTTCATCAAGTCTCAGATGTCCTAGCACAGGTACAAGATGGTTTTTGACGTGAGTGGTGTACGCTTCATATGTGGTACTTTTTAATTCCCGTACCGCAAACTTTGGAATCCATTCCTTCTCATAGAATTCATTGAATGTCATTTTTGCGGGTTTAATATATTCACCAGCTTCGACTTCTCTCTTAAATCCTAGCAGCTCATCGTTAAGATAATCTCGAAGCTTTTTTGTTGTTTTTAGAAGGGCTTCATCTTCAATTTTAATAGTTCGGCTTTCTTTAATTCTCTTACCATTCGCATCGTAACCTGCCTCGACAATTAAGCGCCAAGAGTTTACACCACGTTTCTCAATAGAAGCCATTGGATCTCCTCCTCAAAATAATAATCTGCATAGTCTAGCTACGTTAGAAGGGAAGCTTAAAATCTTCAGTAGCTACTCTCGAACTTCCTTTCCAATGATTTAAGTGACCCCTCTGTAAGTAGGTAGTTTCCGACCCACAAATAATACAATGCCTCGCATTTCCGTCAGCAATTGTACCGCATTCGCCATCAACGTTACCGAACCTATCAAATGTCGGTCCCGCGCATTTATTTATCAAGTATGTACCACAGATTTTGCAATGCTCGCCTGAGTCATGAAGCTCCTCATTGCTGCACACTGGACAGGTTTGCGGTCTCCCATTTTCATCTAGATCATAACCATCGTATACCATTTCTGTTGCTCCTTTTCGAATTAGTCGGCTGTACGAACAAATAGGGCAGAATTTTGCTTCGTGGTGAGTAAAACTATATCTGCAGTTAGGGCAAGATTTACTGTGTTTCTGTTTGTAGATGAAGTGTTGAAACAAGTCAATTATCTTACCATTGTTAAGATATGTTCTCCCCATTCTAAGACCCGTCCAAAAAAATTTAAGAACATTCTCTGCTGCCGGATAAGATAAATGACAAAGCTCGGATACTCTGTGGGCATCTAACTGCCCTAAGGCGTTTAGTACGTGAGGAGGGGCTAGCAACGCTCTAGCAAAACAATTAGCTTCCTTCTCAATTAATTCATACTGATGCTTCGCTACCGGGTTTCTAGCGATTATTTCTCGATCAATTTTCTGGTGATGTTTAAGTATATAGTGCCCGAGCTCGTGTGCAATGGTGAACCTAATATGGCCTGCGCTTTTAACTGTGTCATTATAAAGGATCATATATTGTTTACTCTTAACCATTTCAAGGCAAACGCCGCTATCACTCTGGTAAAGAGCACAAACATCTCTAATTTCCAAATCATTTTTCTGAGCAAACCAAGTGTAAGTCTTTACCCTGAGATTTTTAAAAGATTTATAGATAGTTTCAAGGGAGATAGGGAGTTCACTGATATTGAACTGTTGTAATAGAGTCAAAGCTACGAACTCTGCGTGGTCATAATCAGGCCTACCTTTAATCATCCTCAGAGAAGGCCTCCTCAAATGCTGCTTTGATCATGTTTAACATTTTCTTCTGATCATTTGAAGACATATTTCTTGCAGCTCTTTGGATAGCTCTGATCTCAGGAGTATCTTCAATTCCATTTCTGCTGTTTATTTGTTCAGGGTCATCAGTACGTCCTAACAAGTAGTCGGTAGATGTTTTTAGTATATCTGCTAAGGTCTGCAGATCTTCACTTGTAGGGGTAACTCGGTCATTCTCAATATGACCAAAATTAGATCTACCCATAGTAAGTCGATCGGCCATATCCTGCTGTGTGAAGTTTCTTTTCAACCGTAACTCCTTGATTCTACTTCCTAGAGACATTATAAATACCCTCCAATTAAAATATGGTATTAAAAATACTTGACGGTATTGAAAATACCCAATATAATTGGAGACATATCCCACAAAACCTGAAGAGGGGGTGTACACTATGAGAGGTCAAAAGAGGGATAGTCTCCGTGAAGCAAGAAAAGCTAAGGGTTTAACGCAACTAGAACTCGCTCAGCTTGTCGGCGTCACACTTGAACATATAAAGAGTCTCGAGTATGGTCGGGTAAACCCAAGTACCCAACTTATGTTCAAAATCTGTAATGCTTTAGGATCTACGCCACAAAACCTTTTTGCAGATGTGGTCTGCGCTTAGGTCTATTATTACTACCCATTTAGTATTATATGTGCTCATCATGGTATTGTCAATACCATACAGATCGGTCAATTTTTTTTGGTATTCAGGGTATTTATAATACCTTTAATTGCAAAGGAGGGTAGCCATGTCAGCTGACAAGATGTTCGCTAGTTTGATTGCTGAGATGGAGGAACGAATTTACCACAGAGTAATGGGTGAACTGAAAACTCATCAACCTGAAGAGCGTCGGCTTTCGATTGTTGAAGCAGCTGAATTTCTAGGAGTATCGCCGGAGACGGTTCAAAGAATGTGCAAACAAAAACAGATTCCACATATCCCTCTTGGTGCTGCCGGCTCTAAGAAACCTAGGGTAGTGTTCAGTTCCTTGACGCTGTTTGAGTATATCAGGCAAAAAGAGCGTGAAAGTATTTCTTGAGAGGAGGTGAAAACGGATGTTACTAGCACTAATAACCGGCACCATTGTACAACGTTTCACAATTTTTGTAAATCAGGAGGTCCATATGCTGAGATCAAAGCTAGGCGGACACTATGCCGGCATCGGCACTCATCGGGCATTCATCGAGGATGAGACGATGTACGAGGACCAGAAGGAGCACGCGGTTCGACTCCCTTCGGATCATCTCAAAGGGGAACGGCTCGTGGCGATGTCCGGGCCCGTGATCAGCTACAACGTATTTCAATTGCTTCCAGACTGCAAAGTCTGCGGGCATAGGATGGACGGCAAGTTCCTCCAGAAGTGGAACGATCGGGACGTATGCAAGCCATGCATTACCGAATTGACCGCGGAGGTGCCTCACATTGAGTACAGCCATTAAGCCTGAAGCGCGGGACCTCGACGCGGATCTAGCGATCTGCGAGGCGGCGACGCGTGGTCCGTGGATGTGGACTTGGAACGGTCTATGCCTATCCCCCGAAGGTGCAGTAGACTCCGGCGATTATGTTGCATGGCTGCAGCACTCAGAGGGTCCAAACGATGAAGATCGAAAATTCATCGCCGACGCTCGCGCAGGCTGGCCGTATGCAATCCGCCGTTCCCAGGAAGCTGAACAGGAGAACGACAAGCTACGTGACGAGATCAACTTGCTCCAAGAGCAATTAAAGCAGCACCGAAGCCACTGCTTCGATTAATTCATACACCAGGAGGATTCACGCACATGTCTATTCAAATCATCATTAACGGCGAGAACGCCGAACACGCACTTATCGAATTATCCGCTTTCTCTGCTGGCTTAACAGGCGGACAAGCTGTCGCGTCAGTTGCACAGGAAGCACCAAAGGCTCCGCGTACACGTTCGACTCCGAAGCCGGAAACAGTTAAGGCGGACGAGCCTGTTCAGAACAAGCCGGACTCCGAACCGGAAGCTTCGCAAGAGGAAGAGCAGCACCAATCCGATCCTGAACCATCCGATGATGAAGCCCCGATCCCGACTGATGTGGATCTGCGTGCGGCAGCTCAGGCGAAGGGCGCAGAGGGCGCCGACAAAAAGGCCTTGATCAAACCTCTGCTGACGAAATTCGGCGTGTCGAACGTTACTGCCGTTCCTGCCGATCAACGAGTCGCGTTCCTTGCGGAACTGCAAGCACTATGAGTCAAGTCGCACATGCTGAACGCGCTCACGCTTTACTAGGCGCATCCAAGGCGGCGCAATGGATATCATGCCCGCCAAGCGCCCGGGTGCAAGAGAGCGTCCCAGACAAGAGGAGCGAGTACGCCGACGAGGGGACACTGGCGCATGAGCTGTCGGAGATCAAGTTGCGGCGCCGTCTGCTCCCTTGTAATTCGGCAGAGCGCAAGCGACTCGATAAGGAGCTCGAGAAGGTCAAGGCTAATCCGATGTACGGTCCCGAGATGGAGAACGCCGTGAACGATTACGTCGAGATCGTCGAAGAACGGTTTATGGCCGCTAAGGCTCGATCTGTCGATGCCGTCATTCTGCTAGAGGAAAAGCTAGATTTCACCGAATGGGTTCCAGAAGGCAAAGGCTCCGGGGACGTGGTCCTCATAGCTGACGGTGTACTGGAAGTCATCGACCTGAAGTATGGCAAGGGCGTTCCGGTTAGTGCGGAAAACAATCCGCAGATTCGTCTCTATGGCCTTGGCGCTTGGTCAGCTTACAACTATCTCTACGACATTCAAGATGTTCACATGACCATCGTCCAGCCGCGTCTTGACTCTATCAGTACTGACATTATGCCGGTTAGTGAATTAGTAGAGTGGGCGGAGACGGTTGTCGGTCCTGCAGCCTTATTGGCTGATGTCGGCGAGGGCGAATTCAAGTCTGGAGACCACTGCCGCTGGTGCAAGGTGAAAGGCAACTGCCGCGCTCGAACGGATGAGAACATGAAGGCTCTAGCTTACGAGTTCAAAGACCCGGCGCTACTTAGCCCGGACGAGATCGGTTCGATTCTCTTTGTTGCTGAGCAGCTAAAGGTCTGGGCAAAGGATGTCGAGGAACACGCATTCGAACAAGCTAAGAACGGCATACGCATTCCTCTGTGGAAGCTTGTCGAGGGCCGGAGCAATCGAGCTATTACGGACAAGGAAGCCGCGAAGAAGGCGCTGGAAGCCGCTAAGGTTGACGCGTCGAAGTACCTCAAGCCGCAGGAGATGTACAGTATCGGTGATCTGGAGAAGAACGTCGGTAAGAAGGATCTGGCGACATTGCTTGATGGCTTGATCGTTAAACCGACCGGAAAGCCAGTTCTCGTTCCAGAGTCGGACAAGCGCCCGGAATTGAACAGCATTGACAATGATTTTGCAGGCGAAGATTTTGAAAACTAAACCCACATTCAAAGGAGCAATCACACCATGGCATCTGATAACACAACAAAAATGGTAACAGGTAAAGCGCGTCTCTCTTACGCAAATATCTGGGAGCCGAAGGCAAACGATCAAGGACAATTGAAATACGGCACGGCAATTCTGATTCCGAAATCTGATAAGGAGACTCTTCGGAAGATCAAAGAGAAAGTGGACGCGCTTAAAGCCGAGGCAACGACGAAGTACAAGGGTAAGCTTCCGCCGAACTTCAAGCTTCCACTTCATGACGGAGACGAAGAGAAACCAGAGGATCCGAACTATGCAGGCCACTTTTTCCTGAATGCTTACGCGAATAACAAGCCGGGGATTGCAAAGCCGGTTGGTAGGGATACGGATGGGAAAACGAAGTTTCAAGAAATCACGGATACGACGGAAGTCTACTCCGGCTGCTTCGCAAGGGTGTCTATTAATTTTTACCTTTTCGACAACAAGAGCAAGGGTATCGGCGTCGGGCTGAACAATATCGTTAAGGTTCAGGATGGCGAGTCGTTATCTGGACGCTCGAGCGTCAATGCAGACTTTGCTGACGAGGACTTCGACGATGTTGACGGAGACGATGACGAAGATTACATGAGCTAATTATTTAAGAGTGGGGATTCCGCAAGGGTCCCCTTTCTCTATCACAACTTATAGGAGGAAGACATAAATGCCTAAAACTATAAACGAATTCGTTCAAGTTGCACATCACAACGCTATCAACAAAGGATGGTATGAAGAGCCTCGAACATTTAGTGAAGTGATTGCGCTTATGCACTCGGAGCTTTCTGAGGCATTGGAAGACTATCGAAAGGGCCGGGGGTTTACGGAAATTTGGTACGAGAAAGAAAATGACTTAGGCATCGTATTTGCTCAAGGCAAGCAGCCTGCTCCTGAATGGAAGCCTTGCGGTATTCCATCCGAACTGGCGGACACTGTTATCCGGATCTTTGATACTTGCGGGCATCTTGGGATCAATCTGGAGGCGGCGATCCGGGAGAAGATGGCCTACAATGCTACTCGACCGATTCGGCATGGGGGCAAGATGCTGTGACCGTCCTCCAAATCGACATCGAGACATACAGCAGCATCGACCTAATTAAATCCGGCGTTTACCGATACGTCGAAGCGGCGGACTTCGAAATCTTACTGTTCGCCTACGCTTACGATGACGAGCCAGTCACGGTTATCGACCTAACAGCTTTCGAGGATCTGCCTGATTTCATCTTGCACGATCTGACTGATCCCGGAGTCATCAAGACGGCCTTCAACGCAGCGTTTGAAAGGACTTGTATTGCGAAGCATTACGGCATCGTCTGCGATCCTGTCCAGTGGCGGTGTACTTCGGTCCATTCTTTATCTCTAGGGTTGCCCGGCAACTTGGGAAGCACGGCTACGGTTCTTAATCTGGTCGCCCAGAAGGACACGAAGGGTAAAGCCTTGATCAAGTATTTCTCCGTCCCGTGTAAACCGACTAAAGTTAACGGTCAACGTGAGCGGAATTATCCGCACCATGACCCGGAGAAGTGGGAGGATTACAAGTCCTATTGTGTGCAGGACGTTGTCGTCGAGCGGGCAGTCCGTAAGAAGCTAGAACGCTTCCCGGTGCCGGAGAAGGAATGGCGGCTATGGGCGCTCGATCAACGGATCAACGATCGCGGCGTCCGTCTCAACCGGGCATTCGTAGAGAACGCGATCGCCTGCGGAGCCCAGTGTAAGGAGCGCATGATTGAAGAGGCGAAGGAGTTGACGGGGCTCGACAATCCAAACAGCGATGCACAGCTCAAGGTGTGGTTATCAGAAAACGGGTTAGAAGCTGACAGCCTAGCTAAAGAGTTTATGGACATTCTGCTAGATGCCGCGCCAAGTGAAGAGACGCGAAGGGCTCTCGAGCTCCGGCAGGAAATGGGCAAGACAAGCAACAGTAAATACGATGCAATGGCTCGTACGATCTGCGCCGACGATCGCGTTCGGGGGATCTTGCAATTCTGCGGGGCTAACCGGACATGGCGCTGGGCGGGGCGGATCGTGCAAATGCATAACCTCCCGCAGAACCATCTTAAGGACTTGGAACTTGCGCGGGAGACGTTGCTTAACGGCGAATTCGATTTTCTCGAAATGCTGTTCGGCGCTCCGCCGTTTGTTATGTCTCAGCTAGTCCGTACCGCGCTTATTCCGTCCGATGGATGCCGTTTCATCGTCTCCGACTTCGCGGCTATCGAGGCTCGCGTCATAGCGTGGCTTGCGGACGAGCTCTGGGTGCTGGACGTATTTCAGGGACACGGAAAGATATACGAGGCGACAGCGGCTCGCATGTTCGGCATCGCGTTCGAGTCCATCGTTAAAGGGCACGAGAATTATCGCTTTCGCGCTCCAGGTAAAGTAGCGACACTCGCTTGTGGATTCGGTGGCGGAAGGGCTGCTCTTGAGAAGATGGATAAGGGCAAGGAGATTCCAGAGGATCAGTACGAGGGCTTGGTCAAGCAGTGGCGGCAAGCGAATCCGAATATCCGGAAGCTTTGGTATCGTGCCGAGGATGCAGCTATGGAAGCGGTACGGATGAAATCGACGGTTAAGTTGGCGCACGGTGTGCAGTATCGGTACGAGGCTGGAACCTTGTTCGCGGACTTACCAAGTGGACACAGCCTCGCGTACCCGCAAGCGGCGATTAAGCTTGATACCAAGTTCGACAAAGACGGACTGACCTTCTTCGCGCAGGATGACCGGAATCAATGGTCACAGCAACGCACGTGGGGCGGAACGCTTGTCGAGAACTTGGTACAAGCCATCGCCCGGGATTGTCTGGCTGAGAGCCTAATGCGACTAGATAAAGCCGGCTATGTCATTCCGCTACACGTACACGATGAGGTCGTGCTTGATGTGCCGTGGGAAAATGATGTGCTTGTTGATGACGTGACATCGATCATGAGTCGGCCTATTGACTGGGCGCCGGGATTACCGCTTAAGGCGGCAGGCTTTGAGACTGATTTTTACATGAAGGATTAGAACGTTAGCGTCCATGTGTCCCCGTTTGACAACGGATCTTGCAAAGCAAATTTTTCCTTTAAATCGTCAACTAATCCTTCCAGATTCCCTTTCACAATACGACATTCAATAGTTCCATAGTGAATGTGCTGTTGAGATTCGATGTTAAAAGCCGAGCCGGTAGTCAAGGTATAACCGCGTGGATCAACTTTTATGATCTCGTAGTTAATATTTGCAAGCAAATGATTCGCGACTGCCGAAGTCATAGCTTCCAGAGTAGTAACCATGCAAGTGTTTTCATCGATTCGCTTAATAGCGATTTCCATAGTAATCCTCCTAGTAGAAAGTGACTCTATTATATGATTTCAGGCAAATATTAACAACCATACAAAGGTGATTATATGAACCAACTTGATCTATTTGCTGGTATCGGTGGGATCAGTTTAGCGGCGGAGTGGGCGGGCATCGAAACCGTTGCCTTCTGCGAGAAGGAGCCGTTCGCTCAAGATATTCTCCGCCGCCGTTTCCCCGGTCGCCCAATATACGATGACGTTTATAACTTAACGCGGGAGGTGCTCGAACATGACGGAGTTATTAGTAGCGAGAGAGGCATCGACATCGTGGCAGGTGGCTTCCCCTGTCAACCTTTCAGCAATGCGGGCAAGCGGACAGGTACGGATGACGACCGCTATCTCTGGCCGGAAATGTGCAGAATCGTTGGAGAGGTTAGACCCACTTGGGTATTTGCTGAAAATGTTGATGGACTCGTCAGTATGGCTCAGTCCAGTTGGGACAGTGTCTTGGAAGACGAAACAACAATTTGCGAAGAAGCGGAAATGGTCATCGAAACAATCCGGAAAGACCTTGAAGCAATCGGGTATCGATCCATCCCAATTGTTATACCAGCTTGCGGTGTCGGTGCCTCGCACAGGCGGTACCGGATCCTCATTGTGGGCAACACCGAACACACTGGACAACATGGGGCAACGTTCGGACGAGGCACTGATAAGGCAGGCGACTACGACCCGAAAAGGCAGAACGAAGCCAGCCAATCTTCGGGAGCAAGTGGATCAGAGGACGATGAGGATGTGGCCGTCTCCTCAGACGAGGGATTATCGCAGTGGGGATGTTCCGGGATCACCGAGAGCTGTTCGGAAACAGGAACAGGGGTGGAGTCCGAATCTGAACGATGCTGTTCTTTGGCCGACACCGAGAGCGAACGATGCAGAGAAGCGTGGGAACATCGCGAACGATCCGAGGAACGGTCTTCCAGCGGCGGTTTTATGGCCGACACCGACAGCATCAGAGATCACGGCTCGAGAGAATATCAAGGTAACAGTAACGGGACGCAGAAAGACGAAAAGCGGCGGGAGTCACAGCATAGACCTGCCTACGAGTGTAAAGATGTGGCCGACACCTCAAGCGGGGGACGATCGGGATCGAGGCAATTTATCCAATCCAGCGATTCAGCGAAGGGTCGAGAACGGAAAACAGGTAAATCTATCGATGTGCGTTTCCGAGAAGAGCGGGCAGCTCAATCCGGAATGGGTGGAAGCCCTTATGAACTTTCCGATTGGTTGGACGGATGGGGAATGAATCCGCTGGATTCCCTCATTAACTTTATTGCCTCTTACCCGCAGCCAGCTTTAATGGGGCAAGAGCAATTCGAGTGGGAGCCGCCACGGGTGGCGACGGGGGTGAAGAACAGGGCAGGGCGCTTGAAGGCATTGGGTAATGCGGTTGATCCGCTTCAGGCGCTTCCGGTTTTATACGGGATCAAGGTTTTGAATATGTGCCTTGGAAGAGTCAAATAGCATAACTGATGTGATTACTTCTTCGTTCTATATTGCATCATTGCATCTCTATTTTGGGAAAGGAAGTAACCAACGGCGTCGTCGGCAAAGGCAATAAAGTTGTTCATGAGATCGGATAGGACACGAAGTTTGGAATTGAACTCGTCATCATTCGGTTCTGCACCAAAAATCAGGTGAAATAAAATTTCGTCAGCGAAGTAGTAACTTACGTCAGTTCGTCGGTTACCATCTGCCAGAAAAGAAGTCCTGAGATCACCAAGAACAGATAAATCATGGATAAGCTCCTGCTCAAACTTTTTCTTCGGTTTCCCTTTTTCCCCATCGTAGTAATGAAAAGAATTATTTCTGATTGGCATGAGTGAGCCTTTAACAAGGGAATCCGGATTATTAAATTCATCATTCAGATCCATAATCATCTTGTAAGTTTCTTGATTTTCAAGACTAAGTCGGCTTACGAATGCTTTAACTTGTTTATCGTTTCGGAATAGATAGAGTAGCATGATTGCTTCCCTAAGATGAGAAGTGCCCAACCGAAAAAGATAGAAGTTTTCTCCGAGAGGCGCATTTCGCTCGAGGGAGCCAATCAAGCTTCTGGTCACATACAGGAGGTCGTTCCTAGCATTTGCAAGCTTGATTATCCAACGAGATAAAGACTCCTCAGGCTTGAAGACGTTTTTCATTAGAAACTTCCATTCATAGTGGGTGCCCAAGTAATTCACTCCTGTTCGATTCGCGGATAACTAAATAGTTGGATGGGTTATCAATGGACACCTAATAATGGAAAAACCCTTCAAATATGAAGGGTCACACCAATCGCGGTGCTAATCAGTCCAATGGTCGCGAGTAGCACCCGCGGAGTGATGTTGAGCTCAAACGTATCTTTCGACATTTTGATATTCATTTCCTACGCTCCTTCACATGGTATTTCCAACAAAGACGGTTTGACCCTCGCAGTAATGCTATGAAAAATCTCTGCGAAGACCGACCTTGTTGCCCAAACAACGAAAATAATTGGTTGGGTATGTATGGGGAGCCTGTTAAAGAGTCTACCAATATTTTGAATTTTAGTGAATACGGAACATTTGTTTGCGTAGGGAGGTGACTCATTTTTGCTCGAGACCATAGAATTAGACATCAGCTTTGGAAAGCATAGAGCCGACACGAACTGGAAGCCTGAGTACCTAACTTGGGATGAGTTCGTGGACAAGCTCCGGAAGGTCCGGCGTACGACCGAGACAATGGCGCAGTACGATAAGATGCAAAAGCCTGCCAGAGACAAAATTAAAGACGGACCTTCTTTCGTAGGCGGACTTATTCGGGGAGGCCGGCGTAAGAAAGAGAACGTCGATACCCGCAGCTTAATTACGCTAGACGTGGATCATGCAGATGATGATTTCTCATTCATCTGTGAGCTAGTGCTGGGTGGTACTGCTTACGCATTCTATTCCACGCACAGCCATCGACCGGAGAAGCCAAAGTACCGACTGATCGTACCAGTGAACCGTGCAATGACTCCGGACGAATATACAGCGGTCAGTAGGAAGCTGGCGGAGCAGATTGGTATGGCATACATGTGTAAAACGACGTTCCATGTCCATCGGCTCATGTACATGCCAAGCTGCTCGAAGGATGCAGAGCCGGTTCTGGAAGTCGCCGAGGGCGGTGCGCTCTCCGTCGATAGCGTGCTTGACCAGTACGATGATTGGCAGGACGTTATGGCTTGGCCGAGGCATGCTGACGATAAGGCGGGACCGCAGCTCGGCGGGAAGAAGGCGCAAGACCCGCGGGAGAAGATCGGCACAATCGGGCTATTCTGCCGGGCGTACACGATCGAAGAAGGGATCGACGAATTCCTATCGGACGTCTATGTCCCGGGGTCGATGCCGAATCGATACACCTATGCTGCGGGAACGAGCGGTAACGGGCTCGAGATATATCCTGATCAAGATCTCGCGTTCTCCCATCAGGATTCAGATCCCGTTGCTGATGGCCGGACTTATAACCTGTTCGATCTGGTCCGCATTCATAAGTTCGCGCACCTGGACGACCGGGCCAAGGAGTTTACGCCGGATGCCAAGAAGCCGAGTCACATGGCAATGGAACACTTCGCCGCCAGTCAGCCTGGCGTTAAGCGGCTGAAGATGTCCGAGATACAGGACTCCTTCGGGGATATGGACGTGGGCGATGAACCCGCTGAGCCTGATCCGGAGGACGAGAACTGGCAGGACAAGCTCGATATGCATCACAAGACTGGGCTTCCGCTTGCAACGTCGGGGAATGTGGAGCTCATCCTATCCCACGACGTATGGCGGAACGTGCTCGCGTATGATGCCTTCGGTAATTCGGAGGTTGTACGGAAACCGCTGCCTTGGCGGGATCGGGAGAGACCGAATCGGGGATACGAGCCATGGCTAGGCGCGGATGACAAGCGTCTGCAGCATTGGTTCTCCAAGGTCTACGGGATCCGCGGACAAGCTACGATTCAGAACGCGTTTACGGAAGTTGTTCATGCAAATAAGTTCCATCCGATCAAGTCATACATCGAGTCGCATAAGTGGAACGGCGTGCAGCGCATCGATTCGGTTTTCATTGATTACTTAGGTGCGGATGATACGCATTACGTTCGCCAGGTAACCCGTAAGATGTTCCTTGCTGCTGTCGCTAGACTCTATCAGCCGGGTTGCAAGTTTGACGAGATGCTAGTTCTGGTGGGGCCGCAGGGCGCGGGTAAGAGTAGCTTACTTGCGAAGCTTGGCCGTGAGTGGTTCTCGGACTCCTTGCGGACGTTTGAGAACAAGGAAGCCGGCGAACATTTGCAGTCGGGTTGGATATTCGAAATCGGTGAGCTGTCGGCGCTTAAAAAGTCCGAGGTCGATGAGGTAAAGGCGTTTCTATCGAAGACTGAGGACCGTTACCGGGTTGCCTATGATCGCCAGGTATCAGAGTTCCCCCGCAAGTGCGTGTTCTTCGGCACGACCAATACACGGGACTTTCTGAGGGACGAGACGGGGAACCGCCGCTTTTGGCCCGTAGACATTGACCCGGCAAAGGCGCGTTTAAGTCACTGGGACCATTTAACGGACGACGTGGTGGGGCAAATCTGGGCGGAGGCGCTTCACCTATACAAGGCGGGGGAAACCTTGGAACTGGATCGGGAATCTGCCGAAACGGCGAAGCTGCATCAAGCTTCACATCTGGAGATTGACCCACGTGAGGGACACATACAAGAGTGGCTAGAAAAGCCAATCGAAGATGATTTCGGCGGCGAGCCCTATTACCATAAACGCGTTTGTGCCGCGAAGATATGGGTCGAGTGCTTGGGAGGCAGAATCGGCATGATGCAGAAATGGGATGCACGTTCCTTGTGCGATATCATGAGGCGCATGCCGGGGTGGAAGGAGTTGTCGGGTCGCGTCCGCGTACCAGAATACGGGCAACAAACAGCGTTTGATAGGGTGAGCATTAAAAAATGAATGATGCATCTGATGCATCACCTATTGAATCATCGTGATGCTATAAGGATGCATTAAAAAGTCTCTTATAGCATCATGATAAACCCAAGAAGGACAAGGGTTCAGCGGTTGCTGATACAGATGATACATTAAGTTTCTTCTATATAAGATATTAATAAATAACCACGTATAGGGGATATGGAATACAGGTTAAACGCATACACCTCTATACGCGTGTATAAGAATCACATCATCAGGGATCGGGTGACAACATGAGAGAGTCAGCACTGGAACGACGACTGGTACGAGAGGTGAGAGCTATCGGAGGGGATGCGCCCAAGTGGGTATCCCCCGGCAACAATGGTGTACCTGACAGAATCGTCATCCTACCGAACGGCCGGACGATATACGTCGAGATGAAAGCCCCGGGCAAACCCTTAGCGCCTCTACAAGCGAAATGGGCGAGGAAGCTTCTTGGAATGGGGCACAAACATTACAAGATAGATTCGCATGAGGACATCGATCGGTTTATTGCCGAAGTGGTAAGCGGATGAAGTACAAACCGCATCAGTACCAGGAATACGCGACGGCGCGGATCATGGATACGCCGTTTATCGCTTTGCTGCTTGAGATGGGATTGGGAAAAACTGTAAGTACCTTGACAGCGATCGACATGCTTCTGAATGACTTTTTCGATGCAAGTCGAGTACTGGTCATCGCGCCGCTTCGGGTGGCAGACGACACTTGGGCCCGCGAAGTGGAGAAGTGGGACCACTTGAAGCATCTGCGGATCTCGAAGGTACTAGGTAGTGTTACCGTTAGGCGTAAAGCATTGAAAGCCGAAGCCGATGTCTGGGTGATTAACCGGGAGAACGTGGAATGGCTTGTCACGGAGTATGGCAGTAAATGGCCTTTCGATATGGTCGTCATCGACGAGTCTAGTAGCTTTAAGAATCCGCAGTCTAAACGGTTTAAGGCGTTGCGTCGGGTCCGTCCGATGATTAAGCGTATCGTCGAGTTAACCGGGACGCCGGCACCAAATGGTTTAGAGGATTTATGGGCGCCGACCTATTTGTTAGACCAGGGGGAGCGGCTAGGCAAGACGATCACGGGTTACCGAGACCGATACTTTACCCCCGGAGCCCGTAGCGGCCACGTCGTCTATGACTGGAAGCAGAAGAAGGAAGCCGAGGAACGCATTTACGAGGCGATCGCGGATATCGCCGTGAGCATGAAGGCGAAGGATTGGTTGGAGCTCCCGGAGCGAATCGACGTACCAGTGCCGGTTAAGTTATCGGACGAGGCACAGGCGTTATACAAGAAGCTTGAACGTGATCTACTTCTGCCTTATCAAGACGCGGACGTCGTAGCGAACACCGCGGCCGTCCTGTCGAACAAGCTTCTGCAGATGGCCTCCGGCGCCGTCTACGACGAGGAACGAGGAATTAAGCTAATCCATGACGCCAAGCTGGACAAGCTGGAGGACATAATCGAGGCAGCGCAGGGTAAGCCGGTCATGGTGTTTTACAACTTCAAGCATTCGCTTTCCCGAATCCAAGAGCGATTCCCGCAAGCGCAGATTCTACGGAAAGGTAAAGACGGCAATGAGGATATACGGGCTTGGAACAACGATGAAACCCCACTTTTACTTTTGCATCCGAAGTCAGCCGGTCACGGTCTGAACCTTCAGGAGTCCAGCTGTCAGACCGTTGTCTGGTATGACCAGATATGGAGCCTTGAAGAGGATCAGCAAGCAAATGCGAGGGTTCATCGCCAAGGGCAGACAAGAAGGATCGTCGTCATGCGCCTTGTAGCCGAAGGAACGATGGACGAACAAGCCATCGACGCGTTGGAGCGCAAGGCAACCGGACAAGAAGCATTAATGCAAGCAGTAAAAGCGAGGATTAGCAAAATACAACAAGAGGGGTAAACACCATGAGCGACAATGTAAATCATCCAGAGCATTACACGGCCGGGAAAATCGAATGCATCGACGCGATTGAGGCGGCTACCGAAGGACTTGACGGCTTCGAGGGGATGTTGACGGGTAACACGTTAAAGTACCTCTGGCGTTGGAAGAAGAAAAACGGCGTTGAGGACCTGAGAAAAGCCCGTTGGTACTTGGACAAGCTGATTGAGAAAGCGGGTGATCCGGAATGAGCTATCCGATACCGAACCGTAAGCCTGAACCCAGTTATCATTCCGGACTTATCATCTACCAGTTGACGGACGTCGAGCGAGCTTATCTTGATGGCGGAGAACTGCATCGCATCCCAACAGCGGATCAAAGAGGATTAAAACCAGAGCCGCCAATGCCGTTAGGTACAAAGCTAGAGGCCATCAAGTACGATTCGATGCTTCGGCGATCGTACACAGGTAAATACAAACACGTCACCAAGGAACTCCTTCAACGGGAGTTAGCTTCCGGAAAGTTGCTTAATGATATCGCAGAGGAACAAGGCGTACCCCGCGGCATGATGGATTACCTGTTAAAGATTAATGGACTGGCTTCGAGAGGTGATGGCGGATGACATGGGTCAAGGAGCGGAAACGCGAATACGCAGCAGGCAAACGACAACTAGAGCAATACCGCGATAAGCTTTTGACCGTAGATCCCGAGGAAGTAGCAGAAGAACTAACGATCGTCGAGGGCATGATCGCCGACATGAATTATTCCCTGGAGTGGATGCGGACAGGCAGGCAACCGAACACGCGCCGCGGTGTTGATATCAAAGATGCCTATAAGCGATCGATCCTGATGGATATGGACCTGATGCCGACACCTGAGCCAGAGGAAGAGATTACGATTACGATAACTCAGAAGCAAGCAGCCGTTAGAATCCTGATGAAACTTTCGCCTCGAGAACTGGAATGCTATCTGCTTAACATGTCGAATGGATTAAGCGAAAGAGCGATTGCGAAAGAATTAAAGTTATCGAGGACGACAGTACAGAAAAACATTCAAAGGGCGAAATCCAAAGTCCTGCAAGAGGTTTGAGGTTTCTTGTCGTCCACCTGTCGTCCAAAGTGGCATTAATATATAGGGGGATATATTCGACACCGGATGCGACTACAGTCGCCCAAGGATTCCGGACGTGATCGACTATATCCTAGCAGCACCGATCCGTGCATGTTGATTGTCAGTATTTTGTGTGCAAACTTTAACTGACATTCGGAGGTGCCAAACATAACGACCGACCGCGTATACCAGGACAAGCCTCCTGATGGAACGTTGTCGGTCATCTTATTTCCTGGCCTTCGGGTCATTATCCAGTTGCTTCGCAAGGCCTCCCCTTGCCTTCTCCTGCCGTGTATCGGAACGGTGCGAAGCGGCTTCCGAGTTTTATTACTGGAGATGATAACGTGCTTAAGAAATTCTGTCGCAAGCAAGGATGCAAGAGCTTCGCAGAAGATGGTTACTGTGAACGCCATAAGCAAGAGGCACAAGCATATGACCAATACCGTGATTCATCGTCCAAGCGTGGCTATGATGCCAGGTGGAGGCGTGAGCGCAAGGCATTCCTGAAGGTACATCCGCTATGCGTTCAATGCATGGAGGCAGGCAGGGTCGTCGCTGCTACAGTAGTAGATCATATTAAACCCCACAAGGGTAACAAGATATTGTTCTGGGATAAGAACAACTGGCAGCCGTTATGTAAGCAGCACCATGATAGGAAGACAGCGATAGAGGATGGAGGTTTTGGACGTGGATGATACAACATTAACGGTAATACAGAAGATAGCTTATTTGCGTGAGTTAAGAGCGTTTATCGAAGGCGATACTTTCAATGCTGAAGGAAAATGCATTTGGGTAACTAGAGCGGAGCAGGTCTGTGACTCAATCGAGAAAGATCTCGGAATCAAGACCGAGGATGAGCCGAAGGGGTAGGGGGAGGTTAAATCCCTATCAACTCTTATACCGAAGACCGCGTATCCAGTTTTTGCACGAGAAAATTCGTTTTATGAAATTCTAGCTATTCTATTGGAACTTTTTGTATGGTATCATTCCTTTATTCTGTAGTGGGGGTACCATCATGTCGAAAGAGATCCATTTGAACGAAGAGAAATTTAAGATGATTTCTGGGTTTATTAACACGGCATACCGTGATTATTTAGCAGCTCGTATACTATTTAATGCTGGCCAGTTATACAGGGCAATAATCATCTCAAACACTAGCATTGAGAAGTATCTTAAAGCATATCTTTGGGCAACAGGTAAGCAAAGCAAAATCCATGTTGTTGAAAAGCTATTCGCCGAAGCTTGTAAACTATATCCGGAATTGAATGCAATTAACGCAGAATTTATTAAAAAGATCAGTGAATCTTATTCACTTCGATATTTCGACAACGAAGTATTTACAAAGGAGAACGCCAAATTCCGAATTACGGTTGAACAATATAAATCACTTGCTGAACTAGACTTCACGGTTGATCTATTACAAAATCTGTTAGTTGTTGAGTTTCAAGGACGTAGGCTGCAAGGGATGTATCATGCTGATCGAGAAAGTAAAAATCAGCACTTGTTCTTAAACAACTTTGTTTTATCCGGCATCGATAAAAAGGCTTTGGTAGAGAGTGAACAAATGATCTATCGAGTTCGGGTTAACACAATTGGTGGCATGAATGGTTTGGAAGAGCAAATTTTTCGAACCAAAGATGTTAAGGATGACGGAAAACACTTCTACCCGTACCCATAAAAACAATTAGAGACTGCTTCCTACAGGTGGAAGTGGTTTTTTATTTTGGCAAGGAGGTGGCCCTGATGGGCAGAAACTCGAAACCAGTTGCTCTGCACATCGCGGAGGGCAACCCGAATCGATTAACGAAGGAACAGATCGCAGCTCGCAAGGATGGCGAAGTGAAACTGGGTGGTAAGCTTAGCAAGCACGAACTCGAGAAGCTTCGAAAGCCGACATTCGTCTCCAAGGACAGAGTGGCCAACAAGCTCTGGAATGACCTGATCAAAGAATACGTTTCGGCAGCGGAACAAGGCGTCGAGCTTCTCACGAGTTCCGACGTCGGCATGCTTGCTATGTATTGCAAGACGTATTCCGAATACGAGCGATTGCTGATCCAGTATCAACGACTCGAGAACGTCAAGATCGATGAGCATATCCTCGACGAATACATTGGCCGGGCTAAGGACGTCGACGAGGTCAACTATAAGGCGCTTCGATATCTCTCTCAATTGGCATCGATCGAGGGCATTTTGAAGATCGAAACGGCCATCAACAAGAAGATGGACATGCTCTTGAAAATGCAGGACCGACTCTTCCTCAATCCACTGGCTAAGGTTAAGAACGTACCAAAGCCGAAGAAGGAAGAGAAGCCGGTGAGCAAGTTCGGTAAGTTTGGCGGCGGCCGAGGTGGATAGGCTGCAGAAATATCCGTACAACACGATTGCTGAGATAGACCGGGTAACGGCTTATGCTCAAGAGGTTGTGTCTGGTCGTATTATCGCAGGAATAACCCAAAAGCAAGCCTGCGAACGCCACTTAAACGACCTGAAACGACAGGGTACGGAGGAATTTCCTTACGTATTCGACCCGGAAAAAGCACAAGAGCTTATCGATTTCGCCGAAACATTGACCCTTGCAGAGGGCGAAGACCCGCAGCCGCTTGAGTTATATGGCTTTCAGGACTTTTGTTTCGGGAGTTGGAACGGCTGGATAACGCAAGATGGGTATCGTAGATTCCGTACATCCTATATCCAAGTGGCGCGCCAGAACGCGAAATCACTTGGGAATGCCGTGCCGACATTGTTCTACGGCAATTTCGACGGGTATCAATATCCGCAAATATACTGCGCGGCTACGAAGGAGCTTCAAGCCCGGATCGTCCTGAAGGAATGTATCAAATTCATTAACGCGGATCCGGAGCTCGCTGGAAGTAAATACGATCCGGGATTATTTACCGTTAAGGACTACGCCAGTACGATCGTCTGCAATGAAACGCACGGCGAGATCCGAGCCCTCGGTCGAGATACGAAATCCATCGACGGTTTTCGGCCGTACTTCGCCAGCGTCGACGAATACCATCTACACAAAGATAACCAGATGTACAAGCTGTTGTCCGATGGTACGAAGAAGCTCCTGCAATGCTTGATATCGGTTATCACGACCGCCGGCTTCGATCTTCGGGGGCCATGTTATGAGCTCTACAATTACTGCAAACTGATCCTTGCCGGGGTTCATACCGATGAGACGCAGTTTGTTTTTATTTGTGAGCTCGATAAGGATGACGATATCTGGGACGAAGCCAACTGGCCGAAGGCTAACCCGCTATGGACGGATCAGACGCTTGTCAGCTTGCGCGGTGACGCGATCAAGGCGAAGCAGATGCAGGGAGAAGAACTGCGGAACTTCCTGACGAAGAGCCTTAACCAGTGGGTCCAGTTCGCTGAAAACCAGTATATGAACTTGGAACATTGGAAAGCTTGCGAGAGCGACACAACGATCGAGGATATGGTTGGGAAAGAGTGTTATCTTGGGCTCGACTTATCCAGCGGGGGTGATCTTACATCTGGCGCCTTGGAGTTTCCGATCCAAGTCGAGCAACACCGGAAGTATTACATTCATTCGCATTCCTTCATCCCGTCCAAGCGCGTCGCGGAGCACATCAAGACAGACAAAGCTCCTTATGACATGTGGATACGCGACGAGCTGCTGACCGTCACTGAAACGCTCGGCGGCGTAAAGACGGATTACAAATATATCCTGAGTTATTACAGGGACCTGATTCAAAAATATAACCTGAAATTAAAAGGCATCGCTTATGACCCTCATAATGCGGATGCCTTTTTGCCTGACTTGGAAGAGTTCGGCGTCGATTGCGTGGAGATCGTCCAGTCCGCGAAGAGCCTGAATGACGCGACGGTCGATTTCCGGCTCGAAGCTGAAGCCGGCAACATTATCTACGATCGACGGAATAAGCTACTGACCTGGTCGATGGCGAACGCCAAAACGGTAAGTAATAGCTTTGGAGAGATCAAGATCGACAAAGACGCGGCCACGAAGCGGATCGACCCAGTCGATGCCGTGATCGATGCGCACAAGCTTGCTTTGGCTGCGGGTAAACCGAAGGAGTCCGTCTACGAGCGTCGCGGCATTGTGACTTACTAGGGAGGTGATGACTACGAAAATTAGAATCCCGTTTACTAACAAGATGTTGAACATAAGCGCATCTACCTTGGCTCATCCATCGAGATGGGTAGAGGATTATTTTGGAGGTCGGGAAACACGATCCGGAATTAGGGTTACCGATGAATCGGCTATGCGTGTCACGGCGTATCTAGCTGCGGTAAAAATTATTTCTGAAACAATCGCTTCTCTTCCCTTGAATGTCTACCAAGATAAAAACGGAAAACGAGAACGTGCTACAGATCACCCACTTTATGAGATTTTGCATTACCAAGCCAACCCGGAAATGACTGCATACTCCTTTCGAGAAACGATTCAAGGGCACATTTGTAACTGGGGTAACGGGTACGCTTATATCGATCGGAATGGGGCAGGAGCCGTGACAGCATTATGGCCGTTGCTACCTGACCGGACTCGCCCAGACAGGGACAAAAACGGAAATCTAATTTACTGGACGCTACTTCCCAATACGAATGAGCCCCGTAGGTTAGATGCTTTCGACGTCCTCCACATCCCCGGGTTCGGCTTCGATGGGATTGTCGGATATAACCCGGTCAAGCTTGCCCAGGAAGCGATAGGCTTATCATTGGCTGCGGAAGAATTCGGGGCTACGTTTTTTGGAAATGGCGCTACTCCCTCTGGTGTTATTGAGTACCCCGAGGCGTTATCGGATAAGGCGTTGGAGAATTACAAAACGGAAGCAAGGGCGGCTTACCAAGGGTTAACCAATGCGCATAAGCTGATGATCCTTGAAGAAGGCTTGAAATATCATCAAGTCACGATACCACCGGATGCCGCGCAGTTCTTAGAAACTCGAAAGTTTCAAATAGCGGAAATCGCCCGGGTATTCCGAGTCCCACTCCATATGCTCCAAGAACTGGACCGTTCTACAAACAATAATATCGAGCATCAATCGATAGAGTTTGTGGTCCATACGATCCGTCCATGGCTTGTTCGCTGGGAACAAAAGATTCGTATGCAGCTGATATCCAAGCGAGAGAGGCGAGCTGGTTATTACTCCGAGTTCGTCGTTGAAGGTTTGCTTCGCGGTGATACGAAAAGTAGATACGAGTCGTATGGCGTAGCTTTGGATAAGGGTTGGATGAATCCGAACGAGGTTAGGGCTCTGGAGAATCAAAACCCTTATGAAGGCGGAGACACATACCGCGTACCGCTCAATACGGGCAAGGTAAATCCGGACGGCAGTACTGACTCTGGGCAGGAGGTGAGAAAAGAGAGTGAGTAAACGATATTGGGAAGTCGTTAAAGCGGCAGCGAATAAAGCTGAACTGCTTATTTATGGTGAAATCAGTTCAATGGCGTTTTGGGGTGATGAGGTCACGCCGAAAGACGTAAACGACATGCTGAACGCCATCGGGGACAACATCTCCGAGTTGACGGTCCGGATTAACAGTCCGGGTGGAGATGTATTCGCAGGAGTTGCTATTCACTCCATGCTTAAACGCCATCCCGCGAACGTTACCGTTTACGTGGACGGGCTAGCTGCTTCGATCGCTTCAATCATAGCTTTGGCCGGTAACAAAATCGTTATGCCGAAGGGATCATTAATGATGATCCATCGACCGATGGGCTCGGCGCGTATGTCTCGATCCGAAGGTCTGAGACAACGAGCGGACCTGCTCGACAAGATCGAGAATGAAATGACGGATCTCTATAGTACGAAGTCAGGGATATCGGCAGAAGACATTAAAGTCCTGCTTGAAAAGGAAACGTGGTACACCGCGGAAGAAGCGGTTGCCGCGGGACTGGCTGACGAAGTAGAAGGCGATCTGGAAGTCGCGGCTTGCTTGCAGGGAGATACAGCGATCATTAATGGCGTCGAGGTAAATTGGAAGCAGTTCGCAAACGCCCCGATCCTGCCAAAGGTCGAAAGTCCTGCGGCAGTAGATTACAGCTTCAAAAATGCCGCGAGAAATCGCGAGCTCCAATTGAAATTCAGGGAGGTCTGAAGAAATGCGTGCAAAAATCAATGAACTGCGTCAAGAACGCGCAAGTGTTTGGGAAAAGGCGAAAGCGCTGAATGAAACGGTGCTTGCCGCTAGCAGAGACTTTTCTGCAGATGAGCAAACGCAGTACGACAGCATGATGTCCGACATGGACAAGCTGAAGAATCAAATTGATCGGCTTGAAACCGCGCTGAAAACGGACGAGGAAATGAACAATTCTGGCGGAGGTTCACAGTTCCGTCAACCTCCATCGGGTAACGGCGGAAATGTCGATGCCCGTTCCACTCCGGAATACAGAGCTGCCTTCGAACGATTCCTTGTTAATGGGGTCAACGCGCTCACGCCGGAGAACATTCGCGCGATGTCTGCTGATCCAGATGCCGGCGGTGGCTATCTAGTCACGCCTCAGCAATTCGTTACTGAATTGCTCAAAGAAGTGGACAACATGACCCACATTCGACAGTTTGCCACTGTTCACACACTTACCCAAGCGAAATCGCTGGGCGTAGTTACGTTGGATAGCGATGTGGGTGACGCAGACTGGACGACTGAGCTGCGTACCGGCAATGAAACGGACATCGAGCTCGGTAAACGCGAATTGCGTCCGCACCCGTTGGCAAAACGGGTCAAGGTGTCGAATACGCTTCTTCGTTTATCTGCCGGTGGAGCAGAGGCACTCGTTCGTTCACGTCTTGCTTATAAATTCGGCGTTTCGCAAGAGAAAGCATTCATGACGGGTGACGGAAATCAAAAGCCGCTCGGATTGTTCACTGCTTCTACTGATGGCATTCCAACATCTCGCGACGTTGTGGGTAGCAATACGGCAACAGAGATTAAAGCTGACACGTTGATTGATGCCTTATACAGCTTGAAAGAGGCGTATCAAGTCAACGCTCGTTGGGGCTTCCACCGTGATGTGGTGAAGGCAATCCGCAAATTGAAAGACGCAACAACGGGTCAGTATTTGTGGCAACCCGGATTACAAAACGGCCAACCAGATATGATATTGGCGAGACCGTTCTTCCAGTCCGAGTATGCACCGAATACCCTGACGACGGGACAATACGTCGGTATCGTTGGTGACTTCCGTTATTACTGGATCGTTGACGCGCTCAACCTGGCTGTTCAACGTTTGGTCGAGTTGTACGCTGAAACGAATCAAACAGGATTCATCGGCCGATATGAAGGCGACGGTCAACCGGTTTTGGCTGAAGCATTCACCCGTATTAAAATGGGGTAATGCTCCCTAGCACATATGAACACCGAATGAAGCCGATGCCCGCACGGCTTTTTTATTATGCGGGCAAATAATATCAAGGAGCTGAAACTAAGTGAATCTATCAAACGGGATCAAGATAACAAAGGTGAAAGCTGCTTCTGTTACTGGAACAACAGAAGTCCTTTCCGATGTCGTGGATATGGCCGGCTACGAAGGCGTTTTGTTTTTTACGACGATCGCTTCGTTCAACGCCGGAAATTTTATTAAAGGTCGTCAAGGCACGAACGCTACGGTTACCGATGCCGCAGATCTGAAGGGCTCGAAAGTTGTGGCGACGGCTGACGGCGAGGTGGTCTGGTTAGACATCTACAGGCCTCAAGAAAGATATGTTCAGTTATCCGCAATTCGTGCCGGAGTAACTACGGTATTGGGCGATATTTACGCGCTGCAGTATGAAAGCCGGAAACAAATCGTTGATAACGATGTAACGAATACGATTGTCGGCAAACTGTTGATTTCACCGGACGAAGGAGCAGCGTAAACATAGACCGGGTCAAACCGGTCTTATTCTTTTTTAGGACGGTGAAACGAATTGAAAATAAAAATGATTACTCTGGCTGCGGGTCCAAACGGTGTGAAGCAGCCTGGTAAAGTCTATGAGGTTGACGAAATAGAGGCTAGCACGCTAGTAGATGGCGGCTATGCTTCATACGTGGATTCTCCTCCAGAAGAGAAAAAAGAATCGGCCGACAACTCCTATGATTCTATATCTGGTGAATTGATCGGATATTGTTCGATTGTGCCCGAAAATGTGGGGGAGGAGCACATATTCGGAGATGTTTTGTACGCCTTCGATCGGGAAGAAGAAGGGAAGCTTTACTTCTCTAAACCTAAACCGGAGCCTATCTCTCTCGAATCTTTCACTGAACTGAAGGCTGATGAGCAGAAAGTGCTTCTGGCTGATCTGCAGATTGATGGTGACATTGGCAATGAAGAGAAACGGATTGCGCTCTACGCTGCTTATCTGGAATCCAAGGCGGCTCCTGCCGCAGAATGAGGTGATCCGGCATGGCCGGCTTAAAGCTAATAACTCCGCCGGCCACTGAGCCGGTTACTTTGGGAGAGATCAAGGATCAACTGCGAATCGATCAGGATGACGCATCCTTGAATGCTACACTCGAGCCGCTAATTACCGCGGCTCGGGAGTGGTGCGAAGGTTATCAAAATCGAGTCTACATCACGCAGACGCTTGAGCTCGCTTTGGACGCTTGGCCTTGCACGGCATGGATCGAATTGCCGCGCCCACCGCTGAAAAACGTGACGTCTCTCGTATATACCGACAATGAGGGAACAGCAACAACGTGGGACCCGGCTAACTATGTCGTCGATGAATATTCTTTTGTCGCAAAACTGGTTTGCAGTATCGGTTGGCCATCCGTTAGATTAGCCAAGGTAAACGGAGTTAAGGTCCGTTACGTCGCTGGATACGGCGCAGCAACCGACGTCCCGAAGAAGATCAAGCAGGCAATTACGCTTCTCGTCTCTCACTGGTTCGAACACGGGGAATGCGATCCTCCGCCGGCGGTTTACTCGCTTCTTAACATTGATCGGGTGGTGCCAGTATGAGTTGCACCGACAAGGGTAAGTCGCTAATTGCGCGGCTGAATAAGTGTGTTGTGATTCAGCGACCTGCAGGTACAGTGGACGAGTACAATCAGCCGTTAGATGCGTGGGTGGATGTCGCAACGACCTGGGCGGCTATTGAGCCACTTCGTGGACAAGAGTTTTTCGCCGCGATGCGTGAGAACGCAGAAGTGACGACGCGGATCCGTATCCGCTACCGCCCGGGCATCGATCGCACGATGCGCGTTAACTATAACGGCCTGCCATTCGAGATCCTGCACATCATCAATCCCGAGATGGCGAACAAAGAGCTTCAGCTCATGTGTAAGGAGCGTCAGTAACATGGCACGGGTCGAGGGGATGCGGGAATTAGAACGTGCGATAAGGCGGCTGGGACAAGTCCCGCAACGATCTGTTACGAAAGCCGCTCGTGCCGGTGGATCGATCGCGCTGCGAGCAGCTAAGCGGAACGCACCTGTGGACGAAGGGAACCTGAAAAAGGGCCTTATCATGAAGGCTGAACGTCGCGTGACCGTTGGAAAAAAGGTTTACGACATCATGCCAGATCCGCGAATGAACGACGTATTCGTAAAAGTCTCTGAATCCGGCGAGCGCTCGTATTATCCTGCATCGCAAGAGTTTGGCTATTTGACGGAGAGCGGGCATTACATTCCGGGTTACCGGTATATGGCCCGCGCGGTCGAGGATAACAGCAGAACAATACAACGTAAAATCATCGACACGGCGACGACGGATATCGACCGGGCATGGAGAGGGAGGTAGACATGAATTTTGAAGCAGCATTGACGATTGAATTGGAATCCATCCCCGCGCTGAATAATCGTGTCTACCCTCTCGCGGCGCCCGAGGAGAAATTCAATTTAACGCAGCCGTATTTGATATTCGTATCCAGCGCGGGGCTGAGAACAAGGGATCTTGATTCCTACCAGTCCGGTAAAACGGTGAAAGGCGAGCTTAATGTAATTGCACCACGTTTCGGGGATGTAGTCACGACCATGACCAGCGTCATCGACAAGCTCGTAAGCATGGAGCAACGAGCCATCGGCGGCACGGGCCCGTTCATCCAGGAGATCGTTTATCGGCAGCCTGTTGAGATGTACGAAGACAAACCGAAGCTCTATCGGAGCCTCGTGGAATTTGAAGTTTATTTCTAAGAGAGGGTGATTGCATTGAAAGCCAAACGTTCTGTTGGAACGAAGATTAAAATCGGCTTGAATTTTATTGCCGGTCTAACATCGATTGGTGCTCCAGAGAAGACGGCCGACACACTGGACATAACGACGCTAGATAGCGACGGCGGATACCGCGAGTTCATTGGTGGCTTCAAGGACGGTGGAGAGGTATCCATTTCTGGTTATTTCGATCCGAGTGACTTGGGTCAAACGGCGCTCGATACAGCCTTCGAGGCAGGAGATGCAACCTCATTCGAGATCATCTTTCCTTCCGATCTTGGCGCGAGCTGGGTGTTTAACGGTGTCGTCACGTCGTACAGCGGCGGTAATGCGGAATTGGAAGAAATCGTCGCATTTGAAGCGACTATCAAAGTTAGCGGCAAGCCTGTTCTAGCCTTGACCGCGAGTGCTGGTCTTTCCGCTCTTGCTCTCACTGGCGCAGGCGGTGCGCTTGCTCCGACGTTCGATAACGGCAAGTATACGTACACGTTTAGCGGTGTAACGGCTGCTAGCATTACCGTCACTGCAACGGCAGCGGGCCATACGCTTAAGCTTTACCTCGACGGTGTGTTCTCGTCTGAATTAACGACGGCCGTTGCTTCGGGTGCAATTCCATTGACGCTTAACGTCGCCAAGAAATTGACGATCGTAGCGCAAGAAGAAGGCAAGACGCCTGTTATTTACGAGGTCGTCGCGCTTAAGACGGCATAATCCAAAGCATTGGGAATATCAGATCGCGGCTAGGGCTTAAGGGCTCTAGCCTATTTTGATTGGAGGAAAAATCAGATGAGTGATAACAACGATGTAGTAATTGTAAACCTCGACAGACCACGTGAGCTACGTTTTGGACATAAAGCACTTAAACGATTGTCGGCAGTAACCGGCAAGGGAATGGACGACATGGTCGAGGACGAGATCGACTTTAAGCAACTGGAGGAAATCTTCTTCTATGGTTTGGAGCGTGATGCCAGAGAGCATAACGAGACGTTAACCATGGATCAGATGGAGGACATTCTCGACTGTGCTGAGTCCTACGCTTACCTCATGGCAAAGATGACCGAAGCTCTCCAGAAAGCGACGGGTAACCTTACGGGAAACGGTCAACCGGCGGGGAAGACGGTGAATCAACCGAATCCAAGCCGTGGGACTGGGAGGAATCGCTAAAGTCGGCAATCCGGATCGGCATAAACTTACGCGACTATGACGACATGACGCCCCATGAGCTCAATTTGCATATCATCGCGCACAATGAGCGATCGACGAGCGAATACAACGAGAATCGGATCAGTTCTTATTTGACCGCTTATTGGGGTCGCGTGAAGAGGATGCCAGAGCTTAAAAAGCTACTGATTCAAGAGCCGAAGGCAAAGAAGAAACAGACCGACAGCGAGATGCTTTCGATGATTAAGCGTCTGCATGCGAAATTCGGCAGCGGAGAGGAGGGACAAGGATAATGAGTGTAGTACGGAATCTACTCGTCCGGATAGGCGCGGACTTGTCCGGTTTACGGAACGCCCAAAGGGAAATCAAAAATACGGTCCGAACGATCGGGGCAACGCTCGCGGGTCTGGGCGTCGGGTTAGGATTTAAGACAGCACTCGATGAAGCAATCAAGTTCGAAGCAGCTATGGGGCAGATTAACCGTCTTCTCGGGAATAACGCGCAAGAGTTTACGAAGTGGGCGAACGAGAGCGCTTCGGCTTTTGGTTTTGCTCGGTCCGAAGCGGTGCAGTTTGGCGCGACGTACGCAAATCTCTTGAGCGGCTTTTCATCTGGTACTGCGGAAACGATGCGACGTACGCAGGATCTCCTTAAAGCTTCTGCCGTCGTCGCCAGCTCAACCGGTCGGACGATGGAAGACGTTATGGAGCGGATCCGATCCGGTCTACTCGGGAACACCGAGGCGATTGAGGATCTCGGTCTAAACGTCAACGTCGCGCTGATAGAATCGACGAAAGCTTTCCAGCAGTTTGCGAACGGAAAGTCATGGCAACAACTCGACTTCAACACGCAGCAGGCGATCCGATATTTCGGCATCCTCGAGCAGGCAACGACTAAGTATGGACTTGAGCTCGCCAATAACACCGCATCAAGACAGGCGGCGTTTGTCGCCCAGCTCAAGAATACGCGGCTTGCACTAGGACAAGCCTTCCTGCCGATCTACAATGCCATCCTTCCCGCACTTACACGGTTCGCTACCGCTCTCGCGAATACGATGCAATTCATTGCTGCTTTCTCTCAAGCGCTATTCGGTTCCAAGAAGGCACAGCAGCAAACCAACACGGTTAACGCGCAAGCGGGGGCGGTAAGCGGGTTAGGTGATGCATACGAAAAGGCCGGCAAGCAGGCGCAAAAATCCGTAGCTGGATTCGACCAGGTTAATCTCGTCGGCGGGACTTCTGGCGGAAGTAACGATGCTACAGGCGGCGGAGGCTCAATGCCTGTACCCGATACCGGAGCGCAAGAAGGGATTCTCTCCGGTGTAGGCGATGGAATGGACACGGTCGCTGAGAAGGCAAAGGCGATGGCCGACCGCGTTAAAGCCGCGTATGGGAGCCTGACGAGTTTCATCAAAAGCAATTCCGATATAATCATTGCTTCGTTAGCTGCTGTCGGCGCTGGATTCGCAACTGCGTTTGCTATTGCAAAGTGGGGATCGATCGTTGCTACTGTCCAGAAAGTAGGAGCTGTTATAGCTGCTGCATTGGGCGCAGTATCGGCAGTCGTTTTGGCGATCGTAGTAGCCGTTGCTGCATTAGTTGGCGCCTTCGTTTATTTTTACCGAACGAATGAGAAGTTCAGAGGTTTTGTCGACGGCATTCTCCGTGAGATCGGCGAGGCGGCTGTTTGGCTTTGGCAAAACGTCCTTGTACCACTTGGGCAGTACATCGGAACTGGTTTCGTTGCAGCATGGAATGCGCTAACGGTAGCTGCTGAGTGGTTATGGAAAAACGTACTCGTCCCCCTCGGTAACTTCTTGGTGACCTTTTATAGTCAAGCGATACCCGTAGCTAGGGTACTGAAAGACGTACTTGGGGTTGCCTTCAAGTTTGTTTCCGACGTCGCGAAATCATTTTGGGAAAAGGTTCTCCTCCCTCTCGGTAAAGCACTGACCGAGGTTTTCGGTCCAGCTGTAGAAGCGGCTTCCACAGTCTTAACATTCTTTTGGAAGAAAGTCACGGAGCCATTAGGCAGGTTCATCGGGAATTCTCTTATCGCTGTATTTAGACTTCTGGCGTCTACGATTACGATACTTTGGCAGAGCGTATTGAAGCCAGTAGCAACGTTTGTAGGCGGAGTTTTCCTAGGCGTGTTTAATAACGTATTTAATTCAATCGGCGATATCATTGACGGGACGAAAACTGCTTTTATCGGACTCATGAATTTTATCACTGGCGTTTTCAGCGGCAATTGGTCTATGGCATGGAACGGCATGAAGGCAGTATTTAAGGGCGTCTTTAATTCGCTGTACGGAATCATTAAGCTGCCGCTGAATCTGATTATCGACGCGATCAACAAAGTAATTGAGGGCCTGAACAGTATCAACATCGATGCTCCAGACTGGGTGCCCGGATGGGCCGGGGGCGGAGAGTCATTTGGTATTAGCATTCCAAAGATTCCGAAACTCGCAAAAGGCGGTCTAGCATTCGGACCGACGCTCGCCATGGTCGGAGATAACAGGGGCGCTTCTGCGGATCCGGAAGTCATCGCGCCTCTATCAAAGCTGGAGGCGATGCTCGGCAAGGACGATAACCGGGAGGTTGTTGGCGTTCTTAAGGCGATCTTAGCTGCGGTTAAATCTAGCGGCAGCGGTGACCAGGCAACGATCAGTAAAACGGATCTCGCCCGCGCAGCAGCTACCGGACTCAACGATCTAACCCGGCGATCCGGACGGAATTTAGTAATCACATAAGGAGGCGGCGATATGCAGCTTAAGATTAACGGCGTTGAGATCGCCGCTTACCCCATTGATTTTCAAGTAACTATTCTTGACCTGGACGATGCCGATTCTACGACGCGGACCGCAGATGGCACGCTAAACCGGGACCGTGTAGCTGTCAAACGGCAGATCGAAATGGGGTTTAATCCGCTACCGTGGGCGGATATCTCAGCTATTCTTCAGGCTATGGATGCTGTGTTCTTCGACTTCTATTACCCTGACCCGATGGCCGGTGCATACGTCACTAAGCGGATGTACGTCGGCAACCGTCCTGCGGCAATTCCGATTGTGAAAGGCGGGGTCCTCTGGTGGGACGGTCTTCAGATCACCCTGACGGAGCGATGATATGTATCCAATTTCTGCACTATACACGGAATACCTAAAGCGCCATGATCGCGAGTTTCTGGTTAAAGCAGACATCACCGGCACTGAATACAGTAATGACGTCATCGTCGATTTCACCATTGAGAACAGCCTCGTACTCGGTGAGGAGTTTGAGATCGGGACGACGATCCTCTCCAAGCTAACCATTAAACTCAGGACAGAGGACGTTATCGCGCCTAACGCTCGGATCGTCCCTTACCTATCTCTCCGGTTACCTCCGGAACTAGCTGGCGCGGAATCACCTTGGCAAGACGTGGCCGTCGCATGGCAAGACGCAGCCTTTCCCTGGGGTGGTGCTCAAACGGAGTGGATGCCTCTCGGTGAGTTTTACGTCGATAGTCGGGAGAAGATCAACGATACCTGGGTTTACACCTGTTACGATCGGCTGGTGTGGGCGGATGTGGCGTATATCTCATCGCTTACATACCCGACGACGCAACAAGCCGTCTGGGATGAGATATGCGGCAAGCTCGGATATACCTACGACAGTAGCGTAACCATTAACCCGGCGTATCAGATCCAAGCGGGTCCGGCTGGCTACAGCATACGTCAAGTGCTCGGATACATTGCGTCGGCTAATAGCGCGAGTGTATTTGTTGGCAAGGATGGGAAGATAAAGTTCAGGCGATTTACCGCATCGGATTCAGCAGTATTCGAAATGACCGCATCTGATTATATCCGGGCAGCACAGACTAACCCGGTTAAGACCTATACCCGCGTTGTCGTGATGTACGATACGGAAGACGAGCTGACCTACGAGGCAGGGACAGGCGACGATAATCATACGTTGTTCGTTGAGAATCCGTTTGCTACGCAAGAGATAACAAATGACTTGCTATCGGCGTTTAACGGTTTCTCTTATCAGCCGGTGAACATGGACGCTCGGGGCTTCCCACAGATCGAGGCAGGAGACCGGATCCGGTTCGGTCATAATATTGAAAGTCTAGCATGGCAAGACGCAAACACGGCATGGGAAGATACGGCATACAGCTGGGACGGTTATACGAGCGGCGGGATAACACTCGCATTGCATAACGTGTTCTCATTCAAAGGCGGACTCAAGATGTCAGTCGAAGCCCCTTCCAAGTCCGAACAGCAGAGCGAGTTCGTGGTTGAGGGGTCGCTTACGCAGCAGGTTAATAGGATGAACCGAGACGCTGTCAGACTCGGCAAGTCGTATTACGGTGCTACCCTCACACGGACTGAAGGGCTGACGATCGAGAGAGAGGATCACGCATCCAAGGTCATCCTGAATAGCGATAAGCTATCGTTTCAAGCAGGTGGCGTTGATAAGATTTACTTCGACACGGTTGCTGGCAAGTACAAGTTCAACGGAACGCTCGAAGCGTCTGATGGCGTGTTCAGCGGGTCGCTCTCGGCGGCTACGGGGACGTTCAGCGGTAATTTATCGGCGGCTGGCGGGACGTTCTCGGGGACTCTTGTTGGTGTCGACGGAACTTTCAGCGGAACGATAACGGCGTCTTCAATAAGCGGGGGAACGATCACTGGAGCTCTGATTCAAACGGCAGAATCCGGAATATTTCCGAGATCCGAAATGTCGAGCTCAAATGACATGATTGGAGTTTATGGGTCTATTGATAAATTTATAACTCTTGAAGCTCTTGACCCAGGTTATGGTGTTCCTTTATTGCAATTTTCGAATGGCGCAGTGAGAACAGATTTATACCAGTTTCCAGCTTTGTTTATTATGCAGTCTAATACTGACATGCTCATTGATTCTACTAACGGGGAGGTCAGATTGGGGGGCACTAAAGTTCGGATTGGTTCCTGGAACGATTTAATTAGCACTAGCAATGGAGGTACGCTCCAACAAGCATTGGATTCAAAAGCGGAATCGTCAGCAGTCAATGCAAAGGCAGATTTGTCGTATGTCGATTCTAATTTTGCCTATAATATGGCGTTTGACAACAGCACAAGGAACCTAAAAATCTTCTCAAGAAACGGTGTTACTCTAGCAACGGTTAACATTCCCTAACTAATCGTGATATAATATAACCAAAATTAGGGAACGAGGGATTATCATGAAGAAGATTGTCATAGCCTTTCTTTCGGGTGCATTGTTGATGGTCGGAGGACAGGCTTTAGCCGACCCCCTATCAAACTTTGGTAAAAAAGTAGACGCGGAATATTCAATTGTTGTTAATGGTAAGATGCTCGAAGCAAAAACTGTAGCAGTAGACGGTGTGACTTTTACACCGAACCGTGCCCTTTCTGATGCCATAGGTTACGATGTGGCATTTAAGGATAAGGTTGTTTATTATACCAAAAGGGAGGAGGCTCCCGAATTGTCAATAGATTCAACGGAACCAGTAACCGAGTCAAGACAATGGAGTGCAGAAGATATTCGAGCAAGTATTGAGCTCACAGAATCAAGAGCACGGTTCGCTGATAAAAGTCTAAAATATGCAATTGAAAAGGGCGACGAAGTTGAAATAACAAAATGGGAAGCCTACATTGAAAAAAACAACGCAGAGCTAGCACTTTGGCTAGAACGTAAAGCAGCTCAACAATAAATCGTACGATCAAAGGCGCTCCATTGCGGGGGCGTCTTTTTCGTTGGGAGGAATTTAATATGGCAGTTATCCAGCCTGTTATCAAAGTCGAGATTGACCCCTTAAAGCCTGTGCCGGAGATATGCGCGGTCATCATGGCCGTTACGCGGTATCACCTTTATCAGGAAGAAGCGATTCTTCACGGGGTCCAGGAGGCAATTGAACGTCGGCTAAATTCATTGAAAGGAGCTGAAAAAGATGCCCAATCGGTATTGTAATCTTCCGCCAGCAGTACCGATCAAAGACAGCTTCCCGCAGATCGATGCTGGCTTCGCCGCTGTGCAAGATGACCTCGATAATATGCCGTTTAATATGGCACGCCAAGCTATCATTAACGGTAACTTTGATGTGGCACAGAGAGGGACGAGTTTTGTAAACCCTACTAATGGGGGCTTCCTGTTAGATCACTGGGCGACTTTTTACACGGCTGATGGGGGTGTTCTTCCTACAACCGTTACGCACAGTCAACAGAAGTTATCACCAGGAGATATTCCTAACTCTTACTTCTTTGATAGAACAAACGTTAATGGAGCGGGTAGTGGATTTGGCGTGTCAGCGTATTACTTCAAGGGTCAAAAAATTGAGCACGGTACTCGTTATTTGTGCGGTGCAGGGAAAAAGGTAACTGTTAGCTTCTGGGCGAGAAGCGACATTCCGGGGAAGAGAATTGCAGTAGCCATCCAGCAAACTTATGGTTCCGGAGGAAGTCCAACGGTCGGAGAAGCTTTGACTACAAGCGGTCAAATCATAACACTATCAGCCGTTTGGACTCGATATTCATTTACATTTACAACGAATACATTGGCAGGCAAAACGTTCGGAACGAATAATGACGACTATTTATGGGTTCGAATATTTTCGATGTGGGGAACCACAACAGCGACAAGCTACTTAGGTGGAGGTACTGCCGAAACCTTCGTCGGCGCAGGAAACATCGACATCATCCAAGTCCAAGTATGTGCCGGTGACGTGGCTTTACTATATCAGCCTCGTACATTTGGGGAAGAATTGGCGCTGTGCCAGCGGTATTATGAGAAAAGTTATGATTTAGGGGTATCAATATCTTCAGCAACGGGAATTGGCGAGGTTTACTATAGCACTAGACGTGCTGTAGCGGCTTCAACATCTGGCGTTTTGGTAAACACTGTACCGTTTAAGGTAAGGAAACGAATACCGCCAACAGTTAAACTCTATAGTCCATCCGGTACAGCAAATGCTTTAAGGGTGGACAATGTTAATGATCGGACTGGAGCGACGGCGGGTACAATTGGCGATTCCGGATTCGCTCAAGTTAACTTGGATAGTACCAGTGCAACGACTGTCGGGTTGGATTCATTGATTGAATACCAGTGGACAGCTGATGCCGAACTATAAGGAGGTAACCCATGGACGGATACAACATGTCAATTAAGTTATCCAGACCAGGAGAAAAGGGAATTCATCTCTATGTAGAAACTAATGAAAGGTGGGGATTATCAGTTTGTGTGAAATGTGGAAATACAGTAGATGCAACCGATTCTCGAAGTAAACAACCAGATAGCCAATGTCCCGACGCAGTAGCTATGAACTCTTGAGTCGTGAATATGATTTTCCATTATATAAGATTCCATAAAAATTCCAAATATCTAATGTGTCTAATACTCCCATAAAACAATTAAAGCATTTAGCAGGAGAATCATATCCGATTTTTTTGATGGCATCTACTATTTTAAGAGCACCATTTAATGTATTGATTGGAGCATTTTGATATAAATGTTTGATAAATTTCGACTGGGTTTCACTCGCAGTTAGAAAGAAGAGAGCCAAGTTTGTAGAAACATATTTTTGATTAAGTTCATCATTAATAATTGGTGCAAAATTTTTGTTTGCCAATTCTTTTAACACACGATTTCTGTAATTGAAAAAGTAAGAAGAATCGTATCCGTGCTCGGTAAGTCTTTCTTGTACCTCTAAATCAAGAACAAGGGAACTCAAGGAACTACAGAGCATTGCTACAAATTGGTCATTAACGATATTTCCTATCTCCGGGTATGAGTTAGTCATCTGAATTCCATGGAACAACTCATGTAGAAGATTTGTTTCAAAAACATCTCCATTAAGTCTTAAAGAAAGATGAACAATAAAAGTATCGGTATTATCAATTATTGACCCAAAAGCATTTCCAGCTTCAATACTCCTAAACTCAACAGGCTTTTTAAGATTTGAATAAATTTCATTGATTATACGTTCTGTTTTTCCACTAATTTTTCTACCCAAGATTTCCAAATATATCACCCCAAAAGATTATACCACGGAGGCGAATAAGTTGGACGGATACAAGCACTATATAAGAATTAACGAAGCCGGGATTATCGTCCACGGCTTTTCTTCTGCTTTTGAAGAGCCGAGGGAAGGCGATATCCTTGTTGAATCAGATGCAGGAAGACACTTCAACTTTATGCTAATCGACGGACAAGGCAATTCCATCTATAAATGGGATGGCACGCAAATGGTCGAGCGCACAGCGGACGAAATTTATCCGCTAAGTTATTGGAAGCAGAAAAAAATTGGTATCTTTACGAGTCAGAGAGATTTAGAAGTCCAAGCAGGATTTCTTACCAATGCCGTAGCGTCAACTCCTAATATCCAAATGGGATATGATCCAGTTGATAAAAATAACTATCAGTCGTTGGCTACCATGCTAAACCTTGATCCGACAATATCTAGTGTGCCGTTTTTAACGGGAATTGGGATGGTTACATTTACCCGTGATGAATTCATTCAAGTGATTAAGGATGCCTATAATCACGAAAGTTCCTTGGTGTATAAGTGTCTGACCTTGAAAGCACAGATAGAAGCCGCAGCGGATAAACAATCGTTAGATTCTATCGTATGGTGATCGTATGAAACAGTACGTTTGGAATCTATTAATCTCCATCGACCAGCTAGCGAATACGTTGCTAGGCGGATCCCCTGACGAGACGATCTCATCCAGGATGGGCAAACGTGCAATAAAAGGAGATCGGCTTGGCAGGCTTATTTGCAGGTTCTTAGATTTGTTCGATAAAGGACATTGCAAAAAGTCCATCGAGGAAGATGAAGGGCGTCCTCTGTGACGCTTACGGACGATTATACGCAGTAACAACAAGGGCTCCGCTTCGGCAGGGCTCTTTAATTTGAGGAGGTGGGCGATTGTCAGGGAATGAAGCGCAAGTATTAGCAGACATCCGTGAACGGATGGTCCGGGTAGAGACTAAAATCGACGCGATGACGGATGTAAAAGCGACAGCCGATATAGCAAAGGACATCGCCCAGGAGGCTCACATATCTGTCAGGTCGGCTCATCATCGAATTGATCGAATTGATAAGATCATTAATTGGGTAGGTACAACCATAATCGGAGCAATCATATTAGCAGCGGTTGCTTTTATCCTCAAAGGAGGTCTAACACAATAATGGAAAACGAGATCCTGCAGCTGGCCGCACTTGTTGCGGCTTATGTTGGCGTTTGTAAGGGCTTTGGTTTGAAAGATAAATGGACTCATCCAGCGGCGCTTCTTGTGGCCGCTATTTTTGTGCTCGTTCCTAATGCTGTCCAGGACAAGATCACGCTGATTTCAATTGTTGGGCTGACGGCGAGCGGGGCGTACCAGTACGTCAAGAAGAGGGTGGATTAAAAGACATGGCAAAACTAATAGCCCTATGTGACGGACACGGAATGGAGACGGCGGGCAAGCGGACGCCGCTCCTTCCGAACGGAGTTGTAATGCGAGAGAACGAATTTAATAGGCGCGTCGTGGCGCTTCTGGACGTTCACCTTAAGCGTTGTGGCTTCCGAACGTTGTTAGTGGCTCAGACGGACGTCGACACGCCATTAAGGGCAAGGACGGACGCGGCCAATGCGGCGAAAGCGGATCTGTATCTATCCGTTCACGCAAATGCATTCGGCGCCGGCGGGCTTAACAGTGTACGGGGCATCGAGACGTTCCATCGCCTTGGCAGTGTCGAGGGTGCGAAAGCGGCAGTCACCCTCCATCGATCATTACTCGGCGGAACGAAGCTCCCGAATCGCGGAGTAAAGACCGCAGACTTTCATGTGCTTCGGGAAACGAGAATGCCGGCTGTTCTGGTGGAGTGCGGATTCATGACGAACGTCGAGGAAGCGGCCCTGTTGCGATCGGAGGCGTATCGAGTTGAATGCGCTGAGGAGTTGGCGCGAGGGGTATGTGAATACTTCGGATTGCCGTTTGTTCGTGAGGCTAAAACTAATCCGGTGGAGCCGGCGGTTAAGATGGATCCTAAAGATGCCAACCATATTATCGATAGCTTCGTTCGTCCTAGTCGTGCGGACGCGTTGAAAAAGGGAGATCAAGCCGGAGCTGCTGAAGCGCATCGACTAGCGAACGAGCTGCGGAAAGCATCGGGACAACCGACTCAATAGTGATTAGTCCGGGGGCTTCGGCTCTCGGGCTATTTTCATTTCCTGTTTTTTCCTTTTTAACTCTCAATTATACTATCGAAATATTTATAATATCAGTCTACAAATTCCTGATTTTCCCTTGTAGTATTGGTTTATTACATTAGAGGAGAGATTCTATTGAAAAAGATTATTGGTTTCGCATTAAGTCTTATGATTTTATTCTTGATCGTACCGTTCGGTTCATCTAGTGCATATTCTGGAGGGGCACTTGATGGAAAGGTATTGCAGATCGGAACTTCCTTTACAACAAATACTTCTTCTACTGATTTAATAACTGACGGGGATGAAGGAACCTCTATTACAGTTGCGCCTGGTCAATATGTATGGTATGCGTTTAATTCAGGTGAATTAGCGAAAATTACTCACTATCAGTTAAAAGCATCGGGAACAACTCTTGATATTAAATATGTAAGACTAGATGGTACGAGTGCGGTATATCACAGTACCCCTATTTCCACGGGGGTGAAAACATCACACAACAGCACTTATAACGATATAGTTAAAGTGGGTTTTCAGAATACCGGGTCAACTGCTATAAATGTATTTGAATTTGATTTATTTGTTATTTTTCAAGAAACTGTACCGGCAGCACCTAGCAGTTTGATTGCTATTGGTATGAATGATGCAATACAGCTTTCATGGAATCCGGTATCTAATGCAACTAATTATTCTATTAAACGTTCTATTATAGCTGGCGGGCCCTATGAAGTAATTGCAACAAATATAACTGGAACTTCTTATTTAGATTCAAACGTTGTTCATGGAGAAACTTATTATTATGTGGTATCTGCTCAAAATACGGTAGGAAATAGTGGGGATTCAAATGAGGCATCTGCAAAACTAATTACGCTTGGCCGTGGAATCTTGACAATCACAATGTCAAATGGACTGGAAAAAGAATATGACCTTTCAATACCTGAAATCAATGCCTTCATCGATTGGTATGATGCCAAGGATGTAGGATCTGGACCGGCTAAGTACAAATTCATTAAGACCTGGAACAAGGGTCCGTTTAAGACTCGTACAGAATACGTAATCTTCGATAAGATCCTCACATTCGATGTTGATGAGTATGATGTTGTTACACCTTAATTGGATGTTTACATTTTCTGGACGAACTGATATACTCTAAACAAATCCGAAAGCATCGGTTAAAAATGGCCCAAAGCGGAAGCACCGCCAAGGGCCATTTCTATTTTAAATAACAAATTCCACAAACTCCGGTGAACGCAGCATCCCCGATCGATACCAATTCCTAAACCGAACCCGAGCTTTAATGCCGGGCTTCACATATACAAAGTTACGATCCTCGCCAGTTAAAATGCTCTTTGATACCCCGTAGAATGCTTTCTTGTGCTCTGGCGGTACATAGAGATCAATCATCCCAACTGGTCGACCTTGTTCCTGCAGAAGCCATCCGAACTGATTCTTCCGGTACCCCGCGATATGAAAGTCGGCGTAAGAGTAATTGATTACTTTAATCCAGTCACCGTTTTTCCTGCCAACATACTTACTCTGGATCCGCTTGGCTACAATCCCCTCCAACTTCTTTTCCTTTATGGCGTTGAACATGGATATGCCGGCGCCGCGGATCGATATTACGAGACTGAAATGTTTATTCTCCTCAAGCACTCGGGATAGAATCGCCTTACGTTCTGGCAGCGGCTTACTGCGCAAATCTTCTCCCTTATAACGAAGTATATCGAATGCAAAAAATATTACTGGTTGCCGGACCATTGCCTGCATAATGGCCATCGGCTTACGGGTCATGAATCGCTGTTGAATAAGTTCAAAGTCAATAGACCCAGTTTCAGGATCTATACAAGCAACTTCGCCGTCAAGGACCGCACCGGAGTTATCTTCTATCGGTACGTTGTGCAACTCTGGATATTGCTGAGTCACATCAGTTCTATGCCTAGTAAAGAGTTGAGTCTTGCCTTTGTTCAAGGATATGATCATTCGATGCCCATCGATCTTAGGCTCGAATATGTACCTCTCATCATCGAATGGCGTTTCTCTCTTTTCCAGAAGCATTGGTTCAATAAACATGGAGCATCCCGCCTTTCCCCCTTTAATTGTAGCATCGGAGAATGACGAATTAACCCGGTAAGTTTATGCATAGGAGGAAACCAGGGGAAGCATAATACGCGGTAAAACTGGAGGTGAAATTTATGGCAATGATCGCAATAGAAATCATTTCCAAATCTCGACTGTTTGTCCATACATAAAAGCCTCGTTTATCAATTTGACATCCACAACTACCCCTCCGATCTTACTCGCTCTGTTTTCGACAACAAACTCCAATTTCCTTTATTTAGGAACACAAACCCCTTGATAAGAACATATGTTTGCACTATAATCAGAACAAACGTTCTTATTGGAGGCGAACAACGTGTCAATTGAGAAGTGCATCGGTCGAATCGTAGATATTATTTACCAGGATAGCAAAGGTATCATCACGAAGCGTCAGATCAACGTATACCGCATTGCAGATGGTAAGGTAAGGGCATTCGATACGGCGAAGCAGTCGTTCCGATCACTTAGCATTTCTGGCATACTGGCCATTCAACCGGTGGGTCGTTATGTCGGTTAATATGAAGCCAATTGCCGGCCGCGCATCCATTGAAGAGCTGACCATGATACGTGATTTTATTATGCTCCCGCACATGCTTACAATGAGCGACAAGAGTCTTCAAGATATCCGTCGCTCCTCAAATATCTTGAAGAGATACTTCGAGAAATTCATTCAATTGGTTATGGACCGGATCACGAAGGATCTGATGAAGGTTCGGCGGGAACTCGCGCAGCGGGGGATAAAAGTATTCGATGACGAGTCAGTGGACGGAATTATTTATCATGGGTATTCGTGCCGTGGGTACCAGGATAGGTTCGGCATTATGAGGGAGACCCTGAGAGCGGAGATTAGCTTCCGATTGGCGAAGTACTCCTCGGAAGTACTTAAAAACGAATCAAGCATGGAGGGGCGTAAATGCTAGACGATACATCACGCAAGTTACTGCGGATCCTAGACAGTCACTCCTACGTTCCAGCGATCGCTGAGCTGGCACGCAAAGCAGGTCGTAAGCAGTGGCAGATCAAGAAGGCGCTTAAGGATCTTGCTGATAAAGACCATATCGATTACGATCCAAATCGGCATCACGAGCTTAAGGTTGTTCTAGCGTGGGAGATAGACCCGATTATTCCGCAACAGACCTTGAAATGGTGGGAACATGATTAAACCCCGTTGTGTCCGGGTTTTTGTTTTCTCATCAAAAGTTTACATATGAGGAAATTATAGTTGGAATCAACCAGTGATTCTATATCCAAAATATTCCTTTACATTATTCGACAGCATTCGACTTGTAGATGGGGTTAAATTAAATTAACCTAGAGCATTTTGCTCTAAACATTCCGGGGGAGGTGCGGCACTTAGTCCGCTTGTTTACTTTCTTTTAAACCCCTCATAAAGATCCCTAAAGTCGCAGCCAAGAAGTTCTTCCGCGATATAAATATCTTCTGGCTTCATGGTTCTTTCATTTGCACAGAAATGGGATATCATTCGTTGGGGTCGACCTGATCTACGAGCGTATTCGGATTGGGTCCAACCCTTAGCCTCGATCAACTCGGAAAGCAAACACCTCCCACGGGAGATGTTCATATGTATCCACTTACTCCTTATATTTTTACTTCTTAAATTATAACATTGAAGCGAATTGTTTTCGATATTTTCTATTGATGGGGGTGGGAACGTGGATTGGAGCGAAAGTGTATTACTCGATCGATACAAGCAGATATCTGATATTTGCGATCAGCAGACAAATAATAACTACGAAGGCCTCATGTATATTTTAAGAAAATTATTAAGTGAGTTGCCGGATGAAAAACTTATGATATATGAAATAGAAAACATATTTAATGTCCAAACGCGGTTAGTTGTGGAGAAAGCATATTTAGCAGGCTTACATGACGGCATCTCTTTTGCACACCGAGTTAAGATAAGTTAATTAAGGATATGGGGACGGATTGGGGACGACTTGTAGATTATTTTATCATTTGTAGGGGTTGTAGACAGAATACAAAAATAAAAACCCTTATATTATAAGGGTTTCAAGGGATAGAGGACTTTCTGAAAGATCAAAATTCTAGATTCAGGTTCTAGTGGTGTAACAGCCGTGGAGGTTCGAGTCCTCTTGGCCGCACCATACATACAATCTCAAGAAGCCTTGCAGAGCAGGGCTTCTTTTCTTTTTGTCTCGGGCCTATGCGAAAGCATGGGTTTTTCTATTTCTGACCATCCCCAAATAAATCACCTTAAAAAAAAACTACAAGCTTAATAAAGTGTCATTCCTTGTCCCAACCGGGCTTGATAAGATTTGAAAGTAGATTATCAGGGGACAGGGGGATTTTACGCGTGTTATTGAAAGTTGGAAGAGTAGTACGCAAATACATAGTCAGTCTGATCGTGATCATAGTTGCTGCGTCTTCTTATTTGTACTGGGATAGTACACGCGGTTTTGACGATCAAGCCATGGCCAATGTGCCTCATTATGATAACGTGGACGAGTCTTCGATATTGGCAGATCAGGATATAAAGAGCAAGCTGGAACCTTCCTACCTTAAATATTTGGAATCGACGAAGAAGGAGGGAGCAAAGGATTCTAAAGGCATTAAGCTCTCCTTCTCATCAACGGAGTATTCATTTGTGAGCCAAACGGGGACGAACAAAGAGACCGATTTAGGCGGAAGGAAGGGTACCTATCTTGTTCTCAATGAAGAGAACAGCTGGGTGGAATATATAGTGGACATTCCAGAGGACGGTTACTACCAATTCGCAATGAGCTACTATGCAATGAAGGGCAAGCGGTCTTCTGTTGTTCGGAATATTCAGATTGACAACGTTTACCCCTTCTTCCAATCCAAAAAAATGGAGTTTCAACGGATGTGGAAGGAAGCGGGCGCTACCTCTAAGGATAATCAAGGAAATGAATTCAATCCTCGCAGAGAAGAAGTGTTCGGTTGGCAATATCGCGAATTCCGGGATGCGGAAGGGAAGGTATCGGAGCCATTCCGTTATTACTTAACCAAAGGCAAGCATACGATCCGAATGAATGCGGTGAGGGAGCCCGCGGCAATAGGTGAATTTGAAGTGTTCTCCCCGGTTCAAGTTCCGACTTATGCCGATCTCCTTCTCGAATATAAACAGAAGGGATACAAAGAAGTGAGCAGCTACTTGATTAAGTTGCAAGCGGAGAGCTCAACGTTGCGCTCCGATCCGACTCTTCGCAGGGTGGAGGACCGGGAACCCTCAACTGAACCTCTTAATGTGTCTGCGATTACACTGAACAGCTTTGGCGGAGATTCCTGGAGAAAAGGCGGGCAGTGGGCCGAATGGGAATTTGAAGTTCCGCAAAGCGGTCTTTATAACATTGGCGCACGATTCGGCAGCTGGTTCCTGAACGGCATTCCGACCGAACGTATGGTATTGATCGACGGGGCAGTGCCATTTAGAGAAATGAACAACGTGAAGTTTCCCTTTAAGCAGGGTTGGCAACTCCGGGGATTTACTGAAAGTATAACCGCTAATGAGAAAGACTATCTCTATTATTTGGAGAAGGGGAAACATACGCTGCGGATGGAAGTGCAGGTAGGCTCGTTAGGCGATGTATTCGAGAATGTCATCGATACGACTCATAAGATGTCTCTCCTTTCGCGTGAAATATTGCAAGTTACAGGCACAAATCCGGACGCCAACCGCGATTGGCAGCTGGAAAAGAATATCCCTAATCTAGTTCCCCGTATTCATCTGATGGCGTTTGAGATCGACGATGCAATGAAAATGCTGTACGAGCTTGGTGTTCCCAAAGATTCATCAGAAGTCAGCACGCTCGGTGAAGCTCGAGATCAGCTGCTGTCGATGGCCAATAACACGGAATCGATTCCCGGTCAACTCGGTTCGCTAACGGATTCGCAATCTTCGCTTGGCTTATGGGTGAATGGTTTGAGCATGCAGAGCATGATTCTGGATTATTTCGTTATTAAATCTCCCGATCAGAATTGGCCGAAAGCGGAATCGAAAGCGATTGTTCGTGCCGGATCGACGGTAAGGGACTTCTTCCAATCATTTACGAAGGATTATTCGGGTATCGGAAACGTGTATAAGGACGAGCAAGTGCTTGATGTTTGGGTTGCCCGCGGGCGCGATTGGGTGCAAATCATCAAGCAGATGATCGATGAAGATTTCACGCCGGAAACGGGAATTAGGGTTAACGTCAATGTCATTCCGGCTGGGGGAATGCAGTTGCTCATGCTTGCACAAACCTCTGGTCTGGCCCCGGATGTGGCGCTAGGCGTAGAAGGCGAAGTGCCAATCGACTTTGCCGTGCGTGGCGGACTTGTTGATCTAAGTAAATTCCCGGATTATGCCGAGACAGCCGAACGGTTCCGTCCAGGAGCATTAATTCCATACAAATATGATGGCGGCAACTTTGCATTGCCCGAGACGCAAAACTTCTCCATGCTGTTCTATCGAACGGACATTATGGAGGAACTGGGCGTTACGGAAGATGAGATCCCGCAAACCTGGCAGGAAGTCATGGATCTGATTCCGTTGCTTCAACAAAATGGAATGGACTTTTATTATCCTCATGCGGCTAACAATCCGAATAACGCAATTAACGAATTTGCTCCGTTCTTGTTCCAGAGAAACGGGGAGCTGTATAGCGACGGAGGTAAATTTTCTAACCTCGAATCGCCTGAAGCGCTTGAAGCGGTCAAGATGTGGACTGGGTTGTACACGAATTACAAGATCGAGAAGCAAGCGGATTTCTATAATCGTTTCCGCACGGGCGAAATGCCTATCGGTGTCGCGGATTACACGACTTACGTCATGCTTTCGACAGCAGCCCCTGAATTAACCGGCTGGTGGAAGATGAAGCCGATTCCAGGATTAAAGCAGGCTGACGGACTGATCAACCGTTCAACCGGTGGACTAGGTCAAACGGCAATTATGTTCAAAGATGCGATAAATAAACAGAATGCCTGGGAATTCATGAAATGGTGGACAAGTGCGGACGCGCAAGAACGTTTCGGCTCGGAGCTGGAATCGCTTCTTGGGGTAGAGGCGCGTTGGAACACCGCTAATGTCGAGGCACTTACGCGGCTTCCATGGCAGAAAGATGATATCGACGCCGTCATGAAGCAGTGGGAGTGGTTCCGCGAACGTGAGGTCGTGCTCGGGGGTTACTATACGACACGCCATATCGCTAACATCTGGAACCAAATTGTTCTCGGCGGTACGATCCCGCGCGAGGCGGTAGAGAATGCGGCCCGCGAGATTAATAAGGAACTGCGGAAGAAAAGGGAAGAATTCGGTGACCAATCTTATGGCGTAGGAACAGTCAGCAAAGGAGGGATGGTGAATGAGTAGCGTCAACACGGATGCGGTCACAAGCAAACAGATCGTAAGCAAATCGATCGTAAGCAAATCGATCAGAAGCCCCCGCATACCAAGCAAGCTTAAGCTTCTGGGGGCGGATATTAAACGACATAAAGTTTCCTATTTGTTTCTTGCCCCTTTTCTACTTCTATTCACCTTATTTACGATCGTTCCGATTTTTACGTCCATCGGACTTAGCTTTTCCTACTACAACATCATTGAAAGCCCGCGGTATATCGGATTGTCTAATTACCGGCTTTTATTTGTGGATGACGATATTTTTCTGAAGGCCATTGGGATCACCTTCAAGTTCGCGATGATCACAGGACCTGTCGGGTATATAATGGCTTTCCTGCTCGCTTGGGTCATCAGCCAGATTCCGATTAAATATCGCTTTTTTTACACGCTATGCTTTTATACGCCTTCCATTACAAGTGCGACGGCTATGTCTGTTGTATGGCTATATCTTTTCGCTGGAGATCGTAAGGGATTAATCAACTATTGGGCGCTGAAGCTGGGGATTAACCATGAGCCCTACCTCTTTTTACAAAACGTGAACTCCATCGTGCCGGTCATCATCATCGTTTCCTTGTGGATGAGTATGGGGATTGGGTTTCTGGCTTTCCTGGCAGGGTTGCAAAACGTGCCGAAGGATTTATACGAGGCTGGAGCCATCGACGGCATCAAATATCGGCTGCAGGAGCTTTGGTATATTACCATTCCTTCCGTTAAGCCACAGCTTTTGTTTGGTGCAGTGTTGCAGGTGGTTTTCTCCTTACAAGTATTCGATGTCAGTGTTCAACTCGTTGGGATTCCAAGCCCGTTGTATGCCGGACATACGATATTAACACATTTGTTCGACTATGCGTTCATTAAGTTCGAGATGGGATACGCCTCTGCCATAGCGGTTGTATTGTTCCTCATGATGATCGGCATGAACCGTCTTATTTTCAAGTGGTTGGGGAGGGATTGAGGACATCATGGTAAAAGGGATGAGAATGGATTGGGGCAGAATGCTGTTTTACCTGTTACTTACTGCTTTCGCACTCTTAATGCTCGCTCCGCTCGTGTACTTGGCGTCTTCTGCCTTCAAGCCGACGGCTGAATTGTTCTTATTTCCACCGCGATTTTTTGTAATGAATCCGACAACCAAAAATTTCTACCAATTGTTGCTCGTGACAGGTACTTCGTTTGTACCTTTTACCCGTTATATTTTTAACAGCTTAATCGTGACTACTGCAATTGTAGCTGGCGGTATTTTCATATCGTCATTAGCCGCATACCCCCTTGCCAAGCACAAGATGCCGTTTCGCAGCGCTATTTTTAACATGATCGTGTTTTCACTGATGTTTTCCCCGATGGTGCTGCAAATTCCCCAGTATCTCGTCATCAGTAGAATTGGCCTTATGAACACTTATTTTGCCCAGATCATCCCCTATCTTGCCGCGCCTGTAGGCATGTTCCTTATGGTGCAGTTTGCAAGGCAAATTCCGGAAGCCTTATTGGAAGCAGCTAGAATAGATGGAGCCAATGAATGGAAGGTATTCTGGGTTCTAGTCCTTCCGATGTTGCAGCCGGCGATTGCCACATTTGCGCTGTTCAGCTTTATTCAAGCATGGAACGACCCGTATCCGGCCATGGTATATTCCACTCATGAAGATATGAAGTCGTTGCCGATCGCCATACAGACCATAAGCGGCGGAGCGGGAGTTGTCGCCAGGGTGGGCACGTTTGCGGCGGCTAGCTTCTTAATGATTATTCCAACCATTCTAGTATTCATCATCACGCAGCGGATGGTCCTACAGACAATGGCCCATTCTGGCCTGAAGGGATAGGGAGGAGTCATTCGTGAGGAGATCAATAAGCCATTGGATTCTATGCTTCATGTGCTTGGTACTTATCTTCATCATCCCCACATCTAGCGTCTATGCGAGAAGTCCATATGAAGGTTATATCTGGAATTCCAGACATGACGCGCCTTCCATTAACGGATATTTATACAAGGATTCCATTGATGGTTTGAATTTATCATCCGGCCCGTTCAAGACACCTGAAGATATTTACATAAATGAAAGTGACCATATTTACATTGCGGATAGCGGCAACAATCGGATTGTATTGCTGGACAATCAGCATGAGCTTATTCAGATATACGGCGATGCGGAAGGCCCGGGCAAATTGAACGGCCCCAAGGGGATATATGTGAAAGACGACGGCACCTTATTTGTTGCCGATACACAAAACAGTAGAATTGCAATATTTGACAAGGACGGTGCGTTTAAGAGCGAGATCTTGACGCCATCCAGTCCATTGCTGGGAGCTAACTTTATCTTCTCTCCTTCCAAGCTGATTGTAGACAAACGTGATTATCTGATCGTTGCCAACGACGGTACTAGTTCGGGATTGCTGCAAATCGATCCTAATGGCAAGTTCAAAGGTTATTTCGGAGCCAATATGATTGAATTTAGTTGGGCGCGGTTGTTTGTTCGTTTATTCGCGACCGATGAGCAACGAGCCCAATTGGCAACCGTCAGGCCGCAGGAATTCTCAAACCTATATCAGGATGAGGAAGGGTTTATCTGGACGTCAACTCTGGGAGCTGAATACAACCAGATTAAGCGGCTTAGCGCTGTTGGCGTAGATACCTACAATCCGGATTGGACGAAAAAGTATAACCGCAAAGATTATGGCGACACGTTTACGATCGGAACTTTCGACATTGCTTCATTCGTGGATCTTACCGTGGATAAGAAAGGCGTTGTAACGGGGCTGGATATTTCAACAGGGAAAGCCTTTCAATATGACAAGGTTCGCAGCCTGTTGTTCGTCTTTGGGGGGCTTGGCGATCAAGATGGTTTATTCAAGACACCCATTGCCATCGATCAGACGTCGGACGGTAGCCTCTTTGTTTTAGATAAAACACGCGGCCGTATCGATCGGTTTCGAACGACGCCGTTCGGTGATCTCGTCCATCATGCTTCGGAACTGTTCGTGGATGGACGCTATGCGGAAGCCAAGGAGCCTTGGACGCGCGTGCTTGAACTCAATAGCAATTATGATCTTGCTTATGGAGCGATCGGCAAGGCACTTGAGAAGGAGGAACGCTGGAAGGAAGCGATGGCATTTCACAAGAAGAGCCGTGTGCAAGTTAATTATTCAACTGCGCTTCGGGAATACCGCAAACAGTGGTTGCGCGAGAACTTCGGCAGCGTCGTTGCAGGAATCATCATCGTTTACTTATTGTTTAAATTCGGATTTCCACTGCTTCGCAAGAGATTGAATCGCAAATCGAGTTCGGCGGCAATGCCGGAGTTCGGTATGAAAGGGGGATTCTCCGAATGAATTTGCTCCGCAACTCGCGCAAAGTATTGGCTCACCCGTTTGAATTTTTCTATGATATTCAGGTTGAAGGGCAAGCCAAATGGCGCCACGCGATTATTTTGCTAGTCTTAATGGCCATTGTTCATCTTCTAAAGATTTCATGGACGGGGTATACGTTTGAAGGACGTGCCTCCTATCAGATTTCCGTTGTGTTCGAGACTTTCTGGCTTATTGTGCCTTGGGTCACTTGGTGCATATCCAATTGGGCGGTCAGTGCAATATTGGATGGAGAAGGCAAGTTTAAGGATATCGTGGTCTCGTCGGCTTATGCCATGATCCCTTATATTGTTCTATCATTGCCGTTAGCGCTCTTTTCGCAGATATTGACCTTTGATGAAAAATATACATACTTTACAATCCTCTATGCCATCTATTTGTGGGTCGCCTTTTTATTCTTAATGAAAGTGAAGGTTCTTCACGACTTTCAGTTTGGTAAGATGCTTTGGATCACCTTATTAACCTTGCTCGGGATGCTGATCATCTGGTTTGTCGGATTCCTCATTTTCGGTTTGGTAAACCAAGTCATCGATTTTGTTATCGGGATAATGAAAGAAATTCAATTTCGCCTATAGGAGGAAGCAAGCGTGAACAGACATAAAAAACGAATGGCCTACGCTGCTGTTGCGATTGCTCTGATCGTTCTTGCGGGAGCGATTTACCTCCTATCGGAGAAAGAGGATAAACCGGGACAAGCAGTCGTTCAACAAGACAAGAAAGAAGTAGAAGTAGAAGTCGTAGAAGATTTTGCGCTGCCGACAGCCATTACGGAAGAGCTTGAGAAAGCCGAAACGCTAGTTGCGAAGAACAGCCGTTACAGCCTATATGTGAATGAGGAGCTTGGCATGGTACGAATGGTGGAAACGTCCACCGGGAAGGAATGGTTCAGCTCCCCACCGATCGATCCCAAGATGCCACCGAACAACAAAGACTTTATTAATGCGCCTGTCCATGTGAAATACACGCAAGGAGTAAGCCCATCACAAACGTACCCGAAGAAGGAAAAAGCGGTTACGAAGATGGAGAAACGCGATGGGGGTGTTCGGTTTACATTTGATTTCGAAGACGAAAAGCTGAAGTTCGGATTCGCAATGGAGTACAAGCTGACGGAACAGGGCTTCGAAGCGACAATTCCGGATTCCTCGATTTACGAAAATGGCAGATCCAAAATTACTAGTTTAGAGCTTCTGCCGTTTTTCGGAGCGGAGAACAAGCAGCAAAAAGGTGCAGTATTCGTACCGGACGGCTCGGGATCACTTATCCATTTTAAAGAGGTTCACCCTCAGTATTTTGACGGCTATTCCGAATATGTCTATGGGGGCGACCATGCGTTCAAGAATAAAGTAAATTCAGAAGTGTATGAAATCTTTGTGCGGCAGCCTAATGTTAAGGAATTTGCCGCGCTCCCGGTTTATGGCCTCTATCGTGAGAACCAGGGCTTTCTTGCGATCATTACGAATGGAGACTACGATGCGAAGGTTAACGCCACGCTGCCGGGAACGCGGGGTATCGATATGTACCGTGCTTCTGCAGAGTTTGTATACCGCAACGACGACATCATCTTTATCGGGAATTCGGGTCAGATTCCCCTTTTCCAGGGCAATCGAATTAAGGGTGACCGTACGATACGATATGTGCTCTTGACAGGGGATAAGGCTAACTATGTAGGAATGGCCCATGCCTACCGCGATTATCTCCAGAAAGACAAGGGTGTGAAGCCAGTCGTTCAGCAACAAGTACCGCTGCATCTGCGATTGTTCGGCGGAGTGCGCAGGGATGAACTGATTGGGAAGACATATATCGATATGACGACCTTTGACGAAGCCAAGACGATCATTGACACCTACTTGAGCAAAGGAGTCAAAGCTCTGGAGCTTACGATTAATGGTTGGTCCAGTGCTGGCGTATTCGGCAATCAACCTAGCCATTTTCCAGTGGAGAAGAAGCTGGGTGGCAAGAAAGATCTGATGGAATTGGCTGCATATGCCAAAGAGCGAGGGGTAGGCCTCTATTTGGAAGCGAATTATGTCTCTCCGTACGAATCGAGCCATGCGTTAAAGCCTTCCAAAGATGCCATTCGCGGGATTGATAAAGAGGTTCGGAAAATACCGATCTATTATAACGGCACCCGGTTCTCGGATTGGGATGAAGTGTTCTATATGTTGAAACCAAACCGGGTATTCGAGAAGCACATTCAAGATGAAGTCAAACAGTTTGCCGACCTCGGCATTGCGGGTGTAAATTTGCAGCATCTTGGGGATACCCTCTATTCGGATCATGATCCGAACCATTTGACGGATCGGAGTACAACGGCGGAAGTATGGAACCAAACATTGAACCTATTCAGGGAGAAGGTTGGGAAGACAGCTGTAGATTACGGATTCGCCTATACGTTAGCCAACGTGGATCGGATTGATAACATTCCGGTTGATTCCAGCCATTTCACTTATGAGGATACCGTTGTTCCATTTTTTCAAATCGCTATCCACGGATTGATTCCCTACACGCTCAGTCCATCTAATTTGAGGGATGACCCGCATACCGAATTTTTGCGCGGTTTGGAATTCGGTGCTCTGCCAAGTTATGAGCTCACCTATGAGTCCACGACAAAATTGACGCGCACCATGATGGAAAGTTTATTTAACGGTCAGTATACGGATTGGTTAGAGGAGTCTATTCGTGAATATCAAGCGGCAGTCCAGCTCTTAGAGCCTGTGAGAAATATGGCAATCATAAGCCATGAACAACTTGGCAATGAGGTGTTCCGCACCACTTATGAAGATGGCACTTATGTCATGGTCAATTACGGAGATAGCGCTGAACAGGTGGCTAAACACACGTTGCCGGCTAAAGATTACGTCATCGTTCAGGGAGGGGATGCCCAGTGAAGAAGAGGATGCGGTTGACAATTCGGACACGGAATGTGCTTGAGGCCTATTCCTTTCTCTCGCTTTGGTTGATCGGATTCGCTTTATTTATGGCGATTCCCTTGGGAAGATCTTTGTATTATTCATTTAACCAATTGAAGGTAACCAAAGAAGGACTCGTTCCGAACTGGATTGGGATGGCCAACTTCCGACGCGCGTTCTCGACCGACGTGAATTTCATACCCCTTCTGCAGGATTCCATTCTCGGACTCCTCATACAAGTTCCGCTTATCCTGATCTTTGCGATGTTTGCGGCTTTGCTATTGAATCGTCCAATGATTGGCCGGACTTTCTTCAGGGGGGTATTTTTCCTCCCCGTCATCATCGCATCCGGTGCGGTGCTCGTTGAGATGCTGGAGCAAGGCGCAGAGCGGATGCCGTTATTCACGTCTTCGAGTTTGTTTCTTGCCTTAGTCGATATCATTCCTAGGGACGTCCTAGAGCCTCTGCTTACCTTGGCAGACAAGCTGACGCTTGTTATGTGGGACTCTGGCGTACAAATCCTAATCTTCCTAGCAGGCTTGCAGACGGTCTCGTTATCCTTATATGAAGCTGCGGATATAGATGGAGCGACGAAATGGGAGAGCTTTTGGAAAATCACCTTTCCGATGATCACTCCAATGATCTTGGTGAACACGCTGTTCACGATCGTGAACTCCTTTACATCGGCAAGAAATGAAATGATGTTATACATCCGAGACGTCGTATTTAGTAAGAACGACTACGGCTACGGATCGACGATCGGCTGGATTTATTTTATCCTGATCTTCCTATTGATAGGACTCGTATTCTTGATCTTCCGCAAGAGCTTATCCAGCACGGAAGGGAGGAGATAAATCAATGAAAAGCAGCCTCTCCTTGGACAAGCTGTTACAGGTAAGGAAATCGGTAATGGACCTGGGCAATCAAACGCATGCATGGCCATATACCGTGAAGAAAAAAGTCACCTTAATCATTAGTCGAATATCACTGTATCTCGTTTTGTCTGCTCTTTCCTTTGTGTTCGTATATCCGCTTTTATTTATCGTATCGCAATCGCTGATGATGCCATCGGATGTATCAGATTCGACTGTCCAGTGGATACCGCGCGCCTTAAACCTTCTGAACTACAAAGACGCCTTTGCCGCGCTGGGTGGTTCGGCGAACAGAACTTACTGGGATGCGTTTGGGCTTAGCGTCGTCATCTCCTTCGGGAGCGCGTTGCTGCAAGTTTTCAGTTGTGCGCTAGCGGGGTACGCGCTCGGGCGATATCGCTTCCCTGGTTATACGGCTTGCTTGTCGCTTGTCCTATTTGCTTTCCTAGTTCCACCGCAAACGATCGTAGTTCCGTTGTTCCAGCTATTTTCCGACTTCCATTGGATTAATACGTTTTATCCCTTTGTCATACCCAGTGCCATGGGTCATGGTCTAAAAGGTGCATTATTCGTACTTATTTTCATTCAGTTTTTCCATAGATTGCCTTATGTGCTGGAGGAAGCAGCGAGAATTGATGGAGCAAGCGCATACCGAACCTACTGGACCATCATGCTCCCGCTTGCTCGTCCGGCCATGTTAGTCGTCTTCTTATTCTCTGTGGTGTGGCATTGGAATGACATGTTTGAACCCAATTTATTTTTGCGAATCCCTAACTTTTATAACCTGTCACAAACGCTAGGCATCTTTAACGGCATAGGGTCCTCGCAAATTGATGCTGCTACTTCAGGACTCACAGCTGCGCAAACCATCGGTGCCGCCCCAACAATCATGAACAAAGTGATGGCGGGTGCCATGCTGTCGATTCTGCCCATGCTCATTCTGTACTTATTCACCCAGCGATACTTCGTTGAAAGCGTTGAACGTGCGGGGATTGCGGGTGAATAGTACCCTACTTTGATTCATTAAAGGAGGTGAGCTCTCTAGAGAAACCGTTCTGATAGGTTCAAGGGTGGATCGTGTTATGAAAAACAAAAAACGGAGGAATGTGCGCAATGAAGAAAATGACATTGTTTTTGGCTATTATGCTTACCTTTACGGTACTCCTAGCAGCATGTGGCGGCGGGGGGAATAAAACGGATTCGGCTGAGCCAAATGCTTCAACAGCAACAGCAGCTTCAACTGCAAGTGCTTCCACGCCATCCGAAGAGCCATCGGCAGAACCAGTCAAGGATCTCTCAGGCGAGCTTGAGCTTTGGGCGTTCGACCCCAAAATGTTTCCAGAAACAGTTGAAGCGTTCCAAGCTAAATATCCAAATGTGAAGATCAACGTTATTAGCATGGATATAAAAGAGATGCACGAAAAAGCGCTAACGGCAATTGCTGCAGGTACGGGTGGACCTGACATTCTGTTCGTAGAAGGCGGATACTTCAAACAGTTTACTTCTAACGAGGGTCTTGAGGATTTGCTCCAAGAACCGTATGATGCAGGACAATTCCAAGGTGATTTCACAGAAGCAAACTGGTCAAGATGGATGTCGATCGATGGCAAGAGATTGATCGGTATGCCATGGGATATGCCGCCGGCTGTTACCTTCTATCGTGCCGATATTCTTGAAGAAAACGGATTCCCAACGGATCCAGCGGAATTGATGCAGTTCATGGTGGATCCTAACAATGTCATGAACATGGCCAGAACGCTGAAAAGTAAAGGTATTAATCTGTTCGAGTGGAGAGACCAACCCGTTGGCCTAATGAATAGCGGGATATCGTTTTTTGATAATGATCTGAACTATCGTCGCAATACGGAAGGTTTCGCGAAGAGCATCGATATTTCCAAGCAAATCGCACAGGAAGAATTGTTCCTGGGTCAATCGATTTGGGGCGAGGAAGGTCAACAAGCAATCAAGAATGGTAAACTGGCATTTGTCTACATGGGTTCATGGGGAGCAAAAATCATTGAAGGTTGGGCAGGACCAGAGCAATCCGGCAAATGGCGTGCAACAGGATTACCGTTCGGGGCTTATGGTGGACAAGGCGGTTCCGTATTATCGATTCTCTCTCAAAGCAAGAATAAGCAATTGGCTTGGGAATTCCTCAAGTTCACGCTTGCTTCTCCTGAGGGCCAATTGATCTGGACCAAGAAAGGCACTATGCCCGGCTGGAAACCAGCTTGGGAATTCCCAGAGTTCAAGAATGTGAAGAATGAATATTTCGGCAACCAAAACTTGAACCAGCTGTATGCGGCGCTGCTTGGCAAGGTTCCGTCATCGACAGCTACTCCATTGGATGATAAAGCCAATGAGATTTGGGGTAAGGGGATTGGTGAGATCATGGATAAAAACCTAGATGCGAAAGCCGCACTTCAGAAAATAGAGGACGATATTATGTCGGCAGTTGCAGCGGAAAGACAGAAGCTGCTTGACTCACGAAAATAGTAAAAGGATTAACAACACCTAACAACCGGTTGCTGTTCCCAGATATTAGGGAGCAGCAACCGTTGTTTTAAGAATGACCAATAAAGGAGTAGTAGCGATGACCACCCGTAAAGTGATTGTCGGTTCTTGTTTGCTTGTTCTGGCTGCAGGCGTTGCGATTGGGTATACGGCTATGAAGCGCACGAAGGATACGATGGATGAGCCGAACGCCTCCAAGAGTGCTGAGGTATGGTACACATCGGAGAGCGGAAAACATCAATTGGACAAGCAGTCGAATCTATTATTTCAACCCATAGGCAGTACGAAAGAGGATATAAGAACGTTTATATTGGACGATTCAATTACGTACCAACCCTATTTTGGAATGGGTTCTTCTCTGGAAGAGTCTACGGTCTATAATCTGATGAGAATGAGCAAGAAGAATAGAGAAAAAGTTCTGAAATATTTGATGGATCCTGTGGATGGATTGGGCTGGAATGTTATGCGCATCACGCTTGGGACTTCCGATTTTACAGGCAGAGAATGGTATAGTTACAACGACAACCCCCCTAAGGGTACGGATGTCCACATGGAGCACTTCTCTATTCAAAAGGATATTGACTATCAGATCGTACCCGTAATTAAGCAGGCACTAAGCTATAATCCGAACTTGAAAATCATCGCATCTGCTTGGAGCGTGCCGGCCTGGATGAAAGATAGTGGAAGGTTGGACGGAGGCCCGACGAAAAGCGGTAAAATAAAAAGTGAATATTTACAGGCACTCGCGCTTTATTACCGTAAAGCCATTGAGGCTTATGATAAACAAGGCATTCCAATCTATGCGATAGGCTTGCAGAATGAACCGGGTATTCATGTTGATTATCCGATGACCGAGTTTTCCTTGCAGCAACAGATCGACTTTCTCAAGCTATTAAAAAAAGAATTTAACAGTACCGAGCATGGAAAGAAAATCAATACACAGGTATGGGTCAATGAATTTAATATCTTTGATTGGGAACAGCAAAACAATCAAATTTATAATGATCCCGAAGCCTACGCACTTTCCGATGGAACGTCCTTCCATGATTACTGGGGATATTTGAGCAGTATGAGCGAGGCCTATGAAGCGCACCCCGACAAGCCGATCTATATGACAGAGCGCTCGGTGTGGGGTACTAAAGGGGCCGATCGGATCATTCAATATTTCAGAAACTATGCCAGAAGTTATAACGCTTGGGTGACATTGCTTGATAGCAGAGGCAAACCTAACGTATCGAGTACAAAGGCGGGAAGAACGCTTGTTACCATCAATGCGGATGATCCCGACGATTATACGATCAACTTTGAATCCTATATGATGGGGAACTTCACCAAATTTATCGAGAGAGGCGCTCTAAGGCTGGAGAGCAATTATTTTGATAGTAATTTCGACGTATTCGAGGCCAAGATGACCGGAGAAGAAGAGAAAAGACCGGATGTCTCCAACATTGCCTTCAAAAATCCGGATGGCACCATCGTGATGGTTATCGTCAACAACAGCAGCTTATCCGAGGAATTCCGTGTCCTATATGCAAACGGTGAGCTTCCGGTTGTCATTCCAGAGAAAACAGTTGCCACCATTAGCTGGAAGGCATGGAGCAGCGGAAAGCTCCAAGAGAGAGCGAAAATTCCAACAATGACACCTGATGGGGGTAAGGTTTTTGGGGAGGTAACGGTGAATTTGGCCTCCGAAACTGAAGGAGCCTCAATTCGATATACGCTCGATGGATCGTTTCCGACAGGAAGTTCAGAATTATATACGGGACCTATTACGCTTACAGGAGCGAGTGCGAATAAGGAAATCAAGGCAATAACGATAAAAGAAGGGTTATCGGATTCAATAGTTAAGACAGGGAAATTTGAATTTGTATTACCTTCCGGAATACCCGGTCAAATTGAAGCAGAGGCTTATATGGCCACCAATGACGGACAGATGGAGAAAAGCTCGGAAGGCGGGTCTAACGTTGGATGGATCGATTCCGGCGATTGGATGAACTATCCAGTTGATGTTAAAAACACTGGTTTGTACAAGGTTTCATATCGAATAGCCGGAATGAATGCTCAAGGGACGATTGAGCTAAGGGAAAACGATACGACTCTAGTCTCGACGGAGGTTGAAAACACGGGAGGCTGGCAAAATTGGAAGACGATCGAGAGTAAACCAGTGAAATTGTCGGAAGGACAAAGGATTCTGCAAATCTACTTTAAGGGGTCGGGCTTTAATATTAATTGGTTCAAATTGGAACCTATTGTGTATAATAAGGAAACCAAATAAACAGCAAGAAGTCTGTACGAGGGGAAATATCATGGTTAAGCTCAATGTGTTTACAAAAATGATTCTTGTGATATTGCTTCTTCTCATCCCCACTCTTATTTTCTATAGTATCAGCAACAGCACCAGCATCAAAGTTGTAGAGAAATTGATCCAGAACTCTACATCGAAACAATTATCTTTCTTCTCGAAACAGTTGGACAACTCCGTCAACCAGTTATCGGATTTTGCGGTAAATATGACGCAAGACCCGAATGTTAGAGAGTTTATGGGATACTCCTTCAAGAGAACAGACTATGAGGAAATGCGGTTGTATTCTTCGATTCTTGAGAAATTGGAGCTTTATAGCATATCCACAACGTGGCCAAGCAAAACTACCGTATTCTCCATGCAGGAGAAACGAGCTTTATCCGGATCAACCGCGGAGTCCTTTGATCCTGAGCAATTACGCCAATATGTGACTGATAATACCTGGCAGCTTCGGGATCAACCGGCACAGGGGCAAGAGACTTTCTATTATTACTCCGTGGTTCCGGCTGTTTATAAACGGTTTGAAGATATCCATGCTGTTATTGAAGTAAACTTCCCTAGAAGTAATATAGAAAATATGCTAGATCAGTATGAATCGGTTAGCAACGGCCAAGCTTTTCTGTTCTCTGCCGATCAAGGAAATATCATTACGGCCAAATCGGGAATACATAACCATATGAATGAATTACAAAAATTGCTGCAGAATGAAAAACTGTCGGAATCAGGCAATTTCCGTGTTAATGTAGAAGGCGTTTTTTACGAACTCTATTATGAAAGGGTTTCCAGTCTTGGGTGGTACATCGTTGATTATGTCCCAAAGGAAACCATTCTTCACCCTATTCGATTGAGCCAAATCAACTTTTATATCACGATATCCTTACTGCTTGCCGTCGGTGTCGTGTTTGCCTTAACGCTATATCGAAATGTGCAGTTTCCAATTATGCAGTTGATTCGAAATATCGAGCGGGTGAAGCAGGGAGACTATGTGACTCCTCTGCGTACAAACCGCAATAAAGAGTTTCAATATTTATTCGATCGATTTAACGAGATGACGTTGCAGATCAGGCTCTTGATTGAAAAGGTATATGAAGAAAAGCTTCAATCCAGGAATGCAACCTTGAAGCAGCTGCAATCGCAAATCAATCCTCATTTTTTATATAATTGTCTAAGCTTTATTATGAATATGACAAAATTAAAAAAGCACGATGATGTTGTCATGATGACCTACCATCTAAGCCAATATTATCGTTATGTTACCCGCATAGAAACGGAAACCGTTCCTCTCAGCATTGAGATGGAATTTACCCTGCACTATTTGAAAATCATTCAAATGCGATTCGTGCAGATTGATATGGAATACGATATTCCGGACTCTATCAAATCCATTATGATTCCTAAGCTGCTAATCCAACCGATCGTTGAGAATGCCGTTAAACATGGCGTGGAAAAAACGGGCGAACACGGTCGTTTATGGATTCGAGCGGATAAAGAAAACGGCGAGATTCGGGTCGTTGTAGAAGATAACGGCGTTGGAATGACGGATGAAGAAATTGAGGTTCTGATGAGTCAGTTGCAACAACCGATTGGCGGGGATATCGGAACCGGTCTACGGAATGTACATAAACGTTTACTGATGCATTTTGGCGATGACGCAGGAATAAAGGTATCCTCTTCGGAATCAGGCGGACTTAAAGTGATCCTTTATTGGAAAGACGTTGAAAGCGTGGTGAGCACCCATGATGGGATTGATGATCGTAGATGATGAGCCTCATGCAGTTGATAGTTTAGCGGATACAATCGATTGGGCAGCTTTGGGGATTAACAAAGTGCACAAAGCTTATTCTGCAATGGAAGCCCTTACAACGTTAAAGGAGAATCCAGTCGATATCATCATCACGGATATTCATATGCCGAAGATGAACGGGCTCGAAATGATCGAGGAAGTCAGAAAGATATGGCCGAGAACGAAGTGTTTGATTTTGTCCGGCTATGCGGAGTTTGAATTTGCTCAAAAAGCGATACAATTGCAAACGGTCGAGTATTTGCTCAAGCCTGTACTGAATGAAGAAGTCATCGACAAAATAAGTATACTAGTCAAGCAGATTCAATCTGAGTGGCTGGAGATTAGCTCGAATGAACAAGCAGTCCGTGCTATTAAAGATAATTTGTCGTTGTTAAAAGGAAACCTGCTCCTTGAATTATTGCAGGGACGTAAATATCCTCAAACAGTTTGGGAACGGAAGCTGGAACTCCTGCAAGTACCGATCGTATTTGGAGATCGATATCATATGTTTATGATGCGATTGGAAGAGGGTTTCCAATCATTTGATTTAGGCAGCAGACATTTGCTTGAGTATGCCGTTTATAACATTGTGGAGGAAATATTAGGGCAAACCGCTGATGTTTGGTACAGTAAGGATGAGTACGATTATCATGTTTTCTTAATGAAGTGGAAATGGGATGAAGCGGAGCAAGGACGTTATCTAACCTTACTGTATCTAAACGAGAATGAATATGTAGACAACCTATTCTCTCGTATACAACATAATGTAAAGGTTTTTCTGAAGGGTCAGGTAACGATATTAGTGGGCGGATGGGAGGTTTTTCCAAACCGTCTCTCGAGCACATATCATGAAATGTTGCTTATGTATCGTCAACAAATCGGTAGAGACAATAGTTTCTATATGAAATTATCAAGCTTCTCGACAGAGAAGGATATTCAGCCAATTTCTTCGCTCTATGAACCGCCTGTATTGTCGCAGCTCCTGGAGACAGGAAGATGGCAGGAGGGGGAACTCAAGCTAAGATCAATATTCGATCAATTCTCCAACGACAAATATGCAACCCGAGACAATTTAATAGAGGTATATTTTCATATTTACAATGCCTTCACTTACATCTTGCATCGAAACGGGAAAAAAATATCGGATTTTTTAGGGAGCGAACTGGATCATCTGATCGATGGCAATTATTATCGCAACACGGTTCAATTAATGGATTTATCGATAAAGATGCTTCGGCAGCTGCGTGATGAATCTCTTACTGAAATGAAAGACAACCGTAGTCAAATCGTACATAGAGTACAACGGTATATCGAGAATAACCTTGCAGGGGACGTTTCGTTACAGACGCTGGGGGAACAGGTTTACTTGCACCCGGCATACTTGTCTAAAGTGTACAAGATGGAGACTGGGGAGGGCATCAATCAGTATGTGCAACGCCTAAGGATGGAGAAAGCCGCACTTTTGTTAAAACAAACAGAAAATAGAGTTTATGAAATCGGAAAACTCATCGGACTGTCCAACACGACTTACTTTATCAAACAGTTCCGCAAAGATTATGGAATGACACCGCAAGAATATCGCGATGTTCTAAGAGGTGAATAGAGATGAAGAAAACCGCTGTATTCGTCCTGATCGTCGCTGTGTTATGTGGAATCGTTGGATTTCAGTGGATCAAAAGCAACTCCAAAAACCTCATTACAACAAATGTTGAGATTAATGAGAGCCATTGGATTAACGGAAAATACGACCCGCCAATCACAATAACTAGAGTCGTTAAGCACAATTCGGCTTCTACGAAATTTATTAAAGGCGAGAATTGGGATCATAACGTTTTTACAAGCTGGTTGCAGGAAACTCTCGGAATTAAGTTAAAAACATTATGGGTCGTAACCGATGAGAACGATGCTTTCGCTAAAAAACTAAAGCTATCCATCTCTGCCGATGAAGAACTGCCCGATATTATTGCTTATCGCGGTTCTTATGAAACGTTGAATCAACTGCTGGATTCCGGCCGATTTATGCCCATTGACGATCTGTTCGAACAATTTGCAAGTCCGATCTGGAAGGATGCGGCTGAAAAGTATCCGTCCATGTGGTACAGCGTGACAAGAGACGGTAAGAAGTACGGGTTGCCGCTTCTTGATTATTCCATGAACACAGAATCCGTTTTGTGGATGCGCGAGGATTGGATGGAGAGCTTCGGGTTGAAAGCGCCGAAAACCATTGCTGATTTGGAAAAGATCATGGACGTATTCACCAATCAGGATCCGGACGGCAATGGAAAGAATGATACTTATGGAATAGCGGTTACTTTACGGATGCAGCTCAATACGTGGATGTCGGATTTGAGTTGGTTGTTCGGAGCGTATGGCGCTATTAACAGTCAATGGAATAAAGAAGGGGACAAGCTCGTATACGGCTCCATACAACCTGGGGCCAAGCTGGCCTTATCGAAATTAAACGAATGGATAAAAAAAGGTTATATTGCTCGGGAAGCCAGTATGTGGGATGAAACCAAAGCTTCCGAGTTATTCACCTCCGGCAAAGCTGGAATTATTGCCGGTCCGCACTGGATGCCGGATTGGCCGCTGCCGTTATTGAAGCAAACGGTTGCAGGAGCGAAATATAAAGCCTATCCCGTACCGGCGGGACCGGATGGGAAAAGAGGAGTGCGTGCAGGAGGCTCGGCCCCGGTTAATGGAACCATTCTTATAAATAAAGATAGCAAACACCCGGAAGCATACTTTTATTATTACAATTATTTGCTTGAGCATTACGCCAACCCTGCAGCAGGTTCAGAATTCGAATACGGCTTTGCAGAAGGCTACGACTATAATATCGTGGATGGTCAATTGGTCAAAGATACTCCCGAGTTTGTCAGCCCAATGGATTACTCTTTGACCTACGAAGGGGCCCGCATTCCCGACTTGATGATTGAGACTTTAGCCAAACTTGCTAAGGAAGAACCGGTCACCCCCTTCGAGAAACAAGTGAAGGCCAAACGGACCGTAGAAGAAATCGAAGCTGCTTCAATCGTATTGGACTATGATAAACAAGGGATTCATTTCGCGAATTTATATGATGGTGAAGCGACAGAGACAACGAAGTTGAAAGGAGAATTGCTGTTTCAAATGGAAAGAGAGGCATTCTCCAAAATGATTTACGGACAGCTTCCGGTCAATGTATTCGGCGATTTCGTTAAGCAGTGGAAAGCTTCAGGCGGCGACCAACTGACAAGGGAAGTCAACGCGTGGTATGAATCGGTTAAATAATGACTCATGCGGCGTTCCGCCAACCGGGTTGTCGTGTACGGGGTACGGATTTCGACGAGTTTCCCGGCAAAGGAGTGTCCTTCAGCGGTCTGCGCGACGAGGGCAACATCTATGCCTACCGTACACAAACCGAGATGCGCATTAACCCAATCACCGATACGCCGCAGAAGAAAAAGTTTGTGTTCGACAGCGGATGGGATTTGCTTGCACTGGAGCTGGAAGAAGGTGAATTCGCCTCCTACACCTTTAATGCCATCGGTGAAGGTTGCACCGTTGGGCTGGAACTCCAATGCCGCGCAGATGCATGGGTATCCGTTCAGCAGGACGGGCGCGAGATCGCTCAGACGGAGCTATCCGCTGGGGTAAACGTCTCAAAGACTATCATCGCATCGTTAATTCCTGCGGAGGAGTCTATCGTGAAGGTGTGCGTCCATCGCGGCAGGATAGAGCTGCACACGGTTTGTCTTGATGTATTGGAGAATTAGCTATAATTTTCTTTTATTAACCGAGCCACGCATTCCGTGAACTCTAATGCAAAAAAGGAGCCACTGGGTGTGGCTCCAAGGAGGAAAAAAAGGTTATGAAGAAAAGTGCAAACATAAATATTTGCAAGTTCCTCTATATCCTATGATATACGATTCGTATATCGAATTCATTAGGTAATTGGTGGAACAACGACAAACTCTATAAGCTTGTCATGATATCTTGAATTCTGAATACTTCATTCCTTATCGGGTAGGCTAATTCAGGTGAATACAGACTAGATACGAAGGAGATTCCTGATATGCCAGAAAAACCGATAATCGTTTATTTCAATTCCCCCGAACAAGCAAGTAAAGCCTTGGAACAAATGAAAAGTGAATTTGAAGTGATTGAGTCGGCTATTGATCGATTCGATGGATATCCCGGCGACGGTTCCGACCCGTTAAATCCAATAACAGGCGATGTACCGAGTTTGGGTTCGCTGACTCTTGGCGGAAACTTCGGAAGGGATGCCGGAATTTTGGCTGCGACTAGTACAAGCGCAAGCGGTATAAGTTCCGGAGGAGCTGGCAATATGGTCTCCGGGGTAGATATTATTCTGACCGCAATCGTACAAGAAGAGAACGGCGAAAAGGCTATGAAGATCGCAAAGGATTGTGGCGCTCTTTAAATGCAACGGGAAATATCTATCCTGAATTTACATCTGAATTGCCATTTGAGCATTCTTAGCATCATTGGCAAGAAGCTGTTCTAAATTATAAGACGGATATAAACCGCGCTCAAGCATGAAATAAAACACTTTACTATGGAGCTGAATCATCTTAACAAGCTGTTTTGTTAATGTGGCTCTTAAAGATGGCGTTGCAGTTTCGGCTATTGCAATCGCATAATTACGAACAGACGTCTTTGCACAGATAAGTAAATGTGCTGCGAAAAATGCCGTAAGATCTTCAGGGGATGCGTTTCGGGTTGGGACAGGAGCCAATTGAAAATACGGAAGCAGCTCTTTCAGATTCATTTCAAATCCCTTAATGGCTTCTGCATATAATCCCCGGAGTGTAGGGTCATTGACGTGGGGGAAATTCATTTTGAAGTCCATTAAGCTGTTTTGTTTATGGGATACCATATGCCTAACTTTTAGTAATGATAATTTTTCCTATTAACAAAAGAGCGGGGGAATAAATATTTCTTCCTGAGAAAAGATAAAACAGGAAAATGGAGGACAAAAGGAGTTGATACTATGGATCAGACCGAGACTAACGAGGAACTAAGAGATCTTCGTACTCATATGGCGGGAGCAACGGATCTTCACGAAACGAGAGAACATGAACCTGAGAACATTGATCCCCCCGTGGCGCCAACAACGGGGGCGTTCGATGAAAGACCGCCAAGCGAAAAACATGGCAACTAAGACCCGCGCACCATACATACAAATCGAGAAGCCTTGAGATATAAGGCTTCTTTTTGTTCCCCTATCAGAATTGCCGTTACGATTGGAGTTAGGCAACCGGCGGAACGGTTAACTACAGGAATTGCCGTTACGATTGGAATTAGGCAAGCCGGCGGAACGGTTAACGGCAGGAATTGCCGTTACGATTGGAATTAGGCAAGCCGGCGGAACGGTTAACGGCAGGAATTGCCGTTACGATTGGAGTTAGGCAAGCCGACGGAACGGTTAACGGCAGAAATTGCCGTTACGGTTGGAGTTAGGCAAGCCGGCGGAACGGTTAACGGCAGGAATGGACCTCTGTCAAGAAAGTGGACACTTAATAAGAGAATTTAACTAATGTTACTGTAGTAAAGGGCTTCGAAACGTAAAGGTGATACGTAACCCAATGAACCATGGATTCTCTTACGGTTGTAGAAAAGCTCAATATACTCAAACATCTCTTGTT